>CAWDPX010000004.1:0-897231 GCA_963804345.1 uncultured Verrucomicrobiae bacterium | reverse complement strand
ACCGTGACAGTCTGGCCGGTGGCAAAGTTGAGGCTTGGATAGACGTAAAGCCGCGCGGGATTTTTGAACAGTTGACCCAGACCGCCGAGCAGACCGCCCTCGTTTTCATTGTAAAGAGCCTCGTCGAAAATCTCGGCGAGCCTGGGCGCGCCGATCGCCAGGCCGATGGGCCGGTCCGTGTAACGTCCGAGATACGATGCCAGGCGATGAAACCGGCGGAAGTTCGAGATGAGCACCGTCCGGCCCAGCGTGCGCAACATGTCGGCGCGCTGTAGAAAATCTTTGTGGCTGATCACTTCATCCGTTGTCAGGTGGCGCAGCGTCATTTCCACCAGAACCACCGGCGGCTCGTTCTTCAAGTCCGGCTCGCGGATGAATTGTTCCAATGCTCGTTCCAGCACGTCGAGCGTGGCATTGGTCACGGGCCGGAAACTGCCGCGCTGGACGAGCACGGGTTTTTTGTGGAGCACGTCGTCCCATTGCACCGCTTCGCCCTCGGCGGTGAACATGGCCGCCTCCGTGAGGTCCTGCTCGACCAGTTGCAGCGCCATCAGCCGGTTGTCCACGCCCGCAAACGCCGGGCCGCCGAAACGGATCATGTCCACCTCCACGCGTTCCCAGGTGAGATTGTCGAGCAACGAACGGATGAACTGGTCCGGCTGCCGGTGAAGATAAAACGCGCCGTGAATCAAATTCACGCCGATCTCGCCGAGCGCCTCCTGCTGGCGGGCGTTCTCCTTGTCGAGCATCCGGACATGGATGATGATTTCGGACGGCGCTTCGCGTGGCCAGGTTTGAAACCGGATGCCCAGCCAGCCGCCGCCTTCCTCCTGGCGCGTGAAGCTGCGCGTTGCCACGGTGTCGGCGAAAACGAAAAAATTGGTTTTGTCGCCGCGCGCCGGGTCGAGCCGCTGTAGCAGCAAATCGAATTCGTATTGCAGCATGGCCTGCAAACGCTGGCGGCTGACGTAGCGTTCGGTCGGACCGTAAATCGCGTCGCTCACCGCCATGTCGTAGGCGGAGATGGTTTTGGCCACCGTGCCCGCGGCGCCGCCGACGTGGAAAAACCAGCGGGCGACCTCCTGGCCCGCGCCGATTTCGGCGAACGTGCCATACTTGTCCGCGTCGCGATTGATCTGGAGCGCCTTCCGGTCCGTGCTGAGTCTGTCGTTGCTCATGGTTGCGATTCCATGAGACAACTTGTCCTTTCCGCGTCCCGGAATCAAATCCAATGAGCAGTCGGAACAGCAAAAGGCCGGAGAAAAGTTCTCCGGCGGTGGGTTTGGTCCAAAATCTCCGTCAACCCCCGATCACGGCTTCCGCCCGGATCGGCACGGGCGGCGGCGACAGCACGGGCGGAACGTTGCCCCCGATTTTCCTTCCCGCCCCGAGCATTTTTTTCACACCGCGCTGTTTTCCAGTTATAATTGAACGGTTTGCCGGTCGCCGTGGTAGGAGATGACCTTGTCCGGGTTGCCCGTGGTTTCCACGCCGGTTCCATGGTCGGTTCCCACGATGACGACGTTGAAGCTGCGTTCCTTCAGCATGCCGGGGAAAGAGCCTTTCCGGTCGTCAATGGTGAGCCGGCGGTTGGCGTCGTCCCAGTGAAAGGCGATGGTGGCGTGGACACCTTTTTCATAATTGTAATTGTCGTTCTCGTCTTCATACAGCGTGAAACTTCCGTCCGCGCCGGGATAGATGCGCAATTCGATGGGGTCAGCCGGCTTTTCAGCCGCGGATTGAATGAATGGTCCCATGGGGATGATGGAGCCGGCCTTGACCAGGAGCGGAATCTTGTCAATGGGAGCATCCGCTACAATTGTTTGCCCGCCGGGAAGAGTCTGTCCGGCCCAAAAGTCCACCCATTGAGTTCCGGCCGGCAGATAAACCAGCCGGTTTTTTTCCCGCGGCGAAACGATTTTTTCGCGGGCAAATATTTCCGGGGTCTTCCAGAAGAGCTGGGCCCGGAAGGCGCCGAGGGTGTAGTTGGCGGTCTCACAGGCAAAGTCGTATTTCTTGCCGGCCTGCAACTTCGTGGGAACGGTATAGGCTTCCGTTGAAACGCAATTGTTGGTCAGTTCCTTGCCGTCCAAAAAAACCCGTTTGGGCCCAAAGCTTTTGAAATGGAAGCGATACGTTCCGGTTTCCGTCGGAATCAACTTGCCTTCCCAGCGCATGGAAAATTTGGGGCCGGTGATGTATTTCGGCCAGCCGGTGTACCAGAACAGATTGATGTTGGTCTCGACCTGTTCGTGAACCAGCTTTTTGAAATCCGAATCGCCATAATATCTGGCCGTCAGGCCCGGCTCGCCGTCTTTGGTCTTAAAGTGTTCCGGCGTTATCAGGATGCTGTTCTCCGGCGGCCGATGGATCATGTACTGCGTTACCGGACAAACCATGATGGCCGGTCCAAACATGAACTGATCGTCAATGCCATAGGTCTTTTTATCGGCGGGAAAATCCATCGGCAGGCCGCGCATGATTGTGTAGCCGCCGTCGGTCACCTGCCAGGCCAGCGAATAAATGTAGGGCATCAGGCGGTAGCGCAGGTTGTCGAATTTGACGAGGACATTGGTGAACTCGCCGAACTCCCAGATTTCGCGCGGGGTTTCCGAGCCGTGCGACCGGAAGATGGGGGAAAACGCGCCCAGTTGAAACATGCGGGTATAAAATTCCTGGTAGGCGGGGTCCTTGCCGCCGTTGGAAAACACCCCTTCGTAACTGCTGATGTTGAAAGCGCCGATATCAAACGTCCAATACGGAATCCCGGACATGCAATGGTTCAGGCCGGCAGAGATTTGTTTTTTGTAAACATCCCAGTTCGCGCCGATGTCGCCCGACCACGTGGTGGCGGCGGCGCGCTGCTGGCCGGCGAAGGTTGAGCGGGTGAGGATATAGACGCGCTTCTGGTCGGTTTCCGCGCGCTGATGATTATACACCGCTTCGGTCACGAGCAATGAATAGGAATTAAGATACCTGGCGAAGGAGCCGAGGTGATTGTTCTCGACGCGCTTCATTTCGTATTCCTCGCCTTCCTTGGTCAGGGCGTTGACGATGTCCGGCTCGGTCGAGTCCATCCACCAGCCGTCAATGCCCTTGGAAAACAAGCCTTTGCTCGCGTATTGCCAGAACAAGTCGTTCGCCGCCGGATTATAGACATCATAATACCGGAAACCGGCCCAACCGACCGGCGAGTACAGGTAACCGTGCTTTTCCATGTCCTTGTAAATCGCCGAGGCCGGCCCGAGTCCCTCCCAGATGGAAATGATGAGGTGAAAATTCTCCTGGTGAAGGATATCAATCATTTCCTTTGGGTTGGGGTACAGCTTCTCGTCAAAAAACATGCTGCTCCAGTTGGTGTTGCCGCCCCAGTAATTCCAGTCCTGGACGAGGCCATCAATGGGGATTTGCAACGCGCGGTATTTCTGAGCGACGCCCAGCAGCTCATCGCGGGTCGCGTAATGCTCCTTGCTCTGCCAGTAGCCGTAAGCCCATTTGCCATACATCGGCGCCTGTCCCGTCAAATCCCGGTATCCGGCAATGGCGTCGTCCATGTTTTTGCCGCAGATGAAATAGTAGTCCAGGTTGTCACCCACCTCGGACCAGAGCGACATGTGGTCCGGGTTGTCGGCAAAAATGGTTTTGGAATAATTGTCCCAGAGAATCCCCCAGCCCGCGGTGGAAATCAGAAACGGCGTGACCGCCTCGGTGTTGGCCTGCACCAGCTTGACGGTGCGTCCGCGATAATTCATGTACCCGGATTGATGCTGCCCCAGGCCATAAATGCCTTCATCCGGCGTCAGCTTGAAATTCTGCTGAACGCTGAACGCATTCTTTTCGTTCTTGATCTTGACCGGCTCAATGTTTGCCCCGCCTTGTTCCGCAAGGATAGGACGGTTGTCGGCGGTGAGATATTGGATGGCGCCGTCGCTTTCGGACAACTGCAACCTGATTTTCCCGGAAGCGAGGGTGACGGTTCCGGCATTCTCCTGAAATTGGATGTTCAAATCCGGCGGGTTGGTTTGAATCACGACCAGGCTCGCCTTTTGGGATGTGCCGCCGGGCGCCCACTTGACGACGCGGACCCGGTCGTCCGCATAGAACTGCACCTTGACGTTCAACCTGTCGGTTTTCAATTCGACGCCGTTTTGAATGCGTTTGATCTGTACGACTTTCGACGCGGAAGATTCCGTCTGGCAGGAAGCCAGCACAAAGCTCAAACCGAGGATGCCGAGCAAAGCCGTTGTCCGCAGGGCGGGAGATAAAGGTTTCATCATATCGCAATTTCTTTCTAGTTGTGCTTCCGATTGCGAAGCCGCAATAACCGTCACATTGTGTGTTTTTCCTTCCGCGAAAACAAGCCGGACATGGCCTAAGTCGGGCGTTAATCATCACTTGCCATTGACCGCCATCGAGCAATCGAATTAGCGGCAGTGGTGGCGGGAAGTGGAATAGTGTCAAAAGTGAGGACTGACCCATGGCGGTCGGCGGTTCAGGCGGTCGTGGCGGTTCGTAGCAGTTCATGCGCGCTTTGTCACTCAATCAAGGCCAGGTAAGCCTGCCCCAGGCGATAGGCGCGGTTCTTGCGCGAACGATTCTGGAGCTCCAAAAATCCTGCTTTCAACCAGGCCCGGCACAACCCGACAACGGTTCGATGGCTGAGCTTGAGGTGGTTTGCGATTTCCTCGGCGGTGGCGGTTCCATTCCGTCGGAAGAGTTCCAGCAGCCGCCTTTCGCGCGGGTCGAGGTTGCGCAGAAGGCCGCTCTGGTCCTGAGCGCCACGCTTCGCCGCCTTTGCCGCCTGAGATCGCACGGCACTAAACGCGTCCGCCATTCCCACACAGAAGAAATCCAGAAACCCGGTCGTGTCCGCTTCCGCGCGCCCCAGGTGGTAATTGTGCGAAGGCCCAATCGTCAGCCCGTCATAATACTCCGCCAGATTGCGGGCATAGTATTCATCAAGCGAATAGATGCCTTTTAACCCGCAACCTGCCTTGTGCAATATCAGGTTGGCCAGCAGTCTTGCGATCCGGCCGTTTCCATCGTAGTAGGGGTGAATAGTGGCGAATTGATAGTGCGCCAGGGCCGCAATCACCGGCACGGGCAAATCCCCTTCATCAAGCTGTTGGTTGATCCACGCCACCAAATCCGACATCAGACCCGGAACCGCTTTGGCTTCCGGCGGCATATAAACAATTTCCCGGGTGCGGCTGTTGCGAATAACATTCTGTCCATCGCGATACGGTGTCGGCTTGGATTGCCCCGTCATCACCAGACCATGAAGGCGTCGCAGTTGCCCTTCCGTCAGGGGCTTTCCGGCGGCGGCCAGCCTCTCCATTTCCTCCAAGGCGCGGTAATGATGGCGCACTTCGAGTTCATCGCGTTCCTTTCCCGGAAAACGCGCCCCGGCAACGGCCGCTTTCACCTGCGCTTGGGTGAGCCGATTGGCGCTTTCAAGGCGGCGATGGGGCAGGCAAACGGATTTAACGCAAAGACGCCAAGGCGCAAAGGAAAAACCGACTGTTTTGTGTCTCGGCGTCTTTGCGTTGAAAAGAAATTCTGAATTATCAGAAACCCCGCCTACGACCCTTGATTCAACCGCGCCGGCCGTCTGCCGGGACGGCCGGCACACGCCGCCGAAGCTCGCTAATGTTTATCGTGGCGCCCAACTCATGCAGCAGGTGGCCTAGGCCGACATTGGCCCGGACAAGAAAAGCGAATTCCGGGTTGATCAGTTTGTATTGCAACATCAGCTTCTGGTGCTGCCGGTTGAATTCCCTGAATTTGGCATAGGACTTTGGGTTGCGATAATCTATCACGATGTCCGCTGAAGCGCTTTGGGGATAAAACAGGTCCGACATCCGTTCCACCACCGGCAGCATTTTGCGGGCACGCGAATAGGGCGCCCGTGGTCCATAGGCGAGCGCCAGAAAGTGCCGCGCCGCCGCTTCGCTTTCGCGCCACGAGCGCCGCCATTGGCAGTTGTCCAGTTCCGCCAGATTGAAGGACATGCGTTTCACGCACCCAAAATCAACCAGCCCGATATGTCCATCGGATTGGAACAAATAATTGCCCGGATGATGATCCGCGTGCAGCGCGTTGAGCCGATAAAGTTGTGTGCGGTACATTTCCAGTATTCGGGTGCCGATCAAATTGCGCATTGCATCGGAAGGTTTTCGTTTCAGAAAATCGCCCAATGATTCACCTTCGACATAAGACATCGTCAGCACGCGGTCCGTGCTCAATTCCCGGTACACTTGCGGAATGACCATGTACTCCAGCCCGCTTAAACCTTTGCGAAAAAACTCCAGGTTGCCGGCCTCGCGCAGATAATCGGTTTCTTCCAAAATCCCCCGCCGGATTTCCTCGATCAACGCGGCCGGGACATGGCCGGTGAGTTGCGTGGGCAGCGTCGCGGACTTGAGCAGCTTGAAATCGGTTTCGATGGCCGACCGAATGGCCGGGTACTGGATTTTCACGGCCACCTTTTCCCCCTTCAACGTCACGGCCCGATGCACCTGGCCCAGGGACGCCGCGGCAAATGGCTCCGGGTCAAATTTGCGAAACATCTCTTCCGGAAATTTGCCGAGCGAGGACTTGAATTGCGCCCGTGCCAACGTGGCGTGCATTCCCGGCGCCTGCATTTGCAGAGTCGCCAGTTCCTGCAGCGCCTCCTCCGGCAAAATCTCGGTCTGCATGCTCAACAATTGTCCCAGCTTCATCGCCGGCCCCTTGAGCACTCCCAATTCCCGGCGCACCCGCTGCGAGGCCTTCTTCTGGAAGCGGGACTGCCGTTGCGCCCGCTCGCCTTCTCCCAGCAGGAGGTTTTGAACCTGATACCCCATGTAGCTGCCCATCAAACTGAATCCGAGTTTTCCGAGCCGAAAACCGCGCGCCACCGCGCCGCTCTGTTCGCCGTTATTCACCAGTCCCAACCTCCCTTTTGCAACACGTGAGCGCCCAGTTTCAGGCAGCGATCCAGCAGCGCCAGCGTTTGTTCCTTGCCGCGCGAGCGATCCCGCAGCCAATGGGTGACGATCGCCAAATGAAACAGACCGAAGGCGTAAGCGCCAAAGTCGCCCACGGGCGGAAGTTCGCCGGAGGCTTCGGCTTCCGCGAGGATTCCCCGGATGAACCGCAAATAGCGTATATTGCGCTCCTGGGTTTGCAGGCTCCAGGGGCTGAGTTTCGAGGTTGGCGCCAGCGCGCGCAAATAGACCGCGCCGATAAACTCCTCATAAGGCGCCAGGCGCTCCAGGAAACGATGGATGATGGCGAAGAGTTTCTCGGGCAGCGCCGCCCGCTGGATGCGGCGGTCGCGCTCATACCACCCGATGATTTCGTCCAGCTCCTGTTCGAAGAAGTAGAGCGCCAGGTCCTCCTTCGTCTGGAAGTAGTTGAACAAAGTGCCTTCGGCGATTCGGGCTTTTCGGGAAATGGCTTTCGTGGTCGTGCGGTAAAACCCCTGCTCGGCGAACAATTCCAACGCCGCGCGCAGGATGGCTTGCTTCGTGTTCTCCTTGTTCTTGACGCGTTTTCCCCGCCCATTTTCCGCGGGGGCGCGGCTGGCTTTCCGTTTCATATCAGAAAATGAGTGAACTCATGTTTGTAACAGTATCCGCCATTTTCCCCCTGCGTCAACGGAAAAATGAGGACACTCATATTTCGGTTTTCAGGTTTCCGTCTCAAGGTCAGGACCCGAACGGCCGGCCAGTCAATCAATCTGGCCAAAGGCGCGATCATTCGTTTTTAAGTTTCTTTCCCTCGCTATCCGGCCGCCCCGCCATATGGTGGATTATCGCCGTCACTTCTCCTTGGTCATTTTTGATGAAGGTCAATTGCGCGCCATTGATCGTGCAGAGGAAATTCGTTTCCGTTTCGGGATAAATATTGAAAGCGCCCCGGAGAACGCCCATTCCCCGGGCTTGTCCAACCAACTGATCTCCTTGTCGCCGGATCGTCAGCTTCATTCCAGTGCGAAACACGTTGTCCGGCGCAAATTCGTATTGGCCGACACAGGCATCGTAAAGTTTTGCATCCAGCTTGATGACGACACGCGGTGGTATGTCGTGAGTTTTTGGCGGGTGATGCCATAGGAAGAGGCCGCAACCCACGATAACGGCCATGGCAATGTCGCCCTCGAGCCGCGACCCGCGGTGGGTGGCGATCCCACCGAGGACCGTTCCCACGAGTAGAACAAGAGCGAAGGGCAACGCCAGCGCCACGAGAAAAATTGTACCCTTGATCACGCAGCCGATTGCGACCGCGGCGGCAAGCACGAAGAAGCTCCACCGTGGAATACGCAGTCTGCTGGCGATCATTAGCACGAGCAAGGCGATGGCCATCGCGGCGATCTGCAAGGGGAAGCGCTGCGGGTGCGGCATCACATCATACCACATACTGGTGGTGAGGACGAAAGCGACGATGAAAATGGCCGAGACCAGCAATCCACGCCCCCATGCCCATCGGGGCGGGAGTTTGGGCAAACAAAGTGCCATGCCGAGCGCGCCCAGCATGCCGAGCACCATGCCGGCGAGCCGCCAGCACCAGCAGGTTGGAGCAGTCGGCGGCGTCTTGCCAACCGCTGCACACGCGGCTTCGACGGTCGCATTCACGAGCAGTGGATCGTAAGCCTCGAACAAATGATCCGACCAGGGAGAGAGCACGACGCGCGCATCCGTCCGCGCCTTGAGCAAAGCTGGCGGAAAGAATTCATCGAACCGGCCCGCCAAGAGAAGCAGCGGTGGGCCGTGTTCACCCAGTTCGGGGAGGCTGCCCACGGCAATGAAGAGTCTCGGTCTCATGCCTCCATCGCGCACGGCCTCGCCTCCTTCGCGGCCGCCCATTGAATGACCGATAAAGACATCCACCGGCCCGACCGCACGTGCGACTTCCTCCAGCGTGCGCGCGGCCTCGACAAAGGAGTATGATCGTGGCGACGCTCCGTGTCCGGGGAGGTCCACTGCGAAGCACACAAATCCGGCGGCCGCAAGCGCCTCACCATAGCGAAAGAGCATCTCTTTTGAGCTGGCATATCCGTGGGCGATCAGCGCGACGGGATGTGGTTCCGGTCCCGCAGGAAGGAACTGGAGCGCAGGAGAATCCCCGGCAAGGGTAACCGTTTTGACACGGACGCCGGGCTCGATCAGATGTGAGAGCATCACCCCTGCGGCAAAGAATACAATGGCCACTGCGGCGATGAACCTGTTGGCACGTACACTCATGGCAAAATCATTCAGATATGTTTCAGCGTGAAACAAACGACGCGGATGGCAATGATCATTTGGAAATTTTAGACATGGTTGCCCCAAGTTCATCACGGCACAATCGCTGGAATAAAGGGCGTTTCGGAACGAACACACCTGGACACTGCGACAATCAAAGTTGCATCGTCCTGGAAGGAACGCCGGATTTATCCGGCAGGCATTCAATCACGCAGACCCGCAGCCGCATGAATGCGGCGTTCCGTTGCAGTTTCCTGCTGCGTTGATCATCCGGCCATCATTTGCCCATGAGCGTGACGGCGGCGTTGGCCGCGCCGTACAGGGAGATGGAATAATCCCTGACGATATAAACCGGTATCTTCTTCAACAACGGCCTGAGGATGGGGTTGTAGTTTTGCTCGAAGTATTTCATGAAAAGATTGTCTTCCAAAAACAGCCATTCGTTTTTGGTCGCAATCCCCCCGGCAAGATAAACCCCGCCGAACGGCATGAAAACAACCGCCAGACTGCCGGCAAAGCTTCCGTACATTTTGACAAAGAGCTTCATGATGTCCCGGCAGACCGGGTTGTCCTTCGCATTTTTGGAAATGAGCGCGGGCTTGTCCTCGTCGGTTGTCCGGTCAATTTCCTTTAACACGCCGTCCATCACCATTTTTTTTCCGTCCTTCAGGTAGTTATAGATGTTGGCAATGCCCTGGCCGGAGACAAACGGTTCGGTCCCGGGAGCCATGCCAAATTTTTTGGTGACGTATTCCTTCAGCTTGAGGGTCTCCTCGTCAAAGGCGGCAAAACCGGAATGGCCTCCTTCGGATGGATGCGCCCGGTATTTTCCGGCGTCAGCGGTGAGGAACCCGACACCCAATCCCGTGCCGGCGCCGACCACGATCTTGGTACTTCCGGTGGGCGCGGGGAATTTCCCGTCGGTGGTCGGAAGCCGGGTGATCTGCTTCGGATCGTTTACCTCCAGGGTGGGAATGCCATAGCCGACCGCCAGGAAATCGTTGATGACCAGGGTGTCCATCTTGGTCGTTTTCTTCAAGGCTTTGCCGTCTATGGCCCATTTGCAGTTGGTCATCTGGCAATGGTTGTTCTCCACCGGCCCGGCCGCGCTGATGCAGCACAGGTCAATTTTCAAGGAAGAAGTCTTCCGACGGGCGGTGGCGATGACTTCCTTGATCGGGTCAGTCAACCCGTCAATTTGCTGCGATTTGAAGGCGCATTTTAAGATAAGCGTGTATTTGGATTTTTTTTGGCCCACCAACGCCAGGGTGGTATTGGTGCCGCCAATGTCCCCGGCCAGAATAATCCGGTCGTGCTTGAAATCCGAACTGAGCCAGTTTGTTTCCATAGGGAGTCCTGGTCGTGGTCAGCCTTCGAGCACGGCAACAACCTGGATGGGCTGTGACTGCGGCGGGCGCACGGGCAGGACGTTGCCCGCGAGTTCCTTTCCGTTCACCAGCAGCTTTTTCACACCGCGCTGTTTGCCCTTCGGGTTCTGCACCTCGATGACGTAGGTGTTGCCGCGGAAACGGCGCGTGGCGGTGAAGCCCTTCCATTTCGCCGGAATCACCGGGTCAACCCGCAGCCCGTCGTAATCGGTCCGGATGCCGAGGATCCATTGCGTAATGGTGTAGTAAGTCCAGGCGGCGGTGCCGGTGAGCCAGGAATTCTTGGCTTCGCCGTGCGTGGGCGCGTCCTTGCCGGCAATCATCTGCGCGAAGACGTACGGCTCGCAGCGATGCACATCACCGATCTTCTCTCGCGCCGAGGGATTGATGCGGGTGTAATAATCGAACGCGCGGTCGCCGTTGCCGGCCATGGTTTCGGAGATGATGATCCACGGGTTGTTGTGGCAGAAGATGCCGGCGTTTTCCTTGTAGCCCGGCGGGTACGAGGAGATTTCGCCCATCTCGATGTAATACTTCGTGAAGGCCGGCTGCTGGAGCACGATGCCGTGTTTGGTGGCGAGGTGCTTGTTCACCGAATCCAGGGCGAGCTTCGCCTTGCCGTCCTTGAGGCCGATGCCGGCCATGACGCACATGCCTTGTGACTCGATGAAAATCTTTCCCTCTTTGCACACCTTCGAACCGATGGGCTTGCTAAAGTCATCATAGGCGCGTATGAACCACTCGCCGTCCCAACCGTGCTGGTAAATGACCTTTTCCATTTTGGCGGTCTCGGCCAGGCAACGTTCGGCTTCTTTGCTCTGCCCGAATTTCTTCGCGATGGCAGCGAGTTCCTTCCCGGCCAACACGAACAGGCCGGCGATGAAAACCGACTCGGCGACCTTGCCGTCCTTGTTGGTTGTGGTCTGGAAGGACTGGCCCGGCGTGTCGGAGAAACAGTTGAGGTTCAGGCAATCGTTCCAGTCGGCGCGGCCGATGAGCGGCAGACCGTGGGGGCCGATGCGTTCGAGCGTATAATTGAAGCTGCGGCGCAGGTGTTCGTACAGCGGCAGCTCGGAGCCGGGCTCGTTCTCGAACTGCACCGGCTCGGCGAGGATGCCCCAGTCGCCGGTCTCCTTGAGATAGGCCGCGACGCCCAGGATGAGCCAGTGCGGGTCGTCGTTGAAGCCGCTGCCGATGTCGTTGTTGCCGCGCTTGGTGAGCGGCTGATACTGGTGGAACGCGCCGCCGCTCTTGAACTGCGTGGCGGCGATGTCGAGGATGCGTTCGCGCGCGCGGGCGGGGACCATCTGGACAAAGCCGAGGAGGTCCTGGTTCGAATCGCGGAAGCCGAGTCCGCGGCCGATGCCGGATTCGTAGAACGACGCCGAGCGCGACATGTTGAACGTGGCCATGCACTGGTAGGCGTTCCAGATGTTGACCATGCGGTCGGCGTGGACGTCGGGCGATTGCACCTGATAAACGCCGAGCAGGGCATCCCAGTTTTCCCGCAACGACTGAAAGGCCGCGGCGATGTTCGGGCCGTCGAGATATTTCGCGATGACGGGTTTGACGGTTTGTTTGTTGATGGTCTGGGAGTCCGGCGGGTCAAATTTTTTGTCCGCCGGATTTTCGTGGTAGCCGAGGACGAAGATGATTTCCTTCGTCTCGCCGGGTTTCAAACTCACCTTGACGTGATGCGAGCCGTGCGGCGCCCAGCCGTGGGCGATGGAGTTGAACGATTTGCCGGCTTCCACCGCCGCCGGATTGTCCCAACCGCGGTAGGCGCCGAGGAACGTGTCGCGCTGCGTGTCGTAACCGGCGAGTTTTTCCGAGCAGGCGAAATACGCGAAGTGGTTGCGGCGCTCGCGATACTCGGTCTTGTGGTAGATGACCCCATCCACGATCTCGACCTGGCCGGTGCTGAAGTTGCGCTGGAAATTGGTCGCGTCGTCCTGGGCGTCCCAAAGGCAGAACTCGATGCTGGAAAACAGGGAGAGCTTCGCGGGCTTGTTGCGGCGATTCGTCACTGAGAATTTCCAGATTTCGAGTGTTTCGCCGAGCGGCACAAAATAAGTGGTTTCCGCCTCGATCTTGTTGCAGCTCGAACTGATGGTGGTGTAACCCATGCCGTGGCGGCATTCGTACTTGTCGAGCTTGGTACGCGTGGGCTGCCACGAAGGCGACCAGAACTTGCCGTTTTCATTGTCGCGGATGTAGAGGTAGCGCCCGCCGAAATCGAACGGCGCGTTGTTGTAGCGGTACCGGGTCAGGCGACGGAGGCGCGCGTCGCGGTAAAAAGAGTAGCCGCCGGCGGTATTGGAGATGAGGCCGAAATAGGATTCGCAGCCGAGGTAATTGATCCACGGCAGCGGGGTGTCGGGCCGGGTGATGACGTATTCGCGATGTTGGTCGTCAAAATGTCCGTATTGCATAACAGGATGATAGCAGTTTGGTTCGGTTGGTTGAATCGTTTTCGCGCGCCGGCGACTACGCTTTGGCCGGCGCGGGCGCGGCCTTTTCCAGTTTGTCGAACCAGTTGAACTTCATGTAAACCGACGTGGCGGCGAGCACCACGGCGATGCCGCCGGCCCAGTTCCACTGGCGCACGACGATGTAGATGGGGAGTGAAACGAGGCAGAGCTGCCACACGATGCCGACGGCGACGTTGGCGAGGTCGTGGACCGCGCTGTGATTGGGCCGGAAATGGGGATCCTCCAGCATGACCTTCGCGCGGATTGGCCCCCAGCAGCCCCAGGGGTTCACGTTCTTGTAGAATTGCTTCAGCACTTCCTCGTCCTCGGGGTCGCTCAGGAGTGTGCCGGCGACGCAACCGATGACCGAGATGACAAAGAGGAATGGGAAGGTGTAGAGCAGGTTGAAGCCGTGGCCGATGATCGCCACCCCAACGGGCTTGGCCACCATCGCGCCACCGATTCCCGCAACCATGCCCCAGAAATAGCCGTAGCCGTTGAAACGCCACCAGTACCATTTCAGCACATTGGCGACCACGAAGCCGCCGTAGAGCGAGCCTACCAGCCACATCATCGCCTCGGTGATGCTGGTGGACAGCACGCCGAAGAGGATGCCGATGGCCAGGAACAGCAGGGCGACGAGGCGGCTGAGCGCGACTTCTTTTTTGCCGCCGGCGTTGGGGTTGATGTAGCGCTTGTAGATATCGTTCACCACATAGGCCGGGGCGGCGTTGAGGGTGGCGGCAAAATTGGACATGAAGGCCGCAGCGAGACCGGCGAGCAGGAAGCCAAGCACACCGGTCGGAATATATTGCAGCACGATGGGGAGAACCTTCTCAAAGTCCGGCTTTTCCATGGCCTGCAACTCGGGCATGCAGAAGCCAAAGGCCAGAACGGTGATGCCGGCGATCATCATGTAGCGGGGGAACATGAGCACGACCGTCACCATGCCGTTCATCAGGCTGGCTTCGCGCGGATTGCGGGTGGCCAGGATGCGCTGCATGTCGTAGTTGGGCGCGGGTCCCGCGAGGCTGGCCAGCACGCCCTTGAAAAACATCAGGCCGAACATGATCGAGAAAAATTCGTTGTGGTCCTCGCGCATGGCGGCATTGGCCGTGTTGAGAATGCCGTCCCAGTTGAGGTCCAGCTTCCAGCCGAAAAACGGGTTCAGCCAGCCGGCGGGAATATTGTGGGCGATCATCTCGGGCGAGACCTTGATGATGGCGATGACGCCGATGGTGAGGGCCGTGAGCGTGAGGATGGTGAACTGCATGACCTCGGTGATGACCACGCTGATCATGCCGCCCTTGATGGCGTAGAGCGAGGTGAAGCCCATGAGGATGATCGCGTAAATGTTGTCGTCGTTGAAAAGCGGGGTTGCCGCCGGCAGGACCAAGGAAACAAAGTGACGGACTCCATCGAAATGCCACGGCAACAGTCCGGAGGCAAATTTGCCGATGCCCTTGAAGGCATAGGCGAGCAGGCCGATGACATTGACGAGCGCAAACACGACGACGCTCAGTTGGGCGAGGTTGGCGCCGCGCCCGTTGCCGAAGCGCGTCTGCATCCATTGCGCGCCGGTCAGGACGTTCGAGCGGCGGAGCCACGCGCTCAGGAACATCATCAGGAATATCTGATTGAACGTCGGCCACACCCACGGCAGCCAGATGCTCTTCAGGCCGTAGAGAAAGAGCACATAAACGAGCCACATCGTGCCGCTGATGTCGAACATGCCGGAAGCATCGGAAACGCCCAGCATGTACCACGGCAATTGTTTGCCGCCGAGGAAATAGGAATCGAGATCCTTCGCGCCGCGCCGGGAAACCCAGAGGCCAATCAGGATGACGACGAGGAAATAGCTGATAATGATGGCGATATCTAACGCGTGCAGTTGCATGGAATCAGAGAGGACCTGCCATTGGCTGAATTCATGGCGCGAAGCATATTTGGCAGCGAGAGAAGGCGTCAAGGCGTAACCCGACGTCGCGCGTCATCCAAATTAATGACACCGCCACCCACCATGGCGCTTGCCGATGAAGGTAAAAACCGCTTGTCTTGATGGATGATGACGCGAAGTTTCCGCCCCGGTTCAAAACCCGAACGACAACGGTGTCCAAAAAATTATTGGGCCCTTGTCCTTCTGGCAGTTCTGCTCACAAACCCGGTTGGGGCGGCCGGGGACTCCCTGCCAATCCGCCTCAACACCATCGGGTACCTGCCCGGCGCGGAAAAGCAGGCTTCCATCGTCGCAACTTGCACGAATTTCACCGTCCTCCGCGTCACCGATGGGGCGACGGTCTTCAAAGGCAGGGCCACCGGCCCGGTCCTCAATCCGGACACCCAGGAACAACTTTACACCGCGGATTTTTCGAGGTTCAAAAAGGCCGGCGACTATCAGCTCGACGTTCCGGGGGTGGGCCGGTCCGCGCCGTTCCATATCGCTCCCGACGTTTACCGTGAACCCTTCCAGACCGTCATGCTCGGATTTTATTTATGGCGTTGCGGCACTGCGGTCAACGCGACGTATCACGGCCAAACCTTCGCGCATGAAGCCTGCCACACGAACGACGCGTGGCTGGATTATGTCGGCGGCGGGCACACGCACAAGGACGGCACCAAAGGCTGGCATGACGCGGGCGATTACAACAAGTACACCGTCAACGCCGGCCTCACCGTCGGCACCCTGCTCCGGGCCTGGGAAGATTTTGAACCGGAAATCCGCAGGGTCCGGCTGCAAATCCCGGAGTCCGGCGGCCCGCTGCCGGATTTTCTGGCGGAGGTGAAATGGGAGATGGATTGGGTGCTGACCATGCAGGCGGATGACGGCTCGGTGTATCACAAGGTTTCCACGGAACGGTTCGGTCCCTTCATCATGCCGGAAGCCGAGACGACCAACCGATACTTCACTCCTTGGGGCAGCGAAGCCACGGCGCACTTTGTGGGCATGACGGCGCAGGCGGCCCGGATATTCCGGCCTTATGACCGGGCTTTTGCCGGCCGTTGCCTGGCAGCCGCCCAAAAAAGCTACCAGTTTTTGAAGGCCCACCCGGAATTTCACCGGGCGGACCCGGCCGGCATTCACACCGGCTCGTATGAAATCCGGGCGACGGGCGAGTCCAGCCATCGCCTGGACAAAATTCCCAACAACCGCCTGTGGGCGGAGGCGGAGCTTTGGGAAACCACCGGCTCACCCGACGTTTTGCACGACCTCGAAACCCGCATCCGGGCGATCCATGGCCAGGTCAACTTCCAGTTCGACTGGGACGAAATGAAAGATCTTGGCCTGATGAGGTATTTATTTTCCCACCGACCGGGCCGCGACCCGGCCCTGGTGAAGCTGGTGCGCAGCAACGTGCTGGCCGTGGCGGATGAAACGGTGCAAACCGGCCGTCAACACGGCTACGCCAGTCCGGTTGGCTCGCGCTATGGCTGGGGCTACAACGGCTTTGTGGCGCGACAGACCATGATTCTGATGGCGGCCGACCGCCTGACGCGCAACACGCGCAATACGCCCGGGACGGTTCCGCACCTGGCCCAGCTTATGGGACCGGCACCGGACCGGCTCCCGGGCAAACCGAAGTACCGCGCCGCGTGTCAGGACGCGTTGAACTTCCTCTTTGGGCGCAATTACTTTGGCCGCTCGTTTGTCACCGGCCTCGGGTTCAATCCGCCGGAGCATCCGCACGACCGGCGCTCCGCGGACGGGCATGACGCCTGGCCGGGATATCTGGTTGGCGGCCCCAATCCCAAGGCAACCGACTGGCAGGATGTTCAGGATGACGCCCGGAGAAACGAAATCGCCATCAACTGGAATGCCGCCCTGGTTTACGCCCTGGCGGCCTCTCTCGAAACCACGCCGTAGCTTCGTTCTCGTCCTTCGGCAAGGGAACCACGAAATACACGAGTCATCCCGGCTGAACGGGAATGGCGGCCAGGCCGGGATCAGATGGTTCCGGCGGTGGAATAAATTTTCACGTCTGCCACCGCCGTCACCAAGGCTTGTTGCCGGCCCGCCGGCGGGTTGGATCAGACCATCCAGTTGGGTTGCTGCGTTTCCAGTTGTTTGACCTCCATGCCCACAATGCAAACGTCGTCCTCGAATTCAGAACTGGCGGAGAACTTTTTGATTTCGTCCAGCAGTCCCGTGAACAGCTCGTTCGTCGGCAGTTTGGCGCGCTGGTTGACCGCCGCCAGCAGGCGCTCGGGGCTGAACGACTCGTTGTTTGGCCCTTCGGCTTCGATCAACCCGTCGGTGAACAGCGCGATCAGGTCGCCCACCTCCATCGGACACCGGCGGGTGGGAAACTGGCCTTCGGCAAAAAGCCCCAGGGCCGGGCCCTTTTTTTTGTCCGGGCCGTTCCCCAGCCATTCGGCCGTGCCCCGTTGCCGGTGCAGGAGGATCGGTTCGGGATGCGCCGCGCTGGCATAGCGCAACTCCGCGCGGGCCACGTCGGCGATCAGGTAAAAGGCGGTGGCATACATGGTGGAGCCGGTTTGCTTGAAGACGCCCGCCACTTCATGGTTGATCTGGGCGAGCAGCTCGCCGGGTTCGGTCGTCGCAGTGCTCAGGTCCACCACCAGGGCGCGCATCATGGCCGTTACCAGCGCCGCCCGCACGTCATGGCCCATCACGTCGCAAATGAACAGGCCCACGGCCGTGTCCGAAAGCGGCACCACGTCGAAGAAATCCCCGCTGACCGCGCCGGACGGGAAGAAGAAGCTGAAAAACTCCAGATCGCTTTCCCCGCGCGGCTTGTGGCGTGGCACGCAGGGGAATTCATGCGGCAGCATGGCCAGTTGCAACTCGCGCGCCATCTTCAATTCCTCCGCGGTTTGTTTGTTCTTCTGCTCCAGTTTCCGCGTGTACTCGGCGAGCCGCTCCTCGGCCTGCTTGAGGGCGGTCACGTCCCGGGAAACGCCGAAGGTGCCGATGATGTTCCCGTCCTTGTCGCGCCAGGGCATCTTTGTGGTGATGACCCAGCTGACCTGGCCGTCGGGCTGGACGGCGTGTTCCACTTTGCCAATGCTGGGCTGGCCGGTGCGGATGATTTCCAGTTCATCCTCAAACGCCGGCCGGGCGCGTTTTTCCTCGTAAAAGTCAAAGTCCGTCTTGCCTGGCATGTATTCGGCGAACGCCTCCGCGCCGGCCAGATAAGGCGGCAGTTCTTTCGGACTGGCGGCCGGGTGTTCGGCGCGATAACGGTTCCGGACGGTTGCCAGCGACTTCTCCACCTTTGACTGGCTCACCCGCACGAAGCGGGACTCGCGATCCTTGAAATAAATCGAATCCGGGATGGTGTCCAGCAGCGTCCGGAACAGCTCCCGTTCGTAAGCCAGCTTGTTCTCCGCCAGCTTGCTCTCCGTGATGTCCCGGTTGATGCCCACCAGACCGATGACCTTTCCGTCCTGATCATGCAGCGGCAGCTTGCTGGTCAACAGCCAGTGTTCCCGGCCTTTGTTGTCCAGGAAATATTCCTCGCGGTTGATGACCGAATGGCCATTGATCACCTTCTCGTCGTCGGCGTGAAGCCGTTCGGCCATTTCACGGGGAAAGAGGTCGAAATCGGTTTTGCCGATGGTTTCGGCTTCGGTTTTGCAGCCGAGATTTTTCTGGTCGGCGAGATTGGACAGCGTCTTCCGGTCGGCGGTATCCTTGGCGTAGATGGCGTCCGGCAGGTTGTCAATCAAGGTGCGCAGGAGGCGGCGTTCCTGGTCCAGCGTCTCTTCCGCCTGTTTCCGCTTGGTGATCTCACGGCCAATCCCCACCAGGCCGACAATCTTTCCGTCTTGATCGCGCAGCGGCAGCTTGCTGGTCAACAGCCAGCGTTTCTGGCCCGCTTCGTCGAAGAAATGCTCCTCCCGGTTGATGACCGGCTCGCCCTGAATCACCTTCTGGTCATCGTCAAAAAATTTTTTGGCAACCTCCGGCGGGAAGAGATCAAAATCGCTTTTGCCGATGGCTTCGGCTTCGGTTTTGCAGCGGAGGTTTTTCAGGTCGGCCGGATTGGCCATGGTTTTCCGGCCGGCGGCGTCCTTGGCGTAAACGGCATCCGGCAGATTGTCAATCAGCGTGCGCAACAGGAGGCGTTCCTTCAACAGCTCGGTGGAGCGTTCAGCGAGCGCCTGCTCGGTCTGCCGGTGTTCCGTGATGTCCCGGGAAATGCCGAACGTGCCGAAGACCCGCCCCGCCCGGTCGCGCAACGGCATTTTCGTCGTGGACACCCAGGTCACCCGGCCATCCGGCCAGGTTTCCTTTTCCTCGATGCCCACCAGCGGCTGGCCGGTCTGCATGATTTGCCGTTCGTCGGCCAGCGCCTGCTGGGCGTGGGCCGTTTTGAAAAAGTCCACATCCGACTTGCCCACGGCCAGATGGGGATCAGCCAGACCGAACTTCATCGCCTGGGCTCGGTTGATCATCACAAACTGGCTGGCCTTGTCCTTGAAATAAATCGAATCCGGAATGGTGTCCATGAGCAGCTCGAGCAGATGGCTGGCCCGGCTATGCTCATCCCGGATCAGGTGGCGTTCGCTGGCATTGTGGATGACCCGGGCCAGCATCGGGCCGGTCAGTTCCGGCACGAGCAAATAATCCTGCGCCCCCAGCGACATCAGGCTGGCCGCCAGTGTCTCCTGCGCCGGGGTCGCCAGCACAATGATCGGCAGATGCGGCGCCGCCTCGTGGATTTTGACGAACGCCTCCTGGCCCTGGCAGTCCGGCAGCGACAACGCCACGAGCACCAGGCCGACGGGGGCGGTCTTCAGTTGGGCCAGCCCGTCCGCCAGCCGGCCGGCACAAACCACTTCAAACGATTGCTGGCACAGCAGTTGCAGACACTGGGGCTGATCGCCGACGAGCAAAACTCCCATGGATGGGTTTGACATAGTGTTCAGTGTTGTTTGTTTGTCAGTCCAACCTGCATTTTTCAACCCATCCGCGTCCGGCCGGGGCGCGGGATGCAACGTGGTGATTGCCCCTGCAGATTGGCTGGCCACGTAAAAGGGCGTAACGCCGCGTAAAGTTGCACCACGCGGCCACGCCTTTTTACGGGACTTCGCTTCCGTGGTAAACATCGTAAGCTGCGGCGGGGTTTAGGCAAATATAAATAGTTGCCATCACTGCGCCGCGGGCGGCGGACAAAATTCTTCATCAGGCGGACAGGGAGAGAGTGTCATTGCGTTTGGCGTGTTGATTGAGCCGGTGTTTCCAGAACGGGTCCCAGCGCCGACTGCTGTGGATGCAACGCAACGCCAGCACGTTTTCTGCACCGGGCAGGGACCAGAACATGCCTGATTGTTTGCAGCGCGCGCCGATGACCGTCTTGCAGCCAGCCTCCACGACGCCCGAACCGATAAAGTAACCTGCGGCGCGAAAGGAGCCATACTGCATGCGCTGGATATTGCGCTCAAAATAACCCAATTCCTCCCCCACGACTTGCGCTTGCGGTTGACCGAGGCAAGCTTGGCGGGTTTCTTTAATCAGCGACTCGACCTTGTCTTTGAGCAATCGCCTGGCCCAACGTCGCTGCCGGGTTTTGTGGTCCGGATGGTTTTTGCCCAGCAGGGCGTCGAGTACTCGGCCCGCGTGTTCCAGCGCATGATAAAAGTCCACGACCTGCACACAGCCTTTGAAGCAGTCTTTGCCCATGTTCTCCAAACCGGTGGCGCCGTCGATCAAGAGCACGGTTTTTCCTGCTGTGGCCAAGCCTCGGCGCAAGGCTTCCTGGCGCAGAATGGGGCCAAACTGGTCAATGGATTGGAAGCTGGAAACATAGGTGGTGGATTCATGGTCCCGCACGGGATGGCCTTTTTCATCCGTCCGATGCTGCGTAAAAACACAGCCCAGATAAACCTGGCGGGTCTTGGCCGTGCCGTCGGGTTGTTTGCCCGCCCTTCCGGCCAACTCCTTGGGGCGCATGGGCACACCGGTGCCATCGGCGCTGACATACATAATGGGCGCGTCGCACCGGCCGGGTTGGGCCTGGCGCTGCTGCCAAACTTGCGCGTCCTGGCCCACTCGTTGCACGACGCGCTGGATTTGCCGGGCCGACACCTGGATGGCACCGGTTTCGGCCAGATGCCGCTCCGCTTTTTGGTAGCCTGTCTCATCGGCGCCCTCCAAACAGATCAGCCGGGCCAAAGCGGGCGTGTAGCCAACCTCCAGACCCAGCGCCGCATCGGCTGGATAGTGCCCCTGTTTTTTGCCCTCATGGTAGTAGTAGTCGCGCTCCAGTTGGAAGGTGCCAAACAAACCGTCCACCCGCAGGCACTCCCGTCCTTTGCGCTGCTGGCCGGGTGCGGGCTGATAGGCGGCATCGACACGGTCGGCCGCTTGTTGGAGCAGCCATTGCACCAGCGCATTGGCGGGCTTGAAGATGGCGGTGCGCACCAGCACTTCCAACTGCTGCACCGCCAAGCCGTTGGGCGTTTGCCCGCCAAAGTGCGCCATCAACTGTTGGATTTCCTGCTCTTGGGCCAGGAGGAGTTGTGGCGTGGGGTCTTTTTTTTTGCGCCCGCCACTCGCTCGGCGCGGGTTTTTTCCACCATGAGTTGCACGTATTGCGCCATCAGTTCCTGGACCTGACGGTAGCCATCGATGGCGGCCTTGAGGTCGGGCACCTGTTCCGGGGGCACGTAGCGGGAAACGTTGCGGCCATTTTCATAGCATTGGTGATTATAGTAGGGCCCTTGCGGCCCTTGGCGAAGCACACTGATGGTGCCGCGATCCAGACGCTGGATTTGGGCGATGTCGTTGAGGAGCGATTGCGGAGTGGATTTGGTATTCATGGCCGGAAGTATATGTGTATGCCATATACCAAGGCAATAAAAAAAGGCTAAAAACTGATTTTGAAGAATTTTGTCCGCCGCCCACCGCTCACTGTTCCAGCAAGGCACTGGAATCCGGCTCCGAATCCTCGAACCCGGCGCCTTCTGGGCCAAATGTTCCGGCTTACTTCTCCACCAGCGTTTCCGCCAGTTTGAATTTGCCGTCGAGCAGGAGGTCGCGCGAGGAGCTGCCAACCAGGATTTTGTAGGCGCCCTTGTCGGCCACCCAGGCTTTTTTGTCCGGGTCGTAATGGGCAAAGGCGTTCCGGTCGAGGACGACGGAGACTTTTTGTTTTTCACCGGGTTGCAGGAAAACTTTTTTGAACCCCTTCAATTCCTTGAGCGGCCGCGGCAGGCTCGGGCTGGCTTCCTGCACATAGACCTGCGCCACTTCCGCGCCGGCGCGGCTGCCGGTGTTGGCCAGTTCGAATTCAACCGTCACCGGCAGGCCCGGCGCCGCCGGAGCGGGAACGAGTTTGAGATTTGCATATTTGAACGTCGTGTAGGACAGACCGTGGCCAAACGGGAACAGCGGCTCGATTTTTTTCGTGTCGAACCAGCGATAACCAACGAGGAGTCCTTCCTTGTAAACCACCTTGCCGTTGGTGCCCGGGTAGGCATCCAGCGCGTGCGCCGGCGAATCCGCCAGCCGTTTCGGGAAGGTGCAGGGCAGTTTGCCCGATGGATTCACGTCGCCGAACAGCACGCGCGCCAGCGCATTGCCTCCTTCCAGGCCGGGATACCACGCGTAGAGCAAGGCCGGCACATTGGCGAGCCAGGCATCCATTTCCACAGCCCCGCCGCCATTCAGAACGACAACGGTCTTGGGATTGGCTTGCACCACTTTCCGGATCAACTCGTCCTGTCCGCCGGGCAGTTTGATGTCTTTTCGATCCGCTCCTTCGGTGTCGTAACCGTCATGGTGGTTCAAGCCGCCGACATAAATGACCACATCGGCCGATTTGGCGGCGGCCACCGCTTCGGCGATCAGCTTGGAGCGGTCCAGGGGAGGCGCTGTTTCTTCGGCCTCCGGCTTGGATTCCACCCCTCCCGAACCGACCGGCGGATTGTAACCCTGGGCATAAATGAGCTTCACTTTGCCACCGAGACGATGGGCGATGCCCTGTAAAACAGTAATTTCGTAAGGTGCTTTGACTCTCGCAGAACCGCCGCCATGGGCGAATTTGGCGGCGGCATTGGCGCCGATGATCGCGATGATTTTGGTCTGCGCCGGGTCGAGCGGAAGCAGGTTTTGATTCTTCAGCAGCACAAAGGATTCTTCGGCAATCTTGCGGGCAATTTCCTGGTGCGCCGGTGTGCTCAACTCGATTGGCGGCGCGGCATTCGTGACCGGCGGCGCGGAGGGATCGTGAATCAGATTCAATTTATACATCACGTAGAGGTGCCGGCGCACTTTGTCGTCCAAAACGGACACGGGGAATTTGCCGGACTTCAGCCCCGCCAAAAACGGACTGGCCAGATAATACTCGTCGTAGTCCTGCGGGGATCCCATTTCGATGTCCATGCCATTGAGTGCGGCCAGATCGGTGTGATGCACGCCGCCCCAGTCGGAAATGACGGCGCCTTTGAACCCCCATTCGTGTTTAAGAATTTCATTCAGCAAACGTTCGTTCTCGCAGCAATGCTGGCCGTTGATCTGATTGTAAGCGCCCATGACCGTCATCACGCCCGCCTCCTGCACCGCCGCGCGGAATGCCGGCAGGTAAATCTCGCGCAACGTGCGTTCGTCTATGATTTCATTGATCGAGCCGCGTTGATGTTCCTGGCTGTTCGCGGCGAAATGTTTGACACAGGATGAAACCCCCTGGGCCTGCTCGCCTTCGATGTAATTGACCGCCAGGCGCGAGGTCAGAAACGGGTCTTCGCCCAGGTACTCAAAATTGCGACCGCATAGCGGCGTGCGCTGAATGTTCACCGCCGGTCCCAGCATGATGTGCTTGCCGCGCTGTTTTGCCTCCTGGCCGATCACCAAGCCGAAGTCAAAGGCCAGATTGGTATTCCACGTCGCCGCCAGCCCGAGCGCCCCGGGCATGGCCGTGGCAAAGTCATCCTTGTGGTTGAGAACGACACCATGTTCGCCGACCTCTTCGCGCACACCCAACGGGCCGTCGTCCATTATTAATTCGGGAATGCCCAGTCGCGGAACGCCCGCTGTTGAAAAATGGGCGTTGGCGTGGACTAGCGAAACTTTTTCCTCCAGCGTGAGGCGGGAAAGCAAATCTTCGACCCGGGCCTCGACTGGTTTGGCGCCGTCGAGGTAAAGCGGACGCTCCTGCGCGCCGGCGTTCCCGGCACCTGCCGCCAGAACCGAGGCGGCAAACAACGGCACGGTGTGATGTTTGATTTTGGACATAAGACTCATAATTTTTTTCACTGGTTCAATTTGTGTCAAATCCATCCGGTCACTGGCCGCCGCGCACGCCAAACGCGATTCCTCCGGCGCTTTCACCGGTTCTGGACGGTGGTGAAACCACTGTAAAAAATTCCCGGTTGCGCTGCCAGTGAAAACGCCATGGCCCGCCGTTTGAGGGCGTGTTGCCCAAATCATTTTGGAGATGGTGGAGCGCGGCTGTCTCAGCCGCAGCAATTCGAAAATCCCAAAATCCTAGGAATTTTCTGCGCTCATTGGGCAATCCTGGCTGCTGCGGGTGGGACACCCGAGCTCCGGGCCTTTTGGGCAACACACCTTGCGAATGCGCCCGAGGTCGCGAGCGGACGGCCTTTGGGGTTGACTCCCAACCGCGAAAAACTTATTCCCAAGCTCAAGGAAAGGGACAAATGGATTTTTCCGGTCAGGTGGCTATTATCCGATGACAAGGAATTCGTTCCTGCTAACGAAATTGTTGGGCGGATAGAAACGAACTGCGAGGCGAACGTGTCAAGAAAACTAAAATGCCAGATCGCCAGGCGACTCACGATTTTTGTGGCTGTTGCTCTTGCGGGATGCGATTCGGGCTGGACTGGGCCACGCAAAGAGCCAGGGCCACTTCCACTCTCAAGCCCCAACGCTCCGATTACCCGTCTGGTTAAGACGAGAGCTACGTTCGAGGTCACACTGAAACAAGTGCTGTGGGATGAAGGAAACGGTCCCGTTCCGATCGAGGAGCGGGTCAAACCGCTCGTCAATGCAGTTCCTAAAGGGTTAACGGATCAACTGCATTTGACGAGAAATGTTCCCCGGCAAAATGGAAACGGTAGGTTTGACCAAGCGATTTATGACGTGTGGGGTGTAGTGGTTTCCGTGAACCCGGATGTGTTGATTGTAACCGTTCGTGAGCGGCCTCTAGGTTCGTACGAATGGCTGTTTCAAGACTGGGATAGAATTTATATAACGTCGACGCGGGCCGATTACATCGACCAACATTCTGAGGCTTTCAATTATTTGTGCGGCTCCGAAATTCCTATCAATGCAGGGACACTCGTCCCATGGTCAACCAATATGTACGTCGTTTCGACGGACCCAAAAGTCGAGTATGGACGACTGAAGTTTGAGAATGACCAAGCAACGGTCTTGCTACCGACCGGGAAACTTGTGTTTCGTCACCACGACGACGACGTGGACGTTAGCCGTGAATGACGCCAACTCAAAGTTAGATTTCTATTGATCGGCCTGACAATGGCGATGCAGCGAACCACTGCCCCGCCGGGCAGTCGGGCAGCCAGAAAAACTTGCTCACGAAGGTCGCTGATCCAGGACGTCAAAGGGCATCGCAACCATCCGATTTCGTGATCAGGACCGGATCATCGTCAAAATCATTTTGAACCGGGTGAACGCCTTGAGCGCGTGCGGTTGGTTGGCGGGCATGAGAATCATTTCCCCACCGGTCACGTGATGCGGCTTGCCGGAAATCATGATCTCCACCTCGCCTTCGACCACCTGCACCAGCGCGTCGAACGGTGCGGTGTGTTCGCTCAAGCCTTGGCCTTCATCAAAAGCAAATACCGTCACCGTGCCAGTGGGTTTCTTGACCAGTTCACGGCTCACGATGGCGCCGTCCTGGTAGTTGATCAATTCGGCGGCCTTGGCCACCTGCGCGTTGGCGAACCCTTTGGATTTTGGTTGCGTGTCCTGTTTCATGATTGTTCCGTTCGCTTTAAGCGTTCCCGCAGGGGCGGGAATGATTCTCCGTTGATATGCCAGCCGGTTGCTGGCAACCTACGCCTTATGACGCCTCTCGTCCATGCTCGTAAAGTTTTCGACATCGAACTTGCCGCGCTCAAGGCCGTGCGGTCGCAGCTCGACAACTCGTTCACACATGCGGTCGAAATGATTGTCGAGGCGGTGAAGCGACGAGGCAAGATCATCATTGTCGGCATCGGCAAATCCGGCAATGTCGGCCAAAAAATTTCCGCCACGCTCACCAGCACCGGTTCCACCAGCGTCGTGCTCAACAGCGTGGATGCCTTGCACGGTGACGTCGGCATCGTCAACGACGGCGACGTGATCCTGGCATTGAGTTATTCCGGCGAGTCGGAGGAATTATTGAACCTGCTGCCCGCGTTGAAGCGGTTCTCGGTCAAAATCATTGCTGTCACCGGCGGCGTCAAGTCATCGCTCGCGCGGCACAGCGACATTGTGTTGAACGTCCGCGTGCCCCGGGAAGCCTGCCCGTTTAATCTGGCGCCCACGGCCAGCACGACGGCGATGCTCGTCATGGGCGACGCGCTGGCGATGGCCGTGCTGCAGGCGCGCGGGTTCAAGCAAAGCGATTTCGCCAAATATCATCCGTCCGGCGCGATTGGCCGCGCCCTGCTGCTGCGCGTCAGCGACATCATGCGCACCGGCGAGCGCAACGCCATCGCGCGCGAAGACCTGGCCGTGAAGGAGGCGCTGCTCGTGATGACGCGCGCCAAGTCCGGCAGCCTGAGCATCGTCAACGCGCGCGGCAAGCTTGTAGGCGTGTTCACCGACGGCGACTTCCGCCGTCACATGGCCACGGACGAAAATCTGCTGAATGAGCCGCTGAAAAAGGTGATGACCCCCAGGCCGATTTGCATTTGCGAGAACGCCCTGGCCGCAGAGGCGCTGAAAATATTCAACGAGCGGAACATTGACGATCTCATCGTCGTGAACGCGAAGCGCGAGCCGGTGGGTTTGGTGGATTCGCAGGACCTGCCGAAGCTGAAAATTATGTAGCTGTTCAATAGAGCGGCCGGGGCGTTTATGGCTTTGAGTGGCCGGCCCTGGCAGAACTCGATCCCTTTCCGGCTTGAAGGGCGGCGTGCGCCCGCTCCACAACGCCCATCGGGTCAATCTTCACAAATCGCAACCACGCCAGCGCCCGCAGCCAGGTCAGCGGATCCCGGAACATCCGCACCTTTTTCCCTTCCTGGAATGAGCGCGAACGATAGTTCACCGGCAATTCGGCCGGGCAATAACCCTTGCGGATGAGTTTGACGAGCAGCTCATAATCAAAGTCGAAGCGATTACATTTAAACTCCAGCGCATACAGGCAGTCCCGGCGAAAAACCTTGAACATGGTAAACGGGTCGCGCAGCCGCTGAAAAAACAGGACATTGATGAGCGTGGTAAAGAACCAATGGCCAAGATTAACGAACAAACTCAAGCCATGTTGTCCGGTAAAATGCCGCATTTTCCAGACATTGCGTCCACCGTGCCGGGAGCCGAGCACAAACGCCGCGCGCCCGGCGACCAGCGGTTCCAGCAACCCATCGTAATCCTCCAGGTCGTACTCCAGGTCGGCGTCTTGAATCAATAGGTAGTCTCCGGTGGCGACTTTCAGACCAGTGCGCACGGCATGGCCTTTCCCGCGTGGTTGTTCTTCCAGAACCAGTTTCACCCCCGGATGGTCTTGGTACTTTAGTGCCAGTTCACGGGTGCCATCAGTCGAGTTGCTCTCCACCACGATGATTTCCATCGGGAGGCCCGGCATCTGCTTGCGCAGGAGGGCTTCCATCAGCACGCCGAACGTCTTCGCTTCGTTATAGGCCGGAACGATCACGGAAAGTGTCGACTGCGGTCGCAGCTCGGCTTTTCGTGAGAAAACCATCATCCCACTGGCGACGATCCGCCGGTGCCGGAGTTGCATTCCTTTGGGCAGAACGCGGGCAATGACTTTCAAGGCGGTGGTTATCACGGGGACGGGAAAGCGTTCGAAATGTTTTTTTACATAGTCGAAATTGAGGATCTTCCAGCCGGGTTGAACAACGACATCGCGGAAACCGGATTTGAAGAGCACAGTTTGGAGGGTTTGATGGTCAAAATACGTCAGGTGTTCGGCTTTGAATTCCATCCATTTCTGCCGCAGGAACCGGGCAGACCACGAATCAATTGAAGGAGTGGCAATGAAGAGCGCGCCTCCGGGTTTCAGCACGCGATGAATTTCCCGGAGCAGGTCGAGCGGCGAACGGACATGCTCAAGCACATCAGAAACCACGCAGAGGTCAAACTGTTCCGCCGCCATTCCCGCCGACTGCAATTCCCCGCTAAACACTTCGCCATTTTTCAGGCGTTGCCGCGCTTTTTCGCAGGCAGCGGACGAGTACTCGATTCCAGTGACATGCCACCCGTCAGCTTCTGCCACGGCCAAAAAATCACCGTCGCCACACCCGATTTCAAGCAACCGGCCGTTGACAGAACCGTGATAGCGGCGGATTTCCGAAAGATAAAGCCTGGCCGTGACCTGCTTGATTTCGCTGACCGCCCGGCGTCCCGCTTCGCTCTCGCTGCCCAAAAAATAGTTTGCGCCGTAAATCCGGGCCAATTCGTCATCACTGGGTTGTGGATTAAGAAACACCAATCCGCAGTCGTCACATCGCACCACCCGGTAATCGGAAGTCGAAAAGAGATAGTAAACCCTCCCTCCCTCGCAAACATGACAGGCTTTGACGGGCAGTCTTTCGCTGGATTGATGGCTCATGCAATTGTTGTTTACCGTCAGGTGGCGGCCCCACTTCTTCGTTGGCCCCGGGCGCGGATTCCGGCCGTCGCCACCAATGCAATCACAACGCCGGCCGAAATCCAAAACAAAGCGCAGGCCAGCCGCCAATGTCGGGGACGGTAGAGGAACTGAATGTGATAATCACCCGGCCGGTCAAGATAGACGCCCTTGAACGCGCGGTTGACCGTCAGAACAGCTTTAGGTTCGTTGTTGGCTTTGACGGTAAAATCTTTCGCCTGTCCTTCCGTGAGACAGACCATTCCTGCGGATGGCGCATGGATGTCAAACTCGGTTGAATTGGGCAGCAGCCGATAGTTTGTTGCCGGCGATATGATTGCTTGATTTGTGGTTTCCAACTGTTGCAAGCCGGGTTGTTTTTCGATTTCTTCCCGGGTCAGGGCAATAAACGGCTGCTGGCCGTTTTTCAAAAGGTGGTTGATGAACTTTTCGTTGGAGGCAATGGACACCACTTGATTGGCAAAAAAGGCCCGGGGCCACACCTCCGAATTTTCCAAAACGGTAAAATCACTTTGGTCGGCGAGGCGAAAACCGGGTTGCCCGCGAACACTGACATCCGGCGGAGCCAGCAGATACTTGACGTTAAACAGGTTCAAGAGGGGCTGTGCCTGAACCGGATCAACCACCCGAACCTTCCAATATTCACTGAGTTCCACGCCCGGAAAAGACCGGGTGAGATCCATAAATTCCCCGTTGCTCAACGGTGCACAGGAGCGGATATCTTCAA
Source organism: uncultured Verrucomicrobiae bacterium (assembly GCA_963804345.1). Lineage (GTDB taxonomy): Bacteria > Verrucomicrobiota > Verrucomicrobiia > Limisphaerales > UBA11358 > UBA11358. The sequence continues at coordinate 867,657 of CAWDPX010000004.1, read as the reverse complement.
GCTCGTAAACCGCTGAATAATCACCCATGAAGTTCCATTGCAAACCGACGACCCGAAACGGTCCTGACCGGTCCGTCTTGATCTTGTCAACCGCCCGGCTCGGAACGTTTAAAGTCACCCGGGGACCGGGTAGCATGAGCAGCACATCATTCCCCCGGTGATATAGCCCAAAACGGAAATTAGGAATAAATCCCAAAATGATGATGCCCACCCACCCGAGGGTGAGGGTTTGCTGCTGGCGGCTTTTCAAGAAAACGAAAAGCCAAGGCGCGCCGATGGCTCCCGCCCCGGCATATAAAAGATAATCCCACGGGATTGGCCGGTGCGTGGTCCCGAAGCTATACGCCAGCATTATCCCTCCGAAAATCAGACCCATCCAAAGAAAATCACCGGCCATCCGCCGAAGCTTCTCCACCTTCGCCAGGCACTTGAACCCATAGGCGCTCTGGATCGTCAGGTGGATGACCAGCAGATAAGAAAAGTCGGTATAGGTGTGACCAACGCGATTCAATAACGGGATCGTGGCGAGGAGGGAAGATGGAACCCATCCAAAAACGCAGCCTCCCCACAACCCGATGGCCCCGGTGTTGACCCAAAAGAAAGGCTCTCCTTTCAGCTGGCGCCATCGCCACACGGAAAAGCTGCAACCCACCAATACCAGCAGGCTGGTTCCTGGTGCGATTGCGGTTGCCGATTCGTCCGGCCGAAGGAGGAGATAAAAAAGGTCATCAAATGCGCCGGACAGAATCGTTGGCGGAAGTTGAACCACATTAATTCCCGCATGCACGGTAAAGGAACCGCCCAGCGATATCAAAAATGACATCCACACGGGCGCGGTCAGGCCCAACAAGAGAACCGTGCCAACTCCCATGCGGCCCAACACCCTGGCCGGACTGACGGCGTTGCGACAGCCGGTCAATGCGCAGGCAACGGCGGCCAAATTTAACCCGACGATCAACACCACCGCCACTTCCACATGGCCGGCGTTAAAACAGCCAAAGTTGACCAACAACCAAACCAGTCCCCAGCGGACCTGCCGCCCTGACCGCAGGTTGAGCCACTCGATCGCGGAAAGCAGAATCCACGGGGCATAAGCGAAAACAAAAAAGACCGTGTGATTGTTGATGTAAAACCAGGCCCCGCAATACGCCGCAAGCCCGGTATAAATCAACGATAACGTCCGGTTTTCCAACAGTCGGAGAATGAGCAGCCCGAAACCGACGCAAAAGAGGAATTTCGCCGCAAGAAACTTGATGTCCCATGCCCCCGCTGATCCGTGCCCAAAGATGACGATCAAATGCAACGGATCGCCCAGCATGGAAATGGCCTGCCCGATGAGCGTATCGCCCGCGTGACCGTACCGGTTCCACAAAGGAAGTTCTCCCTGCTCCAGCAGACTGCGAGACTCAATAAAACCGGCTGGAACCCCCCACCACATCATGGCTTGGGTATCACTGCCATGTTGAAGCACATTCGGTGCAGGCCCCGGCTTCATTCCCGGCAACGGCGGCCACCAGCCATAAACGAGCAGGCCGTTCACACACGTGGGAGAAACATAGCTCCGGCCACAGAAAAGGATCGGGTAGCAGTTGATGACAACCGCCAGGAGTGAAACGAGCACAACCGCCAAAACCGGGTGGCTGGCATTCCACTCTGAAACTTGGGCCGCAAATCCTTTTGATCGGATTTGGGGTTCCGGGGCAGACACCGGGTCGGAGGCTTTAGATTGGCCGTGTTTCATTGTCCCGCCCGTTCGCAGCGCCTTTGCCGCGCATATTGCTCATCAATCCCAGCATAATAACCACGCCGGCCGAAATCCAAAACAAAGCGCAGGCCAGCCGCCAATGTCGGGGACGGTAGAGGAACTGAATGTGATAATCACCCGGCCGGTCAAGATAGACGCCCTTGAACGCGCGGTTGACCGTCAGAACAGCTTTAGGTTCGTTGTTGGCTTTGACGGTAAAATCTTTCGCCTGTCCTTCCGTGAGACAGACCATTCCTGCGGATGGCGCATGGATGTCAAACTCGGTTGAATTGGGCAGCAGCCGATAGTTTGTTGCCGGCGATATGATTGCTTGATTTGTGGTTTCCAACTGTTGCAAGCCGGGTTGTTTTTCGATTTCTTCCCGGGTCAGGGCAATAAACGGCTGCTGGCCGTTTTTCAAAAGGTGGTTGATGAACTTTTCGTTGGAGGCAATGGACACCACTTGATTGGCAAAAAAGGCCCGGGGCCACACCTCCGAATTTTCCAAAACGGTAAAATCACTTTGGTCGGTGAGGCGGAAACCGGGTTTGCCATTGATGCTGCTTTTTGGCTGAGCCAGCAGATATTTGACGTTGAGCAGGTTCAAGAGAGGCTGCGCCCGGATTGGATCCGCCACCTCTATTACCCAATAACTGCCGAGTGCCACACCCGGAAAAGACCGAATGAGATCCATAAATTCCTGGTTGCTCAACGGCGCGCAGGAACGGATATCTTCAAGCTCATATACCGCCGAATAATCGCCCATGAAGCTGTTTTGTAAACCGACGACTCGAAACGGCCCTGACGGGTCCGTCTTGATCTTGTCAACTGCTTTACTCGCGGTGTTTAAGGTCACTCGTGGACCGGGCAGCATGAGCAGCTGATCATTTGCCTGGTGATAAAGCCCGAAACGGAAATTGGGAACAAACCCCAGGATAATTATTCCCACCCACCCGAGGACGAGGGTTTGCTGCCGACGACTTTTCAAGAAAACGAAAAGCAGCGGCGCGCCGATGGCTCCCGCTCCGGCGCTTAGGAAATAATACCACGGAATCGACCAGTGCAAATAGCAACTGGCGGGCGGGCTAAAATGATTTGCCGGGAAATAATACCACGGAATTGGCCGGTGCGCATAGCCGAAGGAAAACAACAGCATCATGGCTGCGAAAGCTCCGCCAACGCAGGCAACGTCACCCGCCATCTGCCGTAGATTCTCCACTTTCGCCAGACACTTGAACCCATAGGCGCTCTGGATTGTCAGGTGAATGACCAGCAGGTAGGAAAAATCAGTGTAGATATGACCCACGCGATTCAATAATGGAATCGTGGCGAGGAGGGTAGATGGAACCCATCCAAAAATACAGCCCCCCCACAACAAAATGGCCCCGAGATTGACCCAAAAGAAAGGTTCACCTTTCAACTGGCGCCATCGCCACGCAGAAAAGCTGCAACCGACCAATACCAGCAGGCCGGTTCCTGGTGCGAATGCTTCTTCCAAATAGCTCGGCCGAAAGAGGAGATAAAAAATATCATCAAATGCGCCGGGCAGGGCCGTTGGCGGCAGTTGAGCTGCATTGACACCCACATGCGAGGTATAGGAACCGTCAAGCGACACCAAAAATGACATCCACATCGGAGCGGTCAGGCCCAAAAAACAGAGTGTGCCAACCCCCAGGCGGCCCAGCACCCTGGCCGGACTGACAACATTGCGACAGCCGGTCAATGCGTAGGCAATTGCGGCCAAATTGAACCCGACGATCAACACCACCGCCACTTCCACATGGCCGGCGTTGAAACAGGCAACGTTTGCCAATAACCAGACCAATCCCCAGCGGACATGCCTTCCCGATCGCGAGCCGAGCCACTCGATCGCGGACAGCAGAATCCACGGGGCGTAGGCGAAAACAAAAAATCCCGGGTGATTTTTGATGTAAAACCAAGCCCCGCAATACGCCGCCAGCACCGCGTAGATCAATGACAGCGAACGGCTTCCCAAAAGCCGTAAAATCAACAGTCCAAAGCCGGTGCAAAAAAGAAATTTGGCCGCCAGATACTTGATATCCCAAGCCCCGGCTGAACCGTGCCCAAGGATGACAATCAACTGCAGCGGATCGCCCAGCATGGAATCAGCCTGCCCCAAGAGCGGTTCGCCCGCATGGCCGTATCGGTTCCACAACGGAAGTTCTCCGTGTTCCAACAGACTGCGCGACTCGATAAAACCAATCGGAATTCCCCACCACATCGCTGCAACAGTATCACTGCCATGTTGAAGCACATTCGGTGCGGGCCCCGCTTTCATTCCCGGCAACGGCGGCCACCGGCCATAAACGAGCGCGCCGCTCATCACATACGTGGGGGAAACATAGCTCCGGCCACAGAAAACGATCGGATAGCAGTTGACGACGACCGCCAACAGCGAGACGAGCATGATCGCCAGAACCGGGTGCTGTGCGTTCCACTCTGAAACTTGTTTTACCAAGTCAGGCACCGGTTTGGATGTCTTGGTTTGGCTGGGTTTTAGCATGCGCCAGTTTTACCGTGATGAAATTTTCAGTTTCCACCGTGCCAATGTCAAAAACAAGTCTAGATCAGCATCTTCAAAAGGGCGCCAACAGGTAGCCGCGATTTGATCGTGGTGAATGTGATGCGCGAACCGGCCGGCCTGGTGGATTCGCAGGACCTGCCGAAGCTGAAAATCATGTAAGCCTCTGCGTGAGATTTCGTCACGTTGCAAATTTCAGGTAAATCACCTTCAGATACTCCGCCTCCTTGAAATTGGCCGGATGATCCGGCGGATGCCGCACGGTTTTCAATTCCGTGAATTTTCTTCCCGACTTCGCCGCCGCGCGCCGGACGACTTCAAAGAATTCCTCCGCCGGAACGTGCGCGGAACATGAACCCGCCACCAAATTTCCGTCGGGCGCAAGCCGCGCAATGCCCATCGTTGCCAGCCGTTCGTAAGCGCGCAGGGCACCCTCGCGTTCCGTGGCGCGCTTGGCCAGCGACGGCGGATCCAGCACCACCAAATCAAACTTAGCCGTGCTCGCCGCCAGCCATTCAAATGCATCGCCCTGTGCGGTCTCGTGATGACACGCGGCCACACCAGGACAGTCTTTGTTCAACGCAAAGTTGCGTTGGGCGGCGGCCAGCGCGTGCGGGCTGATATCGAGGTCCGTCACCGCCGCCGCTCCGCCGCGCGCGGCGTAAACCGAGAAACCGCCGGAAAAACTGAATGCATTCAGCACGCGCCGGCCCTGGGCCAGCGTTTCCACCTCGCGGCGATTTTCACGCTGGTCGAGAAAAAATCCGGTCTTCTGCCCGCGCCAAACGTCCGCCTCGAAGCGCAGACCGCTTTCCAGAAAAACCACCGGCCCGGTGGGTGGCAAGCCGTGGAGCACCTGCCCGTCGCTGTGTTGGAATTGGGTTTCCGCGGCGGACTGGATGTTGCGGCTCAAACGGAGAACGATGCGTTCGCACGGCGCATTCTCCTTGAACAGCGCGAGCGTCTCGCCCAGTCGCGGCAGCCACGCCGCCGTGTAAATTTTCAGCACCAGCGTCGTGTCGTAGCGATCCAGCACCAGGCCGGGCCAGCCGTCGCTTTCGCCGTGGATGAGGCGGTAGCCGGTGGTTTGCGCGTCAAATAAATCACGGCGGCGCGCAATGGCCTGCTCCAGCCGCGCCTGCCACCACGCGTGATCAATCGTTTGCGGTTTGCCCGCGTGCAAAATTCGCACGCGAATCGGCGAATCGGGATCGAACAATCCCAGGGCGAGAAAACGGTCCTTGCGGTCGTAAATCACCGCCAGTTCGCCGGTCTGCCCGGCGTGGTTCGACTCCAGGACGCTGTCGGAAAAAACCCACGGATGGCCGGAGCGCACCGCTGTTTCCGCCGCCGCAGTGATCCGCAATCGCAAGCGGGTTGCCGCAGGTTGGTTTGTCTTGTTCGAGAAAAGCATCGGCCAGATTTATAAGCAAGCAATCAGACTGAAACCAGTGAAAGCTCTGTTTTGGGTCTGTGGTTCATGCTTGATAAGCCACCAGATTTGACTTCCAGGGACCAAACCCGATTCCTGCGTATATAACCGTTGGCAAACCGCCGGCAGGCCATAGCGTGCGAAGGTCAGCAGCGGAAATGTAGTTTAAATTTTCCTCGTACGACCAGATATCGTAACGGGTTCCGCGAACCAGCCGGCGGAACCAGGCTTGGGGAAGATAATGGATGAAGGGCAGGCAGGTATGGTGCTCGATGGGAAAGCGGGGATTGGGCACCGTGAGAAAACGGCGCGGAGCGACCCGGCACATCTCGGTGATAAATTTTTTTTGCTGCATCCGCGAACCGACGTGTTCAAGCACTGCATTGCTGTAAACAATGTCAAACGCGTTGCGGTCAAAGGGAAGCGGTTCGCCCGCCGCAATCTGAACATGATGGATCCCGGGGTAGGCAGCCAGTATTGATTGGCCATCGGTCAGGCTGATACAAGTCAGATTCTCCCGGTGTGGATAAAGCTGTTCGAGCATGTTTGAACCGATTCCGACGTCATCGCTGGCCCCGATGTCCAGAATGCGGTCGCCGGGGCGGGGCCGCATTATTTGCATGAAAAGTTCATGAACCCGCCGGCGCGCAAAGGTCGAAATCCGCCGGGCAAAATTCAAGTTGCCGGTGTTTTGATAATACCGTTGGTCAAACGTGGAATGCGGGTTGGCAGGATCACTCATGGGTCGATGCCGAAGGTTTCGCGGGCTGGGGTTCTTTGCCGGACGGATTGAGATTATGCGTCCGTTCGACAACGTTCATTGGATTAATTTTCACGAATCGCAGCCAGGCCAGCGCCATCAGCCAGGTCGGCGGATCCCGAAACATCCTCACCTTTTTCCCTTCTTTGAACGATCGCGAACGATAGTTCACCGGCAATTCAATCGGACGATACCCCTTGCGGATGAGCTTGATGAGCAGTTCGTAATCGAAGTCAAAGCGATTGCACTCAAATTCCAGCCCGTAAAGGCAGTCCCGGCGAAAGACCTTGAACATGGTAAATGGATCACGAAGCCGCTGCAGGAACAGCAGGTTGATGAGCGTGGTAAAGAGCCAATGGCCAAGATTAACAAACAAACTCAAGCCGTGTTGTCCGGTAAACTGGCGCATTTTCCAAACATTGCGCCCGCCGTGCCGGGAGCCAAGTACGAATGCGTTGCGGCCGGCGATGAGCGGTTCCAACAAGGCGTCGTAGTCTTCCAGATCGTATTCAAGATCGGCATCCTGAATCAGCACATAATCTCCGGAAGCCGCTTTCAAGCCCGTTCGCACCGCATGACCTTTCCCGCGCGGTTGTTCTTCAAGAACCAGTTTCACCCCCGGATGATTTTGGTATTTCTGTGCGATTTCCCGGGTGCCATCGGTCGAGTTGCTCTCCACCACGATGATTTCCATCTGGAGGCCCGGCAGCTTCTTGCCCAGGAGAGCTTCCATCAGCTCGCCGAAGGTCTCCGCCTCGTTATAGGCCGGAATGATAACGGAAAGCACCGGTTTTGGCCGCACCGCCGCTTTTCGCGAGAAAACCATCATCCCGCTGGCGACAATCCGACGGTGCCGGAGTTGCATCCTTTGGGGCATAATGCGGGCCATGAAATTCAAAGCCGGCGATATCACGGGGACAGGGTAGCGTTCGAAATGCTTCTTCACGTAGTCAAAATTGAGGATCTTCCAACCCGGTTGAACAATGACATCGCAGAAACCCGATCTGAAGAGTGCGGTCTGGAGGGTTTGACGGTCGAAATAGGTCAGGTGCTCAATCTTGAATTCCATCCATTTCTGCCGCAGGAACCGGGCGGACCACGAATCAATCGAAGGAGTCGCAATAAACAACGTGCCGCCAGGTTTGAGCACACGATGGATATCCCGGAGAAAGTCGAGGGGCGAACGGACATGTTCGAGAACATCGGAAATCACGCAGAGGTCAAACTGTTCTGCCGCCAGCCGCGCTGACTGCAATTCCCCGTTAAGCACTTCGCCGTTTTTCAGGCGCCGTCGCGCCTTTTCGCAGGCAACGGGCGAGTACTCGATTCCCGTGACATGCCACCCATCGGCTTCAGCCAGGACCAGAAAATCGCCGTCACCACACCCGATTTCAAGCAGCCGTCCGCTTCCAAGACCCCGGTAGCTTCGGATTTCCGAAAGGTAAAGGCTCGCCGTGGCTTGTTTGATTTCGCTGACACCCTGGCGCCCGTCTTCGCTGTCGCTGCCCAGGAAATAGTCTGCGTTGTAAATCCGGGCCAGTTCGTCATCGCTGGGTTGGGGATTGAGAAATACCAACCCACAATCGTCGCACCGCACCACCCGGTAACCGGAAGTTGAAAAGAGGTAGTAAACCCTCGCCCCCTGGCAAACGTGACAGGTTTCGACCAGTGATCTTTTGTTTGATGGCCCGTCCATGCGACTCATTGTTTTTGGTCAGGCGGTTGTCCCGCTTGTTCGTTGAACCCTGGTACTGACAACCATCAGGAATGCCAGCACGATGACACTCCCCATGGCAATCCAAAACATTGTGCAAGCCAGCCGCCAGTGACGCGGCCGGAAGGTAAACTCCACATGATAGTCCCCCGCCTGGTCGAGGTATATCCCTTTGAATGCCCGGTTGACCGTCAGAACAACCTTGGGTTCGTGGTTGGCTTTGGCGGTAAAATCCCTGGCCTGTCCTTCCGTGAGGCACACCATTCCCGGTGATGGCGCATGAATATCAAACTCGGTTGAATTGGGAAGCAGCCGATAGTTTGTCGCCGGCGTTATGGTCGCCGGCTTCGTGGTTTCCAACTGTCGCAAACCGGGCTGCTTTTCGATTTCTTCCCGGGTCAGGGCAATGAACGGTTGTTTTCCATTTTCCAAAAGTTGTTGGATGAATTCTTCGTTGGAGGCGATGGAAACCATTTTGTCTGAGAAGAAGGCCCGGGGCCACGCCTCCGGGTTTTCCAATACCTCGAAATCGCTCCGATCCGTGAGGCGAAAATCAGATCCCACCCGGGGGCCGTTGCCCGGAGAAGCCAGCAGATACCGGACATTCAGCAGATTCAACAATGGCTGCGCCGCCACCGGATCCACCACTTCAATCATCCATTCGCCTTTGAAATCCACACCCGGAAATTTCCGGATGAGGTTCATAAATTCGCCGTTGCTCAACGGCGCGCACGACCGGATATCTTCAAGCTCATATACCGCCGAATAATCACCGTAGAAATTCCATTCCAACCCGACAACCCGAAATGGCCCGGACTTATCCTTCTTGATCTTTTCAATTGCCTTGATCGCGGTGTTCAAGGTCATCCGTGGACCGGGCAGCATGAGCAGCGCATCATTTGCCTGGCGATAAAGTCCGAAACGGAAATTGGGAATAAACCCCAGGATAATAATGCCCACCCACCCGAAGGTGAGGGTTTGCTGCTGACGACTTTTCAAGAAAACGAACAGCAGCGGCGCACCGATGGCTCCCGCTCCGGCACACAGGAAATAATTCCACGGCATGGGTTGGTGGGTGATTCCGAAGCAATACGCCAGAAACATTCCTGCAAGGATCAGGCTCATCCAAAGAAAATCAACCGCCGCACGCTGGAAATTGTCTTCCTTCATCAGGCACTTGAAACCAAATGCGCTCTGAATGGTAAGGTGAATGACCAGCAGATAGGAAAAATCGGTATAGGTATGGCCAACACGGTTTAAGAATGGGATGGCCGCCAGGACCGAAGTGGGAATCCATCCAAAAACACAACCCCCCCACACCACGATTGCGCTGCTGTTGACCCAAAAGAAGGGTTCCCCCTTCAATGGTCGCCACCTCAATACCGAAAGGATGCAGCCAGCCAGCACCAACAGGCTGGATCCCGGCGCGAGTGCAGAGTCGGAATCCTTGTCCCGGAGAAGGAGATAGAAAAGGTCGTCAAATACGCCAGGCAGAGTCATGAATTCGAGACGCATCACCCGGACGATTGAATGTGTGGAATAGGAACCTTCCAGCGCCATAAAAAACGACATCCACACCGGCGCGGTCAGCCCCAAAAAGAGGAGTGTGCCCGCCGCCATGCGTCCCAGCACCTTTACCCAATCAGCCACCTTGCGACCGAGCGCCAATGCGTAACCAACCGCGGCCAAATTCAATCCACCGATCAAAATCACCGCCACTTCAACGTGCCCGGCGTTAAAACAGGCGCAATTGACCAACAGCCAAACCAGGCCCCAGCGGGCATACCGGTCAGATTGCAAGTCAAGCAACGCCAGCGCAGAGAGCAGAATCCACGGGGCATAGGAAAAAACAAAAAAAACGGGGTGATTGTTGATGTAAAAAAAAGCGCCGCAATACGCGGCGAGCGCGGCGTAAATCACCGCTAAAAGACCGTTTCCCAACAACCGGAGAATGAGCAGCCCAAACCCGGCGCAAAAGAGGAATTTCGCCACCAGGAACTTGATGTCCCAGGCTCCGGCTGATCCGCGTCCGATGATGACAATTAAATGCAATGGATCGCCAAACATGGAAACCGCCTGGCCAATGAGCGTGTCGCCGGTGTGGTTGTATCGATTCCACAGAGGAAGTTCTCCGTGCGCCAGCAGACTGCGGGATTCAATGAACCCCGCCGGGACCCCCCAAACCATCATCGCCCAGGCATCACTTCCGTGTCGCGGCGCTTGCGGGGTGTGCTCCATTCCGGGGAGCGGTGGCCACGAGGTGTAAACCATCGGACCCGCGCTAGCGGGAGAGACATAGCTCCGGCTGCAAAAGATGATCGGATAGCAATTGATGACCACCGCCAATAACGAAACCAGCATAATCGCCAGAACCGGATGTCGCGCATTCCATTCTGAAACTTGTTTCGCAAATCCCGGGCTCCGGGTCTTGAATTCCAATTCTGGCACTGGTTTGGAGCTTTGGTTGGTCTTAATCACACGCCGGTTTCGCCGCGATGGGATTTTAAGCTTCCGGCGCGTCAGCGTCAAAAGCATTTCTGAAAGGCATTTCTGAAAGGTCGGCTTGGAACGCTGCCCAAACATGCCGCCAGGCGTTACGCTCAACGTTGGTTTCAAATTGGCGCAAGGCCGGTCCTATTCCAATCCGGCGGCCTTTCGCGCGCGCTTCAGAACGGTTTGCGCCAGCATTCGGGCTTTTATCGCTCCATCGGACAAAATCTTGTTCACGTAATCCGGGTTCGCGGCGAGTTCCGCGCGTTTCTTCCGCGCCTCGGCAAAATAATTCCAGTAACACTCAAACAAAGCCTTTTTCAAATCGCCGTAGCCCAGTCCGCCGGCGCGCAGGCGGTTTTCAAAATCTCCGGCCACGTCCGGTGGCGCGACGAGTTTGAGCAGTTGGATGGCGAGATTTTTGTCCGCATCCGGTTTCGGTTCAGCCGGGGTGCGGCTGTCCATGACGATGCCCATGATTTTTTTGCGCGTCGGCTTTTCCTCGCCAAAGATTTCAATCGTGTTGCCGTAGCTCTTGCTCATCTTCTGGCCGTCCGTGCCGGGCACCACGGCGACCTCGTCGCGGATTTGTGGCTCCGGGATCACGAACGTCTGGCCGTATTGCTCGTTGAACTTGATGGCGATGTCCCGCGTCATCTCGACGTGCTGTTTCTGGTCGCGGCCCACCGGAACCACGTTCGAATCGTAAATCAAAATGTCCGCCGCCATCAGCACCGGATACGCGAACAGGCCGTGGCTCGCCGCGATGCCTTTGGCGACCTTGTCCTTGTAGCTGTGCGCGCGTTCGAGCAGGCCCATCGGCGTCATCGTCGAAAGCAGCCATGTCAATTCGGTCACTTCCGGCACGTCGGACTGGCGGAAGAAGACGGTTTTCTTCGGGTCAATTCCGCACGCGAGAAAGTCCAGCGCCACATCGGCCGTGTTCTTGCGCCGCTCCGCCGGGTCAAACAGTGAGGTCATCGAATGATAGTTGGCGATGAAGTAAAACGCCTCGCCCTTTTCCTGCAACTCGATGGCGGGTTTCATCATTCCGAAATAATTTCCGAGATGCAGCGCGCCGCTGGGTTGGATGCCTGATAAAATTCGCATGGGGCAAGGATAGCGGGGAATGAGGAAAACAGGAAAGAAGGAAACATCCAACATTCAACGCCCAACATCCAATGGCGGCGTGGGGCAGAGTATTCGTTGGATGTTGGGCGTTGAATGTTGAATGTTGGATGTTACTTTTTAAGCAATGCTCCGGCGCGGACCTCCCACCGCTGCAAGTCCTTCCCCAGTTCCGCCGGCCAGTTTTCCCCGGTGGCGGTCATGAAGACCTGGCCGCTGGTTTTGCGCGCCTGCTCCAGCAGCGGCAGGAAACCGATGCGGCGCTTCAAGTCCAGCTCGCCCATCACGTCGTCAATCAGCAGCACCGGCGCGGAGCCGTGAATGCCCGCGAGATATTCCGCCTGCGCCATTTTCAGCGCGATGGCCAGTGTGCGTTTCTGGCCTTCGCTGCCAAATTGCGCGGCGGACTTTTCGTTCAGCAACAATTGCAAATCATCGCGATGCGGCCCGACGAGCGTGGAGCGATACGTCCGTTCCCGGTTGCGCGATTGCGCGAGTTCCACGGCGAAATCCTTTTTGACGCTCGGCTGGTATTCGATGCGCAATTCCTCCGCGTCGTTGGAAATGCGGCGATACGCCAGTCGCGCGAGCGGCGAGAATTTCGGCGCCAGTTCGGTCCGCATGCGGATGAGCTGGCCGCCCAGCTCGACCAGCTCGCGCGAAAAGCTGTCCAGCGTGGCCTCGTCGGTGCCGCCCGGGCGGGAGTGCTTGAGGAGCGCGTTGCGGGCGCGGACGGCGCGCAGGTAACGCTGGAGCAGCGGCAGGTAGGCCGGCTGGGTTTGGGCGAGCAGCAAATCGAGGAACCGCCGGCGGGCGCGCGCGGCGCCCTTGACCAGTTGCAAATCCTCGGTGCAAAACACCACGGCGCGCAGCACACCGAGATAATCGCCCAGGCGTTTGACCGGCTGGCCGTCCAGCGCCAGTTTGCGTTCGCGCGCCGACCAATAAATTTTGACTTCGCGTTCGCCGTGGCTGGCCAGAATTGTCGCCTCCCTGCCCATGGTAGGGCCGACCTGCCGGTCGGCCTGGACGCGCGGCAGCGCGTCCCTACCGGGTTCATGAGCGCAAGGCACTTCAGCATGTTGGGGCGAGGGGTTTGTGATTTGAGAAATCTTGGCCTCCTCGCCCCTGCCCTCTCCTCCCTTGGGGGAGGCGAGGGAGATGGACGGAATTGTTCCGCCAACCACAGAACCGCCGACGAAATAGCCCTTCTGCCCGTGCCGGATCATCTGCGCGCCGCCGACGCCGCGGAACGAGCGCAGCGTGGCCATGAGATAAACCGCTTCGAGGATGTTCGTCTTGCCCTGCGCGTTGTCGCCGAGCAGGAGATGGAACCCCGGCGCAAAGTCGGCGTCCAACCGCGTGTAATTGCGGAAGTCCCGGAGTCGCAAATGGGCCAGATGCACGCGGAGAAAATAGGAGCGCGGACAGCCTGTCCGCGAGTTTTTTCCTATGCGGTCACTTCAAGGAAGAACTTGAGTTTTTCAACGGGACAGGAGGAGATTTGTCTCCGAGCGTGGATAGGAAATAAATTTGAAACGGAAATGTCACGGCATCCACGGCGATCGTGAGCGGTACGAGCAGCAGGAATGGGTATCGGCGAGGCGTTTTAACTTCTCTCCCATCGGGATAAATATCAATTTTTCGCGGATGCCTCCCTTGTTCGACATAAAACAGAGGTGTTTGCCTGTCCGGCGTCAAATGCCGGACCAAATAGAGAGTCCGTTCGGCCCCGGTAATTTCTAAAAAGCGCTCCTGATTGCCCCTCGCCGAATAGTAGGCAGGAAGGACTACAGGCGGTGCAACAGTAACCAGCAGTGTATTGGTACGGCTGAGAAATCCCGACTCCCATCCTTTTGCCATCCCCTGTCGAGTCACCCAGACCCCATCTTCACTTGTGGGCAGTGAGACAGTTATGGTGAACGGTCCAACACTTGATGATTCCGCAGTCGTGCCTTCAACCAGAACCACGAGCTGGTCATCCGGATTAATTCCAGCTTTCTCGATCCGCCGAATGGTGTCATGCCGGAAAGTGTGCGTGGCAGTGTCCACTGTCAGGTAAGTGCAGCAACCGGACAGCATCAGCGGCAAAAACAAGAGCGTAATTCGGCCAATGAACCCATGGTACATAAGGTGATGCTGAATCCGAATTCCACAACTGACAAGCGAAGATTGTCGCGTTTTTACAGCCAGGTTGCTGGAAGATGAAATTTGCCGGGTTGTGTTTTCCAGGTTTGCGGCGTATTTTCAAGCCATGAGTTTGAGCGTTGAGCAAATTGCCGAGGAAGCGTTGGCGCTGCCCAGCGAGGCGCGCGTGCTGCTCGCCGACCGGCTCGTGGAGAGCCTGGATTCCGTGGAGGACGAAAAGATTCACAGACTCTGGGCGGCGGAAGCTCTTCGCCGCCGCGACGAAGTCCGCAACGGGCGCGTTAAAACCATTCCCGGTGATGAGGCGCTGAAGCGTGTGCGCAAGGCCGTCGCGCGGTGAGAGTTGAATTCCATCCCGAAGCGCTCGCCGAATTTGAGGACGCGGCGCGTTACTACGCAGATTGTCAGGACGGTTTGGAACTGCGATTCATCTCCCGTATCGAGTTCGCCCTGTCTCAGATTCAGAAAACTCCCGACCGCTGGCGCATTTTCGAGGAAGACGTGCGGCGGTGCCTCACTCGCGTGTTTCCGTACGCGGTGCTTTACACGATTGAGCCGGATTACCTTCTCATCATCGCGGTCATGCATTGTTACCGCGAACCGGGTTATTGGCGTCATCGTCTCAAATCGAAGCCCTAAAGCCAGCAGCAGCCTGTTATTCCACGCTTTCATTTGGGGGTTGAAAAATGGTTTCATCTGCCATGGCGCCGTGCGTGATTTTTGAGGATGAGCATCTGCTGGTGGTTCACAAGCCCGCCGGCTGGAACACGCACGCGCCCGGCCCGCACGCGGGCGAGGGCATTTATGACTGGTTGCGGCATCGCGAGCCGCGCTGGGCCACGCTCGCCATCCTGCACCGGCTCGACAAGGAAACCAGCGGCGTGATGGTCTTTGGCAAAACGCCGGACACCAACCGCTCGCTCACGGAGCAGTTCACGGAACGCCGCGTCCGCAAAAAATATCTTCTGCTCACCGACCGGCCGGTGCCGCAACGCGAGTTCGCCGTCAAAACCGCGCTGGTGCGGGTGGGTGAAAAATACGCGAGCCGTCCGCCGCACGCGGGCGCTGAAATCGCGGAAACGCGGTTTGCTGTAGCGGCGGTCTGTGACCGTCGCCAACCTTGTTTGCAAAAAGAATCAGCGACGGTCGCAGACCGCCGCTACAACGTGATTGAAGCCACGCCGCTGACAGGAAAAACACACCAGATTCGCGTCCACGCGGCGGAGAGCGGATTTCCGATTCTCGGCGACACGCTTTACGGCGGCACCCCGGCGGCGCGGGTGTTTTTGCACGCGGCGGAAATTTCCTTTGCCCATCCGGCAACGGGCGAACCGGTGACGTTTCGCGCGCCCGCGAATTTCGATGTTATTCCACAGTTTGGTGAAACGAGCGCCTGTCGCGCCGAAGCTGGGCGAAGGCTGATCCTCGCGAGCCGGAAAGATGATGGTTCCAGCGGCTCGCCGGGAGTCTCGCCCCACCTTTCCGATCCGCGCCTTGCACTGCGCGCCGCACTGATTAACCCGCTGGAAACGAACGCTTTCCGCGTGATTCACGGCGCGAGCGACGGCTGGCCGGGCTGGTATGTCGAGCGGCTGGGGAAATTTCTGCTTTCGCAATCCGAACAACCACTGCGTGCCGAACAGCGGGAGGAACTGGCGCGGCTTGCAAAAATATTTTCCGCGACCGGGGCGTATCACAAAATCCTCTCGCACCAAGTGCGGCGCACGACCACAGCCGAGGCGTCGCCGCAGTTGGTTTGGGGCGAAACCGCGCCGGAGCGGTTTGAGATTTGCGAGAATGGCGTCCGCTTCGAGTTGAGTTTCAACGAAGGTTATTCCACCGGATTGTTTCTGGACCAGCGCGACAACCGCCGCCGCTTTTTGACCGGCCACATCGCCGCCGAATTTCCGTTTCCCGAACTCCGAACTCCGAACTCCGAACTCCTCAATGTTTTCTCCTACACCTGCGGCTTCTCCGTGTGCGCGGCCAAGGCCGGGGCGCGAACGACAAGCCTCGACCTCTCGAAAAAATACCTCGAATGGGGACGGCGCAATTTCACGTTGAACGGGCTCGACCCGGCGGCGCACGATTTCATTTACGGCGACGCGTTCGACTGGCTGCGGCGGCTGGTAAAGAAGGGGCGCGTGTTCGACGCGGTGGCGCTCGACCCGCCGACGTTTTCGCAATCGAAGGAGCATGGTGTATTCCGCGCGGAAAAAGATTACGGAAAACTGGTGACGGCCGCGCTGCCGCTGGTCAAGCCGGGCGGGGTTATGTTCGCCTCGACGAACGCGGCGGACTGGCCGCCGGAGAAGTTTCTCGCGGACGTGGAAGCGGCGATTCACTCAGCGCGCCGGAAAATTTTGCAGCGGCATCATGTCCCGCAACCGCCGGATTTTCCCATCAGCCGCGCCGAACCGGCGCATTTGAAAACGGCATGGTTGAGGATTGGGCAGCCTTGACGCCGCCAAACAATAATATTCATCCGACCGAACGTGCTGGTTTTCCGCCAGCGCGGCGCCGAGCTGCTCGCGGCAGCGCGCCATAAAGTTTTGCTCGCTGGCAAATTTAGACGATTCCGCGCGAATTGTAACCGAGCATAAATCAGGTTGGAATGCGCCGCTGGAACGGCGGACGGCACAAACATGCGGGAATAAAATCTTGAATCGCTTCGTTCGCGGTGTTATCGCAGGCTGGAATTTCACAACACAATCCCGATATGCAAAAACCGCGCCTGAATTTCTGGCAAATCTGGAACATGAGCTTCGGCTTCCTCGGCATCCAGTTCGGCTGGGGCCTGCAGATGGCCAATATGAGCGCCATTTACAGCTACCTCGGGGCGAACGCCGATGCCCTGGCCATCCTGTGGCTGGCCGCGCCCGTCACCGGCGTACTCATCCAGCCCTTGATCGGGCAATCCAGCGACCGCGTCTGGACGCGGCTGGGCCGGCGGCGTCCGTTTATTCTGGGCGGCGCGATTCTCGCGTCGCTCGCCCTGGTCCTGATGCCCAATTGCCCGTCGGTCTGGATGGCGGCAGGACTGCTCTGGGTGCTGGACGGGACCATCAATGCCAGCATGCAGCCGTTCCGGGCATTGGTGGCGGACAATCTTCCCGAGGAACAAAACGCCCAGGGTTTTGCCATTCAGTCCCTGTTCATTGGTCTGGGCGGAACCATCGCTTCGGCCTTGCCCTGGATGATGACCAACTGGTTTGGCGTCACCTCCGAGGGCGCGGGGCAGGGACATGTGCCCAGTTCCGTCCGGCTCTCGTTTTACATCGGCGCGGTGGCGTTCATGGGCGCGGTGCTCTGGACGGTTTTCAGCACCAGGGAATATCCGCCATCCGACTCCGAACTGGCCGCCATCCGGGCGCGGAAGTTTGACTGGACGCTTGGCCTGGGCGAAATCTTCGCGCTGATTTTTCATCTGCCCCGGCGGATGTGGGAACTGGGACTGGTCCAGTTCTTCACCTGGATCGGGATGTTCTCCCTGTGGGTCTATTTTCCCCCGGCGGTGGCCAGGAATATTTTCCATGCCGTGCCCGGGTCGGTGGAAATGGAAGCCTCCGGCTCCTGGTCGGGCTTCTGTTTTGCCGCGTATAATGCCGTGTGCTTCGTTTTTTCATTCGTGCTGCTGTGGGGCACGAAATACACCGGCCCCAAGCTCATGCACGTCCTCTGTCTGGCCGTGGGTGCGCTGGGGTTGGCAACGGTTCCGCTGACTTCGGACAAATACCATCTGTTGACTTCCATGGCGGCCATTGGCATCGCGTGGGCAAGCATTCTGTCCATGCCCTATGCCATGCTGGCACCGTCGCTGCCGAAGGAAAAGGTCGGGGTCATGATGGGAATGTTCAATCTGTTCATCGTCCTGCCGCAGATTGCCGCCTCCAGCCTGCTGGGATGGGTCCTGAAAAATTATCTGCACAGCGAACCCATGAATGCGCTCGTCCTGGGCGGCGTGAGCATGGGGCTGGCCGCGCTGCTGACGCTGTTGGTGGTGACCTTCAAGCAAACCAGCGGGGAATCCAGTGCGCGCGGCCTGGCCGGTTCGCATTGAAGGCAGGTTTATTTCGGCACCACCCGGTGGTAAATCCGCCACTCGAACCCGTTCAAATGGAGGCGGGACAGGCCGTCCGCCGCCGGGACCGGGATCCCGTCAATGCGCGCAGGCTCGAAGCCTTTGGGCATTCGATCCCGGATTTTCGCGTCAATCGGCCGGTTGGAGAAGTTGATGATGACCACGAACTGGTCCCGGTCGTCCGCGCGCATGAAGGTGACCACGTCAGCTTCATCGGAATTGCGCAGCCAGGTCACATCCCCGTTCCGAAAACAGGCGTATTGTTTCCGCAGCCGGATCAAGTCCCGGTAAATGTTCCGCAACGGCGGACGCTCCTTCGGATGCCAGAAAATCGTCAGCTTGTCGAACAGCGCCGGGTCGCCGGATTCGGTCGCGTCGCCGACCTCCATGCCGTTGTAAAGCAAAGGGACGCCGTCGAGCGTGAACATCAGCACGGAAGCCGCCAGCGCTCCGCGGATGCCGTAGCGCGCCACTGCCCGGGCCTCATCGTGATCATCCGAGACGCGCATGTGCAACGCTCCGCGCGGGAACCGCCGCCGGCTCTCTTCCCAGGACGCCTGCAAATCCGAGGCTGGCGCGCTGTTGATCAAAACCTTGTTCAGCGTGGCCAGCAGCGGCCAGTCGTAATCAATGTCGAACGCCTGCACGAGCAGTTCCGACTTGCTCGCCTCGGCCAGCAGCATGATGTCCGGCTTGGCCTTTTTCAATTCGGCGCGCGCCGCCACCCAGAAATCGGTCGGGATCATGGAAGCCACGTCACAACGGTAGCCATCAATGTCACATTCCTGGATCCAGTATTTCATCATGGTGATCATGTATTCCCGAAGCTGCGTGTTGGCGTAGTTCAGTCCAGCCACATCGGTCCATTCGGGAATCGGCGGCAGAAGCCTGCCCTGGGCATCTTGTTTGTAGAATTCGGGATGTTTCATCATCACACTGTCCCAGGCGGTGTGGTCGGCCACCAGGTCCATGATGACCTTGAAGCCACGGGCATGGGCTTCGGCCACCAGGTTTTTAAAATCGGCCAGCGTGCCGTAGCTGGGATCCACGGCGTAGTAATCGCTGATGGAGTAGGGGCTCCCAAAGTCGCCTTTGCGGCATTTTTCGCCGATGGGCTGAATCGGCATGATCCAGAGGATCGTGACGCCGAGTTTTTTCAACTCATCCAGCCGGGCGGTGACGCCGGCGAGGTTGCCCGTCGGGGAAAAGTCGCGCGGGAAAATTTCATAGATGACACCGGACCGGAGCCAGTCGGGCGCGGTGCGGGCGGTGGCGCCTGAAACATCAGCGTCGGCTTTCGCACCGGGCGAAAATAAAACGAGCGCGGCGGCCAGCGGAAGCAAACCCTTGGTCAAGCGATGGAAATTCATAAGTATTTAATGCTCTTTTGCGCCTTGCGGTTGCAACCGCATGAAGATACGACCCGTAGAGGAACAGCCCATGCAATCACCTTGCCGGCGTGTGCTGGGCCAGCCAAGTCAGATCATTCACACTGGCTTGATCAAGCCCGCCGACTCCCTGCAAATAGCTGGCGAGTTTGGGATCAAACGCTTGAGTGGTCTGTGCGCCTCTCCATACATGCAAATCCGCATGTCCATCGGCATAAACTATTCCGCTGGCCTTGGCGTGCATACTTCCCGGAAGTTCCGTGAAGGTCGTTCCGGTTCCACTCGCATCCGCCGGGTTGACGTAGAGAGTGGCATCATCGTCGCTGTTGGGATGTTCATCCATGATCACCCAGCAATCCGATGGTCCGGGGCTGTGCATGTCAGTAATTTTTTTTACATTGTAGAAGGCCGGCCAGGCCCCGCCGTTGGTTGGAGAAAACCACTTTGAACCGTCGCCCATCGCTCCGTCCATGGCGCAACTGCGGAGGCGGTGATCCCACGCCCCTTGGTTCACGGAAAGTTTGTTGTCCGCCGGACAGACGAAGATTTTCAGCGATTTGGCGACATAATTTCCAAAGAGGGCGGTGCCGAGAATGGGATTATCCACCGTAAGATAAATGGTATTGGTGTTGTCTGCGGTCGCCTTCCAATCCATGGAAACCCCAAACGGGCAAATCCAGTTCACTTTGTTGCCACCGACATTTTTATCGGAATTGGTCACCAGTCTATCTTGGTTGTCGTCGGCGTACATCAACCACGCCAGCCCCAGTTGCTTGTAGTTGTTCATGCACTGAATGCCCCAAGCCCGGATTCTTGCCCCGCTCAAGGCGGGCAGGAGCATGGCCGCCAGAATGGCAATGATGGCAATGACGACGAGCAGTTCGATCAAGGTGAACGCAGACCGACGAGATTTCATATTCATAGGCATCCTGCTGGTTCACTTCCTGAACCGTTTCCCGCCGGGCCGGCCGTGGCCGGCCCGGCGGGGTTTTCAATTATGCCAGCAAGTTCATGGTGCGGGTTGAATCAAGCGGAAGAACTGGCTGTTGCTGCCGACCGGCAAGCTTATGGAACTGGCACCCGTGGTATTCGGGACATTCTGCCAATTAAACAGGTCGGAACTGCTTTGCAGGTTGACATTGGGATAACTCAGCCAGGTAATCGGAACCGATCCGCCCGAGGGGCTGCCGATGGCAAGACCGCCAACTTTCGGCTCCACATATTGCGTGCCGAAAGTGTCCAGAGGCAGGTTGTAAATTCCATCGGTGCTGCGGATAAAGCGGAAATGGTTTTGATATGCAGCGGCTTCGTTATCAGTACCATCTATGGAGTATTTGTAGGTCAGCGAGCGGGCGTGTCCTTTCGGGAAGGTTTGCGCATAGGTATAGATTCCGCTGCCGGATGGATTGTTGGCCAGTATGTAAGATAGCAGGGCGTCGGGATTCCAAGCCAGCCAGCCGAGAAAATCGCCATTGACGAAAACGTAGTCGCCGTTCGGATCAAAGGCCGTGCTCGTGCCATACCACACCGCATTCGTCATGCTGACACTGAAAGTGACGACGGTGTCTTCATTGAGCACGTCATTCGGCGAGGCATCATCCCAATAAACCGGGGGGATGTTCGTGCTGGCCAAGTTGGGCACCACGACGGTGCGGTTGACCCCGCCGACCCCGCCCAAGGCGTCGTACATGGTATTCCCATAACTGAGATAGCGGAATTGATAATTCACGGAAGTGCCGACCGCAATCGAAAGGTTTGTACTGGTGTAAACATTGGTGTTGGCTGCGTTGGGATTGTTGGTGCAGGGCGTGCCGTTCCAGCCATTAGGGAGGGCATCCCCGTTCACGGTCACCGAAGCCGGATTGAATCCCGGATCATTGGCCGCCACCAACGACATGTCCACCGAAAACTGGACATTGCAAAAAGCGGGCGGACCGCCGGCCTGCCAGCGGCCGTTGGGCAGATCGAGCTGGAACAACACCGCCTGATTTGGGGTGGTGGTGGTGAAAACGGCGTTTCCGCCGTTCATGCCAAAATCACTGCCAATCGCTGCAGAGTTCCATGTTCCGGGAGTACGAAATTTGAAATTATACGTCCCGGGAGTGGCCACGATATATATATTTGTATAAACACCAGCCGAACCCGCCTTTAAGGTCATCTGGGCAAGTGGGTCGCTCCCCGTGCCGTTGTTGCCGTTGGCGACGGTGTTTCCCCACTGCGGGTTGGTGAAGTCTCCCGCGAGTTCCCATGCTGCGCCGGTGTCAGCGTAGCCGACCCGGTTTGCCAAGGGCGCCCAACCGTCGGCCGGGGTGATGGTTCCGGGGTAGAAGTAAACGGTGGCATTGCCGAGGCCGTCATACATCAGTTCCATGTTATTGCCCGGCCAGGTATTGTTCCATGTGCCGTCAGTCACTTTCAACCCGTTATTACCCCCGCCGCCACCGGGGTAGGAATCCGGCGTCTGGCCGGTAATCTGATAAGAGTATTGTTCATTGCCGTTGACCAGTCCGTTGTCGGTCATCGCGTTCGTGCTCGGGTTGGTCCAGCCGTTATAGTTGCCAACCACATAGTATGGCTGTGCCTGTGAGTTGGACACCGAGGCGGCAACCAATCCGGCCGCTGCGAATATTTTAAATAGATTTGGTTTGAATGGATTTTTCATATATCAAGTAGTCTGGTTCGTTGTTACCACTGACCTTACGACCCGACTGAAGCACCGTCTACCACATGTTTGTGCGGTCACCCGCGCAGGTATTTCACCACCGCCTCCGTGCGGGAGTGGACGTGGAGTTTTTCATAGACGGTCCGCACATAGCTGCGCACGGTGTCAATGCTGATCTTCATGCGATCGGCAATTTCCTTGTAGGCATAACCATTCGCCAACTGGTTGAGGAACTCTCTTTCGCCTGGCGTCAGCCGCGAGACTGACAATTCCCCCTCCGCCGGTTTGGAAAAGAACTGGACCACGCGCCGGGCCAGTTGCGGGGTCATGGGCGAACCGCCGCCATGAACATCGCGGATGGCCTCCAGCAGCCGCGCGGACGCGGTGCGCTTGAGCAGGTAGCCGCTGGCGCCGGCCTTGAGGGAATTAAACAGCGAATCGCTGTCCTCATAGACGGTCAGCATCAGGAACTGGACGCCGGGCATGGCGCTTTTCAACTGGCGCACGCATTCCACGCCCTTGATGCCGGGCAGATTGATGTCCATGAGCACCACGTCGGGCGGATGCCGCGGGATTTCCTTCAAGGCCGTCTCCGCGTCCGGATAATCGCCGGCCAGCTTCAGGGCGGGTGCGCGCCGGATCAGTGCCGCCAGGCTCGTGCGGATCCCCTCATCGTCATCCACGATGGCGACTTTGATTTGCATGTTCTGGGCGATGGTGGCGATCACACACTACTGTTGCCATAGTGTGACCGTGTTGCAACCGCATGAATGTGCGGCAAATGGCGTTTGGACTCAAGTGTTTCAGGGATCGGTTCCATCGGCCAGATTGACTACCAGCCTGACGGTGGTGCCCTTTCCCGGTGTGCTTTGCAATTCCAAGGTTCCGCCGATGGCCTCGGCGCGGCGGTGCATGTTGCCCAAGCCATGCCGCCTGCCTTCCATCGGCGGCATGGACGGCTCGAATCCCCGGCCGTCATCCTGAACCAAAATTTCCAGCGCATTCGCGGAAACCTTGGCCTGCACGCGAACCTCCTTCGCCCCGGCATGCCGGAGCGCATTGGTCAGCGCCTCCTTGACGATGAGAAAGATGTTGTGACGCACGTCCGGCGGCAGCGGTTTTGTCGGCAGATCGTGCGGCAGGTCAAGCCGGCAACGCGTCGGATTGGCCTCGAACAACTCATTCGCAAAGTGCGCAATGTATTCGACCAGGCTCTGCAACGAATCGCTGCCGGGCCGCACCGCCCAGACGATTTCCTCCAGCGCGCGCACGGTCTGGCTGGCGGCTTCGGAAAGTTTGCCGGCGTGAAAGGTCACCTGGTCCGGTTTGTCCTTGTCCGCCTGAAGCAGGCTGCTCAACAGCGAAATCCGCGTCAATGACGAGCCGAGATCGTCATGCAGGTCCTGGGCAATACGGGCGCGCTCCTGCGCCAGTACATGCTGTTGCTCGGCTTGTTTCAATTGAATCTGATATTTTCGTTTCTCCACCACGCGCACGGTGCCGCCCACGGCGGAAAGCACAAACAACGCCACCAAGCCAAAGAACCACCAGGTCTGCCAGAACCGCACCACCACAAAGTCATCGAATGAAGTCGCCACCGCCATGTCGCTGAAAATCCACCCGTTGCCACCGCCCTCGTGCCGGAGGCGGATCTCGTCAAAGGAAGCGTTGGCCTTGAACTTCGTGGTGATGTTCTCCGGCTGGTTTTCCGCCGTGGCCCCGTGGCTGAGGTTGGGCTCAAGCCAGACGGTTACCAGATCATCCCCGTCGGGCACGTATTGCACCCGGAAGACAATCGTTCGGGGATGGTTGTGGTCCGGCAATTCGTAAGGCATGCGAACCCCCATGGCTGCGGCTTCCGGATGGGCGGACCTTAAATTAAATTCTCCGGCGTCTATGGCGACCTTGTTGGATGGTCCGGTTTCCGACGTGTAGGCCGCCGAATATCCCCAGGCTTCCAAGGCATTGCCGACCCCCAGCTGGAACTGGTTGCTTTCCACCAGTTGAAACAGGGCGTAATAGGGCTCGTTTTTGACGTCGGAAAGCGGGTCAACCTTGAATTTGAAATAGAGCACGTCGCTGGCCTTGTCGTCCCGTTTGACCTTGCCCCCCAGAATGTCCGATCCATCCGGCGTTGCATGAATGACCCGCGAGCCCGGATCGCTCCACAGAATTTTCGCCCGCGCCGGCAAACCAACCAGTATCGCCAGGGACAGCAGCACGACCATTGTGGTGGGGCGGGTCATGGGAAAATTATGCCGCCGCTCGGGCGCGGGCACAAGCGCCGGAGAATAATTTCCACGCACATTCATGCGGTTGCTTGCGCCGGCCGGATTTGGCACTAGTGGCTGATGATTTTAAAGTTTTCTCCGGCGTTTCGCCGTTGCTGCTCTGCCGCTTTGTGCCTTGTCACCTGGTTTGCGGTCGGTCGGGCCGGGGCCGAGCCACCCGATTTCATCACCGGCAATGTTCGCGTGCAGTTGCTGTCCGATTCATTGGTCCGGCTCGAATGGCAGGGAGCGCAGGGTTTCGAGAACCGCCAGACGTTTCACGTGATGAATCGCGACTGGCCGGGCGCCGCTTTTACCACCAACACCGATGGGAACGACCTTGTGATCCATGCGGCCAGTTATGTCGTTCGTGTTCCGCAGAATGCCAGGTCTTTGGATGGTGTTCGCGTCGAATCCACCAATGGCCGGATACTGTATGCTTACGACGGCAAACTGACGAACAGCCAGTGGCTGCCGGCGCCAACGGACAAACCGATGGTCTGGTCGTTCGCCGACTCGCCGCGGCTGGTGCCGCCACGATGGGGACTTACGCCGCCACTCCAGACGCCAGACGCCAGATCCCAGACCCCAAACGGCGGCTGGGACCTGGGCAATTCCGCATCGGGCGGGACGCCGGATGTTTACGTTTTTGTTCCGCGCGGCGATTACCGGCAGTTGCGAAAAGATTTTCTCAAGCTGACCGGCCCGACGGAAATGATGCCGCTGTTCGCCTTCGGCGCGTTCGACAGCCGCTGGTATGATTACAGTGAAGCAACGGCGTTGCAACAGATTGATGAGTACCGTGCGCATCACATTCCGCTGGACGTGCTCGTGGTGGACACCGGCTGGCGGGCGGGCGCGTCCACCGGTTATCAACCCAACACCAATCTCTTTCCGAACCTGCCGCGCTTTTTTCAGGAAGCCCACGCCAAAAATGTCCGCGTTTTGTTCAACGACCATCCCGAACCGTTGAAAACCAACGTGACCGGGCTGGACGCGAAGGAATTGAATTACCGTTTCAACGGCTTAGCCGGTCTGCTGAACGACGGGCTCGACATCTGGTGGTATGACCGCAACTGGTGGGTCGCGCTGGTGCCTGCCGCGCCGAACCTGCGCAAGGAAGTCTGGGGCATGCGGCTCTATCACGACACGACCGCGCGCATCCGGCCGGAGCAGCGTCCGCTCATCATGGCAAACGTGGACGGCATTGACAACGGCCTCCGCAAACGTCCGATGGATGTGTCCGCGCACCGGTTTCCGTTCCAGTGGACGGGCGACATCGGGCCGGGCTTCGACTTCCTGCGGCGCGCGGTGGAGAACGCGGTTTATTCCGGGGTGCAGTCGCTGTTCCCTTATGAGAGCGATGATTTGGGCGGCCACGTCGCCAATCCGACGCCGGAGGAATACATCCGCTGGATTGAATACGGCGCGCTCTCGCCGGTTTATCGTCCGCATTGCACGCACAATCTGAAGCGGATGCCGTGGACATTTGGGCCGGAGGCGGAAAACGTCGCGCGGCGGTTTGTGGACCTGCGTTACCGGCTGCTGCCGGTGTTTTACGCCGCCGCCCGTGAAAATTATGAAACCGGCGAACCGCTTCTCCGCCGGCTCGACCTGGATTATCCGGATTTTGCCGAAGCCGGCCGCGATGACGAATACCTGTTGGGCAAAAACATCCTGGTCGCGCCGGTGCTGCAAGGCTCATTGCAAATCGTGCCGGGGGACTGGTTGAAAACCCCGGACGGCCAGCCGGGTTTGCAGGCGGAATTTTTCCCCGGCACAGAGCTTTCCGGCACACCGGCTTTGACGCGGACGGATGCGGTGGTGGATTTCGATTGGAGCAAAACCGGTCCCGCACCGGGTCTGCCGACCAACAATTATACGGCGCGCTGGACGGGAACCATCGCCGTGCCGGCGTCAATCGGTGACGTCGTGCTGGCGACGGTGGCGGACGACGGCGCACGGGCGTGGATTGACGGCCGGCTGGTGATTGACGCCTGGGGACCGCACGATGCGACGACCTCGCTGGCGTCCGCCGCGTTGACGGCCGGGCAGCCGCACCAGTTGCGCATCGAATACCTGCAATTGGAATATAGCGCGGTCATGAAACTGCAATGGCGGTCGATCCATGCCGGATCCACCCTGAGCATTGCCTGGCTGCCGCCGGGAAACTGGATGGATGCCTGGACGGGCAGAATGATTTCCGGCCCGGGCATGGTGACGAACGATGTTCCGCTGGATCAGATTCCCATTTACATCAAATCGGGCGCGGTTTTGCCGCTGGCGCCGGAGATGCAATACACCGGCGAAAAGCCGTGGAACCCCGTCACGCTGGACCTGTATCCACGCGCCGGGGAAACGAACACGGCGACGTTGTATGAGGACGACACGCTGACGACGGCCTACCAGCGCGGGAAGTTCCGGAACACGCTCATTACTGCATCGGCTGATGATGCGAACCGGACGATTCACGTGAACATCGGCGCCGCCGCTGGAACTTATCCTGGCGCATTAAAAACGCGGGCCTGGATTTTGCGCATACATCCGCCGGCGGATTGGCCGAAGGATCTGGCGCCCGAGCAAATCAAAGTCAGTGGCAAAAAAATCAACACGCCAATTCATCGGCTCAATCGCGACGTGACGGCGATGCCCTTTGGCGACAAAACCGGCGCGCCGGATGCGGATGTGTTTGAATTGACGCTGCCCGCCACCTCAGTTTCCAAAAGTCAATCGTGGGAGATTTTCTTTTTGCCGGTGCATTGACTCCCCGGTTTGGCGGTTGTCAATGCGCGGCGGCGACAGCGCTTTGGCGAGGAGAACCCGGCGGCTTCGAGTTGCCGCAAACAGTGTAGGACAGTGCGTCCCGCCCGTCCGGGTACGGGGGAAATCTCCGGCTTAAGCCGAAAAGGCAAAAAATTTTACATAAGGAAACGAAGCAAACCAAGGCCGGGAATTTCTTCGTTACCTTGGTTGCCTTCTGTTCAACTCCCTGCCGGCGCGGAAGCGCAGTGGCTTTTCCTGCCGGAACCAGAGACACCCGCAAAACCGTTCGTGATTATAGTAGGAGACGACATGAGGAGTCTCAAAAATATGGAATCCATGAAACCATGAACCGGCTTTTCTCCTGCCTTCCTGGATTCCTCATTCCGGATAAATTCAAACCCTGAAGGAATCCTTGCGGCGGCGGCGGAATTTGCAAAGATGAGGCGTGACCTTGGAATGAGATGAAGCCCATTCGATTTTCCAAACATGCCGAACAACAGGCGCGGGAACGCGGCGCAACCACCGCCGAAGCGGCTGAAGCCATCCGCAAGGGAGCGCGCGAACCGGCCAAACACGGGCGCTAATTGTGCCGGTATAACTTCCCTTTTGGCCGCAAATGGCAGGGGAAACCGTATGCCATCAAGCAGGTTGCGCCGGTCATTATGGAAAAGACCGATGAAATAGTTGTCAATACCGTTTACACGTTTTACTTTTGAAAGAGACCGGCCATGAAAATCAGTTACGATCCAGAGATTGACGCGCTTTACATCCGGCTGCGGGAAGGGCGGCACGAGTGCCGCACCGTGCGCTTGTCCGAAGAAGTGGCGTTAAACATTGGCGCGGGCGAAACGCTGGTGGGGATTGAGATTCTGGACGCCAAATCCATTCTTGGGCCGGCCAAAATTCCCGCCGTGACGCTGGAAGGAATTGAATCCGTCACCGGCCCGCTGGTGCTCCACGACAAGCCGGTGAAATACGGAAAAAAGTAATCAACTGCTTGGCGTGTCGATCGAAGTTCGACTTTCCAATGGCGCCTTTTTTGGTTTGGCCATGAACGAATCCTTGCGGCGGCGGAATTGGCAAAGGCGCGGAGTTTTTTGACGCGAATTTCACGAATTGACACGAATTTCCAAGCCCGTCAGGGCTGGCATAGTTGTAGAAAATTGAAATCAGAAAATCCCAAGCTCCGTCAGGAGCGGCATCATCTGTTTGGTGGGGCGAGCGTCCTCGCGAGCCGGACGCGGCGCGCCGGAACCCTGTGAAGGCGGCTCGTCGGCAGCCTCGCCCCACCGAATATGCCGCTCCTACGGAGCTGAATTTATTTTTGGGTTGTGGTTCTTTCCATGAACCGGTGCGGGCAGAACAGTATGCAGAACTTTGATCCACCTGCATCAAAGTTTTGTCATCTTATTGCGGGGCAGACACTTGCAAAAAGCGCATTTTTGCTGTCGGCAGGGCAATCATTGAAACTGGTTCATGGTCCCAATGCGCACCCAATATTTTGGGGTTGGAGACTACAAAGATGTCGCGCCTGACGGCGCTGGTGGCGGCTCCGGCGGGACGGGCGCGGAGTAAAAAAATACGTCAAAATTCTGGTTTGTCTTCATCCGCCTCGCCGTTGTTCAAATCTAAAAGGGCCGACAACCCCAAATCTCGATGGTTGTTTGCTAAACGCCGTTCACGATTGCGCCATCTCCGATCTGCATCAGCTTCCTCGCGCTTGAGCCATTCTTGTTTCGCTTGGGGATTATTTTCAATCTCTTGGCTTTGCTCCCATTCCGCTGCGTGGCCCGCTTCTGTTTCCCGCCAAGTTACCTTGTCAGTGAAATGTTTCTCATGTGCTAACCCTGTATTCCACTAGGCGAGCATTACCAGAAGCGCGACCGGCTCCGGCTGATTGTGGATTACAGGAAGAAGTATGAAACCTTGCAACTGGAAATCATCAGCGTGATTGAATCGCTGAACCAGTTGCGCGAAAGCCCGGATTACGAGCTTTGCCAGTTGAGCGGGCAAAAAGCCGGTGTGCTGGATGAACTGGCATCGGAACGGGCCACGCTGCTGGATCAGGAAAGCGCCGAACTGGAGAAGCAGGCGGAAAAGCTCGCGGATGAAATCAAGGAGTTGAACGGGGAGGCGGCGGATCGGATTGTGTAGCAGCCGGCATCGAGCCGGACCGGAGGCCGGCGCTCCAAAACATCGAACACTCAACTCTCAACCTTCAACACTCAACAATGGAGACAGGCGCGACGCCTGTCCTACGGCAGGAGCTTCACCCGGTAGAAACGCTGGAGGACGGAAACGGGCGGGGCGTCGGTGAAATTCAGGCTGAGCTGCAACGGCCCGGCCAGATTCGAGGCGCCGATCAGATTGCTCCAGGAATTCAACAACGAGTTAGCGTAAACGACCTGATAGCTGTATCCCGGCATCGTGGCCCAATTCAAAGTGAGGCCGGCGGGAGTTGCGCCCGCGCTCAAAATCCTGAATCCGCGCGCCGGGTCAAGCAGGTCGAACGTGCCATTGCCCGGCGAATCGCGCAACGCGGCGATGGGAATGACGAAGAATTCGTTCGGGTCAATGTTGGGTCCCGAACCGGCGGGACATTGCGCGGCGAGTGCGCCGCCATTGGCGGTTTGGTAGGCCGCAGCGCACAGATAAATGTTTGTCGGCAGATAGCCGAAAGCGCCCACCAAGTCCAGGGTGCCCTCCAACGCGCCGGAAACCGCCGAAGATTTGGCGCACGCCCAGTTGGTCGCGGCGTTGTTGACAAACCAACTGACGTAGGTGTTCAGGCTTTCACTGGCGAGGTAGGGCTTGTTCGCGGCGACGGCGATGGTGCCGGCTTTGGCCCATGGCGCGGCGGTGGTTGCGCCCGGCAGGAGCTGGTCGCTGACGAAAATGAAATGGTCGTTCGGCCCGTTCGTGCCGGGCGACCGGGTGGCGACGTAAAGCGTTGTGCCGCGCACCGCGCCGTAAAGCACCATGCCGCTGCTCGCGAGCAAGTAGCCGGGATAATCAAACGCGCCGTCCAGCGCAAAGGGCGGAATGCTGACGGTCACGGCGGGCGTGTTCGTGCAAACCGTCGCGCTCGCCGGCGAAAGGCCAACGCTGTTGGACGCGACGATGAAATAGCAGTGCGAGGAATTCGCCGCCAGACCGGTGTCGGAGTAACTCGTCGAAGCTGTCGCCGCGATGGTTGAACTGTCACGGCTCACGAAATAGCCGGTCGCGCCGGCGGCGGCCGACCAGCTCAAGTTGATCTGGTTCGTCAGCACCGAAGTGACGATGAGATTTTGCGGCTGGGATGGCGCTTGCGGATTGCTGTTCGCGTCCACGGTGAAATTCCAGTTCGCGCCGCCGTTGTTGTCCCAGGTGCCGGAGCCGTTGTTGAACACGCAGTTCAGGTTTGTCGCGGTATTTGGAATCGTGACGGTGCATTGCCACCAGTTCGAGGCGGAGTTGAACGTCATTGCGGCGTCGGGCAAGACGACTGGATTCCAATTATTCCAGCCGAGATGAAGATAAACCGGATTGGCCGAGGCTATGGCGCGTCCGGTGGCGACATATTGAATCGTCACGGAATTTCCCGCAACCGGCGGAGCAGGGGAGACTGACACCGGCCCGCTGCTGCCGCCGGAACTGCCGCCGGAACCGGCGCCGACCCAGACGTGCTGGATGGGTGATTTATAAGTATTACCGCGCGCGTCGGTCGCGCTGACGTAATAATCCACGAACGCGTTCGAGATGCCGCTGACCTTGCTGTAATAATAATCCGCGATGTATTGGGGCGTCACGCTCACCGCGTTTGTGACGCGCTGCGTCATGTTCGAGGTCTGCCATGCGCCGGTGAGCGGGCCGCCGGTGTAGGTTTTGAACTGGTCGCTCGTCGGCGGATTCGTGCCGTTCACCCGGAGCAGCAGACTGACATTCGTGATTCCGGAAACGTCGTAAGCGTAAGTCCAGATCCAAAAATCGGAATTTGGCTCAACGGTGACCTGGTAGCCGTATTGCACGCCGTAGTTCGTGCCGCCCGGATTCCACGGATGCCGCTGCGGAATGAAAACGGTCGGTGGCGTGGTGTCGGCGGTCGGATTTGCGGCGATGATGGAATCCACGTTCCGGCAGGCATTGGATTGCGCGACGACGGCGCGGAGGCATTCATCGCCGGTGCAGCCGTAATAAACGAAGCCGCTGTCGAGGCTCGCCAGATAGTAATGCCAGCCGAGTTCGACGGCATTGGGCGTGGTCGAAAAACTTCCGGGATCGCGCACCTGGTCAATGCGCGGGGCGACGTTGGTGATCTGTTGGGCGGTCTTGACGCGATTTTCCGTGGCGATGATGACGCGCCAGTTGTCGGCCTTGTCGCTCGTGCCGAGGCTGGGGTCAACAACGATGTTCCCGCTGCCGTCGGTGTAGCTTGGCGGCCAGTGCCAGTTGATGAACATCGGCGAGCCGAAATCGCCGTCGGCGAACACCCAGCCGCCGTCCTCGACGTGAACGACGTCGTTGGTGTTTGGCGGAAAATCGGCGATGAATTGTTCGATGGTTGTTGGTTCGTAGCCGTCCGAAACGGCGGTGCCGGCCATCTGGCCGACCCACTCGTTGTAATAAGACGAGCCGCCGCTCCAGGCGTTGTCGCCGTCATGGGCGCAGAAGACGAGCGCGGGTTTGGCCGGGTTGTTGCGCGCGGCCAGGGGCGCGATGAGTCCCAAATCCCAGGTGCTGTAACTGTCCTTCCAGCCGAACACCTGGTCGCTCGGCGCCAGAATGATTTCGCTGGCCGTGCCGGTGTTCGGGTCAACATAACGGGCGTAGTGCAGTTGAAATCCGAACGGCATCACCTGGGTCGGCGAGCAGCCGCGGTCAATGCCGGTGCGCTGGTAATTGCCCGCGCCCTGCGCCGGATTCAATTCGTCGGCGGGATTGGGCAGGTCGCACATCTCGCCGCCGGAGCCGGTGACGATGGGCATGTCCGGACAGGCGCGCGCGAGGTGATTATTCGCCACCACCGTCCAGGCGATGCCGGCTTGGTTCAGGATGGGAATCATGTGTTCGGAGAAACAGGTCTCGGCGGGAAAATAGCCGCGCGAGAGCGGCACGCTGACGCCCCAGAAAATCTGCATCTGCCGCTGCTGGAGGCGCAGTTCCATTTCGAGCGTCTCGTCGCTGACGAGCGGTGCGAGCGCGTGGTGGTAGGTGAAGTTCACCAGGTCCAGGCGCGGTTTGCCGCCGCTGGTCGCCCAACTGCGCGCGGCCCGGTTGCCGTTGGTCCAGCCGCTGTGATAGCCAAGCTGGCCGGCAGCGGCGAGGCTCTGGACATTTTCCATGAGCGCGCCGGAATAATTCAACTGCGCGCCGGCGTTGGGATAGCCGAGCAGGCCGTTGATGGTGGAGCCGGGTTCACCCTGATAGGCGTTCACGCGGTCGGCCTCGCCGAAAATGGTGTTTAACACTTCCGGCGCGGGATGCAACCGTCCGGCATTCTGCTGTTGAATCGTGTCCCAGGCGTTTTCGTAATGGTCGGCGCTGTAGTTGCGCCGGTCGGGCCAGTAAATCGGCTGGTGCAGGTGCCAGAGCCACGTTGTATGCACGCTGGCGTTGGTGTCTGCTTGAACGCCTGCCGGCAGGAATAGTGCAACAACGCACCATGGGACAATACGCCGAAATAACATCATTTGGCCTGGATCATAAATTAACCCCCTGCCGCGACATAAACCACCGCATAATCATGCGATAGCAATCACGGCCAAAGCATGGTATGGACAAGCTGATGTCAGCCAAAATCGCAAAACGACCCAAGCTTCAACCAGGGCGCAGAAGACTTGTTGTTGCCGCGTGTTTTTTTAGGGACGTGATTAATCCAAAACCCAATTGCGCCATGAAAAGATTTATTGAACTTCATTTATGGCCGTTCTGCGATGGCGTTGCTTTCGCGAAAAGCCCGTGCCCTGATTTTTTTGGCAGGCTGTCGTTGGCGATACAGCTTTGGGTCGGACGGCTTGATCCCGGTGATAAAAACCAGCCATGAACAAAAATCATCTTGTCCACGCAGCATCAAAAAATCAATTTCCCGCTGGTTCCAATCTGGCGGCTTTGGTCCTCGCGGGCGCCGCGCTGGCAATGGCA
The DNA here is from genome assembly GCA_963804345.1 of uncultured Verrucomicrobiae bacterium. Classification (GTDB taxonomy): domain Bacteria; phylum Verrucomicrobiota; class Verrucomicrobiia; order Limisphaerales; family UBA11358; genus UBA11358. Next base: position 834,412 of record CAWDPX010000004.1, on the reverse strand, counting down.
ACAACGGTGCCCGCTCAATCCAGCCGGCCGGGTTGGGGGTCAACTCCGTATCATGACGCACAGGGAACGGGCGTCACCTTCCGCGTCTGGGCGCCAAACGCGACGAGTGTTTATCTGCCTGGAAATTTTAACAACTGGTCATTAACCACGACTCATCTGATCCAGGAGACAAACAACGGGGCTGGCGACGGCATCTGGTCGCTGGATCTGCCCGGAATAACGAATGGCGCACAATACAAATACTACTTGAACGGAAATCTCTGGAAGCAAGATCCGCGCGCGCGGCTGGTCACCTGGTCTGGTTCGAGCGGCAACAGCATCGTCTATGACCCGAATGCCTTTAACTGGGCGGGCGACAGCCTGGCTCCGCCGGCACTGAATGACTTGTTCGTTTATGAACTTCACATCGGCACGTTTTACACCAACTCGGTTTCCAGCAAATTTGTGGCGGCCACCAATAAGCTCGATTACTTGAAAAGCCTCGGCGTCAATGCGGTCGAAGTCATGCCGATTGCGGAGTTCCCCACTGATGCTAGCTGGGGCTATAACCCGGCCCAACTATTTGCCGTGGAGAACGTCGGATACGGCGGGACGGATGGATTTAAAACCTTTGTTCGGGCGTGTCATGCCCGCGGCATTGCCGTCTTGCTGGATGTGATTCACAACCATTACGGCCCAACGGATCTGGACATGTGGAACTTCGATGGCTATTCAGGCGGCGGCCCGCTCGGCGGCGGCGGCATTTACTTCTACGAGAGCAATACCAACCTTCAAATCACGCCTTGGGGGGATACGCGGCCAAACTTCAGCAGCAATCAGGTGGGTAACTTCATTCAGGACAACTTTACCCTGTGGCTGAGTGAATGTCATGTGGACGGGTTCCGCTGGGACACGCCCGACACCATGATGCACGGCAACGACGGCAGTTATATCCCCGCTGCGGACAGTCTTATCTATGCCATTAACACCATGATCCACTACAATTATACCGGCAAAATCAGCATTGCCGAGGATGTGTATAATTACGACGGATTCGACAGCGCCTGGGATACAACCTTTCCTGGCACGGTCACCACACAACTGGCGTACGCCTCGGATTCCAGCCGCGACATGAGCGTGATTGCGAACGCGGTGCAGTATAACGTCCGTTACGGTGGCACGGCGGGTACGGGCCGCGTGGCCTTTCTCGAATCGCACGATGTGGTCGGCAACGGCGTCCGATTGGTGACGGCGATTGATCCGGTTACGCCCAACAGCTACTGGGCGAGAAAACGCTCCACCCTCGGCGCCGCCGTGACCCTTACGGCACCCGGCATACCGATGATTTTCCAAGGCCAGGAGATGCTTGAGAATCAGCATTTCAGCACAACCAACACCGTGGATTGGAGCAAAACGAACACTTACAGCCACATCGTCCAGCTTTACCGCGACCTCATCAACGCGCGGCGCAACTTGAAAGGTTATACTCCGGGGCTGGAAGGAGACCAGTGCAGCATGCTGCAAGTGGACAACGCCAACAAGCTGGTTGCTTTTCATCGCTGGACATCCGCCGCCCCGAACCAGGACGCGGTGGTGATCGCCAATTTCGCCAACGACACCCTCAATAATTATAACCTGAACTTTCCATCGGCAGGCAACTGGTATGTCCAGTTCAACAGCGACTCCACCAACTATGGCTCGGACTATGGCAATGTGGGCAGCTCCGTCGTGACCGCCAGCGGCAGTCCGGCTACGGCCAGCATCACCATCGGGCCCTACAGCGCGCTCATTCTATCGCAAGTCCCCAATATTTCACCGACACTGGCCATCACCCAAACGAACGGCATCGCGACCATCTCCTGGCTGAACTCTTATTCCGGATGGGTGTTGGATTCAAGTGCAACGCTTGCGGGAAATCCGCCGCCCTGGAATCAGGTTTCGACATCGCAATACCAGACCAACTCGACGACGGTTTACATCAACGCCATTCCATCAGGCGGCGCGGTCTTTTATCGGTTGCGCAAACCATGATCATCCACGCACGTTCTGCGAAATCGTAACTCGGTCTTGAGCTTCCAACATGTCCCGCTGCGGTTCGATCTGGTTTTACGAGTTTGTCACCCAGGCTTGGAACTGGCCGGCATACCGCATGAATATGCGGTGGCAATTGGGGCCGTATCACTGTTAGTATAACCGCGCAGAAAAATCTGAAGAGAACAACCTTGGAAAAAATTGATGAAATGAAAACCACAAAAACCATCATTAGAAATTTTGCCGTCGCAACCATCGTAAGCGGGCTTGCCATGTGTGCGCACGCTCAATACCTGAACGGAACTTTGGATGCCGCCTTCTACGGCAACGCATTGGCTGTTCAAACCGCCAACACCGGTTTCGGCTCGGGACCAGCGTCATCCGGTGGTAATCAGCTGGATGCCGCCTACGGTCAAATCAGCGGCGGGAATCTTTATCTCTTTTTCGCTGGCAACACATCGGATGGCAATTTTCTGGATGTTTTTATAGCTGATGGCCGGGCGGGGCAGAGTACTTTCAACGTTTCAAGTGGTGCAACGACGGCTATGAACGGCTCGGTTTTCAGCCCCGGGTTCCTCGCCACATTCTCAGTGAACGCGAACACTTACGCTGGCACCATGTATCCCAACGCGTATGACTTGGTTAACAACGTCGGGGGCTACACTGGTTCGGGGATCGCGGATGGTGGTGGGACTATTTCAGGTGCTCCTGCCGGCAACGGCATACAGTTGGCTGTGAATGAGTCCAGTCCCGCCGGCTCAGGCGTCAACACTGGGGCTGGAGCTTTGACGGTCATGACTGGCTGGGAGATGGCCATACCGCTCTCCCTGCTCGGGAACCCAACTTCGGTGAAGGTGCTTGCCGACATCAACGGCAACCCCGATAATTACCTGTCGAACCAATTTCTCCCCGGTTTGCCGGATGGAACACCCAATTTGGGCAATGGCGGCGTGTTTAATTTCGGTTCGACTTCCGGTGAATACTTCACAGTATCCGCTGTTCCCGAGCCCTCGACCCTGGCGATTTGTGGTTTGTCTGGTCTGGCCATGTTGTTTGCCGTTCGCAGACAGAAGTAGGAAGCAGGGTTGTATTGCACTGGTTGAAAGCCTCGCGCAAGCGGGGCTTTCTTTTTTGGAATCATCCCCTGGCATCAACAAAAGCGGACGCCAGACACTGGCACGGGACGGGGCGATTGTTCAAACCTCGTTCCCAAAGCAAAAAGTCATTGACTATCGCCCGAACGCAGCGAGTCTTCCAATCCAACGGTCGAACAACGGCGGCAACGCCAGCCCATGAAATTGATTTTCCAGTTGCGATTTCACACGGAACCCGGCCAGTCGCTCTGGCTGACCGGGGACCATGAAAGGTTCGGATCGGGCAGGGCCGAACAAGCCATCCCGCTCCAGTATCTCAATCCGGAACTCTGGCAGGCCACGATCCATCTGCCCGCGGGAACGGCGCCGGACGCCCGGATCAGCTACCATTACCTCCTGCGAAACGCCGATGGCTCGGTGGTCGAGGACTGGGACAACAAGCGGATCACCCCGGCCTCCTTCCGGCAGGACGAAGTGCTGATGGTGGACGCCTGGAACCGCGCGGATTTTTTTGAAAACACATTTTATACCGAGCCGTTCCGGCATGTGCTGTTGAAGGCAAATTACACGGAGGTGCGGGTCTCCGCATCCGAGCGCCCTACTCATACGTTCAAGGTCAAGGCCCCGTTGCTCGCCGGGAACCAGACCCTTTGCCTGCTGGGCGCGTCCGCCGCGCTGGGCCATTGGAGCACGGCGAACCCCCGGCTCCTGAACCGGATTGCCGGCGAGGATTTTCTCACCGCGGAACTGGACCTCCGCGGACAACCCTTCCCGCTCAACTACAAATATGGCGTTTATGACGTGGGAAAAAAGGCGTTCGTTCGTTACGAGGACGGCGACAACCGGCTCTTGTACGATGCCGTTACGCCGGGCAAATATACGCTGGTGAACGACGGGTTCGTCCGGCTGCCGGCCAACACCTGGAAAGGCGCGGGCGTGGCGATTCCGGTGTTCAGCCTGCGGAGTGAAAATAGTTTTGGCGTCGGCGAATTTGCGGACCTCAAATTGCTGGCGGACTGGGGCAGCCGGGCCGGATTGAAATTGATTCAGATCCTGCCAGTCAACGACACCACCGCCACCCACACCTGGACGGATTCCTATCCATATGCGGCCATCTCGGCGTTCGCGTTGCACCCGATATATCTCAATCTCAGCCGCGTGGCGACCGGCCGGAACCAAGCGCTGCTGAAAAAACTGGAGCCGGAACGGCGGCGCTTGAATGCGCTCGACGCGCTGGATTACGAGGCCGTAATAAAGGCTAAACTCGATTTCATCAAACAAGTTTTCCCGTCCGAGAAGGCGAAAATCTTTCAAAGCCAGGAGTACCGGCAGTTTTTCTCCGACCACCGGCTCTGGCTGGTGCCGTACGCGGTGTTCTGTCATCTGCGCGACCGGTTTGGGACCTCGGATTTCAACCAGTGGCCGGCCCATCGCAGTTACCGCGCGGAAGAAGTGGCGGCGTTGCTTGCGGAAGATTCTCCGGCGGCGGATGACATCGCCCGGCACTATTTCATCCAGTATCACCTGCACCGGCAATTGCAGGAGGCGGTGGCGCAGGCCCATGAACGCGGCATCATCCTGAAAGGAGACCTTGCCATCGGCGTTTACCGCCACGGCGCCGACGTGTGGCAGCAACCCGAACTGTTTCACACGGATGTCCAGGCCGGCGCGCCGCCCGACGCCTTCGCCGTGAAGGGGCAAAACTGGGGGTTCCCGACCTACAACTGGCCGCGGATGAAGGAGGACGGTTTCGCGTGGTGGAAACGCCGCTTCGCCCAGATGAGCTGTTATTTCGACGCGTTTCGCGTTGACCATATCCTCGGCTTCTTCCGCATCTGGATCATCCCCGCCCATGCCGTCGAAGGCATCCTGGGACATTTCGTTCCGGCCATCCCGGTGGCCGCGGACGAATTCGCCGCGCGCGGCATTGCGTTCGACCGCGACCGCTACACCCGGCCCTTCATCACCGACGCGGTGCTGCGGGAAATTTTCGGGGACGAATCGGAAGCCGTCCGTCGCGAATTTTTGGATGCGGCCAAAAATGGCCGCCGGGCGTTAAAACCGGAATTCGCCACGCAGCGGCAGGTGGAAAAATATTTTACCGCGCGGGAACCGGACGCGCGCAACGCGAAAATCAAAACCGGCCTGTTTGATTTGATCAGCAACGTCATCCTGTTCGAGGCGGAAGATTCGCGGGGGAAATCGTTCCATTTCCGGTTCGCGATGGAGGACACTTCATCCTTCCAGGCCCTCGCTTCGCACACCCGGGCGCAACTCCAGGAGTTGTATGTCGATTATTTCTTCCGCCGCCAGGATGATTTCTGGCTGCGGGAAGCGATGCAAAAGCTGCCGGCGCTGAAGCGCGTGACAAACATGCTCATGTGCGGTGAAGACCTGGGGCTGGTGCCCGCCTGCGTGCCGGAATTGATGAAAGCGCTGGGCTTGTTGAGCCTGGAAATCCAGCGCATGCCCAAGCAGACGGGCCGGGAGTTGTCGCGCCCGGCGGACGCGCCGTATTTGAGTGTCGTTACGCCCTCCACGCACGACATGAGCACCCTGCGCGGCTGGTGGGAGGAAGACCGGGCTTTGACGCAGAAATTTTTCAATGCCGAACTCGGCCGGCCGGGCGGGGCGCCGCGCCAGTGCGAGCCGGGGATCGTCCGGGCCATCATCCGCCAGCATCTGGCGGCGCCGGCCATGTGGAGCATTTTTCAGTTGCAGGATTTGCTGGGCATGGACGAAAAGCTGCGCCGGGCGGACCCGGCGGCCGAGCGCATCAACGTGCCCGCCAATCCCGCGCATTACTGGCGCTACCGGATGCACCTGACGCTGGAGGAATTGCAGCGGGCGGAAACATTCAACCTGAACCTGCGCGATTTAATCCGGCAAAACGGGCGCTGATCCCGGCGCCGGCGTCGCTTACTTCAGCGCATACGCATACGCAAACGGGTCAGTCCTGAATGGCCCTTTTGATTGCCGCCGGCCCGTCCATTCTCAAGTCCCATGCCAATCAGTTCCGTATTTCCCCAGCCGGATCCGTTGATTTGATTACTGCGGCGGCCATGGCGGAGACGTTGCCGGGGATGGTGCGGCGCTGATGCGGTAGTATCCGCTGTCCGCTCCGGGCGACAGGTTGACGCTGGCGGACCAGAGGGTGTTTGTATCAACGGCGGAGACGGGGACGTCCTGCCAGATGTCGTTGACGAGGTTTGTCCGGGATTGTACGGAGTAGGCAAGCCCCGGCGTGTCTTCACAAAGCCAAAGATTCATCTGACCTGTGATTTGAGCCGGTGAGCATTGAAGCTGTGGAAATGGATAGTGGTTGTAATTTGTGAGCAGGGCATAAATATCGCCAGCGCGGTCGCCGTTGGCGGTGGTGATGTAGATGGAAGCATTGGTGGTGGGGAAGCCGACGGTGACGGTGATGTTGGTGATGGTGGTGGTGCCATCGAAGTCGTTGGTGACGGTAATGCCCGTCAGTGCTTTCATGCAGGAGTTGTATCTGGACCAATCGGCATTGGTGGCCGCGCCGTAGGCGTAGTAGAAAAAAAGGTCGGAGGCAAAATCGCCTTGCGCCAGATTCGAAACGTTCAGCGAGCGGAAGGCAGTGTAGTTGGTCATGAGTTGATCCAGTGTCAACTGCGCTTGATAGGCAAACCAACTGCGCGGGTGAATCATGAGGTTGCTGACGCATTCGCGAAGGACGGATTCCTGCTGGCCGGTAGTGATGCGAGCCTGCCAGTTGGTGGCCAGCATGAGGGCGTTGGATTGGTCATTCGGCCCGGCGGGTATCCGCTGGCTCACCAGCCAGGAGAGGCAGGTTCGCAGCAACGAGTTCGGCGGGACGGCATGGCCGCCACCAAACGACCAATCCTTGACGACGGCCCCGCAGGTTGCGAGATAATTGCTGTCAAAGGGATTGAAGAAAATGGTGCCGGTGTCGCTCGTGCCGGTGGTGCGCGCGATGAGCAGATTCGTCTGCACCCGGTCAATGCCGTAGTAGCTCACACTGGCCCCGCTGTTGATGCGCCCCAGCCAGCCGGCTATCTCAACGAGCCCCGCCACATGTTGTGCGCGAAACCGGCTGAACATATAGGAGCATTCACCCCCGCCAGAGAAGCCGCCGACAAATTCCGCCGTCGGATCATAAAGCACCCGCTGCCGGACATCGCGCGTGATGGCGTAAATCTCCCGCAGGACTTTATCCCAAGGCACGCCATTCGCGGTGCCGGTGATGCCCACCACGATGATGTTCAAACCCGCACAGGCGCCCTGAAACGATGTCACCATGCCGCCGCCGGTGGGAGACATCGTATAAAGAATCGGCAGCGGAGTTCCGTTGGTTGAATAAGCCGGCGGCAGATAAATATCATAAGTATAGGATGGATTTTCGAGACAGGTAACAGTGCCCCGTTGATTGGCGGAAAGTGGAAAAGGCAGCAGGCCGGCAAACGCGGTGCTGATAATGACAGTGCAGGCAATTAAAAGTGAAAAGCACCATTTTGTCCAAAGGCGTCGCGAGGCTTTCATGGTAATTGGAATGATACGCACTTGAATAAAAACTACAAGAATAATTGGCGTTGTTCTAATTTGACTTTTCCTATTTACAACAATCATTTCAGCATGATTTTCGTGCAATGAACAAAAAATAATTGCCCGGCAAGTTCTCCCAATTTAACAGCGAAATTCAAAAGGCCGACGAAGCCGTTCCGGCCTCCGCCACCAATCAGAAACCGAAGGCGTATCGCGACGGAAGCGGCGTGGCCGGGCGGAGAATTAGAAGTGTGGCGCGTAGTTTTAGATTATGGAATGTCGATGCCGCTTCGGTAGATTACAACATGGCTAATTTGCAAAGCATCGAAGATTTATCTCAACCACTCGATGCGATCAGGAACCTGAAGGTCATTGATAAGCTGCCGATTCTTTTTCTAGATGAATTTGACAGCGACAAAAGGAACTATTCACTTTTGCTGCCTCTGCTTTGGGATGGAGAGTTACATATCGGCCATCGTGACTTGATGCTCGGTAAGCTTGTTATCATCTTGGCTGGGATGATGTTCCATTTTAATGTTTCCAGCGGGGGGAAGCCAAGCAACTCCGTGGCAAATCCTGCGGGCAGCGTAAATTCAACGTTTGGGAGGGTCGACGTGAAGTTGATTGCGAGGGGTCAAACTTACTGCACTTTTACTGCACACATTCATAAATTGTTGATTATAAATGGAGCGGGTGAAGGGAATCGAACCCTCATCTCAGGCTTGGGAAGCCCGCATTCTACCACTGAACCACACCCGCCTCCGCAGCCAAGCCGCCTTGATACCAACATCAACTTTGGCCTGCCGGGCCCCAATGCTACAAAACGCAGGCCCACGCGTCAAACTACGCTGAGTCTGACTGTATCTACCAGACCGGCGGGAGGTTGGCAACTGGTTTGCGTGGGCAATCACGCCACTGCATCCAGCCGGCCAATGGCTTCGCGCAAATGGTGTTCAACCAAAATCTGCCGTTCCGGCGAAGTGACCTTGCCACCGCCAAGTTCATGCACGTAAAAAGTATCAATGGCCGCCCCGCGTTCGGTGACGATGCGCGCAGCGGAAATGTCCAGCGCGAGTTCGGTGAACGATTGCGAAATCACATAAAGCAGGCCGAGGCGGTCCTCGGTTTCGATCTCGACCAGCGTGCGCGTGTCAGAGGCCCCGTTGTCGAAATAAATCTGTGTCGCCAGGCGCTCACCGGCGTAGGCCGAATACGCCGGCTGGCTGTTGATTTCGCGTGCGATGAGCGCCGACAGGTCAATGCCTTCGTCATTCAAAACCTTTCCGAGCAGCGTGGTGAATTTGTCCTGGCGCTCGCGCGGCGCGAGGTTGCCGGTTTTGGCGTCGTTGACGAAAAATTTGTCGAGCACAACGCCATCGCTGCGCGTAAATATCTGCGCACTGAGAATGTTCAGCCCGACGGCGCTGAACGAGCCGGCAATCTTGCCGAACAGCCCGGCGCGGTCCCAGGTGCAAATCTTGACCAGGTTGTAACCGCGGTCGGGTTCATCCTGCCAGGCCGTCGCGGGCGACAACACGCGGTCGTCCTCCAGAACTTGCCGGCGCATGAAGCGATGCGTCAGTTCGAGGTCGTTGCCAATGTCTTCCGCCGTGTGGATTTCAAAATAACGCTGCGGCAGCGCGGCGAAATGTGCGTTGAGCTCCTCGTTGCTGATTGATTTCGGCGCCAGTTCGCGGACTTCCTGCAGCAGCGATTCGCGCTGGATCCGCGAAGCGCGGACGAATTCCGTGCCGCCGGTGAGCAGCGCCATCGCGCGGTCGTGGAGCTGCCAGAGCAGCGAATCCTTGAAGCCGTTCCACAGCTTGTCGCTGGTGCCCTGGGAATCGGCGAACGTCAGCAGCGTGAGCAGATCCAGCGTCTCGGGTGTCTGGATTTGCCGGGCGAAATTGCGGATGACGGCGGGATCGTCGAGGTCACGCCGCTGGGACACGCCGGCCAGGAGCAAATGATTTTCGATGAGGGTGTGCAGCAGGCGGGACGCCGGGCCGTCCAGCCGCAACCGTTTCGCGGCGCGCAGGGCCATCTCCGCGCTGACTTCGGCATGGCGGCCTTTTTTGTGGTGTTCGGACTTGCCGACGTCGTGCAGCAGCAGCGCAAGGTAAAGCAGGCCGGGGCGGTCGAGACTTTGAAACAGGGACGCGTAATGTTTATAAGGCTCGTCCTGCGCCTCCCAAATCCGGTCGAGTTGTTGGAGGCAGACCAGCGTGTGTTCGTCGGCGGCGTATTGATGATAAAACTCATGTTGCACCAGGCAGGTAAGCCGGCCGAATTCAGGAATGTATTTGCCGAGCAAATTCACCTCATGCATGGCGCGCAGCACCGGCGCGACGCTGCCGCGGCGTTCGAGAATGGTCAGAAACGTCTCGCGCACGTGTTCGTCGTTCAAAAAACCGCGGTCCACGAGCGAAAGCTGGTTCCGGATGAGCTGCGCGAGGTCGGGATGCAACTGCAACCGGCGTTGTTGCGCGTGGAGGAACACGCGCATCAAACGGCGCGGCTGGTCGCGAAAAATGCGGCTGGACGCGGCGCGGATTTCGCCGTCCCCGAACAAAAAACCATCCACCGGCTCCACCGGCCGGCTCCGTTTGGGCAGCCAGGCGCGCAGCGAGTTCAGCCGGTTTGGCGCCGGCGCGAGCAGGGCCATGCGCTGTTCCAGCGTGCGCGTGATGAGAAAAATATTCCGCATGTGCGTATAGAGGTCGCGCATGAATTTTTCGATGCGCCGGCTCGGCGACCGCTCGCCGTAGCCGAGGCCGAGCGCCACGGCGGGCTGTAAATTTTTGCCCAGCGCGTCGAGCGGACGGTTGACGTGGTAGTGCAATTCCGTCCGCACGCGCAGCAGAAAGTCGTAGGCGGCTTCCAGCTGTTTGCGCTCGGGTTCGGCAACAAACTCGCGCTCCTGCAATTCCTTCAGCGAGCGCGATCGATATTTGAAAAACGCCATCCACAGCACATTTTGGAAATCGCGCAGGCCGCCGCAGCCGTTTTTGATGTTCGGTTCCTGCATGCAGGCCGAGTTGCCGAACTTGCCGTGACGCCCCGTCTGGTCTTCGAGCCGCGCGGCAATGTATTTTCCCTCATAACCGTCCACACACCGGGCCACGAGCGTCTTTTCAAATTTTTTAAACAACACCTCGCTGCCTGCAATCAGCCGTGCCTCGATGAGCGACGTTTTGGATTGCATGTCGGTGTTGGCGACATTGATACAATCGTCGATGCTCCGCACCGAGTGGCCGACCTTCAGACCGGTGTCCCACAGCGGATACAGCACCCCGTCAATTAACTTGGACAAATGCGGCAGCGGTTTGCCCGCCGCGACCTGGCCGTCGTGCAAAAACATGAAGTCAATATCGCTGTGCGGGTTCAATTCCGCGCGGCCGTAGCCGCCAATGGCGATGAGCGCGAGCGGCGGAAACTCCTTTTGCGCCTGCGGCGACAGGCTGTTTTTCGCTTCCGCCCAAAGATGCCGCAACAGCGCATCGAGGATCGCCGCGCGTGCCTGGCAGATTTCGCGCCCGCCCCCGCCAGCGCGATGCTGCAGTTTGAGCCGGTGCGTCTCGACCTTGAGGAAGCCTTTGTAGCGGGCGAGCCTTTCAGCCGGGTTGCTGCTCGGCGGTGACGGCAGACGCGCCCTGGCGTCGGCTTCAATTTTTTTGATTAAATCCTGCACGGGCGCATAAATTGGGAGCAAACCATCTGCAAAGCAAGCATCGGAGGGACGAGTTACACGAGTCCCCGATTTTTGGGACTTGCATAGCTCGTCCCTCCGAAGCAGCGAAACCTTTTCGTTTGCGCGGCGTCTGCTACACTTTGCCCGCGATGCCGGTTCAACCCGATCCCGATGCCGTCCTGATGCTGCGCGTCAAACGCGGCGACCGGGCGGCGTTCGCCGAACTGGTGGAAAAATACAAGCAGCCGGTGATGAATTTCATCTACCGCTCGCTGCGCGACGAGGCCGAGGCGGAGGACCTGGCGCAAAACGTTTTTCTGCAGGTGTATAAATCCCGCAGCCGGTACAAACAAACCGCGAGATTTTCCACCTGGCTTTTCACCATCGCGCGCAATCTCTGCCTGAACGAACTCCGCCGCCGCGCGCGTCACCCCGCCGAATCCATCGAGGAAACCCACGCTGAAAACGAGGACCAGCCGCAACGGCAATACGAGGATAAATCGCAGATGGGCCCGCCAGAAAAACTGTTACAGGGGGAACTGGCCCAAAAAATCGAGGAGGCGCTGGCTGAACTGCCGGAAAACCAGCGCAGCGCCATTTTGCTCTGCCGGCAGGAGGAGTTGAGCTACGAGGAAATCGCCGATATTTTGAACTGCTCGCTTTCGGCCACGAAATCGCTCATCCATCGCGGCCGCGAAACGCTCAAGGAAAAGCTCAAACGCTACCTGAGCACGGGTGATTGGGCAGAATAAATTTTCGCCAATTTCGGGGGGCGGAGTTTCGCGACGCCATGCCATTGCCCGGCTGTTTCATGGCAGAGGCGGCTCGGGCGGTTTTCCGAATTGCGCCGGAAGCGCGGCGTGGATTTTATGCAGCTTGGTTTCAACGCCCTCAATTCTTTCGCGGAGCAACCTTAATTCCTTCGCCAGCTCCGTCTCGGACGCATCCCTGGTTTTGCCCGGGTTCAAAAACACCGACGCAATGTAGGCGGTGAGCGTGCCGAAAAAACCCACGCCGGTGGTCATCAAGATCACGCCGATGATCCGGCCTTCGGTGGTGACCGGAAATTTGTCCCCGTTGCCGCCGGTGGTGATGGTCGCCATGGCCCACCAAAGCGCGTCGCTGGCCGTTTTGATGTTCGCCTCGGGCACCGTCTCAACGTTGAGGATGGCAATGGAGGCAAAGATCAGGAGCATGGCCGTAACCAGGACCACCGTGCGGAAGATTCCCCGGGCCTCGTTTTTAAAAAGGATGTGCAGGATGTGCTTCACCGAGCGGGCGCCGCGCAGAATCCGGATGATGCGAATCATCGGCACCACCCGTCCCCACCGGAACCAGGTCAGCAGGGGAATGCTCGAAATAAAATCCACCCAGCCCCATTTCAAAAACGCCGGCCGGTTTTCCGCCCGGTAAAGGTGGTGGAAAAAATCCCCCAGGAAAACGAAACAGATGATGGTGTCCAATGTTCGCAACAAGGCCGAGACTTGAACCGGCAGATGGAAAGCCGTGTCGGCAAACAACGCGACCAGCACATACACGGACAGCACCAGCATCAGCACCGGCAGGCCGGTCAACTGTTTCTGCGAATTGTCGGGCTTCATATTGTTCATCGAAGTCCGCCTCTTAAAGCCGAACCCGCCGCCCACGTCAATGGATTTTGTATTTCCCGCTTTTGTGGTTGGCGAATCCAGATAACCTCGTGGCCATGCTGAAGCTGGAGCACCTTGCTGAATTGCTGGAGAAAAATCGCGCCGCCGCGTCCGCGCGCGTGAAGGAATTTCCCATCGGCGGCAAACCGTTCGCCTTCAATTCGCAGCCCGCCATCATGGGCGTCGTCAACCTTTCGCCCGATTCCTGGTATCGCGAAAGCGTCTGCCTGACGGCGGAGGCCGCCATTCAACGTGGCCGGGTTCTGACTGCCCAAGGCGCGGACATCGTGGACATCGGCGCGGAATCCACCCTCGCGCACGCAGCGCGCGTGGACGACGCGGCGCAAAACAGCAAGCTGATTCCCGTCATCAAGGAGCTGCGACAAGCTGGCATCCCGGTTTCGGTCGAAACGTATTCACCGGCCGTCACCCGCGCCTGTCTTGAGGCCGGCGCGAATATTTTAAATCTTACCGGTACGGACGGCACCGACGAATTATACCGTATGGTCGCGGCGCACGACGCGGCGGTGATTCTTTGTTACGTGCAGGGCAAAAATGTCCGTGAGGTTGGCGATTTCGATTTCAGCGCCGATCCGGTGGAAATGATGCGCGAATATTTTTCTCGGCAGATTGAAATTGCGCAGCGCCAAGGCGTGGAAAAAACCATTCTCGATCCCGGCCTCGGCTTCTACTACCGCAACCTGCAGGACAGCGCGGTGCGCGTGCGGCACCAGATGAATATTTTCCTGAACACATTCCGGTTGCGGACGCTTGGCTTCCCGATTTGCCACGCCCTGCCGCATGCCTTCGAGTATTTCCGCGACGAGGTGCGTTGCGCCGAGCCATTCTTTGCCGTGCTGGCCGCGCTGGGCAGGACCGATTTGTTCCGCACGCACGAAGTCCCGCGCATCAAGGCCGTGCTGGATACATTGAAGGTTTTTTGAGGCCGGAAAAGGAAGGACGGTTTTGGACTGCGGCGGGAAGCGGAGCGCCACGCCGCTTTTGGCCAGCGGAATTTTCCCGGATTTTGTTCATCTCATTGCTTGCGAAAGCGGTGTCGCCGCTGCGCTCTGCCACCGCACTCCAAATCAATGTCGTCGCAGACGGCTACTTGCACCCACAAAGAAAAACACCTTCCTCTTCCGACTTGGTTGTCCACTGCTCGCGAACTTCCAAACCGTAACGGGCCAGAACCTTCCGAACACGTTCCGGCGTGTAGCGATAAGAATAGAAAAGCCGGACGGTCTCGCCGGCGCAAAAGTCAAACCGTTCGCCATCCACTTCAATCCGCCGCGAACGCGTGAAATGAAAGCCAGCCACGATGCGCATCAAATCGTTCGTCCGATCATCTTCAATTTTGAAACGCAGCTTGCCGTCGCCGCGCCCGACACCGAGATCGAGCAGGAACGTCATCAGCCAGTCGCGCGTGAGTGGATTGTCGTACTGCGGCAGGACCTTCTTCACTCCGGCGGCGTAATTGTTCCCGGGCGCCAAGTTTGCGCTGAATAGGAGAAAATCCATTGGGCGAACCAGCGCCGCAAGCCTGGGCAGGATGATTTGCGGCTCGAAATTCGGGATCATGCCAAAGAACGTGACGAGTGACGGGTGACGGGTGACGAGAAGGTCAGGCAAATCATCCATCAGATTGGAGCGCCGAGCACCGCCTCGGCGTGTTGACAAGGCATCCCGCTTCTCGCCGAGCGGGTGCTCGGCGCTCCAACCCAAATCGCAAACCAGCGGGAAACAATTTTTCTCCGGCAAAACCGCCAGCGCGGCTTGCCGGGCGGTCAAAACCATCGCGGTGCTGACGTCACACGGCGTGTAAAGAATTTGCCGGCCGGCCTTTTTCAACAATTTCAGCAGGCGCGTGTCTTTTTGCCCGCCGCCGCAGCCGAGGCCGATGACGTGAACGCTCTTCGCCTTGATTTGCGCAACCGCCGCCTTGAAACTTTTCTCGTATATTGCCTGGCAATCCGCATCGGTGCGCGTGGGCGAATACGCCTCGTGCAGCGCGAGCCATTTTTGGGTTTGCTTGACGCTGTCGTAATGGAACTTGTGGTTCACGTGCCGCGTGCGGAGCGAGTCGAGCAAATCGCGCCGGACCTTTTCCGGAAACTGGCTGGCTTGAATGACGACGTTGGCGGTGGACGACATGTATCCTTTGTCGCTCAAACGCCAGGGCAAGACAAGCTTCTACACAACCGGGTGACAATGATATTGCCGTCATTGGTTTTTCCCATCTCATTAGCACCGTGGCTTCAGCCCGGTGCAGAAGTGCAGAACAACGCCGAACCGTTTCAACGGTTTGCCATGCTGCGCCAAAGCCGTTGAAACGGCTTTAGCTTCGCTTCCACCAGAAATCACCGGGCTGAAGCCACGGTGCTAATGAGATGCCAAACGACCTGCGAAGTGTTCGGGCTAGTGCTGCGGGAAAATCCGGTAGAGCAGCAGATAAACCACCACGCCGGTCACGGAGACATACATCCATAGCGGCCACGTCCAGCGGGCGATTTTTTTGTGCGGGTCAAAGCGTTGCCGCCACGCGCGATACAGCGTCACCAAAATCAGCGGCACAATGACGATGGCCAGCACGGTGTGCGTGAGGAGAATCACCAGGTAAATCGGGCGAAACCATGCGGGATTCCGGAAGTGGGTGACGGTCTGGACGCTGAGGTGATAGGTGAGGTAGCAGCCCAGAAAAACGATGGAGGTGACGAACGCCGCCACCATGCAGTTGCGGTGCGTGGTCTGGTTTTTGCGCCGGATGAAAATATAACCGGCGGTCAGGAAAACCGCGCTGAGGCCGTTGAGCGAAGCATTGACGGCCGGCAAATCGTGGGCGGTCATATTGTTTTTGCCAGATGGGTCGCAAAAGATTGGAGCGCCGGCCTCCGGCACGGCTCGATACTGATGACTGTCCCCAACACGCCGGGTCGGAAACCGGCGCTCCAACGCAAATCACGGTTGCGCATTGCAATCATTTCTCGTGTTCGAGTTGGCGCACGGTTTCGAGGATGCGCGGCTGGACGTTGGTCCAATCAACGCCGTCGCCCTCGGTCTCAAAAATTCTGCGCAGCCGTGCGTGCCGGTCCACGATGACAAAAATCGTGCTGTGGATGAACAAATCGACTGGATTCTGCCGGTCCTCGGGCTTCACGGGAACGGCGCTGAGTTTCAGGCTGACCCCCGCCAACCCGGCGATTTCAGCTTTTGTGCCGGTGAGAAACGTCCAGCGGTTGGAGTTTGCGCCGAACCGCTCGGCGTATTGTTTCAGGACCGGCGGCGTGTCAAAATCGGGATCGGTCGTCAGCGTCACGAGTCTGGCCCGGCTCGCCAGCGGCAGCGCGTCCTGGAGCGATTCCATTTGTTTGCTCATGATGGGACACGACCCGGCGCAGCGCGTGAAAATGATGTCGGCGATCCAGACGCGGTTGCTCAGGTCGGCGAGCGTGGTGACCTGGCCGTCCTGATTCGTGAGCGTGAAGCCGGCGACCGGGCCGATTACGGGCAGCGCCGCCGGGCGATGCGTGCGATTCAATTCCATCAGCGAAAGCGCATACGCCAGGCACAGCACGACCAGGAGCAGGACGATGCCGATCCAAAGCGTTCGGGGCAGTTGTTGAGGAGTGTCAGCCATGCCGGTTGATGAAATGATACGCTCAAAAAACAGCCGCCGCAAGCCGGGGCCGCAACTGTGCCTGTCGAAATGCTGTTGCCAAAATCATCGTGGCAGCCGACGTGAGGAGGCTCTGACTAAATTTACGATATGCGATTTACGATTTACGCATCCTTCTGTAATTCTCGATTACAACCGGGCATCAGGGCATGATGGAATGAACCTTGCAAACACCGCGCATAAATTGTATGATTCACTTGCTGACGAATGAAAACAAAGGTTCAAAGACTTTCCCGCGAAGAACTGCTTCAGCGCATCTCGATTGATCCTGAACGCTGCTTCGGCAAGCCTTGCATTCGCGGCCATCGCATCTGGGTTTCGCTGATTTTAGATTTGCTGGCTTCCGGCTCTACCGAACGCGAAATTTTGAAGGACTATCCCGGCTTGGAACCCGGCGACATCCAGGCCTGCATCGCTTACGGCGCGGAGATGTCGCGCGAACGCTACGTGGACGTGCCGCTCGAAGCGCACGCATGAAGCTCAAGCTTGACGAAAATCTCGGCGAACGCGGCCGTGAAATTCTTTCCCGCGCCGGCCACGACGTGGCGACGGCCGCCAGCCAATCCCTCCAAAAAGCCGAAGACGCGAAACTCATCGAATGTTGCCGGCGCGAAGGGCGCGCCCTGGTATCGCTCGCCCTGTATTTTGCCAATCCACTGCATTTCCGGCCCGGCGATTATTCCGGCATCGCCATTTTGCGATTGCCGCGCAAACCTTCGCGCGAAGACTTGCTGAAAGCGGTTCGCACCCTGGCCGCCGGACTGGAGCGGGAAAAACTGGACGGAAAATTGTGGGTTGTTGAAGCGGGCAGAATCCGGGTGTTTCAAGAACAGCAAAATGATTGACGTAGCGGCGTCTCGGCAGAGCGCCGCAAACTGTGTCGCAATTCAAATGGCGGCTTTCTTCCGAAAGCCGCTACGCCGAAGGCGGATTGGTCGCACTGTCGCGCAGCGTAGGCGGAAGGGGAATCATTTTGGAATGGATGACTCGGGGAAAAGCGGCGGTGAACGCGCACGCAGCCCGCTCGCGAAGACTTTCGGAGTCCAAACGCTACGCGCGGGGCGGAGATGCCGGGTGGTCGCGCCAGTTCCGCATTGCGGGAGAGTGCGGTGGCTTTAGCACCGCTTTCCGGGCGTCCCGCAAGCCAAATTCCGCATTGGCAACGGGCAAAGGGAACTCATTTCCTGAAATCATTTTGGGATGGACGACCGGGGCAAGGGGCGGTTGAATTATCAAAACATGGGATAATCGGCATGATAACACCTGTGGAACAAAATCAATCCGACAATGCTGGAGTCGCGCGCTGGCGAACCCAGCAATTTCAAGACAGGCTTGAACAAACTCGAAACATTCTTCATCCCGCGCTGAATTCAAAACACGCCATAGATTGGGAAAAACTCACAAGCGATTATTTGGTGGTTAAACCTACTGCTGTTGTCTGTCTCGAATATCCACCTGAACCGCAACGTAGCGATGTAAAATATCAATCACTAGATGATTCCACAGTCCGAGAATATGCCTTTGTTCGTGATTATGAGACTTGGGCAAAGGCCGTTAAGCAAATCGAAGCGGAAAATCAGCGGCGTTACGATGAAAACGTGGCTGCTATTGAGCAATGGAACTCCGCGTGTATTGCCCAAGAACAAAAAGTCGCTAAATCAAAGGCTGAATTTAAAACTGATTACGAATCACGAAAACCAGATGCGGTCAGAAATTATTGCAAATTGGTTCTGTCGTTTTCAAAATTCGCCGACGGTTCTCCACGAGAATTCGACCTTGAATATGTTCCCGAATCAAAAATCCTGATTGTTGACCACTCGCTGCCCGCTCCGGACGATTTGGTTCGTATCAAGGAAGTGAAATATGTAAAGGCCAGCAACGAATTCGTTGAAGTGCTCCTTTCGGAAAACGAATTTAATCGTGTTTACGATGACATTCTTTACCAAACCTGCCTGCGAACGCTTCATGAATTATTTGATGCTGATACTGTGGGTACATTGAGTGCGATTGTTTTCAACGGTTGGGTTAAATCTGTCGACAAAGCAACCGGCAGGGATACGAATGGATGTGTGCTGTCAGTTCATGCGAAGAAAGATGAATTTCAGAAAATCAATCTTGCCAGAGTTGACCCGAAGACGTGTTTTAAGGCTTTGAATGGGATAGGAAGTTCAACACTGCACAACCTCACGCCGATTGCGCCGGTGTTGAAAATGAATCGCACGGACAAAAGGTTCGTTACCTCACATGAAGTCGCCGGCCAACTGGATGAGCGATTCAATCTCGCCGCGATGGATTGGGAGGATTTTGAGCACCTAATCCGCGAACTTTTTGAAAAGGAATTTAGCCAGTCCGGCAGCGAAGTAAAAGTCACGCAGGCGAGTCGGGATGGTGGCGTGGACGCCGTAATTTTTGACCCCGACCCGATTCACGGCGGAAAAAGCATCGTCCAAGCCAAGCGATACACAAACACCGTTGGCGTGGCAGCCGTGCGAGAATTATATGGAACGGTTCTCAACGAAGGCGCAATGAAAGGTATTCTTGTCACGACTGCCGACTACGGGCCGGATGCGTATGAGTTTGCCGCCGACAAGCCGCTGGTGCTGTTGAACGGTGCCAATCTCTTGAGCTTGCTCGAAAAGCATGGGCACAAGGCGAAAATTAATCTTCAAGAGGCAAAACTAATTTTGGGAGAAAAAGTGTGAACGGCATATCACGAAGCGAATTTAGTCAATGTAGTTAGTATGAATCTTTGTATTTCTATAAATCGCCCGAATCATAGCGTCAATGGCGGGGTGAAAAGGTTCGTATTGGCCGTCTTCCGTTTCCTTAAAAAGGACGAAAATCGGACATAGTCCACCAGCGTAATATTTGTAATAATGGTCTAACTTGCCGTCAGACAGTGTCCGTTGAGACGCAACCTCTGGGTCTTTGTCAGCGATGACGACACCCATTACATGATAACTCGGCACGTCATGAAAATAGCGGCTCCAAATATCTTGAAGACGAGTTTCAAATGTATTCATGCCATTTGGCAGCGTCATTTTAATTTCAATAACAGCAGAGCAAAAGGCAGGATGCACTATTACAAAATCGGTTCCTCGACGTTTTTAGTGGGTAAAGCGGGTGGAATTGGTTTTTCTGGTGGGGCGTATGATACCGGAAAAAGTGTTTCAACAGATATTGGCGCTGGGTGAAGCCTGGCGGGTGGTGCGTATGGATTACCAAGAAAAAGAACAGCGGGTGTTGATCCGGGTGGAGGAGCAGCCAGCCCTGTGGAAACAGGAAAGCTGTCCGCATTGCAACTCCAAGTCTGTGCGCGGCTACGATCACGCGCCGGAACGCCGGTGGCGGCATCTCAACGTGTGCCAGTTGCAGTCGGAGATTGTGTGTGCCCTGCCGCGTGGCGAATGTCAAAGCTGCCGGAAGATTTACACGGTGCGGGCGCCGTGGGAGGGACGCAGCCGGGGATTGACGCAGGAGTTTGAAGCGTTTGCGCTGACGCTGATGCGGGAGATGCCGGTCAAGAAGGCGGGGGAGATTTTGGGGGAAACGGATCAGAAATTATGGCGGGCGTTGTTCGCCCATGTGAATGCGGCGTGGCAAGATTTGAGCTGGGAAAATGTGATTTGGGTGGGAGCCGACGAGATGAACCGGAAGAAAGGGCATAATTACCTGACCGTGTTTGCGGACTTGCAGGCCAAGCGGGTGTTGCTGGCCGTTGAGGGCAAAGACGCGGGCGTCTGGGAGCGGTTTGCCGCTGAATTAGGCAATCACAACGGGCATCCCAAGGCGATTTCGATGGTGGCCATTGACATGAGTCCGGCGTATGCAAAGGGGGTGCGGGAGAACTTCGGGAACGCCCGGATTGTGTTCGACAAGTTTCATGTGGTCAGCCAGGTGGTCAAGGCGGTGGACGAAGTGCGGCGCAAAGAGGTGCGGGTGGACGCGCAGGCACGGGCGCAATTGGAACGCAGCAGTTGGTTGTGGCGCAAAAATCCCGAGGCGTGGACTGCCGGGGAAGAAAACCGCTGGGCGCAACTCAAAGACAAACCGCTGGTCACGGGACTGGCGTATGCGATGCGGTTGGAACTGCAACGGGCGTATGCCGCAACCACGGTCGAGCAGGCACGGAAACGCTTTGAATCCTGGAGCCGCTGGGTGCAAACCGAGGCGGCGGACTTGAAGAGCGGATTGCTGGAGCCAATGCGCAAAGCCGCCGACATGGTGGAAGGACATCTGGAAGGCATCTTGGCCCACTGGCGGCAAGGGTTGACGACGGCCTTCTTGGAAGGACTCAATAGTTTGTTCTCCGCGACCAAACGCAAGGCCCGAGGCTATCGCTCAATTGAATACCAGACCGCCATGCTCTACTTCGTCGCTGGCAAACTGGATATTCCTTACTATGGCTAACTACCCATTACAAACGTCGAGGAACCACAAAATCTCCCTCTTGCAAAATAAGTGGACCACTGTTCGGATCATAGATGATTCCATCAAGCTGAAGCGATCTATCGTTTGTGCTATTGACGGCCCCCGAATATAAAGTGCCATGCAATAAGTGTTGGTGGCGAATCCAGTGCCGGATAAAGCCTCGAACAAGTTCTTCGATGTATTGTCCAGTTAAGTCAGTATTTGTAAGATTTTTTTCTTTTGGAACAAAACGCCGCAATTGTTCTACTTTCAGCGCGACCGTTTGAGCGAATGTCTCAACTGCATGCTTAAGTAAATGATCGTTTGAGGTTTCCATAGGGCTATTGAATCTTACGGTTAATTAAGTTGCAAGAGTTCTCGCCTAGCTTATCAAGTGGGGAATCGTGTCTCTGGCGGGCACAGCGGATGTTCGTTTATTGAATAAGGAAACCAGGAATGCAGGAGAGAAGCCGGTTCATGGCTTCATGGATTCCTTATTGAATCCAAAGCAGCTTATTCAAAGCTTGTAGCGGCGCCGCTCTTGGATTTTATCCATTGGTCGAAGTCCGCCTGGCTTTCGACGGTGAGGAAACCGCCGGACATGGCGGAATGGCCATTGCCGCAAAGCTGGGCGCAGTTGATCTGGTAACGGCCGATCTTCGTGGGCGTGAACCAGACCGGCACGCGCAGGCCGGGAATGGCGTCCTGACAGACGCGCATGGCGATGATTTTCAGCGAGTGAACCACGTCCTTCGAACTGAGGTAAATGAGGACCGGTTTGTTGACGGGCACGTGAATTTCATTGAGCAGTTGGATGTCGTCCTTGCCGCTGGCATCGGCCGGGTCAACGCCGAACACATTGTCCGACGCGACAAACTTCATGTCCTGCCGACCGAACACGCCGTCGGGGCCGGCGTAGCGGACGTTCCACGCGAACTGCTGCGCGGCGACCTGGATGACGGTGGAATCGGCGGGCGACGGCAATTGGCTCACGTTGCGCGCCCAGATCGGCACGGCCACGAAAATCAACAGCACGGCCTCGACGAGGGCAACGCCGACTTCCAGGTAATTCGAGGTGTGACCGCGAACGCCGTAATAGTCGGCCTTGGGATGGCGCGAGCTGCGAAACCGGCGGATGGCGTACAGGAAATAAATGGTCCAGCCGATGAACAGCGCCAGCATCAGCCAGTGGACGTAAATAATCAGGTCATCCACGCCGCGCCCGTTCGAGGACGCAAGCTGCGGCAGGCCGAGAATATTTTGACCAAACCATTCTTTCATGTCTTGGGCGAATTTTCCGGTGGCGCGTCATTGGACGCTTTTTCTTCCTTGCGGATGACGTGGACGAAGAAAACCAGCACGCCGCTCAACACGGTCAGCACGACACAGAGCAGCGTGAGGATGCCCCAGTTCATGGCTACCGCCAGCGGCGAATCGGTTCTGCCGGTGCAGGCCGCACAGGCCCAAAGCGATGTCGGGGAGAAGGACAGGGCAAAAAGCAGGAAGGCCATTAGTTTTGCGGCTGGTGACGGGGTCTGACCCTGGAACCAAGATTGTCGTCCGCCCTCACCCCGGCCCTCTCCCCCAGGAGAGGGAGAATTATTCGCCGCGTTTTGAGCCATGCAATGTGCTGTGTTATCGTGTGTCTTACGACCAATGAAACCAGATCGGTGACTGCGATGAGGATTGAGAAATTGTCCAACCCTGTGACGATGCGCCCCCTCTCCCCGGGGGAGAGGGCCGGGGTGAGGGCGAGCGTAAACACTCATCCCACTAAAAATGTCGGGGGAGCGGGTTCCTGTTTTAAGCATGCCTCGTCTCATAAATATCCCACGTCCTTGGTTTTCTTCAGGAAATAACATTCATAGACAATCAATCCGATGCCCGCGCCGAAAGACAGCAGGGCGGAAATCAGATTTACCACGCCGCCGCCGGCGGAAAAGTTTTTTGCCAGCCAGATGCCGAATCCGAACGAGAGCAGAATCGCGGCGGTGATGAAAACCAGATGGAAGGCCTTGAGCGACATAATCAATGCGTGACGGTGGTCGGTGGAAAATCGTGCATCGCGTAAAGGGTCAGAAACATCAGGCTGAGGAAAAAGAACGCCGTGAAGCCCAGCACGTTGTAGATCATTTTGCGCTCGGAAATCAGGTGCATGAAATAACCGGCCACCAGAAACGCCTTCACCCCGGCAATCAACAGCGCCACCGCAATGTTGATTTCAATGCTGCCAAACGGAATGAACGACGCCCAGACGGTCAGACCCGTGCCCGCCAGCAGCGCAAAATAAACAAACAAATACCCGCGCACGGAATGCGCCGATTCAGAAGAATGGCCACCATTCATTGTCATACTATTATACATTACTAAAGCAAATATAGCACGGGAAACAGAAAAATCCACACCAAATCTACAAAATGCCAGAACAGGCCGGAAACCTCGACGCGGTTGGTGAAGCGTTCCGGGTCGGTCTTCCACATCCGGCTGCCCGGTCCCCAAAGAAAACCGATGACGAGCGCGCCGCCGATGACGTGCAGGGCGTGCAGTCCGGTCAGCGTGAAATAAATCGCCGTGTAGGTGTTGTGCCACGGACCGTAGTTTCCCATCTTCTTGATTTCCGTGGCGGGGATGGTGATTTCCTCGCGCTGGATGTGCCGGGCTTCGGGCCGGTGCAAATCCATCAAGTCCACCTCCTGGTCCACCTCGTAGCCGTGAATAGTCACACTGCCGGTCTTTTTGGCGAGGTCGAAATCCCTGGATTTCCCGATTAGATGACCGTCGGCGAATTTGCCGTTGGCCAGCGCGATTTCGTAGTGCATGAACTTGTCGTGATACTCGAACGATTTGATGCCGAGGAAACACAGCGCGCACACCAGCGTGATGGCGTGAAACAGTTTGAAGCGGCCGAACTGGTTGTTCTTCAGGGCCACCCAGGCGAGCACGGTGGTGATGCTGGAGGTGATGAGCACGAACGTGTTGGCGGTGCCCAGGGGAATGTTCAGCCAGCCGTGCGGCCAGGCATCGGCGCCGACGCGCAGCAGCACGTAGGCGGAAAACAATCCGCCGAACAGCATCACTTCCGACGCCAGAAACAGCCAGATCCCCATCTTGGCGTTGTAAACGCCGGTATCCGGCCGGGGCTGAACTGTGTAGGGAATGTCCATGTCAAGAATCGGCTGTTTGGAAAAATCCGAAGCCCGAATGACGAAATCCGAAAGAAATCCAAAATCCGAAATCCAAAATCCACGTTGTTCCAACGCACAGCCGCCTTGAATCAAGAAACGGGGCTTTGGCACAATTTGCTTCGGCATCCGGGCTTCGGGCTTCGAGCTTCTTTCGGATTTCGTCATTCATCATTCGGATTTTCATTGGGGCGGCTCGTTTTGCGGGAAAAAATCGGTGGCGTGGCCGGGCACGCTGTATTCGTATGGGCCGCGGTATATCCGCGGTGACACGGCAAAGTTCCCGTGCGGCGGCGGGGTGGGCGTCTGCCATTCGAGCGTGGTGGACTCCCACGGATTGTCGCTCTTCACCGGCTCGCCGTGCTTGATGCTCCAGAACAAATTGATGATGAACGGAATTTGCGCCAGTCCCAGCGCCATCGCGGCCCAGAGAATCCATGTGTGCAGTCCCATGATGGAATTCGGCAGGGTGTCAATCACGCCAGGCACGCGCGCGGCGGAATAGTTCGCGCCGCCGTCGGCCATCCGCCGCAGCATCCCCTTCATGCCCTGCGCGAACATCGGCAGGAAGACGATGTTCATGAAAACGAACGAACACCAGAAATGCACCCGGCCCCAGAATTCATTCATCCGCCGCCCGGTCATTTTCGGGTACCAATAATAAATCCCCGCGAACAGCGCGAAAATCGTTCCCGGTGCGACCACGTAGTGAAAATGCGCGATAACGTAATACGTGTCGTGCAGATGAATGTCGCTCGGCGCCAGCCCCAGCGGCAGGCCGGTCAGGCCGCCCATGCCGAACATCGGCAGGAAGCCCAGCGCGAACAGCATCGGCGTGTTGAACCGGATTGAACCGCCCCACAACGAAATCAACAGGCACGTCAGGATGATCACCGACGGAATCGAAATGATCATCGTGGTGGCCTGGAAGAACGTGGCAATTTTCTGGCCCATGCCGGTGAGATACATGTGGTGCGCCCACACCAGGAACGACAGGAACCCGACCACCAGCGCCGAATAGACCAGCGATTTGTAACCCCAGATGGGTTTGCGCGTGTTGTTGGCGATAATTTCGCAAACGATGCCCATCGCCGGCAGAATCAGCACATAGACTTCCGGGTGGCCAAGGAACCAGAACAAATGCTGCCAGAGCAGGGGGCTGCCGCCGCCGCTGACGTTCGCCAGTTGCCCGCCAATTGCCAGTCCCGTCGGCAGAAAAAAGCTCGTGTGCGCCACCTTGTCCATCAATTGCATGATGGCCGCGGCTTCCAGCGGCGGAAACGCCAGCAGCAGCAGGAACCCCGTCACGAATTGCGCCCAGACAAAAAATGGCAGCCGCATCCACGTCATGCCCGGCGCGCGCAATTGAATGATGGTGGCGATGAAATTCACCGCGCTGAGCAGCGACGACGTGATAATCAGCGCCATGCCGATGATCCAGAACGTTTGCCCGTCCGTGGGAATGGAGGTCGCCAGCGGCGAATAGGAGGTCCAGCCCGCCTGCGCCGCGCCGCCGGGAATGAAAAAGCTCACCAGCATCACGATGCCGCCGAGCACGAAGCACTGGAAACTCGCCATGTTCACGCGGGGAAACGCCATGTCCGGCGCGCCGATCATCAGCGGCACGACGTAATTGCCGAACGCCGCGAACGCCAGCGGCACGACCCCCAAAAACACCATGATCGTCCCGTGCATCGCGCCGAAGGAATTGTAAAGGTCGGCGGACAGCGCGCCCCCGGCGGCGACCTGGCCGAGGGTTTTTTCCAGCAACCAGCCGACGACCGGGACCGGCTCGCCTGGATGCGCCATCTGCCAGCGCATCAGCAGCATCAGGAAAAAACCGAACAGCATGAAGCTCAACGCCCCCAGACCGTATTGGATGCCGATGACCTTGTGATCGGTCGAAAAAATGTAAGTGCGCCAGAAGCCGATGTCGTGATGACTGTGCTCGTGAGCACGATCATCATCACCATGCGGCGGGAATTTGTTAAAATAGGTGCTCACTGTTGGAAAATGACGAATGACGAAGACCTAATGACTAAAGAATGACCAAGCCCAAATGACCAAAAATACCGTACGGGTGCTGGCCGGTTTCGGAATTGTGTCATTGGGAATTCTTTCGTCATTTGGGTTTAGGATTTAGTCATTTTTCACCTCACCTTGTCCCAAACCATCACCGCCAGCAGCAGCGGCAGATAAATGATGGACGCCAGAAACAATTGCCGCGCGCGCACCAGGGCCAATTCCGCCCGCCCGAGGCGGAGTTGCCTTAAAAACTGGACGGCGAACCACAAATAACCCGCGCCCAAAACCAGCGCGCCGGCGAGATAAAATTCTCCGGCCATTTTGAAAACGAACGGGCACAGGCTCACGAACAGCAGCGCCAGCGCGTGGCTCACGGCCTGTTCCCCCGTGCGGCAGCCGTCCGGGTCAACCACCGGCAGCATTTTGAAGCCGGCCTTCGCGTAGTCAGCGCGGTAAATCCATGCGATAGCCATGAAGTGCGGCATTTGCCAGAGCGCCAGGATGGCAAACAGCGCCCAGCCTTCGCCGGTCAGTTCGCCGCGCGCAGCAGTCCAGCCCATCAACGGCGGCAGCGCCCCCGGCACCGCGCCGACGGCCGTGTTAAGCCACGTCACGCGCTTGAGCGGGGTGTAAATGAACAGATAGCTGACGAGCGTGACCGCGCCGATGACGCTCGTGAGCAGGTTCACCGCCAGCGCGAGGTAAACCAAACCCGCCGTCGCGCACACGCCGCCGAAAATCATCACCGTCGCCGGTTCCAGATGGCCGGCCGGCAGCGGACGATGTTGGGTGCGGCGCATTTTGGCGTCGTATTCGCGTTCGAGCAATTGGTTCAGCGCCGCCGCGCCCGCCGCGACCAGGGCCGTGCCCGCCAGCGCGTGAAACATCAGCGCAAAATCCAGCGGGCCGCGTTCGCCCATGTAAAACCCGACGAACGTGGTCAGCAGCACGAGCGTGGTCAGCCGCGCCTTGACCAGTTCGGCCAGGATCGCCCCGGCCGAACGTGCCGGAGTTGCGCTTAAAATTTCTGCTGAAGTCCTTCCATCGAGTGCGTAGCAGCCGACGTAAGGAGGCTCTAATTTTCTTGAAGCATGAGCCTCGTTACCTCGGCTGCTACAAGATTTTGAAATTCTCGCCAACGCTTTCATCTTATTTGTTTCCGGTCGTGGCCGGTTGCGCGGCAATTGTAGCGGCGCTCTGCGAGCGTCGCTGTTCAGTGCGGCGGTCGCATGCTGCCGCCACCGATTCACGAAAAGCAATCGCGCACCAGAGTGCGCCCACTGCCAGTGCCAGCGCCCCGACCAGCACGTGCGCCGTTGCCACGTCGGCGGCCTTGTTCGTCCAAATCGTCGCCGCGCCCAGCCCGACCTGAAAAAGAATCAG
This sequence comes from uncultured Verrucomicrobiae bacterium, assembly GCA_963804345.1. GTDB lineage: Bacteria > Verrucomicrobiota > Verrucomicrobiia > Limisphaerales > UBA11358 > UBA11358. Next base: position 806,759 of record CAWDPX010000004.1, on the reverse strand, counting down.
TGCCAGCCAGAACAGCGAAAGGCGCTGATATATCGGAGCGCCGAGCACCGTCTCGGCAGATTCGGCGTTGTTATCCATTCGAGCCGGGGCGGTGCCCGGCGCTCCAATCCTGCGTGCCCACCAAGCGCAAGCAACAGTCAAAATCAAAATCGCCAGCGCGACAATGCGATGCGCCATTTGCAATTCGATCTGGAACGCGGTGATGGGATTCTCGGCGTTGATGGAAACGCGCTGCGTATTGTAGCTTGCGACCGCTTCGGCGCTCGTGTCCGGCCAAAGTTTGCCGTGGGCGAGCGGGAAATCGGAAATCGCCAGTCCGGCGTGCTGATGCCGCATGGCGGCGGCGATGATCAACTGGCCGAAAATTAAAATGGTTGTGAACAGGACGAGTCCGCGCAGATTTTGCATGGTAGGGCCGCGCTGCTGCGCGGCCTCGTTCCGGAAATGTTGGACGCGCGGCAGCGCGTCCCTACCATAATTTTGCCACCACCGGCTGGTGAAGAGTGCGATCGCGCAGGTCAATACGAAAAACAGTTGCGCAATCGTTGCGTGATAGATGCCCAGCGAATCCATGTGCATCGTCACGCGCAGCCCGCCGAGCACGCCTTGCGCCACAACAAGGAGAAAAGCGGCCACGCCAAGCCAGGACATCCACGGACGTCGATCCTTGAGCCAGAGCCAGACGGCAAGCATCGTCGTCATCAAGCCAACCAGCGAGGCAAGCAGCCGATGGGAGTGCTCATAAAAAATCCCGCCCAGCCATTTGTTGATCGGGAACAGAAACATGTTGTAGCCGTAGGTCGTCGGCCAGTCCGGCACCGACATGCCGGCCCCGTGGCTGGTCACCAGTCCGCCAATGCCAATCAGCGCCAGCGTCGCCAGCGCCGTTAGCACGGCAAACCAGTACAACCAGGGATTCGATTTGGATACAGCGTTTGCCTTCATAGATATTTGATCTCCTGCGACACGTTGTGCCGGAACCGCGCCCGGATTGCAAAAATTATTTCTGTTTCTTTCAATGCTTGTCCGGCGTAGCGGCGTCCCGGCAGAGCGCCGCATTCTTTGCCCAAGAGAAGCCAATTGCGGCGCTCTGCCGGGACGCCGCTACGGGGTTTTGAAAAAGGCTCATTTGACGGCGAAGGTAAAATTCGCGGGCACGTCGCCGTCCTTCACTTCCACATCCTGCGTCTGGGTGCCGAGCTTGCGGTGCGCGGCTTCCACGGTGTATTTGCCGGGCGGCACATTTTTGATGACGAATTTGCCGTCCGCACCGCTGACGCAAAAATACGGACTGTCAAACACACTCACCCACGCGAACATCCACGGATGCACGTCGCACTTAAAACGCAGGAACATTTCCGGCTGCGTGTACGTGTAGGTCAAATCCGCTGCGCCGGGACCCTGTCCCTGGTTGGTTTCAGGATTGCCTGGAACGGTTGGCGTCGCATGAACATTGTGGGCACAGGGATCGGAATTTTTTACGATGAGCTTCTGACCCGTCTGGATGGCCAGGATCTGCGGCGTGTAAAGGCAGCCCTTCTGGTCGAGCACGGCGGGCGGCTGGCTGGCGCCGGTGGATTTGCCGGTGACGCCCTTCAGTGAAACGACCACGTCGGCCAATTCCCCTTTCGCGCCGACCACATAAAAATGCGTCGTGGGCGTGGTGGCGTGCATTTTGGCGCAATCCGGGTTTTCCATGAGCGGCGTGATTTCCTTTTCCGCTGGCGGCGTGCCGGTGAGCGTGATGACGCCGGTGATGTCCGCCGCCGAGGCGATTTGCCCGGCGCTGAAAAGCCCGACGGCCAGAAGAAAAACAACCCTTGTGACACCATGATTTAATCTCATAATAAAAGCTTACATAAAGAATTATAATGTCTAGGAACAGGCGTGGCAAGTCATTTGCAAAACTTTTCAGGGTTTGCTGCGCAGCGTCCGAATAATTGCGATGCCGAGGAAAAGTCCGGCCTGGCCGAGCAGGCATCCCAGCCAGCCCCAACCCATTACGAATAAAGTCACTGCGGAAATCACCACTGACAAACCAGTCCACACCAGACTGGATTCATTCTCAAACTCAGCGGCGCGATGAAAGAAAATCGCGCAGGCCACCATCATTAAGATTGGTAAATACGGCATCGTTCAGCCTTCGGATGGGAACCCATCCGCCGCCAGTTTTTCAGCCGCGCAATTTTTCCATCACGTGCGCCATCGCCATCGCCGTTTGCGCCGCTTCCGTGCCGCGATTGTGGCTGGGATTCAAACAGCGCGCCCGCGCCTGCCCCTCGTTTTCCAGAAGCAGCACTTCGTGAATGACGGGAATTTCGTGGTCCAGCTGGATTTGCATCAGCGCGCGGCTGACCGCCTCGCCGATGTGCGCCGCATGGACCGTTTCGCCGCGCAAAATCACGCCCAGACAAATGATGGCTGAGAGCTGCCGCCGTTGCGGTGAAGCGCCACCCGGGCGCGCCGCGTAGGCGGAAGGGTCGGAGGCTAGGGGATGGGCTGTTCGCGCAAGGTGTTTGGCCGCGACGGGAATTTCATACGCACCCGGGACGCGGACGACCTCGATGCTCGCAGCCTCGGCGCGCCACAATTCCGCCTTGGCGGCCCGCAGCATCGCGTCCACGTAACGCGCATTGTAGCGCGAGGCGACAATGGCAAAGCTGCCGCCGGGTGCCCGGACCTTATGTGGTTGAATCTTGCGAAGCATCGCGGGGAATTAAAACACGAACGGGCGCGGATGAACATGAATAATTTGGAATCCTCACCCGCCCGGCACAGTTGGGTGATGCAGCCTGTCAAAACCCGAAGTCCAGCCGCTAAAAGCCCGGGTTTTCTTCCTTGGGTTTCAAGCTCAGGAGATAGGCGGTCAGGTCGCCCAGCTCGGCATCCGTGATGATGGGTCCCCATTTGGGCATGAAGTGCGGGGGCTCCGGACCGGCGGGATTCATCCGGGGGATGTCGCGTTCGCCTCTTTTAATGAAATTGATCAGTTCACCCTTGGTGTAGCCATCCGCCACGTAAATGAGGCCGGGAATTTGTTCCGCCGTTTTGGCGTTGGGATTGGGCACGCCGCCTTTGGCATCCGGGCCGTGACATTGGGCGCAGCCGAATTTTTGATAAACGGCGTGGCCACGTTCAACCGGTGTCATCCTGGCCAGATCCGCCGCCGAGGGGGCATTGCCATTGATGGCCGCACGCACGGCCTTCACCTCGTCGGCGGAAACGGCGCCATATTTGTTCCCCCACGACTCACGGATGCAGGTCAGCACGGCGGCAAGATCGGCATCGGACATTCCCGCGCCCATGGGCGCCATGGAAAGATTCCAATCCTTGCCGGCGACCTGAATCGGGCCGTTCAGCCCGGCCAGCGGAATGCGTGCGAGCGACGCGATGTCTTTGGCGGCCCATTCGGAGCCGGCCAAAGGTGGCGCCTGGCCGGGTTTGCCGAGGCCGTCGCTGCCGTGGCAGACACCGCAGGCGGCTTCATAAACCATCCGGCCACGAGCCTGCGCTGCAGCGGCCCCGGATTTGGGCTGATACAAGGCCAGTTGGTCGGCGGAGGTGTATGGCGAATAAACCTGCTTGTCGAACCAGCCGCTGTGATGATCGAAATACACCGCGCCGAGAAACAACAGCAGGAGCGTCAGCACGATGATCCAAATGGGCACGGTCGAACGCGATGCCGCCGGTTCGGCATCGGGTTGTTGGAAAATGTTGGATTTCAATTCGTCACTCATTGCCAACGATTGTAGCGGCGCTCGATGAGCGTCGCATTATCAATATTTTTGAAAAAAAATGCGGCGGTCACAGACCGCCGCTACAGTGAAACGGGCGTTGTTCAAAGTTATTTGCTGTCGTACTTGTCGTGAACTTCCTTGATCTTGGCCTCGGCAGCCGTCTTTTCATCAGGAGTCAGCTTGGCGAGCTTGTCATTGAGCATAGCCTTTTTGCGGACGCTGGAGTCATACACCAGAAACTCGTAGATTTTCTTGCCGTCCGAGCTGTCAATGCCGGAACCGGGCTTGTGCATCATCCGCTTGACGTAGCGCGACCATTCGTCGGGCAGCACGTAGTCGCAATTGACGGGGCGGCTCAACTTGTGGCATTGCATGCATTTCTGGCTGAAGGTTTCGTAGTTGTCCTGAATGCCCTGTGGATATTTGGAGACATCGATGGTGGCCGGGCCTTTTTCATACCGATCGATCCGCGCCTTGGTTTCCGCGTCGAGTTGATCTTCGGCGCGGGCCAGGCCCTCCCCAAACAGGGCAAGCGCAGCCACGCCCAGGAGGATCATGTCCAATTTTTGGTTCATTCGCATAAGTGAGAATCTACTGCGTTTAGAATCCATAGGAAAGCTGAACTATAAACTGGCTGGAGGGCAACCCATTGGCATTGAGACCATGGTTGATCAGCCATTCGTAATCACCTTCCAGCAGCAGCGTGTTCGTGAGGTAATAAACCAGACCGGCGGTATAGCGATCGGTGGTTGATCCCATCGCGTCGTTGGCCGTGTCATAGCGCCCGACCAGTTCGAGGTCGTTCACGACGGGCGCATCCAGATTCAGGCCCGCCAGTTTATAACTCCCCTGAACCCACCAGCCCGCCGGCTGGATATTTCCGGCGTTCGCGGTTTGCTGCCAGGTATTGATATATTCGCCCTTCACTTCAACGTAGGGACTGATGTGAACGGCGGCATCCACCACGAGCGCCGACCACAAATAATTTCCCGCCCAGGTGCCCGACTGGCCTGAAACGCCCAGTTCAACATCGTAATGGGCCTGCCACGGGTAAAACCATCCGATGCGCCCGCCGCCGCTGGGTTTGTTGTTGAGATTGGCGTTGTTGCCGCTGTTCAGCAGCCCGACGTTGCCGCCGAGATCAAGATTGGGAATTTGATTTCCACCGTTATCCAGCGTAAAGGAGTTGGCGCTGCCGTCCACGGAACTGGGTCCGTTGACGCCGTAAACAGAATAAGTGAGCATCTGTCCCGCCTGCCCGACCGGCACCGCGCCCCGCAACTGGACGCCCGCACCGGCGCCCGGCAGAAAATCAACCGGCAACGGGTCGTCCGGTATCTTGTTGAGCCAGCCCGCCGCGCGCTCGGAATAGGTGCCCAGCGGCAGAACCATATACCCGGCCACAACCGTCACGTAATCGTTGAGCAGGTAATCCAACTGGGCAAAGCTGAGGCTGACCGTGGTGCTGCTGCCATTGTCATGGGTGTAAGGCGCAAGGGTGACGGCATTCGTTCCGCTGGCCGAGCCGTTTTGCAGCATGACGTCGAAACCGGCCTCAAACAAAATGTTGTCGTTTGCCCGGTACAAAAAGATCGGCGCAAAATCGGCCAGCACAAAGCCGCTGTTCTGTCCTTTGGCCTGTCCGAATTGAACCTCGGCATCGCCCACCATCGAGAAGTTGTGCAAAGCGCTTCTGGCACCGCTCTCAACCGGATAAACCGACTGAACCTTGGCCACCGCCTCGGCTTTCTGCACCGCATTGGTGGCCAGCGTTTGCGTTTCGCCCAGCCGTTGTTGCAACTGCTGGATGGTCTGCTGGTCCTGTTGGTGCGTTCGCTGATCCTGCTCGTGCAGCTTTTCAAGCTGACCAATCCGCTGGTCCTGCTGGCCAATCCTTTGGTCCTGGTTGGTGACCATGCTTCTCAACGCGTTGAAATCCTCATCGCTGATCATCGCCGCCGCGCGCGGAGTCAGGGCCATGCCCAATACGCAACCCGCCGCCGCCGCGCCGAAAATTAAGGAAGATATTTTCATGATAAATTTTTTGAGAGTTGATTTAGCTTCCAGCATCTTCCTTGAGAAACTTGAGGATTTCCTTCGCCTGCGCTGCGGGAAGATTGGCCCGCACCCGCATGTGGATCATGATGGTCTTCCATTGAGCCGCCGTGAATTCGGTGGCGTAGCGCTCCGGATGGCAGCGCGCGCAGTTGACGGCATACAGCTCGGCGCCGGTGAGTTTCTTCGGTGCCGGCTTCACGTCCGTTTTCTTTTCCGGTTCGGCGTGCGCCAGAACTACGCTGAGGCATACGGCAACCAGCGCCAAAGCGCCGGCCGGAACCAGCATCCGTTTATTGTTTAATGTTGAGCGCATAATCATTTTCCTTATTTGTTGTTTGCCACAATAGTCAACCTGTCCCAGAAAAATCAATCTACATTATTTATTTTTGTTATAGCAACGGAGCGCCGGTCGCAGCAACGCCAAAGTGAGAATTAAACCGGGAGGGTCGCCGTGTCGGTGACCCATTTTTTCAGGGACGGCGACACGCCGTCCCTCCCAAAATGGCGCGGTGAGGAAGTTGGTTTCTCATTAACACCCGGCTTCAGCCGGGTGGGAGTTCGCGGAATGAAATTCAACCGCTTCAGCGGTTTTCCCTCCGCCCGCAAAACCGTTGAAACGGTTTTTGTCCACCCCGCCTTTTGAACACCCCGCTAAAGCAGGGTGTTAATGAGAGCGGACGGCAACGCTGGCGAACGAGCCGTTTTGGTTTGAGACCTTTTAAGCATGACAACTATTTTTTCTTGTCCACTCCAGTTGACGAGTCATTCCACTTCGCTTTCGTAAGCAAATTGTCAATGAGTTGTTCCATCGCCCATAATTTTATTGGTCCGGAATTACCATAATCGCTGATGACTTTTTGTCTTCCATTCATCACAACTGTTGTATAAATCGTCGGACCGTCAGTCACTCCACGCGTATATGTATTTTTCAACTCCATGTAGCCGGATTCTTTGAGAAATTGAGTGAGTTGGTTAAATTCCAAAACATTTATTGTACCTGTAAATTCTCCTTTCCGTTCGACATAATTCTCTCCTTTATAGCGGAATGTGCCGTCGCTTTTGACGATGAAGGTATATATAGGGCAAGAACCATAACAACCGCTTCGTTCAATTCCAATTTCTGTAATCCCGTTGTTAGTGGATATGACCTGAGACGTATTGACCACGCGATCTGTCAACCGATCACTTGGATTGGTTCGAAGGCTTTTGAAGTAAATTCCGGAAATATCACCTCCGAATGCACAAGAACACGCCGTGACGAAAACTACAATAGCTAGTTTTTTCATAATTGCTTCCGTTTTTATGTGTAAATTTTCACAACAAATGCCCCATTTTCTCGCGCTTGGCTTTCAGATACCGTTCGTTGTGCGGATTGGGCTTCACGCGGATCGGCAACTGTTCGACGATTTTCAGCCCGTAGCCCTCCAGCCCGACGATTTTTTTAGGATTGTTCGTCAGCAGCCGGATGGTTTTGAGGCCGAGGTCAACGAGAATTTGCGCGCCGAGCCCGTATTCGCGCAGGTCCATTTCGTAACCGAGCTTTTTGTTCGCCTCGACGGTGTCGTAGCCCTGCTCCTGCAATTTGTAGGCCTTGATTTTCGGCGCGAGGCCGATGCCGCGGCCTTCCTGCCGCATATAGACAATCACACCGCGCCCGGCCGCGGCCACCTGCCGCATGGCCTGATGCAGTTGCGCCCCGCAATCGCACCGGCGCGAGCCGAACACGTCGCCGGTCAGACATTCACTGTGGACACGCACGAGAACCTTTCCCCGTCCGGCCACGTCGCCATGCACCAGCGCGAGGTGATGCTGGTCGTCCAGCTTGGAGCGGTACAAATGCAGATCGAAATCCCCGTAGTCAGTTGGCAATTTGACGGTTTCGACGCGCTCGACCAGCTTCTCCCGCGTGCGCCGGTGTTCGATCAGGTCGGCGATGGTGCAGATTTTCAGGCGGTGTTTTTTGGCGAATTTCAGCAACTGCGGCAGGCGTGCCATCGTGCCGTCGTCGTTCATGATTTCGCAGAGGATGCCGACGGGCCGGCAGCCGGCGAGCGTGGCCAGGTCCACCGCCGCCTCGGTGTGGCCGGCGCGCTGAAGCACGCCACCTGGACGCGCGCGCAACGGAAACACGTGGCCCGGTTGCACGAGGTCGTCCGGCGCCGATCTGGGTTCGGCCAGAATTTTGATGGTGCGCGCCCGGTCCGCCGCGCTGATGCCGGTGGTGACGCCGCGCGCGGCGTCCACGCTCACGTGAAAATCGGTGCGAAAGCTCTCGCGATTTTGCTGCACCATGCGGTCAATGCCAAGCTGGTGGAGCCGTTCGGCGGCCGCCGGCACACAAATGAGTCCGCGCCCGAATTTCGCCATGAAATTCACGGCGGCGGGCGTCACGGATTGCGCCGCCATGATCAAATCGCCTTCGTTTTCGCGGTCGGCGTCATCCACCACGATGACCATATTTCCGCGGCGAATGTCCGCGACAACGGATTCAATGCTGTCGAAAGTTTTTTTCATCGGCGAAAAAAGCATAACCGTCCGCCGTTCAAACGCCAGACGCAAAACAAGGCCCGGTCGGTTGCGCTGATTTTTGCTGACACGACACCAAAAGCCGGCTTACGATTTGCCGGGGTGCGTTGGAAACATTTTCCAATCAGTGGCGGCGGTAAGATTTTAGCAACCGAACAGCCGATCAATTCAATGTCATCGGACAAACTGGGCAGCAAGGGGTGTGGTGGACTTTCGGGTGGCAACCCCCTGAGTCTGCTTCAGGAATGTTTCGCCTGCGGCGTGATCGTGGTGGGCGCGCGCAAACGCATCGTCGCCTGCACCGCCGAAGCCGCCGCACATCTGCGCCGGGACGCGGCGAAGCTGCTGGACGCGCCCTTGAGTTTGCTGCCCGCGCCGCTGGCCCGGCTGATTCAGGAAACCGCCCGGAGCGGCAAGGCGATTTTGAACCGCGAAATTCCCCTGGGCCATGCCACGGCATTGCGCGCGAGCATCCTGCCCGTGAAAACGCGCGAGGTGGTGGAAATTGTCGTCGTTTTGAACAGCCTGACTTCCACGCCGGTTTTTGAGCAGAACCTCCGGCGGCTCGACCGGCTGGCCGGCCTCGGCACGCTTTCGGCGAGCATGGCGCACGAGATCAAAAACGGCATGGTGGCCATCAAAACGTTTGTTGACCTGCTGGCGCAGAAAGGCCAGGACACGGAACTCACCGAAGTCGTCGGGCGCGAGCTGGAACGCATCAACGCGATTGTGACGCAGATGCTGCGGTTTGCCGCGCCGAACCGCGCGGCGTTCACGACCGTGCGCGTCCACGACGTGCTCGATCATTCGCTGCGCCTGGTGCAGCATCAGGTCAACGGGAAATTGGTTTCCCTGCAGCGTCATTACCAGGCCGAGCCGGACACGGTGCGCGGCGACGACGCGCAATTGCAGCAGGTGTTCATGAATCTGCTGCTCAATGCGCTGGAAGCGATGGGCACGAATGGGGTGCTGACCGTCAAGACGGAAACGGTGAAAGACGAACACAGCACACGGCATTTGCGGATCAACATTCAGGACACCGGCGTGGGCATCGCGCCGGAAAATCTGGAGCATTTGTTCGAGCCGTTTTTCACGACCAAAAAGAACGGGACGGGCCTGGGACTGGCCATCAGCCAGCGCATCGCGCTGGAACATCACGGCATGATTCACGTGCAGAGCGACCCCGGCAAAGGCTCACATTTCAGCCTGTCGCTGCCGGCGTTCACCGCGGCTTAAGCCGGCAGTCCATCAAATCGGGGCAAGACCAGTCTGCTGTCGGACTCAAAAAGTCAATTTTTAGGACTGCCCCTTTCACTTTGTGTCAATAGTGAGGACTGACACGAATGGTCACGGCTTTCATTGCGCCCGGCCGCCGGACGCGGGCGGTTGCAAGTCATTCCGGATGAAAATTCTTACTCCATCAACCTCGGTGATTAAATGATAGTTGCCATTGATAAAAGCCGCCAAAGGGGGAAACGTTTCGTACCCGTGCCGGAGCCGGTCCACGTAGAAAAAACCATGGGGTGAGACGGCGTCAACAAATACAGGGGGTTTATTTTTAGCAAGGTCGGCAATGTAAAGATTTTTGAAATACCCGGGTGTGACATCGAGATAGTTCGGCAAAATATTATTTGTGTCTTCCGGGCGCCCCGTTCTAACCCAGGAGTACGTCAAAACACTGTCGCTGGTTGCCGACCACATGTCAGTTTCAACAAACAACTCATACATCCACCCCCATACCGCCAGCGACTGGCCGCTCAGACCCAGATTCCGAATGGCGTTGCCGGCGGGAGTTCCCCGATATGACGTGAATTTTTCAAGACCACCCAGATTTCTTTCATGAGCAGTCTTATACAACCAGAGCATCGAAACCACCGAGACCAACCCCACCATTAAAAAGGTTGTGACGGCCTCAATTTGAAGCGGCTTTTTTAAACGGTTTGCCCATTGCCCAAAGCAGGCGGTACAAGCCATTAGCCACAGAGCTGATGGGAGGGTCAAATAAAGGAGATAGTGACCATAGTGTCTGCCCGGGGCGATTACAGAAAATGCGGCAACGATTAGAAGCGCAGCGGAAAAGATGGGCAGCTTCACGGAAAACGACTTGAAACGCTTCATGCCACCCAACAGTAAAACAACAATTAGCAGCAGCAATCCCGCAGCCAGTTGAAGGCCCAACCAAACACTGAACATTCTATTCATTACAAGAAACTTTGGAAACGCACCGATCGAAACGGCGAGGGACAGCCCGCGTTTTGCATAATTTGCATTGGCGAGCAGATACGAGTTGAGCATATGCTCAAAACAACCGGTTGCCATTGTCATGACAAAAAAGAAAAGCGGAACAACCATGACACCCGCCGCATAAATCGCACAGTCCTTAAGCCGATTCTTCAGGGGCGATTGGCAGCCCCAAAGGACAAGCAGGCACGAAAAACCCATGACCATTCCAAGCGGGATTGACTGTAACTTGGCAAACGGCACCGCACCCACGACAAGTCCCGCCGCGAAGGTCATCCAGCCATGCCTGCGGGGCGAACTCACGAACACCGCCAAAGCCAGCACTGAAGCTGACAGCAAAAACAGGGACACGTGCTCGCTGCTATAATGAACGAAGTCCGGATTGACCGCGAAGGCAAAAAAAGTCAGGACCGGCAGTACCGACATGCGCGCGAGCATCAGACACATGAACTTTCGCGCAGTAAAATAGAGACAGGAAATCGCACCCAGGACGAGCAGCAAACCCACCACCCTGGCCGGGGCATAGCCGAATGAAAAACCGAATAATTTGGGAATTAAAAGCGGGTAAACATTCAAAGGACCAGAGGTGCTTGCCGAAATGGAGCGCCAGAACACCGGATCATGCCACAGGGTAATTCCACAACTTGAAAATAATGCTTCGTCCGGATTGATATAAGTGGGACACAAAAGAAATGGCCACCGGCAGGAAAAAACAACGGCGCACATTGACAAAACAAATTGAAGATCATGCCGCATCCATATTTTCCATCGGCTTTCCGGTTCGCCGCCATCGGGTTTTGCTCCAATAGAAAATATCACCAGAAAAATACAAAATCCGTAACAGATGCAGACTCCGCTCCAAAAACGCACGGGCGATTGGTCCAGCCAGATCAAGAGTTTAAGAATCGCGGATGACACAAGTTTGCTTTTTCAGGTGGGAAAGCCGGTTGGTCACATGAGTCCATGTCCCCATTTTTAGCCGATCCGCCATCCATTTCAACTCCGGTTTTCGGAATCAGCCCCTGCCTCCTCCGCAATCAAATCATTTGAATTTATTCCCCGAGGAGGTGATAGGGCTGGACGGTGTCGTCGCCGACGTGGACCTTCGGCGCGGCCTTGAGGGAGAAGGTGAAGGCCACCGTGTAATCCACCGGGCCGGTGGTGTTGTCAATCACCCGGAAAGTCAGCGCGCAGGTCCAGCTCCGCAGGTCGCGATAGACCGAGTAATCCTGTTCCTGCAACCGGCCGTCCGCGGCGTTGTAATCGTGCCGGGTGCGGAAACCCCAGTTGTCATTCAGCCGGTAAAAAAACGTGCTGGTGATGAAGTTGTTGGCTTGCGTGAACCCATCAAATCCGCTGCGCAAATACCAGTAGCCGAAGCCCCAGCTCCAGCGTTCATTCGGCATGAAGGTGAGTTGATCAAACGTCAGATTCAAATGGCCGCCGTTGATGGCGTAACGCGATTGCGAATCCAGCACGATCCACGAGCGCGGCTTGAACGCGAGGTCGGAGTACAGGTCGCTGAAATTCTCCTGCGGGCTGAACGGTTCGTCGAGGTTGTTCGGATTCCGGCCCGGGGTGAGCCGCCAATCCAGCATCACGTTCCAATCCACCAGGTTGTCGAGCTGTCCGTCGCGCCGGGTCTGGAGCGTGTTGCGCAGGCCGAAACGAATGACGTTCTCGCTGTCAATGGAATCAATGTTGTTGTAATCGGGAAATTGCACCGGCAACAGCAGCAGGCTGGGCAGCGCGGAATCGAACTGCGGCAGTTGCGCCGGCGGCGTGCTGGGATTGGGCACGTAGGCGTAGGTCACCGACGGCTCGATGATATGGCGCAGGCCGTCAACGGCCAGAAGTGAATTCGTCGCGCCCGCCCAAAGCTGCGAGGCCTTGAACGAGGTTTCGACGCCGGTGTTGAACACGTTGCGCCAGGTTTCCGCGTTCGTGCCGCCCGGCCCGGTTTCCGCGCTGTAATAGGTGGCGCGCCCGCCGACGCGCGGCGTGACATTCAGCCAGCCAAAAAATGTCCAGGGCAGGAGCAGTTGATGAAAGGTGTCGGCGCGCGCGGCGGAATAATTCAGCCCGGTGGGTCCGTTGGTGTCCGCAAAATACATCCGGTAATAGCCCGCCGAACTTTCGCTCTCGTAATAAAACGGCGTGTTAAAAACCTGCTGGCGATAGCCGGTGAGCCGCACGTCGGGCAGGCGCTCGACCTGGTTGAAGAAATCATTCAACTGCGGCGTGGTTTCGGCGTCGAGGCTCCAGTTGTTCCAATACTTGTTGACCTCGGTGAACGTGTTGGGCTGCGGATTGTTGCGATAGTCGCCCTCGAAAAAATCATGCAGCACGAGCGGGTCGCTCTGGTAATTCACGACCGCCTTCAGGTTCAAATTGGTGGCCGGGGTCGCCTGGTAGCCGAAGTAAAAGCGCTGGCGGTTTTCGGGAATGCCATTGGTCCACGGCGTGCCGTTGGTGCTGGTGTTGGGATTTTGGTCATTCAGGTAATAATATTTGAACACCGCCTCGCCCCAGGGACCGAGGTGCAGATTCAGGTCCGGCCCCACGCCCACGCCCCGCTCCTCGCGATAGTCCAGGTGAAATTTTCCGTCCACCGCATCATTGGCATACCACGTGTAGGTGTTGAGCAAGAATGGTCCGTAGGAGGTGCGATAGCCGGGGATAAAATTCAAGTTGTTCGCGTGCGGCCCGAGTTCGCGCCGGTAATACGGAAAGTAAAACGCCGGCACGCCGTCCAGGTACAGCACGGCGTTCCACATCTCGATGTATTTTCCGGGGACAATCTTTATGTGACTGGAGCGGACGTAAATCGCCGGGTCGCTCACGTCGTCGGTGGTGACGAGAGCGTGGCGGGCGTGGTAGGTTTGATTGGTCGTGTCGCCCTGCAGTTGCCCGCCCTGCGCGAACACCGGCGGTTTGCCCGTGCGAAACTGTTCGCTCTGCATCTGGTGGGTTTTGAAATTGTAGCGGATGTGTTCACCGGTCCAGATTTGATCGCCCTCCTCGATGCGCACGTGGCCGTCGGCCACCACCTCGCCCGACTGGTAATTAACCTTCGCGCTGTCCGCAATGAGGGTCGCATTGGTGTTATACTGCACAAAGACATTCGTGCCGTAAGCCATGCCTCCCGCAAAATCCATATCCACGCTGCCCGCCGGTGCGCCGGGAATGATTTCTTTGAGCGCCTTCACGTCCCACAACGACTGCTCCTGGGCCGGAGCCACCGACGAAAAGACCGCGAATAAAAAAGCGAGCAGGACGATGGCGGACGATCTTGTCATCAGGTGCGGCCAATTAAACAGAACGCCTTCCGGCTGCCAAGAGAGTTTTCAACCACGAAGCCACAAAGTCATCAAGCAGAAACAAAAGTTTCTTCGTGTCTTGGTGGTTATTCCTTCGGCAAAAAGGTGAAGGCCACCGCTGCCAGGATGCACACAAATGCGGCCAGATGGTTCCACCGGATTTTCTCGCCGAGATACAAGATCGCGAAGGCGCAAAAGACGGCGAGGGTGATGACTTCCTGGATGATTTTAAGTTGCGTGGCGGAATAAACCGAGTTGCCCCAGCGATTGGCCGGCACCTGCAGCAGGTATTCGAAGAAAGCGATGCCCCAGCTCACCAGGATGACGAGCAGCAGCGGTTTGCTTTTGAACTTCAAATGGCCGTACCACGCGGCCGTCATGAAAACATTCGAGCAGGTCAGCAGCACCACCGGCAGCCAGCGGGATTGAGTCAAGTCGTTCATAATTGGGGAAAAGGAATTTTGTGTTGGGCGCGGATTTCATCGGGCGCGACCCGGAATGGCTTGCCGGTGCCATGCCCAGCGACGGTCATGAAAAGGATTGAGCAGTTCAGCAGCACGATGGGCGGCCAGCGGGGCGGGGTCGGGTCATTCATGGACGCATGGGAATTTTTCGTCGTTCTTGAATTGGATCACAAGTTTTTGTCGTGTTCGCCGGGGTAAAATCCAACCGGGGCCGGGGAGTTACGGGACTGACCGTGCGGTTTCAGCCCGGACATGGTAGAAACGACCGGCCGGCGGCGCATTGGAGTCGGTCAGACTTGCCACCCCGCCGGTTGCGGTTACGGACCCGGGCAGCGGCGTCCACGCGGAACCAGTCAGCGAGTCCTTGTATTCCAAAGTGCAGCGCAAGCCGGTTGCGCCCCCAAACGAAACCATGGCACGGCCTCCGCTTCTATGGATGGCGGTGATGACGGGCGGCGGCAAAATAATAACGGGCGGCCCGCTGGATTGTGGTCGTGGCGTTTTGGGAGCAGAAACAACTGTCAGCTTCACCGCCAAACTGGTGACAGAACCGGCGGAGTTGCTGACCGTGACAAAATAATTCCCGCCTTGGGAAGACTGGACCGAATTCAATTTAAGGGACGAAGCCGTCTGATTCCTGATCTTTGTTTTATTAAAATACCATTGATAAGCCATGGGCGTGGCTCCTGAGGCAACGACAAAAAAGGTGACATTGGTTCCCGCGACTGCCGTCTGGCTCGCCGGGTTGCTTTGGATGACAGGCGCGGCGGCCGGCGTTGTAACCCCGGCTATGTTGGAATAATCCGAATGCCCCGCCGCATTATAGGCCCATACCCGATAATAATATGTTGTCGAAGCCTGCAAACCGGTGTCCAGATACGTGGTCAGCGAAGCAGGCACAGTCCCAACCGTTGTCCAGGGACCGCTCAGAGAAGTTGCCCGATCAATCCCAAATCCGAACGCGTTGCTGGAAGCGTAGCTCCAGTCCAGCAGCAGGCTGGCTGGTCCCGGCGGAACCGTCGCCGCCCGCAACGCTGATGGGGACAACCCGCAGACCAAACCCAGGCCGGATAGAACGAGCCGAGTTTTGAAACGCCAATTCATAGACGCACGGCAATGCCGCTCTGTTTGAGAAATTTTTTGACGTCACCCACGGTGTATTCGCCAAAATGAAAAATACTCGCGGCGAGCACGGCGTCAGCCCGGCCTTTGAGCAGCACCTCGGCCATGTGCTCCAGACTGCCCGCGCCGCCGCTGGCCACCACCGGCACGCCCACCGCTTCGCTGATGCGCCGCGTGATGACCAGATCAAACCCGGTTTTCATGCCGTCGGCGTCAATGCTGTTCAAAACAATTTCGCCCGCGCCGAGCGACACTGCGCGTTTGGCCCACTCCACGGCGTCCAGCCCGGTTGGTTTGCGCGCACCGTGCGAAAAGACCCCCCATTGGTCCGGCGCGATTTTCTTGGCGTCAATGCTCACCACGATGCACTGGCTGCCGAATTTTTCAGCGCCGGCCCGGATCAAATCGGGATTCTCGAGTGCCGAGGAGTTGATGCTGATTTTATCCGCTCCGGCGCGCAGCATCGTGAACATGTCGTCCACGGACTTGATGCCGCCGCCGACGGTGAGCGGCATGAAGCACTGGTCGGCGGCACGCTGAATCACGTCCACCATCGTCGCCCGCCCGTGCGCACTGGCGGTGATGTCGAAAAACACCATTTCATCCGCGCCCTGCTCGTTGTAGCGGAGAGCGAGTTCGACCGGGTCGCCGACATTGCGCAGTTCGCCCGCCTCGGCTTTGCCGAATTGGACGCCGCGCGTGACCTGACCGTCATGCACGTCCAGGCAGGGAATAACTCGTTTAGCCATCATGAACGGCCATTGTTTAACACTATATTTTGGCGCTCACCACCCCAAAATCGTCCTTGACGCTCCGTTTTGTGGCATTACGTTTGCTGCCAAAGGCAAAGTTGTTTCAAAAACAAAATGGCTATGAAAACTAGTTTTCTCATTCTT
Organism: uncultured Verrucomicrobiae bacterium; assembly: GCA_963804345.1. Classification (GTDB taxonomy): domain Bacteria; phylum Verrucomicrobiota; class Verrucomicrobiia; order Limisphaerales; family UBA11358; genus UBA11358. The sequence goes on along the minus strand of CAWDPX010000004.1, from coordinate 790,395 downwards.
ACCGGTCTTGCTTCGTTGTCGTGTGGTTTGCTGCTCACCGGCTGCAGCAGCACCGATTACGGCCATACCAGCCCTTATCAGCCCGGCCCCGTGGCCGGGAAAACCGTCGGCACGGGTGTCGGTGTGGTGGCGGGCAACGTCGCGGGTTTCGGCGTCGGCGCGGTGGAAGGCACGGCGCACGGCCTGGCCGCACCGTTTAATCCGGATTACCACATGGTGCGTTACTGGCGCACGGAAACCACGTCCGATGGACGCACAATTCAGGTGCCTTACGACGTTTTGGTGGATCAATATGGCCGCCCGGTGAAAATGCCGGCGCCCACGGGAAATCCCAAGCCGCCTCCGGCGGTAACGGCTCCACCTCCGGCGGCACCGATGACCACCACCAATGGCGCGCCCCAATAATTGGATTTTTCCAACCGCGAAAAAAATTATGCGAATGTTCACCTCTTTTCTGCTGGCCGCCGGTTTGCTGACCGCCGGATCGTTGTTTGCCGCCGATGCCACGACTGCCGCGCCGCTGCGCAAGGTCGCCATCATTGTTGAAAACCGCGCGGGGGCGCAGCTCAACGACAAAGTTGCTGTGTTCGAAGATTTGCTGAGCAGCCGCATTGCCGGCAAGGGGTATTCGATCATCAGCCGGGATGTGACCCTCAATGCCCTGAAAACATATCCGTCGGTGGGCGTTGCCGTGTCTTCTCAAAGCTCTGTGAAAGCCAACGCTGCCGCTGCGTCCCACTCTCACACCACGGCGGCGGGATCAGCGCACGATGAACTGACCCAGGCCACTGCGCTGCACGGCAAGACGGAAAGCACCCTTGGCACAGATGTCATTCCTCAAGGCACCAATGTCAGCTCCATTGAAGCGGCGCAAACGGACTCATCGAAGTACACCGGCGGCCAAACCAATGTCAGCAGCGAGTTCAGCCACGGTTCCGCGTCCGTGGAACTGGCCCAGTCGGATTCGGCGAAATTTGACATCACGCCGGACACGACCAAACTGGACCAGGCGTTGAGCGACAGCACCTCCGCGCTCCGTCTGGCGCAAAACCTCGGGGCGGATTTCATTTTGATTCCGTCCCTCACAACCTACGGCACGGAGAAAAAGACCTACAACGGCAACGGCATCAGCACCATCAACGTCACGCACACGCTGCGCGTGAGCTGCAAAATCGTCGAGGCCGGCGCCGGTGGCGCCCTCAAGGGGGACATGGTTACGGCTTCCAAAACCATCCGTCAGTCCGGCGATCTGCAGGTGGACAGCAGCGAGGTGGTCAATGAATTGCTGGATGATGCCGCCAGCCAGCTGGCCGACTCGCTGGTTCGCACCGCCGGTTCGCTGCCCACGGAAGTTGCCAGGGACAAACAGGTGAATTTCTCAATCGTCTGCTCCATGACCGACATCAAGGATCAACCAATCACGGTGCCGGATGTGCAGGTGACGGCGGACAAGCGCGTGGTGAAGACCAACGCCCCCATCGAGGTGCAGCCGCTGGATGTGACCGTGGAACTGGACGGCATCGCCATTGGTTCGGCGCCCGGCACGTTCCAGGCGTTTCCCGGCCTGCACAAGCTGCGGCTCTCCCGCGAGGGTTTCAAGGATTGGGAGCGGACAGTCAATGTCTATGCCGGCCAGAAACTGCGCGTGGCGCTGCAAATGAGCGATGCCGGCTTTGCGCGCTGGCAGGAAAACATGGCCTTCCTGCAATTGCTGCAGGACGACCGCAAGTTGACCGATGCCGAAGCTAAAAAGATCGAAGGCATAGCCAAGTTTTGGAGTGAAAGCCATTACCGGGTGGACACGAAGGAAAACGTCAAAATTTACAAGAGCCTCTATTAATCAAAACAAACCACTGCCATGAAAAATTCCTTTTTCCGCAACCTTTGTTTCGGTCTTTTGAGCGCCGCGCTGTTGCCCGTGCTGGCGTCAGCACAGGAAGGCAAGGCCACGCTGGCCGTGTCGTCCATCAAACCCACACCGTCGCTGGCGGCCTCGGTCAAGCCGGACAAAAAACTGGAGATGGGCCGCATCATCGAATCGCTGGACAGCCAGCTCATTGACCGCATCAACGCGACGCGCAAGTTTGACGTCGTCGGGCGCAGCGATTTAAACGACGTCCTCAAGGAACAGGAACTTGGCGCGTCCGGCAACGTGGACGCCAAGACCGCGGCGCAGGCCGGCAAGCTCACCGGCGCAAAGTATCTGCTGGTGACGACGGTGGACGATTATCAGGATTACGTTGAGAAAGCCACGTTTGAAGGCACGGGCCGCGCCGCCACCAAACGCGTGTTCCGGCTGTCGGTTGTGGGCAAGGTTTATGATGCGAGCACCGGCAAATTGCTGGAGTCGGTGAATTTTCAGACCGGCAACGACGCCTTCAAGCAGATCCAGGAGGAACGCAGTTATACGGTCAAGGACGGCGAGTTGAGCGACGATATGATGGTGGCCGTTTCACGGGACATGGCGCAAAAAATCGCCAACCGCATTGCCGACGTGATTTTCCCAGCGAAGGTGCTGCTCAAGCGCGACAAGGAAGTCACCATCAACCGCGGCGAAGGCGGCGGCGTGGCCGTGGGCGACACGTTCAATGTGTATGCGCTGGGTGAGGAATTGATTGACCCGGACACGAAGGAATCGCTGGGCCGGGAAGAGGCAAAGGTGGGCAGGGTGAAAATCACCCAGGTCAATCCCAAGACCTCGACGGCGGAAATTTTGGACGACACCGGCATTGACAAGGGCGCGATCCTGCGAAAACCGCAGTAAGCCACGCAAATCCGCGGCAAATCCCAACGGAAAGAATCAAAGTGAAAACTATCATGCGCATTATTTGCAACCAGAGCATTCAACCGTTCCTTTTCGCCGCGGTCATCGGGCTGCTGGCAACTGGTTGCAAGACCTACGAACAGCAGAACCACGTCATCCAGTATTGGCATCAAGGGAATATGACCAATGCCGTTGTTGAAGCCACCAAAATGGCTGACAAAAATGCCAAGAACAAGGACGCCATCATCTGGCGCCTGGAACAGGGCGCGGTTCTGCGCGGAGCGGGCAAATACGAGGAGAGCAACAAGGCGTTTGACCAGGCGCAGGATAAAATTGACCAATATGCGCAGAAGGCCAAGGTCCGGGTCGGCCAGGAAGCCGGCGCGATGATGTCCAATCAAGCCAATCTGGATTACGAAGGCCGCGCCTATGACGGCATCATGCTGAACACTTACAAGGCGCTGAATTATCTTCAACTGGGCGAACCCGACAAGGCGCGCGTGGAACTCATCCGCGCCTATCAGCGCCAGCAAGACGCCGTTGAGATCAATAAAAAAAGGATTGCAGCCGCCCAGTCCCAAGCCACCGCCACCAATGCCAATACCACCGCCACCACGGATTCCGGATCACAATTCAAGAAAAGGGCTCACTCCCCCGCCAATACCGACGCTGCTGCCAATAACGGCGTCACCACCACCAATTCAGCCGCGGTGGACAAGGCGCAGCAAGACCCCAAGTTCCAGGCGCAAATTCAGGGTGTTTACGCCGGCCTCGGCAATCTCAAACCCTATGCCAATTACGTCAATCCGTTCACCGTTTATCTCGACGGCCTGTTCTTTATGGCCAACGCCGCCGATGCCTCGGATTTGGAGCGCGCCCACAAATCACTCGAACGCGTCGCGGAATTTGCTCCGGACAACAATTATGTCAAACAGGACCTGGCGGCGGTGGACGGTGTGATGCAGGGCAAGCCGCTGACCCCGACAACCTATGTGATATTCGAAACCGGTTGTGCGCCCGTCCGTGACCAGATCCGCATAGACATTCCCGTCCTGCTTCCAAGGGTTCCTTACGTTGGCGCGGCATTCCCCACGCTTAAACTGCAGGGCAATTATCTCCCCAGCCTGACTGTGACGGCCAACAGTCTTATTGTAACAACCAACGACGCAGTCACAACCGTCAGCAGCACGACCACAACAACCAACGACGCAGCCACGGCCACCACCGGCACCAGCGCGGCAACCAACGACACAGTCACAACCGCCGGTGGCACGAGCACGACAACCAACGACGCAGTCACAACCGTCAGCAGCACGACCACAACAACCAATGACACAACCGTGACGAGCGGCAGTATGACCACAACGACCAACGGTGCGACGGTGACCGCCAGCAGCACAACCACGACCGCTGACGTCACGACCGCAACGGCCAGCAGCACGACTGGGACGACCAGTCCGATTGCCAGCATGGATAGCGTTATCGGCCTCGATTTCAAAAACGAAATGCCGATCGTCATTACCAAGACCATCGCTTCCACCATCGCCAAGGCTGTGGCGGCCTATGCCATCAACCAAGCCGCCCACCAACAGGGCGCGATCTACGAAATCATAGCGATGATCAGCACGGGGATTTATCAGGCTGCCGTCAACATCGCCGACACCCGCACCTGGACGACCCTGCCGAAGGAATTCCAAGTCTGTCGTTTTCCCACGCCGCCGGACCGCAAAATTGTGCTGGAAACGCCCAACGGCACCCAAAAAATCCCGGTGACAATCGAGGACGGCACGATTAACATTGTTTACGTCAGGTCCATCACCGCCACCAACGCGTTGCTGGTGACACAAATGAAACTAAAATGAAAACACGAATTTTACTCCCGCTCGCCGGGGCCGTCCTGCTGGCCGTGACCGGTTGCCACACTTCGATGAACTCCATCGAAAATGCCCAGAAGACGGGCCAGCGCCAGATGATTTCCGACTCGCGGGTCATCACCGATGGCAGCCTCGCCAAAAAGGTTTCCTTCGTCGGCGTCAATCAAACCATGACCCCTGGCGGGTTTCTAAAAATCCAGATCGAGCTGCTTAACCGCAAACACTCGCTCCAGCGTTTCAGTTACCAGTTCGAATGGTTCGACGCCAATGGCATGCAGATCAACAACATCGTCTCGCCGACGGTCCCCGACCAGATTGAAGGCGGGGAGAGCAAATTCATCTCCAGCGTGGCGCCCACGTCGGCGTGCAAAGATTTTCGAGTCAAGTTCATTGAAAACTGATCATCCTCAACCGAAATATTCCATGAAAAAATACATTCTCCTATCTATTATGGCCGCGGCCCTGCCGCTGGTCGTCGGCGGTTGCGCCACCAAGGCGCATTATATTCAAACCGGCGGACGCGAAAGCCTCGTCACCGTCAATTCCATCAACATCCAGGATTTCATCCAGGCCGCCAACGACGCGACCAGCGACTTGCTGGCGTCCGGCGTACTCGACAAGGTGGCCAATCCGCCCGCCGTGCTCGCCATCAGCCGCATCGTGAACAACACCGGCCAGCAGATTGACACGGACCTGCTCACCAAGAAAATCCGCGTCGCCCTGTTGAACAGTGGCAAGGCCCAGACCACGACGACCATGGGCCTGGGCGGCACCGCCGAGGATCCGATGGCCAAGGGCCTCCAGCAGGAAGCCGAATTCAAGTCCGACCAGAAGGCCACCCGCACGCCGGACTTCACCCTTTCGGGCAAGATCATTCAAACCATCGCGAAGGACGGCAACACCAGCCAGTCCACCTTCAGTTTTCAACTCTCGCTGACCGACGCCAAAAACGGTCTGGCCGTCTGGGAAGGGGAAAAGGAAATCACCAAGCAAGGCGGCCGCCCGTCCGTTGGCTTCTGATTTCAATTTGAGTTTGTCTCACCGCCGGTGGGGGACTCCCCAACCGGCGTTTTTATTTTGCCGGATGCTGAAACTTATTTGTCCCAACCACCGTCTTAGGAAACAGAAGCGGTCGTGGAAACGGTGTTTAACAAACGGCCGCGGCGGGTTGATTTTTGAATGTGAAAATGCCGTTTATTGTCTGATGAAATGGATTTTGAATTATGAAACCACATGTTTTGACTTTGGCACTGGCGGCATCGGCAATCGTGCTGGCCGGTTGCGAATATCCCAATGGCGAACCCAATTACACCGGCACCGGCGCTTTGACCGGCGGGGCGGTGGGCGCGGTTTCGGGCGCGGCGATTGGCGGTAACCGGTACGGGGGTCAAGATGCCTTGATTGGCGCCGCCGTCGGGGCGGTGGCCGGCGGATTGATTGGCAATTCAATGGACCGGCAACAGCAGGAACGGCTGCGCCAGCAGGCGCCGCAAACGTATGCCCGGGTGGACCAGGGACAACCGTTGAGCGTGGCGGACGTCAAGGCGCTGGCCGCGGCGGGAGTCGGCGACAATGTCATCATCAGCCAGATTCGCAATTCGCACACCGTCTATCATCTCAGCGCGGCGGACATCATTGATTTGCGCAACGCCGGGGTGAGCAACCCGGTCATTGACTTTATGATTAACACGCCGGGGACTGCCGGGGCCGCACCCGCACCGCAGGCGGGCACGATGTATGTTGCCCAATCGCCGCCACCGCCACCGGCGGAAACCGTCGTCGTTGCACCCGGACCGGACTACGTCTGGATTGGCGGCGAATGGGCGTGGAATGGCGGCTGGATCTGGGTGGCCGGGCACTGGGGTTATCCGCCCTATCCCCGCGCCGTTTGGGTTCGCAGTTACTGGTATCGGGGGCCGCATGGTTGGTGCCGGGCAGCGGGACACTGGCGCTGATCCTCGCGCAACCAAACTTCACTTCTTTTTCGAAAGTCCGGTTTCAGTCCCGCCCTTTGAATGGCGGATGAATTATCCAGGTATTCTTTTTTGCAAATGCGGTTTGGATCCGGTGGTCGGCATTGAACCTGCTGAAATAACAACTGGGTTCGGGCAGTGGCCAACTCACTACGGCTCCCCTTAAAAAAACGGGCCGTTTCTCCGACGCCACTGCCTGAATCCGATATTTGCCGCGCGTTCATCCCTCTTCATTGCACTACGCCGCGACCAGACGGAGTATTGTTTGAAACCAGGAAGGTGAGTGTCTTTGCGAACCGTGACTTCCCGGCAAACGGGCCCTGACCGCTATAAAAGAGGGCGTTTTTGAACGGGCGGGTTAAAGCCGGTCCTTGCGGTTCAATGCCGCCAGGGGTATCGGCGCCGCAGTCCCGGGTAGAGAAGATCCGGAACGGCCTCTGATTCACCGTCGTTCCACGTTCGATCCGCAGCGGCAGTTGGAGGCGCGAACGGATTGTCAGCCGTTGCCTTCATCCGGCCCACCCGGGCTGCCAGCCGGTAGATGCCGAAGCCGACCAGACCCGCAACGACGAGAATTGAAATACACACCGCAATGAAGCCGAGTCCGGCGATTGCCCTGCGAACGGCAGGAATAAAAAGACTGACGAGCACAACCAAGCCCGCCAGTTGGGCGACTACTCCCATTACACCTATTGCTTGTCTTCGTCGCGTCATTTTGACCGCAAATCCGCACGTTCCATGCCAAAAGCAACGGGAACCTGCGAAAAACGGGGTGTCACGCCGCACTGTCACACGGTTGCCGTTTCCGGTTTCGCTGAAGGCATTGATAAAATTATTGGCCCGGACAGTGTTCGGAAATGAAGCAGACGCGGTGCGATTTTTTATGGCAGCCCCCTGGTTTGCCGGCGGCTGCGCTATTATTAAATTTCACCCGACCCGTGGCATCACTCAAGGATTTGCGGAAAAGTTGAAGGCACGCCGCAAAGCATGTGGAAACTTGCTTGCTTCGCGTCGTTATGAGCAAGGGCTTCCCCTTGCTCGAGCTGGTTGACGAATTCGCGAAAGGTTCCAAAAACCATGCGCGCGCGAGGCTAACAGAAACGGCGCGGCCGGTAATGCGCGGAAAACCGGCGCCGGTCAAGGCACATGGAGGGTGCGGTAAAACTGCTGGGGGGAATTGGTGGCGTTCGCATCCATAAAAATGAATGGCGAGGTGTTGGTGATGAGCGACACCCAGTCAATCAGGTTGGTGGATTCCTGCACGGCGTAGTTGAACCCCGGCACGCCCGCGATTTGGAATTGGAATCCATTGTCGCTGCAAAATGAGCAGCCATTCAACATCGCCGCCGCAGTTGCATAAACCGCCAAAACCGCGTTGCTGCTCGTTACGCTGCCGTGGAGATTGGTAATGACCACCATGTAATTGCCCGCGTTGTTTGTGTTCACATTGGTCAAGGTGAGCGGGGTGCTGTTTGCTGCTGAAATGTTCGTTCCATTGAATTTTCATTGGTAACTCAAAGGTGAGAAACCCGCAGCTATGACGTTAAAAGTTACGTTGCTGCCCTGAACGACAATCTGGCTTTGCGGCTGCGTCATAATTACGGGAGGGTTGGTGGTATTATCCACGACCCCTGGCGTGAACGGTGGCAGTTTATCGAGCTGTGTAAACGTCACGTCGAAGCCCCAAGCACGATTGGGGGCGCCGTAATAACTGCCACCCCAGTGATTCGTACCATAAACGCTCGGAAACATGGCGACAAAGGAGCCATTGTAAGTAAGTGATAAACCGCCCCAGTTCTCCAACAAGCGGAGGAAATTTTCAAGGCCGCCGCTGTAATACGAGCCATTGGAGGGCACAATGCCTTCAAGGCACGCAGCGTTGATGGTTGTGTTGCCTCCAGCACTTGGGTCAAGTGGGGCATCAGTTGAAGTGGGATAATCCACAAAGTTGCTTGAAAGAATGGTAACAGCATCTCCAATCAAGCAGGCAGGAAGGGTGCATCCATTGGTGGTTGATCCCAACACATAGGCAAAGTGGACGCCATCGGTGGTGACATTGTAGTTGCCCTCTACATAAATCGGTTGGGCGGTGGCAATGCCGAGACCTGAGGCCTGATAAAAGTTACAAGAGTTCGTTGGCAGTTGCGCGCCGTTGACAAGCCGTACGGCGGGAAGTATGCCGATGGTGTTGGAGATACTGTTGAAAACGTAAATGGAATTGATGACGTGGCCTACATCGGTGCTCGTGCCGCCAGCGTTCTTGAATTCATATTGCCAGCCGCCGGTTCCGTTGGTGTTGCCGAGCCACGCGCCCAGCCTGCCCACATCAATCTGGAGCGCCTTGACGGTTTTACCTTCGCGGTAGTCGTAAAAAGTGACGTTGGTTACATACGAGTAACAAAAATTTGTGATGGAGATATGATTGGTAATGTAGATTTGATGGCCAGGAGGGTGCTCGTTCGTGATTATTATAGTGTTTGTTACTATGTTCCCGATCGTGTCGGGTAAGACCATGATCAAATAATTGGAGCTATTGTATTGATTTTGGTATAAAACCGTGATGTTGGTGCCGGTGGCGACATCGTTGGTGATAATGAGGTCGGCCCGGTTGGCAAAATAACGCTGACCGTTGGTCGTATAGGCCGCCGCAGTTCCAAAAGCATAAGGCTGAGGCGGCATCTGAAGCAGGCTCTCAATGGCGGCATAGGTATAGTTTGTGGCGGATGTGCCAAGTGGCAGGTTCAATGTGTCGAAGTTCGTAATCGGGCTGCCGGCGGGGAAACCACATGGCCGCTGCGGTAGCCATAATTCTGGGGATCAAGCGGACTTGGGTTGGTTGATACGGTTCCGGCGGCATCCACGCTGCCCGAAAATATCAAGGGGGATCCGGGACTGTTGCCAGTGCAGTAAATGTTGGTGTTACAATGGACTCGGCCACTGACGGTGAAGGGGAAGCCAGGATTGATTTCCAAGTCCAGATTGTAAAAGATGCCAAACTGAAAAATGGGGATGGGGAGGTTCGCGGTTGACTGGGCAACGGCGGTTGAAACAAAGATCGTCGGCAACAGTCCGGCAAACAGACAAAAAATCGGCATCCGCTTCGACTTATAAAAGAAGAAGGGAAGCCAACCGCAACGCTGCAAAAAAGCCAACCCAAGAACAGCCGATTTGAACCTCATAGCTCTCATCAAATAAGCAATATTTATGCCGGTTTAATCTTCCAAAACGTGAGATAAACAACACTTCCCCAAGTGGTTGCATCAAATACGGATCGGCTGCCTGGCCCCAAGCGGTCTATTCCCCCGAACCGGCTCGCGAAACGATAAACGCGGGCGATTGCGAGTTTGTTCAGTCCAATAAGGTCCGGCGCGAAAAGCACGGCGGCATTCCGCCGGCGATGAAATCACTGGCGGGCGGCGGTTCGATTTTGAAAGGCGGTTCGCCGGTCTCACCAATTTTCGCGCGGAAGAGTGTTTCGGCAGTAAATCGGCCGCCAGTGTGCGTTCTTCCTGCAATGCGTTCACAGTAAAATTACATTCGCCCCAAAAAATCCCTTGAATTCAAGCGGGGCGGTTTCACAATACCAACACTCATGAAACAATTCATCCGATTCATTTCCCCAGCCGGCATGCCCGCCCGCAAAATTGCCACTACGGTTGCCGGAGTTTTTTGCTGGTGTGCGGCACTTCACCCCGGTTCGTCCGCCCGGGCAGACCAGACGATTACCATCAATGGAACCGCCGGAGGCAGGTCCTTTGACGGGATTGGCGCGGTGAGCGGTGGCGGGGCCACCTCGGTCCTGTTGAAGGATTATCCGGAACCCCAGCGCGGCCAGATTTTGGATTTATTGTTCAAGCCGGATTTCGGCGCGGCGATGTCCACCCTGTTCGTCGAGGTGCCGGGCGACGGCAATTCGACGCAAGGCTCCGAGTTGAGCCACATGCATTACCGGAACGATGAGAATTACAACCGGGGCTATGAATGGTGGTTGATGCAGGAGGCCAGGAAAAGGAATCCGGCCATCACGCTGGACGGCGTCGCGTGGGGCTGTCCGAACTGGGTGGGGAACAATGATTTCTGGTCGCAGGACATGTGCGATTATTATGCCAAATGGATCAAGGGCCTCAAAAACGTTTATGGCTTGGATTTCGACGCCATCGGCTGCCGCAATGAAAAGGGCGTGAACGAGGATTTTGTGAAAAAATTGCGGCGCACCCTCGATGCCAACGGTCTGGAAAAAGTCAGGATTCATGCCTTTGACAACTGGGGCAAAACCAAGTGGGATTGGTGCAAGGACCTCCGGACGGACGCGGAGCTGCGAAAGGCCGTGGCGATCATCAGCAACCACACCATGACGGAGGTGCCGGTTTCGGACGAGGTCGGCCAATTGAGCAGGGAATTCAACAAGCCGCTTTGGAACACGGAAGAACACGTCTATAAACAGGGCTTTGATTGCGAGATCAGCCTGGTCAAGGCTTTCAACGAAAATTACGTTGGCAGCGGTGTGACCAAGGTGTTGTGCTGGTATCTGGAAACGTCAACCTATCCGATTGAGCCTTTCTTCAATGTCACCACCCTGGTCGCCGCCTCGCCCTGGAGCGGCAATTACACGGTGAATCCGGCGCTTTGGGCCTACGCGCATTACGGCCAGTTCGTGAAGGTCGGCTGGAAATATCTGGACGGCGCGTGTGGCAGATTGTCCGGCGGCGGCAGTTATGTGACGCTGGCGTCCGGCGCCGATTACAGCATCATCATCGAGACCAAAGGCTGCGCGCAAAATCAAAAGGTCGCCTTCAACGTGCAAGGCGGCCTTTCCACCGGCAAGGTCTGCGTCTGGCGCAGCAATGACCGTGAACAGTTTGTCAAAGTGCAGGACCTGACGCCCGTCAGCGGGTCATTCAGCCTGACATTGGAACCCAATTCCATCTATAGCCTCTCCACCACCACCGGCCAGCAAAAGGGATCCTTCAATGATGTTCCCGCCGCCAGCCATTTTCCGTTTCCCTACTACGAAACCTTTGATCATTACGGCGACGCGAAGTCGTGGGGTTACCTGCCGCATTACACCGCCGACATCGACGGCGGATTTGAAATCACCAGCCGGCCGGACGGGCTGGGGAAATGCCTGCGCCAGGTGGTGGATCGCAAGGCGCAGAGCTGGGCGCCCGAATGGATGCCCTACACCATCATCGGCGACGAGAACTGGAAGGATTACGAGGTGAGCGCGGATGTTTGTCTCGACGAAGGCGGATGGGCGGGATTGTTGGGGCGCGTCAACAACACCGGCGGCGGCTATGGCTGCAATCCCAAAGGCTACTATTTGCGGGTGGACGCGGACGGCCATTGCTTCCTGTATGCCTCCACCCAGAATAAAAATGGCGACCCCGGGCGTCAACTGGCCGCCGGCCAGGCGAGGGAAATTGGAATCAACCGATGGCACAACTTGAAGCTCCAGTTCTCCGGCACCAACCTCACGGCTTTTGTTGACCAGAAACAGGTGCTGGCCACCGGCGATGGCGCTTATCCCAAAGGCATGGCCGGACTCGTCACTGGAGGCTACGGGGATGCGCGGAACTCGGCGCTGTTTGACAACCTCATCATCAACACGGTCAACGGGCCGAAACCGCCGCCCACGGTGTTCCCGCAGGATGCCCATCCCATGTATGCGCGCTAAAACGCGCCGGGGTTTTTCAACCTGAAATTATGGAAGCCATCTCCTGGCCCGAAACCCTGATAGCGCGCCTGCGCATCCTGGTCCTCCTCGCTTTTATCGGGTTGGCCGGGCTGTTCCTTACCGCCTGTGCCAGCGTCAGCCAAAGCCCCGCAACGGTCATGTCCGCCTACGCCGACGATTTCAATTCCGGCAGTCCCGGCGCCAAGAACCTTTGGGACCAGGTCGTGGCCAGCGTGAATTCAGGGGATTATGCCACCGCGCTGGCCACCCTGGAACAATTGCAGACGGAGGATGGATTGCTGCCCCGGCAAAAGCAGGCGATTCAGGAAACGGAAGCCGCAGTGAAGAAACAAACGCGCGATTCGGGAAAAACGGTCGTGCCAAACAAGTGACTTTGTCCGCCGCCGGTTAAGCCAGAACTCTGAAGTAAAAAACGCCAAACCAAAGCCAGACCATAGGCGCGCGGCGTTCACGCCGCTTCACCACTCGAATGGTTTTTGCCGTGTGAATCGCAGGCGTTGCGGATATCGAAGCGGCCTGAAGGCCGCGCGCCTTTCGCAGCCCACAATCCAACTTCGGAGTTTGGGCGCTGCCGCACCGTACGAAATTGCTCCCTGTGAATTCCGCGGCGTGGCGCTGAAAATCATTTCGCCAGCAAATCAGTCACCAGCGCGCGCTCTTCCTTCAATTCGTTGACGGTCGCATCAATTTTCGCGCGGCTGAATTCGTTGATCGAAACGCCTTGAACGATTTGCAATCCCTCGCCATCGCTGCGCACGGGGAACGAACAAATCAAACCCTTCTCGATGCCGTAGCTGCCGTCGGAACAAAGACACACACTGTGCCAGTCGCCGGACGGCGTGGGTTCGATGATGGACCGGACACTGTCCACGACGGCATTCGCGGCGCTGGCGGCGCTGGACGAGCCGCGCGCCTTGATGATGGCCGCGCCGCGTTGCTGGACGGTGGAGATGAATTCACCCTTGAGCCACGCCTCGTCCCGGATCGCGGCGGCGGCGGGCTTGCCGCCGATTTTGGCGTTGTAGAAATCGGGATATTGCGTCGCGGAATGGTTGCCCCAGATGGCCAGGTTGCTGACGGCGGTCACGTCCATGCCGGCTTTTTTCGCGAGCTGGGCCTTGGCGCGGTTTTCGTCAAGGCGCGTCATGGCAAAGAACCGGTCGCGCGGCACGTCCGGCGCGTTGTTCATGGCGATCAGGCAATTGGTGTTGCAGGGATTGCCGACCACGTGGATGCGCACGTCGCGCGCGGCATTATTTTGGATGGCCCGGCCCTGGCCGATGAAAATCTTGCCGTTGATGCCGAGCAAATCCTTGCGCTCCATGCCGGCTTTGCGCGGCACGCTGCCGACGAGCAACGCCCAATTCACGCCGCGAAATCCCTCGTCGAGATTCGCCGTGGGCACAACGCCCTTGAGCAGCGGGAACGCGCAATCATCGAGTTCCATCACCACGCCGCCCAGCGCGGGCAACGCGGGTTCGATTTCAATCAAATGCAAAATGACGGGCTGGTCCGGTCCGAACAGGGCGCCGGAGGCGATGCGAAAGAGGAGGGAATAACCGATTTGGCCGGCGGCGCCGGTGACGGCAACACGAATTGGAGATTTGCTCATAAATAATTATTACGTGGAGGATTATGTTAAGGTATTCGACGGCGCGCAAGCGCGGAAGCGGTTTGGAGTTCCGCCTTCAGGCGGCTCCCGGACTTTACCGCCGGAAGGCGGAACTCCAAACTTTGAATGCCGAAAATTTTTCTTGGCAAAAATTCATTTGAGCGTAGAAAGGAACCGTTCTTTGAAATGAATGAGCGTTTGCTCGTTCACCATCGCAGTCAAATGGCTGGGAACCCGGTGAAAATCCGGGGCGGTTGCGCCACTGTAACGGTTACAAATTCCCAAAGTGCCACCGAAGCGAATCGGGAAGGCGGGAAGGCGGTTTGACACCGAAGTCAGGATACCGGTTTGGCTGTGCTCGTCGGGTGGGGAAGTTGAGAGTTGAAGGTTGAGGGTTGAGAGTCGAATGCGCGCAGCGTGTTTCTCTCAACGATCAACACTCAACCATCAACCGGCCCCGCCAACTTCTCCGTCAAAGAGAAGGATGAGGCCAGCCTGTCGAACGGTTTTCGACAGGATCCGCTGAGTGCCTTTATTCTCCGTTTTGCCGGGGTGAAGGCGTTTTTGTTTTTCGTCCTCGTCCTCGTTCTCGCCTGGCCAAGCGATTTTCGAGGACGAGAACGAGGACGAGAACGAGGATGCTTCATTCCGCGCTGGTCTCTCAACCAAAAACCGTTCCGTGAATTTTTTGCGGAACCAAATTGAAAGATCAGCACATGAAAAAAGTTCTGTTTGTTTCGCTGGCGCTGGCCGGCGTTTTTCTCGTCTCCAAATCATCGGCAGTTTCGTTCAACGACATCCAGTTCTGGATCGGTTCCGGCACCAACCGCGCCGGACTGGTGATTGAATGGAGCACGCCGGAATCCTTCGGCTACACGACGGTCCCCGCGCCCATCGCGGACAAATCGCTCGTATGGGGCTACCGTTTCAACGGCACGGCCACGGGCGCACAGATGTTCAATGCCATCGTGGCGGCGGATCCGCGTCTTTACGCGGTCGAAGCCTTCTATGCCGGCTACGGCACCAGCGTTCAAGGCATCGGTTTCCATCTTGCCGGCGGCAGCGACCTCGGCATCACCGACGGCACCACCACCAATTTTTTCACCCACGGTTTGCTGACGAACGCAACCGTTTACATTGACGCGGCGGCTCCGCTGAATCCGGGCGATTTGTATTGGGGCGGTTGGAACGGCCCCAACTGGGAACTCTGGACAGAACTGGGTGATGCCGGCGGTTTTCTGAACAGCCCAGATCGCAGCACCAACGCCTTTTGGACTCCGGATGACCCCAACGACCCCGATTCGCTTGGCATTCACGGCCAATGGGATCTCAACTGGGGATTGAGCAGCCTGCAACTGACAAACGGCTCCTGGATCGGTTTCTCCGTAGCTGCCGGTGAATTTGAATACGATACCACGTCGCCCTATTTCACGCACAAGCACGCGCCGGCGGCACCCGATGCCAATATCACCGCGCTGGTGAAAAGTCTGACCGGCGGTTTTCAAGGCGGCCAATGGCAGGCGCACTTTTTAAGTTGCAGCCACTGGCTGTATTCGCTGGAACGCTCATCAGATTTGCAACACTGGATGACCGTAACCGCCGGCATCTCCGGCAATGGCACCAATGTCATCATCGGGGATGCCACGCCGCCGGCGGACAAGTCCTTTTACCGCATTCGCGCCGATCAGCCATGAGCCGGCCCCAATGTCACAGTCCTGCGCTTTATCCGCCCTTGGGCGGGGCACAGGAATCCCGCGACCACACGTCGGCATTCACGCTGGTTGAATTCCTCGTGGTCATCGCCATCATCGCCATCCTGGCGGCAATGTTGCTGCCGGTGTACGCCCGCTCCAGGTCCGCTGCACAACGTGCCGACTGCGTGAGCAACCTCCGCCAGCTCGGCCTCGCCACACAACTCTATTGGAATGAAAACAACGAAAATGGCTTCCCGCTCTGGACCAAAGTGGACGGCACCGGAAAAACCTGGTGGTTTGGCTGGCTGGGAGACGGACAGGACGGCCAGCGCACGTTTGACTTGTCGGCGGGAGCATTGTTTCGGTATTTGTATGGCAATAATGTACGGCTCTGTCCGGTGCTGAATCCGGCGGCAAATCCGCAGTTCCAGCCCAAAGGCACCAACACCATCTTCAGCTACGGCTGCAACCGGTATGTTTTTGTGGCGCCCAGCCAGCCGCCCGTCAACACCTGCCAACTCGTTCGGCCAACGGAAACCGCATTGTTTGCCGATGCCGCCTCCGTTGACAATTTTCTCCAGCCCAAAGCGGAACTCAAGGAATGGTACTACCTGGATTTGGAGACCAATTATGCCAGCATGAATAATTATCCCAACGGCCATTTTCGTCATTCGGGAAAAGCCAACGTGACTTTTGCCGATGGTCATGTCGGAGTGGAAGCAATGGTTCCGGGATCGCTCGACAAACATTTGCCGAATCAAAACGTAGGCCAGTTGCGTCTGGAAATTTTGACGCTGCCATGAGCAACTGGCGGCCGATTTCGGTGCGGCCTGGCGTGAACCAGTCCGCTGGCGGACTTGGACTCCAACTACGCGCCGATCTGTTTCTGGATGGCGGCGCAGATTTTCTGCGACCATTTTTCCAAAACCCTGGCGTTGCGGCCTTCGAGGAGCAGCCGCGCTTTCGGTTCGGTGCCCGAATAACGCAGCAGCAAACGGCCATCCTGTTTTTTCAAATCCGTTTCGGCTTCGTTGACGAGTTGAGTGATGCCGTCAAGCTGCTCGAACGGCTTTTTCTCGCGCACACGGACGTTGGTGATGAGCTGCGGAAAGCGGGTCCAGCATTTCGCCAGTTTGGAAAGCGGCGTTTGTTTCGCCTTCACGATGCGAAGAACTTGCAGCGCGGCAACGAGGCCGTCACCGGTCGTGCTGAAATCGCGGAAAATCAGGTGTCCGCTCTGCTCGCCGCCGAAGTTGAAACCACCGCGCAACATTTCATCAATCACGTTCCGGTCGCCGACGGCGGTGCGAATGACCTTGCCGCCGGCAGTTTTAACCGCCGCTTCCAAACCGGCGTTGCTCATCACGGTGGTGACCAGCGTCTTTCCGGCGAGCGTTTTTTGCGCCAGCATGTCGAGCGCGGCGATCGCCATGATGTCGTCCCCATCAATTAAATTGCCCCTTTCATCGCACAGCAGCACGCGGTCGGCGTCGCCGTCGTGCGCGATGCCCAGGTGCGCCCGGTGGGCAACCACCTTGCGGCACACCGCTTCGGGATGCATCGAGCCGCAATCGCAGTTGATGTTCATGCCGTCGGGCTGGTTGCCGTACACGATGACTTCCGCGCCGAGTTCGCGCAGCACGCAGGGTGTGGATTTGTAGGCCGCGCCGTGCGCGCAATCCAAAACGATGCGCACGCCTTCGAGCGTCAGGCCGCGCGGGAACGAGGCCTTGGCAAATTCAATGTAACGCCCGAGCGCGTCGTCAATGCGAACCGCCTTGCCGATGGCGTCGGCCGTGGGACGGATGCTCTCGATCTCGCCGCTGAAAACCAGGTTTTCAATCCGATCCTCGATTTTGTCGTCGAGCTTGTAGCCGTCGGCGCGGAAAAATTTGATGCCGTTGTCCGCATACGGATTGTGCGAGGCGGTAATGACAATGCCGGCGTCGGCGCGCAGGCTGCGCGTGGCATAAGCCACGCCCGGCGTCGGCAACGGCCCGATGAACAGCACGTCCACCCCCATCGAAAGGATGCCGGACGAGATCGCGTTTTCGAGCATGTAGCCGGAAAGCCGCGTGTCCTTGCCGATGACGATCTTGTGCCGGCCACGGCCGCGCGACTGGCGCTCGAGGTTTTTGAAAACGTACGCGGCGGCGCGGCCCAGTTTGAGCGCAGTCTCGGCGGTGACGGGTTCGACGTTGGCCGTGCCACGAACGCCGTCCGTGCCGAATATTTTTTTGGGGGAACTCATGGTTTTTTATTCGGCGGCGGCGGAACGATCACACCCACTTTGGGCGGGTCAACACTCACGAGCGTCACGCCGGCCGGCGTCGAAACATCCACGCGCCGGCGCAAATCGCGGGCGGACTGAACGTCCGTGAGGTCCACCACCGCATGAATTTGACTGGCCTGCAAATCGGCCATGACCTCGGGCGACCCGCTGACCTTGACGGCCACGGTGGCGGGCGCCACCCGGAAATCGCGCACATCCGACGCGGCGGAAACCACGAGCACCGGCAAATTGCCAAAGGTGACCGGTACCCCGCCCGCCAGCCCGGGGGCGGCTCCCGGCTCTTCGTAAATTTTATGAACGGTCAGCCAGATGGCCACCGCCAGAAACAGCGAGAACAATTTCCAGCCGAAATCTTTTGTGACCCAGTCGCGCATGATGATGATAAATTCAGTTGGCGGTTTGCTTGAGCGCCGGGCGCGGTTCGTTCTTGGTGATGACGACCGAACCGGGCTTGTGCCGTTCACCGAGGCGCGCGCGCAGCCATTCGACGCCGTGGCGCGATTTGGCCGGCTGCACGAGCACGGACGTCAGGAACGCGCGCAACTCCTCCAGCGACACGCCGCGCACCAGCTGGCCCTTGTAAGCGTGCGAAATCATCCCCGTTTCCTCGGACACGACCACGATGATCGCGTCGGTTTCCTCGCTCAACCCAATGGCCGCGCGGTGCCGGGTGCCGAGCGATTTGTTCAAATCCGACCGCTGGGTCAGCGGAAAAATGCAAGCGGCATAGGCAATACGGTCGCCCTTGATGATGACGCCGCCGTCGTGAATGGCGTTGTTCGGGAAAAAAATGGTTTCGAGCATTTCCGGCGTGGCATCGCAATCCACGCGGATGCCGGACTCGACGGCTTCCTGCAGCTGGATGGATTGTTCGATGGCGATGAGCGCGCCGATTTTCACGTCGGCGAGGCGTTCGACGGTTTGAATGATGACCTCGATGATTTCGCGCTGTTCACTGACGCTGACAAAGAGCGGCAAATTGCCAAGCTCCGCCAGCATCCGGCGCAATTCCGGTTGAAAAATAATCAGGACGGCCACGGCGAAAAACGCCGAGAACGTGCCGAGCAGCCAGCGCAACACCTTCAAATCGAGCACCGTGGTGACCAGCGCGAGCGCCAGCAGCAACACGACAAAACCGATGACCACCGGCCAGCCGCGCGTCCCGCGCAGGAAGCGGAAGATGTAATAAATGGCCACCGCGAGGATTAAAATTTCCAGCGCGGGCCGCCAACTGCTTTGGAGCTGAATCCACATTATTTTTTGCGGCGGCGGTCGGTGATGACCGTCGCGAATATTTTACCGGCGCTCGCCGGGCGCCGCTACGATCGCCTCTGTCATTCGCACGGCTTGAACCGTTTCCGCCACGTCGTGCGTCCGGATGATTTGCACGCCGGCTTCCACCGCCAGGCACGCGCACGCCAGCGAGCCCGGCAGGCGCCCGGCCACCTCCGCGCCGAGCAAGGTTCCGATGAACGACTTGCGCGAGACGCCGAGCAGCAGCGGACGCCGCCACTTTGTAAAACGACGCAAGGCCGCGAGCAACTGTAAATTGTGCCCGGGCGTCTTGCCAAAACCAATGCCAACGTCCAGCACCACCTGGTCCGCCGCCACTCCGCGCGTGTTCAATTTTTTCAAACGTTCGCCAAAAAATTCTCCGACTTCCCGGACCACGTCCGCGTAAACCGGATTCGTTTGCATCGTTGGCGGCGCGCCCTGCGCGTGCATGCAAATGTAACCCGCGCCCCAATCCGCCACAACCCTCCACATTGCATCGTCTTCGCGATTGGCCGCCACGTCGTTGACGATGCTGGCGCCCGCCTGCAATGCCGCCCGCGCGACGGCTGGCTTCACCGTATCAATCGAAAACACCGGTTTTGGGGCGGGGCGGGCGTCCCCGTCCCGCATTGCGGGATCAGCCGCCCCGCCCCACCGGAAGGCAGCAAGCTTTTCAATGACGGGAATGACGCGACGAAGCTCTTCTTTTTCACCGACCGGCTTCGCGCCCGGGCGTGTGGATTCGCCGCCGATGTCGAGAATTTCCGCGCCCTGTGCGACCAGCTCCAGCGCGTGCGCGACGGCCCGGGCCGGGTCAAAAAATTTTCCGCCGTCGGAAAACGAGTCGGGCGTGACGTTGACGATGCCCATGATGAGTGCCGGCCGTGGAAACACGAATTCAAATTGTCGGGCGCGGAAAATGATTTTGCTGGCAACGGGCACGAATTGATTGTGCGTTTTTCCGGTGAAATTTCAAAGCACAACCACACCCGGCCGAGGCTGTGGCAGCATCCCCCGGACTCAGGCGATTTTCAGAAAGGTCGAGATTTTGTGCGAGAGTGGCGTCCGGCGCAGGCAGGAAATGGTGCAAAGCTGGCGGCAGTCGCGGGTTTGCGCGCGGATCCGCCGCGCCTTTTCGCCTTCCCACATCTGTTTGAGCGTAACCTGCGTGTCAGTCACCATATTGCCAATGGCCGGAAACGACGGGCACAGTTTGATCTCGCCGTCCTGGATCCACAAATTATCCGTGGCGATGTTGCACCGCGGCTCGGATGAATCCATCATCACCGACTTGTTCTCCATGGTGAAGGTGTGGTCCTTGTCCGCCGCATTTTGTTTGACCATGTCATCCAGCGCCTGGACGGTGGCGTGAATGGCATAGCCTTCGCGTTTTAAATGGTGAATTTGATCCGCCACGCGCCGCAGCCGGTGGTTGTCCTTGATGCAGAGGAGTTCCCGCGTCGCGACCGGCATGTTCTCCAGCGGCTCGAAGATTTGCGGGGTGCAGATCACGCCGTCCATTTTTCCGAAACGCCTGGCGATGTCCAGGAACGATTCCAGATTGAGGTCGGTCAGCACAGTTTTGATGTTGAGGCTGACATGCTTTTTCTGGCGCCGACGCTCTTGCAATAGCAGCTCAATCCCGCGGAGCGTCTTGGCGGTGCCTTGGGGAAAAGGGCGAATCGTTTCGTTAATGTTTGGATCCAGCGACTCGATCGAGATGCCGATGTTGAACAGGCCGGCGGCGACAAATCGCCGCGCCATCTCCTCGTTCAGGGCGTAACCGTTGGTGGTGAAGCGAAAATCCAGTCCCAACCTTCCGGCTTGTTCGACCCACTCGATGATGTTGCGGCAAATGGTCGGCTCACCCCCCATGAAGGAAACGAGTGTCCCCCGCCCGCACAACTCATGAATCTCCTCCAGCGCGCGCGGCATCAAGTCATCCGTGAAGGGCGAACTGGAATACTTCTTCAACGCCTCGCCGGCAAGATATCCATGATGGCACATGATGCACCGGGCGTTGCACGGAGTGCCGCGCCAGATGTGAACCACGCGGGGAACGGCGATAAAAACCGGCGTGCGATCAGAAATAATGGCGCGAATTTCCTTGCCAAAATAGGGCAACCCACGCGCGACTTTTCGTGGCAAAGATAAAAATTTCATGTGATATGGTTTCCTTTTCCGTGGAACTGGAAGCCATCTTGCAAGACGTTATGATAATTATCCCAATCCCCGCCGGTTTTCCATAAAAATATGCAGGCTGGCCCGGGGTCAAACTTTCGCGCGGAAATACCCAATCGTTTTGGCCAGGCCGCCGGCCAACGGGACTTTCGGTTCCCACTTGAGGATTTTCCGGGCGCGGGTGATGTCGGGCCGGCGTTGTTTGGGGTCATCCTGCGGCAGCGGTTTGAAGACGATTTTACTGCGCGAGCGGGTGGCCCGAATGATTTGTTCGGCGAATTGCAGCATGGTCATTTCGGTCGGGTTGCCGATGTTCACCGGCAAATCGTAATTGCTCATCATGAGACGATAAATGCCTTCAATCAAATCGGACACGTAACAGAAGCTGCGTGTCTGCCGGCCCCGGCCAAAAACGGTGACCGGTTTGTTTTTGAGCGCCTGGCTGATGAACGCCGGCACGACGCGGCCATCGTTGAGCCGCATGCGCGGGCCGTAGGTGTTGAAGATGCGGACGATGCGGGTTGCGACCTCGTGTTCGCGGTGATAGGCCATGGTCAGCGCCTCGGCAAAGCGTTTGGCCTCGTCGTAACAACCGCGCGGGCCGATGGTGTTGACGTTGCCCCAATAATCCTCGGTTTGCGGGTGAACGAGCGGGTCCCCGTAAATTTCCGAGGTCGAGGCGAGCAAAAAGCATGCGCCCTTTTCCTTGGCCAGACCGAGCGCCTTGTGCGTGCCGAGCGAGCCGACCTTGAGTGTTTGAATCGGCAGCTCCAGATAATCAATCGGGCTGGCGGGTGAAGCGAAGTGCCAGACATAATCCACCGTCTCGTTCAGAAAGAGGAATTCGGTGACGTCCTGCTGGATGAATTTGAAGTCCGGGTTGCCGGCCAGATGGGAAATATTGTCCACCGATCCGGTGACAAAATTGTCAATGCCGATGACGTTGTGGCCGCGCGCCAGCAGTAAATCGGCCAGGTGCGAGCCGAGAAAACCCGCGGCGCCGGTGACGACGGACGTTGGTTGCTTTTTTTTCATCAAAGGCAGACGGGCATTTCACTTGGCGCCCGTGCCGATAAGCACGGCGGGGATGGTCCGCACCAGAATTTTCAGATCGAGCCACAATGACCAGTTGTCGATGTATTCGAGGTCGAGCCGCACCCAGTTTTTAAAATCGGAAATTTGATTGCGTCCGCTGATTTGCCAGAGGCAGGTGAGGCCGGGCTTGACGCTCAGGCGGCGGCGGTGGGCCAGATTTTCAAAACGCTTCACCTCGTCCACCGGCAGGGGGCGCGGACCCACCAGGCTCATTTCGGTGCGGAGCACGTTGAGCAATTGCGGCAATTCATCGAGGCTGTATTTGCGGAGGAATCTCCCCATCGGCGTGATCCGCGGGTCGTTGGTGACTTTGAAGACCGGGCCGCTCATTTCATTCATGGCCTCCAGTTCATGTTTGAATTGTTCGGCGTTGGTCACCATCGTGCGGAATTTGTAAAGCGTAAAGGGCGAGCCGTTGAGACCGGAGCGCTGCTGGCAGAAAAAAACCGGACCCGGCGAGGTGAATTTGATGAGAATGGCCAAAATGACGAACAACCATGACAAGGCAATCAGCAAAAACAGTGCGCCGGTAAAATCCATGATCTGCTTGGCGATGCCCTGCCAGGAAGTTTCCGGCGTCGTGCGAAAGACCAGCAAGGGATGGCCGAGCAATTCGTCAAAGCGCGCGCGCGAAATTTGCGTTCCAAAAAAATCGGCGACCAGCCAGGCTTCGATGCCCTCGAGTTCGCAGGTTTTGATGGCATTTTCGACCTGCTCGAAATAGGTGTGCCGCGCGCTGATGATCACCCCATTCACGGAATGCTCATGGAGCATGTGCGCGAGTTGTTGCACCGGGGTTTCGCCGAGGTTCAATTCGCCCACCACCTCGATGCTGGTATCCATTTTCCCGCTCAGTTCATGTTTGAGCCGCGCGATTTCGTTGCGCGTGCCGATGAGGATGTACCGGCGCTGATATTGGGACTGGCCGAACTTGCTGCGCAAGGCCCACCGCACCAGTTCCTCCTTCAGATAGACCAGGGTGAAGCTGATGACGCCAAAAAATATCATCACGACGCGCGGCGAAACAAAGTGGAGGATATACATGACCAGCACCAGGCCGATGGTCGTGATGAAACATCCTTTGAAGAGGGGCAGGAAAATGTCCCGCCGCGGGCCCAGGGCGGGCCGGTCGTAAAAGCCCTGCGATTCAAGAATCAGCGGCGAGGCAACAATCAAGGGGAAGTAAAGCCAGACGACACTGCCCAATACTTCGGGGGGAATCAGGTCCAGGTCCAGCCACGCGATGATTTGCGGGTTGGTGCGCAACGCGTACGCAATCCAGAAGCTCACCGCAAACAGGCAGGCATCCGCCATCTGGTGGATTTGCGTTCGAATCTGACGATCACGTTGCAACATGGCTTTTAAACTTGGATGGTAAAGCGTTGTTTGGAATAGACAAATAAACCGGCGTCGAATTCAAATGTTTTGACCGTCAACGTTTGAGGGGGGGCCATTGATATTCCGGCACCGAGGCGGCAATTAATTTTGCCATGCGCTCAAACGCGGCGTCTTCCTGACCCGGTGCGCAGAGGGCAAAACAGGAAACATAAGCCCACCGTTGCAACACACCCGTGCACAACAAGTCCCGCGCCTGCCACCACATCCGCTGGTAATTATCCGGCGTCTCCTCGCCGTCCGCGACGAGCCAGAAAACATAAAGCCCGCTCACCGGCTGTCTCTGTCCGCCGGGCGTCTGGAAGGAATTGCCGACGACCCATTTGGCGACCGGCAACTGGTAACTTTGCGGCCCGGCCACCGGGAGGTTCACCACCGACTTTTCCCTGATGTTCCAGCCCTGGCCGGGCAGACAGTAATCCGGCTTGTGGATGCTGGTGCGATCCGCGCCCATCAGAATAATCGTGGTCTGAACCGAAAAGCCGTCGGGCGCGGTGTAAATGCGTTCGGCAAAACTCGTGTCCGGCGGCAGATAACCCAGCACAACTTGCGGCTCCGGCACGTTCGTGGAGGTGAAATCCAGCACGCGCTCCGGCAGATTGATTTTCATCATCACCTGGCCGGGAATGGCCTCGGCCTTGATGCCGGGCCGTCCCAGTTTTTGGTTTGCCCGCAGCCAGGTCAACGCGCCCGCCGTTCCCGCAATTAAAACCAGCGCGACCGAAAGAATGATCCACTTTTGGTGCTTCATGCGCGTTCTCCCCCGGCGGATTTATTTTTGGCCTCGCGTTTTTCCAGCCAGCGCCCGGCCCAGAGCAGGCCGACAAAGCCCGGAACGTAGGGCAGCAGGCTGATGATGCCCGCCGGTCCGCCTTCGTGAACGTAATTACCCCATTGCTGCCCGCCCATTTCCGCCGCAACGATGATGGCCAGCAAACGCAACATGTTTCCCAACACGGCGAAGGGGACCGCCAAAGCCATCAAAAAAAAACGTTTTCCCGGCGCGCGAAGCAGGCCAAACGCAATCACGGTGGCGAGCAGGAACACCGCGATCAAACTTCTCATGCCGCCGCACGCCGCCTCGACGTCGTAACCATAAGTTCCGGACGGGTCAATCAACTGCGTGCCCTGCCGGATGATGTCGATGCCGACAATGTGCGCGACCATTTCCACCAGCCAGCACACGAACAGCCGCAGCGGGAACAGGATGAAATTCAGATGCGCCGTCAGCGGAATTGAAAAGACAAAAAGAAGAAAGGGATACGCACTGTGCCGCAGCCAGTTGCGGCCCCAGGCCAGGCCCATCAACGCGTAAATACCCGCGAAGAGCGCGACGACCGAAAATAACGGCTGCTGGATGACGTAACCAAAAATGTGCAGTACCAGCGCCGACGCCAGCAGCAGCAGTCCGGGCAACCACAATTTCAGCGGCAACGCGAGCAGTTCCCTGCGCTTCCACCAGAAAATGCCGGCTACCAGAAACGGGATGAGTGTGCCGTAGCTGCTGTCGTTCTGCTCACCGCCAACCGTGTAGGCATCATAAAGCCACGCGAACAGCGACGACGTATGGACGTAGCCGAGGATGGAGTTTCCCCAAAACTGGAACAGCAGCACCCACGACGCCAGCAGCACGAAAAAAAAACCTTTGTTCGGCAGCCGACGCCAGCAGTCCATTGAATCCTGCCAGAAATTTAAAGGCGGGCCGTCATTTTGATTTCCGTTCATTTGCGCGCGTAATTCCAGCCTTGAGATAACCAAACGCCGGCTTTTACTCAAACAAAATCGTTGACGCTGGCGGGAGCAGACAATATTAAACATGAATTTATGGCGCAAAATCCCTTGTCAACGTATCTGGTCACGGGCGGAGCCGGTTTTATCGGCTCCCACCTGCTGGAGGTCCTGCTGGCCAGCCCCACGACCCGGGAAGTGCGGGTTTTGGATAATTTTTCCTCCGGCCGGCGGGAACATCTGGCCCCGCACGCCCGCCAGCCAAAGCTCCAGGTCAATACCCTCGACCTTCTGGATTTTCCGAAAGTGACGCCGCACTTTCAAGGCGTTGACCTGGTGTTCCATCTGGCGGCCAACCCGGACGCCCGTTGGGGAATTGAAAACACCCGGCTCGATCTGGAACAGGAAACCATTGCCACTTACAACGTCCTCGAAGCCATGCGACAAAACCAGGTGCCGCGAATTGTCTTTTCGAGCTCCGGGACCGTGTACGGCGACGTGGGCACCACCGTGACGCATGAAGGCTTGGGCCCGTGCCTGCCGGTCAGTCTTTACGGCGCGGGCAAGGTGGCTTCGGAGGCGCTCATCACGGCCTTCTGCGCCACGTTCGGTTTGCGGGGCATCATCCTGCGGTTCGGGAACATCGTCGGCGAACGCACCACCCACGGCGTCATTTATGACTTCATCCGGCAGCTGGCAAAAAATTCCAGTGAATTGAAAGTGTTGGGCAATGGTCTTCAGGCAAAACCTTACGTGTATGTCCGCGATTTGGCCGGCGGGTTGATATTTGCGGCACAACGCTGTTCCGGATTGGAGCCGTCAAAATTTGACGTCTTCAATCTCGCGCCGGACGGGGCCACCTCGGTGCGTTTCATCGCCGACGAACTCGTGAAACAACTCGGACTCAAAGGCCGGACGGCGATTCATTACGGGGATTCCGCCGGCGGCTGGCCGGGGGACGTGCCTCAGTCGAGAATGGATTCATCAAAACTCCGCCAGGCTGGTTTTGCCCTGCCGCGAAATTCAGATGCCGCCTTGCAACTGGCCATCAGTCGCATCATCGAATGGCTGGCCAATCGCGCCGGGGCGGAAGACGGCCTGAAGTTGCCGCGCGAGGCTTCGCCCACAATTGCCGCGGCTTGAATCCGGCGGCGGAGAACCATTCCGGCCCTATTCCAGCGGATACTTTTTCAGCCCGCAAAGCTGCCCGGCAATTTTGACCACGAACAGCGGATTGTTCAGCAGATACCGCTTCGCCAGCCGGCCCGGTTCCTGGCACAGGCGATAGAACCACTCCAGCCCGGTCCGCTGCATCCAACGCGGCGCCTGTTTGACGCGCCCGCTGTGAAAATCGAATGCCGCGCCGACGCCAATCATCAACGTCACGTCCAATCGCGGCAGAAATTCGGCCATGAATTTTTCCTGTTTCGGCGTGCTCAAGCCGACCCAGAGGATGTCCGGTCGCGATGCCCGAATCGTTTCCTGCAATTGCATTTGCTCCCCGGAATTGAGCGCGCGAAACGGCGGGGTGTAACAGCCAACGACTTGCAGAGTCGGAAACCGCTTCGTCAATTGGTCGCGCAATTGCTCCGCCACGCCCGGGGCGCCGCCGAGGAAAAAATGCCGGCATCCGCTGGTTTCGCTCCCGGCGCAGACTTCCAACATCAGGTCGGGCCCGTATACGCGGCTCATTTCCCGGTGGCCGTGCAGCCAGCCCAGCCAGACCATCGGCATCCCGTCCGGCGTGCAAAGAAACGCCCCGTTTAAAATTTTCCGGAACCCGGGATCGTTCTGCGCTTCCATCACCCCATGCACGCCGGTCACGCAAACGTAGCCTTTGCGCCGGGCACGCACCGCGGTGGCGATGGCCGCCAGCGCGGTCCGCAAATTGATGACGCTGATGCCGGCGCCGAGGACGTTGACTCGTTCAATGGCCATGGAAATTCAAATGCCGCGCCGGGCAGCATACGCAATGACCATTAAAACGCCAGCCGAACTCCACTTCAGCGCGTAAAAAATCTTCCTTCGGCGCCGGTTTTCGCTCAAATTCAAGCCCGAAGCCCGATTTGAATCACATGAAGCTGCTTGTCTTTGCCCACGTGCCGCCGCCCTATCACGGCCAGAGTTACGAAGTGGAACGTATGTTGAACGGCTTCGGCGGCAACCAGCGCGAACGGAAACGGCGGGCAACCGCCGGTTCGGCGAACCCTTTTGGCATCGAGTGCTATCACGTCAATGCCCGCTATTCAAAGACGCTGGAGGACGTCGGCGAATTCCAGGGCGGGAAGATTTTTCTGATTCTTTTTTACTGCCTGCAAGCCATCTGGTGCCGGTTCCGTTACGGCGTGACGGTTTTTTATTATGTGCCCGCGCCCGGCAAACCGATCGCGCTTTACCGCGACTGGCTGGTGATGCTCATCTGCCGGCCGTTTTTCAAAAAAGTCATCTTCTACTGGCTCGCCGGCGGGCTGGCCAAATGGCTGGAAACCGCCGTGTCCATCCATACGCGCGGCTTCACCTACCGGCGGATGCGGGACGCGGACTTGAGCCTCGTGCTCTCGGATTTCAACCGCCGCGACGCCGAAAAATTCACCCCCCGGCGCGTCGCCGTGGTTGGCGGCGGCATCCCCGATCCGTGCCCGCAATTTGAAACGGAAATCCTGCCGCGCCGCCGCGCGCGCATCGCCCGGCAAAAACAAATCCTGTCCGGCGATCCCGCCAGGCGGGACGTGAAGGACCGCGACCATATCGTGAACGTGCTTTTTCTGGCGCATTGCACGCGCGAAAAAGGCATGTTCGACGCCATCGCCGGCGTGGCGCTGGCCAATGAAACGCTGGCCGCCGAAAAATCTCCGTTGCGTTTCCGGCTGACGCTCATCGGCGCGTTTGCGGTCGACGCGGAGGAAAAGGAACTGCGCGCGCTGGCGAACCGGCGCGACCTGCGCGGGGTCGTTGAAATTCTCGGCTTTGTTCCGACCGAACGCAAGGAAGCGGCGCTGCGGGACGCCGACATTTTTTGTTTCCCGACTTACTATCTCGCCGAAAGCCAGCCCGGCAATTTGATTGAAGCGATGGCATTCGGTCTGCCGATCGTCACCACGCGCTGGCGCTCGATTCCCGAAATGTTGCCGCCGGATTATCCCGGCATTGTTGACCCGAAATCGCCGGAGCAAATCGCCGAAGCCCTGCGGCGGCTGGCCACGACGGATCTGGTTGAACCGCTGCGCGAAATGTTCCTGCGCCGGTTCACGCTCGAACAGCATCTCGCAAACATCGCCGCCGCCATTCACAGCTTGGAAAACATATAATTCACGATCCCATTCCCAGTTCCCGTCATCGCGTCAATCGCATATCCTAAACCGAAAATGATCATCGGCGTTCTCCAACTCAACCCGACCGTCGGCGATTTCGCGGCGAACCAAAAAAAACTGCTCGCCGGCCACGGAAAGGCCTGCGCGCTCGGCGCGGAATTCGTCCTCGCGCCGGAACTTTTCCTGTGCGGCTACCCGCCGCGCGATCTGCTGCTGCGCGCCGATTTCGTCCCGGCCGGTCTCGCCGCGCTCGCCGAAACCGCCAAAAGCATCGGTTCCATTCCGCTGTGCGCCGGTTATGTTGACGAAAATTCCGAACGCCCCGGACGCGCCCTGCGCAATTCCGCGGCGGTTTTGCAAAACGGGAAAATTGTCTGGCGCACGCACAAAAGCCTGCTGCCGACCTATGACGTTTTTGACGAAGACCGGTATTTTGAACCGGCCAAAAGTGCCGTCCCTTTCGAGTTCAATGGCCGCAAGCTCGGCATCACCATCTGCGAGGACATCTGGAACGACGAGGATTTCTGGCCGGAACGGCTCTACCGCCGCGACCCCATCAAGGAACTCATCGCGCAGGGCGCGGAAATCATCCTCAACCTGGCCGCGTCGCCGTGGCACGACGGCAAGGAACGCACCCGGCTGGCGATGCTCCAGCGCGTGGCGCGCGACGAGCGCGTGCCGCTGGCGCAGGTCAATCTCGTCGGCGCGAACGACGAATTGATTTTTGACGGCCACAGCGTCGCGCTGGATGCGCGCGGCGAAGTCATCGCGCTCGGAAAAGGATTTGCAGAAGATGTTTTTGTGGTGGATTTGGGAACAAATTCAGCGCCGCTCGCCCCGCCCGGCGGAGAGCGGGGGTTGACATTTCCGCCACGCGAAGAGCTTTTGTTTTCGGCATTATCGCTGGGCATCCGCGACTACGTTCACAAGTGCGGTTTCAAATCGGTGATTGTCGGCTTGTCCGGCGGCATTGACTCCGCGCTCGTGGCCGTGCTCGCGGCGGACGCGCTCGGCGCGGACCAGGTTCTGGGGGTTTCGATGCCCGCGCGTTATTCGAGCGAAGGCAGTTTGAGCGACGCCGGGGCGCTCGCGAAAAATCTCGGCATTCGTTACGATATTTTGCCGATCGAACCCGCCTTTCAATCGGTTGAAAAGCAGTTGGCCAACGTTTTTGCCGGAACCAGGCCGGACGAGGCCGAGGAAAACATCCAGTCGCGGCTGCGCGGCGTCACGTTGATGGCGCTGTCGAACAAATTTGGCGCGCTGGTGCTGACGACCGGCAACAAGTCGGAAATGGCCGTCGGTTATTGCACGCTTTACGGCGACATGTGCGGCGCGCTGGCGGTGATCGCGGACGTTTTCAAAACGGACATCTACAAACTGGCGCGCTGGATCAACCGCAAACAAATCATCATCCCTGAAGCTTCCCTCACCAAACCACCGAGCGCGGAATTGCGGCCCAACCAGACGGACCAGGATTCGCTGCCGCCCTATGAAACGCTCGACCGGATTCTGGACGCCTACGTCGTGAAAAATCTGGGCAAGGAGGAAATCATCCGGCGGGGATTCGACGCGGCAGTGGTCAACGACGTGATCAACAAGGTCACGTTCAGCGAATACAAGCGCCGCCAGGCCGCGCCCGGACTGAAAGTGTCGCCGCGCGCCTTCGGCATGGGCCGGCGCATTCCCATCGCGCAGAAATTCTGCGCGAAATAAGGCGCGAAATAAGGCATTGACTTCAACCACGCTGCAACCTAGCATTAAAACGTCTTTTTTTGTTTTTTGCCATATATGATGTTGGCCTACATAGACCCCGGAATAGGCGCGTTGCTCTGGCAAACCATCATAGCGGCGTTTGTCGGTTTTTTGTTCTACCTGAAAAAAACGCGCCGGTGGATCGTGGGAATGTTTCGGAAAATTTTCCGGCGCGGGGGTAAAAAAACAGGCGCCGGCTTTGAAATTCCACCGCCCAAAGTGGAAGCCAAAATTGATGCCAAGTGATGCCCGCACCCGCACCATCGTTTCGCGATCCGGCGGGCTGCTGTTGTCTCTTCAACCAGCGGGTGTTTCGGTTTGTCACCGCGGGCGCCATTCCTGAATTTGAAGCTTTCCTGCAAACGAATTGCGCGCGCCAGTTCATCGGCGGGAAGCAATTTGTCTCCACCCGCCGCCTGAACGAAGATGAAACCGCCGCGCTTCGCGCATCGCCGGAGTGGCAGCCGGTTTTCAACGCGCAGCCCCTGGGCGCGGTCTTTGAGCATGAGCGCATTCCGTTTCCGGGCTATCCGCACGAATGGCCGCCCGAAATGCTCTGGGCCGCCGGCCGTTTGACGCTTGCACTCGCGCAAGCCGCACTCGCGGACGGGTTCGGCCTGAAGGACGCCACGCCGCATAATATTTTGTTTCGCGGCAGCGAGCCGGTGTTCATTGACGCGCTGTCGTTCGAGCGCCGCCACCCGGGCGACCCGATTTGGAAACCGCACGCGCAATTTGTCCGCACGTTTCTTCTGCCATTGATGGCCCACCGGCGCTGGAACCTGTCGCCGGCGGACATTTTCCTGACGCACCGCGACGGGCTGGACCCGGAGGAACTTTATCGCTGGTGCGGGCCGCTGGAACGGTTCAAACCGCGGACGCTTTCGCTGGTGTCCATTCCCGCCTGGCTCTCGCGCCGGGCCGATCCGGACGACCAGAAAATTTACCAGCCGCATTTGCTGGCGAACCCGGAAAAGGCGCGCTTCATCCTCGAATCGCTTTTCCGGCGCCTGGAACGAACGCTGGACTCGCTCCAGCCGTCCGCGCAAAAAAAATCGGCGTGGTCGGATTACCTGGCCACGCACAGCTACGACGAGCCGGCGTTTGCGGCCAAGGAGAAATTTGTGAGCGAGGCGCTGCGCGAGTTCCAACCGGCGCGCGTGCTGGATGCCGGCGCGAACACCGGCCATTTCAGCGCGCTGGCGGCGCAGGCGGGCGCGGCGGTGGTGGCCGTGGATCTGGATGGGGCGTGCGCCGGCGCGATCTGGCGGCGCGCGCGCGAACAAAAATTGAACATTCTGCCGCTGGTCTTGAATCTGGCGCGCCCCAGCCCGGCGCTCGGCTGGCGGAACGGCGAGTGCCCGTCGTTCCTCGACCGCGCGACGGGCGCGTTCGACGGCGTGCTGATGCTGGCGCTGATTCATCATCTGCTGGTGACGGAACGGATTCCGCTTGAAGAAATTCTGCGGCTCGCTTATGAATTAACCAATCGGTTACTTGTGATTGAATTTGTTGAACCCCAGGATGCCATGTTTCGCCGCCTGACCCGCGGGCGTGAACAGTTGCATGCAACCTTGGATGTGAAAATGTTTGAACGGGCTTGCCTGCCGTATTTTGAAATTGTCCGGTCGCTCGCGCTGCCGGGCACGCAGCGCCGGATGTATTGCCTGAAGCGGAAAGGCGGCGTCCGTTGAACCGCCTGCGCGGCAGCGGTTTTGAGGAGGGTCACGACACCGGAACCATTTCCCTGCCCCGGCCGTTCAAGCAGAAGATCAAGGATGGGTTGGTGGCGCTGTCGCTGGCGAACCTGTGTTTTGCCAATGCGTGGTTCACGATCCTGTATGACGAGGACATGGGCTACTTCAACCGACTGCCGATCCAGACGTCGTCAACGCTCGCCCTCCTGATAAATATCCTTTGGCTGACAGCCACGGTGTGGCTGGGACTGCGGGTGTGGCGGCATTTTCAGAACCGCCGGTTGCATTTTGTCCTGCACCTGGCCTTTTTGGTTTTGCTGTTGATTCCGGTGGATTTTGTCCGCCACCAGTTCTTTCACATCGGGGACTATCAGGTCATGGTTTTTTTCCGGCAGCCGGTGGTGATGTTTTGCTCGGTGGTTTTGCTGGCCCTGGTGGTCTGGCAACACCGGCGGGCGGCCAGGGTGGCCGCCGTGTTGGTGGTGATCCTCTCGCCGCTGGCGTTATTGACGCTGGCAAAAATCGGGTTGTTGTTGCTCGGCGTGATGCACCTGAAACAGGCGGACTATGAGCCGGTTTTGCCGCCGCCGACGGCGGTTCGCGAGGGCCAGCCGCGCGTGATTTGGATTATTTTTGATTGCACGGATTACCGTGTGGCATTTGAAAACCGGCCGGAGGGCGTGCAACTCCCGGAATTCGACCGGCTGCGCGGCGAATCGCTGTTTTGCGTCAATGCCTGTTCGCCCCACAGCAGCACCATAACCTCGATGCCGGCGCTGATTTCGGGCCAGCGGATTTCGAGCGTTGGCATTGCCAGCGACTCGGATTTGAATGTTCGGGTCGCCGACACGGGGGCTGACACCACCTGGCAGAAACTGCCGTCCGTGTTCGCTGAAGCGCGGGCGCTGGGCGCGAACACCGCCCTCGTCGGTTGGTATCATCCTTATGATCGCATCCTGGGCAAAGGATTGAATTATTGCGCCTGGTATCCATTCCCGATGTTTGAGCCCGCCCGCGCAAAAACGGTTGCGGCCGCCATGCGGCGGGAGATCGGCTGCATTCCCTGGGCATTTCATATCCGCCGGATTTACATCAGCGTCTGCCGGGACAGTTTGAGGGAATCACTTTCGCTGGTAACCAACAATATTTACGGGTTAACCCTGCTGCATCTGCCGCCGCCGCATACGCCCGGCGTTTATCTGCCGGAAAAGGATCAATTCACCTTTTGGGGCATGTCCCGACACGCCGGCTACCTGAGAAACCTCGCCTTGGCGGACAAGGAGCTGGGCCAGATGCGCCGCGCCATGGAAATTTCGGGGCAATGGGATAAAACCTGGCTGATCATCAGCACCGACCATTCCGTGGGGGCGGGCCTGTTCGACCCGCATGACACGCGTGTGCCATTCATCGTCAAACCGCCCGGGGCAAACGAGGCCATCACCTATGCGCCAACCATCAACACCATTCTGACTCACGATTTGATTCTGGCCATTCTTCGCGGCGAAATCACCCGCCAGCGGGAACTGGCGCCCTGGCTCGACGAACATGGAAAACCGCTGCCGACATCGACCATCGGGCAACGGTCCCAAGAGTAGCACAAACCCCGCCATGAAATTCTCCATCATCACCCCGAGCTTCCGCAATTCAAACTGGCTCAAGCTTTGCATCGCTTCCGTCGCCGACCAGCAGGGGGTCGAGTTCGAGCACATCGTGCAGGATGCCGGTTCGGACGACGGCACGCAGGACTGGCTGCCGCGCGACCCGCGCGTGAAGGCGTTCATCGAAAAGGACGGCGGCATGTATGACGCCGTCAACCGCGGTTACCGCCGCGCCCAGGGCGACATCCTGGCGTATTTGAATTGCGACGAGCAATATCTGCCCGGCGCGCTCAAAGCCGTCCGTGATTTTTTTGAAGCGCATCCCGAAATTGAAGTCGCGCTGGCGGGGGCCATCGTGGTGGACGGAGACGGCCATTATATGTGCCATCGCCCCGCGCTGAAGCCGCATCCGCAACACATCTGGTTTCGTTTTTCGCAACTGACCGCGGCCATCTTCATCCGCCGCCGGGTCATTCACGAACGCGGCCTCTGCTTCGACCCGCACTGGCGGGTGGCTGGGGATTTCCACTGGGCGCTGGCGTTGCTGAGGAACAAGGTGCCGATGAAAGAGATGGATGGTTACACGTCCGTTTTTGCCGACACAGGCGACAACCTGTGTCTCAGTCCCCGCGCCATTCTCGAAACCAGGGAAACGCTGGCCCTGGCCCCGGGTTGGGTGCGGGCGTTAAAACCAGTCTGGATTGCCCAACACCGCCTGCGCCGCCTGGCCGCCGGTCATTTTTCCTTGAAACCCGCGAGCTACTCCTTTTATACGCTGCAAAGTCCGGCCCAGCGCGTGCGTTTGGATGTGCCCAAGCCCACGGGAATCTGGTGGCAACGGATGTGACCCGGCGCCAGGCAATGCGAAAATGAAACTTCGGCCCCCGCCGCCTGCAAACGTCGTGCCTGGCCGCGGCGGGCGCAACTCAATTTCTTGCAGAGCTATTTTTCTCATTAGCACCCGGCTTCAGCCGGGTGAATCGTGCGTGGGGAAAATGGAAACGGTTTCAACCGTTTTCCGCACCCGCAGCCACAAAGCCGTTGAAACGGCTTGGAGCCGCATCGCCAGCACCCACCGGGCTGAAGCCCGGTGCTAATGAAAGGTTGCAAGAAAGTGAGAGGCGCCCGGTCGTGGCGAACCAGGAACAATTTGCTGTTGCCGCCGGGGAATGGAATTTATCATGCCGCCTCCGATAATGAGTTGCCGGGGAAACCGGTTTCAACCGGGCCGGTTTTCCCCTGGCGGAACCCGGGAATTCGTTTATGCCAAAAAAGAAAATTTTCGTCAGCGGCTGTTTCGACATGCTGCACAGCGGACACATCCGTTTTCTGGAAGAGGCGGCGGACTATGGCGAGGTGTATGTGGGCATCGGCTCGGACCGGACCGTCAAGGAGTTGAAAGGCCGTTACCCGGTCAACACCCAGGCGGAGCGCAAGTACATGCTGGAAGCGTTGCGGCACGTGAAGTCGTGCCGCATCAACCGCGGTTCCGGCATCATGGATTTTCTGCAGGAGTTGAAGCGGGTTTCGCCCGACATTTTCGTGGTGAACGAAGACGGGAACAGCCCCGCCAAGGCGCAATTGTGCGAACGGCTGGGCATCCGGTATGTCGTCCTCAAACGCGATCCCCGGGCACATCTCCCGGCCCGGTCCACCACCAGTTTGCGGAAGGAATGCCGGATTCCTTATCGTCTGGACCTTGCGGGCGGCTGGCTGGACCAGGCATTTGTGTCCCGACACGGAGCCGGCCCGGTGCTGACCATTTCGGTCGAGCCCACGATGGAGTTCAACGAACGCAGCGGGATGGCTTCCAGTTCGCGGCGGAGGGCCATCGAATTGTGGCAGACGGATCTTCCCGGCGGGGACCTGGAGAAAACGGCCCGGGTCCTCTTTTCCTACGAAAACCCGCCCGGCACCAGGGAATTCTCCGGTTCCCAGGATTCCATCGGCATCGTTTACCCGGGGTTGAACCGCCTGGACTACAGCGGCCAATACTGGCCCGGCAAGATTACCCCGGTGGACGACGAGGAAATCCTGCGCTGGCTTGAAGAGCGCCTCCATCTGGTTACGCTGGGGCCGCGCAAGTCCGATTTCCGGGTTCGTCAGGACACACGGCTCACGCCCGCACGGGTCCGCGCGCTCGCGGCCGCGGCGGATGGCTGCTGGCGGGCCATCCTGTCCCGGGACGAGCGGGAATTTGGACGGCAGATGCGCGCTTCATTCGAGGCGCAAATCAGCATCTTTCCCAGGATGATGGACGCCAACGTCCGGTCCGCCATCAAACAATACGCTGGAAAAGCCTTGGGATGGAAACTGTCGGGCGCCGGCGGGGGCGGCTACCTGGTCCTGGTCAGTCAACGGGCGATTCCGGGAGCCATCAGGCTCAAAATCCGGCGCAAGGATCTTTAGCCAGCGCGGGGACAAATCCGCATGAAATTCTCCATCATCACCCCGAGCTTCCGCAATTCAAACTGGCTCAGGCTTTGCATCGCTTCCGTCGCCGACCAGGAAGGCGTCGAGTTTGAGCACATCGTGCAGGACTCGTGCTCGGACGACGGCACGCAGAACTGGCTGCCGCGCGACCCGCGCGTGAAGGCGTTCATCGAAAAGGACGGCGGCATGTATGACGCCGTCAACCGCGGTTACCGCCGCGCCCAGGGCGACATCCTGGCGTATTTGAATTGCGACGAACAATATCTGCCCGGCGCGCTCAAAGCCGTCCGTGATTTTTTTGAAGCGCACCCCCAAACCGAAGTCGCCCTCGCCGGGAGTGTCGTCACCGACGGCGAGGGGAAATACCTCTGCCATCGCCCCGCGCTGGTGCCGCATCCGCAAGGCTGCTGGTTCTGTTTCCTGGCGCTGACCAGTTCGATTTTTATCCGGCGGCGGGTCATTCACGAGCGCGGCATCTTTTTCAACCCGCGCTGGCGCGACCTCGGCGATTTTCACTGGGTGCGGGCGCTGATGCAACACCGGGTGTCGGTGGCCGTCTGCCCTCACTTCACTTCCGCCTTCACCGACACCGGCGAAAACATGAACCTGAAGCCGAACGCGATCCGCGAAAAAAATGAAACCACGGCCCTGGCCCCGGGTTGGGTGCGGGCGCTCAAGCCGGTTTGGATTGCCCATCACCGCCTGCGGCGTCTGGCGGCCGGACATTTTTCGTTGAAGCCGACGAGTTATTCCATCTACACGCTGCAAAGTCCGGAGCAGCGCGTGCGCTTCGACGTGCCCAGGCCCACCGCCGTCTGGTGGAACCGGCTGTAAGTCCTATGTGTCATCAAAAATGTGCCGGAGAGCGCATCTCAATTTCTTGCAGAGCTATTTTTCTCATTAGCACCCGGCTTCAGCCGGGTGAATCGTGCGCGGAGAAAACGGAAACGGTTTCAACCGTTTTCCGCACCCGCAGCCACAAAGCCGTTGAAACGGCTTGGAGCCGCATCGCCAGCACCCACCGGGCTGAAGCCCGGTGCTAATGAGAGGTTGCAAGAAAGTGAGTTGCGCCCTGTGCCGGATAAAAGGGGGGTTTAAAGTTGTCAACCGGTTGGTTTCAGGATAGTTAACTGTAGCACCCGTAATTACAGCCTATGCAAATCCCGCGTCTCGACAAAATCGTTCTGATGCTGGCCGTCGTGAGCGGCTGTGCATTATTGCTGTATCTGGTGGATGACGGACTGGGCGTCGGCTGGCCGCAGAATGTGGTGCGGAACTGGGAACAGTTTGGTTTTTTCAATTTGCACGGCAAGCTCGTAACCAATCCGGGCGGATTTGAAGCGACCACCAATCCGGACATCTACAAGGGCATGAGCCCGGGCTGTCTCTACCTGCCCTATTTCGCGGTGAAATTTTTTGGTTGGACCGGTTTGGGCACGATGTCATTTCACATTTTGCTGGCGCTGGCCGTTTTCTGGGCCATTGGGTCATTGTTGGGCCGGGACAATTTCGCCTTGGTCGCCGCTGCGGCGGCGGTTCTTTGCCCGGGTTATGACCGCTGGCAAAAACTGTTGGATCCAAACACCATTTCCGTTTTGTTCGGCCTGCCCTACCTGGCCATCGTTGGCTCCATTCTAAAAAGGCCGCGTTTGAGATTCGCCTCCGTCATTGGACTTTTTGTGCTTACCCTGGCGTACATATCGGTGAATTGGACAACGGCCTGGGTCCTGGGTCCCGGCACGCTCCTGCTGCTGGGTTTGCCGCAAATCAACCGCCGCGCAGTCTTTTTGTTCATCGCGCTGGCCGGCGCGAGTTCGGTCCTTTTTGTCATCGGCTCGGTCATGGCGAAAGTCGGCGGCCATCCGGTGGCCGGAACGGAAACCGCGGGTTTGAGCGTCTTCCTTCGCAGTTACACCTGGGGCAATACTGGCTACGGAACGGGTTTGACGACGGGCAAGGCGTTGCTGCGGCTGGCTTTTGTGAACGGGATTGGATTGCTGCCTTTGCTTGCGATTTATGGTTGCACGGTCACGAAATGCCTGCGCGGCCGCAATCAAAAAACCGGGTTCGCGCTTTCGCCCTTGGCGCTGGCCGTGGTGGAAGTTGGATTCATGCGGAATTATTTCGCACATCATCCGTGGATGGCCGCGCCGTTGTTGCTGGTGGGATTGATTTTTTCACTGGCCCTTTTGCGCGTTCACAATGAACGTGACGCGGCCGCCCCGGGCGGGTCGGTTAAAACCGTTTGGGTGCCGGCCCTGGCCCTGCTTTGCTTTGTTTATGGCCTGGCGGTGATGATTTTTTTCCGGGCGAACGAAACCAATGCCTTGTCATTGGCCGGCCTCGTCCGGCAGCACACGGAGCGTTCCAATTGCATCGTGATCGTCAAAAATCTTGATCCCGAAACCGCCCGGATGGCCCCGCGCTTGGTTGAAATGTTGGATCGGCGCGTGGTGGTCGCGGATGACCTCGGCCATTTGCCCGCCAGCCAGACCCCCCTGGTCATCTTGTCAACCGCGCCCGCAACCGGCGGGTTGAATTTGCTGGCCCAAACCTCCGGGGGTGGGACAAACTCACCGTCGTGGCTCCGAAAAACCGCGGCTTGGTTCAATCATTCCATTGCGCGCCGGCGTCCCGGAGACCGGCTGGAACTGGCCGACACCTATTACCTTTATGGGCCACCGTGATTGGTTTCGCCCTCGACAACCGCCATTCGGTTTGATAACCAAGACAAACACCCACGGTCACATGAGCCTGGACGCAACTAATCCGACCGCCCAGAAACGCCCGCTGGTTTCGATCGTCATTCCCATGCTCAACGAGCGCGACGGGCTGCGTCCGCTCTTCGAGCAGGTGGCGCAGGCCATCAAGGACACGCCGGTGGAATGGGAACTGGTGGTGGTGGATGATGGCAGCACGGACGGCACGCGGGATGTGATTGCCAAAGCCCTGGCCCGGTTCCCGCGCTGGCGGCTGGTTTTTTTGAGCCGGAATTTCGGCCAGCAACCCGCCTATCGCGCCGGCCTGGAACACGCGCGCGGCGACGCGGTGATTTTTTTGGACGCGGATTTGCAGGATCCGCCCGAACTGATTCCCCAGTTGCTCGTCAAATGGCGCGAAGGATTCAAAGTCGTGACCGGCTGCCGCGTCAGCCGCGAGGAGCGCGGTCTGCGCCGGGTGCTGTTTGATTTGTTCCACCAGCTTTTTCACCGCATGACCGGCCGCGTGATGCCGGTCAACAGCGGGATGTTCTCGCTCGTGGATCGCGTGGTGGTGAACCAGTTGCTCGCGGCGCGCGAAACCAACTTGTTTTTGCCCGCGCTGAAGTGCTGGTATGGCTTTCCCCAGACCACCATCCGCTATGCCCGCAAAGACCGCGCCGTCGGCGAACCCAAGCAGTCTTTCCGCAAATTGTTCCGCTACGCGCTGGACGGCCTGTTCAGCTTTTCGGACCTGCCGCTGCAATGGATCGCCTTCGTGGGAGCCATCATCAGCGTGGCGAGCTTTGGTTACGCCGGCATTTTGATCGTGGAAAAACTCCTCCAAATAATCGGCTTTTTCCCGTCGTTGCGGGTGCTGGGGTTCACCACGCTGGCGGTTGCCGTCTTTTTCTTTGGCGGGCTTAACCTCGTTGCCTTGGGCATTGTGGGCCAATATATCGCCCGCATCTATCGCGAGATCAAAGGCCGCCCGCTTTACATTGTGGAAACCGTGCTGAATTCGGACGAACCGCACCGCGAACAAAACCCGCCCGAAACCCGGAACTGAAGAAAAGGCCGCCGCCGGGATTGCCGGCGCCTACGGATGAATTTTCCCGCCCGTTGCCGTACCTCTCAATCGCTGTAGGGGATAAAGGTGAAGTGGGTTGGAGGATCATTTTCGGTCGAGGCACATGCAGTGGAAGACGGAAATGCGGTTGCCCGATTCGACCAATTGAGTCTTGCTTGCGCGGAAGGGAGAGCCTTGCAGGAACTGTAGATACTGTTCAGCATTCCGCCCATAGCGGCCGCGGTCCAGCCAGGTAATCAGATTGTTCAATGGGTGGCCTGGCACGTAAAGGATATCCAATGTCACGACGCGCTGTATGGAATCGCACTGGTCCAGCATGAGGAGCAGTTCACGCGCCAAGGAGTCGGGCAGGTGGTGGAGCAGTCCAATCATAAGAACCTTGTCCGGACGCAACCTTTCGAGATGGGTGGGCGAAAGCAATTCGTTGTAGAGATGGACGTTTTCTCTGCTGTTTAATGCGCGGAAGCGGCGGAGTGCCCTCTCGTCGGTGTCGAAACCGTGGTAGGCGCGAAATTTTTTTAGATATTGAAGCGCCGCGCCGGTCCCGCATCCCACGTCCAGGAGAACGTCCTGTTCCGTGTCTCCAAGCCAGCCGTAGATATCAGTAAAGTCGAATCCGCCAAAGAATAACGGGCGCAAGCGGTCGTACACCCAAGGATTGCCGGCACATTTCTCATAAATCTTCCAGATGGGATTCATAAACAAGAATTTAATGATGACAATTTTGTCTTTCGGCCGGATTTGACGCGAAGCGGTTACTGAGCGTCAATTTTGGCAGAACTCATGGCCGCGATGGTATGCTTGAGCCGAGGAGTGTCAACGGGCAATTCCGCTTTCGAGAGACGATGTATCCAGATCGTGGAGGTTTCCTGCTTTGGTTGTAGTGTCGGCGCCGTGCGCCGATTTGTTCGAGCCACAGACTCGATGCTACAGTAAATTCGGAAATTCGGACACTGCCCAGATTGTTCTGGACAAGACGCAGCGACCAAAATAAGTTAGGTGTGTGATTTTCGGCTTCACCTGCACAGAGCGGGAGGGAGCCCCAAGTCAAGTCTATGGCTGAAGTGATTTATCTTTCTGATTCCACACCAGTTCACATGGCGGAGGAGTGGTTCAAGGTCGCCAATGAAAAGCATTTTTGGATCAAGCGCCGGTTTGAGGTGCTCCGGAAAATCGGCGGGGGCATTTCGTTTGCCGGGAAAAAAATCGGGGAAATTGGTTGTGGCTATGGTTTGGTACAAAAGCAGTTGGAACAACATTATGGAGTGATGGTGGACGGATTTGATCTCAACGCGGACGCCTTGCGCGATTCCGTGGCCGGAAATCATCCGCGTTATTGTTACAATGTTTTTGACCGCAACCCGGATTTCGCATCGCGCTACGATTTATTGGTTTTATTTGACGTCGTCGAACACATTGAACAGGAGAAACCTTTTTTGGATGCGGTT
The DNA here is from genome assembly GCA_963804345.1 of uncultured Verrucomicrobiae bacterium. GTDB lineage: Bacteria > Verrucomicrobiota > Verrucomicrobiia > Limisphaerales > UBA11358 > UBA11358. The sequence goes on along the minus strand of CAWDPX010000004.1, from coordinate 748,785 downwards.
CTCCATCATTTAAAAGTGGGCGGTTATTTGTTGATCAACGTCCCGGCGTTCATGTGTTTTTATTCGATTTATGACAAGGTCGTGGGACATCAACGACGTTACACGCTCCAGACTTTGGAAGCCCTTTGCGGCGGCATGGGATTAAAAAGAATCGCTGCGACGTATTGGGGGTTGCCCTTGATACCAATCTTGTTGTTGCGGAATTTACGGGTGGCCGGCCAGACAAATCCCCAGTTGGTAATCCGGCACGGCTACAAACCGCCCGGCTCCATCGCGAACTTGAGCTTGCAGTTCTTGAGCGCATTGGAACCTCTGCCCCAACGCCTGGTGGGCACATCGCTCATGGTCATTTATCGCAAGGAGGCTAACCGATGAACACACTCAATGCCTCCAGCCAGCGGCCGGAGGTTGTCAAATTAACCCTGGTAATCCCCGTCTTCAACGAAGCGGCCATTTTCGACCAGTTAAAACGCCGGCTCGTTGAAGCTTTGTTGCTGCTGCCGACCCCAACCGAAGTGCTTCTGGTCAATGACGGCAGCAGTGATTCCACCGGCGCGTTGATCAGCGAACTGTGCCGGCAGGATGAACATTTTGTCGGCGTTCATTTGACCCGCAATTTCGGACACCAGATGGCAGTGTGCGCAGGTCTGGAGTTGGCGCGCGGCGAGGCGGTGGCGGTACTGGATGGCGACCTGCAAGACCCGCCGGAAATCCTGCCCGCCTTTTACGCCAAACTCCGGGAAGGTTATGATGTCGTCTATGCCATCCGCCAACAGCGAAAGGAAAACCTGCTCAAGCGATTTTTGTATTGGGCCTTTTATCGTCTGATGGCCGCGCTGACGCCAATTGAAATACCGCTCGACAGCGGAGATTTCGGCATCATGAGCCGGAGAGTGGTTGAAGCCCTCAAAACCATGCCGGAACGCCGGCGCTTCGTGCGCGGCATGCGCAGTTATGTCGGGTTTCGCCAAACCGGTCTGGCCTACGAACGGCAGGAACGGGCGGGAGGACAATCCAAATATACATTCCGCAAACTGCTCGTGCTGGCCACCGACGGCATTTTTACCTTCAGCGAAATCCCCCTGCGCATTGCGACCCTGGCCGGTTTTCTCACCGCCGGTTTTTCCATCCTTTATGGCGCCTATTTGTTGATCCAACGAATTATAGTCGGCTACGACCTGCCCGGCTTTGCGACCCTGGCCGTCGGGCTTTTCTTTTTGGGCGGAGTCCAGCTCATCTGCCTGGGCATCCTCGGCGAATACATTGGCCGGATCCATCATGAAGTGAAACAGCGGCCGCCGTATATCATTGAACACGTGGATCGCAACTCCGTGGCAAAATAAACCAACCTCACCGCCATCCGCTTCATCGTCACCGCCGAACAATTTCCATTGAAACCGACGGGCTGTTCCATTTATCCACGGTAAACCCCACGGTTGTTTGGTGGAACCGGCTGTGAAAAAGTATTATTGGGGGGAATTGTTAGCCGTCGGTGTGACTTTCCGGTAGATCGCCAGATTATATTTAAGGTTGGTCCGACCCTTGAAGTAATTGGGCAGGAACCGATCCAGCAGCGCAACACCAAAACGCTCCGGATGCAGATACTCTTGACCCGTTGCCATCCAAACACCGCCAAACCTTTCCTCCAAGTCTGGCGCTTCAGCCGGGTCAACAACCAGGCAATTGATGGTGGCGGCCTCGGCCGGTGTCATCCGCACCAGATACCCCGGATAGTAAGCCAGACCTCTCAATCGCTGCAGGGGATAAAAGGCTTGATAGTCGGCATAAACCACATCCGTCTCCTTTATGGAATTGTTTACAAAGGATTCGACCTTGCTGTAGTTCCGCTCACTCAGGTCCAGACTTGACAGTAACAACCGTGCCGGCAAGCCCAAGACCGACACCAATCCTATTCCTCCGAAAATCAGAATATTTCGAATGGTGACCTGCCCCAACCGGTGCAGGGTTTCCGCCGAAATGACGAACGCGACACATAACGGCAAATAGCGCATCCACCAATAATAGATGGGGAAGGCGAAGGCCATGAGAAGTCCGATGGGAATGGCGAAAAAGACCAATAATATAAAAGGGATTAATTTGGCATGACCGGCCGATACCTCTCTTTTGCGCATGACAGCCAGCGGCAAGACCGCCGCCAGCATGAGCAGAACACTCTCCCGGTCTTTAAACAGAACCGTTATGCTATCGGTGAGCTTTCGCGTGATGATTGTGCCCAAACCGACATGAACCTGTCGGAATGCCTCGCGGTTGTAATAAGTCTGGGAGGTCAGCCTGATGGCCCGCAGGAAGTCGTCCCAAACCCCAAAATGCTGGTAGAAGACGTATAGCCCGCCGAAACCAATAATCAATCCCATGCCCATCGCAATTGATTCGCGAACGTATTTCCCACCGGTGGTCAGCCATACCAGTCCCATCATCAATGCGCAAAATGGTCCGAGTGCCAGATAGGCCGGCAGAAAAAAAGCGCAAGTCACAAGAATGGTGCTGTAACGCCAGGCGGGACGACGGAAGGAAAAAGCCAGCAGGCAGAAGCAGACCAGCAAAACCGCCAGCGGATCATACCGGCCCGAGCGGAATGAAAACGTCACGCCCGATCCCAGAAACGACAACGCCGCCAGAAGCGACAGCCCCCAAGTCGTCCTTACCCACCCAAAACGCCTGGCGGCCAGACAGAAAAAACACACGGCCAACGACCAAAGAAAATAATCCAACACCCGCGTTTGAAAAATGCCGAAGCCGGCGATTTTAAACCATGTCCACAACAACAATGGGTAGAGCGGCACGTTGCTGATCCAGAAGGCATCTTTGGATTGCGACTCCCACGCGCTGGAAGTGAAGCCCATGCCCAAATAAGCGTTCGCCGCCGGTTGTGTGTAAACGACTTCATCCATCCAGACTGAAGTATAAAGATCCATTGTCACCACATTAACCGCCAGCAGAACGAAAACGACCCAGAGCCAGGCATTTTGATTTTGGAAAAGTTTTTTCATGTGTTTAAATCAGCGTGTCGTCGCCACGTATCAAACAACCAAATCGCCGAAAGAGGCAAGAACGAAAGGCTGCGCCATCACGTGACCGGCCCCATAGTTTGCCGGCGATGCCAGATTTGGTCCTCAGGTGCGGGCCAGCAGATGCGCGGCGACAAATTTTCCCACCCGCGACCAGACTTCCTCCTCGCCGATGTTCCACAAACAATGCGGCGCCGGGAACCGGCAGTAGTCCGAGCACGGTTTGTAAGGGCAGGCCTTGCCTTCGATCCATTCCGCGGCCGGATGCAGCGGCGCAAACCAATCCGGCAAATGCGACCCGAAAATGGTGAAGGTTGGCACGCCGCAAAAGGCCGCCAGGTGCCCGGGGCCGGAATCATTGCCGATGAATGCCCCCGCTTGATCCATCAACGCCAGCAGTTCCGTCGCGGTAACCGGCGCCGCCACCTTCGCCTCGCCGGCGCGCAACCACCAGGCGCGCTGGTCCGGGTCGCACGCAATTTGCGTTGGAATTTTTTCCCGGCGCAATCGCTCCGCCAGCCGCTGGTAACGTTCCAACGGCCACACGCGGACGGGTTGTCCGGCCCCGGTGTGAATTAAAACCGTTTCGCGGCCCGTCACGACGGGCAGGGGGATTTTATCGCGGGGCGGAAGCTGGAGGTTCAGCGCGCGCGCGATGACGCGCCAGAATTCGTAACGGTGCGACTGGGGTTCGGGACGCGCGAGCGGTTGCGTCAAAAAATTCTGGCTGCCGATGCGCGGGTAGCCCAGCCGGTTTTTGGCGCCTAATATTTTCAAAAGCAAATGGTCCCGCGGATCCCAGCGCGCGGAAAGGCCGAAGTCAAACCGTTCCGCCACCAGCTCCCCGCGCAAATGGGTCATTTCCAACAGCGGCCAGCGCCAAAGCCGGTATTTGTGTTTGAAGGCCGTCCACGGCGCGGTGAACGCGAACACTTTCAAACCCGGCCAGAGCCGGGGCTGCAAATCAAGCGCGAAGGGTTTGGCCAGCAGCGTGACGTCAAATCGTTCCGTGACCGCGCGCAAAAAGGGCGTGGCGATGACGAGGTCGCCCAGCCCCCACAGTTCGATGATGAGTAATTTTGGTTTCAAGGCAGGCGCGGCGAAAACCCGCCAGCGGCGATTCCTTACCGCTGAAAGACGGGACGGGGCCGCGGAAAAGGTCCGGCCACAGCCGGCGGCTTTGGGGCTGCGGCCCGTTGGACCACCGGCTGGCGGCACACTCCTCCGTTCAGGCTGACGCCCAAACCGAGCCAGCCAATGAGGGCGGAAAGGTCCATGTGCAGCCCCGTTCCCGACACGGTCATGAACAGCAGGAACCGCACAAGAAAGGTGGCCAGCAGAAAGGTGTTCACGGTTCGCAATGACTCATCGCCATAGCGGTAGTTGCAATACAGCACATTAATGCCCGCCACCGAAAACCATAAAAAGGCAATCATCCCCCAAATGCCAAAGATCATGAGCACGGACATCCAGCCATTGTGATAATCGCTGGACAGCCCCAGGCCCCCCTGGAGGGGATCAATGGAGTGAAAGGCGGAATCCCGCCCCATAAACTCATAATCATCCGCTGAAAAACCATAGCCTTTGCCCAGGAGGAGATACTTGGGGATTTGCGGCAGAATACTCTCCCACATTTTGTAGCGCCAATCCCAGCTTCCTTTTGCGTCCATCGCCGCCCGGGGGTCTATGGGCAGGGGTAGAAATGCCAAAGCCCGCTGAACCGTCAAAGGCAAACTTGGCGCCAGGGGAATCATCAGGAGCATCCCGGCTATGCCAATCATCCCAAAAACTGGCAGCAACTTCGTCCGATGCATGCCCTCCAAAAAAAACTGGATGGTAAAGCTCAGGGCCAGGCCCGCCGAAAAGTAACGGAATCCCCCCATCAATCCCGCCACGGAAACCAACCCAAAGACGATCCATCGCCACGACCTGCGCCCCAGAAAAATGCCCCGAATCCCGTAATAAGCCAGCATGTACGAGGTGACTGCGGTTGAGAAGGGCGCGGCGTAGGAAAACCGCGTTACCATGAGATTTCCGGACACATCACCGGATGTCGCGTAAGAATCCGGTGTGAAAACCCAGAAAATGAAATTAAACCCGGACGGCAGCACCAGGTAAAGCTCCCCAATGATGGCGGTGACACCCCCCAAAAAAAACAACGCCAGCGCCAACCTCACGCGGTGGGGTGGAATTCGCAGCCCCGTCAACGCGAAGTAAGCCGCAATCGCGCCGATGATGAAAACATATTTCCTGCCGCCATAGACATCGCTGCCCATCATCCGCAGTCCAAATCCACCGGTCAATTTGGCGGTGCCCAGCACCACCACGGCCAAAACAATCAACGGCAGGGTTACTTCCGGCACCTTGACAAACTGGCTCTGGCGGCTCAGGGCCCGCTGCAATACTGAAATGAGCAGGCTAAACGCCGTCATGACCAGCCAGGGCGGCGGCGACCCTTTGAAAAAAAACAGGTTTATGCTCAAATTCCAGGACAACAACAGCAACCAGTAATGCCAGCGGAGCAGGAGGGGGGAACACACCACCGCCGCCAGGGTGCCATACAAGGCCACGGTGGAATAATCCAGCGGGTTGGCCAGCAGATAGCCGATAAACACCGCCACCGGCGCGCACACCACGTAGATGATGAGCGTTCTCAGAATGGCCGGGGCATTATTCATTCTTCATTTCTACCAATTTAACCGCGGATTCGGCATGTGATTGAATTCATTATATCCGAGGCATCGAACCTTTCGCAAGAATTGTTCCCACCCAATTCAATCATGGGGCGCAACTTGAGGGCGTGTTGCCCAAATCAGTTTGGAGACGGCGGAGCGCGGCTGTCTCAGCCGCAGCACGTTCGACAACTACAATAACCCTGGAATTGGGTGCGCCCATCTGGCAATTCTGGCGGCTGCGGGTGGGACACCCGCGCTCCGTTCCATTTGGGCAACATGCCCCTGGCACTATCCCGTCTCCCTCGCCCCGCCCGAGCGGGGAGAGGGCCGGGGCGAGGGGATTTGATCCTGGAAACAATCGGCCTCCTCACCCCGACCCTGCTCCTCCTTTGGGGAGGAGAAAAACGGGGCAGTGCGTGGGTGCGCCCATCTGGCAATCCTGGCGGCTGCTTGTGGGACACCCGCGCTCCGTTCCATTTGGGCAACACGCCCCCAAGTTACGCCCCAAATCATGTTTCCGGTCCCGCCGTAAAATAGGCGTCCGGAATGGGCACGATCCGGGCGGGATTGCCCACGGCAAAGTAGCGGGGCGGAACGGGTTTGGTGACCACGGCTCCCGCCCCCACCACGGCCCGGTCCCCAATCGTGACGCCCTTGAGCACGATGGCGCGGGCGCCGATAAACACGCCGCGTCCAATGTGGATTGGCCTGGCCCCCCGCCCGGGGTCGGTGCCCCAATCCCACTGGCCGGCGGGTTGGTGAATATCGGTGTCCATTATCAATGCTCCGGAACCGATGTTGGTGCCTTCGCCGATTTGAATGGAATTGGCCGCACAAAGCACGCACCCGCTGATGCCCGCATTCGCTTCCAAAACCAGCTCGGCAGCCGGACACATCGTCCTCAGAACACTCGGCTGGAAACAGCCGAGGGGATTGGCCCGGAGCGAACTGTTTACGGTCACGTTGTTCCCGAGTTGAAACCGGGAGCCTTTGGCCACACTGATGAGCGGCCGTCCGACAAAGATGACGCCCCGGCCCATCCGGGCGCCCTTCAGCCTGGCTTCGAGGAGCCAAAACCACGATACCGAAGTTCGCAATTGACTCAACACCAACCCGGCACATTCCGTCCAACTTCGCTTTGGCATGGGCGGTTAAGTACCTGATTGGGTGGGCAGAGCAAGGTCAAATTATCAGGGAGAGCTGCACGGCTGAGACGGTCTCAAAAGTATCGGAGGGACGAGTTATACGAGTCCCCATTTTCAGAGCCTTCCATGAATCAGGGACTCGTATAACTCGTCCCTCCGGCGGGAAATTGTTTTGCGACAGCCTCGGCTGCGCGGCCATCATACCCGGCGGCGCACAGCGCCGCCCTGCCGTGAACCGATTGTCTCCGGGAAGTGGCATCACCCGCCGATGGGTGACCAGGTTGCGCCCCGGCAACAGATTATTTTACGATGAGGTGGCGAGCAACTCCCGATAAATTTCCACGTGCCGCCTCGCGATGGCTTCGGGGTCATAACGTTTCCGGATGAGGGCGGCCGCGCCCGCGGGCCGGGGATGTCCCCCGGCAATCCAGCGGGCGATGGCCGCCGTCAAGCCGGGCCAATCGTCCGGCGCGAACAGTTCCGCTCCGGGCATGTCTTGCGCCAGGTCCACAATGCCTCCCACCCGCGCGCTAAAAAATTTCAATTCCCGCCCCAGCCCTTCCAACACCACCATGCCGAAGGACTCTTCGGTCGGGAAATGCACCAAAGCCGCCGCCCGGTCATAATCATGAATCAATTCGCTGTCCGCCGGCGCGCCGGCATAGCGCGCATATCCCGCCGACTCCATCGGTTTGATCCGCTTGAGAAACGCCTCCGTGTAGGCGGCGGCGGCGGGGTGGGTGAAGCCGACAAAACGGAATTCGAACTTCAATCCCTGCCGATGGAGCGCCTCGGCCACATCCAACAACTCCAACTGGCGTTTGCGCGGAGAGATGACCCCCACATTCAGCAAAACGCAGGGACGCGGTCCCGGATCGGGGGGCGGATCGAGAAAAGCCTGTCGCAGGGGATGCGGCACCCGCCAGATTTTCCGGGCGCGAGGCCGGACCAGGGCTTCCGTGTAAGATGAATTGCAAAACACGCCGGCCGTGCGCGGCAGGATGAAGTTTTCAAACCGCGCCGTCAGCCAGCCATAACTCCCCACGCGCGGCCGATTCAAACGCGCCAACTCGGCCATGTTCCCCTGAATGGTCACGACGTTGGGAAAGCCCGAAAACAAGGCGCTGATGGCGCATTCCCGCTCCGTCCCCGATCCATGCACAATGTCCGGTTGAATCTCGCGCAGCTTTTTCCGGACGGCGCGGATGCAACCCAGATAGCCGGTGCGCAACCAGCCGATTTTCGGCACCGGCAACGCGTGATACCAGAGGTTGTCCGCCAATTTCTCCGGCGATTGCACACGCTGTTGCAGGCACGAAACCACATGCACCTCCACATCCGGCAGGCGCGCAAACCCATCGAACAAGGAGGCGATGCCCCCGGGAAAACGGGGAGTCACTTCGGAATAGCTGCGATTGTTTTCGCGGAGGTCTATGGCCAGAAACGCAACCTTCATCTGCCCCACCACTATCAAACCGGGAGTTGACGCGCAATGAAATCCAGCCGCCCGGCTTCAAAAGCACATTTTCGACTCCCTCGCCCCGCCTGAGCGGGGAGAGGGCCGGGGCGAGGGGATTTGATCCTGGAAACAATCGGCCTCCTCACCCCGGCCCTGCTCCTTTGCGGAGGAGAGGGAGAAAAACGGGGCAGTGCGTGGGTGCGCCCATCTGGCAATCCTGGCGGCTGCGGGTGGAACACCCGCGCTCCGTTCCATTTGGGCAACACGCCCCTGGCACCATCCCGTCTCCCTCGCCCCGCCCGAGCGGGGAGAGGGCCGGGGCGAGGGGATTTGATCCTGGAAACGATCGGCCTCCTCACCCCGGCCCTGCTCCTTTGCGGAGGAGAGGGAGAAAAACGGGGCAGTGCGTGGGTGCGCCCATCTGGCAATTCTGGCGGCTGCGGGTGGGACACCCGCGCTCCGTTCCATTTGGGCAACATGCCCCTGGCACTATCCCGTCTCCCTCGCCCCGCCCGAGCGGGGAGAGGGCCGGGGCGAGGGGATTTGATCCTGGAAACAATCGGCCTCCTCACCCCGGCCCTGCTCCTTTGCGGAGGGGAGAAAAACGGGGCAGTGCGTGGGTGCGCCCATCTGGCAATCCTGGCGGCTGCTTGTGGGACACCCGCGCTCCGTTCCATTTGGGCAACACGCCCCTGGCACCATCCCGTCTCCCTCGCCCCGCCCGAGCGGGGAGAGGGCCGGGGCGAGGGGATTTGATCCTGGAAACGATCGGCCTCCTCACCCCGGCCCTGCTCCTTTGCGGAGGAGAGGGAGAAAAACGGGGCAGTGCGTGGGTGCGCTCATCTGGCAATCCTGGCGGCTGCGGGTGGGACACCCGCGCTCCGTTCCATTTGGGCAACATGCCCCTGGCACCATCCCGTCTCCCTCGCCCCGCCTGAGCGGGGAGGGCCGGGGCGAGGGGATTTGATCCTGGAAACAATCGGCCTCCTCACCCCGGCCCTGCTCCTTTGCGGAGGAGAGGGAGAAAAACGGGGCAGTGCGTGGGTGCGCTCATCTGGCAATCCTGGCGGCTGCGGGTGGGACACCCGCGCTCCGTTCCATTTGGGCAACATGCCCCTGGCACCATCCCGTCTCCCTCGCCCCGCCCGAGCGGGGAGAGGGCCGGGGCGAGGGGATTTGATCCTAGAAACAATCGGCCTCCTCACCCCGACCAGCTCCTCCTGGGGAGGAGAGGGAGAAAAACGGGGCAGTGCGTGGGTGCGCCCATCTGGCAATCCTGGCGGCTGCTTGTGGGACACCCGCGCTCCGTTCCATTTGGGCAACACGCCCCTGGCACTATCCCGTCTCCCTCGCCCCGCCCGAGCGGGGTGGGCCGGCAGGGTTGGACTCCCCGGCGAAGTTTTGGGCGGGTTGCCGGTCAATTTAAAACTCCCATCGCCTGCAACATCCGCCGGATGCGTATGGCGCTGGCCTGGAATGAATAATTCCTGCCGACGGCGGACGGGTCGAGTTTTTGCCGGACGGCGGCAAAATTTTCAATCACCGCTCTCATGGCGGCGGCCAGCGCCTCCGGAGTTTCGCCCTCGTAGTAGAAACAGGCATTGCCGCAAATTTGTTCCACGCAACTGCCCTTGCTGCTGATGACCAGCAGTCCGGCGGAGAGATAGGTGAAAACCTTTGAGGGAAAAGTCACGCTGGAGATGGGATCCGAAATTCTCTGGCAATTCAGCCCGACATGATTCGAGCCGAGCAATCGTTCAAAAACGTCCGGCGGCATCGTTGGACGATGCTCCACCCGATCCCGCCACTGCGGGTCTTGTGCCCGATGAATCACTGGTTCCTCCAACGGTCCCTGTCCGGCGATAATCAGGTGCCAGCCTCGCTCCGGCAAATGATCGAGCGCTGCGAGCAACAAATCAATGCCGTGGCTGTAAGCCAGTGCTCCGGCATAAAAAAAACGCACTTCTCCGTCCGGCGCCTCCGGCCCCGGGGGCGGCTGGTCCGGCACAAATCCCGGCACCAGTTCCCTGGGCAAGGCAGCCGGCAGACGGTTTCCGAGCGCGGGGTTTGACAACAACGCCCCGTTCAAAATCGGCCGGCCCAGCGTTTCCGCCAGCCGGCTCAAAACCCAGGGCCATGAATGATCAATCAAATGCCTCCCGTCCAGGTAAACCAGAACGAAGGTCACCCGGCGAAAAAGAGCAAGCAGGCGGGCGGCGACAATGTGAATGAAATCGTAGTTGTCAATCACCACCAGATCGCCGGAACGAACGTGGCGCAGGACGTGGCGGGAGTAAAAAAACCAGGCCAGCGGAATGCGCAGCTTGGGAATGTCCCAGTTGCCGCAGAACAACTGGCGATGGGTGGCAAACTTCGTCTCCACCGGCGGCAGCCATTTCCCGGCGCGCCTTTCCGACGCCTTGGGCGGGGGTGAGAGCACAATCATCTCCCGGTCGGAAGCCATTTCCAGGCACCGCAAAACGTCCCGCCGGTAGGGGACCGTCAGACACCGTTCCACTTTTTCGCCACGCAGGTCGTGGTAATGCTGGTCATAAATGCTGCTCAGACAGACGATTTTTGGACAAGGTCTTTCTTCCATTGAATGAACTCGGATTGCGTTTGACTGGCAGAAACACAACACGATCAGGCATCTGGAGTCGAGCGCAATCCTCCAGGCCAATAGGACAGTGTGGGCGCATCTCAAATTTATGGATAACCCGCAATGTCAAGCCTGACGCAGCCCCGGAGGGACTTTCGACAATAGCCCGGCGTTTGAACGCCGGGGTTTGGGGGGATCACAACAAGTCCCGCAGGGACGCCTGAAAAGGCGTTTCATTTCAGTCGTCCCTGTGGGACTCGACGTTTTCCCAACCGGTCCCGGCATTGAAATGCCGGGCTATTTTCGATGGTCCCTTCGGAACCGAACGCCTGCTTGCAAATTGAGATGCTACCGCAAAGATCCTGCCCTGCATTCCATGCTTTACAACGAAAGTGAAGCGCTTAGATTCGCACACTCAAATTCAACCATGATCTGCGGAATGCGCTGACTGCCTTATGACGAACGATTTTGAAGCACGTCTGGCTTCACTGGATACGACCCTGTTCCGACATGTCCTAAGCCAGATGCCCGAAGAGGACCAACAGTCCCTCCTGGCATTGCAGGCGGCGATACGCGCGCGGCACAAGCAGTTTGTTTACCTGGAGATCGGCTCTTATATGGGAGGGTCCCTGCAATCTTTCGTGGTGGACCCGTGCTGCCAGAAAATCATCTCTCTTGACCCGCGCCTGAACGAGTATCGCGACGCCCGGGGCCCGCATCCTTATCCGGAAAACACCACAGCCAAGATGCTCGAGTCTTTGGGCAAAATTCCGGGCGCCGATGTGCGCAAGATACAATCCATCGAGGCGGGCACGGACACGATCCGGCCGGAAGCCATCCAGCCAACGCCCCATTTCTGCTTGATTGACGGCGAGCATACCGACGCGGCCGTCTTGCGAGATGCCCGGTTTTGTCTCTCAGTGGTCGAGCCGGATGGCTGCATTGCGTTTCATGATGCCAATTTGATCTATGGTGCGCTGGACACGTTCATCAAGGAACTGAACCAAAGCGGCCGATCTTTCCGCCCTTATGTGTTGCCGGAGACGATTTTTGTGATTGACCTGGGGGCGGCCAACTACGGCGAAATGGAACCGGTCAGCCTGCGCCGGGCTGTCAACTACAAGGCCTATTTGGGGGGCATGATGCGCAACGACTGGTATCGTTACGCTTATCATCTTCCCATTTACCGTTTCCTGCGAAAATTCCGCCGTTTGTTCCCCCGGTTCTGACCGGGGTGTTTGGCCGGTCCCGGAATTTAATGCCTTCAAACACTTGTTGCAACAAACAGGCGGGAATGACAACTCACGATTCGGCGACGGGCTGCCGGCCGAAAATCCTTGCGAGCAGGGAACCAACCTTTGCCGGAGCGCGTTTCTGAAATTCCGCTTGAAGATCCGCGGGCACCCCGAAACGCAGCAGCACGAACAAACCCAGGCTGGCCGCCAAACCGCCGCCGATCGCCAGCCGCGGCAACGGCTCCAGCCGGCCGGTTGCCCACCAGCACAGCAGCGCCGGCGGCGCAAAACCGAGCAACACGATGCCGGCGTGCTTCAGCCAACGGAAGACCACCTCGCCCAACGGGAAACCCAGATAACGGCTGGCCCGCCAGGCGCCATAGGCCCCGGTGAACGTGGTGCCGCAGAAAATGGAGCACGCAATCAGCGCCGGCAGGCCGCCGACGGGCACCGTCAAAACGGCGAGCACAACATAGACCGCGCCTTCAATGAAGAAAACAAAACGCATGAATCCGATCCGCTTGGTCGTCATGATCAGGCTGCTGTGACAGCATTGCACGGAGAGGACCACCAGCCAGGCGCCCAGCAGCACATCATTCAGCGGCGGCCAGAGAATGCGTCCGGAAGTCCAGACCGTGACAAACAGGCTGTTGCACAGGGCAAAACTCACGCCCATGAACACGCTCAAGCTTGCGACGAGGACAACCAGGCTGCGATAGCGCTCCCGGAGCCGCGTCTGTTCGCCACGGACCATCATCTCGGAAAACGCGCTCAGCGGCGAAAACACCGCGCGCGTCATCGCCTGGAGGAGCAGGTTGAAGGTCCGGGTGGCCACGTTCCACACCGTCGCATTTTCCAGACCCAGCAGGCGCGTGATGATCATCGTCTGGCTGCTTAAAATCACCTGGGTGCCCACCGAAATCAGAAAGAGGTCGCGGCCGTAGTTGAAAATTTCCTTGAACCGGGGCCACGAAGTGGTTCCCCAGCCGCCGCGCCGCGGGAAGAACCCCCACATTTCGCAGGCAATCCACTGGATGGCCGCATTGACCAGCGTTGAGCAAAGCATGGCCCAGACCAGGCTGAACACTCCGAATCCAAAGTAAAAGAAAATCCACAGCGCCGCAAAGTTCACCAGGGGGGCCAGCGTTCCGGCGTAGTTCGCGAGGTCCATCCGCTGATGCGCGGTGAGCAGGTGGCCAAAAATGCGCACCGCATAGCCCAGCGCCACGATGCCGCATTGCAGGTCCATCAATTGGATGAATTCCGGCCGCAGGTTTGCCGGTATGGCCATCAACTGCGCAAACGCATTGGCGAAAATCAGCCCGATGGTGAAAACGATCAGTCCCTGGGCCAGCAAGACCAGCCACCCCGTCTTGATCAGGCTGCCATAGTGTCCGCCGTCACGGTCATCCTTGAAATCAATCAATAAACGCGCGATGGAACCCGACATCCCCATGTCAACCAGGTTCAGGTAGCCGACCAGCGTCATCATTAACGCCCAAAGGCCAAATTGCTCTTTGCTGAGGTAATGCAGCGCCACCGGCACGGAAGCCAGCCCGAAAACCGCGGTCGCCGCCAGCATCACATAGCCTGAAGCCACACCATGAATCGCGTGTCGGAGTCGGGACATAATTTACATTTTCTGAAAATAGCTGCAAAACAGACGGTCCCGTGTTTGGTGGGGAAGGTTGGTTGTATCCGTGTCGGGGACGGTCTTCGCGGCTGAAAGTTTGCTGGTTTCCATGCAGGTTAGGCCGAGCCGCACTCGTGGACGCCAGTGGGTCTGTAAACGCCAGAATTGGACGGCGGAGGTTTTCCGGTCACAGCTAATTTTCCATGCTGAAATTCAATGGGTCGTTGATGATTCATCCGACAGGCATTGGACGACTCCTTGCCCCTGCCGTTCAATTACCGGAAGGAAATGCCGCAAAAGGCGCAAAAGGCGCAAAGTCGCGGCGGTTTCCAGTTTGGAGGGTGGCCGGCGCCCTTTGGCGGCCTGTTTGCGGCTGGCGCGCAAACGCAGGGTGAGGGTTTCGGCCTCCTCCAGCCACTCGAGCTTTTCGCGGAAGGGGCTTTGCAGCCCCAACAAAAGGGCGCTCAATTCGGCACCCGCAAAGGTGCAGGACTTCCATTCCGGCTGGGCATAGGGTTGTTTCTGGGTCACGGCTTTCGGACATGCAACAGGCACCAGGTTTCCTCTCCCGCACTGGCGAAAGACCTGATCGGAACCGAATTCACAATTTCCATCCGGTGCTGAACGGCCCATTCTTCCAGGGGAACCGGGGATACGTCCGGCCAGACGGCACGCTTGATCACAATCCACTCGACATCCGGCGGTAACCGGACGGATGCTTGAGGCTTGCCATTCCATAGATCCATTACCCGCCGACGGCCAAAGGGACGCCACAGGGCGTAATCCGGGTCGTTTTCTCCGGCAATAAAACCAATGTTGGTGGCATTGTCAGGCAACCCGGCCCGCAACGGAGCCAGCAAGTCGTTGCGGTTTTGATAACATGAATAAACCGTCGTCAACCGCCGCGTGAACGAACTGTCGGGATGACTGCGGGACAGCCATCCGGATACGGTCTGAACCGGCCAGAGCGGGCGTGACGGCGTCAACACGAGGCAGGGCACAACACTCAGGGAAACCAGCACCGCCAGAATCCGCCAGCCGGCGCGGCGGGCCAGATGGTCCTGGCGCGGCAATATCAGAACTGGAATCATGACCAGCGGATAGTAGGGCAGCATCAATCTCGGTCCGGCTTCCGACCCCATTTTCAACATGAAAAAGAGGCCGGCGACCCAGGCGGCCAGCCCGACGGATGAAATTTTCCAGCTCCTGGTTTCGGCGGATTGATTTTTACCCGCCCGACACCAGGGGGCAAAGCCCGCCGTCAACAACAGCAAGGTGATTCCCATTCCCAGGCTTGCGCCCTCCTCCTGGGGCAATTCATTGAGACGCCCCAGGGAATAGCGCGGGAACCCTGTTTCCAATCTGCGTTTCCATGGTTCCGGCAGATTTCGATTCAACCAGGCGTTCACATTGGACACGCCGGGCAGAAATGGCGGCATGAGCAATTGCTGTCCCAGCAAAAGACTGTTGCCCAGCAAACCCGCGACCGGGTCCCGGATGCGCATGTGAGTGCCATCCTCGGGGTCTCCGGTCCAGGTGCCGGTGTATTTTAGATTCAATCCCACCGTTGGAAGGATGGAAATCACCAGGGCGATGACGGTGATCAGGATTCCGGCCGCCCACCGCCGGCGCAACTGTTTCAATGCCGGCCCGGCCGCCAGCAGGCACGGCAGCAGCAGGGGCACGTTGGATGTCTTGACCCCGGTCATGATCGCGGCCGCCAACCCCGCCAGCCACACCGCCTCCACCCGGCCGTTGCGGCGGGCGCGCAAACCGTAATGCACCGAGATCAAACAAAAAACCGCGCCCGTGAAATCGTTCCCGATGCTGCCGGCTTGCATGACATAACCGAACGCCGTGGACAAAATCCACATCCACGCCCACGCCGCCCGGCGCGCGACGCCCGCCTGCCGAAACACGGAAAAAAACAGCCCCGGCAACAGAAGGAATCCAACCGCATTAATCAAAAACAACGCGCGATCGGTTCGCAGGGCCAGCAGCGGCATGGCCATCCACTCCCAGCCCGGGCCGGAATAATTTACCCGGTCGTTGTTGGTGAAAATCCAGGTCCATCCCCGGTGGGACAGCCAGTTCAACATCCGCGGCAGCCGGTACGTCAGCCCATCGTAATTGGTCGGCGCATGGCTGACCGCTCCCGCAAACACGAGCAGGAGCACGACCAGATAAATCAGCGGCAGCGGCCGCCGGAAACGCCGAAACCGGACCTGTCGCCACCGTGGCCGGCCCCCCAGGCACGTCATGCCCATAGGGCCCCGCGTCAGCCAGGCCAGACCGATCATCACCGCGGGCAGCATGACCGCATACCCGGTCAACGTCAGCCAGTGCAAAGCGGACAACGTCCAGCCGGTCAAAACACACGCCACCGCCCAAAGCAGGTAGAATCGAATGCCCTTGGATGAGTCGTTGCGCATATCACCAGCGGCCCGGCCACCCGGTCGGGAAGGAAAAGCAGGCTGGCCGGGCTTTCACCGGCTGAAAAAATTGTACTTGAGAATGCACCATAAGGCGTGAAAACCGTCGCGCCAGCCGATTTTTTTGCCTTCGGCGTAGGTCCGTCCGTAATAAGAAATGGCCACTTCATAAATGCGCACCTTCAAGGCCGACACCTTGGCTGTGATTTCCGGCTCGAAACCAAAACGGTCTTCCTCAATGGTGATTTTTTGAATGACTTCCCGCCGGAAAACTTTGTAGCAGGTTTCCATGTCCGACAGGTTGAGATCGGTGGCCATGTTGGAAAAAGTGGTCAAAAAGTTGTTGCCCACCGAGTGCCAGTAATACAACACGCGATGCGCCCCGGCGCCCAGAAACCGCGAGCCAAACACCACATCCGCCTTGCCGGACAAAATCGGGACGAGCAGTTGGTGATATTCCGCCGGATCGTATTCCAAATCGGCATCCTGAATCATCACCACGGGCGCGGTCGCCCGGGCAAAACCGGTGCGCAACGCCGCGCCCTTGCCCTGATTCGTTCCATGCCGCACCAGGGTGACTCGCGCATCGCCGCCCGTGGCCGACTGCAATTTTTCCCAGGTGCCGTCCGTGGAAGCGTCATCCACCACGATCAGTTGCTGGACCGGACGCTGCGCCAGCACGACTTTGATGACTTCGGCCACGGTCGCCACTTCGTTATAGACCGGCATGACGACCGATAGACACGGCTCAACGTCGGCGTTGGATTTGATTTCGCTCATTTGACAATTCGCCCAAAGCGGTTCGGTTGGAACGGAAGCTGGCAAAAATCACGGAGCGGTTCAATCCGCAAATTGCGCGGGGTTGCTCGGGTTCAGGTTAAGCCTTGTCCCGGTAGATGAATTTTTAACCACGGATGGACACGGATGAACCCGACGCGGCTTGCGCCGCAACCACGGATTTTGGACTGCGGCGGGAAGCGAAGCGCCACGCCGCTTTTGGACGCAACCGGTCGCACGGAAAGCGGTGTCGCCGCTGCGCTCCAGTCTTCGCTGCGCTTCGCCTCGGCAGGCTGCCACCGTAGTCCAAATCTTTGTCGTCCGTGCGCGAACTCTTGTCATTGTATTACGGATAGGGAAAGGATTTCAGCCAGGCAAACGGATTCACCCATGGTGATTTCTTCCGGGCTTGCTGAAGCGGCCTTTTGCATTGTCTTCATCTGTGTCCATCCGTGGTTTAGTTGAATAGACCGCCATTGGCAAATTCGCTTTTCTTTCCCGTCCGTCCTCTTACGCTGTGGCCATGCCTTCATTCGACATTGTTTCGCAGGTCAACTCGATGGAAATCGAGAACGCCGTCAACCAGGCCAAAAAAGAACTGGCCAACCGCTTCGACTTCAAAAGCAGCAAGTGGGAGATCGTGCTGGAAAAGGCCGAGATCAAACTCGCCGCCGCCGACCAGTTCAAGGTGACCACGCTCAACGAAATCGTCATCGGCCGGCTCGCCAAGCGCGGCATCAGCTTGAAAAGCGTGGAGCAGTGCGAACCGGACATTTCACCACTCGGCCACGCGCGGCAGAGCATCAAGATCAAGCAGGGCATCGAAACAACGGTCGCCAAGCAAATCACCGGCTTCATCCGCGACGGCAAATTCAAGGTCACCACGCAGATTCAGGGCGACGAGGTGCGCGTGAACAGCAAAAGCCGGGACGAATTGCAGGCCGTCATCGCCGCCGTGCGCGCCCAGGATTTTCCCGTGCCCGTGCAGTTCGTGAATTTCAGGGAGTGAAAATGACACTGCTCCAAAGATACAAACGGTTAACTCTCAAATCTTAAACCTCCATCGCCGGCTTGTATTCCAGCACATTTCGATTTACCCGCCGTCGCCTCGTCCCAACGGGACAACCTGAAAATAGCCCGGCGTTTCAACGCCGGGAAAATTCAGGATTGCATAAGTCCCGCTGGGACGGCTGAATGGACTTCATGTCCTACGTCAGTGCCTATTTCCATTGTGTTTTCAGCACCAAGGAAAGGCGGCGGCTCATCACGCCGGAATTGCGCGAAAGGCTCTGGCCGTTCCTCGGCGGCATCGCCCGGCAGAACAAAATGAAGGCCATCGAAATCGGTGGCGTGGAAGACCACGTCCACATTTTGCTTTCGCTGCCGTCCACCATGGCGATTTCCAAGGCGCTGCAACTGATCAAAGGCGGCTCGTCAAAATGGGTGCATGAAACTTTTCCCGAACACCGGCTGTTTGCGTGGCAGGAGGAATATGGTGCGTTCAGCGTGAGCGTATCACAACTGGACAAAACCATCGGATACATCAAGGGACAGGAAGCCCATCACCGCAAAATGACGTTTCAGGAGGAATTTCTGGCGTTGTTGAAAAAACATCGCGTTGAATACGACGAGCGATATTTATGGAAATGAGCTTCAGCCGTCCCTGCGGGACTCATTCGTCTGCGACAGCGACCCGGCGTTGAAACGCCGGGCTATTTTCAAAATGTCCCTCCGGGACACTTGGACGCGGCTGCATTGGTTGTTCAGCGTTGAATGTTGAATGTTCGATGTTTCCGCCTGCTTAAATCTCCACCACCCGCTTGTCTTCCGGCACGAGGCTTTTGCAGCGCAACATTATCCCAGCACTTGCGGAACATCCCGCGCGCCATGGAGGACGCGGATGATGTGCAGGCGGCGCGGCCTGCCCGTCAACCGGTAGAAAATCAGATAATTCGTGAACCGGCGCACGGGCCAGAAGCGCATTTCAGACAGTTCGGCGCGGTTGGATTGGTAACGCGGGCCAACTTCCGGCCACTGCGCCAGCGTGCGAAAGCTCAAAAGCAATGCGTCCAAAAACCGGTCGGCGGCGGCGGGATTGCTCATCGCGATGAACAGATGAATGTCCGCCACATCCCGGATCGTTTCTTCCGAGCGGATGATTTTAAGCGGCTTCAAGTTCCTTGAGCTTGCGGCGGGTGCGGGTGCGGATGCGGTCGAAATCGGCATCGGTCAGCGGCTTGGCCGGACTGCGCACTCCGGCGAGAAGCTTGCGATCCAAATCGGGAATGTCCAGGGCGGCCGCCCGCTCGGCCTTTTCCAAAGCGCGCAAGCCCGCCCGCACGACTTCGCTGGAGTTGCCATAACGCCCGCTTTCAATCAAATCTCCGACCAAGTCTTCGTAATATTTGCTCAGCGCGACGTTCATGGAATAAATTTAGCCCGGTAACATTAGTTGTCAATAGCTGTTATTCATCAAATCTCCACCGCCTGCTTGTATTCCGGCACGATGACTTCGGCCTTCGGCTTCATCGCACGCAAGGTTTCGGCGTGGGCCAGGCATTGCGACTCCTCGCCGTGGATGCAGATGATTTTTTTAAGGTCGCCGGAAATCCTTTCCACGTATTGCTTCAATTCATTTTTGTCCGCGTGGCCGGAGTAGGTGTCGAGGGAAACGATTTTGGCGCGCACCGCCTGCGGTTCGCCGAAAATGTTGACCGGATTTTGTCCCGCCGTGATTTGCGCGCCCAGCGTGTTTTCCGCGCAGTAGCCGATGAACAGAATCAGGTTCTTCGGATTGCCGATGTGGTTTTTTAAATGATGCCGGATGCGCCCGGCTTCGCACATACCCGACGCGCTGATGATGATGGCGGGTTCCTTCAAATCGTTGAGCGTCTTCGATTGGTCGGCCTCGCGGATGTAGGTCAGGTTCGCCATGCCGAAAGGATTCGCCTTTTCGTGCAGGAATTTGTTGATCGCATCGTTGAAACATTCCGGGTGCAGGCGGTAAACCTCCGTGGCATTCACACTCAACGGGCTGTCCACAAAAATCGGCACGCGCGGCAACTGGCCCGCCAGCGTGAGCTGGTTCAGCACATAGACCATCTGCTGCGTGCGGCCAACGGAAAATGCCGGGATGATGACCTTGCCGTTTTGTTTCAGCGTCTCGGCGACGAGGCGGCCAACGGCTTCGTCGGCGTCGGTGCGCACGGCGTGTTCGCGTCCGCCGTAGGTGGATTCGATTTGCAGATAATCCACGTTTTCGGACGGCTGCGGGTCGCGGAGAATTTCGTCGTGGCCGCGGCCCACGTCGCCGCTGAACAGGTACCGGAATTTCCGGCCGCCTTCACGCACGTCCAAGATCACCTGCGCCGAACCGAGAATGTGCCCGGCATCGCGGAACGTGACGGTGACGCCATCCACGACCGGGAGCGGCCGCTCGTAGCTGACGGCGACGAATTGGTGCAGCGTTTTCTCCGCATCGGCGATGGTGTAAAGCGGTTCGACCGGCGGGAGCTTCTTCTTCGCGCGCTGTTTGGAAACGAACACAGCATCGTCCATCTGGATGTGCGCGGAGTCCACGAGCATGATGCTGCACAGGTCGCGCGTGGCGAAGGTGCAATGGATGTTGCCGGGGTAGCCCTGCCGGACCAGGTTCGGCAGGTTGCCCGCGTGGTCCATGTGCGCGTGGCTCAAAATGACGGCGTCAACCTGCTTCGGGTCGAAGGGAAAGCAGCAGTTGCGCTGGATGGATTCCTCGCGGTGGCCCTGAAAGAGGCCGCATTCGAGCAACAGCCGCCGGCCGTTGACCTCCAGCAGATACATCGAGCCGGTGGTGGTGCGGGTCGCGCCGAAGAAGTGAATTTGCATGCGGCGGATTTAACCACGGATGAACACGGATGAACACGGATTTTTCAAAGCGTAAAACGTGAGGCCACTCATTACGTTTCACGCTTCACGTCTCCCATCAATTCAATGGGCTCTTCTTTAGCCGCCATGTGCCGTTGAATTACAAAAAGTAATACCATTCGCCCCGGGTAAAATCAACCCCTCTTCGCCGCAAAAATCAGTGGACATCCGCCGCCGTTTCGCTAAAGTCCCCCTAATCTTATGAAAAATGACAACATTACGACCTTTTTAAATCTCGTCCTGGCGGTGCTGGCGATTTTGGGCGTGATTTTCGCGCTGCAAACAATTTTCCGCACGCGCGAGTTGCGTTCCCTTCAAATGCAGGCGACCCAGGCCAACGGTTATCGCATGGCCGTTGAATCGCTCGCGAACGACGCGGTCGCTTACAGCAAGCAATATCCGAACTCGGACATCCTGCGCATCCTGCAGCCCGGCCAAGCCAAACCCGCCAACCGCTAATTGCCATGAACGAATCTGAAACCAATCTCCCCGTGCAAACCGAATTAATGGATCAGATGGTCGCTTTGCGACATCAGATTTTCACACTGCTGCTCGCGCTCGTCGTGGTCAGTGGCACGCTCACGGTCGTTTTGTATCGGCAGGCCCGACTTACCGGCAAAGACATTGAGGTCATCAAACCCCAGGCCACCCAAATCATTGAGGCATTCAAACGGGACCGGGCGGGCATGGAAAATTTCGTGAAGCAACTTACCACTTACGGCAACACGCATCCCGACTTCCAGCCAATTCTCAGAAAATACGGAATTGTGCCGCCGCCGCCGCCAGCCGCCGCCGCGCCAGCCGCGCCTAAGAAGTAGTCGGCGCCAGCCGCACCCCGCAGTTCGGACAAAAATTCGACTGCGGCGGACAACTCCTGCCGCAACCGGTACAATCCGTGTGCGCTTCCTTGTGCCGCTGATGGATGATGAGATTTCGGGTGTACGGGATCCAAGTTAGAGCGTAGGCACAAATAAAAACCGAATCCCGTTTGTGCACCGAATACGCCAGCATTAACAGTGCGCCAGCTAAACTCAGCCACCAGAACGCCGTTGGCACCACCACGCGTTTTTTCTTCTCGGTGGCATACCATTGAACAAGAAAACGGGTGAAGAAAACAATGTTGCCCAGCCAGCCGATAACTTTCCAAAAGCTCCATGCGATGCCGAGCAGTTTGCCATCGTGCCAGATCAGATTGTGCAACCAATCCATAATGGCCACAGCTTAAATCGTCACCCGCCGGATTTGGAGACAAATTATCCGTCAGTTCCACCCGGCGAATCGCACCGAAAACCTTACAAAACTTTGTCGCATATGCGACAAAGTTTTGTACTGCCGGATTCACCCGCCCGCGACGATTTTTACAATTTCCAGCCGGTCGCCCGCGTTGAGCCGGCGTTGGGAAAATTCCGATGGCGCCACCGCCTCGCTGTTATGCTCCACCACCACGCTGCGTGGCAAAAGGTTCTGCGCGACCAGAAATTCCTCAATCGAGCAAGGCAGCTTCGCCTCGACCGGCTTTCCGTTGGCGGTGACAAACGGATTCATGGTTTTACAACCTTTTCAACATCCAACAATCAACACCGAACATCCAACATCCAGTTTTTAAGCGAAAGTTCATTAGATGTTGGGCGTTGGATGTTCGATGTTCGTTGTTCCCAAATCATGCCGTCAACGCCGCGTCCCAATCTTTCCACACCGGTTCGTAGCCCAGCCGGCGAATCAACTCCGCCACTTCACCGGCGGAACGTTCGTCGGCAATTTGAAACTGTCCGGTCGCGTTCGTCGCGTTTTCCTTCGTGGGCGCCCATTCGCTGGCACCGGACGCAAGTTCCACAATCCGGCCGCGTTCGGTGTGATGAATCTTCTCCTTACCCGCGCCGGTGTAACCGCCCGGTTCGGTGTGGCTGCCCGCGCTGATCATCGTGATGCCGAGCGGAATCAGCCCGTCGCGCAACTTCGGCAATTCGCGCGTTGAAAGCACGAGGCCGACATCGGGGAACATCAGTCGGAATGCGCAAATCAGTTGCGCCAGTTCGCGATCGCTGATGTGCGTGAGCGGCTGGAATTCACCCGCGCACGGGCGCAGCCGCACCGTGGAAATGGTCAGCGCCGCCTTCCAGCAATTCCGCAGCAGATAATCCGCGTGTGCCGCCGCGCTGATGGCCTCAAACCGCCAGTCGGCCAGTCCGTAAAGCGGGCTGATGCCGAGCCGCCGGAATCCCGCGGCATAGGCGCGCTCGGGCGTTTCGAGCCGCCAGTCAAAATTGCGTTTCGGCCCGGCGGTGTGCATGTCCGCATAAATTTTGCGGTCATAGGTTTCCTGATAAACCACCAGCCCGTCCGCGCCCGCTTCGACGAGCGGCCGATAATCCGCCGCTTCCATCGGCCCGACTTCCAGCGAAATGCCCGGCCAGTCGGGATGCAACGCGGCGATGCAATCCCTGAGGTAATCATTGGAGACGAATTTCGGATGTTCCCCCGCGACCAGCAGGAGGTTGCGGAAGCCCTGTCCCTTGAGCGCCTGCGCCTCGCGCTTGACTTCCTCCAGCGACAGCGTCACGCGCAGGATCGGGTTGTCGCGCGAGAAACCGCAGTATTTGCAATTATTGACGCACTCGTTGGAAAGGTAAAGCGGCGCGAACATCCGGATGACCTTGCCAAACCGTTGCTGCGTCATGGCGTGCGAACGCCGGCCCATGTGTTCCAGCAATCCGGCGCCCGCCGGCGAAATCAAATGCGCAAAATCGGCCAGCGACAATTTCGGCTTCGCCATGCTCTCGCGCACGGCCTGGATGCCGGCTGTCTGCGAACGTTTCACGAGCGGTTCCAGCGGCAATGAATTGAATTCAGCGACAAAGCTCACAAAGCACAAGGTAGCAAATCGGCGGGCAAAGTCGAGGCGGGCAAATTTGGACTGCGGCGGCAAGCGGAGCGCGACACCGCCTTGGAAAAAGATTGCCGACAAATTCACCATGCGAAAGCGCTGTCGCCGCTGCGCTCTGCCAGCGCAGTCCAAAAGCTGCCGCCAATGCCGTGCATGTTTTCCAGCGGCGGCTTTTTGAAAACACGCCTAGTGGTGCGGCGGCCTGGGGTTGTTGGCTTTGATGCGTTCCAATTCCATGGTTTCCAAAACCGCCGACTGACGCTGCATCTGTTTCTTCAAATGCTCCACGAGCCGGCCTTGTTCTACGACCACCCCGTTCAACTGTTCGACCTGATGTTCCAGATGGGCGATGTGCGCCTCGATGCGTTCGAGCCGTTGCAAGTTTTCAGCGTTCATGGTTGTAAAAGTTCGCAGTTTTTCCAAACTAGGCAAATAACTTCAGCCGTCGCTCAAACTGAGCGGTGACCGAAAAAACAAAAGTGAAAAATCCGGTCCGAAAAAAATCCAACCGTCAGCACACGACGGCATCGGCCATGATTCTCGGCGTCGGGTCGTTCGCGCACAGCATCGGCACGACGCTGGCCGACGCCGGCGCGAAGGTCTCGACTTATCTTACCCGCAATTACGGCCATTTCCCGCCGTCGCTGGTCGGGCCAACTTTTTCGCGCAACGCCTTTCCCAGCCCGGTTCCGCTGCTCAAGAAAAATGGCGTTGAAGTCGTCATCCCGCAGTCCATTGACTGGGCGTTGCAGCCGTGGGCGGAGGATTTGCTGCGATCGGGTGTCGGCATTTTCAGCCCCACGCGCGAGGCGATGCGGATTGAGCGCGAGCGCGACTTTGCCCGCAAGCTGTGCGCGGATTTCAAAATTCCCTTTCCGCAGGCCTACGTTGCATCCAACCAAAAAGCCGCCGAAAAAATTCTGGCGAAACATCCGCGGCCGTTCGTCATTAAAAATCCGCTTTGCTCGCCGACCAGCCCGATCCACACGATTTTATGCGAAACGGTTGAGGACACGCGGGCATGGCTGCGGCATGTCAATTATGCCGAGGGTGTGTTTTTACAGGAATATCTCGGCCGCGCCGAGATCGGGCACATCGCGCTGGTGAGCGGCGGCGAAATTTATTCGCTCGTCACGAACCAGGAATACAAATACGCCTTCAACGGCAACCAGGGCGTGGTGGCGGGCGCGCCGCTGGGCGGGTTGGTCGAGCGCGATCCCAACGACAAATACGGACTGGCGCGCAAGCTCATCCATCCGTTGTTGCCGTGGCTGCGCGCGGCAAAGTTCAACGGACCGCTGCAAGTCACCGCCATCAAGCAGGGCGGCCAATGGCACGTCATCGAATATAACATCCGCATCGGCGTCACCTCCGGCCCCATGATTTTGCGGATGCTGAAAAATCCGGCGGAAATCGTCTCGCGAACCGCGCGGAACCAGAAGCTGGACCTGCCATTCGACGAAAAGATCAACTTTGGCTGTTCGCTCACGCTGGCGGGCTACGGTTATCCTTTCATCCAGGTGCGCAGCCCGCATCTGCCGCTGGAGGTGGATGGCCAATTTGATTGCGATGTCTGGTGGAATGAAGTGGCGCGCGGCGCGGACAAAAAGCTCGTGGCCACCGGCCATCGCATTGCGGACGTGATCGCGCTGGCACCGAAGCTGGACGCGGCGATTGCGAAGGCATACGCAAACATCCGTAAAATCCGCGTGGCCGGCAGCTATTACCGGACGGACATTGGACAAAGCCTGTGGCCACCGGGAAGTGTGTAAACCGCCGGTTGAGATTCCGCCGGAATTTTTTGCGGGGAGGTTATTCCATTGCCGGCGCACCCAGGGCGCGCAACTGATTTTTGGCTTCCAGAGAATCCGGCTTTAATCGCAGCGCCGCTTTGTAATCCGACACCGCTTCCTCGCGGGCCTGGTTTTTTTCCAGACTGGAATCGTGAAGGAGGGCGTTCGCCAGATGGCAGAATGTTTCCGGATCGTCCGGTTGCAGCCACAAGGCTGCGTGAAAATGCATTTCCGCACTCCGCCGGTCGCCGGTGGACGTGAATTCGACGGCCAAATTCTTGTGCAAATTGCAGGCGAGTGCCTTGGCGTCAAAATTCCGACCGGACCAGACTTTCGCCAGCGCGACCAGCGCAACCAGCAGAATCAGCATTTCCACAAAACCATCATCCCCAATGCCAATTCCCCGGCGAACCACGGCCAATCCTGTCAGCCAGACGCACAAACACAGTCCAACCACCAAAATGCCGGCGGCGTGGTCCAGCAGCAGGAGCGCAGCATAAGACAAACGGCCCATTTCACTCAAATCCCCCACCGCCACCCATGAATTTGGATTTTGATTGGTGATTTCCAGCCGGAATGGATTTGCGGGCGCGGTCACAATGATGGTTTGCCAGCGCCCCCGGGCTTTGGGATTCAATTCAGTTCTGCGCCCGGTTTGCTGTTCAACCAACTGAAGGCGGATGCCCTCCAGGCTGGTTCCGCAGCCCACGGGGATGATTAGTTTTGGCAACGCGGCGGAAAGTGGTTGGCTGACAAAAGCGCCGGTCTGATTCGCGCCGTTGGCCGAGTAACTGCCCCAAACCCGGGTGAATGCCCGCTTGGGTTGGTCCGGCGGGCAGCCCTCCGGAACAAATGAGGCATCGGATTTTTCATCCTTTTCCAACTGGAGCGGCGGACGACATAGGGAGGGAAGAATGGCCGATAGGTTTGGATCGCGCAGCAGTTCAGCGAGCCGGTCGGCGCTCGAATACGGAATGGCCCACAGGGGCTGCTCCGGCAAATAGCGGCGATCATTGGTGGCAACAAAGGCCCGCACATTCTCCTCCTCAACCAGGCTCCATCGCTTGCTCCACTGCAAATAATTTGCCAGCGTCTTGTAATCTTCCATGGCCGTCCGGGAAATCCGCCACACGCCCCAGAACAGAACCGCCACCCAAATCACCGCCAGCATCACCACCAGCCGCCGGGGAAACCGGCGATAATCCGCGCCCTCGCCCAAAACAAACAAACTGGCCAGGCTCGCGATGGGAAGGGTGCTGAGCGTGTCCAGATACCGGCTGCTGTTCCCCAGGTACGCACGTCCATAGGCCAGCGCCATGGCCTGCAAGAATCCCCAAAAGCCAAGGGTTAGAACAAATTCAGCCGCCCGCGGGTCTTTGAAATCCAAGCGAAGATATTTTACGATCGTGATGACCAGCGGCAAACCAATCAGGCACAACATCCCCGGCTGATCTCCAAAGGGCCACGCCAGATTTCCCGCC
Organism: uncultured Verrucomicrobiae bacterium; assembly: GCA_963804345.1. Lineage (GTDB taxonomy): Bacteria > Verrucomicrobiota > Verrucomicrobiia > Limisphaerales > UBA11358 > UBA11358. The sequence continues at coordinate 721,737 of CAWDPX010000004.1, read as the reverse complement.
AGCGCATCCAGAAAGATCAACAGCGACCTGGCCCGGAACGGACCGTGCCCGGCGGAGAGTTGTAAAATCAGGCCGGCGATAAAAACCGCCAAACCAGCGCCGAGGGTGGCGAGATTTTTGGGGGTAATGCCTTTTTGCTTCAACATTCGAAGGCAGACCAGTCCGATGACCGCCACGGAAGCCAGCAAGCCGGAGCCCATTGTGAAGAGCGACATGACCGCCGCAACCAGCCCCACCAGCCACCAGCCTCTGCCCGGCAAACTGAATCCCAATCCGACCATGGCGATGACCGAAAAAATACCCAAAAAATACATCTGGGACTGGAATCCGTGGATCGTGTTCTCCGCCGCAAACGGAAGCGCGAAAAACGGCAGGAGCAAAAAACAAATCCGGCCTTCATGTTTTCGACCGTTAAAAACCCACAGGCTGCACGCCAGTCCACCGGCGTAGCCGGCGTGAATAAATGCGTTGAGGGTCATCTGCAAGAGGGGATCCCACTGGCGATTGAGCCGGAGGACGAACCAGTCCAAAAGGCGCGTGAAAAAAATCCGGTGTTCGTTGTGCGGCGCAAACCATGTCCTCCACACCAGATGGCCTTCGAGCCAGGGCTTGAGCCAGAGTCCCGCCTCATCCCACTGATCCCAATAGGGCAGGGCCGTTCCATACACTTGAATGACCCAGAGTTTGGCTCCCAGCACCACCAGAAACAACGCGGTCAACCATGCGGCCAGCCGCAGCATGGAATTACGGGACGGCATGCGATTTTTCCCCGGATGTATTTAACGCATCCGCCTTGCGCTCATGGATCGCCGCGCGTTTGAGGTTGTTCTCGGATTTGAAATAGGCGGCAAGCTTGTAGTTCAGGTCTCGTTCGATGGTTTCGCGTTTGACCGGCGCTTTGGACCAGACGAAGCCCAGCGCGGCCAAAATTGCCAGCCAGGCAATGAAGGCCGGCAGATTTTCCCACGCCAGACCCAGCGGGCTGCGCAGCAAGGCGAATCCCATAAGCCCGGCGAACAGGCCCAGTCCGCAATACAACAGCCCGACGGAATTTCGCAACAGCCATTGTGAAACGGCGGTGAAACGGCCGGTGACCTGCGCGTCCGCCGGCGGCAGGCACACGGCAGGCAGGATGATCTGGAGTTTCGGGTTGCGCAACACCCCCAGGGCCACTTCCGGACTCGGGCGAACGGTGGGCGGTTCGAGCAAATCACGTTCGTTGCCGGTGGCCATGAATGTTTCCACGCGTTCCTCGGCCACCAGATTCATCATGCGGGTGGAAACTAAAAAGTCTTCCACCACAATTTGTGAAATCCGGCCGAGGCCGGCAAAAATGACGCCGGCAAAAACCAGCGGCAACAGCATGGCCGCCCATCTGGGAAATCGGCCACGGACCCACAACTGCGCGAGCAGCACCGTGGCAAAAAGACTGGCGATGACAAAAACATTTAATACGTCCATGTAACGGCTGGCCGGAATCATCTCCCCATAATTCGCGCGGCCATAGGCCAGGCCGGCGGATTGCAACCCGCCCCACAGTCCGAAGGCCAGGAGAAATTCGGCCGCCCGCGGCTCCGGAAAAGCCGGTCGAAAATACAGGGCGACCAATATGACGAGGGGCGGGGGAAAAAGACACGCCATCTCTGGAACATCGAAAAATGGCCAGGTCAGATTGCGCACCAGGGCGGAGGTAAATTGCATCAAGGTTTGCGCCCGCAAGAGGCGGTCGTCTTCCATGGTGACGTTCAGGGCCAGGCCCAAGCCCACCACCGCCAGACACGCACCCAACGTGATTAAATTCCCCTTCTCCAGCCGCCGCTGCTTGATGGCGCGCAGCATCGCCAATCCGCCCACCGCCATCGGGGCCAGCAAACCCGAAGCCATGGTAAATAAACCCATGACCGCCGCTGCCAGTCCCAGCCACCAACTCCCGCCGCCCGGCTTGCCAAATCCCAGTCCGGCCAATGTTGCCAAGGAAGCGAGGTCCAGGAGGTAGAGTTGGGAATTAAACGCCCAGATCGTGTTTTCACCGGCATAGGGCAAAGCGAAAAAGGGCGCCAGCAGCAGGCAGATGAGCCATCCGTTTTGGCGGCCCAGAAAATCCCACAGGCAAGATGCGAGTCCGCAAACGAAAGCCGTGTGAAGGAAGGCGTTGACCGTCATTTGCAACAACGGCTCCCAGCGCCCGTTCAGCCAGATGACGCCCAGATCGAGCAGGCGCGTGAAGAAAATCCGGTGTTCGTTGTGGGCCGCAAAAAACGCCTTCCACGTCAGATGCCCTTCCAGCCAAGGCCGGAAAAACCGCTCCGCCTCATACCACTGATCCCATAATGGCAGGGGCGATCCATAAAGCTGCACCAACCAGAGTTTTGCCCCCAGCACAACCAAAAACAATGCCGCCAACCAGAGACTAAAACGTTTGAACAAGTCGTGGGGCGGGTTCGTTGGCGTGGTCATGGCGAGCAACCTTGATCGGGGGCGAGCCTATATCAATTTCATCACGACGCAAGTCCGCAAGCCGTTCAATGGGGAGGGCGTCCAGGTATCGGCCGGCTCTCATGGGTGTATCCGTTCTTTGGTTCATGGTTCTTTCGCTTGGAACCGGATACGTCCTCCCGCCTTTTTACCCGCGTTTCCTTACACTGCCAGACGCTGCCAACTGCTTTTCTGTTGCGGGTATAAATGGCCGAATCATATACTGTTTCTCCCTATGAGAAAGAAAGGCCTCGGAATGAACGAACTGGATAGGGTTGTGATTTCCGGAGCTGGTCCGGGCATTGGCAAAGCGGTCGCCCTGGAGATTGGGTGTTGTGGGATTGATGTTTCGTGCGTTTCCAGGACGACCAACTGTGACGTCACGGCGGCGGAATCGTTTTGTGCGGCTTTTTAATTTTTGGAACGCCATGCCAACCCGCCTTGAAAGTTAAGCCGACAAAGAGAAAAACAACCGGATGAACTTGAAGCACAAGAAAATATTGGTTTTCGGCGGCGCTGGTTTTATCGGCAGCCATCTCACCGAGCGGCTGATTCAGGAGGGGGCTTCCGTTACGGTGTATGACAACTTGAAGACCGGCCGCACCGCCAATCTTGCCCAAGTCTGGCGGCATCCGGGATTTCGCTTTGTCGAAGCTGATGTGCGCGAAAGAAACCGGGTGGAGGAAACGATTCCGGGTCATGAGATTATCTTTCACTTCTGCGACGACAGCGACATTCGTTCAGCCGCCGAGCATCCGGACACTTATGTCGAACAAAACATCATGGGGTTGTTTTACGTGTTGGAATCCATGCGTAAGAACCGGATCCGCCATATTTTGTTTCCCAGCAGCACCACCGTATTCGGAGAGCTGGCCCATCCGCCCGCTTCAGAATTGCACGGCCCAATGGTTCCTTTGACTTTGTATGGCGGGGCGAAACTCGCGGCGGAGGGGCTGATTTCGGCCTGGACGCACACCTACGACTTTCACGCCGTCGTGTTTCGTTTCGTCGGCATCATCGGCGGACGCATGGATCACGGGGTGGTGCATGATTTCGTGAGGAAGCTGCAAAGGAATCCGACCCAATTGGAGATTCTCGGAGACGGCACCCAAAGGCGTTCCTTTGTCCTGGTTGATGACTGCGTGGAGGCAATGCTCCTTTCCCTTGCCAAGGCCGGGAAGAGTTACAACGTTGTCCATATCGGCAACGCAGACCAGATTTCGATCAACGAAGCTGGCAAAGTTATGATCCAGGCCATGAAACTCAAAAACGTCAAACTTCACCACACTGGGGGAAAGGTGGGCTGGAAAGGCGACGTCACCTCCAATTTCATTGCCACCGAAACTCTAACCGCCTGGGGCTGGAAACCGCCGCATTCGAGCCGTGAGGCGGTGTTTGAGGCGGCAGGCCGCCTGGCTTTGGAAACGGACTCCGCATAAAGTCACCCCGGCTTTCACGCGCTGGCTTGAATGGAATCCTTCGAAGAAGTTCCAGACTTCGTCGCTTGGGGGAATTTCTGTCCGTTTGAATCGTGCAAATTAACTTGGGCCACCCGGATTGATCTGTTGTGCCAGCTTAAGGGTCTGCTCGACTACTCCATCGGTATTGAGATACTCAAATTGCGCAAAACGGCCGGCCGAGTGAATCCCCTGGTTCCTGAGGTAATCGAGCACGAAATCGGCATTCCGCCGATGATCCAAATCATAAATGACATACGCATAAGGTTCAAAACGGATGGTGGTATCAATGACATCGTCCCGCTCGATGAATTTTTGCGCCACAAGCCCCTGGAGGACCTGGTCGACAATCTGCCGCTGCGGCAAAGAGGCCAGGTAACTGCCCGGACGGAATGTAACCTCTGCCATAAGCGTGCTTTGATTGTTGGGTAATTTGTAATTGTCGCCCAAAAAATTCAATCTGCAAAGGCGATGGAAAATGGTGTTTTTATCAGGAATGTAAATGCCAAGGTGATCACCAATGTTGTCTTTTTTCACCTGAACCATGATGATGTAAATGGAATTGTATTTCAAATCATTGAGATGGCGTTTGGCCTCCTCTGATGAGTCCAACAATTTGAAAAGCTCAGGCAGCGGCATGCAGTTGATAATCTGGGTTGCTTCAATCGCTCCTTGCTTGGTGTGAACAACCCATCCGGTGTCCGTCCGTTGCAGCCGTTGGATTTGAACCCCCGTATGAATGTGATGCCCTTTTGACAAGGCGCGGTCGCGATAGGCATTAACCAATGTTTGAAACCCCCCCGACTTTGGATAATGAAAATACAGCTGGTGGGTGTAACCTTCCGTGGCAATGCCGTTGGCGGATTTAATGACATCTTCCGCGGGAGGCTTGGGGATTCGATCCACCATCTGCGTATCCATGAATGACGGGTCAAATTTCCAAATCTTTTCATTGTAGGGCTGGAGATAGAGGCGGGTGATGCCTTCCCCGAAGGTGGACAGGAAAAACTGAAGCATGTTCGCCGGTTTGTAGTGCTCATAGGGATTCGATAAAAACTCTTTCAGGCAATAATCCCTGGTTTCGGAATCCAGCGCCGCGAGATCATTCTCGAAAGGATATTTTACCAATCGCCCCTTATAAAGAACCCGGTTTGAACGCCGGATGCGATTGGTTTCGATCATCGTGGTGTGCAAATCGAGAACCTGCTTGTTCTTTGAAAAAATAATGTGCGGCCCGATGTCATAAGCGATGCCATTCAGGGCATAACTCCGGCTCAAGCCGCCAACCTCATTTTTGCTTTCCAGGATTATTGTCTGACGGTCGATAAACGACGCCAAAGATAGTCCGGCAATGCCACCACCAAGAATAACCACATCCGTCTTCATGTCATGTATATTGATTTAAGATGCGTTCTTTACCCGATCATTTGAGAAGCCGGATCAGCCGAATTGCCGCGCCGTGGCTTCATCCTGCGCGGCGCATGGTTTGACCCCCGGCGCGCACAGGGTCGAATTTCAATTTTACCCCCGAAAGGGACGCTTGACATCACCCTCGCGGCTGTTGACGCCTGATTCTTTCGTTTGGCCCCCTGATTTTTTCAGAACTCCGCACGCCGAAAACGGCCGGTTGATCAACCATAAATATTTTTGGGATGCCGCGTCCGGCCGCCGATCTGGTAAATCACCAAATCGCGCAACTCGACCAAAACCTTGGCGGCAAAAAACAGCTCCGCACCGGTTATGGATTTGGCCGCCTGGGCGATTTCCCGGGACTGCTCCGGATTTCCTCCCTGCCGGACTCGTTTTGATTTGATGCCGGCCCGGACGGCCAGCATGGCTTTCAACTTCAATCGGCGGCGCGGGTTGATCCCGCGGCCCCGGAAGCCTTCCATCAATTCCATGGCCCGCCATTCATCCTGGACCAGACACTCGGTTTTGGGCGCAAACGTGCTGGTTCCGTTCGCGTTGTGCCAGCGGTATTTGCCGAGCGGAAGGTTCGCCTTCACGATTTTTTGACAGTGTGATGCCCATTCCGCCCAGAAAACGGCGTCCGCCACGATCGACAGGTCCAATCGAAACCGGCATGGCGCCTTTTGATAATTTGTTTTCAACAGGCTGGAGGCAAAAGCCTGGTTGCCAAAACCGGCCTGATGCTTCAGATAATCGTCCTTGGCCAGCTCCGTTATTTTTCCGTCCACCCTGCCCGAAAAGCTCAACCGGCGGTTCTGCTCGTCAATGCGCTCGTCCAAGCAGAACGCCAGGCCGAGGCCATCGCAGTTTTCCAGTTGCCGGGTCATCACCTCGTAAAACGGCGGTTCGATCCAGTCGTCGGCGTGCAGGATTTGCAGATATTGCGCCTCGGCGGCGTATTCCAATGCATGATTCATGCTGCCGAAGGCGCCCAGCCGTACGGGTTCCGGAACCCACTCGCATTTTATGTCTTGGAATTCTTTTACGGTTCGCTCCGTGTTGTCTTTGGAACCCCCGTCCAGGACAATGACCCGGCTGGGGCGAACCGTCTGCTTGGCCAGCGATTGCAACGTTTGAATGATATAAGGTTCCCCGTTGTAAACCGGGATGACCGTGACGATTTGCGGGCTCATTTTTGAGTGGCGAGAATACAAAAGCGCACTGGAATTACAATGCCAATCCGAACTACAAGCCGGTCGGATGATCAATGAAAATCGCCGGCAGCTTGAATTTTTCGGAAAGCTCCGCCGCCAATGCTTTCACGCCGAAAGTTTCCGTCGCATAGTGGCCGCCGTAAAAGACGTTGATGCCCAATTCCTCGGCCAGCGCGTAAGTCCAATGCGGACCTTCGCCGGTAATGAAGGCGTCCACACCCTCATCCGCCGCCAGTTTCAAACCGTCACCCGCGCCGCCGGTCACCACCCCGATGCGCTGACAGATTTTGCCGCCACCCGGAATGATTCGCGGTTTGGCGCCGGTCGCGCGCGCGAGCCTCGCGGCGAGTTCTGCGCGGGAAATCCTGGTGCGCGCTTGAAAACCAATGGGCTGGCCGTGGGTGACAAAAAACGGCCGCAGATTTTTCAACCCGAGCGCGGCGCAAAGTTGCGCGTTGTTGCCGAGCCGGGGATGCGCATCGAGCGGCAAATGCGAGCTGTAAACGGCCAGATTATTTTCAATCAACAGCTGCAGCAGCTCGTATTTTTTGCCCGTCCAAGGATGCGCTGGCGACCAGAACAGTCCGTGATGCACAATCATCAAATCCGCGTTGGCGGCAACAGCAAGTCTTGCGGTGGCGAGGCTGGCGTCCACCGCCGCCGCGATGCGCGTAACGGCGCCGGAGTTCGCGACTTGCAGGCCGTTCACGGCCCCGTCGTAGTCTCCGGTTTCTCTTGTGCGAAGAAGCCGTTCGCAGTGTTTGACGATGGTGGCGAGTGAAACTTTCGGCATTTATGTTTGATTATCACCGCTGCTTTGTTTTTGGCGAACCATTTTTACGATTCCCCAAACGATGAGAACGCCGCCCAGCCCGGCCAGCGCGGCCCCGCTGTTGGTTCCCACCAAAACGAGGTTTCCGGACAGTCCGCCGATGACCATGATGATCCCGATTATTATTTTTACCATAACTTTCCTTTTTTGTCTGTTGGGTGGAGAAACAAATCCGTCAAGCCGTCGGGCCGTCGCTCTTGCGTTTGCCGAATATTTTCCGGAGCCATGCCGCCACCGCCACGAAGGCAATGACCATGAATTTTTTCGCGGCGAGCAGGAACACCCAGATCAATTTGAAAAAACCAAGCTTGGCGGCAATCCCGCCCGCGACCAGCGCCGCAATGCCGTAGGTGGCCACCTTGTCCACCTTGGGATCGAAATCGGCATACCGGCTGCCGCCGCTGAAATCCACCATGCTCAAAATCTGTGGCGTTTGTTTTTCGATTTCGCCGAGCTGATTCATGCTCGCCACGGCGTCCAAAACCAGCACCCCCCGGCGCCCCAACATCCGGATGTCGTAATTCAGGGTGTTGTCCGCCTGATGGCCGAATTTCAATTCCTTGGCCCAGTACAATTTGTGCGTGGCCGCGTCATAACGGGGCGGCGCCGCCCAGCCCACCAGTTCAATCGCCGGATAGCCCTTGGCCGTGCGGGTCTTGTTGTTTTCACGGGTGGCCTCCTGCATTTCCTTCAACAACTTGTCGTAGTTGATCTTGCTGGCGTCATCATCTTTCACATAACCGTCGTCCGCATAGGAAATGGTCACCACCCAGCAATCTTCATCCAGCGGGGTTTTGTCCGCGGGCACCAACAGTCCCAGCGTCTTGGTGGAGGGCGGATTGTGCCAAAGTTTGACCAGCACCGTCTCGGCGTCGTTTTGATTGAGGTAGTTGAAGTTCGTCGGAACGTTGAGCGTGGCCAGGCCGTCCCGGATTTTGATTTCGCCTTGCTGGTATTTCAGCCCCTGCACGAGCTTCACCGCTTCGGCGCGGGTTTTGGGATAATCCTGGGCGTGACCGGCACTGAGGCTTGTTACGAGGCCCGTCAGCAGCGTGATAACGAGTTTTATTTTCATGGTTTTCAGGGTTGGATTAGTGGTAACCGAGACCGGGATAGAGCAGATTGACGGCCATAATCAAGATCAGGAGGTTGGACACCGGCCCGGCCAGCGACATGGCGGCGGCCCGGCGCGGATTTTGAATGGCCCACTGCGGATTGTAGGGCGCGCTGGCCCAGCCGATCATCCAGCCGCCCAACAAATAAGAAACGATTGGCGCCACAACCATTCCCATGGGTTCGCGGCGAATATGGGGTGTCGGATCCAATGCAACCTGCCCGCCGCGGCGGGCCGTATCGTCCCCCAGCTTCAATGCCGTCCCAACCCCGCTTCCATTTATCTTTCGGTCATGGTGGTATTCCGGTTAAATGTCGCCCATGCTGGAAGGCACAACCAGGTCCCGGGCGGCGCCGCTCATCTGCTTGTTGCTGGGGCTCGTGACTTTGGCCGTCTATTGGCCGGTGTTTCAATGTGATTTCGTCAATTACGACGACGACCTGTACGTGACCAAAAACCCGTGGGTGCAATCCGGTTTGACGTGGGAGGGATTGCGTTGGGCGTTCACCACCAGACAATGCTTCAACTGGCATCCACTGACCTGGATCTCGCACATGGCGGATTGCGAGCTGTATGGATTGGATCCCGCGGGACATCACGCCACCAACCTGCTGTTTCATATTGCGAATGCCGTGTTGCTTTTCCTGGTGCTGTAGCGCATGACGGGCGCCCAATAGCGCAGCGCGTTTGTGGCGGCGCTGTTCGCCTGGCATCCGCTGCACGTCGAGTCCGTGGCCTGGGTGTCGGAGCGCAAGGATGTGTTAAGCACGTTTTTCTGGGTGCTGACGCTCTGGGCCTATGTGCGCTACGCGCAAAACCAGCCGGGGAACGGGAGCCGGGAATCCACAACGGGTCGCGCGGCTCAAGCTCTCGACTCCCGACTTTGGTCCCCCGACTACGCCCGGGTGGTGCTGTTTTTTATTTTGGGATTGATGACCAAACCCATGGTGGTCACGCTTCCGTTCCTTTTGCTCCTGCTGGATTTCTGGCCGTTGCGACGGATGCCGGTGACGGTCCGGATTTTCGGCCGTGAATTTCACACGGCCGAAGCGGTTGAGGGAACAGCGTCCCGGACAACCCTGTCGCGGCTGATCGTGGAGAAACTGCCGCTGCTGGCATTGTCGCTGGCCTCCAGCGTAGTTACTCTCTGGGCCCAGCACAATGCCATCGGCACGCTGAAATGCCCCTTTCTGTTTCGTCTGGCCAACGCCGGCCTTGCGTATGTCCGCTACATCAGGAAAATGGTCTGGCCGGACAAACTGGTGGCGCTCTATCCGTTTCCGCACGAGCTGGCGATCTGGCACGCGGCGGTCGCCGCATTGGCGCTGGGCGGCCTGACAGTTCTCGCCCTGCGTCATGCCCGGAGGCGCCCCTATCTGCTCGTGGGCTGGCTGTGGTATCTGGGCACGCTGGTGCCGGCAATCGGGCTGGTGCAGGTCGGAGGCTAGTCCATGGCGGATCGCTACACCTATTTTCCATTGCTCGGGCTGTTCATCATCATTGCCTGGGGCGCATATGATCTGGCCGCACGGTTGCGGCTCCGGCCGGCGGCTCTCGGCTCGCTGGCGGTTCTGGCGCTGGTTGCGTGCATTCCGGTGACCCAAGCGCAGGCGGGTTATTGGAAAAACAGCGTCGTTCTCTGTCAGCACGCGCTCCAGTACACGTCCAATAATTTCTTTTTGATGTGTAATTTGGCCGAGGGTTATTATGATCAAGGACAGCTTGACGAGGCGATTAAGGAATGCCAGCTAATCATCCAACTGAAACCGGATTTCCCCGGGGCCTACATTAGACTGGGAATCGCTCTGGTCCAAAAGGGGCTTGGGGACGAGGCAATCAGCCAGTTCGAAAGAGCCATCCAGTTAAATCCTAACGACTCTTTCGCCCACAACTATCTGGGGATTGCCTTGCGTCAAAAAGGGTGATACGCCGAGGCGATCGCTCAATTCCAGGAAGTTCTCCGCCTGAACCCGGGCAATGCTTCCGCACAGCAGAACCTGAACACTACTCGGGGCATGAAAGACCGGTGACCAGCCATGCCCAATGGTGTTCTCCGGCCTGCGAGTGGGAATTACAGAGTTCAACTTTCATGCGGCATGAGGCCGACGGTCTTTTGCACTCAGCTGTTCGGACTGGCGGTTTGGACATGCGTGCCGTCAATGCGCAACGATTCCAAAAACGGCGTTAGCCCCAACAATTTGCACCTTTCTGTTTTTCCCTCGCCACCACGAGCAGGCGCATAATGCGCCTGACGTATTTATGGCTCAACTGCAATTCAGCCCTCGAATGTTAATTCTCCGCCGAATGCAATCCGCCGGTGCCCGCGCGGAAGGCGATGTTCATCTTGTCGGGGTTGCCGGGAACGGATTGCGCGCAGTTCCAAAAGCACGCGCCGCAGTGGACACATTTTTCGCGGTCGAAATTCGGCACGCCGCCATCGCCGAGCGTGATGGCCTGGCCGCTGCATGCCTCGATGCAAATTTTCACGCCGCATTTCTCGCACAGTTCCGGGTTAAGAAACTCGACGTGGTCGGCGTAACCGGCGGGCGCCTGCACCTTGCCGCCCATGAGCAGCGCGTCCTGATGCGACATGAGCAACTGGCCGTCGTAAGGAATCGCGGGCCAGCCGACCTTCTCCATCAGCGCGCCGTGGAGCGAGCTGTTCCGCGCCTGGCATTCCGCATGAAGCCTTGCGATTTCTTCCGGTGACACCCGGCCACGATAATATTCCACGATGGACGGGATGCGTTTCCAGGGCGGCACGGGATCGCCGGCGAGTGTGAGTTTGCCGTTCGTCAGGCCGGCCAGCGCCATGCCGATCATGCCGCGCACGACGCCTTTTTGGAAACCATCGCGCGATTTCTCGGCCACGATCGCCTCCTTTTCCACCCAGCTTGCGCGGCGGCGTTTCACGTAGGTTTCGTCGAGGTTCTGTTTCGTGAACGGCTTCCTTGCCTTGAGCAATTCGAGCACGGCTTCGGCGAGTTGTAGTGCCGGTGGCCCAGGCTTCATCCACGCCGGAACCGGTGAGCACGTTCGTGCTGCCGCTGCCTTCGCCGACGCGCGCGTAGCCATCGCCGACGAGGTGCGGCTCGCCACGGCGGCCCGATTCGCCGAGCGTCTTCGCGCCCCACGAGCGGAGCTTGCCGCCTTTGAGGTAACGCCAGAGATACGGGTGCAGCATCCAGTGCTGGAGCTGGCGATAGGCCGTGCGCATGGGGCTGTCGAACCATGACGGCACAAAAATGCCGAGCGACGCGACGCGGTCGGGATGAACGTAGAAAAACCCGAAAATCTCCGGCTCCGGAAAACCGAACGTGTGCAACACGGTGCCGGGTTTTAGTGGCGTGTCCTCGGGCAAATCCACGACGAACTTCATGCCCACCGCCCAATCCCGCGTGTGATGGCCGTCGGGCAGGCCGAAGTGGGCATCCAATTGCCGGCCGATGGGACCGACCGGACCGTCAGCGACGACTGTGAGCGCGGCATGAATGTCCATGCCCGGCGTGAAGCCATCAGCAGGCTGACCTTTTTTATCCACGCCCTGGTCGAGCAAGCGCACGCCGACGACCTTTGAGTGCCCGGGCATCATAAACTGTGTAGCGCAGTCCGTCCCGGCTGCGTGTTGCGGCTGCGTCCCGCTGCCAGCATAAACAGCCGACGAGACGTCGGCCAAACCCGCAGGCGAAGACGCCTGCGCTACTTCTGGTTCGCCGGGCTCGATCAGCGCCTGCGACACGGGTGTGCCGGGCCAGATTTGGACCGTGCCGTTGCTTTGCACTTGTGCGCCGACCCATTGCATGAACTGCCCCATCGAGAGGATCAGGCCGCCATCCTTGTGCAAGAACGACGGCGTCCACGGCAAATTCAGCGCATCGTGTTCCACCGGCAGCGCCCACTTGAAAGCGCGAACCATCGCATCCGCAGCGTGCAGCGTGGCCGAGCGCCGGCTGGCGCCAATGGGATCGAGCAAATATAGAACTTTTTCTTCGCCGACCGGTGCGGTCATCGGAATCTGCGCCGAATCGAGTTCGGGAAATGTTGCGCGCAAAGCCCGCGCTTTCGTCACGACGCCGGAAACGCCAAAGCCAATGTCATCGGCGCGTTCATAACAGAGCACCTGCGGCGGCAGGCCCGGCATGGTGGCACTTTCGACGGCCGGGGTTCCGTCGGCTTTGACCAGTTGCTTCGAGAGCGTGGTGAGGAATCCCGCCGTAGCCGGACCGAACCCGACGCAGACGATGTCCACGTTCATGCGCGGGCGTTCGATGGTCGGTTGATCTGGCATGAAAAATCGTTTTATCCAGTGTTCTTCTTGAAATTGTAGGAGACGACGTGAGGAGGCTCTAACCTTTTTTTGTTTGAGACTCGTCACCCGCCGCCGCTTCGCTCTGGCGCGGCGAGCCCCGGCGGCTGTGAAGTTTTGACACGGCTTCGTCGCGAACATGAAATCCAATTTCCCGGCGTTTAGGTTCCGGCGGGGGTGGCAGTGGCTCCATGAGCTTTTTGATTTCGTCAAGAATGTGGACGATGGCTTGCTCGTGAACGTCCAACCGTCCCGTCAATCGCCGCTCCAGTTCCGCAAGTTTTTCCGCCAGGTGCCGGTTATCTCCCAGTATTTCGCGCATCTTCACAAACGCCCGGACCACAAATACGCTCATCTGAACCGCGCGCGGACTGTTCAGGACATTCGCCGCCATGATCGCGCCGTGTTCGGTAAAGGCAAGAGGGAGTTTCCGGCGGCCACCGCGTCCTTTTTTTGATGTTGCAATTTGCAACATCAAACCGGCGAACTCATCTGCTGTGACCTGAAAAGCAAAATCCGCGGGGAATCGATCGGCGTTGCGTCTCACCTGTTGATTCAGGCGGGTCGTCGTCACCCCATAGACCTTTGCCAGATCACTATCCAGAATAATGCGCTGGCCGCGAAGGGTGTGGATGAGATCTTCAACGGGCTGGTGCGGAATTATGATGGTCTTGGTTTTCATGCAGTTGTGACTGGATTGAAAAACACAAACACCTGTAGATAAGACGGTTGGATTTTTGAGGTCACAATTTGTGACCTCAAACCGCAATGCGGACCGCCGCCGACGATGTCCACGTCCATGCGCTGGCGTTCGATGGGAACCGTTGGTGGGTTGTTGGTTTCGTTCATCGTCAGCTCGTCAATTGGATGAAGCGCGCCTTCCTGAAAGGCCCGATTGTTTCAGGAGCAGATCGTGATATTGGGCTTCGGCTCTTTCCAAGTATTGACGATAGCCGGCCGGGTCAATGAAAGGATTGGCGTTCGGGTCTTGTTCGAGGAGTTTGATTTTGTCCAGCAAGGCGCAGTCCCATCCGTGTTCCGTAAGGAATATGTCGCAGGGCAGAGACTTCATGGTTTTGAAAGTGCGGGCGAAGTCTTCGGCGATGCCGGGATAACGCGGGTTGCCAACCAGCGTGTAATTGGGACACGAAACGCTGCCGGCAAAAATAACGTGGTATTCCTTGCCTTCCGGCCGGACCTCCATCGTGCAAGTGATGGTTCCCCGGGTGTGTCCGGGGGTGGCGTGGACAGCCAGTTCAGTTCCGCCCAGGCGAATTTTATCTCCATCGCGCAACTCCCGGTCCACTTTAACCGGTTGCCAGGCAAAACCATCGCCATATTGAAAATCGTTTCTGCCGCCGCTTTCAACCACCGCCCGGTCCGCCGCGTTCATGAACAATTTTGCGCCGGCGGCTTGTTTGATTACAGCCATTCCGCCGATGTGATCGTAATGTCCGTGCAGGCCAATTAGTATCTTCACCTGATGCGGGTCGAAACCGAGTTGTTGGATGTTGGCCAGGACCTGCGACGCGGTTTCAGCCGTGCCGCTGTTCAACAGCATCAAGCCCGCCGATGACTCGATCAGGCAGGATGAAATTCCGGCGGAACCGACGTAATAGATGTTGCACATGATACGGAATGGCTTCACCGGAAGATTCCATTCCTTTGGCGCCTGGGTGAATTGACGATCCTGGCTCTGCCGCGGCGAACCACAACCCGTGGACAACAAGCACGCAAGCAGGACATAAGCTCCGGTTTGAAACCAAATTCGTCTCACAGCGGAATTGTCAATTTTCGTATGACTCATGTCCTGCCAGAGCCTCCTCACCCGCCTTCGTTTCACTTCGGCGCGGCAAGCATCGGCTCCTACGGTTTTCTACACCGGATAATCCAGCGCCTCGCGGGTCATCACCTTGGTCAACGCCTCGGCGGCGCGGTCCTTGGCGAGGCGGCTGCCGGTAAGACAGCCGTCCAGCTTCGAGCGCAGGCGCGTGTAGGTTTCGAGTCCGGCGAATTTCACGCACGGACCGGCCTTCAGCGGATGCGACCCGCCTTCTTCCAACACATCCGAGCAGGCGCGGGCGGAACTGTCCATGCCGGGAATGATGTCCTTCGAGCGATTCGAGTTCCGCAGCGCAATAACAAATGTGGCTGCTGGTTTCGTCCCAGGCCGGATGACGATTGTAACCGTGGACGAGTTCGGAGCAGATGCGGCTGACTTCGCCGGCGGCGCGCGCGCATTGCACGTGGCAAAGGTCCATGAAAAAATCCACCGTGCCATCCAGACCATCGGCGAGCGCGGGATTCCCGGCGCCTTTCGTTTCCAGTTCGATCACATCGAGGATGAATTGCCGCGCGGCGAGCAACCAGCACAGCGCATCGGTCAATGGGAAAGTCACGCCCTGGCGCGCCTTGTGGTAGAGCTTCACGCCATCGGCGTCCTTGGCGGTCTGCACGTGATTGAGCGTCCAGAGCCAGAGTTGCATGGCGCTGGCGAGCGTGCAGGCGCCGGTGCCGGGCCGGTCGGAGGCGATGCGCCGCATTTCCAGAATCCACTGCTGGAATTGCGCCAGGAACAACTCGTTGGTCATCGTGATGGAAAGCTGCAGGCGCTGCACGGCCTCGGGACCTTCGTAGGTGGCTTCGAGCTGCGCGTCCATCCACTTCTGGCCGAGGAAGCCCGGACAATCCTCCGTGACGCCGTAACCGCCCATGAGGCTGACGGCCTCGCGCATCATCGTTGCGCCGTGGCCGGTGTTCCAAAGCTTGCACGCCGGGCAAAGAACGCTGGCGAGCGAGTCGAGTTTGACGAATTGAACGAGCAGGTCGGCTTCCAGTTCTTCCTGGCGCTTCAATTCCCGTTCGCCCACCGGCTGGGACAAAATCTTGATCAATTCCAGCGCGTCCTGTCGTTTCGTCGCCAGCTCCTTGAGCGCGGCGCGACCGGTCAGTTTTTTCTCCGCGAGCAACTGGTCTTTTTGCCGCTCCAGCGGGTCAAGCACGTCGAACATCCGCGCGGCCTCGAACCCGAGTGACGCGCTCGCCTCGCCGGCAGCCCAGACGTCCACCAGCCGGTGCAGCCCGTCTTCTTTTTGCTGCAAACCGAGTTCGTAGCGCGGCGTGCCGGGCGCGCCTTCGCCGCCCCGAAAACGGCGGCGCTGGTAAAGAATCACCGGCTCGACGGCGGAAAGCAGCTTCGCGGCGGTCATCAGGCCGACGGTGACGCGGGTGCGGCGAAAGACGGCTTCGATGACGTCGCCATTCGAATAATTCGGGATGATGACGCCGTCCTTGACCGTGTACCCGCCGACGATGCGGCTGGCCGGCACCCTGAGATTGAAGATGGGATCGTTCGTTGAAGAAAGCTGGTGGACGAGTTTTTTCGTCGGTGTGCCCCGGTCCCAGATGCCGGGGTCGCCTTCTTCGAGGATGATCATGCAACTGCCCTTGATGCGCTTGTCGTCCGAATCCACGGCGGCGGTCACGACGTTGGCGAAACCCATGTTGGTGATGAACCGCCCGCGCTTGTCCACCTGCAGCATCGGCTCCTGGCCGTCCTTCCACTCGGCCACGCGAACCTTGCCGGCGAGCATTCCGGTCTCAACCCCGGCGAAAGGAATCGGCTCGGTCAGCGCAAAGGCGGCGCGGATCTGCTTGCGGTTTTCACCGGGCTTGAGCGGCGCGGCGCCGCCAACGTATTTGGCGCGCTGTTCCGGCGTGCCGCGCTCGTGAATCGGCGCCAGACCCAGATTGCTCGCAAGGCTGCACGTGGCGGCGCCGGCATCCACCCACGAAAGTTCAAACGCCACCAGCGCCAGCGCCATGTTCTTCGGCCCGGCGATGAAGCCGCCATCTTCCGGATCCAATGCGGCGGCGGTGATGCCGCTTTCATCGAAGTGCTGGAGCAGTCCCGCTTTTGAGGGCGTCCACTCATGCGAATTGCGTCCGCCGTCCGCGACGACGCGGGCGACCGGCCCGCGCGCGACGGTGCGGCTCGCCTGCACGAGCATGTGGAATTCGTAACGGTCGGCGAAACGCCACATGATCTGGCGGATATCGTCACCGGGGAGGGTTTGCAATCCCGGCGTGGATTTTGTACCAGCGATCACTTCCATAAAAATTCTTTCATTTTCGGGCGGTTCTTTTTGTCATCCAAATTTTCGCGCAACGTCGGCCATTCAAACGGACAATGAACCTTGCAGAAGAATTCGCCGTTTTTCCAGAATAAAAGGCGGATTTTCAAAAATAATGCCACAAAATGTTCCGCCGCCTCCGGCTTTGGAGAATCGCCGACGGGCAAGAGCCTAGGGCAAGTGTTTTTGAAGCCACAACAAGGTTTGCTTCAGCCAGTTGAAGTGAAAATAGCCGCGCAGGCAGGCGTATTGGACAAACAACAGTCCGATGAAAACCGCCGTCCATTCCCAGCTTAATTTCCGTTCCTTGCGGCTCTCGATCAGACCCAGCGCGGCCACCGCATTTCC
This sequence comes from uncultured Verrucomicrobiae bacterium, assembly GCA_963804345.1. Classification (GTDB taxonomy): domain Bacteria; phylum Verrucomicrobiota; class Verrucomicrobiia; order Limisphaerales; family UBA11358; genus UBA11358. The sequence continues at coordinate 704,448 of CAWDPX010000004.1, read as the reverse complement.
GGCCGCGGCCAGCGCCAGCCCCCAGAACATCAACCGCTGTGCTTGGGGAACTGCGGAAATCTGCCACCCCCCAAACTGCGCCCCGGTAACCGCCGGGATGCCCAAGAAGATGATCGCCAGCAGAACACAGTTGGCGCACTGGATCAGGAATCGTTGCATAAATTGGCTTGGTGGACACCAATTGTCCGGTCTGTACGCATCGTGCCACATACCATTTTTCTCCCCCTCCTCACTCAAGGAGCAGAGGGGCGGGGTGAGGAGGCCGATGTTTTCAAGAACGAACCCCTTGCCTCAGCCCTCCCCGCTTGGGCGGGGCGAGGGAGTTATTTCCCGTCGTTTCATGCGTCCCAATACGCTCGTCCGGTCTTCAGATTTTTCCGGTCAATTGATTTTTTCCGCGATCTGGTAGCGGAACATCCGCTTCTTCATCCAGCGCACCGCCAGCAAATCATAAAACGACGCGAACAGGCGATTCCAAATGCCGTAGTGGCTCCGCCCGGCATGGCGGTGGTTGGCCGCAATGGGGATTTCGGTGACGGTGAAGCCTTCGATTTTGAACAGCGTCGGCATGAAGCGGTGCATGCCCTTGAAAAATTTCAGGTTCGCGATGCACTCGCGTTTGAATACCCGGTAGCAGCAGCCCGCGTCGCTGATATTTTCGTTCGACAGCTGGTTACGGACCCAATTGGCGATCCGCGATGATGCCACGCGGATGAACCCATCGCTCTGGCGCCGTGCCGCCACACGTGTGCCGCAGGCGCAGTCGAATTTTTCGAGCGCTGCCAGCAATTTCGGCAGGTCGCGCGGGTCGTTCTGCAAATCAGCATCGAGGGTGACGATGGCCCGGCCGCGCGCCGCCTGCATGCCCGCCCACAACGCCGCGGACTGCCCGCAGTTGAACGCGAACCGCTGGGCGCGGATGCGCGGGTCGCCCATCGCAAGATGTTTGAGGAGTTCCCACGTCCGGTCGTGGCTGCAATCGTCGGTGATGACGATTTCGTAGGGCAGCTTGAGCGGCTCCACCGCCTCGCGGATCGCCGTGATGAGCGCCAGCAGATTCCCCTCCTCGTTGTAGCAGGGAATGACGAAGCTGAGCTCGGGCGTTTCGGGCATTTTATTTCCGTAAAACTCGGCAATTACATCGCAGACTTTATCCGCGGCGTCGAGGCTCATTTCGTCGTGAACCACCTGCGGCCGGAGAATTCCGGAGGACATCAATGGAACCGCTTCGGGACGACGTTGTCCGGCCGGAGAATCACTTCGCGTCCCTTCCAGCATTTGACGCCGATGTGGTTCATCCGGCCGAGATGGTAGCGCCACGACAGGCCGTAAAATGGATTGTGCGTCGGCCAGAACGAAATGATGTCCACGTTGATTTCCCCGGCCATTTCGATGGCCTGCCGGATGGACTTCGGCTGGTCGTTCCAATTGAACAAAAGATATTTCCATTCCAGCACCGGCGTTTTCAGGCCGCGCGCGTCGCGATACGCCACCATCGCCTTCATCGCGGCGTGGGCTTTTTCAAAACTGCCCTCCAGCATGTATTTCGCGCTCATCTCATCGCTGATGCCATGGACGGAAAACATGATTTGGCTCAGGCTCAACGCCGCCTCGCGTTTGGCGTCGGTGTTCAACAGAATGCCGTTGGTGGAAACCAGAATCCAGCAGTCGGGATTTTTTGCGCGCAACAACGGCAGTTCCTGGCAAATGGTTGGCGACAGGAAAGGCTCGCCGAGGTTCAGGTAAAACAGTTTCTCCATTTTGAGCTGGTGCACCAGGTCGGCCATCCGGCTGAGATCCTCCAGGGGCATCCGCTTGATCGAGCGGATGGCCGCCGCGCCTTCGCGCGCGCAGCCGATGCAGTCCACGTTGCACAGCACGGTGTTTTCCAGCAGCATCCCGCGATTCGGCAATTGCGGTTTGGGCGGCGCGACATTCCGGGGCAGGCGCTTGATGGTGCAACGCACGCAGGTGGGGATCGGAATCTTCCCTTTCGCCAGTTCGTCGCGGAACCGTTGCGCGACCGGTCCGAAATAAATTTCCTCAAAGGTATTTTTGCGCAGGTCCCCGATGTGCCCGCTGCCATCGTAATCCTGGCACGTGCAGGAAACCGTCAGGTCAGAATTAACGGTAAGGTTGTAATCTTCCTGGCCCGCCAGCGTGGAACAATAATAACCGCGTCCGGTGATCCGCGCGCGGAGGACAAACCACCAGACCATCATCCCGCGGATGAAATCACTGACGCGCCAGTTGAAGCGCGTCTTCGGATCGCGGCGGGCCTGCGGGGTCGGCGGATTTGCCATAAGCAAGGGTGCTTCTTTTCAAAAGCTTCACGCAAGCCCGTTTTTGGCGCGGCGTGAACAATTTGATTACATGGTAACACGCCGGCCCGGACTGCGCCAGAAGCTTCGCCGGGGCGGGGTGAGAATTCCCCGAAACGAAATTTGCGCTTTGAACCCCTGAACCGGGAGGCAGTTCCTGGGAGCGCTGGCGTCCCGCCGGCGTGTTCCAGTTTTCGGCTCCCGACTCGCCGGCGAGACGCCGGCGCTCCCAGGAGGTTCATGGGGAGCTTCGACCTCCAACAATGGACGCGCATCGGGGCCATGAACCGGTTCGATGTTGCCCCTCTGTTGGCTGCAAAATGTGTTTTTACAAGTTTCTGGCCTGCAATCAGATGACAAAACTTTGATGCAGGTGAATCAAAGTTTTGCATACTATTCCGCCCGCCGGTTCATGGAAAGGAGGCACAAGGTTTTCAACGGCTCAAGCCCCTCGCCCCAACCCTCTCCCCGTTTGGGCGGGGAGAGGGAGTTAATCCATTCGGTGCGTATGTCAAAATGCACCCGAGTGTGAACTCCATCCCGGTTCACCACGAATAATGCACCGTGTAGGTCACCGTCCGCTCCTCATCGGGCTTGACCGAGACGCGAAACTCGATGGTTTGGGAATCGGTTTTCTTGAAGTTGTCCGATTTCGCCGTGATGTCCCAGTTGTTCCAGCGGTAAAGATGTTCGACCACGCGGAATTCCACCGGCTCTTGCTTGCGATTGCGCAATTTGATCTCAAACGATTCGTCCAGCCACTTGTCGCCGGTGTCCACGCGGAAATTCGTCTGCCTGCGTTCACCCACCAGATCGAAGGCGTTGCCGGTGGTCACGCGGATGGTTTCGTTGCGCGGTGTGTGGTCAATCTGGTCCTCGCCCACGAATTCCATCTGGCCGTCGGCGTCGCGGCGGTAAAACCGCAGCTTGCCCTTGGGCAGCGCGATGCCGAGATGGTTCGTCTCCGCGTTGACGAACTCGCGCATCACCCGGACCTTTTTGTTGCCCTGTGTGCCGTAACCGCGGTCGTTGTTCAACCCGCCGTAAAAGCGATAGCCCGATTCCGCGCCGTCATAAACGTAAATTGTTGGCGCTTTCACTTCCGTGGCGCGGACAAATTCCACCTGCTTGGTCTCGCGATCCAGCAACGTCGTGGACCGCGCCAGCGAATAAAGATGAAATTCGTCGAAGGCTTTTTCGGTGACAGCGGGAGCTGCCATTTCATAAGCAAACGCCGAAGATTGCACCGCTCTTTGTATTGTAGGACCAACCCGCTGAATCTTGTTCACGTCGCCGGCCATCAATTTGATTTTGGCGTCGCGGAACGTCTTGCCACTCTGGTTGTTCATCGTCACCCAGCCAATCAGGTCCACCGTGTCGCCCTTTTCCGGCGAGACCAGATTGTAATCCGCCTCCCAGGTGAAACCGCCGGTGATGTAGCTGACCTCGGCGTCGAACTTGCCCGGCTTGTCCGACTGGAGCAGCCAGTTCAGCGTCGGCTTGAGCACGGTATCATCGCCCAAATCGGGAAACAGCGGCGTTCCGGGCAACGTGAATTGCAACTTGCCGTTCACCTCGATGATGGGCTGCTCCGAGCCGCCGCCCGGCACGTAGCCGCTGCGAATGACCTTGCCCGGAATGAGTTCACGCGACTGCGTGTTGTCCTTCAGGCGAAGATTTTCAAAATCAATCGTCTTGCCCTCGAACAGCGACAGCAACAGTTCCTGGGTGACGGGGTCGTTGCGATAATTTTGCTCCCAGATCTGGAGCGAATGTTTGCCGGCCGGGTCGCGCAAGATCACCGAGTCTGGCTCGACGCGCGCGGTGGCGTCGGCATAACGCACGTTGTTCACGCCGGATTTGAGGTCGAGCGGCACGGTGTCACGCACGACGGCGAAATCCTGGTTGTAGATGGTGAGCGCCGGTTGGGCGAAGGCGGCGAGCGAGCCGGCCGCACCGAGACAAAGAATCGAAGCGAGGGTTTTCATAATTTGTTTGGCTGGTGATAAGGCATAATTGATTTATTAGGCGGCGTCCCGCCAAAAATGCTCACAAAGAAAATAAAGGTTTCCACATGCACTGTTGGAGTTCAAGCTTCAGCTTGTTTGCCCGGACACGCTGAAGCGTGAACTCCAACTCAATTCACCAGCCGGTACCAGTTGTCGCGCTGGTGCGGCTCATAACCGATGTCTTTGATGAGCCGGTGCATGTCGGCAACGGTCATGTGGAAGGTGGTGCCGGCCCGGCTGACGACGTTTTCCTCGATCATGATGCTGCCAAGATCGTTCGCGCCGAATTTGAGGGCGACCTGGCCGATTTCCTGGCCCTGCGTGACCCACGAACTCTGAACGTTGGTGAAATTGTCGAGGTATATCCGGCCCAGCGCCTGCGTCCGCAAATATTCGTGCGCGCCGACCGTCGGGGCTTTGAGCTTCGTGTGCTCGGCCTGAAACGTCCAGCAGATGAACGCGGTGAAACCGCAAGGTAGGGCAGGCGTCTCGCCTGCCCGCGCCGATGAAGTCGGCGCAAGTTTTTCGGGATTTGCCTGCTCGCGCTGAAGCGCTCGCTGGGCAGGCGAGACGCCCGCCCTACTTTTGTCCTGCTGCGCGCGCAGCCGGCCCAGATGTTCGATGCGATCCTCGATCGTCTCGACATGACCGAACATCATCGTCGCGCTGGAATTCAAACCGAGCCGGTGCGCCACGTCCATGACTTCCAGCCAGTCATTACTCATCGCCTTAAGCGGCGAAACTTTCTGGCGTACGCGGTCCACGAGAATTTCCCCGCCGCCGCCGGGAATTGAGCCCAGCCCGGCCTTCACGAAATCGCTGATGATGCGTTCCAGCGGCTCGTTGAACACCTCGCGGAAATGGACGAACTCGCTGGGGCTGAACCCGTGGACGTTCACCTGCGGAAACTTCGCTTTGATGTGCGACAGCAAATCGAGATACCACTGCTTCGTCAGCTTCGGGTGATGCCCGCCCTGCATCAAAATCTGCGTGCCGCCCAGCGCGATGGTCTCCTCGATTTTTTTGTCCATCTCGGCGAGCGTGATGACATAGGCGTCGGCGTCCTTTTCCGTCCGGTAAAACGCGCAGAATTTGCAATAGACGTTGCAGACGTTGGTGTAATTGACGTTGCGGTCAACGATGTAGGTGACAATTTCATTGCCGCGTCCGTTGCAGTCCTTCGCCTTGGCGAGCTGGCGCCGGCGGTCGGCGAGCGCGCCGAGTTCTTCCAACGGCAGATGATAAAGCCGCAGCGCCTCGGCCGGGTTGATGCGCTGGCCGTCCCAGACCTTTTGCAGCAACTCGTCCAACGATGCGTCGTAAATCACAGGCTAAAGCTAACTTATCCGCTTTGTTAAGACAACCGTCGAGGCTGTGCTGCCTTGATGAGCCTCGCGTGCCACCCTTGTTTGGAGTTCCGCTTTCAGGCGGTTTCGGCAGTCTCTGTCACTCTTGCCGCGTAAACGCGGAACTCCAAACTGTTCTCCGAATTGAGCCAGTTTCGATTTTTCTTTTCGCCGGGTTGTGCCCATCATTCAAGGTTTATGAGTGCGATTGTGACTCCGGCGGCGCGTACGGCGCGCCCGGAGAAGTCATTCGAGCTGGCTATCTTTGCCGTGATGATCGCGGGCGCCTGCACGTTTTTAAACGTGTATTGCACGCAGCCGTTGCTGCCGTTTTTCCAGCGCCTTTTCCACGCCTCCGAAATCGAGGTCAGCATGACCGTGGGAGCCATCACGTTAGCGGTGGCGCTCATGGCCCCGGTCACCGGCCTGATTGCGGAAACCATCGGACGCAAGAAAGTAATCGTGCCCGCGCTCTTCGCCCTGGCCGTTCCGACGCTGCTGGCCGCCACTTCACAAAGCCTGCACGCCCTCATCTTCTGGCGTTTTGCCCAAGGACTCTTTGTGCCCGGCGTCATCGCCGTGATGATGGCCTACATCAATGAGGAATTTGCCGGCCGCGTCGGCACGGTCATGTCCGCCTATGTGGCCGGCACGGTCTTCGGCGGCTTTCTGGGACGATTCCTCGTCGGCGTCATCGCCGCGCACTGGAACTGGCGCGCCGGCTTCGTGACCTTGGGAATCCTGGATCTGGCCGGGGCTTTGGCCGTGCGCCAATGGCTGCCGCTGGCGGTTCATTTTGTCCCGGCCAAACATGTGTTCAAGTCTGCGCGCGACACGTGGGGGCATCTGCGGAACCCGCGGTTGCTGGCGATTTGCGGCCTGGGATTCACCGTCCTATTTTCGCTGGTGGGCGTGTTCACCTACGTGAATTTTTATCTCGCGCAACCGCCGTTCAACCTCACTCCCGCCGAGTTGGGCAGCATCTTCTTTGTCTATCTGCTGGGTTGCGTCGTGACCCCGCTGGCTGGACGCTTTCTCGATCGTCACGGATTCCGCCGGACCATGTTGCTGTCGCTTGGCATGTGCCTTGGCGGTCTTTTGCTGACGCTGGCCTTTTCGCTGACGCCGGTCATTGCCGGGCTGGCGATTTTTTCCTCCGGCATTTTCGTCTCGCAATCGGCGGCCACAGTGCTGATGGGACAGGTCGCCGGACGCGCCCGCTCCGCCGCCGCCGGGCTCTACGTGACATTTTATTATGCCGGCGGGAGTGCGGGTGCGGCATTGACGGCGTGGTTTTGGTTGAAGGGCGGCTGGCCCGCCTGCGTCGGTTTGTTTGCCGCCGTCAGCCTGATTACCTTGATCCTGGCGCTGGCCGGCGGGAAATCCGCGGTCAGCCTGGAAGTCCCGCCGGAGCCGGCCGTTGACACGGCCATTTGAAATGGCTGCCGGGGTCAGTGCCCGCGGCAGAATTTTTCCGGTTCGATGGTTCCCAGCTTGTGGCAAACCTCTTTGACGACATCCATTTTTTTCAAGGCCTTCGCCGCAGTGGCTTTGTGCAGATAAGCTTCCACCAGCTTTGGGTCCAGCGCGAGGGCCCGGTCGGCATACTCCAGCGCCTTGTGATGATGCCCCATTCTGCCGGCCATCGTGGCCAGGTTTGACCAGGCGAGCTTATTGTGCGGATCCATTTTCAAACCCTGCTCCAGGCAGCGAATGCCCTCGCTTGGGCGCTGCAATTTTTCGCAGAGCAGCCCCCCCAGGTTATTCCAAACCCGGGCATCGGTGGTTTCCAATGCCAACGCCCCCCGATAAGCTGTTTCCGCCATTGCAAATTGTCCCATTCCGCTCAAGCCCAGGCCGATGTAATAAAGCGCCTGGTAATCGGACGGGTCTCTTTCACGCCAACTTTGGGCGAATGCCAGCACTGCCGGCCACAATCCCTTTTCGCACATTCCGCGGGCAATCTTGACTTTGTTTTTTCCGTTCGGCTCCATGTCTGTAAATTTTACTATAACGGCGAACAGCCTCTTCGACGATAAAAAAGCGAGCGAACACCCTCTGGCCCGTAAACAACAGATGCTTATTGACGCACCGCCGCCTTAATCATACCAACGACACACGCATCTACGGAACTGGGAATCAGGGTGATGCTATTTGCTAACCGTGTTTGTTTCGGCGAGCGCGACTTCATCTCCCTCGCCGCCGTTTCGGGTTCGACGGCAGCCGGGGTGGTGCTGGCGGTCGTCCAGCCGGTTCAGGTTTGAAGCAGATCGGCTTTTTTGCTTTTCCCGCATTGACGTTTAAGATCGTTGCCCGCCGGTTTGTTGGTCGCGATGGGTGGTGCCTGCGTTCCATGGCTTTGGATCGGGTCCGGCGCGCCTGCCAGCCAACCACAGGCATCCACACAGGAAAAGACCAGCGGCGATGGCAGTCAGACTGACGGTAAGCGGGCCATTCGGCAGCTTGAACTGAAATTCAACCGTATGCGCGCCGGACGCCAGATAAACCCCGCGCATGATGAAATTGCAGCGCAACAGTTCCGCCGGCTTGCCATCCACCAGCACGCGCCAGTGCGGATCGAACCGGTCATTAAGCAACAGCACCGCAGGCGTATTGGCTTGCGCGTCGAACATGATGTCTTTCGGCGCATAACAATATCCGGATTGTTTCCACAAACCATTTCTCTTTCCCCCGAACACGGGGTCGTCCGGCACGTAACGTTTGAATTCAACCGAGCCAACATTTTGAATGGTCGCGTCCGCGGCCGGCGCAGTCGGCAACGGCGTGGAAACCAAAACGGTTTGCCACGGATCAAAATTTGTATTCGTCAGCGTTTGCAGCGTAGCGGTGTCATTCGTGCTGACCTGCCAGTTGGAATAAAGCCTGGCACGGGGCAAAGCCCCGGTGAACTCAATGAGAGCCAGATCGCCGTCGTCGCTGGGCATGGCGGTGAGTTCCTCCAGTCCCGTTGGTTGGGTGATGCCGGGTTTGGGTATCACGTCAAAGCGTTGGGCGATACGGAAACGGTGTTGCACCGGGTCGAGTTGCTCGTTCAAAATGCCCAAGAAACCCGCCACGCCGAGCAGATAGCGGGTGTTGGTCAATTCCCAACGACGAGCCATGAGGGAATAGGTATTTTCCGAACGGGGCATCAAAGCCATTTCGTAAGCCTCCAAATCCGCCGGCATACGCGGCATTTGAATTTTGTCGAGCGATTGGATGTTATAATAGGGAAAATGGTGTTGGGCCCATTCAATGCGATAAAGCCCGCTGCCGCCGAAATAATTGTCGTAGAATTTCAATCGTTGCTGGGTGTCAAACGGCAGGTCGGCGACACGATATTCGTAAGGTTTGGCGCGCAGAAAATTAATAATCGGATTTGTCGAATTGGTCGGATTGGCTGAATCAATGTCGTATTTTTGTTTGTAATCCCAGTGAATGATGTAGGGCAAATTCCCCCGGCCCAAATCCATGACGAGCAGCGTGCCCAGCAAAATGCCGCCCAATTTTGCTCGTCGCCCCGCAAAAATTCCAGCAATGACGAGCGTGCAAAGTCCAACCGCCAGCGCGAAGATTATGATAAACCAGCCGACCTGCCCGATGCTGAACGCGGCGATTTCTTTGGCCATGTCTTCGTCGGGGAACCCCCTTACTTGCAGGTAACGGACAAGGCCCGGCTTTTCGATGGCGTAAATCAGCCACCCGAGCACACTGCCGATGACAGCCAGGACAGAGACCAACGTCCAATTTCGATCAAAGCCGCGTGCTTTCATCCACCAATTTTTGAGTTGCGCCAGCGGCGAAATGGAATTAGCCGCCGAAATTTCCAAATAACGCCGGCTCAAACCGTGGATGCCATAGGCAAACAGAATGACCAGCGCCCACGAAAAAACCGCAATGAACTTGCATGGATTTCGCATCGTCGAGACATACGGGAGCATATAAAGCCATTTGTAGAAGGGCGCGAAGCGCCCAAAGGCCAGCAGCAGCGACACAATCAGTATCACCGACCAAAACCAAATGAACCGCCGTTGCGTTTCAGCGAATGCCGGATTTTGTCGTCGCAACGATTGCGCAACCGCCCACAACGCCACCAGCATCACCAGCACCCCGGCATAATTGTCGTGGCCGGAAAATCGCATAAATCCGGGCGGTGGGGAACCTTCTTTTCCGCTTGCCAAAAAGCGGTCAATTGCGGGATCGCGTCCGACGCCGCCCCAATAATTGCCTCCTTTGTAGGCGTCTTGGGAAAAATCCATCATGTTTTTTGGGGTATCCATCCGATAGCCGAACAGGCCGGGGATAAACAGCCCGAGCGTTTCAATTTTGGGCACGCTCCATTGTGTGGCCGGGTCCCAGCGTTGAGCCTTGGTTTCCGTGTCTTGTCCGGTGCCGGCAATGCCGGTAATTTGCGAGCCGACGAGCACCACGATGGATTGCGTGGCGATGAATCCGGCAAAAATGGCGATTACGGCTATCTGTCCAACGCCACGTCCCCATTTCAACCAACCCGGACCGCTCTCATCCGTGAGCGCTTTGAACAAAACAAAAGCCGCCACAAACAAACTGAAAATAGCGCCGATGTCGAAAGCCTCCATCACATTGACCCCCACGGCCAACCCCGCCAAAGCCAGTCGCATCCAGCGCGTGAGCGGCGGGGTTGCCGGGGAAATGGATACCACCAGCGCCAAAGCGAGAAAGTCCATGCTGAAAGCAATCAACTGGCCGGCCACGCCCCAACAGGCCGTGGCAAAAAAGGCGGAATTCAAGGCGGCGGCCAATCCGCCCAGGGCCGCCGCCGCTGGCGAAAAATTTAACTGCCTGAAAAAACACCACGCGCTGAATCCCAAGACAAACAAAGTGATGGGCACAAAGAATTTTGCGTAACCGACCGTCCCCAGCATCCAAAACGACAACGCTGTCCAGTCTGGCGGCCACGCGCCGGCATTGTTGCCAATGTCATTCAGATCATCCCAGCATCCGGTATAAGCGGCGGGGAGTTGAAGCCATTTGGCGTTGTCCTGGCCGAGCGGTCCATCGTTGGAAAAAAGGACGTAATCCGGCAAAAAGCTTTTCGAGAAGAGCGCGGCCAAAATAACCACCAGCAATACAATGAAGAGAATTCCGGTGGGCGGCGTTTTCGCGGCGGGCTTGGCGGTTTTCATAAAATGAGTTTGGATTGTTATGTTATGTATATTGGATAGATACTGGTCCTGCTCGTTTTTGCATCCCCCATGGGATTCGCGAGATATCCAATAATAATCGAGTCACAATTGTCAATTGGATGGGGCCGGGTGTCAAGGCGGTCCCGGGGCCAGAACAGAACTGAACTTGGCATTAAGCCGGGATATTGATGGCGTGGGCCATATGGGCGATGGCCATTTCCGGGTTGACGCAGGCCAATACAAAGATAACCTCAGATACTGAAATGATTCGGAACCAATCTTCAATATCCCGCGTCGCTTCGAGCGCCCAATCCCTGTTCTCTTGAAAATCGGCGTCAATTCTCGAATGATTTTGGAGAAGGGCACCGGTGTGCCCAATTATGTTGCGCATTTGTATCGCAAATGTCTGGAAATTGATCCAACCAACCAATACGTCTTCTTCCAGCCGAATGCGTCCCGCACGCTGGGCGTGACGCAAGTGGCTCGCACACCGCGGGGGTTGTTGGGCGCTGCTTGGTTCGATTGTCTGCGCGTGAAGCGATTGATTCGCCAGGGACAAGTGGATGTTTATCATGGACCATCCCACTTTCTTCCGTTACAGAAGTGTGTCGGCGTCAAATATGTGGTGACCATCCACGATCTGACATTTCGAATCATGCCCGAACAGTATGATTGGAAGCACCGCTGGTATTTTGGATGGCAATTGGCGCGGTCGCTGAAGATGGCGGATGCCGTTGTGGCGGTTTCGCAGAACACCAAGAGGGACCTGGTGCGTTTTTACAATCTGCCGGAGGAGCGGATCCAAGTGGTCTATCATGGGGTGGCAGAGCATTTTCTTCGGGCCGCCGGGGCGCCCGGAGAGCCTTTGATTGGGGATAAATACTTTTTCTCGGTGACGACCCATCCCACGCGAAAAAATGTTCTGGGGGCGATGAAGGCCTTCGCAATGTTTGCCGGTCAAAGCCATTTGAAATATGTCGTTGCGGGGGTGATTAGTGAGCCGCAACGGCAGGAGCTGTTTGCTGCCGCCGACCGGTTGGGGATCCGGGACAAGGTCGTATTATTCGGTTATGCCGACGACGATCAACTCGTCAACCTTTATCGGAACGCCGAATTTTTGATCTATCCCTCCTTCTATGAGGGTTTTGGCTTTCCGGTGGTGGAAGCCATGGCTTGTGGGTGCCCGGTGATTGCGTCAAATGCCAGTTCGCTGCCGGAACTCATGCCGGATGAAGAATGGCTGGTGGATCCTTACCAGCCTGCGGATATGGCCGGCAAAATGCAACGCATGCTGGCATTGTCTCCGGACCGGCGACTTGAACTCATGGAGAAAAACAAGAAACATGCCTTGGGTTTTACCTGGGAAAAAACGGCGGGCCGGATGATTGAAATTTTCACCCAACTCCGAGCATGAAAGGATGAGAAACAAAAAAGGGCCGGCTCGCCGATTATAATTTGTGTCTAGAAAGGCTTCTTTGACAGCACTAAATCAAGATGCCTGATACCGGTTTCCTCCTTGTAAATCCGCTTCAATTCCCCCATCAGTTCGGAAATAGGCCCCAGGCGAATTGACACCGCATCCATTGAATCAAACCGCGCCCCATATGGAAAGCGGGAAAGAAACGACAAAAGCTCGTCAATATTTGTTCCAGCCCGTTTTAAACCGTAAGGCCAGAATTCGATTATCATGACATCGACCAACTCGAGAAGCTTGGTGGATCCGGCCAGAACGTCCGCCTCTGCACCCTGAACATCGCACGTGATAATCACCGGACGCTTGAGGCCGGATAGCGGGATAATGGAATCCAGCGTGGATGCCTGCACTTGGATGACTTGTCGCGATGATTCGTTACACAATTCCCTGTTTGAATCTGATTTATTGGTTCGGATGCGATGGTCGCCGGAATTTTCGCTGGAACGCTCGAAGTTCATCATGCACTCATGCCGGTAAGCGGCACGATGGAACAAGACAATATCCGGGACGCCGTTGCGAAAGGTATTCATACGCAAGCATTCACAATTACCCGGATCCGCCTCGATGGCATAACAATCAATACCGGGCACGGCTCGTTTTGTCGGGATGCATACGATGCCAATATTGGCTCCAACATCGATCAAAGTACCCGAACCGGAATTAAAAAGACGCACAATAAGATCACAAGTGCCCGGATCAAGGCTTCCCTGTACAAGATAAAGAGGCCAAATAACCCGATCATAAACCGGCGCTTCAAGAGTGCCTTGCTTTCCGTCAAATGCGGCATACTTTACTCCGATCGAACGCGCGGCCATCCTGAAAAGTTCCATCTTCAATCTCAGAGGGGCCATCCCAAGTATTTTTTCGACGATACTGATGACTGCCAGAAAAAGATTTCTCATTAATTAAATGTCTTTGTTAACCACCCAAAACGGTCGGTCAATGTTGGAACGGACGCTATGTGCCTGCCTTGCATGATGAGGTAATAGTGCTGGTGGTGTTGTCAACACGCCCAAATTCCCGTTCCCAGTCCACATAAGGTGCCAGATAGGGAGCGGCCATGTGGGTTGCCAGTGATGGAACGGGTATCCAGAGGACGTAACGCCGGCCCAAAAGAATCTGCCGCCAGTTAAAATACCAGGCACAGGCGAGACTCCAACCACGGTAGGGACAAATAAACGGTTGGGCCAGCAAGTCATAGGGGTTCAGCACGTGTTGCTTTGTGAGGCTTAACCACATGCCGGCGTCAGAATTCTTGCAGGCGTAGCTTAACAAAACCGACCGCGCCTCCTGTAGCGTGGATTGGCGAGTCATGAAGGTGCAGATGGTGCCGTTAGCCGTTTTCCAAACCTGCCCCTGTTCGACTTTGATGCGCATGGGATGCAGGTGGAAGGAATGGTTATAGAAGTCCGGATGATCGTACGGAGAGCAGAAATCGACATCGGGGTTGTTGCGGATCAAATCCAACATCAGATGAAAGCGCCCCGGCAAATAGAAAAAATCATCTTCCGCCAAAAAAACGAATTCCGCATCGCTTTGATTCGCCAAAACTTCAACTTGGCGGCCAAAGGTCGCCGCGTTGCCGATCCCGGGACAACGCACCAAAACCAAATCCTCGCTGGCCCATTGTGAAGTGAATAAGTCTTCATATTCTTTGGGGCAATTGTCCAGTATGACCCATATCTTGGCTTTGATCCCGGCCAAGGCGGCTTTGAAGGAGCGCAGACACAGGGCGGACAGGTTATACTTTGAATCGGCAAACACCGGCGGGAGTGTGCGTGACATGTGGGGGCAGATGCGATAGGCCACCGCAATATCGTATGTTTTTTTCTGGATCACAACCGCCGAATATTAGCTGCTGGAGGTGTCGGCGGCAATTTCCTTTCGTTGGCCGGTTTGCCGCAGCCTGGAATTGCAAAATATCCGGCAGATACGCCTGGGTCTTGGTTTGGCGGACGACCAAGGCATGAAACTATTTCAATGTTTGTTTTACCTTCAGTTCCGCGATCAGCGTCTTGTCTTTGCCGCGCCGTTTGTAAGTCCACACCCCCCAGGCGTCGCCGAGCACGCTGCCGAGGCTGGCCGGCACATGCCAGAGCCAGCGCGGGTCGCCGTCACGAGCCAACCCGCGCACCGTGTGCCACATTGGGCCGGCGAACGTGACACAATAGACGCCCGCCAGCCAGAGCGGCACCGCCGGTTTTTCATTCATCCAGTTTGTTTTTGCCTCTTGCTGGACGCGCAGAAAATGCACCGTGGCCCGGCGGCGTTTTTGCACAAAACCGGCGAGTGTTTGCACGTAGAAATGATGCACGCCGCGACCACGAATCCGCAGCCATTCACGTTTGCCTCCGCACATAAGGCGCATGGCCGCGTGTGTGTCCTGGAAATGTTCATCCGCCTTCACCGACTCCAAATCGGCGCGACGGAAAACAAATCCGTTTGCGCCGAGCGGATACGAAAGAGAATTGCCGGGCAGGGTCCAGCGTTCCACCTCGCCCTCGCGCGCCACAAGCTTCGGATTCGTGCTCATCAGCCAGGCAATGGGATCGCTGATGTGCAGCCGGTGGGTAAGATAGGCGCAAAACGAACTCATTTTCGGCGAAGGCAAATAGTAACTTTCCACGCCGAGGGCCTGCGGGTTTGCCGCGAGAGCCTTCACCGCCAGTTCGATGTAATCGGGATGGGTAATTTCGTTGTCCGCATCCACGAACACGATGTATTCGCCGGTCGCGTGCCGAAACGCCAGGCGTTTGCCTTCCTCCATGTTTTTGCCGTCGTCGTTAATGACGATGGCGCCGAATTTATTGGCGATTTCGCGCGTGCGGTCGGTCGAGCGCGCGTCGGCGAGTATGATTTCATACCGATCGCGCGGATACGTCTGGCGCATGATGGACGACAGGACATTGTCCAGCAACGCCTCCACGTTGAGCGTGGGCATGATGAAGCTGACGCGCGGCCACGAGAAATTTTCCGGATCTGGAGGCCTGGTAATCAATGTGTCCCAAGGTGGAGGCATTTGTGTTTTGGTTGACGCAAGTTCTGGCGACCGGAAGCGCATTAATCCGACCCCGGTTTTCGAAGAAAGACCGCCGTGCCCACTCCGGCGTCTTCCTGCAGGATTCTTTTGAGCAAAAAATTCTGGCCGGAAAGATTTTTTTCAATGTCTTCGAGGCTCACCTGCCATTTGTGCCATTCAATTAATATCGTCCGTACCCGGTGCAAAAACCGGGTCTCGTTGCGGAGAAAATTCATTTCCGATCCTTCGATGTCGACTTTGAGCAAATCACAAGGGGCGTCGCCGAAATACTTGCGCCAGTTTTCTTCGACCCCAACACAAGGCACCTGGATGTGCGTCCAAGTATTGGTTTTATTCAGGGATATATCCGACGGGACTGCCGTCGAACACACATTTGAAGTGTGGACGAAGAAGCTCGCCTGCTCGCCATTCCCTTTTGTTCCAACCAGGCCGTGCAGCACATGCACATCGTGCAGTTCGTTTGCGTCAACGTGCCACTGGGCGTCCTGGACCGCTTCCGCGTTGGCATCCACCATCAAGCCCTTCAGGTGCGTGCTCTTTAATCGGTGACAGAGTTGGCAGGTAAAATAGCCCACGTTGCATCCGAGGTCGGCAAAGGTTCGGATGTCTACCGGCAGATCTGACGTTGCGTAAAGCGCGTCCTTATCAAACATTTCCACGGACAGGCCGAGGCTTTCAACCCTTCGCGCCCGATAGCGGATGCCACTGTCGGGCAGCGTCTTTACCACCGGGAAACGCCCCAACCACCAGTTGGCCAACAAATGCAAACGCAAGGCCTTGACCATCTTCCGAATGGTTGTTGAACCAGTAAGTTTGAGTATTAATTTTCGCATGAGATAAGGAAACACGCCATGAACCAGGAAGCAAGTTCGCAAGCAGCGCTTTGTCGTTTGGTTCTAATTTTGAATGAAAACCCCAAAGTCCGCCCAGCACACATGCGAGCGTGATGAGCGTGAGGCTTGGGCGCGGGATATGGAAAAAATCACCCAACGGTTTCACCAGAATGATGGCGATGACCGAGCCGGCCAGCGTGATATGAAAGACATAATGGACCAGGGCGGTCAGAAAACTGATTGCGGAAAATACGATGCCGCTTTGCCACAGCCCGCTCGTTGGCAAACCATTGGATTGGGGCGGACCATTTTTCATACGAGTGGTTGCAATTTTTTTTCGTGAGCGCGCGCCCAACCAAAAACATCCGCGACGGTTCTTTCCACACCCCGCTTGGGCCGCCAGTGGGTCCGCGCAACCAATTGGGAACAATCAGCGAGGAAAATGCGCAAATCAGCCCGGCGATTTTTCGGTTCGGCGGCGATGGGAACTTCGCGCCCCATAATTTTCCGGCACGCGGTGGTGAGTTCCTGAAGCGAAGCGGAAATTCCCAGCCCGCCACCGACATTTCCCAGCCAACCGTCCCAGGCGGGAAAATCAGCCAGTTGTTCCTCAACCAGTTCACAGAGGTCGTCCACGTGCAATACGTCGCGAACCTGTTTGCCGGTGCCGCCGTAGCCGATGTAAGAAAGCGGTTTGCCGAAATAGTGGCGGAGCACCCACAGCGACACGACGCCTTGATCCACTTTGCCCATCTGCCACGGGCCGGCAATGACGCCGCAGCGGTTGATGGCCGCTTGAAGTCCGAACCCGGCGCGATATTCCTCAATCAGACCTTCGCTGGCGAATTTGGTCAGCCCATAAAGCGAGCGGGCGCCCTGGGCCGCGCATTCTTCCCGCACACCGTGCGAGGAGATCGGCGCCCCGGCGACGTCCCGCCACTCAAAACGCGTTTCGCTTTCACGCCAGGGATGTGCTTCCAGCGGGGCCATGGGATAAACGCGGCTGGTGGAAAGAAACAGAAAAGTGCTTTGCCATTGCCGGGCTTTTTCGAGGCAGCGGTAGGTGCCCAGAAAATTGGTTTCCATCAGATAGTCCGGCGAGTCAGCATAACCGGCCAGCACGGAAGGTTCGGCCGAGCATTCGATGATGGACTCAAACGGTCCGGCGGGGAATTCGTTGGCGAATCGGATGTCGCCCTTGATGAATTCCACTCCGGCTTCACGCAGCCGGGGCAGATTTAATTCGGAACCGGGCCGGTGCAGGTTGTCCAGGGTGACGACCCGGGTCCGCGCGTGGCGGCGCTTGAGGAAGACGGCGAGATTGCCGCCGACAAAGCCCGCGCCGCCGGTGATCAGAATGCTTTCGGGAAAGGCGGGCATGATTCAACTGGCCGGGCAGGCGTGATGGATTTCTTCGAGAATCCGCCCCAGGCTGTAATGATATTTCCAGGCGGGATAATGACTTTGGAATTTCCGCACGTCACTAATCCACCAGATATGGTCGCCGATGCGATTATTTTCCTCGTAAGTCCATTGCAATTTGCGGTCACTGATTTGTTCACACAGTTCTATCGCTTCGAGCATGGAACAATTGGAATGGCGGCTGCCGCCGATGTTGTAAACCTCGCCCGAGCGGGGCTTGAGGAAAAATTGCCAGAAGGCTTCCACCAAATCATGGCTGTGAATGTTATCGCGCACCTGCTTGCCTTTGTAGCCGAACACACGATAGGGCGTGCCGGTCACGGTGCAGCGCATCAGGTAGGCGAGAAAACCGTGCAATTCCGTGCCGGCATGGGCCGGGCCAGTCAAACAGCCGCCGCGAAAGCACGCGGTCTTCATTCCAAAATAACGCCCGTATTCCTGCACCAGCACGTCCGCCGCGACTTTCGACGCGCCGAACAATGAATGTTTGGTCTGGTCAATGCTCATCGTTTCCGGGATGCCGGGTTCGTAGGCGTGACCGGATTTTATTTCCCAGCGTTTTTCCAGTTCGGTCAACGGCAGGCCATTGGGCGTGTCGCCATAAACCTTGTTCGTGGAGGTAAAGATAAAAACCGCTTCGGGGCAAAATTGTCGCGCCGCCTCCAGCAAATTGAGCGTCCCGGTGGCATTGACGCTGAAATCCGCATGCGGATCGCGCGCAGCCCAATCGTGGGAAGGCTGGGCGGCGGTGTGGATGATCAGGGCGATGTCCTGGCCGAACCGGTCGAACAGGTTTTCAACCGCCTGACGGTCGCGGATGTCGAAATCGTGATGTTGATAATTCGGGATGGACTCGATGAGTTTCCGGCGGTTGGCCAGCGTGGACGCCCCGTCACCGAAGAACCAGCGCCGCAGGTCATTGTCAATGCCGGCAACCTGGAAGCCCTCCCGGGCAAGCCGTTTGACGCTTTCTGAACCGATCAGTCCGGCAGCGCCGGTCACAATCACAATGCTCATAAATATTGGCCGCTTGGCGGCGTTGGGAGATTTGTTCCGACCGGCCGTCTTTGCGCTCAAACAAACAGCTTCGGCGGGAGCGGGCTTCGGGCGCAAGCGGATTCTGCGCTCCCGCCGAACCGATTTGACTTCCTGATTGGAGACTATAGCTTTTTTAATGGTGAACAGCCTGCTGCGAAAACTGAGTTGGCGCATTTACCACGCCGTGCATACCAATGGTCTGGCTGCCGACGTGGTTTATTGGGGCGCTTACTACGTCGAAAATTTTTGGCGGGGGTTCAAATACAAACAATTCTCCAAACATCACATCACGCCGGAGGAACTCTTTGCGCATCGCCAGCTCGCGCCGTCGGGCTACCTCGTGACCGGCGTCACGAACATCTGCAATGCCAAATGCACCTTCTGCGCCTACCCGAAGGTCGTCGCCAACAAGACCCTCCAGACGGGCGTCATGTCGTTCGAGGTTTTCCAGAAAGCCGTGGACGAATGGGCGGCCCTCGGCGGCCGGAGCCTGGACCTCACGCCCGTCGTCGGGGATCCGCTCGTGGACCCCGGCATTCTGGACAAGGTGGATTACGCCGTGAACCGCGCCGGACTCAAGGACGTCTACCTGACGACCAACGCCATTCTCATCAACAAAAACGACACCTACAAAAAGCTGATCGACCTCGGCATCGCGGCGGTTTTCATCAGCACGCAAGGCGCGAACCGGGAAGTTTATGAAAAAATCTACGGCGTGAAACATTACGACGAGGCCATGTCCGGCATCCGCAATTTGATGGAATACAACCGCTCGAAGGGCGAACCGGCGCGCATCGTCGTCCGCTTCCGCAACCACGAGAAGCCCAGCCAGATCATCCGCTCACCCGATTTCAAAAAAAACATCCAGCCCTACCTGTCCGAGCGCGTCCGCGTCAATTACACGGTGGACTTCGACAACTGGGGCGGCACCATCCAGCCGGAGGACATGAGCGGTTCCATGCGCCTGCGCAAGCTGCCGCCGCGGCTCGACGTCCCCTGCAAGAATCTCTTCAACTTTGCCGTCCGCCACGACGGCCGGGTGCGGCTCTGCGGCTGCCGCCTGACCACCAACGACAACGACGACCTCGTCGTCGGCAACCTCCGGGAAAAGACCCTGACGGAGATTTCCAAGAGCGACAAGGCGTGGGCCATCATCAAGGGCTTTTACGAGGGCAAACGCCCGCACACCTGTCTGGAATGCACCTTCTACCAGCCCATTAACCAGAGCTGGTTCGAACAGCGCGCGAAGAACGACGATGCCCCCAGCAAATCCCAGCCGGTGGCCAGGGGATGATTCCTGTTCCGTCCGAAAATCGGGAGCACCAATTCTGTTCAGATCCAGCGCGGGTTGGGCCGCCTCATCGCCCAGCCAAGGAACAAAATGCAAATGCTGACCAAGCGCAAAGCGCTTGGTGCGGGAACAGAAGAAGTCGAAAAAACAATTGAATCAAAATAATTGGGAGCAGAATTAGGTGCTGCTAAAACCGTAATCACCAATATCCGGCTTCATGTATCCGCCTTAATCCCGTCCAACCGGGGCGTCCGCTGGAAATTCGGCCGTTGGGAGATGCGGAATTGTGTTTTCAAAAAGACTGGCGAGTCTTGCCCACCCGCACTAAACTCCGCGCCCAATCATGGAAAAGATTTTTGTCACCGGTGCCGCCGGTTTTATCGGCAGCAATCTCGTTGACCGCCTCCTGGCCGGCGGCCGGCAGGTTGTCGGCTGGGACGATTTCTCCACCGGCCAGCGCGAATTTCTCCAGTCGGCGATGGCGAACCCCCGTTTCAAATTAATCGAAGGTGATTGCCTGGATTTGTCCGCGCTGATCCGCGCGATGGCGGGATGCGATTGCGTTTTTCACCTGGCGGCGAATGCTGATGTCCGCTTCGGCCTCGAGCATCCGCACAAGGATTTTCAGCAAAATGCCGTCGCTACGTTCAACGTTCTGGAAGCGATGCGCGACAACAGCATCAAGCGCATCGCGTTCAGTTCCACCGGCAGCGTCTACGGCGAGGCGGAAATTTTCCCGACGCCCGAAAATCATCCGTTTCCGGTGCAAACCTCGCTCTACGCGGCCTCGAAACTCGCCTGCGAAGGATTCATTCATGCCTATTGCGAAGGTTATGGTTTCGAGGGTTACATTTTCCGGTTTGTCTCCATTCTCGGCGAACGCTACACGCACGGCCATGTTCTTGATTTTTACAAACAATTGCTCGCCCACCCCGGCCATTTGAAAGTTCTGGGTGATGGCCAGCAGCAAAAATCCTACCTCTACATCGGCGATTGCCTTGACGCGATGCTGCACGTCGTGAATCGGGCCGCGGCCAAATCGGCCAAACATGGGGTTGAAACCTACAACCTCGGCACGGAGGAATACGTACAGGTCAATGATTCCATTCATTTCATTTGCGCGGCGCTCGGCCTCAAGCCCAAACGGGAGTACTCCGGCGGCAAAAAGGGCTGGATCGGCGACAACCCGTTCATTTTTCTCGACACCAAAAAAATCCGCGCCACCGGCTGGAAAACCACGCTGACCATCGAGCAGTCCATCATCCGCACGCTGCAATGGCTCCAGCAGAATCAGTGGGTGCTCCAACGCCGATGAATGTCACCGTCCTCGGCCTCTGGCACCTCGGCTGCGTCACCGCCGCTTGTTGCGCGCGACATTTCCAGGTTGTTGGACTTGACTTCGACGCGGCGAACATCGCCCGGCTCAATTCCGGCCAGGCCCCGTTGTCCGAACCGGGTTTGAACGAACTCCTCGCCGCCGGTCTCGCGTCAAAAAAACTCTCCTTCACCACCGAGGCGAAAACCGCCTGCGCCAACGCTGACGTCCTCTGGCTCTGCTACGACACGCCGGTCAATGAAAACGACGAATCAGACGTGGACTTCGTTCTCGCCAATCTTCGCCGGGCGCTGCCGCATCTGCCCCCCGGCGCGCTGGTTTTGATTTCCGCGCAACTGCCCGTGGGCACCTGCCGCAAACTCGAAGCCGAATTCCCACAGTTTTATTTCGCGTATTCGCCGGAAAATCTCCAGCTCGGCAGGGCCATTGACGCCTTTGAAAAAGCCGTGCGCGCCGTCGTCGGTATTCGCAATGACGCGAAAAAGCCGTTGCTGGAAAAACTATTCGCCCCGTTCACGCCGCAAATCTTGTTCATGCGCACCGAATCGGCGGAGATGGTCAAACACGCCCTCAATTCGTTCCTGGCGCTGTCCATCACGTTCATCAACGAGGTGGCGCGATTATGCGAGCACGTTGGCGCGGATGCGAAGGAAGTTTCCGCTGGCTTGAAAAGCGAACCGCGCATCGGGCCCAAGGCCTATCTCGGCCCCGGCGGCCCGTTTGCCGGCGGCACACTCGCACGCGATGTCGTCACCCTCACCAAACTGGCGGCCGCGGAAAATGAAAAAATTTCCGTCATTCCGGCCGTCAAGCAGAGCAACGATCTGCACCGCGGCTGGATGTTGCGGCGGTTGCAATCGCGTCTCGGCGACTTGCGGGGCAAGACCATCGCCGTGCTGGGACTGACTTATACCGTCAACACCGACACCCTCCGCCGCAGCGCCGCGGTGGAATTGTGCCGGGACCTTCTGGCGGCGGGCGCGGGCGTTCGCGCCTTTGATCCGGCGGTGAAACAGTTGCCCGCCGAACTCGCCCCGGTGCGGCTGGCGGCGCAGATCGCTGACGCGGTGAAAGGCGCGGATGCCGCCGTCGTTTGCACCGAATGGCCGGAGTTCCGCCAGGCGGATTGGGTGAAAATGG
Organism: uncultured Verrucomicrobiae bacterium; assembly: GCA_963804345.1. Lineage (GTDB taxonomy): Bacteria > Verrucomicrobiota > Verrucomicrobiia > Limisphaerales > UBA11358 > UBA11358. Next base: position 682,033 of record CAWDPX010000004.1, on the reverse strand, counting down.
CCCCGGCCATGCGACAGCGCATTTTTGTGGATGCCAACCGCTTTTTGGAAAAGGAATTGAAAAATCTGCCCGGGGTTGAACATCTTTCCGTTGGACGCGCCTGAACATGAAACTCAAAGGCCTCAACGCACTCATCACCGGCGGCAGCCAGGGTCTCGGCCGGGTCATCACTGAGCATTTCCTGGCCGAAGGCGCGAACATCGTCCTTTGCGCGCGGGGCGAAAAGGAATTGTCCGCCACCCGGGCCGAATTAGCCGGAAAATTTCCCGCCCTTAAAATCCTGGCCCGAACCTGCGACGTTTCCCATGAGGCACAGGTGAACGACCTGGTTGCTTTTGCGTTGCGCGAACTCGGTTCACTTCAAGCGCTGGTGTTGAATGCGGGCATTTATGGCCCCATGGGTCCAACCGAATCCGTGGACCTGACCGAATGGCGGCGCGCGCTGGACATCAATCTTTACGGGGTGTTGCTCCCCTGCCGCGCGGTCATTCCGCATTTCAAAAAAGCCGGGCGCGGCAAAATAATCGTCCTTTCCGGCGGCGGGGCGACGAATCCGCTGCCCAACATCAGCGCGTATGCCGCATCAAAAGCCGCCGTCGTCCGGCTGATGGAAACCCTGGCGGAAGAATTGAAAAATTTTCGCGTGGATGTGAATGCCATCGCGCCGGGTGCCCTGGCTACGCGTCTGGTGGACGAGGTCCTGGCCGCCGGGCCGGAAAAAGTCGGCGCCGCGTTTTACGAAAAGAACCGGCAGTGGAAGGAAAAAGGCGCGACGCCGCCTGAACTCGGCGCCCGGCTGGCGGTGTATCTCGCCAGCCGCGAGAGCGACGGGATTTCCGGCAAGCTCATCAGCGCACAGTGGGATCCGTGGGAAAAACTGCGCGAATTCAAGGCCGATTTGAACAGCGACATTTACACGCTGCGCCGCATCGTGCCGAAGGATCGCGGCAAAACCTGGGGTGACAAATGAACTACGCCATCATCGGTTGCGGATTGATCGGGAAGAAGCGTCTCGCCGGCCTGCCGGCTGGTTCAAAACTCGTCGTTGCGTGCGACACGAACCTGGCGCGTGCCGAAGAATTGGTGAAGCTTGCCAAAACCGGCCGTCCGCTCGGCGATTTCAAACAAGCGGTCGCCGATCCGCAGGTGGACGCCGTGATTGTGGCGACGATTAACGCCGCGCTGGCCGAAGTTTCCGCCGCGGCCATTCGCGCGGGCAAACACGTCGTCGTTGAAAAACCGGCGGGCATTTCCGTGAAGCAAATTGACGAACTGATCTCACTCGCGGAGAAGCACGGCGTTCGCGTCCGGGTCGGGTTTAATCATCGGTATCATCCGGCGTTCATCAAGGCGCGGGAAATTTGCGAGTCCGGCGTGATGGGTGAGCTGATGTTCATCCGGGCGCGCTACGGTCATGGCGGGCGCGTGGGTTATGACAAGGAATGGCGGGCCGACCCGAAGCTTTCCGGCGGCGGCGAATTGATTGACCAGGGTATTCATTTGATTGATCTGGCGGGCTGGTTTCTCGGCCCCTTCACCAAAGTGGCAGGCCAGGCGGCGACGTATTTCTGGAACATGCCGGTGGACGACAACGCTTTTTTGAATTTGCGGACGGCCGGGGGCCGGACGGCGTGGCTGCACGTCAGTTGCACCGAGTGGAAGAATCTTTTCTCGTTCGAGATTTACGGACGCAACACCAAGCTGCACATTGAAGGTCTCGGCGGCAGTTACGGGGTCGAGAAGCTTTATCACTACCAGATGAAGCCGGAAATGGGTCCGCCGGACATGAAGCTTTATGAATTTCCCGGCCCGGATGAATCGTGGCGAAAAGAAATGATTGAGTTTGAAAAAGACATTCAATTGAAGCGCCAACCGGATGCCGGACTGGCGGAAGCGCGCACGGCGCTGCAAATCGTCGAACAGATTTACCGGAAAAGCGGTTTTGACTTTGACTCCGCGCCGGCAAAACCCTAAATCCAAGAGCCCAGATGCCCAACCCCAATTTGAAATGATCATTGCGCGTTCACCTTTGCGAGTCACCCTCGGCGGCGGCGGTACGGATCTGCCGTCGTATTACGAAAAATTCGGCGGCTTCCTTATCGCCGCGGCGATTGACAAATACGTTTACCTCACCGTGCATGAAACGTTTGTGTCCGACGTCATCGTCAAATACTCCGAGCTGGAGCGCGTGGCGGACGCGACGAAATTAGAGCATCCAATCTTCCGCGAGGCGTTCGCCCTGCTGGGCATGGATGGCCACGGGCTCGAACTGGCCTCCATGGCCGATATTCCGGCGGGCACGGGCCTGGGTTCGTCCGGCAGTTTCACCACTGCGCTGCTCAAAGCCCTGCACGCGCACAATAAAAATCTCGTCCATCCGGCTGAACTCGCCGCGCAGGCGTGTGAAATCGAACTGGGACGGCTCAAGGAGCCCATCGGCAAACAGGATCAATACATTGCCGCTTACGGCGGCATCACCTGTTTCAAATTTCTGCCGGACGGCAGGGTCGAGGCATGGCCGCTGAAACTTTCCGCTGAAACGCGGGACAACCTCGAAGACAATTTGCTCCTCTTTTTCACCGGGTATTCGCGCTCGGCATCGGCGATCCTGAAGGAACAGGACCAGAAATCAAAACAGGCCGACGCCGGGATGATGGAAAACCTGCACTTCGTCAAAGACCTTGGCCTGCAGAGCCAGCGCGCGCTGGAAACCGGCAACCTGCATGAATTCGCGCGGTTGATGGACGTACACTGGCAGCGCAAAAAACAGCGCAGCGGCGGCATGAGCAATCCGAAAATCAACGAGTGGTACGACCTCGCGATGGCCAACGGCGCGCTCGGTGGCAAACTTATCGGCGCGGGCGGTGGCGGTTTCCTCATGTTTTACGCGGAGGACAAGGCCCGGCTGCGTCATGCGGTGCGGCAGACCGGGCTCCGGGAAGTCCGCTTCCGGTTCGATTTCGAGGGGACCAAGCTGTTGATTTCGTGAGCGCTCCGCTCGACATTCCCGTCGCCGTCCTCGCGGGTGGACTTGCCACCCGATTGCGGCCCCTCACGGAAAAAATCCCCAAATCGCTCGTGCCGGTCGCGGGCAAACCGTTTCTGGCGCACCAGCTCGAATTGCTTCAAGCCCGCGGCATCCGCCATGCGGTGCTGTGCATCGGTTATCTCGGCGAGATGATTCAACACGATTTTGGCGACGGCCACGCGTTCGGATTGCGGCTGGATTATTCGTTCGACGGCCCGAAACTGCTGGGCACGGGGGGGGCCATCAAACGCGCGCTGCCGTTGCTGGGGGATGAATTTTTTGTGCTCTACGGTGATTCGTATTTGCCGGTTGAATACCATCCCATCGCGGAATTTTTCCGGCATAGCGGCAAGCTGGGCTGCATGACGGTTTATCGCAACGAAGGCCGCTACGACACCAGCAACGTCGTTTTTCGCGGCGGGGGAATTGCGGTTTATGACAAAAAGAGCCGCTCGCCGGAAATGCGGCACATTGATTACGGCCTGAGTCTGTTCAAAGCCCCGGTGTTTGAATCCTATTCCGCCAACCAGCCGTTCGATCTGGCCGAAGTCATGGGGAAACTGGTCCGCGAAAAACAGCTTGCCGGTTACGAGGTGCGGGAACGCTTTTACGAAATGGGGTCACCTGCGGGCTTGGCGGAACTCGAATCGCTGCTACAATCAAAATCATTATGAGCTTTACCAGACAATTCCTCGACGAAGTCCAGCAGGTCACCGCCCAACTGAACGCCGATGCCATTGAAAAATGCGCCGATGAACTCGCGCGCGTGCGTGAGCGCGGCGGGCGGTTGTTCATTCTCGGGGTCGGCGGCAGTGCGGGCAACGCCGGCCATGCCGTGAACGATTTCCGCAAAATCTGCGGCTTTGAGGCTTACGCGCCGACGGACAACGTCTCCGAATTGACGGCGCGCACCAACGATGAAGGCTGGGCGACAATTTTCGCCGAATGGCTCAAGGGCAGCCGGCTGGGCGCGAAGGACGGCCTGCTGATTTTTTCCGTCGGCGGCGGCAATCTGGAAAAAAACGTCAGCCCCAATCTCGTCAGCGCGATTCAACTGGCCAGGAAAGCGGGCGCGTCAGTTGTCGGCATCGTCGGGCGCGACGGCGGTTACACAGCGAGGGAAGCGACCGCGTGCGTGATTGTGCCGACGGTCAATGCCACCCATGTCACGCCGCACAGCGAAGCTTTTCAAGCCGTGATCTGGCACCTGTTGGTGTCCCATCCCAAGCTCAAAGTCGCCCAGACCAAATGGGAAAGCACGCGGTGAAGTCCGAAGGCCGAAGTCCGAAGTTCGCGGTCCAACGCGCTGTTTTTCTTGACCGTGATGGCGTCATCAACCGCGCGTTGGAGCGCGACCTCAAGCCGTATCCTCCCCGGAACCTGGACGAATTTGAAATTCTTCCCGAGGTCGCCGCCGCGTGCGCGAAACTCAAGCAAGCCGGTTTTTTGCTCGTGGTGGTGACCAACCAGCCGGACGTGGGCCGGGGGACGCTCAAACAGGAAATTGTTGAATCCATTCACGCCGAAATGTGCCAGCGGCTGCCGATTGACAGCGTTGAGGTCTGCTACCACCCCGGACAGGGCCAATCGGAGTGTGACTGTCGCAAGCCGAAGCCGGGCATGTTGCTGCGCGCGGCGCGCGAACTCGGCATTGACCTTGCGCAAAGCTGGATGGTGGGTGATCGCTGGCGGGACGTGGATTGCGGCCACGCTGCGGGGTGTCGCACGGTTTTCATTGATCGTGGTTACGCGGAGGAACTCCGGCAAAAACCGGATTTTTCGGCTGGTAATTTGGCCCAAGCTGCGGACATTATCTTGTGTGAATCAAAGAATCACTGAGGTTCACCAGTCGTTCTAAATTATGAGCACATTGAAAGATTTGAGAGTAAAACTTTTCGCCGACGGCGCGGACAAGGCGGGAATGCTCCAATTAAACGCCAACCCGCTCATCAAGGGCATGACCACCAATCCCACGCTCATGCGCAAGGCGGGCATCCATGATTATGAGCCGTTTGCCCGTGACATCTTGCAGCACATCACGGAAAAGCCCATTTCGCTCGAAGTGTTTTCCGATGAATTTCCCGAGATGCGCCGCCAGGGTCTCAAAATCAACAGTTGGGCAAAAAACGTCTATGTCAAAATTCCCATCACCAACACGCGTGGTGAATCGTCGCTGCCGCTCATCCGCGAACTGGCGTTGGAAGGCGTAAAACTCAACGTCACCGCCATCCTTGCCTTGGAACAGGTCGCGGGGGTCGCCAAGGCGCTGAACCCCAAAGCGCCGGCGGTCGTGTCCGTTTTTGCCGGCCGCATTGCGGACACCGGCGTTGACCCGATGCCGCAGATGCGCGAGAGCAAAAAACTCCTGGCCGGGCTGCCGCAGGCGGAATTACTCTGGGCGAGCGTCCGCGAAGTGCTGAACATTTTTCAGGCCAACGATTGCGGCTGCGCCATCGTGACGGTACCGCACGACATTCTGGCCAAGACAATGAAGATGACCGGAATGGACTTGAAGGCATTGTCACTTGACACCGTGAAAATGTTCGCCGCCGACGCGAAAGCGGCGGGTTTTTCGCTGTAACTGTCCCCTTGGGAAGGGAAGCGGCCAGCGGGTTGAGTTGGCAGGTGTGCGCAGCGAAGCGCCGTCAATCGCCAACCAAGGGTTCGGGCGAACCTTCGGCCAATCCAGATTCGGCTTGCCCGCCGGTCGCGCCGCCACGTATCCTCCTGCGGTTGGTGCTCGGGCACAAAGAATGTTTTTGAAGCGCAGCTTCAATTCGGAAACAGAAGGCGCAATAGTCTGAGCCGCACAGGCTCGCTGGAACCGTAGAGCGGACGAGACCGCCAAGTTTGAAACTTGTTATGAAGTATCTGATTACAGGCATTACCGGATTCGCCGGGCCGCATCTGGCCAATCTCTTGATCCAGGAAGGGCATGAGGTCTATGGCCTGATCCGTCATACCAACGGTCGGCAGACGGATATTTTGGACGTGGTGCCGCCGGAAAATTTTGAAAAGATCGCTTTTGTCTACGGCGATTTGGTCAATTTTCGAGTCATCAACGGGATCTTCCGGCAGTTTCGGTTTGATGGCGTTTATCACCTGGCGGCCCAGTCGCATCCGCCCACCAGTTTTATCGATCCCTTGGGTACGTTTGAGGCCAATATCATGGGCAGCGCGAATGTAATCCAAGCCATTGCCGACAATCAGCCGGACTGCAAGCTGATGTTTTGCAGCACCTCGGAGGTTTATGGCAACATTGGAATGGATGGCCGAAAGATCAAATCCAACGACACGATTCTTCCCGCCAACCCCTATGGTGCCAGCAAAGCAGCCACGGATCTGTACTTGCAGGAACGTTTCACCAACAAAAAAGTCAGGGGATTCATCACCCGGGCCTTTTCGCATACCGGGCCACGGCGGGGCCGCACGTTCTCCATTTCATCGGACGCTTACCAATTGGCCCGGATGATGAACGGCGAGCCGGGCAGAAAATTGCTGGTGGGCAATTTGAAGTCGGTGCGAGTCGTTCTGGATGTCCGGGACATCGTCAAGGCCTATTATTTGTTGATGATCAACAACAAGTCTGACGGTCGCATTTTCAATGTTTGCGGTGACGTTCCGCGGGAGATGGGATTTTATACGGACACGCTAATTGCCCTCAGCCGTTTGGGCAAAGTCGAAAAAGAGGTCTCCCCGGCTTTATTCCGGCCGATCGATATTCATTATCAACACGGTGATTGCGAAGATCTGGTCCAGCTAACCGGGTGGAAACCGGCCTATGACATCTCCACCACTTTGGGCGATTTACTGGAATACTGGGTGAAAAAGATGAGTCCGGGGAAATCGGCTTCAGGGTTGGTGCAGAGCAAGTAAGCGGCCTGGCGTGATTGTGATCCAACGCTGGCCCGCCCTTTTCCGGCCCTTGGCACGTCGAATTGCCGGCTGGCGGCCAGAGCTGTTTTCGACAGCGCACAGAAATAAAACCCTGATTTGAGCGAAAACGTCCTGGTGCAGTGATTACAGGCAGTTTCCTGTTCCCGCCCCGCCAGTCATCATGATCCATGTATGAATTGACATTCGGCCCGCAACATTTGATACACGCTGTCAACCGTGATGGACGCCATGCATCGTCTAAGCTCTTCGTTTGTTCCGCGAATATCACGCCCGTCGTACAGGTAGTATTGAAGATTTCTCCCCGCCACCTCCGGATTGCGAATCATGGAAAAGGGCTGGTTGTAAGGATGGTTCGGTTTGTAGAACGTCGGCGTTTCGATCACAAACTGCTTCGGGACCTTGACCACGGCGGCCAGATGCATCAATGAGGTGTCCCCGCTGATGAAAAGGTCGCAGGTCCTGAGCAGCGCCGCTGTTTGCCGGAAGTTCGCGGTCTTTACAACAAAAACGCGGCTGTGCGAGGTGCGGGCCAGAATCTGTTCGTGAGCCGATTCTTCTTCCGGACCTCCGAAAAGCAGGATCGCCACCTCCGGATGGTTCTGATTCATGCGCTGAATCAAACTCAGATAATGATCCGCCGGCCAGCGGCGGAGCGCCAGATTCTTTGTGCCGCCGGAACCGATGTGAATTCCAAATCGCGTTCGCGCACCCAGGTTCCGTTCGCTGAGAAAAGCGTCCGCCCAGGCGATCTCGCCCCGGGAAAGGAACAACTCGCAATCGTGGAGCGGCAGGACCGGCTTCACGCCCAGGAACTGCAGGAGCGCCAGGGAATTCTCGACGGAATGCTTCTCATAATCTTGCGGCAGCGTGTGATCGCCCAGCAACCGGTCAAACCATTTGCTCTGGTGATAGTTGTGGCTGATTCGCGTTCGCGCGCCGATGATTCGCGCCGCGAGGCGGTAAAGAATCTTGCTCTGCGGGTGCGTATTAATGGAAACGTCGTAATGGTGCGGGCGCAAGCTCCACAAGAATCTTAGCGCCGCCAGCTTGTTGAGCCGGTTGCCTTTGATGAGGTTTTTCTGAAATACGGAATTGAGATGTGGATTCCCCTCCAGGACGTCCCGCGAGCCGGACCAGAGCACCAGGACGTCGATCACCGCCGCCGGAAAAATGGCGCGAAGTTCATGTATCAGCGGCGTGGCCAATAACGTGTCACCAACGCCCGCGAGGGAAATGACCAGAATTTTCATGCGCGTCGGCGTTCCCGTCAGAGCCGTGAAATTTTTTCCAGCAAGGCCGTGGTGGATTTGCCCGGCACGAACGGAACAATCACAATTTTCCCGCCCGCCTGCTCGACGGCGCCACGTTCTTCCTGGCTCAACGTGTCCAGGGTGTAATCGCCGCCCTTGACGTAAATATCCGGCCGGGCGGCCAGAAGAAACCGCGTGGCGGTCTTTTCCACAAAAAGGCAGACCCCATCCACACTCGCCAGCGCCGCCAGCACGGCGGCCCGGTCGGATTCGGAGTTCACCGGCCGGCCCGGACCTTTCAATTGTCGCGTCGCTTCATCGCCGTTGAGGCCGACGAGCAGGGCGTCGCCGAAATTGCGCGCGTTTTCCAGATACGTCACATGGCCCGGATGCAAAAGGTCAAAGCAACCGTTGGTGACGACCAGTTTTCTGCCACTGGCGCGCATGGCCGCCCGCCACCCAGGCAATTTGTCCCACGCAATGATTTTCTCTCGGAAGTTCACGCGGCTATTTTGCCCGCTCGCCGCCGCTTGGCAACGATTTAGCGTTCGCAGGAATTGGGGTGACAAGATTCAAACAATACATCAGCACCAGCCCTGCTGTCACAGCCAACGCAAGGAGCACACAACTTTATTTCGACTGTATTATTTTCCTGATTTTAATCTGGGTCTTCTTGCGCCGGCGGCGGCGGGAGAAACTTCATTTTTTGGCGAATTTCGCGAAGATCTGGTTCGCTTCCTCCAGCGTTTCCTTCGAGCCGATGTCAAACCAGAGTCCCGGCACCCGCCAGGTGTAAACCGCCGTTCGCGGGTAAAGCCATTGGACCAGCCGGCCCGGCTGGTCGGGATTGTTGCCCTCGGCGATGTATTGCTTGATGAGCGGAATCGTGCTCTTCGGATAATAATAAAGCGCGATGCCGGTGAGGGTGCTGGTCGGGTGCTTCGGCTTTTCCTCGAAGAAGGTGATGCGCCCCGAGTCGTCCGTGGAAATGGAATTGTATTTTTTGATCTCCTCAAGATTGCCCGTGTCGTAAAGCGCCAGCACCGGCGCTTTTTTCCCGCGGCAGAATTTCCCGAAGTCACCCAACTGCTCGCTGAACAGGTTGTCGCCCGCCACGACCATTAAATCATCGTCCACGTTCTGGGCGTTGAGGACGTGATGGATGTCGCCGATGGCGCCGAGCTTGTTGGTGTCGTCGGTCGAGCCGTCGTTGACGACGGTGAATTCAAATTTGGATTTGGTGGCGCGGTAATGGTCCGACCATTTCTGGAAATGGCCGGCGAACTTGGCGTTGGTGACGACATAGACGCGGTCAATGCCGTCGATGGGCGCCAGGTTGTCGAGCACGTGCTCAACCATCGGCTTGCCCGCAACGGGCAGGAGCGGTTTCGGTTGCGTGAGGGTGAGCGGATACAGGCGCGTGGCATAGCCGGCGGCCAGGATGATGACTTTCATTTGTGAGTTGTTGAACGGTTAAATTGTTGAGTCGTAACGTTAAAACCCGGCGGGGAAAATACGATTAAACGGTTCACCGATTCAACCATTTAACGACATTCACGTCCTGCTCTCGAAGAGGCTGGGGGCGGCGGCGCGGGCCAGTTCCTGGCAGCGCCGATAAATTTCCGACGGGGACTCGCATTGCAGCGCAAATTCCGCCAGGGCCTGGGCTTCGCTCAGTTTGAGCCGGCGGATGATATATTTGACCTGCGGGACGACGGAGGGTGCGGCGCTCAATTCATCCACGCCCAGTCCGATCAGCAACGGGGTCAGGAAGGCGTCGCCGGCGATTTCCCCGCACACGCCGGTCCAGATGCCGTGCTGATGCGCGGCGTCAACGATTATTTTGATCAGCCGCAGGATGGCCGGATGCGTGGGTTCGTAGAGGTGCGAAACCCGTTCGTTGGTGCGGTCGGCCGCCAGTGTGTACTGGATCAAATCGTTGCTGCCGATGCTGAAAAATTTCGCCCGTTGCGCGAGCGTGTTGGCGATCAACGCAGCGGATGGGATTTCAATCATCGCGCCGATGTCCATGTTCCCGTCAAAGGGTCTGCCTTCGGCGCGCAATTCGGCCTTGCATTTTTCGACGATGGCATTGGCCTGGTTCAATTCGTCGAGGCCGGAAATCATGGGATACATCATTTTCACGTTGCCCTCGGCGCTGGCGCGGAGAATGGCGCGGAGCTGGGCGCGGAACAATTCCGGCTGCGCCAGGCAAAACCGGATCGCCCGCCAGCCGAGAAACGGATTCATCTCCTGTGCCAGTTGCAGGTGCGAGGCAAATTTGTCGCCGCCCAAGTCGAGCGTGCGGATGATGATCGAGTTTGGCTTGAGCGCGGCGGCGACCTCGCGATAGACCGTATATTGCTCCTCCTCGCCGGGCAGACTGTCGCGGTTGATGAACAAAAATTCCGTGCGGAACAGGCCCACGCCCTCCGCGCCGTTCGCAATCACAGCTTCAATGTCGTTCTGGTCTTCGATGTTGGCGGAGAGATGGATGGATTTGCCGTCGAGCGTGACCGCCGGCTGGCCCCGGATCTCACGGAGTTTTTCGTCCAGGGACGCCTTGATTTTCGCCAACTGGCCGTATTCAAACAACGTCTGGTCGGTTGGATTGGCGATGACGGTGCCGCTGTAGCCGTCGAGCAACGCATAGCCGCCGCTGTCCAATTCCTGGCTGGCGGTTTGTAATCCGACGACGGCGGGAATGCCCAGCGACCGCGCCATGATGGCGGTGTGCGAAGTTTTGCCGCCGATGTCCGTGGCAAAGCCCAGCACGAATTTTTTATCCAGCTGCGCGGTGGCGGAGGGGCTGAGGTCGTGGCTGACCAGAATGCACGGCTCGGCGATATGGTGCAGGTCAAAAGCGTCCTTTACCTCGAGCAGATTGTCCAGCACACGCGATGTCAGGTCGCGCATGTCGGTGGCGCGTTCGCGGAGATATTCATCGTTGGCCGCGAGGAGCGCCTCGGCGTAACGCTCGGCCACGGTGTGAAAGGCGTATTCGGCGTTGGCCTTCTCTTCTTTAATCTGACGGATGACTTCGCCCACCAGGGCATGGTCCTCGAGCATCAGCAAATGCGCCTCGAAAATGTCCGCCTCCTTCGCGCCCAGGTTTTCCACCACCTTGCGCTGCACCTCCAGAATTTGCTGGCGGGTTTGGACGAGCGCTTTTTCAAAACGGCTGGTTTCACCGGCCACTTCGGCGGCCGAAATTTCACGCCGGGCGATGATGTGGCGGGCGCGATGAAGCACGAGGATCTTCCCGCGGCAAACGCCGTCGGAGACGGCAATGCCCCGAAGAATCTTCTCTCCTTTTTGAAGCCGCTCGGCCATGCGAAAGAAATAGCTGAAATCGTCCGGGTTGAAAAGGCAATTCCCGCTGCAAAATGGAAAAGCCCGCGTCAAGCGGGCTTTTCATCCTGTATTCTGATTTCTTAATCCCTCATTCGCCTCAGGCGCGTTCCATATATTTGCCGGTGCGGGTGTCCACTTTGATCTTCTCGCCCGTCTTGATGAACAGCGGCACTTGCACGGTGATGCCCGTTTCGAGTGTCACCGGCTTTTGCACGTTGTTTGACGAATCGCCGCGAATGCCCTCCGGCGCGTCCGACACCGTCAACACCACGCTCGACGGCAATTCAATGGACACGGCTTTTCCCTCGACGAACGTCACGGTCACCGGGGCGTTTTCCACGAGATAATTCTTCGCATCGCCAACCAATTCCGCCGCGAGTGTCACCGTCTCGTAGGTTTCCGAGTCGGTGAAAACGAAGTCCGCGCCGTCCTTGTAACTGAATTCCATTCGGGTGGTGATCATCGGTACCGACTCGATTTTTTCGGTGGAGCTGAACCGCACGTCGGAGGACTTGCCGGAGCGGATGCTGCGTAACGTCGCCTGCACAAACGCGCGCAGGTTGCCCGGCGTGCGATGCTGCATGTCCAACACCACGCAAATGTCGCCGTTATAGTTGATCGCCATGCCGCGGCGCAGGTCGTTTGCTGTTGCCATAAATCAAATAATTAAAGTTGCGTCTCTTCTCAAGAGACGGGAGCCGCATAAAATAGCCGAAAATCAATCAAACGCAAGCGTGGTTTGGGTCAAATTCAGTTATAAAAAGTTATTAACAATCGGCATTTATCCAACAACTCCGCCTTGACACCACAAAACTTGGTATGTTACAAACGTGTTACCACCATTAGCAGTGGATTTATGCGTTGCCCCAAGTGCGGCTGTCAGGAAGACAAGGTTATTGACTCGCGCGCCTCGCGCGAGGGGGCCACGATTCGCCGCCGCCGCGAGTGTTCCAAGTGTAATCATCGTTTCACAACCTACGAGGAAGTCGAACGCGAAGGTTTGATGGTGCTCAAACGCGATGGACGGCATGAGGAATTTACACGCGAAAAACTTTTGTCCGGCATCAAAAAAGCCTGTCAGAAACGCCCCGTCAGTCCGCAAACCATGGAAGATTTGGTGGACCACATCGTTGCCACGGTGACCGGCAAATTTGAGGGCGAGGTGCCCGCCGATTTCGTCGGCAAACTGGTCGTGGACGGCCTGCGCAACATTGACGAAGTCGCCTACGTGCGTTTTGCCAGCGTCTATCGCCGGTTTCAGGAAGCCACCGACTTTGTGCATGAAGTCAAAAAACTGGAGGCCAAGCAATGATCGCGCTCGAATCCGGCTGCCTCATCTTCCAGCTCTCCAGCGGCGAAAGCGTCCCGTGCTCGGTGGAAATGATTTCCGTGGAACTCACCGGCAACCCCGAGGGTTCGCTCGATCCGGAAGTGTTGAGCCACGCCGCCGCGTCCGTCTTCCACTATTTCAAAAACGAACTGCAGCGCGAAACCGTCACCATTGGCGAATTCGCCGGCGCCCTGGAAAAAGTTCTGCGCCAGCTCGGTTTTGTCTTCCGCGCCGGCACGCTGGAAAGCCGCTCGCGGGAAATTGTCGAAACCGACCTTTGCCTGTTCGCGCGCGAATCCGCCGACAGCCTCGAACTTTTCTTTTTCCCGCGCCTGCGCGACGAACTGCGCGCCCAGCTCCGCCAGGCGCCGCGCGTTTTGCGCTTTTGCGGACTGCGCGGCTGCGTCAAGCAGCTCACCGGCGCGCGGCGCTGGAGCGACCGTTGCGAAAAATTGCAGGATTACATCGTCGAATATCTCCGCCGGTGCCTTTCCGCCGAATCGGAGCAGACCGAATGCTCGTTGGTGGTGGAATAAATTTGAGACACGAATTTCACTGATTAACACGGATGGAAAGTGGTGGGACGAGCGTCTCCCGTAAACTGGGAATCGAATATGTTTGTCCAACCTGCGGATCGCCAGTGGATTCGCCCTACCTGATTAAGGCGCAAAATTAATCCGTGGAAATCCGTGCAATCCGTGTCTAAATTTACACATGAGCAAAACCCTGTTTGAAAAAATCATCGCGCGGGAAATTCCCGCGACCATCATTTACGAAGACGACCTGGTGTTCGCGATTCGCGACATCAATCCCCAGGCGCCCAAGCATGTTTTGGTGATTCCCAAGAAAGTCATTCCGCGCCTGGCCGACGCCAAAGTGGAAGACCAAGCGCTGCTTGGGCATCTCCTGCTCAAAGCCGCCGAAGTTGCCGGCCAACTGGGGTTGAACGCAGACGGCTACCGGCTGGTCATCAACAACGGCGAGGATGGCGGGGAGAGCGTGCCGCACCTGCACGTCCACATTCTCGGCGGCCGCCGCATGGCCTGGCCGCCGGGGTAAGTTGCGCTATCAACTCCTTGTTAGCCCACATCACACGCAAATATGACACATCGTCCTACATGGTGGTCTGGTTCGGGTGTATTTCTGATTTGCATCATCCTAGCCGGCATAATCACCAACATGGTCATTCAGACCCCGAACACCATCGGCGGTGGCGCGGGGATGATGTTTATCATTATTGTCTTGGCGGTGATTTTCAAAGCCACGTTTCAGTTTGTTATGAACAGATGGCTGAAAAGAAGGGATGAGAAACTGAAGCGAGTTCAGAAAGATGTTTTCTAACGACTATAACAGTTCCAGTTACCATTGACACAGTTTGATATGACTCCAAGGAAAAGCGGAGGAGGGCCGCCGCACTCCAAGACGCGGTGCGTGACACGATGATACCTGAAATACGCGAAGCGTCTTGGACTGCGCCAGCCCTCTGGCGCTTTGCAAGAAAACAGAAGATGCTCCGGATTTCCGCTGAACTGTTCTGTGCCAATGACAATTTGAACCGCAATAGATAGCCTGCAAAACAATCATCTGCTTTACTGTCTTCCCAACTCGATATTAAACAAGTTTCCGCAACACCTTGCCCAGCCGCCGAATTCCTTCGCGGATGTCGGCCTCGCTCGCGTTGCCGAAGCTGAGGCGCATTTCGTGATTCGGTTTGCGCCGCGCCGGGTCGTCGGCATAACAAATTTCGCCCGGCACGTAGAGCACGTCGTTTTTCAGCGCGGTCTGAAAAACCTTTGATTTCACGCCCGTCGGAACGTTGCGCGGAAGCCGCGCCCAGAAATACATTCCGCCTTCCGGTTCCCGCCATTCGACGGCTGGCGGGAAATGCTTTTCAATCGCCCGTTTCATCACGCGCGCCTTGTGTGCGTACCGCTTTTGCAGCCGCGCGACATGCCGCCCGTAAATTCCCGACGCCAGGGCGCGGGCGACGAGGTGTTGCAGCAGGTTGGATGTGCCGAAATCGTGGTTGCCCTTTATGTGCTTCACCGCCGTGAACAGCAGCTCGGGTAAAATGCCGTAGCCCACGCGCACGCCGGTCGCAAACGGCTTGCTGAAGGTGCCCGCGTAAACCACCCGCCCCGCCGCGCCGGCCACGGCCAACGCCGACGGTGGACTGGTGGGGCCGACCTGCCGGTCGGCCTGGCTGACCGGCAGGTCAGCCCTACCGGAAAAGGACAACTCACGATAGGCGGCGTCTTCGAGCAGGTAGATCGGGTGTCCCGCGGCGCGCTCGAACTTCTTCAACAGCTTCAGAAGGCCGCGCTTTTTCTCGAAGCTGGTCGTGATCCCGGTCGGATTTTGGAAATAGCTGACCAGGTAAATCATTTTGACGCGCCGCAATTCGCCGGCGCGATTGAGCGATTGCAGGACGCTTTCCAGATGCGCGAGGTCGAGGCCGTCGCGTTCGAGCCGCACGGCGCGCTCGCGCAGGCCGCGGCTTTGGAGGATGCTGAGATAAACAAAATAGGTCGGATCTTCCACCAGCAGGATGTCGCCCTCGTCGCACAATGCTTCCGTGGTCAGGTAGAGCAATTGCTGCGAACCGCTGGTGATGAGCAGGCGGTCGGGCGAGTATGCTTTTTCGTCCTCGTCCTTCGTCCTCGTCCGCCATGCCGAAGCGTCTGCGCGAAGGCTGGCCCTCGATTTGGCTTCGAGGACGAGGGACGCGGACGGGAACGAGGAGGAAACGACGGCTTGAAAATCAAGTTTGTGCAAATGCTCCGCCGTCAGTTTGCGCAGTGCTGGATCACCGGCCGTGATGCCGTATTGCAACGCGGGCTGGCCGGTCTTGGGCGAGCGCAAAACCTGGTTCAACGCGGCGCGCGCTTCGGCCACGGGCAAGGAGGCGTTGTCGGTGAAGCCGGCGGCGAGCGAAATCAGTTTGGGCCGCGACAATGCCGCATGCATGAGCCACGAGATGGGCGGCTCGGTGGACCGCTGGCCCATTGTTGACAAATATGATTTCATGCAAAGGAGGGGCAATGGTAATCAAAGGCGGAAAACGGAACAATAAAGGAACCGTTTGCCGTGACTCAGGAAAAGTGGCGATTGCGTTGTAGCGTCAGACATCTCGTCTGATGTAGCGGCAGGCTTCCCAGCCTGCCGTATCATCCGGCTTCCAGCCGGGTGTTTGTGCAGGAGGTATTCTTTCATCCGCACCTCGTCTCTCGGTGTGGCGATGCACCAGGCGGCAAGCTGCCGCCGGATGCGGCAGGCAGGATGCCCGCCGCTACAAATCAATGGCGCGTGCCGAAAACGCTGTCGAGGATGACCTGCTTGGTTTTCCAGAGCAGCGCCATGGTCATGGCCAGGGGCAGCAGCGCGAAAAACGTCAGCGCCCAAAAGCTGAGACGATCCAACCAGTAGGAAGAGTCGCCGAGCATCAACTGCAATCGCGGGGAGTGCAGGAAAACGACGTAGCCCGTGCCGAGAAACACAAGGCCCACGAGCAGCCAGCAATTGAGCGCGGTGAACAGGCGCGTTTCGTGGCGGAGCGTCTCGTCCGGCAGCATCGCGCCGAGTTGTTTGAGGGCAACGTTTAGATTGAACAAAAAAAACAGCGCCGACAGAACGAGCACTACAACCGCCGCGTTGAAAAAGGGTTGTCCCGGCATTTTATTCTGCCAGTAAAGAAACGGGCAAAGGCCGAGATTTACAAGCCCGGGGAGTTTCGCGCGGTCGAGGGCGTTGCGCCAGGGGCGTTCCTGTTTTTGGAAATCGCTCATTTGCCAGAGGCCGTAGAGCAGCAGCCCGGTGCCGGCCAGCACGGGAACAAAGCCCAGCGGCCGGAGCCAGTCGGCGCGCATCGTTTCGGCGCAAATGACCAGCGACGCCGGCAATCCCCAAAACAAGGCGGAAAGTCCCCGCGCCAGCCGTCCGAGGGAGCGGAGCAGTTCGGCTTCGTTTCGGGTCTCGGTTCCTGGATTTTTGGTCTGGGTCAAATGGGTCCTGGGTTTGGCCTGCCAGCAATTTTCTCTGCCGTCTTAAAATGACAAATAGGTATATGTCTTCAAGCCGCGTTCGTAATCGTCGAGCAGGCGCATGGCTTCGGACGGTTTCATGCGGTCGGATTTGATGGCCTCGTCAATCTGCGCCTTCATTTGCCGCTTCAATTCGTTTTCATCGTATTGCACCGCCGCGAGCGATTGGATGATGGTGTTGCCTTCGATGATTTCCTCGATGTAATAACCGGTCGGTTCGTCGGGCTCGAGAAAAACGTGAACCTCGTTGACGCGGCCAAACAGGTTGTGCAGGTCGCCCATGATGTCCTGATACGCGCCCATCAGGAAAAAGCCGAGGTAATACGGTTCAGGCAAACCGTTGCCGTTGGCGTTGAGTTTGTGCAGCGGCAGTGTGTCGCGCACGTCGCGCAGATCAATGAACTTGTTCACCTGCCCGTCGGAATCGCACGTGATGTCCACGAGCGTGCCTTCGCGCGTGGGGCGTTCGTTCAGGCGGGCAATCGGCATGATGGGAAACAACTGGTCGAGCGCCCAGTGATCGAGCAGGGACTGGAAAACGGAAAAATTGCAGAGGTACTGGTCGCCGAGGCTGTCTTCGAGCTGGCGGATTTCCTCCGGCGCGTAAGCCTGGCCTTTGAAACTTTCAACGACGTCGCGGCCGATCTGCCAGTAGAGGTCCTCGATTTTCGCCTTGTCGGGCAGATCCAGCACGCCGAGCGCGAACATGTGCTGCGCGTCTTCACGGCGTTCCAGCGCGTCATGATAGGCTTCGAGTTTGTTCAGCTTGCCAAGATTTTTTTTGATGTCGAGCAGTTCCCGGACGAGCGGGTGCTCGTGATCGCCAAATTTTAAAAATTCGCCGGGCCGGATTTTTTCAATCGTGCCGAACACCTCAACGATCAACACGCTGTGATGGGCGACGATGGCGCGTCCGCTTTCGCTGACAATGTCCGGGTGCGGCACATTTTCGGCGTTGCAAACGTCGGCGATGTAATAGACCACGTCGTTCGTGTATTCCTGCAGCGTGTAATTCGTCGAGCTGTCAAACGCCGACCGGCTGCCGTCGTAATCCACGCCCAGCCCGCCGCCGACGTCGAGATAGGAAACCGGGAAGCCCATCTGGTGCAGTTTCGCGTAAAGCCGCGCGGCCTCCTGCACCGCCTTTTTCACCGTGAGAATGTCCGGCACCTGCGAGCCGATGTGGAAATGCAGCAGCTTGAAACAGTGCCCCAGATTTTCCGCCTTCAACATTTCCGTTGCCTCCAAAAGTTCCGCCGTGCTCAGGCCGAACTTCGCGTTTTCACCGCCGCTGCCGGCCCAGCGCCCCCCGCCCTTGCTCAACAGCCGCGTGCGGATGCCAATGAGCGGTTCAACGCCAACCGATTTGGAAATGGAAATGATTTGCCGCAACTCCTCCAGTTTTTCAACGACCATGATGACCATTTTGCCCAGTTTGATGCCGAGCATGGCCATCTTGATGAAATCCGCGTCCTTGTACCCGTTGCAAATAATGAGGCTGCCCATCTGGTTTTGCATGGCCAGCCCGGCGAACAACTCCGGCTTGCTGCCGACTTCGAGGCCGAAATCAAACGGCTTGCCCGCGTCAAGAATTTCCTCCACGACCTCGCGGAGCTGGTTGACCTTGATCGGGAACACGCCGCGATACCGGCCCTGGTAATTGTATTCGGTGATGGCATCGCGGAAGCACTGGTTGATCGCTTCGACGCGATGGCGCAATATGTCCTGAAACCGGATGAGCAGCGGAAACTTCAGCCCGCGCGACCTGGCCTCCTCGGCCACGTCCGTCAAATCCACCGTCGCGCCCGCGTCCTGTAGTGGCCGAGCCACAACGTGTCCGGCGTCGTTGATGTCGAAATACTTCGCGCCCCAGCGATGGATGTTGTAAAGCGAGCGCGCCGCTTCGATGTCCCACGGCTGCGCCGCGTCATTTGGATTGCTCATCTCGGTGAATTCAAACCGAACAAACTATAAAATCCTCTGCGCAGAAAGCAACAAGCGGAATGAAAATATTTTGAATCGCTTCGCGCCCATCGTCCGGGACATTTTCCATGGCCGTGTGCCGTGAACCGGAATTGACAATCCTTTTCCGCCTTATAGCGTCGCGTTCCGTGACTGCGGGCGTGACCGACGGCGTCAAATGGTGCCTGGCGTTTGTGTTTTCGACGACAGTTCACGAAGCTTCTCACGCGGGACTGATCTGATACGGTTGAAAGTTGAACCACCACGGTTGATCATCAAGTTGTTTGCGGGATTGCCGCCCACCAGCGATCGGTGGTTGTCGCCGGCTTCCCCCAGGCGAAGCACGAGCACGGCGGCTTTGTCCGTTGCCGTCCGCGTCGCGATGTTTCGCCCGTAAATGGTTGAAGACATCTTTCTCAGAGACAGCTTCGGCGGCATGTCCTCACGCGTGGCGTTGTTCGCGGTGGCCGTTTAACGTGCTGGCGAAAGAAACGGCGCCGATGCCGCCATCCTACTTTACATTTGGTGGAACCAAACTTGAAAACGGATGCAACTATCTGGGGACGTCTTCCGGCGATTCGGGCGGCTTCGGCTTCGGCTTTGTCACCGGCTGATTGATGCGGTGCGCCTTCAGTTCGGCGTAGATGGATTGTGCGAGACCGGACTTTGCAAAACCGATCGCTTTGGCACCTTTGATTCCAAAAAATTTCTCCAGGTCCACTGCCGCGTAATGCTGCACCACCGGGTAATGTTTGAAATCCAGCCGGATTTCCGCACGGACGCTTTCCGCGATATCTTCGGTGATCAGCACGAAATGCAGCTTGCCCTTGTTGTGACGCAACTTTTCGCGGCCGATGAGCAGGATCCCCGCCCGCAAAACGAACGGAAACAATCGCTCCACCGGGCGGGTTGCGGGCGGGCCGCCCAGGCGATCATCCTCGTGTGCGCCAGTTTCTGGCCGGCGCGCTGGCGGGTTTTGGCAACTTGCCGGCTGGCCGGCGGCGCTCCCGGATTTCGTGCTCACGCCGCCTTGACCTTCACCTTGTTCCCCTTGATGCGGGTGCGGTTGAGCTTGGCGAGGATGGCGTTGGCGTGGTCGGTGGCCACGTCCACAAACAGATGCCGCTCGCGGATGTCCACGTTGCCAACAACCTTGCCCGGCAGGCCGGTCTCGCCAGCGATGGCGTTGACGATGTCAATCGGAACCACCCCCATTTTTTCACCAAGATTGATGTGCAGACGTGTGAAGTCGCCAGCCGGAGGACGGCTCTTCTTCGGCGGGCGAACGGCTTTTTCTTCGGAGTGCTCGCGCCGCGCCCACGGTGGGGCGGATTTGCCCGGCGGTTTCGATTCAACCGGCTGGCGAGGTTCGGGCTTCACGGAAGCCAGAATTTCCTCGTCGGAATAGGTCTTTTCAACTTCCGGTTTGTAGGAGACGACGCGAGGAGTCTCTAACTTCTTTCCAATTTGAGTCTCGTTACCTCGACTCCTACGAGGGGCAGAGGGAGATTCGGAGGATATTTGGCCGGTTGATGGCATAATTTCCGGCGGCGGGGCGCTGCGCTTTTCCGGGGGTTGCGGAGCTTCGCTTCCCGAAGGACGTGCCGAGGCGGTGCTCGGCGCTCCAATGCGCAGCGGGCGAGCTTCGCGGCGTTCAGCATAAGATTGCGGACGCTCGAATCGCTCACGGCTCTCGTAGCGCGGGGCGCGGCGGTCATCCTGGTGTTCGCGCGGGCCGGCGCGGAAACGTTCGCGCTCCGGGCGTTCGGGCCGGTCGTAGTTCCCGGTGCGCGGCGGGTGTACGGGTGAGACTTCGCCGCTTTGCAATTGAGCGAGGCACGCGGACGCAATGTCGGTGGAGGTGAAGCCTTCTTCCAGCAACCGCTCGATCAGCTGGTCCTGCCGCTTGAACTCGCCGCTCTTCAGCGTCGCGCGGAGTTTGTCGGTGAACACGTTCTCCCGCGCTTCCACGACTTCGGCCTCGGTGGGAACCCGGGCGCGATGGATTCGCGCGTTGGCGTAGCGCTCGATGTTGCGGATTTGAAACAATTCGCGCCCGGAAACAAAGGAGATCGCCTGTCCGCTGCGGCCCACGCGCCCGGTGCGCCCGATGCGATGCACATAATCCTCCACGTCGTAAGGCAGGTCGTAGTTGAAGACCACTTGCACGTCGTCCACGTCAATGCCGCGCGCGGCGATGTCGGTGGCGACGAGAAATTCCAGTCCGGACTTGCGAAACTTGTTCATCACGCGGTCGCGCATGTTCTGCGTCATGTCGCCGTGGAGCCGGTCGGCCATGTAGCCCTGCGCCTCGAGATGATCCACGAGATCGTCCACCATCCGCTTGGTGTTGCAGAAAATGATGCCGAGCTTGAAGTCGTGGATGTCGATGAGCCGCGTGAGCAGCTCGATTTTGTAGCGGCGGTCCACCTCGTAATAAACCTGCTCCACCGTCGGCACGGTGAGCGCCTTTTGCTCGATATGCACTTGTTGCGGGTCGCGCGAGTATTTCTCGATCAACTGCTGAATGGGGCGCGGGATGGTGGCGGAGAAAAAGACGGTCTGCCGTTCCTTGGGCGTGGCTTGCAGGATCAGCTCGATGTCGTCGCGGAAACCCATGTTGAGCATCACGTCCACCTCGTCGAGGACGACCAGCTTCACGCTGTTGAGCCGGAGCGTGCCGCGGCGCATGTGATCCATGATGCGGCCCGGCGTGCCGATGACAATTTGCGCGCCCTGCTGGAGGCCGTGGAACTGGCGCTCGTAGGATTGCCCGCCATAGATCGGCAGCGCGTGGATGCCGCGCTTGAAAAACGCGAGCTTATGCACCTCCTCGGAAACCTGCACCGCCAGCTCGCGCGTCGGACAAAGGATGAGCACCTGCACCGCGCGCAATTGCGGGTCGGTCTTTTCGATGGCGGGAATGGCGAACGCGGCGGTCTTGCCGGAGCCGGTCTGCGACTGGCCCACGACGTCGCGTCCGGCCATCAGGAAAGGAATGGCCGCGGCCTGGATCGGAGCGGGCTTTTCGAAGCCGAGCTTGTCAACGGCCTTGAGCAATGCGTCGGACAGGCCCAGTTCGGAAAATAGTTTTGGTGTCATGCAATATGTTCGCGACTGGCCTATCATAACGGATATTCGCAGCCGGAACGAGCGCTAATTCTGGCCTGTGCTTCCACCGGTAATCGTTTCCCTCGGGCATCTCCAGGCAGGGACGCCGCGCGCCCCGTCCGTGAAGATTTTGGACTGCGGTGGCAGCCTGCCGAGGCGAAGCGCAGCGAAGACTGGAGCGCAGCGGCGACACCGCTTTTCGAATGTGGACAGAGTTTCCAAAGCGGCGTGGCGCTTCGCTTCCCGCCGCAGTCCAAATAAATTGATTGCGGTTGCATCACGCTGGCATTTTGTGCCTTTTCGCGACCTCCTGATTTGTGAGCACGGCCTGTCATCGCCTCCCGCATCGGCACCAGCGGCCTGCACTCGGCTGAAAACCAGCCATTCGAGAGCTGAATTTCAGTTGAGCTTAAGACGCATTTGGCACAACGTTGTGCCATGAACCGAACGTTATCCATTTTCGCTGCCGCATTCATCGCCGGCAGTCTTTTTGCCCAATCCATTGACCTGCCCGTTCCGCAAAAAACCGGTGGCCTGCCGCTGATGGATGCGCTGGCGAAACGGTCCACGGCCAGAGCTTTCGATTCCAAGGAGCTTTCGCCTCAGCAAATCTCCAGTCTCCTCTGGGCGGCTTTTGGCATCAACCGGCCCGATGGCAAGCGCACCGCTCCCTCCGCCATGAATTTTCAGGAGACCGACATCTATGTGCTGCTCAAACAGGGTGCCTATGTCTATTCCGCCAAATCCAACAAACTCGATCTGGTTGTTGCCGAAGACATCCGGGCGCTGGGTGGAACTCAGGCTTTCGTGACGAATGCGCCCGTGACTTTGATTTTTGTCGCCGATCTCTCCAAAATGGGCAAAGGAAGCGATGAAAATAAAAAGAACACAGCCAATATTGATGTCGGTTACATCTCACAAAACGTTTACCTCTTCTGCGCTTCCGAAGGCCTGGTCACGGGGGCGAGAGGTTCGGTGGATCGGGCGACTCTTGGTCCAAGACTTAAACTTCGTCCGGATCAGACGATCATTCTGGCGCAATCCGTGGGCCATCCCAAGCCCTGATCCTTGCTCCGCCACGGCAGAATCATCGTGCGCCGCGAGGATTTTCTTTCTCACCTATTGAACTTGGCCCGACGGAAGACATGCAAAACTTTGATGCAGGTGCATCAAATGTTTGCCATCTGTTTTTGAGCCTCAAACACCCTACCAGTTAGTACTGAAATCGCTTTTCGGTCACGGCAGGGACAATTACACTGCGCGGCGAATTGATGAACATTCCCATCGTCCTTGCCCATCCGGATCCCGGGAGCTTCAATCACGCCATCGCCGGCACGGCGGCAGACGCGCTTCGCCAGCTTGGCCACGAAGTCATCCTTCACGACCTCTGCCAGGAACAATTCCCGCCGCTGCTCTCTGCCGCCGAACTTCAGCAGGACGCCAAGCTCGATCCGGTCATTGCCCGGCACTGCAAGGAAATCGCCAATGCGGACGGCATCATCATCGTGCATCCGAACTGGTGGGGCATGCCGCCGGCGATTTTGAAGGGCTGGATTGACCGCGTACTGCGGCCGGAAGTGGCGTATCGCTTTGTAGAAGGCGACAAGGGCGAGGGCGTGCCGATGGGTTTGCTCAAGGCAAAGGCAGCGATCATTTTCAATACCGCCAACACCCCGGCGGTACGCGAGCGCGAAATCTTCGGCGATCCGCTGGAAACAATTTGGAAGAATTGTGTGTTCGACTTGTGCGGCGTGCGGAAGGTGCATCGCCGCACGTTCGCGGTGGTGGTCACCAGCACCCCGCAACAGCGCGCCGCATGGCTGGCCGAGGTGCGGGCGACGGCGCAACAATTCTTTCCCAAGTGCGGGTGACGCAACTATCACACCTTTTCAAACCATCAACACCAAAACCAGATGATCACAATTCATTCCCGCAACTTCCAGTTCCGGCGCATCGTCGCCGGATGGCTCCTGTTCAATGCCGCCCTGACGCTGCGGGTGACTGCCGCCGAAGATCTTTCCGGCGCGAAATATATGGACCCCTCGCTGCCGGTCGAAACCCGCATCGACGATCTCCTGCCGCGGCTGACGCTGGCGGAAAAGATCACGATGCTCAGCGGCGACAAAACGGGTTTTAACGCCAGCGGCGTTGAACGGCTCGGCATCCCGCCCATCCGCACGACCGACGGGCCGGTGGGGGTTCGCGCCGGCGCGGCCACGGCGTGGCCCGCTTCCGTCAACATGGCAGCTTCGTGGGACACCAATCTGATTTACCATTACGGCATTGCGCTCGCCGAGGAAGCCAAGGCCAAGGGCAAAAACTGCATTCTCGGCCCGTGCGTGGGCATTCATCGCTTTCCGCTCAACGGAAGAAATTTTGAGAGTTTCGGGGAAGACCCGTTTCTCTCCGCGCGCATGGCGGCAAACTATATCCAGGGGGTCCAGAGCCGGAACGTCATCGCCACCGTCAAGCATTTCGCCTGCAACGACCAGGAATGGGAGCGCAACCGAGCCGATTCGGTGGTGGACGAGCGGACGCTGCGCGAAATCCATCTGCCCGCTTTTGAGGCGGCCGTGACCGAGGGCAAGGTCCGCGCCGTCATGTCGGCCTACAACCTCGTCAACGGCCAGCATTGCAGCGAAAATAAACACTTGCTCACCGACATTTTGAAGGGTGACTGGGGCTTCCAAGGCATTGTCATGTCCGACTGGGTGTCGGTTCACAGCGCCGTGGCGGCGGCGAACAACGGCCTCGACCTCGAAATGCCAAAACCCGTCTGGTTCGGTGAAAAACTCCTTGAAGCCGTCCAATCCGGCCAGGTGTCGGAGCAGACCATTGACGACAAAATCCGCCGTCTGCTCCGCGTGCGGTTCGAGAGCGGCTTGTTTGAGAATCCTTCGCCGAAGCCCGACGAGAGCGGGGTGCGGGGCGCCGCCCATCGCGACCTCGCGCTGGAGATGGCTCAAAAAAGCATCGTGCTCCTGAAAAACGACGGCCTGCTCCCGCTATCCCAGGACAAGTTGAAGACCATCGCGTTCATCGGGCCGGCCGCCAATGTTGCCCGCACGGGCGGCGGCGGCAGTTCGGGCATCCGGCCGTGGGAACAAGTCAGTCCGGTGGCGGGGATGAAAAACCTCCTCGGCGACCGCGTGAAAATTCAGTTTGCCGAGGGCGTGAACATTGATCCCGTGAAGGCCATAACGGTGACTTCGGGATTTCTCCTGACGCCCGACGGCACGAATCACGGCTTGCTCGGCGAGTATTTTGACAATCCCGACTTCAAGGGCGAACCGCTCTTTGCGCGCGTTGATCCCAAGATTGATTTTGAATGGACGAACAGCATCAGCCCCGATCCACGGCTCAAACCGACCGATTATTCCATCCGCTGGACGGGCAAACTCGTGCCGCCGCTGACGCAGAAATATTACCTCTCCATCACCAGCGACGATGGTTCGCGGCTTTATCTAAATGGCAAAAAGGTCGTGGACAACTGGGGGGATCATGGCATGTCGCCGAAATCCTGCGAATTAAATCTCGAAGCCGGCAAGGCCTACGACCTTCGCATCGAGTTTTACCAGGGCGGCGGCGATGCCGGCATGCGCTTCGGCTGGCGCGATCCCAGGGATCACACGCCCGATCCCACCATCGCCGAGGCCGTGGCAACGGCGCGCGGCGCGGATGCGGTCGTTCTCTGCGTGGGAAATACCTCGGACACTGAAGGCGAAGGCAGCGATGTGGCGGACTTCAAAATGACCGGGAAACAGGACGAACTGGTCCGGTCCATCCTCCAGGCGAATTCCAACACCGTCGTCGTCGTCTGGGGCGGGGTGCCTGTGCTGATGAAACCCTGGCTGCCGAAGGCGAAAGCGGTCGTGGCCGCGCTCTATCCCGGACAGGAAGGCGGGACGGCACTGGCGCAGATTCTCACCGGCGAAATCAATCCATCCGGCAAGCTGCCCTTTTCCTACATCCAGGAACGCAGCGAGGCACCCGAATTCGCCGGCTACAAGGATCCCGGCTTGAAGGTGAATTATTCCGAAGGCGTTTTTGTCGGCTACCGTTACTACGACCGGAACAAAATCGAACCGCTGTTTCCATTCGGCTACGGGCTTTCCTACACCACGTTCAAGTATGAAAATCTGCGCATCAATAAAACCGGCCCGGCGGCGTGCGAGGTGGAGTTCGACGTAAAAAACACCGGTCCGGTCGCGGGCGAGGAAGCTGCCCAGCTCTACGTTGGGCCGCGGCATGCCCCCGTGCCGCGTCCGGTGCGCGAACTCAAAGGCTTCGCCAAAATTCAACTCGCTCCCGGCGAGACCAAAACCGTCGCCCTCCCGCTCGGCGAACGCGCCTTTGAATTTTTTGATCCCAAGACAAATAAATGGACCCTCGCGCCGGGAACGTTCGATGTGTTCATCGGCGCCTCCTCCCGCGATCCGCGTCTGTCGCAGGCCGTGAAAATTCAAGCCGACTAAGCAACATGGTCTTCGGCCCGACGTTTGAGGACGCTCACGCGGCCGTGGTTTCCATCCACCTGCACCAGGTCGCCCGTGCGAATGACCCGCGTGGCCGAAGCAACGTTGGTCACCGCCGGCAGGCCGTATTCGCGCGCGACGATGCTGCCGTGCGAGAGAATCCCGCCTTGTTCCACGACCAGGCCGGCGGCGGTGATGAAATACGGCGACCACGCCGGATCGGTGAACGGGGCGATGAGAATTTCGCCGTGCAAAACCTGTTCATCGTCATCCGCGCGCAAAATCACGCGGGCGGGCCCGGTGACCACGCCGGGAGAAACCGGAATGCCGGTCAAAAATTTCGCGTCCGCGTTCGCCACCGGCCAGCTTGGTGCGTTGGGATCGAACCTTCCGTTCACGACCCGCGGCGGGTTGAGCTTCTGGTTTTTTTCGTATTCCCGCCGGCGCAATTCGATGCGCTCGCGCCAATCGAACGAAACGCCGCCCGTCGCGACCGCTTCAAGCTCGGAAACTTCCAGGAAGAAAATATCGTCGCGGCAGGACAGACTGCCCTGCTCATGGAGCCGCTGGCCGAGGACCAGGAGAACGCGGCGCACAAAGGCAAACCGCCGGATGCCGAGGTTCTTCAATTGCTCTCGATAGACGGTCAGTTCCTGCGCGCGACGCAGCGAGTGCGAGAAGATCCAGCGTTTGACTGGATGCTTCAGTCGCGCGCGACATTGGACGGTCAAGCGTTCCCGCTCTTCCGCCAACCGCCGCTGATTTTTCAGCGGATCGGACTGGCCCAGCGAGCGAAGATAGCCGCGCACCAGCCCCAGGATGTAATCGGGGGTCTCGCACCAGCGGGCGTTGGACAGCTCGAATTCGCCGCGGCAATGGTGTCCGTGCTCGGTCATGAAGGTATCCCAGGCGGCCAGGAATTTTCGGCCGGGTTCGGCGCGGCAAAGCCTGGCGCGGACCTCCGGCCAATTGTTTTCGGAAGACACAGCGGCCTCCGTGTCGCCATCGGCGTGGGCTAGCGCCGCCAGGCGCCAGAGAGCCAGGCCGGCTTCCGCGACCGGCATGCCGCCCAACGCGGCGAACAACCGGAGCATCAGGCCGGGTTCGCCCAGCCAATCGCGGCAGGCTTTCTGAAATACCGGCAGCGCCGCTCCCTGTGTCCAGAGGTAGAAAATATCCACTTTTTTGAAAACTTCCCGAATTAATCGGACGCAAAACCGGGTCAGCTCCGGCGTGGACATGGTCCCAAGGTCCAGGCGGTCGAGTTCGTCCGTTTGCTTTGTAAAACGAGCCAGCCAGGCACGGCCACGGCAGCGGGACAAATGGGTGATGAGATCGTAAAAGATGCGAGGCAATGAAAGGATGTATTTCGGCCAGCAGAAACCCAGGTCCGGAAGGTCTTCCGGCGAAAGGGTCAGCGGGGCCTGGCGGTATGCCTCCACCAGATCGCCTCCCAGCGCCCGGACAAAATCCGGGAAGCCCTTGTGCAGGAAAGAAAACGGTCTGACCGCAGCCAAAACCGTGTTGGCATTGAAATAGAGTCTGCCGGCAACGAGACCTGCCAGCGGAGCGCGCGTGCTATCAGCGCCCATCAGGCGAGAGATGGAACCGACCAAACCAAGCAAGGATTGCATTGTGGACCACGTCATCGGCGTCATCACGTCCGGCACCACTTCGCCGGTGTTGACATTGGTCCAGACCTGCCTGTCCTCCCACGTCCTGGCCGGAGCTTTGGTGGTGATCGGACGCGACTGCAACAGGAACAGTTCGCCATCCCGCTGCGCCCACTCGATATCCTGCGGCGAACCAAAGAGGTGCTCGGTCTGGTGGGCGAGCTCGCACAGTCTCGCCAGGGTGGCGGACGAAAGCATAGGAGCGCGGGCAGACTGAGGCTGTCTCGAAACATGGGATTCGGAGAGACGAGTTACACGAGTCCCTGACTGTTCTGCCATTTTGATAGATTGGGGACTCGTGTAACTCGTCCCTCCGGAATCTTGAGACAAACTCTCAGCAGGCGAAGCCAGCACGCGCCCCGTTCGCTTTTCAACCACCATCCGCTCGGGCTGAACTGTCCCCTGCACCAGTCCTTCGCCCAGGCCGATCACGCACTCCACGACGAACCGGTCCGTTGCTCCCGTCAGCGGATCGGCGGTGAACACCACCCCGGCATGGCTAGCGTCCACCATTTCCTGCACCAACACCGCCATCCTGACCTTCTCCGCCGGCACCCGCTGCCTCGCCAGATAAACGAGCGCCCGCTCGGAATACAGCGACAGCCAGCACGTCTTGATGGCAGCCAGTAACGCGTCCGCACCGTGCACATTCAGAATGGATTCAAACTGGCCGGCAAAAGACATCCCCGCGGCGTCCTCGACCGTCGCGCTGGAGCGCACGGCAAAGCTCCGCTCTCCACCCGCTTCCCGCCACGCGCCGAGCACCGCATCCTTCACCACCTCCGGCATGGGAACCTCCGTCAGGCAGGAATGGACTTTCCGGCTCAGTTCCGCGATGCACCCGATTTCATCGCCGGAACATTGTGCCAGCAGATGGAACAATTCGGTCCGCCTCGGACACGAATCTAGGAAGAGATCGAACGCCGTCGTGGTGACACAAAAGCCGCTTGGCACCGTCAGGCCCGCCGCGATCAGTCTGCCCAGATTGAACGCCTTGCCGCCCACCAACGACCGGTGGTTATCGCCGGCTTCTGCCAGGCGAAGCACGATTACGGCAGTGCTTGAATCCATCTTACTCATAGACAATTTCGGCGGCATTTCCTCACGGCCACGCGTTGTTCCCGGTTCAGTTTAACGCAAAGACGCAAAGGCGCAAAGGTCTGATCCGGAGAAGACTTCAGGAAAACAAGCCGCTTTTTCGTGACTGGTTGCGAAGGTAACCCGATCTGGAAATTCTTCGCTTCTTTGCGCCTTGGCGTCTTTGCGTTAAAAGTCTTCTGCATATTTCCGCCTACCGCGCCGGCGCCGGCGGCCTGCACTCGGCGGAGAATTCACGCGGGCGCCGGACACCTTTTCGTGCGCCCGCCCAATGTTCGCCGCGAGGGCGCGGCCAACGACAGCCGGGGCGGCTGTGCTCCCCATTCCCCAGCTCCTTGCCGCCGGTCGGTCGTTCGCCAGCGGCCATGCGAATCTTGAAACGTCCTCGCCAAAACTTCATAATTATCAAAATGAATCAGAGTCCAGCCGGTTTAAAATCCAAACCGCACTACGAAATCCTGGACGGGTTGCGCGGCGTGGCGTCCATCATTGTGCTGGCGTTCCATCTGCTGGAGGCGCATGCCGCGAATGCGTTCGCGCAGGTCATCAATCACGGGTATCTGGCGGTGGACTTCTTTTTTCTCCTGTCCGGTTTCGTGGTCGGCTATGCGTATGACGACCGCTGGGGCAAAATGAGTTCCTGGGATTTTTTCAAACGCCGGCTGGTCCGCCTGCATCCGCTGGTGATTTTGGGTTCGATCATCGGGGCCGTATGCTTTTACTTCGGCGCCTCCACTGTGTTTCCTCTCATACACGCCACGCCGGTTTGGAAGATGCTGGCCGTGATGCTGGTGGGCTGCACGCTGATCCCCATCTTGCCGTCCATGGATATTCGCGGCTGGCAGGAGATGCATCCCTTGAACGGGCCGGCGTGGTCGCTGTTCTTTGAGTATGTCGCCAACCTTCTCTATGGGCTGATTGTCCGGAAATTTTCCCGGACGCTGCTGGCGATCTTTGTGGGGGTCGCGGGCGGGGTGCTGCTGCACTTTGCCCTCACGAGCCATGAAGGCGATTTTATCGGCGGCTGGACGGTGGATGGCCCGCAGCTCCGCATAGGTTTCACGCGCATGATGTATCCGTTTTTTGCCGGGCTGCTGCTGTTCCGCATGGGCAAATTAATCCGGATCAAACACGCCTTCTGGGTATGCAGCGGGTTGATTGCGATCATTCTGGCGGTGCCGAGGATCGGCGGCCCCGACCATGTCTGGATGAATGGTCTTTACGAGGCGTTCTGCATCATCGTGCTCTTTCCGTTGATCGTCTCGCTCGGCGCGGGCGGCAGCTTGAAAGGGAAGTATTCCACCCGGATCTGCGGGTTTCTGGGCGACATCTCCTATCCCATCTATATCACGCATTATCCGCTGATCTATCTCTACACGGCGTGGGTGGGCGACAAACATCTTTCCCTGGCGCAGAGTTATCCTGGCGCGTTGCTGGTCTTTTTCGGGAGCTTTGTCCTGGCGTATGCCTGTCTGAAACTCTACGACAAGCCGGCAAGAAACTGGCTTAAACGGCGCTTCCTGGTGGAACCGAAAGCGAATGTAGTCCCGTCCTCGCGCCAATAAAAATGGCCCGCCCCGCACCATGCGGAGGCCAGCCTTTGCCGACAGCCATCAAAGCGACAGGGCCACTGTTTGCTGCCGGCCATCAAAAGTTAGTTAAAAAACCATCCTCACCCCGAAAAGGTGTCAGCTAGGACTTACCCTTTTCAGCCGGGTGGTTACTGATTTGGAAGCGCGGTCATGACGTGGGTTCGGTTTTATGGCCCGGGCGGCAAGATGCCGCCGGATACGGCAAACAAAGATGCCCGCCGCTACGGAAAAACGGGTGCTGATGAGCGGCGCTCCATTCACATTCGAGAACTGAATTTCAGTTGAGCCATAAATGCATACGGCGCATGATGTGACGGTTCGTGGCAGTATTGGGAAATACTGAACTGCAAATCTTTGGGATTAACGCCTTCTCGGGCGGTTGACAATATATCATATAGGATATACAATGAACTTGTCGCTTGGTTGTGTCCGATTGGAAAACGGACGGATCCCGTTCCTGGACGGCTTGGAAGAATTGCCGGCGAAGGATCAGGCAAAAGTTCTGGCCTGGGCCAAACGACTGGCCGCGCATGACGAATTGCGGCGGCCGCCTTATGCGAAACATCTGGACGACGGCATATTTGAACTGCGGCTTTCCCTGCGGGCGGGAGAGCATCGCTCGTTCTTTTTCTATTGCCGGGAGGACCGCCTGATTTTCACGCACGGCTATTTGAAAAAGACTGACAAGACATCGCCCGCTGAAATCGTCCGGGCCAAACGAATGCGAGATTACTATGAAAACTGCGAACCGCCGCCGCACACCGGCATCGAATAACCGGGCGCACGCCGATCTGGACGACAGCCTGAAGCGCAAGCTGCAAAACCCGGAATTCCGCGCCGCCTACGACGCCGAGGACAAGCGCATCGAACTGGTGCTCCAGATCATCAAGCTGCGGCAACGGCGCGGCATGACGCAGTCGGACCTGGCCAAAGCCATTGGCACGCGGCAGGCCAATGTCAGCCGCCTCGAACGTTTCGATGCCAACCTTACGCTGGGCACGCTGGAAAAAGTGGCCCGGGCACTGGGCGCGAACCTGCAGATTTACCTGGTGCCGGAAGCGGCCTGAACCGGCGGGAAATTTCTCGTTAGCCGCAAGAGAACGCAGAGATCGCAAAGAGAAGAACCGGGCCGGTAAAGCCGTTGGCAGACAGCCAACCGATGAATCCTGTTTTCTATGTGTTCTTTGCGTTCTTTCGCGGCAATACGGATTTTCGAGAGCTGAATTTCAGTTGAGCCATAAATGCGTTTGGCGCATGATGCGGCTGTTCGTGGCAGCGATGGAAAAAAATCGAAAATTGCAAATTGTTGGGACTGACACCATTTTCTCTTTTTCGAAATCGTTGTGAATGGACGGTACGCATGTCCAAACCGCCAGTCCGAACAACTGAGTGCAAAAGAAGATCGGCCTCATTCTGCAAGAAAGTTGAACTCTGTAATTCCCATTCGCAGGCCGGAGAACACTATTTGGCATAGTTGTTCACCGGCCTTTCATGCCCAGAGTAGTGTTCAGGTTCTGCTGTGCGAAAGCGTTGCCCGGTTCCAGGCGGAGAACTTCCTGGAACTGAGCGATCGCCTCGTCGTATCGCCCTTTTTGACGCAAGGCAATCCCCAAATTGTTGTGTGCGAAAGAGTCATTAGGATTTAACTGGATGACTCTTTGAAATTGGCTGATTGCCTCGTCCCAAAGCCCCTTTTGGGCCAGAGCCATTCCCAGTCTAATGCAGACATAAATGTAATCCGGTTTCACTTGGAGGATTTCACGGCATTCTTTGATCGCTTCGTCAAGCTGTCCCTGATCATAATAACCATCGGCTAAATTGCATTTCAAAATGAGATGAACATCGGACGTGTACCGAAGCGCGCGCTGACAGAGAACGACGCTGTTTTTCCAATAACCCACTTGTGCGCGGGTCACCGGTATGCACGCCGCCAGCGCCAGAACGGCCATCGAGCCTAGAGCCACGGGCTGAAGCCGCCACTGTGCTGCCAGATCATAAGCGCCCCAGGCAATGATGATGAACAGCCCGAGCAATGGGACATAGGTGTAACGGTCCGCCATGGATTGAACCCCCACCTGCACCACCCCGATTACCGGCACCAGCGTGCCCAAGTACCACAGCCATCCGGTGAGCAAGTAAGGGTGCGTCTTGGCGTGACGAATGGCGAGAACCGTCAGGCCGCCCAGCGCCAATGCGGCGATAATCACCTGCCAAAACACCAGGACGTGCGGAAATGGATACAGCACAACCAGCTTGTCCGGCCAAATCATTTTCTTTATGTAGCGAATATACGAAATGTCCGCGTTGGCCATGCGAAACAGGAAAGGACAATGCAACGTACCCACGGCTTTATGTTGAGCCCAGAGCGTCACCGCGCCGGAGGCGAGTGACAACGCAAGCAGCGGCAGTTTTTCCACGATCAGCCGCGCCAGCGTTGTCTGAGATGCCCTTTCATCACCCGCTTCGCGCGTGCGAAGTTCGCGGCCGAAAACCCGCACGGTCGCCGGCATTCGTCGCAAAGGCCAGAAATCCAGCAGGAGCAAAAGGAATGGCAGCGTGACCAGCATGGGTTTGGCCATCAATCCCAACGCAAAAAACAGCACCACCCGGGCGTAGTCGGGGGACCAAAGTCGGGAGTCGGGAGCTGGAGCCGCGCGACCAGCTGTGGATTCCCGGCTCCCGCTTCCCGGCTGGTTTTGCGCGTAGCGCACATAGGCCCAGAGGGTCAGCGCCCAGAAAAACGTGCTTAGCACATCCTTGCGCTCCGCCACCCAGGCCACGGACTCGACATGCAGTGGGTGCAAGGCGAAAAGGGCGGCCACAAACGCGCTACGCCATTGGGCGCCCGTCATGCGCCGCAGCGCCAGAAAAATCAGTATGGCATTCGCAATATGAAACAGCAGGTTGGTGGCGTGATGCCCCGCGGGATCCAATCCATACAGCTCGCAATCAGCCATATGTGAGATCCAGGTCAACGGATGCCAGTTGGTGCATTGCCTGGTTGTGAACGCCCAACGCAAGCCAGCCCACGTCAAACCGGATTGAACCTGCCGGTTTTTGGTCACGTAAATGTCGTCGTCGTAGTTGTTGAAATCACAGTGAAGCACCGGCCAATAAACGGCCAAAGTCACAAACCCCAGCAACAAGCAGATGAGCGGCGCCGCCCGGAATTTGGTTGTGCCTTCCAGCATGGGCGACATTTTACCGTAATATCACAATGACCGAAAGATAAATGGAAGTGAGACTGACTGTCGCGAACGCCGTTCGTGCTATCGCCAGCCGTTCCTTCAACGCAATGCGGGATTTATTTCCCAACTTCTACCATCGCTATCGTCGCCGACTTATCCGGGAGTATTCCGAAGCTGAAACCGCTAATCTTCGCTCATCACCGCTAATCCCATGAACTGGGGAGGGAAGAAAGCCGGAGGTTTTCTGTTCGGGCGTTGTCACTGCAAGCCCTTGCCATCAGCGCCGATGAGCGTCGATGAGCGGTTCAAAATCGTTTTCCGGGATCAATTCACATTCGAGAGCTGAATTTCAGTTGAGCCATAAATGCGTTGGGCGCAGGATGCGGCGGTTCGTGGTGGCGATGGGAAAAGCTGGAAATTGCAAATTGTTGGGACTAACGCCTTTTCCCGGCGTGTCGCCCGCCGATAAATGCTGATTGACATAATCTTAAAAGGACTGTATAAGGTTACTATAATGAAACTGATAGCCATTCAGGATTTGAAGCGGCCGCGCCGGCTCAAGGAACGGTTGCTGGCCGAGAAGGAACTGCTGCTGACCAGCGATGGCCGGCCCGTGGCCGTGCTGGTGAACGTAGACGCCTCGGAAGACCCGGAGACGATGATTCAATCCATCCGTGATTCGCGCAGCCGGCTGGCCCTGAGCCGCGTGCGGGAGCAGGCGGCGCGCAGTGGAGCCGCCCGGTTCTCGTTGTCGGAAATCAATCGTGAGATCACCGCCACCCGCAAGGCGCGGCGGGCGTTCCAACGATGAACCGCGCGGTGTTTGACACGAACGTGGTGGTGTCCGGTTTCCTGTCGCCCGCCGGGCCGCCGGGCCGCATTGTGGAATGGATGCGCAACGGCAGTGTGCAGGCCGTGTTGGATGACCGGATCATGGCTGAATATGTCGAGGTGCTGGCCCGCCCGGTTTTTCGGCTGCCGGTCGCCGAAGTGGAACTGGTGCTCGCGGCCATCCGCGCCCGGGCGTTTTGGGTTGAGGCCGAGGCCGCCCACCTGGTGCGCGGCTTGCCAGACCCGGATGACGCGCCGTTTTTGGAATGTGCTTTGGCGTCCGGCGTGCCGTTGGTCACGGGCAACCTCCGCCATTTTCCAAAGTCGGCGGCGAAAGACGCAACCGTGATCACTCCCGCGCAGTTCGTCGCGCTTTTCAAAGGTGACGCGTAGGGCGGGCTTCCAGCCTGCCCCCTTCCGTTTATACCCGAGCTTTAAATTTCGATTGGACGCGGTAAAGAAAACGGTTGGGATTGACATGTTCGGCAAAAATGTTCGCCAAGTTTTCCAAGAATTGTTTGAAGATCCATTAAAGGAATTATCAGAATATCTTTCGGGCATTGAAACTGATCACTCGGCTGATCGGGTACGGGTTTTGGCCAGCCCCGATTCAGATATTGATCGTAAGGCTATCGAGTCCGCGTTGACCGCCAACTTGCACGATCTTAAAACGTCGTTTGACAAGTTTCTCAGCCGATGCAAGCAAGATTTCATTCCTGCGTGTCAGAAGCGCGCCGGATTTACGCTTGTTTCTGACGAGCATGTTTCACAACTGCTTCGCCGCCTTGCTCATGATATTCTTCCTAATATCGTTCCTGACGGAACGCTTAGTCGGTCAGTTGGTTTTTATGTCCGTAGAAGCCGGTGGCGACAAAGCTCACCAGCCCGCGCCGCCCACGCTCCGGCCAAAGCGCCAGAGGGCTGGCGCAGTCCAAAACGCTTCGCGCTGTTCGTGAGTCGTCGGCAAACGCTTCGCGTCTTGGAATGCGGTGGCCCTCCGCCGCTTTTTTGCAACACGCGCTGTGAGCGACGGAAAATCAAACGCGGAACATCTGCAACCGTTGGCTGAAGGTCTTCAACTATTTCGAAAACTGGCGGAACTTGAGTGACCGGCTGAGTGATTCGAGAGCCTTTTCCTTGGCTCTGGCATTGCGCGGTTTCGAGTGGCGCGGTGTGAAAAGCTTGCGAATTCGCCCGGTCGTTTTTTCAAAGCTCCAAAGCCCAACTCCCAATGTACGGAACAAACTTAACTCCGCTTCCGCTGTTTTGGCGCTGTCGGGTGGCAGCACGACAATCGCAAGGTCGGCAAAATAACTATACCGATAGGCTTGGGCAAAACCCTTGCGCCAATCAGTCAATTTCATCTCAAAAGCTGTGAGTTTTCGCCCAGCGAGTTGAGATTTGATTTTTTTGACGGACAGCGCTGTTCCGTCTTCGGACATGGTGGAGTGCCGCCAAGCAAGCCAGATGAAATCCGCAATCCCGAAACCTGACAACGCAAATTCGCTGGCGCCGATGCCGTGAGGAGCGATGGAAGCAATATAGGCTTTCGTAAACGCGGAAACAAAATTCGATTCTCCACGTTTGCGGCCAACTTCAGCCGGCAGGTTCCGTCTCGGATGACGGAGCCTAGAACTGATGATTTGCGCCGTCTTCATAAGTGTCTTCAACAGAATGTAAGAACCTTTGAATGATTGCTCAACTGAAAAGTTTGAAAAGCTGCATTTTGTGAGTGACAGAAGAATCAAAATGGCGACGGTCACAGACCGCCGCCATTGTTCGAAATCAAACTGCAAACGGGATTAACCCATCTCCACCACCACTTCATTCTCCGGTTTCATTTTGGAGACGGGAACGACGTTGCCTTGAATCGGCTGGCCGTTGAGCGTGACTATTTTGACGCCTTTCTGGACGCCGGCGCGGTTCACCACCTTGATGTTCAGCGTCTTGTTCCGGAACCGGCGCGTGGCGGTGAATCCCTTCCACGCGGCGGGGATGCAAGGATCAATGCGCAGGCCGTTGTGATCGGGCCGGATGCCCAGGATGTATTGGGTCGCGGCGTAGTAAGCCCACGTGGCGGCGCCGGTGAGCCAGGGGACGCGCGAGGCGCCGTAGCGTTTGCTGTAAATGCTGTGGGTGTATTGCGAATAAACGTATGGTTCGCTGCCGCGGATCTCGGCCGTCTCGTTGAACGAGGCCGGCATGGAGCTGCGGAAGTATTTGAACGCCCGGTCGCCGTGACCGAGCATCGTTTCCGCCATCACCACCCAGCCCTGCGTGTGGTTGAAAATGCCGCAGTTCTCCTTCACGCCCTTGTTGAACACAATCGAGCGGATTTCCGCGCAGGGCATGTTCTCGTACGGCGGCGCGCACAGCATCAGGCCGTAATCGGTGGCGAGCTTTTCATTCACCGATTCCATCGCCTGCCCGGCGCGCTTGGCATCGGCGTGGCCGCTGATGACGCCCCAGGACTGCGTGTTAAGATAAATCTGCCCGTGCTTGTTTTCCTTGGAGCCGATTTTCTCGCCGGTTTTCTTGTAGGCGCGAACGTACCATTTGCCGTCCCAGCCGGATTTGTCGAGCTTGCGGTCAATGATGGCGAGTTCCTTTTTCGCCCATTTGATTTCGGCGACCTTGCCTAACATCTCGCAAATTTCGATATAGACCGTCAGGCCGTAACGCACCTGCAGGGCCACAAACACCGAGGTGCCCTTGGTGCCCAGCCGCAGGCAATCGTTCCAGTCGGCGAACAGGCCGCTGGGCAGGCCGTGCTGGCCCGTGCGTTTGAGATTGAATTCAATCGCCCGGCGCAGATGGCCGAGCACGGTCGCCTTGCCCTTGTCGGCGTAGGGCAGCACTTTGTTGTAAAAGCCGGTGTCACCGGTTTCCTTCACGTAGGCGGGAATGGCGTTGAACAGCCACAGGCAGTCGTCGGAACGGTATTCGTCTTCCGGGGGCATCTTTTCCCTGCCCGGCTTGTGCGTGAAGGCCATGACGATGGGCATGGCGCCGCCGCTGGAACCCTGGCCGGTAATCATCAGCTCGAGCCGTTGTTTCGCCTCGGACGGGATGACGTGCATGACGCCCATGAAATCCTGGACGGTGTCGCGATAGCCCAGCCCGTCGCGTTCGCCGCTGTAGATGAGGCTGGCCATTCTCGACCACGCGAAGGTCATCAGGCAGTTGAACGGGCTCCACATGTTCATCATGCTGTTGAACTGCGGGTCCGGCGTATAGACGCTCAATCCCTCGATGCGGTTGTGCCAGTATTGGCGGAGCTTTTCGAACTCGGCTTTGACTTTGGCAATGTCGCCGAATTGTTTCACGGTCCGTTTGCCTTCGACCGCCGCCTTGCCGACACCCATCAGGACGACCAGTTCGCGCGTTTCGCCCGGTTCGAGTTCGATGTCAATCTGGATGGTGCCGCAGCCGTCGTCGCCAAAGGCCTTGGAGCCGGTGCACCGGCCTTTTTCAACCACCATGGGATTCGCATAGCTGCGATACGGGGTGATGAACACGTCGCGGTCGGTGTCGAAGCCAACGATGTCGCCGCCCAGGAACGCCAGGAACGACCGGTTGTTCTGGTCGCTGATGAGGACGGAGCTGCCGTAATCAATGATGCCGTCCACGAAATCCATCTTCACGATGCCGTGCGAGTATTGCAGGTTGAGGAAATCGTTGAAGACGTGCCCGGAGTTGGGGTATTCGACGAAGGTGAACAGGCTCAGTTTTCTTTTGACGGCGTCGCGGTTCGTGACCTTCAGCAGCCAGCACTCGAAACGTTTGCCCAACGGAACGAAATAGGTGGTTTCCGTTTCGATCTTGGAATACTTGGAATTGATGATCGTGTAGGCGGTGCCGTGGCGGCAGGTGGTTTTGTACTGGTCAAGCGGCTTGCCGACCGGCTGCCAGGCGTTGGACCAGTAGTCGCCGGATTCCTTGTCGCGGAGGTATATGTACCGGCCCGGCTGGTCAGTCGGAACGTCGTCGAACCGCAGCCGCATGAGGCGTCCCTGCGCCGCCGACATGTGGAAGCTGTAACCGCCGCCGTTGTTGGTGATGATGGCGCCGTATTCCTTGGAGCCGAGATAATTGGCCCAGGAGCGCGGCGTATCGGGCCGCTCGATTACGTATTCCTTCGCTTGATCGTCAAAATATCCGAATCGCATGGTTTTATCTCTTCAGTGTGTTGTGTAATGGTTGAATGGTTAAACTTTGCCCCGGCGCGCTTCGAGCTTCAGCCGGATTTCCTCGCATATCTTCTTCGTAAGCGGCACTTGTAAAACAAAGGCTATCACCAAAGCCATACCAACAATAGGGACAACGGCAAGCATGACGCGAACCCAAAAAATAGTGTCAGGATTCCCTGCTTGGAGAGCAGCATTATCACCAACCTTGCTAATAATGGCCCCCGCCAAAAAACCTCCCAGCGAGCTGCCCAGTTTGAGAATATACGTTCCGCAGGAAGTAAAAGAACCCTCGCGGCGTTTGCCGGTATTAAGCTCGTCGTAGTCGATGACATC
The DNA here is from genome assembly GCA_963804345.1 of uncultured Verrucomicrobiae bacterium. Taxonomy (GTDB): domain Bacteria; phylum Verrucomicrobiota; class Verrucomicrobiia; order Limisphaerales; family UBA11358; genus UBA11358. The sequence goes on along the minus strand of CAWDPX010000004.1, from coordinate 642,681 downwards.
AGCACAGATTGCGCCATACAGCATCCAGAGGCCGGAGGCGGTAAGTCCCATTAGTCCCGAAGCGATTGGCTGCAACCACTGGATATGGGGGTTATAAAGATACCAGGAGCTTGCGTAAGCAACTATGCCGATAAAGGCGGTAATAATGAGCGCATTACGTTTGCCGGCAAAATGTGCGACCCGGTTGAGCACAGGAGCCCCTATAAGCCCGCCGAACATAAACGCCAGACCCATCCAGAGATTCCAGTCATTGCCGAGCGCCTGATCACCGCCGCAGACATAATAGACCGTCGTGACATAGCCCAGTGTACCTAACATACTCGTACCGAGGTTAAAAAAAGCGCCAACCAGCAGCATAAACAGAAACGGCCGACAGGTAAGCGTTTCATAAAGGGCGCTTTTAAGAGAGACGCGATCCTGGTTTTTTTTGACAACAATCTTTTCGTAATACCGCTCTTTGACCCTCAGGAAGATTATTATGGCGAAGATTGCCATTACAACGCCGAGGATACAGGTATATACCTCCATGCCGCGAAGTACGTTATGCTTGTCGGTCCCGGGGATAAGAAACCACGCAAGGTTCGTAAATTTCAACCCGTAGAAATTAGCCACCTCAAAGACCTTCTGCATCGCGCTTCGGTAGGTCATAATAGAGGTGCGCTCCTCGTAATCGGGAGATAGCTCATTGGCCAAACTATTGAACGGCACTGTGAAACAGCTGAATATGGGGATGTAAACCATATTCGACAAAAGCATATACCAGAAAACAGCCGACAATCCTAAAAACGTCTTATCCGACCAGGAAGGTGACACCAGAAACAATATCGGAAGCCCCAAGCCGCACAAAATGCCGGCGATTAAAATGAAGGGGCGTCGCCGACCGTATTTTGTCCGGACGTTGTCCGATATCCAGCCCACAAACGGATCAGTAAACGCGTCGTAAAAGCGGATCAAGGTCAACGCCAGGCCTACCTGCCAATAAGGAACGCCCAAATAGATATTAAAGACCCCTACAGCAACACTCGCATAAAGCCAAATCCCCCACATGTCCAGCGCGGTTCCAAGGCCATAGGCCATTTTGGTGAGAACCGGGACGCGATCCCGGACTATCCCGGTATTATTTGCGGTTGGTTCCTGTGTCATCTTTGCCCCTGATTGGGATGAGTGGCTGGTTGATTTTGATGCGGTTAAACTTCCGAGTTCTTCTTGATGTAATTAATTAATTTATCCACCTGCGTAAACGCGAGGGCCGTGCAGGTGTCGGCGGCGCCGTAATAAATGGCGATGCGGCCCGTCGCGGCGTCATACAGGTTCGCGCAGGGGAACGTCACGTTCGGCACAAAGCCGGTGGTCTCATACGGCTTCTCCGGCGTGAGCAGATAATCGCGCGTCCGGTACAACACCTTCCAGGGTTTGTTGATGTCCAGAATCGCCGCGCCGAAACTATAAACGAAGCCGTTGCACGTTCCGGAAACACCATGATAGAACAGCAGCCAGCCTTCCGTGGTCTCGATCGGAATCGGGCCGGCGCCGATCTTCGTGCCCTGCCACCAACCGCTCCCGCCCTTGCCCATGACGTATTTGTGATTGCCCCAATAAACCAAGTCGGGGCTTTCGCTCATGTAAATGTCGCCGAAAGGCGTGTGGGCGCTGTCGCTGGGCCGGCTTAACAGCAGATACTTGCCGTTGATTTTGCGCGGGAACAAAACGCCGTTCCGGTTGAAGGGCATCAGCGGGTTCGGCATGCGGATGAAGGTCTTGAAATCCGTGGTCCGGCCCAGGCCGATGGACGCCCCGTGCATGTCGTCGCACCAGACGATGTAGCAGGTGCCGTCAATCCGGACGAACCTTGGATCGTAACCATAGCTGATTGGATTGGGCTTCCCCTTTTCGTCAACCCAGTTTATCGGGTCGGGGCCAATCTTCCATTGGAGGCCGTCCTTGCTCCTGCCGAAAAACAGCGTCGCCCGCCCGTTTTTCTGGTCAGCCCGGAAGACGCCGACAAATTCGCCTTTATGCGGCAGGACCGCGCTATTGTAAATCCGCGCCGCCTTGGGGATCGGGTTCCAGCTCAAGATGGGATTGCCGCTGTATCGCCACAGCACGTCGTTGCAACCCGCGGGTTTGTCCTCCCACGGGAGGTTGGGCAGTGATTCGCCAATGATGGTCTTCTTCATCGCTTAGTCTTTCGGTTGTTAAATGGAAAACGGGATTATTTTATACGGAGCCTGCCCGGAACGTCGAGGAGAACAAAATCTGCGCACTGACCCGGTTTTTCTCCGGAGCGCGGGTGTCCCACCCGCAGCAGCCAGGATTGCCAGATGAGCGCACCAAATTCCACGGTTATTGGAGTTGTCGAATGTGCTGCGGCTGGGACAGCCGCGCTCCGCCGGCTCCAAAAGCGCAGTGCCCATCTCGGTCATCGCGTTAATCGCCTTTACTACGCCGTTGCCGCGCCGGTCTCGCTTGCCTTGCGCCGTTCGTCCAGGTCGGCCTTAATTTTCGCCATGGTCGGCTCGTCCAGTTTGTAGAACAGGAGAATGACCAGTGAAACCAATCCGATCGCGACGGGGATGACACTCATCATTGCCTTCAGGCCGTTCTGGACATCCAAGTTCTGGACCACATTGGCTTGGAAGCCGGTCGTCGCAAGGATCAGACCCGCAATCACGCTGCCAACCGTCCAGCCAATCTTGTTCGACATGATGGAAGCCGAAAAGACGAGGCCGGTGGCCCGGCGTCCGGTCTTCCATTCCGAATAGTCGGCGGTGTCGGCGTACAGGACCCATAACAGCGCGGAAATGGGGCCGCCCGTCAGCGAGCCGATGGTCTGGAAGACGAAGATCAGCACCAAGTCTTGCGGTTTGAAGAAATAGAATGAGGCGGTGCAAATCAGCGCGGTGACGAAAAGAATGATCAGCGCATTCTTTCGCCCGCAGACCTTCGCGAACCACGGGACCAGGATGACCCCCAATATGGCCATTGCCTGTCCGACGGTATTGAAAGCGGAGGCCAGCACTTCAAAGCCAAACTTGTGGTCGAGGGCCAGGGTCTGATAGGGCTCAATCACCTTTCCGAACCACCCCATCGGAATGTTGATAAGACCGACAATTAGATTTGCCAGCGGTATGAGAAAGTTGGTGAGTCGCGCAAGATCAGGAACCACCTGTTCGTCAATGTAATACTTGAAATAGTGCGTGGTCACGCTCAGGCGGATGCAGACAAACAGGATGAAAAGAATCGTCGCCGCAAACAACAGCAGCCAGGGCACGTTCTGGGTCAGGTCCCCCAGGTCCCTGGAGATGGAAGTTTTTTCCTTGGCGATCGGGGTGATGCGTTCGTGGGTCGAAAAGAAAGTGATCAAGAAAAGGATGACCGCCGCTACGCCATAAATCATCAGCGTCATATGCCAGCCCTTCTGGGGGTCGGCGCCGTCGTGCCCGAAATACCGGGCCAGCGGCAGGGCCGTGGCAGACACGATGAAACCGCCCACATACGCGCCGATGAATTTGAAGGACGAGGCGCTCGTTCGTTCGACCGGATCCCCGCTGATGACTCCCAGCATGGCCGTGTAGGGAATGTTGATGGCCGAATACATGAACATGAAAAAAACGAACGTGACGTAGGCGTAAACGATTTTCGCCGCTCCGCCAAAAGCCGGTGTCGTAAATGCGAGTACCGCTGAAACCGCCAGCGGAATCGCCATCCATAACAAATAAGGCCGGAACTTTCCCCACCGGGTTTTGGTCCGATCCGCCGTCATGCCGATGACCACGTCAAAAAACGCATCCAACAACCGGGAGACGCCGATCATGATTCCGGCCGCGGCGGCGCTCAAACCGAACACGTCGGTGTAAAAGAAAAGCAGATACAACGTAATGGTCTGCCAGAACAGGCAGGAGGCCAGGTCGCCAAATCCATAAACGGCTCTTTCCAATACTGGACATTTCTGGTTTTCGTTGCTCATCGGTTTCTCGCTGGTTTAATGGGTTTATTAGTTGACGACCGGGGTTTTGCGCTTTGAAGTTACGCGGCCAAGTGGGGTTTGGTTCTGCCCGTTCGCATGGCCGCCAGTGTATCCGGGCAACCCGCCCGGTCGAGCGAAAAATGGGGCTGGCGGCCATCCTGGCTGCCGTCATTTTTTCTCCCTCCCCAAAAGGAGGAGAGGGGCGGGGTGAGGAGGCCGATTTTATTCAAGCTCAAATCCCCTCGCCCCAGCCCTCTCCCCGCTCGGGCGGGGTGGTCGGCGCCAATGCCACGTTGCGCTGGCGCTCCGGCAGCACCAAAACCTGCCCGGCCGCTTAGAATCCTGTTGGCGGTTCGCGTTCTCTCCGCTTTAATGCCGCCTCGCATGAGCATTGCATACCAGATTATCGTCTGCGGCAGCATCGTCCCGGACCCGCTCCAAACCTTGGAGCCGGTCACCGGCCCGGCCGGACCCGCCTTGAAAAATGAAATGATGCTGCCCGCCATCCTCGACCCATGGGCCAGCCACGCGCTTTACGAGGCGGCCAACCTGACAAAAAATTCGCCCGGCTCCAAAGTCTGGCTCGTCAGCCTTGGCCCCAAAGCCAAGCTCCAGCAGGTGATGATGACCGTCGCCCAAAAAGTGCCGTTCGAACTCGTCGCGCTCGACGGCCCGGCCAGCGGCTTCACCGAGGCCGCCGAAGTTGCCGCCGCCCTCGCCGATGCCATCTCGGCCATCCCCGGGCTCGACAAGTCCAGGCTGCTCGTGTTCGGCGGCTGGGAATCCGCGTCGCGCGGCGCGGGCGCCACGATGCAGATGGTCGGCGAACGCCTCGGCATCACCGACCAGTTCCAGGGCGTGGATGAACTGAAAATCGCCGCCGACGGTTCGCTGGAGATTCTGGAGCGCATCGAGGGCGGCAAGCACCAGATTTCGAAGTGCGCCGGCCCGCCCGCCCTGCTCGGCTGGGCCACCGGCAATCTGCCGGAACCCAAAAACAATCCGCAGGTGGGCATGGTCAACATGCGCACCGTGATGCCCGCGCTGCAAAAGGCCAAACCGGTGAAACTGGCCGGCGAAGGCTTGAGCTTCGCCAGCGTCTCGCTCCCGAAACAACTGCGCGAAACCAAGATCGTGAAGGACAAATCGGCGGATGAAATAGCCAAGGAAATCGTCGAGTGGATTAAAAAATGATTGCCGCAAAAAGGCGCAAAGAGATATGAAACTCGTGATGATGTCCGCCCTCACCCCGGCCCTCTCCCCCAGGAGAGGGGGAATCATTCGCTGCGTTTTGAGCAATACCAATACAGCCGGGTTGTCGTGCGTCTTGCAGCCAATGACACAGAATCGGAGACGGCAACGGAGAGCGAAGGAATTATCCAACGACGTGACGTTGCTCACCCTCTCCCCGGGGGAGAGGGCCGGGGTGAGGGCGGGCGTGAAAACAAAACAGTTTTAATTTTGTGCCTTTTTGCGGCTAAATCAATTTATGGAAACCATTCTCGTTCTCGCCCACACCGAAGCCGACGGCTTGCTCGCCAAATCCGCCCGCGAAGCGCTGCACGCGGCCCGCACCCTGAACAAATCCCTTGCCGGCTCCAGCCTCGTAGTGGGGCTCGTCGGCGAAAATGTCCAGGTGGCCGCGGATTCCATCGCCGCCTGTCCCGCCACCAAATATTTCGGCGTGGCCGGCAAGGACTTTGCCCAGTCGCGCTATGCCTCCGACGCGGCGGCGGCGGAAGCCATTTGCAAATCGGCCCAGGCCACGATTGTCGTCGCTCCGGCGACGTCGCGCTGGGCGCGCGTGCTGCCCGGCGTCGCGCAACGCCTCGGCGGACGCGCCGACACCCACGTGACCGGTGTTTCCGATGCGGATGGCAAGCCGGCCATCAACCGGTGGTATTACCGCCAGCGCATGGAAGCCACGCTCACACGCGCGCAACGGCCCTGGTTCATTCTCGTTGACCCCGGCAGCCAGACCGCCTGCGAATGCGGCGCCGGCACGGCCAAGGTTGAAACGGTGACCGTGAATCTTCCGGAGTCTTGCAAGCGCACCACCGTGGTTGGCATTCGCGAGCCGAAGGCCGACGCCCAAACCATCCGGCCCGACGCGGAACTGCTCTTCGTCACCGGCGCGGGTTGGACGAAGAAACAAGCCGACGGCCAGACGCACGTGCCGGAGGCGGAAAAATTGATCCGCAATTTCCTGCAACTCGGCCGCGCGTCGCTGGGCAGCAGCAAATCGCTGGTGGACCTTGGCGGCGAAGGCCAGGCCGTGTTGTCGTTTTTGTCGCACCTGAACCAGATTGGCCAGACCGGCTCGACGCCGCGGCATCAGAAAGGATTGAGCACCTGCTGTCACGGCGAGGAACCGCACACCGTCGGCTGGCGTTTCATCAACGAGCGCCGCGCCATCAGCCTGGACCCGAACTGCGGCTGGGCGCGCGGCAAAGCCGACGTGCTTTACGTGGCCGACGCCTTCGCCGTGATGGGAAAAGTGAACGAACTACTGACACTTGGTTAGGCCTTTCTTTTGCTCGTATTCGCATATTTAATCAGCACCAAAGGGCCAATTATCGCCAGGCCAATGATCATATGCAAAAATGGAGCATTGTGTTTTGGACCTGGGCCACTCCATGCCTCACCAAAGCGAACACCCCACAAAAAAATCAGTGACGAGAACAAATGCAATCCGATCGCAACCAGTGAAATAAAGGTAGTCCCCCAAATACCGATCGGGATAGGGATGATGAAGATCAGCAAGCAGACTGCTACTAGGCTTGGACCGTATGGAAACAAAGTCGGAGTATGCCAGTGAAGTTCTGTCCTAAAACCGGGGCGGTAGAATACTTCCACTCCTTCTCTTCGATCCAAACGTCGTTCCGGCATTGCAAAGAGGTAGGAACCCCAAAACGTGCGGTTATCGCGGGCCAAGTGACCTTGGCTGCGGTAAAATCCAACACCAAGCGGCAGCGGTGGCGTAACTTTGTGCGAATGATCATGCCACGGTTCGCCATTTTGTTTGTAGCCAAAGGACGCGTATTCACTGGTCAGCAAGGGAACTTCGACGAATCCCGTCAGCACCTTCTCATCCGGCAATCCTTTGACGAAATCCGAACTAGTAAACGAATTCCCAGCTTCCGGGATAATATCATATTCGAACTGCTGGTTTACGAGGGTAGCCTTCTTGAGATCGATCTTAGCCCACTCTCCGTCTCGTATTAAGATCAAGGCGTCGACGTTCTTGTCCCACAGAATTTTCTTAATGTTTAGCGGATCCTTTTCGATCTCTGGCATTGGCCCAAGCGGCACCTGCTGAGTTTTGACGGACATGAATACCATGCCGAGCAGAAAAAGCCCGATTGAAATAGCCGCCGAAACTTTCATCTTATCTAACATTATTATTCGAACAAACTCACTTTATCATTTGATGTCTTTTGCCGGGAAAAGCCAAAGTCCGAAGGCCTTGTCCCTTCCCGCCAGCCTGACTTCGCGGGCATGATGCGCTCCGGCCATGACCAGTCAATCCCTTTTGGTTTGTCAGCGGCACCAAGGGCTCGGATTTTAACGCAACTCCGCTGACGCGCGAGCGGGAGGCGCAAAGGTCTGAACCAGAGATTGATTTCATTAGCACCCGGCTTCAGCCGGGTGTGGAAGGTCGCCAGAATGCCAGACCCGTTTTAACGGGTTACCCCGCTGTCGAAAAGCCGTTGAAACGGCTGAATTTTCCATATTTCCAAGGGTCACCCGGCTGAAGCCGGGTGCTAATGAGAAACCCACAAAAATTGAGATGCGCCCGTTGCCAAGGCAATCCGTTCCGATAATTCTTAGTGTCTTTGCGCCTTTGCGTTTTTGCGTAAAAGAATTTGAAGCCAGATACCCAGGGCGTTGCCCCGGGCCTGACAAAGCAACGTTTACTTCGCCCGCCTTTTCAGAAAGGCCGGCATCACCTCATTCTGTAGCATCTGGTCCAACGTCTGGCGTTTTCGGATAAGCTCGACCGAGCCGTTCCTGGAGATCATGACTTCCGCAGCTTCCGGGAAGGAATTATAGTTCTTGGCTGCCATGCTCGAGCAATAGGCTCCTGCGCCGCCAAGCACTACCAGATCGCCAGTCCGTGTTTCCGGGAGCAGACGCGGTTGCAGGCCTTCCGGACTTCCCGGCGCGGGTGTAAGCACGTCACCACTTTCGCAGCAGTGTCCAACGACGACATACTTTGCCTGGCGGCGTCCTCCTGTCGCGCCACGCACGACTTCGATGGGATGTTGTGCCCCGTACATGCTGGGCCGGAGAATCTCGGTCATCCCGGTGTCCACCTTGAGAAATTTATAACCGCGACGCCCCGTATCCACGACGTCGATGACCGTCGCGATCAGGGCGCAGGAATTGGCCACCAGATACGTGCCTGGCTCCACTTCAAGATGCAGCCTTCTCCCATGTTTTGCTTCGAAGGATCGAAACGCCTTCATAATGGGAAGGCCGATCTTCTGCAAGTCGGTCGTTTCTTCGCCCTTCACTCTGCCGATTTTATATCCGCCACCCAGATTCAGCGCGGTCACGTCACGCAGGCGCGAGCATGTGTCCAACGACATCAACGCCACGTGTTGCCAAACCTTCGGGTCGCTCCCCGATCCAATGTGCGTGTGCAGGCGAGTGAACTTGAGGCCGTACTTCCGTCCGGCTGCCAGCGCCTCATCCAGGTGTTCATGCCAGATGCCGAAACTGGCCGAAGGCCCGCCGACGTTTGTCCGGTTGTTGTGCCCCGAACCCAGACCGGGATTGACCCGAAGCGACAGTTGACGACCGGGAAACAGCGCCCCAAATGCGTGGATTTGTACAATCGAGCAGGCATTGAACAGGACGCCCCTGGTCACCAGTTCCTTCAGATTGTCCGGCACCTGTTGCGCTGTGAGTTGGATTCTTTCAGGGGAAACACCGGCGCGGAGCGAGCGCTCGATCTCATGGCCGCTGCTGGCATCAATATGCAGACCGGCATCGGCCAGCACCTTGATCACGGCGCTTGTTGGACAAGCTTTCGCCGCATAGCGGGCCGTCAGGCCGAAGGCATTGGGAAAGCCAAGTACCAGGCGGGCCTGATGCTCCAACGTCCTCTGGTCATATACGAAAACCGGTGTCCCAAACTCCCGATGGATGGAACTGATTTTGTCTTCAGTAAGAAAGGGGGCCGACTTCATGCTCGCGCTCTCTTGAATCATGCTCTTTCTGTCTTTCACGTCCGTTTGCAGGGCCAACAGTATTATTCTGACAAACTCACTTTGTCATTGGATGTTTTTTGCCGGGAAAAGCCAAAGTCCGAAGGCCTTGTCCCTTCCCGCCCGCCTGACTTCGGGGGCATGATGCGCCCCGGCCCTGACCAGTCAATCCCTTTTGGTTTGTCCGCGGCACCCAAGGCTCGGATTTTAACGCAAAGGCGCAAAGGTCTGAACCAAAGACAATTTCAGGAAATCAAACCGCTGTTCCGTGACCGGCCACGAAGGCAATTCGATCCGTTAATTCTTAGCGTCTTTGCGTTAAAGAATTTGAAGCAGATGTTTTCTCTGCCCCCGCCGGACTTTTTTCGGGATTCGTCTTTCGGGCCTGGGTATGCGAAGTTGTCATGCCCGTAACCAACCGGACAAAATGTCCGTCCAATCCCTTGGTTGTGATTTCGGTCACGGCAACGCAAGGGAGGCAACGGATTCGCAACTCCGCCTGACGCCATGAGAGCACCAGCAATACCAGCGCTTGTTTTGACGGTTGCCCTGATGGGGACAGTTGCCGCCCGGGCGCAGACCGGCCCATATGAAAGCCCGGCCAGGCCGACGCCGACCAACGAAATTGACCAGCTCGTTTTCAACCGGCTGAAACAACTGGACATCCAACCGGCCAATCTCTGTTCCGACGCGGTGTTTGTCCGGCGCGCCTACCTGGACGTGATCGGCACCCAGCCGGCCGCGCGCGAGGCCAGCAGCTTCATTCTTAACCGCGACCCTAACAAGCGCGCCAAACTCATTGACCAGCTTCTGGCGCGCGATGAATTTGCGGATTACTGGGCGATGAAGTGGAGCGACCTGCTGCGGGTGAAGGCGGAGTTCCCCATTGATTTGTGGCCCAATGCGGCGCAGTCCTATTACCACTGGATCCGGAGCGCCATCGCGGCGAACCAGCCCTACGACCAGTTCGTGCGCGACCTGCTCACGGCCAGCGGCAGCAATTTTGAGGTCGGCCAGGCCAACTTTTATCGCGCCATGCAGAACCGCGACCCGAAAGGCATCGCGCAAGCGGTGGCGCTGACGTTCATGGGCGAACGCGCCGACAAATGGCCGACGAATCAACTGGCCGGCATGGCGGCGTTTTTCTCGCAGGTCAGCATCAAGACCACGGCGGAATGGAAGGAGGAAATCGTGTACTGGAATCCCGCCTCGACGAATACGCAAACCACGGCGACGTTTCCTGACGGCACGACGGTCAAGCTTACATCCGACCGCGACCCGCGCGAGATGTTCGCCGGCTGGCTGCTGGACCCGAAGAATCCCTGGTTCGCGCGCAACATCGTGAACCGCGCCTGGTTCTGGCTGCTCGGACGCGGCATCATCCAGGAGCCGGACGACATCCGGCCCGACAATCCGCCGGTCAATCCCGAATTGCTGGCGTGCCTGGAAAAGGAATTCGTCGCGTCGCATTACGATTTGAAACAGCTCTACCGGCTGATCCTGAACTCGCAGACCTACCAGTTGTCGTCCATTCCCCGGAGCACCAAACCGGAGGCGGCGGCCAATTTCGCTTTTTATCCCGTGCGCCAGCTCGATGCGGAGGTGCTGTCGGACGCCTTGTGCGAGATCACCGGCACGACGGAGAAATATTCCAGCTCCATTCCGGAGCCGTTCACGTTCATTCCGGAAAAGGAGCGCTCGATTGCGCTGCCGGACGGAAGCATCACCAGTTCCTTCCTGGAAATGTTCGGTCGTCCGCCGCGGGATACCGGTTTGGAATCGGAGCGCAACAATCTTCCCACGGCCGGCCAGCGGCTGCACCTGCTGAACTCGAGCCACATCCAGCGCAAGATCGAGCAAAGCGAGAAGTTCAAGTACCTGCTCAAGACTCGCGACAACCCGCGCGACGTGGTCACGGGATTTTACCTGGCGATTCTCTCGCGTTTTCCGACGGAGAACGAACTCCAGATTGCGGCGGGACACTTTCCGACCGACGGTACGGACAACCGGGCGGCGGCGCTGGACGTCGCGTGGGCTTTGATCAACAGCACGGAATTCCTTTACCGGCACTGAAAGCGGCGAAGAGTAAAGATGTGAAAACGAAACACAATTTAGCCGGCATCTCCCGACGCGAGGCGATGCGCCGCGGACTGCTGGGCGCGGCGGGATTGTGGCTGGCCAGCGGGTTGGATTTCCCAGCCTTTGCCGCCGGGCCACCGCCGGCCAAGGCCAAAGCGGTCATCCAAATCTGGCTCTGGGGCGGCGCGTGTCACCTGGACACGTTCGATCCCAAACCGGAGGCGGGGAATGATTATTGCGGGCCGTTCAAAACACCCATCGAAACCAACGTACCCGGGATCAAAATCTGCGAGTTGCTGCCTTTGCTGGCGAAACAGGCGGACAAGTATTCCCTCATCCGCAGCATGACCCACGGCAGCAATGCCCACGAAACCGCGTCGTACATGGTCCAGACCGGCCGGCCGGCCGGCGGACGAGAGTCCTTTCCCTGCATCGGCGCGGTGGTGTCGTTGTTCAAAGGTTATGGCGCCGGATACCGGGGGTTGATCCCGCCTTACATCGTGTTGACCGAGCCGCAGGGGCGGTTTTCCGAGGCGGGCTTTTTGGGGTCGCGTTACAAACCGTTTGCCACGGGCGGCGATCCGGCCAAAACGCCATTTGCAGTGGAGGGCGTCGTCGCTCCGGGCATTTCCGAACAGCGGCAGAAGGACCGGCGCGAGCTGCTTCAAAAATTGAACGCACTGGAGCACGTCATGCCGGGCGACGCGCAACTGGCGGCATCCGACCAGGCCGAGCAACAGGCGTATGACTTGATTTTGGGGGACGCGGGAAAGGTTTTTGACTTGTCGCAGGAGAAGGACGAACTGCGGACGCAATACGGCAAGAACACGTTCGGGCAATCCTGTCTGGCGGCACGGCGGCTGGTGGAGAAGGGCGTTCCCTACGTGACCATCAACTACAATGGCTGGGACACGCACAAACAGCATTTCCAGGAGATGCGCCGCAAGTTGCCGGAACTGGACAAGGGACTGGCGACCTTGCTCCAGGATTTGTCCGACCGCAAACTGCTCGACAGCACCATCATCTGGTGTTGCGGCGAATTTGGCCGCACGCCGAAGGTCCAGTGGGAGGAGCCATGGAACGGCGGGCGCGGACATTGGGGAAAGGTTTTTTCCGCCCTGGTGGCCGGGGGCGGATTCAAAGGCGGCCACGTGGTCGGCGCGTCGGACGCGAAAGGCGAGGAGGTCAAGGAACGTCCAGTGTATCCGGCGGACCTCATCGGCAGCATGTACGAACTGCTCGGCATTGACGGGAACGCGAAGCTGCCGAACCCGGAGGGACTCGACCTGCGCGTCCTGCCCACGGTGGCGGACGGCGTGAAGTCCGGCGGACTGCTGAAGGAAATCATGTGAGAGAAATCTGGCCCATGAACCTCGCGACGCACTTTGCTTCCGGAGCGCGGAATTTATTCCGCTTCAACGGTCGTCTGGCAATTGCGCGCCGAAGCGGACTGAAGTCCGCGCTCCTCGCCGCCGCTCTAACCATTGCGTTCGCCGTACAGGCTCAGAACGCCCCGCACGTCGGCTATGTTTATCCCGCCGGCGGACGGCAGGGCGCGACGTTTCAGATGGTGATTGGCGGGCAATTTCCTTCCGGCATCACCAATTTTGCCGTGGTCATGGATGGCGATTTGGCGCGCGCAAAAGTCGTCGCTTACAACCGCCCGCTCAAACCCATGGAACAGCAGGCGTTGAAGGAGGAGTTGAACAAGTTTCAGGATAAACGGAAAGGCGGCGAGCGGCTCACCGAGACGGACCTGGCCAGGCTGGAACAAATCAAGCGCCTGCTCATGCAGTTCGGACGGCAGCCCGCCAACCCGGCCATCAGCGAATTCATGACGTTGCAACTCACCCTGGCCACCAACGTTGTGCCCGGCGACCATGAAATTCGCGTGCGGGCTTTGGGCGGATTGTCCAATCCAGTGAAGTTTTGCGTGGGGCTGCTTCCGGAAACCACCAAGCCGGATTGGAAAGCCCTGCCCAAGGATCGCGGCAGCATGGATCCCGCGATGCCGCCACCCACCGAAATGACCGTGACACTGCCCGTCACCCTCAACGGCCAGATTCCGCCCGGCGGCGCGGACCGTTATCATTTTTGGGCGCGGCAGGGCCAGCAACTCGTCCTGGCCGTCGAGGCGCGGCAGCTCATCCCGTATCTGGCCGACGCCGTGCCGGGCTGGTTCGAGGCCGTGCTGACGATTTACGATTCCAAGGGCAAAACGCTGGCCAGCGAGGAGCGTTTCCGTTTCAAGCCCGACCCGGTCATCCATTTCGAAGTGCCGTCCAACGGCACCTACACCGTTGAAATTCATGATTCGCTTTACCGCGGGCGCGAGGATTTTGTTTATCGCATGACCATCGGCGAATTGCCGTTCGTCACCGGCATTTTTCCGCTGGGCGGCAGGGCGGGCGAAAAAACTTCCATCGCGCTGACCGGCTGGAACCTGCCGGAGACATCGCTGGAGCGCGAGAATGTCGAAGCCGGAACCACTTCGCTGACTGGACAATTTTTCAACACCGTTCCGTTTGCCGTGGACACGCTGCCGGAATGTCTGGAGCAGGAACCGAATGGTTCACCGGAAACCGCCCAGGCCGTCACGCTGCCCGTCGTCGTCAACGGGCGCATTGACCATCCCGGCGCCTGGGACGTGTTCCGGTTTGAGGGCAAGACCGGCGACCCGGTGGTGGCGGATGTGGATGCGCGCCGGCTCGATTCACCGCTGGATTCGGTGATCAAGCTGACCGATGCCGCCGGCAAACAACTGGCATTCAATGACGATTACGAGGACAAAGGCTCGGGGCTGAACACGCACCACGCCGATTCCTATTTCAGCACGGTCCTGCCGACGAATGGAACCTATTATCTCTGGCTCGGCGACGCCCAGCAAAAGGGCGGCCCGGAATACAGCTACCGGCTGCGTCTCAGTCCGCCGCAGCCTGATTTCGCGCTGCGGGTTGTGCCATCCAGCCTCAACGTCCGCGCCGGCGGGAGCGTTCCGCTCACCGTTTATGCCCTGCGCAAGGACGGGTTTACCAACCAGATCACCCTGGTTTTGGACAACGCGCCAGCGGGGTTCAAATTGACCGGCGGCTCCATACCGGCCGGCCAGAAGCAGGTGCAGGTTACGTTGACCGCCCCGCCGACAGAACTGGCCGAACCCGTCAGCCTGAGCTTGCAAGGCAGCGCGATGATTCAAGGACAAGTGCAGGTGCGAAAGGCCGTGCCCGCCGAGGACATGATGCAGGCGTTTGCCTATCGTCATCTGGTTCCGGCCAGGGAACTGGAGGTTGCCGTGTTGAAACGCCCACCGCCGCGGGCGACGATGACCATTCTCAGTGGAAGTCCGGTGCGAATCCCTCCCGGCGCGACCGCGCGGATTGAAGTTGGCCTGCCCGGGCCGCGGATTGCGGAGCGGGCGCAGTTCGAGTTGAGCAATCCGCCGGAAGGGATCTCAATCCAGAAAGTATCACCGGTCCGCGACGGCGTGGAGATTGTGTTGCAAACGGATGCCGACAAGGTCAAACCCGGCCTCAAGGGAAACCTGATCATCAACGGCTCCGTGCCGCGCCCGGCGGAAACCAACGCGGCCAAACCAAAGGGAAACAACAACCAGCGGATGCCGCTGGGCGCCTTGCCAGCCATCCCCTTCGAAATCATCCCGCCACCGTGAGCCATCAGGTTCAAAAACCTCGAACAAAACAGTCAGCGGCCGGTTCGACTTGAAACGGCCACGTCGCCGCGCCGCCTTATGGCGACTTCAAGGACTCCTGCGGGGATTGTTCATATTTGATGAATTGTTCCGGGGTGATCCGTTCGCTGGAGACAACTTTCACGCCGGGGACGTTGGCCAGGCCGGCCTTGAGTTCATCCGGATCACCACTGAGGAAGGCACCAACCAGTTTGTCGCCTTGCTGCGTGGTTCGGAAGAAGCCGGACACCATGATTCCGGGTTTGCCGGAACGAGGCGGAAAATGCTGGTTGATTCTCGCCAGAAACTCTCCCGAACCGGTGGGAGCGAACCCGTCCACCGGTTCAAATCGGACCACCCACACATCCTGGACAAACTGCTTGAGCCATTTGTCCGCCTGGACCGGGTCGGGTTGAATTCCATGTTTGCCGCGGTAGTAAGCGTCCCACAGTTCATACGGCGCGAACTGGTCGCCGGCCTCGGCCATTTTCAATTTTTCCTGCAAGTTCCAATTGTCGCCGTCTGTAGCCGTTAGGGACTCCTGCGGTGACTTTTCGTATTCGATAAGTTCTTCCTGCGTTAACTTATCAACAAAAGTGACCTTGATGCCCGGCAACGCGGCAAGAGCCGCCTTGAGCTGATCGGGATCATAGGCCAGAAACGAGCCTACTAATTTGTCACCTTGCTTTTTGGTCCTGAAGTAGCCGATCTCGCCGTCCTGGCCTGAATACACATGGATCCTCGCCAAAAACTCTCCCGGAGTCCTCGGCGAGAAATCACCGGTTGGCTCAAACCTTACCGCCCACACATCCTGCGAGGCATCAAGATGGCCGGTGATCTTCGTGGGGCCGGTGACCGTCATGGTTACGTTGGTCATGCCGTTCTGCACGGTAAAGGCAAAAACCGCCCGGTCGCAAGTGATGTGATTGGTTCCGCTGTCAATCACCACATTCGTTTCGGCCGTGATGCGATTTACCCCCTTGCCAGAGGGCGGCAGGTCCACCGTCAGCCGTTCACTAGCGAGTTTCATTTGCGGACCGTCCACGCGGACGTGGCCAAAGTAAGTCACCTGATGCTTGTTCGTGTCGGATTGCGCATGTTCACCCCTTAGCGTCCACACACCTGTGGAGGTGTCTAGCTCGCCGATTTTGGCCGGCTGGGGCTGCGTCTGATTCTGCGCATCCGTCAAGGTGACCAGCGCCAGAGCAGCCAAAAGCAAAACGGCCAGCGCCAGTCCGCGGTCGGTTTTGTGGAATTTTGCAATCATACTTATCCTTTCTTTCATTTGCTGTTTGTTCTCCAGAATTCCGGCCAGGCCCGGTCTCCAGATCGGTTGACCAAATCCTTCCAGAAGCTTTACGATCGTCAGGCCGTAAGATTCGTTCTCGCCCGTCCGCGCATAGGACAGCGCCAGTGCATCGCACGCCAGTTCCCGGTCTGCGCGCAGGCGGTAAAAGGCCAGCCAGACCAGCGGGTTGAACCAGTGAACGATCTGCAATCCCAACGCCACCCAGCCGGTCAGAATGTCGTGGCGCTTGATGTGCGCCAATTCATGCAGGAAAACATGGCGGAGTTCTTCGCGGGTGAAAGTGGACACCAGCCCCGTGGGCAGAAGCAAACGCGGCCGCACAAAGCCGAACAAGGTCGGGCTGTTGATGGCCTCCGTCTCGATCAGTGACACCGGGGTGCTGACGCCCAAAAGCGCCTTGCAATCCTCGAGCAAACTGAGCGGCGACCCGTCGGTCAACGGACGCAGCCGCCTCACGCGGCGGCGGAATTTGT
This sequence comes from uncultured Verrucomicrobiae bacterium, assembly GCA_963804345.1. Classification (GTDB taxonomy): domain Bacteria; phylum Verrucomicrobiota; class Verrucomicrobiia; order Limisphaerales; family UBA11358; genus UBA11358. The sequence continues at coordinate 625,952 of CAWDPX010000004.1, read as the reverse complement.
GTTGGCTGATAACGGCGCAACTGGTCAGGAGCAGAGCGCCGGTTGCCCACAGCCACGCAAGCCAGTTTATGCCCGGCGAAGGCGCCACGGTGGCAACCCTTGGAGCATCCGCAATCGGGACATTTTTCGTTTCGACCGGGGGTGGTTCTGCCCGCACCTGCGGCGCGGCGGCGGGGATTTTCAATACATTGAAAAGGCTGGCCGGAGAAGGAACTGTCCACGGCAAAGCCAGGCGCAGCAGCACGAGCAACCACAGGGCGTAACGCCAGCGCGGTTTCAGACGCGGCCCGCAAAGCCATTGCGCCGCCAGCACCAGCAAAATAAGAACGGAAGCTTCCCCTGATGTTTTCAGCAGGACTGGAAGATGTAAAAAAATTTCTTGCATATAAATCGGGTTAATCGGGGTTCTTGAGCAGACGCCGCAACTCGCGAATTTCATCAGGCGATAGTTTCTCCCGCTGAACAAAGTGAGCGAGCATGGGTTTCAGCGACCCGCCGAACACCCGACCCAAAAACGACTCGCTGGCGGCGTCGATACACTCCTCCCGCCGGATCAGCGGGCGGTACACATAGGCGCGTCCTTCCTTGCTGAAACCCAGAACTTTCTTTTTGACCAGCCGGTTGAGAAAGGCCTTGGCGGTGCGGGGATGCCACGAGGCGTCGGTTTGCCTCAAGGCCTCGATGATTTCACCGGCGGGGCAAGGGGCCTGGGACCAGACCACTTTCATGACTTCCCACTCAGTTTCCGAGATGCGAGGCATTTTTTTCATAACGCGATTCCTAAGATTACTTTTGTAATCAACAAAAGATTACATCTTTAATCCATAGCGTCAATAAAATTCTTTCGTCTTTTTTTGTCGCTTGGCGCACCAAAAAATGGCCGCTGGTCGCAAATGGGTGATAACGCAATCAAATTCGAGCTGGCCGGATATCCGGGCGGCAGGTTGCGCAATTCCTCATTGCGCTTTGGTCAAGTCTTGCTCATAACTTTCCCTTGTTAGCGAGGTTCTGTTCCGCCGGGCCCCGGCAATCTCATGCTCACCAAAGGGTTTGCGACAACTCCGCCGCCGTTCCCCGTGGTGGAATGATCAGGTCGCAGGTTTCGGTTGCTCAACCATCTTGCGGTGGAAGATGAGGTATTTTTCATCCGCCTGGAGAAAGTTCCTTCCCGGCAGCCAGCGGACGGCGTTGATTTGGTCGCTGGCGTCCATGACCGTCACCAGGTCGTAAAACTCCGTCAACCGCGAGGAGTCGATGAACCATTTGCCGGCGACTTCATCCGGGCGCAACACCAGCCAGTCGGGCTTTAGTTCAAGGTAGGCTTCTTTCTCCCTTTGCGGGCCGAGGCGGCGGCGGACAGCCACCATTTCCTTCGAGCTGAGGCCGGGGTAATCCAGCATTTTCAGGCCGGAAAAATAACCAATATAGCCCAGCGGCTCGAGCATCACCGTGTCCTGCGGCGACGCGGCATGCGCGCGCAGCCAGAGGCCGATGGGCCGGCGGACGCCGTCTTCAATCAGCCGCTGCTGCAATTGCGCCTGGCGGGCGACACATACCGTCAACCCCAGCTCGCTGGCGACGAATACCATCGCGACGCCGTGCAGAACCGCCGTCGAGTGACGCAACCAGCCGCGATCCCAGTTCAATTGCGGAAGCCTTTTCGCGAAACCGAGCAACTGGTCAAAGATCAACCCCAGCGTGAGGTAACCCAAAAACGCGACCGCCGGCAGATACCAGGGATAATAATTCCGCACCACGTCGCTCAAAAAATAATGCCCCACATAAACGCTGAATGACAGCATGCGCGCGGAAGGCCGGCATAACGGGCACAGCCACGCCAAAGCGACCACCCATGATGCCAGCGCACAGACTGCGGTTGGCAGATAATACCAGGTTTGCAACACGGAATAAGACGGCATGAAAGTCCACCAGATGCTGGCGCCCGCGTTTAAGAAACTCCGGAATGGAAACGACAGGAAGTTTCCCGCCAGCGCAGCGATGGCAATCGGCGGCAGGTTGGTGTCTTTGGCCACGATGGTATGCGGCACGGGCGATCCGTAATACGACCACGCCCACAAAAACCACGACAGGTATAGCGCCGCGCAAATCAATCCGGCCCGCAACAATTTTGCCCGCCAGTTTTCCGCCGGGGAACCCGCCGGCCCGCGCCGCAAAAACAGCCATGCGCCGATGCCCAGCGACGCGATGTAAACGCAACTGTCCGGCCGCGTCCACATCAGCCCGGCCCAGCCCAGGCCGATCCGCAGGGTTTGTTTCGGCCCGGATAAAAAGAACCCGTGCAAGGTCAGCGACAGAAAGAAAATCAGCAGGCCCGTCTCCATCCCATTGGTGGCAAAATCCAGCGTCTTGGCATCCAGCGCCACCAGCACCAGAGTCAACCCGATGGCCACCGGCCTCTGTATCAGGTGTTTCAGGATGGAAAACAGCACGGCCACGCCCGCCGCCAGCGCCGCCAGGCTCACGATCCGGAACAGCCATAACACCAGTTCCTCCGGGCCATTCCCGGTCAGCCAGCTCAAGCCCGCCGGCAACAGCACCCCCAGCGGCGAGGTGAAACTATGGACGCGCTCGCCCGGGGTGAATACCAGACCCTGGCCGGTCGCAAGGTTGCGGCTGGCGCGAAACGTGATCCAATAATCTTCCCAGGCGCGCTGCGTGTACGCCACAAACAAGAAACCGACGAGAAACATCGCGAGAAAGATTTTTGTCTCCGGCTTGATCGACATGCGCGACATCGGCGGATGATGTCCGCCCCTAAAGTTGCTGTCAACGCGCCTCTCCCGGATGGCTTCGCGTTCAGCCGGTCTGGCGCGGTCTGGCTGTAACGTATTTCTCCCTTTGCCATGGATTCCCCTTTATTGTTAACTTCGGTCCATGCTTTCAAGGGTCTGCTCCGCAGCGCTCAACGGGATCGAAGCTTTTCCGGTTGAAGTCGAGGTCAATGCCGGTTATGGCGACACCCTCGTCGTCATCGTCGGCCTGCCGGACGCCGCGGTGAAGGAATCGCGCGACCGCGTCTCCACCGCGCTCACCAATTCCGGGTTCAAATTTCCGATGGGGCGCACGACCATCAACCTCGCGCCCGCCGACGTGAAAAAGGAGGGACCGAGCTTCGACCTCCCCATCGCCGTCGGCATGCTGGCTGCCAGCGAACAAATCGAGACCGACCAGCTCGACAATTTCATTATCGTGGGCGAGCTCGCGCTGACCGGCGCGGTGCGTCCGTGCAAGGGTGTTTTGCCCGTCGCCCTGCGCGCCCGCGCGGACGGCAAGATCGGCGTGCTCGTTCCGGCGGAAAATGCCGCCGAGGCTGCTGTCGTCGAAGGTTTGCAGGTCATTCCGGTGCAAAATTTACGCGAGGCCGCCAGCTTTCTCGAAGGCGAAATCAAAATCGCGCCGGCCAAGGTGGACATTGCCAAAATCTTCGATCAGGCACACGACGACGACCTGGACTTCGCCGAGGTCAAAGGCCAGGAAAATGTAAAGCGCGCCCTGGAAATCGCCGCCGCCGGCGGACACAACGCATTGCTCATCGGCCCGCCCGGCACCGGCAAATCCATGCTCGCCAAGCGGCTGCCGACGATTCTGCCGCCGCTGACTTTGGACGAGGCGCTGGAGACGACGAAGATTCACAGCATCGTCGGGTTGCTGGGGCCGGGCCAGGCGCTGGTGACGCGCCGGCCTTTTCGCACGCCGCATCACACGGCGAGCGACGCCGGTTTGCTCGGCGGCAACATCAATCCGACACCGGGCGAAATTTCGCTGGCGCACAATGGCGTGCTTTTTCTGGACGAACTGCCGGAGTTCAAGCGCAGCGTGCTGGAGACCATGCGCCAGCCGCTGGAAGACGGGCGCGTGACCATTTCGCGCGCGGCGGGCACGATGACCTTTCCGGCGCAATTCATGCTCGTCGCGGCGATGAACCCGACGCCGGACGGAAAAGTGCCCGGCGAATCGAAAAGTTCACCGCGGGAAATCCAGAATTATCTGGGCCGGATATCCGGGCCGCTGCTCGACCGGATTGATTTGCACGTCGAGGTGCCGCAGGTGAAATTCCGGGAGATTGCCGGCGATCGGACGGGCGAGACCTCCGCGCAAATCCGCGAGCGCGTCGTCCAGGCGCGAAAACGCCAGCAGGCGCGATTCGCGCACAAGCGGAAAATCACCTGCAACGCCCTGATGGGCCCGAAGGAGCTCAAGGATTTCTGCGCGCTGGACGAGGCGACCAAGGAGTTGCTGAAAAACGCGATGGCCGATTTGAATTTGAGCGCCCGGGCCTACGACCGGATTTTGAAGGTGGCGCGGACGATTGCCGACCTGGCCGGGAGCGAGAAAATCACCGCCGACCACATTTCGGAGGCGATTCAATACCGTTCCCTCGACCGGCAATTGTGGTCGTGAACTTCGTTAATACAGCGGGTTAGCCATTCTGCTCTCCCGTGAGTTGAGAGAGCAGAATGGTGTTTGTCCAAAAAACCATCGGTTCATTGCCGCCCTATTTGTCGCAGTCAAACGGCGGCGTCAACCCGGTGTAGTCCCCGACCACTTTCGCATCGTAGGGTGAATACAATCCGTTCTGCGTGGTGTGGAGGTCGTAGCCGGCGTTGTTCCCAAACGGGAACGGGTCCATCGGCCCACCCGCCAGCGGAAGTCCGTAACTGGCGACGATTCCCCCGTCCATGTTGACCCGGATGACGCGGTTGTTGAACTGGTCGCTGATCAACGTGTCGCCGTTGTGCAGCCGGATGGCCCGGGTCGGCAGGGGCGCCGGCACGCTGAGCGGGTCGGAGTCCGTGATGTATTGCCAGACCACGTTGTCGCCGGCGTCCACTTCGACGACGCGGGAGTTGCCGGCATCGGTCAACAGTGTGTCGCCGTTTTTGAGGCGGCTGGCGAACGCGACGGTATTGGCCGTGCCGCCGGCGGAGAACGTCTCGACGATTTGATCGCCGCGCGTGACTTCAATTGCCCGGTTGTTGCCCTGGTCGGCGATCAGGATGTGGCCATTTTCGAGCAGTTCGGCGGAGTTCGGGCCATTGAGCTGATCCGCATCGTTGGTGTTGGAACCCGGATACTGCCAGACAATTTGCTTCTTGAGGTTCACTTCTATAATCCGGTTGTTGGCCTGGTCGGTGATGAGGACATGGGCGTCCGGGAGCCACGTGCATTGCACCGGCGTGTCCAGCAGGTTGGGGCCCGAACCAGCTTGTCCGAACTGGCCATACTGCCAGACGATTTTGCCTTTGCGGTCCACCAGGATAACGCGGTCGTCCGGAACGCCGTCGGGGGCCTGCGGAATCACGCCTGCGGGTGTGCCGGTGCCGGCCATCAGGGTGAATTCCCCGACGCGCTGGGCGTCGTTGACGCCGATGATGGATCTGGCCGAAAAGTCGTTCGGCCCGAGTCCGAACGACCAAATGATATTGCCGGCGGGATCCGTCTCGATGACGCGGTTGTTGAACTGGTCGGCGATCAGGATGTTTCCGGGCTGGTTGAAGTGGCGGCTCAGCTTCATGTCGTTTGCCGAAGCCGTGCCGGCCAAGGCCAGAATGCCGATGGCGGTGAGAGCGGCGCGGAAAGAAAACCCGGCCGACTCCTTCAGATGCGATTTAATCATAACATATTCTCCTTTTGTTTTTGTTTGAAACAGACTCCTTTTACGAAAGGTGAGAGGAACGCCTGCTGAAAATGTTCCCGAAAAAACTGCCGCAAATTCATTGCCTTTCAGCCATTCCGGCGCGGCTGTGCCTTGACGTGCCAAGGCCGGGCCGGGTTAAGGTAAAACTGGGCGGACGCTCACGGCCATTTGTAATTAATGGAGGCAAAAATTCCGTTCGCGGTGAAATTGTTCACGTTGCCATTGCTCGGCTGCGAGTATTGGGAAAAACCGTAGCGCAAGGCGCCGGAAAGCCGGTTGCTGAACTGGCGGGTCAGGCCGACGAGCAGGTCGTGATGGGTGAAATTGATGCCGAGCGGCAATCCCACGGTGTTGTTTTGTCCGTAACCGGCCTGCGAAAAGGCGTAGGTGGTGTCCAAATGGGTTTTGGCATTCAAGGCATAGCCGGCGCTGGCGCCGACGGTGTAGGTGTCTCCGCGATACGGCACCACGGCGGAATTCTGGTCGGCGGCGGTGGTGGTGCGTGAATAGCCGTAGGTGAACGAGCTGGAGCAATAGAATCGTTGTCCCGGAGTAAAGGTCAGGTTCAGCCCAAGATTATTGGCCAGGGTGCTGCCGTCCGAAATGTTTCCGCCCGGAGAAATCCCGAAGGGAACCGGCTCGGTGGCCGTGGAAAAATCCGATTCGATCCATTGCCAGGTCAGCCGGGCGTTCAGCCAATAGACGGGGCGCAGCACGAGCCGCCCTTCGATTTCATCCGTGGTGATGTCCCGGTGGTTGATGAAGGCGGGATAACCCATGCCGCCGAAGGGGGAGGTATCCACCAGATGGTTGTAGCCGGTGTTGCTGTCGCAATACCGGTAATGTCCGCCCCATTCAATCCAGGGCCGGGGCGATGAAGTGAAACCCGCGCGGGTGTCGTAGAAATAATTCATCGCGTCCGTCTGTTGCTGAAAATCGTACGGAGACACGCCGCCGGTGTTTTGATCGGCCGATTGTCCGACACTTTCCTGGCGCAGGCGTCCCTCGGCAAACAGCACCGTCCGCGGCAGGCGGTTGTACCGGATGTCGAGATTTTCCGAGCTGACGGTCCGGTCCAGATTCGCGTTCTCGGTGCCGGGAACTGGAGCATAGCCGGGCACGGTGGAATCGTAAAATGCCAGGTTCACATTGCCGAAACCGTTCTCATGGGTCCACTCGCCCTGGGCGGAGACGGAAACGCTCAATCCCTTTGCGGGCAGAAACAGGCTGGATCCGCTGACAATGTACGAGTTGCGTTGCAGCGTGATGTCCTGCGCCTGCCAGGCGTAACCCGAAGTCGTCACCCCGGATCCATCCGTGGTGTTTTCGTTGAAGGACGACGTGCCGTTATAGACGGAAACCAGGCTGCCGAGGGAAGCCTGCCACCAATCAAAGATTTGTTTTTGAACCCGGAAGGTGTTCGCGCCCTGCGAGTACTGGACGCCCTGGTTCACGCGTTGAATCAGGTCCGGGTTGGGGCCGGTGGTATAACTGATCACGTCGTTGCGCTGGTCGGAGAGTTTGTAAAACTCGGCCCGGACCCGGTCTTCAAAGCGCCAGTCGTCCCACTCGCGGGTGAGATCCACTTTGAAGATGTGAGTGTGTTCGTCCACGTTCTCGATATTGGGGTAGATGTTTTTGGACACGAATTGTTGGTTGATCGTCTGATTGACCGTTCCCCAGACCAGCGTGGATTTTTCGCCCTGCCGGAACTGGTATTCATATCCGAAGACCAATTGCGGCGAATCGGGCAGCGCCAGTCCAAAATCAATCCAGGCACGGCCGATGTCCAGATGCGGGTTCTGGTCCAGGGAAAAGCTGGGCGGCGTGAACAGCGGGTAATATCCGCCGGTGTCGTCGTAATACCGCCGCCATTCCTCAAAGCCGGAATGCACGAAGCCGGAATCCTTTTTGTCCAGCGCGACCGTCACCTTGAAATCCTGCTCCGGCACCAAGGCGTGGCCTTCAATGGTGAGTTTTTCGTCCGGGGCAATATGTTCGCTGAATGAAAAATGGTTCGCGCCGCCGCTCCAACCCTCCTGAACGCCTTCGAGTTCGCGGAATTTCTTGTTGTCACCCGAGACCCCAATCCAGCCCGAGACCGGCTCGATGGAAAAAACAACCGCCGACGGCGCGGAATTCGTTCCCCAATCCGCGCCCTGGTCAATCCAGGTCCGCAACGTGCCGACCTGCGCGGCGGTGAGCGCCGGCCCATGGTCGGGCGGCGGCATCTGGATGTCCTTGTCCAGCCCGGCCACGTAGGCGATCAGTTTGCTCTGGCCGCTCCGGCCGGGAACGATGTCGTTTTTGTTGTCGTCGCCGCCCTTGAGGGCGTCGGCACGGTTGTCGAGGTGGAAACCGCTCTTCGGCTTTTCCGGGCCGTGACAGCGAAAGCAATTTTGCTCGAAGATGGGCCGCACGTCGCGGTCGAAAAGGATTGAATTCGTGTCGGATGCGGGGCTGACGGAATTGGTTTCGGCGGCGGAAGCGGCGGATGTGGCCGCCAAAGCAAATGCCGCAACGAAGCTTTTCCCGCAAATTCGTCTGTTGGCTCCCGGGTTCACGTTGGTTTTGGACGGATATTTTAATACAGAAAGATCGGGTTGACGTCGGAACCGTGGATAGCGGTATGGCAGCCGGCGGACCAGCAGGTGCCGATTTGCAGGTAGGTGGAATGTGGAGACTTGCCGATGAAAATCTCACCGGACGGCACGCCGGGACCCCGCACCTGCGAATGGCAGCGAAAGCAAAGGTTGTTGTCGGCCTGGTTGAGCATCATGCGGTTGATCGAGCCGTGCGGATTGTGGCAGGCCGTGCAGCCTTCGCGCAGGGCGGGGTGTTCGAAGACAAACGGCCGCGTCTGCTCGCGGTGGCATTGGGCGCAGGCCTCGTTGAGCTGCGCCATGGCCAGTCCCCCTTCCGGCTTGAGGATGTCTTCGCCATGCGGGTCGTGGCATTGGACACAGTTCATGTGACCCTCGACGACGGGATGATGCGCGGGCAATTGAAATTCCGCGTGCGTCTTGAGGTGGCAGCGAAAGCAGGCTTCCGGGGTCTGGCCCGGGTTGATGATGAATCTGCCGATGCCGCCGCCGGCCTCAACGTGTTTGCTGCCCGGACCATGGCAGGATTCACAGCCGGTGCCGTCCTTCAGGCCGGCGTTTTCCAGGTACAGATGGGCGTGCGGACTGGCTTCGAATTTGCGGGTGATGTTGGTGTGGCACTCGAAGCAGACCTGATTGCCCACGAAGTGCGCGCCGGGAATTTCAAGCGGCGCGACCTCCGCCACCGGCATGGTGGAGCACGAATTTAAAAAAAACACCGCGCCGCTGCCCGCGCTCAAAGCCATTACTGCAATCCATGTCCGTTTCCGCTTCAATGGTTTTGATGGCCGGCGGCGCCCGGCGCGTTGGTTGCGGCGGCGGCCTTGATGATTTCGGCGACAATCTGGTCGGAAAGGTCCCCGCTCGTTGGGAAAACCATCTGCAAATGGCCGGCAGCGTCAATGATGAGCGTGCGGAAATCGTGGTTGAAAGCGCCGGCATCGTATTGATAGCTGAGGCCGGATTGCCGGGCGAGCTCGCCAATCCTGTCTGCCGGCCCGGTGAGAAAACTCCAGTGGTTCGGGTCGTATTGATAACTATTGCCGTAGGCTTTCAACAATTGCGGCGAGTCGAATTCCGTGTCGAAGGAGATGGAAAGCAGATGCCAGTTGGCGGGGGCCCCGGGCAGCGATTCAAGTTTTTGCTGTGCTTCCTGGAAATTTTTCGAGAGGCGCGGGCAATATTCGGGGATGGGGCAGCGGGTGTAAAAAAAGGTGATGGCCAGCGCCTGCCCGCGAAAATCGTTCAAGCTTACCGCCTGGCCCATTTCGTTGGTGAACTTGTAATCCAGCAACGAATGATTTGGCTGGACGGCTGGTGAACTGGCCGGACTTGGAGCGGGCGGCAACGAAACTGTTCCGACTTTGGCAATGTGTTCCACCCAGCTTTCCGATCCTGTGACCCGAAGCCGGAATGAAATTTCATCGCCCCGGCGCAAACCAGCCAGTTCTTCCGGGTCTTTCACCTTGAACGGCATGGTCATGGCCGCCATGTAATTGGAAATGGCTTCGTGCCGGATGACCACCGTCCGGGCGTCCGGCTTGAGTTCCATCACCGTTCCTTTTGCCATGAACGACTGCGGGTTCGTCGCCTCCCCGCCGGATAATGGCGGGGACCCGGCGGATTTCGCACCGCTCGCAATCAGCATCAACAAAGCGAATGGCAATATGCTGACAAATGGCGCCCGCAACCTCATATTTTATGGTCATGATTGTCTCTTTCCGACCCGCGATTCCAGCGTTTTTTCTCGTGAATAATCACGGGTTCGGCAGGCGTCCGACCCGGTAAAACCCCGGGTTGAAGGTCGCGTTCAGGTCCGTGAAATTGATCGAGCCGCTTCCCGCCGTATTGGTGACGAGGGTGGCCCAATTGGGCGCGGTCAAGTTGGTGGTTCGTTGAACGATGTAGCTCAGTCCGCCATTTGCCGTGTAAGTGAACCTGAATTTTCCGGGCGGCACCGGCTGCGGCGCACTGAGCAGCACCATCACCGGCGTGACGACGCTGATCGAAACCTGGTTGGTGGCGGTGGCACCACCGTTGTCCGAGGCGATGGCGAAAAGGGTGTAGCTGCCCGCGGCCAGACTGTTGGTGACGCCGAAGAAGGGGGCGGTGGCCTTGTTGGTCACCACGTTTGCGCCCACGCGGAATTGCACGTTGGTGACCGTGCCGTCACTGTCCGAAGCCGAGGCTTGAATCGTGACGTTGGCGGGAGCGGCGAAGACCGTGCCGGATGCCGGATTGGTGATGGCAACGGTCGGCGGCGAGTTCGGCGCGGTGACCGTGATCGTGCCTCTCATGCCAAAGTTGACGTGCTGAGTGCAATGATAAGGATACGTGCCGGCAACGCTAAACGTGTTGGTGAAAGATTTCGGCGCCGGGCCAAGACCCGAATCCCACAGTCCGTTGGTGTCACTGGTTGTTGAATGCGGGGTGCTCCCCGTGGAATTCCAGGTCCAAAGCACTGAATCGCCGGTGGCAATGTTGGTTGTGGCCGGGAAAAACTGCAACGCATTGCCGTTGGCAACCCCGACGGAGACGGTTCGCGCCAACCCGGAAAGTGAGCAGCCGAAAACCGCGACTCCCGCGCTCAGGAGCGCCATTTTGAATAAATAACGAGTTACATTCATAATATCTGTTCTATCGAATTGGTTCATTAATGACCGGTCAAACAGCCGCCGCATGTGAGATCACGCCAGCGTTGACCATCAGAATCGTTTTGAGTGAAAATTCCACTCCCATTTGACATGAGATGGTCCAGAGTGACATTTGTTCCCGATGATTTTTTGCGGGAACAATTGACGTTCCGCGGACTCTTAACTTGAATGTTGCGATATGGCTGAGGGCATGGACTTTGAAAGTCTGGTGGCTTGCTATTACGAGCCGCTGTATCAATTCGCCCTCAGCCTCGCCCGTGATGAATCGGATGCTTGTGACCTCACACAACAAACTTTTTGCATTTGGGCGGCCAAAGGCCACCAGTTGCGCGACGCATCCAAAGTGAAAACCTGGCTGTTCACCACCCTCCACCGCGAGTTCCTCGGCGCACGGCGAAGGCAAACCCGCTTTCCGCACATCGAACTGGAATTCGCGGCGGCGGAACTTCCCGTCGTGCCGCCACCCACCGTCAACCGGCTGGACGCCGGACAGTTGCTCGATTCGCTGGCGCGCCTGGATGAAATTTATCAGGCGCCCGTGGCGTTGTTTTACCTGCAGGACTGTTCCTACAATGAAATTGCTGAAATCCTTGACGTCCCGCTCGGCACAGTCAAATCGCGCCTTACTCGCGGTCTCGACCGGCTCCACAAATTGTTGACGGGTAATGCCGCCGGCACCCCACCGCCGCCACCAAAATCATGAACCGCGACGAAGCCAAAACCATATTGCTGCTCTACCGCCCCGGAACGGCGGATGCGGGCGACCCGGAAATTGCCGCGGCGCTGGCATTGGCCAGGCAGGACCCGGAGCTGACGCGCTGGCTCGTGGAGCATTGTGCGCGGCAGGAGGCGGTGCGGGCCGGGTTCCGGAAAATCACCGCTCCCGCCGGATTGAAGGAACAAATCATTTCCGAACAGGCGGCGCACGAGAAGAGGCTTTTCTGGCGGCGCCCCGCCGTCCTGGCGGCGGCAGCGGTTGTAATGGTGCTGGTGGCCCTGGCGTCGTTCTGGCTTCAACCCCGCAGGAATGACAATACGTTTGCCATTCTACGGAGCCGGATGGTGGGCGTCGCGTTGCGTGGCTATGTGATGGACCTGGCGACCAACAACCCGTCGCAAATCCAGGCGTACTTCGCGCGAAACCAGTCGCCGGCGGATTACGTCCTGCCTGCGCCTCTGGCAAAAACCGCCGTGACCGGTTGCGCCATTGAAAGCTGGCAAGGCGCGAAGGTTTCGATGATTTGCTTCCGCACCGGCAAGCCGCTTCCGCCGGGACAGCAAAGCGATCTTTGGCTGTTCGTCATTGACCGTTTCGCGTTAAAGAATGCACCGCCGATGGGGACACGCCAGTTTGTCCAAGTCAACAAACTCATGACTGTGACCTGGACGCAAGGGGACAAGCTGTATGTGCTGGGAACGGAAGGGGACGAACAAATCCTGCGGCAGTATTTGTGAGCACAGCCGGTCGTCAGTTGTGATCCACGCTCATGTGATCGAGAACCCACTCGAGGTCGCCATTCCCGTTGGCAGGGACGGGGATGGGGAGGTTTGCGGCGTCCGGCAGAGGCGGACGGAAGGTGGTGGACTGCGTCCAGCGATGCACCGAGCTGTGTCCATCGGCAAACGAAAACGCGGCGCTGCCGTTGTGATAGGAGGCGGGCAGGTCATGCCATTCCGGGTAATAGTCGCGTTCGAGAAAATAGCCGTCGTTGATGCTGTCCGGATGCTCGTCGAGAAACACAAAAATTTCAGTGGGCTGCGGAATTTGCGTGATTTTAAAAAATTGGACGTAATCGGGATTGTTGACGTTGAAGCCATTGGTGGAAAAGTCGCCGGCGTTGCCAACCATCGCGTTCATTGAATAACTGCGGATGCGCCCGTCCCAGCCGGCGGCGCTTTGGGCTCCGCTGACGATGTGGTCGGACGGACAACGGTAAATGGCCGTCGCCTGACTGACAAAAGAGCCGAGACTCGCCTCGGTGAGGGTGGCGGTGTTGGTATTGTCCGAACTCAAATCCCAAGTCATGACATTGTTGACCCAGTTGAGCGGGGTGCGAAACGATGACCCGGCCATGCCAAGGTTGTACGGCAGCCGGCTTTCGAAATCGTCCGCGTAGAGTTGCCACCCCAAGGTGAGCTGCTTGGTATTGTTCAGGCAAAGGATGGCCTGCGCCCGCCCTTTTGCCTGGGACAATGCCGGCAACAAAATCGCCGCCAGGATGGCGATGATGGCAATCACCACCAGCAATTCAATCAGGGTAAACCCCTTCCCTCTCGTTCCGCCGACAAGCGCGGAAGTTCGTAAAACGGGCAAAATGCTCATGGCACAAATTCGCCGCATCCACCTTGCGAATATCTAATCAAGATTATTATGCCATCTTTTATGATATGTCAAAGCCCAAAATGGCTGAATTCAGGCATTGCTGGGAGGCGACCCGGGAACGGCTCAAGAATGCGATGGCCAATTTGAATCTGAGCGCCCGGGCCTACGACCGGATTTTGAAGGTGGCGCGGACGATTGCCGACCTGGCCGGCTCGGAAAAAATCCTGAGCGACCACATTTCCGAGGCGATTCAATACCGCTCGCTCGACCGCCAGTTGTGGGCTTGAGTCCCCAGGCGTTGGGGCACAATTCCAAGGCTGTGCATCATATGCCTGTTCGAAACACGCCAAAGTCACCGTGCAGTCGCTGGATGATTGGGAAAAGGAATGGGGGGAAAATTCACAATCATTTGGCGTAGCCCGAGGGTAGCAATAGCACGGCCACTTTGGAATAGTCCGGACTTTCTAGAACTTCAGGAAGTTTGATCGCCTGCACCAACCACGTTCTTGGTTTTCCATTAAGCCACCAAGTCTCCTTTACGAAGGGTGTGAGTGGTTTTTTGTCTCGATATTGGATTACAGAAAACCGCGTGGAGTGGGCTTGGAAATGGGATAAGAAGCAGAAAACCAAAAAAAGGGGCCGAGAAACCTTTTTTGGAAAACTGTTTAACCGGAATAACGATTCCCCGACAGACAAACCTAAAACCGATAAACAACACTAACACCCTGTGCTAAGGAGGCACCATGACAAATAAAAAGATGTATGTAGAGAGGCGCCCCGAGGGCGATTACGCGGTCAGAAGGCCGAATGCGGAAAGGGCGAGCGCCGTTGAGCCTACTCAGACGAAGGCGATTGAGAGAGCGCGGGAGTTAAATCCCGGCATAGCGCCACATGTGGAACGTGTTCGGGATACTTCAGTTGGTGGCCGGGATAAGTGGCGCAAACCCTGAACTATTCGGCCTCGCGGAGCATGACATTTTGATGGCCATCAGCAAGCTGACGCCGTTGGGTGATCACGCCTTGGGCAGGCGGTCGGCGGCGGCGGGATTAAAGATTGGAGCGGACCGGGACACGTGGTGCATCCGGTGGGAAAGCACGGCCAGGCCTTCGGCCAGGTCCTCTTTCTGGGTCACCACGTCGGCGGGCACCTGCAGCTTCACCGGCGTAAAATTCCAGATGCCCCGGATGCCGGCGGCGATCATCCGTTCGGCGGTGGGCTGCGCGAATTCGGCGGGGACGGTCAACACGCCCAGCAGGACGTGGCCGCGGCGGACAAAGCCGGCCAGATGCTCCACGGATTGCACCTTGCAGCCATGCACCCACTGGCCGATTTTTTTTGGGTCGCTGTCAAAGGCGGCGACTATTTGCAGGCCGAAATTGTCGAAGCCGCGATAACCGAGCAGCGCGGCGCCGAGGTTGCCCGCGCCCACCAGTACCGCCTTGGTCTGGTTGTCCCAGCCCAGAAAGCGCTCGATGGCGGCAATGAGTTCGTTCACCCGGAAACCGATGCGCGGAGTGCCGATGATGCCGGTGATGGCCAGGTCCTTGCGGACGATGACAGGTTCGAGGTTGTGTACGCTGGCCAGCACGGTGCCGGAAACATGCTCGCGTCCTTCCGCCTGCAACACGCGAAGCAGTTGTAAATACGAGGGCAGGCGTTTGACGCAGGACAAGCCGGCCTTGCGCGTGCTGTCCGCGTCGGCCACCGTCCGTGAACTGGCGGACGATGGCCGGGCGCGGCGAATTTTCGAATCAGTCTTTTCCTTCATAGGCACGCAGGAACAGGTCCTTGATCTCCGGTATCAGCGGATACCGGGGATTCGCGCCCGTGCATTGGTCGTCGAAGGCGTTGGCGGCCAGCGTGTCGAGCTGGGCGTGGAATTCCTTCTCGGCAACTCCCGCCTCCCGGATCGAACCGGGCAGGCCCAGCGCCTTCTTCAGTTTGGTGATCTCCGCGACCAACCGGTCAACCTTCTCATCGGGCGTGTTGCCACCCAGTCCCAGATGGTCCGCAATGCGCGCGTATCGGGCCTTCGCCGTCGGATAGGTGTATTGCGGGAAGCTGGTTTGTTTGAATGGCACGTCCGTAGCATTATAGCGGATGACGGTGTTGATCAAGAGCGCGTTTGCCAGCCCGTGCGGCAGATGAAACGCCGCGCCGAGCTTGTGCGCCATGGAATGGCAGATGCCCAGGAACGCGTTGGCGAACGCCATGCCGGCCATCGTCCCGGCGTGATGCACTTTTTCCCGCGCGCGCGGGTCCGCCGCGCCGTTGCGGTAGGCGTCCGGCAGATATTTGAACAACAGCCGGATGGACTCCAGCGCCATCGCGTTGGTGTACTCCGTGGACAGCACCGACACCATCGCCTCGATGGCGTGCGTCAGGGCGTCAATGCCCGAGTGCGCCGTCAGTTTCGGCGGCATGTTCAGGACCAGTTCCGAGTCAATGATCGCCATGTTCGGCGTCAGCTCGTAGTCGGCAATCGGATACTTCGCGCCCGTGCGATCGTCGGTGACGACGGCGAAGGGCGTGACTTCGGAACCGGTGCCGGATGTGGTGGGGATGGCCACCATCATGGCCTTGCGTCCCAGCTTGGGGAATTCGTAGATGCGTTTGCGGATGTCCATGAACCGCAGCGCCAGCCCTTCGAACTCGACGTCCGGATATTCGTACATCAGCCACATGATCTTGGCGGCGTCCATGGGCGAACCGCCGCCCATGGCGATGATTACGTCCGGCTTGAACGAGTTCATCACCGCCAGCCCGCGCCGGACGGTCGTCAGCGACGGGTCGGGTTCCACTTCAAAAAACACCTCGTGGTCAATGTTGAGTTCATCCAGCACCCGCGTCACCCGGTCGGCGTAATGCAGGTCGAACAATTGCTTGTCGGTGACGATGAACGCGCGGCGGTGGCCCTTGAGGTCCCGCAACGCGAGCGGGAGGGAGCCGGCCTTGAAATAAATCTTGGGCGGCACGTTGAACCAGAGCATGTTTTCACGCCGTTCCGCGACGGTTTTGATGTTGAGCAGATGTTTCACGCCGACGTTTTCGCTGACGGAATTGCCGCCCCAGCTTCCGCAGCCGAGCGTCAGGGACGGTTCGAGCCGGAAGTTGTAAATGTCGCCGATGGCGCCGTGCGAGCTGGGCATGTTCACCAGCACGCGGCCGGTTTTCACGCGGGCGCTGAACGTTTCGATGCGGTCGCGCCGCGCCGGATCGGTATAAAGCACCGACGTATGCCCGATGCCGCCGAACTCGACGAGCGCCCGCGCCTTCTCCACCGCCACGGCGAAACTCTCCGCGGCATACAACGCCAGGACCGGCGAGAGCTTTTCGTAGGAGAACGGTTCCTCCGTCCCGATTTTTTCCACCTCGGCAATCAACACCTTGGCGAGCGGCGGGACCTTGAACCCGGCCAGGGCCGCGATTTTCACCGCCGGCTGGCCGACAATGTCCGCATTGATGCCGCCCTTCTTCAGCAGAATGGCGCCGAGCTTGTCCCGTTGTTCCGGCGTCAGGATCACCGCGCCCCGGGCGATGAACTCCTGCCGCACGGCTTCGTACAGCGCGCGCACCACGATGACCGATTGTTCCGACGCGCAGATCATGCCGTTGTCGAACGTCTTGCTCATCAGGATGGAGCTGACCGCCATCCGCACGTCCGCCAGTTCGTCAATGACCGCCGGGGTGTTGCCGGCGCCGACGCCGATGGCGGGTTTGCCGCAGGAATACGCCGCCTTCACCATGCCCGGGCCGCCCGTGGCCAGGATCAGGTTGACGCGCGGATGCTGCATCAGCCGCTGGGACAATTCGGCGGTGGGTTTGCCGATGCAGCCGATCAAACCCGGCGGCGCGCCGGCGGCCACGGCGGCCTCGTGGATGACCCGGGCCGCCTCGGCGGTGCAGCGCGCGGCTCGCGGATGCGGTGAAAAGATGATCGCGTTGCGCGTTTTCAGCGCCAGCAGCGCCTTGAAAATGGCGGTGGCCGTCGGGTTGGTGGTGGGCACGATGCCGGCGAGCACTCCGATGGGCTCGGCGATTTTTTCGATGCCGAAGGACAGGTCCTGCTCGATGACGCCGCAGGTCCGGGTGTTTTTGTAATTGTTGTAAATGTATTCGGCGGCGAAGTGGTTTTTAATCACCTTGTCCTCCATCACGCCCATGCCCGTTTCGGAGGCCGCCAGCCGGGCCAGTTGAATCCGGGCGTCGTTGGCCGCAAAGGCCGCGCGCCGGAAGATTTCGTCCACCTGTTCCTGGCCGAACTCGGCATAGGTCCGCTGGGCCTGCGCCGCCGCCCCGATCATCGTTTCCAGCTCATCATTCGTTGTTGCTGTCTGCATGTGTGTCCTTTCCGGGCGACCGGGGCCGTGGGGCCGCCATATCGCTCTAAATATATCGTTATTGAAGTAACGATATATTAATATCGAATGCCTGTCAAACGGTTTTTTGGCGTGCGGGCGGGTTTTGGATAATCCCCGCTGTTCCTATTAAATACGGCTCTTGGGGCCGGCGGTCAGGGGCGCAAAAATATTCAAAGGTTGTCGCCTTTCGTTATTTCACCGCCTGGTAAAAGAAATCCGCATGGGCGACACGGATGAAGACAAGATCCGGGGGTTGCAAAGCCGGAATGGCGATCCTGCGGCTTTTGAATCGCTCATTGGGACGCATCAGCGCACGATCCATCAGTCAAGGGCCGCCAGTTTCCGGCATGGAGTGGCGCGGCTGTTTTCCGACCGGGCAAAATGAACAAATGCGAAACCGTGCGGCCATCACTTGACGAAAGCTGCTTTCAATCGGAATTTTGCCGCTCGCATGGAAGCGTCTGCACTTGAAACCAAGACCGTCAAATTGGCAAACGCTTGTTTTTCAAACGGCGGGACCGTCAAAGCTTTTTTCCCGTCAATCGTTCATAAGCTTCCAGATATTTTGCCGTGGTTTTCGTAACCACCTCCGGCGGCAGCACCGGGCCGGGCGGGGTTTTGTTCCAATCCAGCGTTTCCAGGTAGTCGCGCACAAATTGCTTGTCAAAACTCGGCTGGCCCTTGCCCGGCTGATACTGGTCGGCGGGCCAGAAGCGCGAGGAATCCGGCGTGAGCACCTCGTCAATCAGAATGAGTTTGCCGTTGAGCTGGCCAAATTCAAACTTCGTGTCGGCGATGATGATGCCGCGTTTGCGGGCGTAATCCCGGGCGGAATTGTATATCTTCAGGCTCTTGGCCCGGGCTTCTTCCGCGATGTCTGCGCCCACAATCTTCGCCGCTTCCGCGAATGGGATGTTTTCGTCGTGGCCGGTCTCGGCCTTCGTGGCCGGCGTAAAAATCGGCTCCGGCAGTTCGGACGATTCCTTCAAGCCGGCCGGCAGCTTGATGCCGCAGACGGTCTGCGATTTCTGATATTCCTTCCAGCCCGAACCGGCGAGGTAGCCGCGCACAACGCATTCAATGGCCAGCGGCTTCGCCTTCTGCACAATCATGCTGCGCCGGGCAAGCTGGCCGGCAAAGGGCTGAAGATTCTTCGGCAACGGGTCGTTCGCGCGGGAGAGCAGGTGGTTCGGCTGGAACGATTCGGTCTGCGCGAACCAGAAATACGATATTTGCGTGAGCACCTCGCCTTTGCGCGGGATGCCGTTGGGCATGATCACGTCGAACGCCGAGAGGCGGTCGGTGGCAACGAACAGCAGGCGGTCGCCGAGGTCGAAGACTTCGCGCACCTTGCCGCTCTTGAGTTTTTTGACACCCGGTAAATCGAGTTGCAGCACCGTTTGGTTGTTTGAATTTGCCATGCGCAAATTATTAAGGCTCAACCCGCAAGTTCAAAGCCCAAAGTCATTTCCGTTGGAGTTCAAGCTTCAGCTTGTTTCGGGGGCGCAAGCTGAAGCTTGAACTCCAGCTTACGCCACCGCTGGCGGCAGATGTTTGACCGACAACGGAATGCTCGCCTGCGATTTGTCATCCAGCCGGACATCCACCGAATACAAACCCTCCTCGGCGAATTTCAACTGCTGGATGTTCACGATGAAATTGCGTGTGGCAAAATGCACGTCGTCCGGCAGCGCGATCGCCACCGGGATTTCGATGGGCGGCATGATGGCATGGCCGTCGGCGTTGACGAAGTTCAGCTTGAGCTTGTGCGGGCCTTCGTCGCCGGCGTTGAATGTGATCCGCAACGCGACGGCGCATTGCGGATGCACAGCGGGCAATTGCGGCGCGTAAATCGTGTCGAACGCGCCGAGGAGATTGAGCTTGCCGTGGTCCTCGGTCGCGGCGTCACAGAGAATGGCCACTTGAATGTTCATACCCCTGAATTAAGCCACGAATCCGGCGAATTGGCACGAATTTCTTTTCCATCAATTTTCCCGCTTGACATACATATAAACTCTATGTATCGTATCTCTATGATTCGAAAAGAACTGGTGGCGGCATCGGCGGAGCCGCTGATTTTGTCGCTGCTGGCCCGGGGCGAGAGTTACGGTTACGCCATCATTCAGGAGGTCAAAGCCCGCTCCGCCGGCAAACTCCAATGGACGGACGGGATGCTTTACCCGGTGCTGCACCGGATGGAACACCGGGGCTTGATTAAATCACGATGGGGCGAAAGCGAGACCGGGCGGAAGCGGAAATACTACTCGCTCAAAAAAGACGGAAAAACGGCGATGGCCAGGCACCACGAACAATGGTCGCTGGTTCATTCCGTTTTGGCTGGGCTGCGAAAGGAACAATATGTTTAGGAACGGTTGAGGGTTGATGGCTGAGAGTTGAGGGTTAATCACGAAAGGAACGATATGTTTGATCTGGAAAAAGCGATTGCAGACTGGCGGCGGCAGATGGTGGAGGCCGGCATCCAAGCCCCCGTGCCGCTGGAGGAATTGGAAATTCATTTGCGCGAGGACATCGCGCAGCAGATCCAATTAGGATTGAGCGCGCAACAAGCTTTTGGAAGCGCCGTGAAAAAAATTGGCCAGGCTCCTGACCTCAAAAGGGAATTCAAAAAAGTAAGCGCCCCGATGGAAGCGCAGTTCGTGAAACTGGCGGGAATCGCTTGTGTCGTGGTCGCGTTGTTTTGTCCGTTGTGCGTTCTTATTCCTGTTTTATTCAACCCCGCAATAAGTTGGTGGCCGAAAGCGCTCGGATTGGCCGCAGTGGCAACAACCATTGCAACAACCATCTTAAGCTGGAGATATAACCATAAGTTTCTTCCGGTCATTTGCAGTCAATTGGTCAGAAGATCGGTTGGTATTGTGTGTTATCTGGGATGTGTTGTTTGGATTCGACTCTTCCTGATGAATTTTCCGCAGGAAACGCCCAGAAGCCTTTTGCTGGTTGCGTTCCTCTATGGATCGGGATGGACGGTGATGGCCATGCTCGGCGGTGTCGGTCACGGTTTGGAAAAAGCCGTATCCATGCAGGATCAGACGGCGGCTGCGTGAGCAACCAGCGGAAGCTCGGTCAAACCAGATATGTTCAACCTCGAACAGGCAATCGTAGAATGGCGGCGGCAGATGCTCGCTGCCGGTATCCAATCTCCCGTACCGCTGGAGGAACTGGAGATTCATTTGCGTGAAGACATCGAGCGGCAGATGAAAACGAGATCAAACCTACAAGACGCATTCTCTTCTGCCGTTCAGAAACTCGGATCGGCTCACACGGTCCAAACCGAATTTATGAAAGTTGACAAGACCCATGGTGCTCTCAAGTGGAAGCTGATGGAAATCGGTTTGACGCTGGCGACAATTCTGGTTCCGCTGCTTTTGGGCGGCATCGTGCTCAAAAGGGCAAGTTTTATAGACATGACCGCCGCCGAGGAGTTGTCCAGCCTGGCGGCGCTGGCCGCGTTTTCCTTGCTCGCCTGGAGCGGACGGCTGGGTCGCCGGTTTCTGCCGGTCATTCAGAACCGGCGAATCCGCGAGGCCATTCTCTTTTCGTGCTGCGTGCCGCTGCCGCTGTGGTGGATTGTCTTTCTCAACTTTATCGTGCCGCGCCACGATTTCACGATGGGCGAATTTCTGGTGGCATTTACTTGGGCGTTTTTTACGCCACTGGGAGCCTGCATTGGTTTGAATTGGGGAATCGAAACCGCCGCGCGGAAAAAAGTTGCAATAGCAGATTTGTCAGCCAGCCAAAGTTGACCGCGCCTCCAGAAATGTTTTCAATTCCTCCGCCGCCTTGCCGCCGAAACCGGGGATGGCGGCGATTTGTTCCAGCGTCGCCGTCCGCAGCCGCTGCACCGAGCCGAATTTTTTCAGCAGCGCCTGCTTGCGCCGTTCGCCGATGCCGGGAAATTCATCCAGCACGCTCTCCGAAATCCGCTTGATGCGAAGCTGCGCGTTGTAGCTGTTCGCCACGCGATGGCATTCGTCGCGAATCCGCTGCAATAATTTCACCGCCGGATGATCCAGCCCCAGCCTCAGCGGCTTGCTTTCGCCCGGCCGAAAAATCTCCTCGAACTCCTTCGCCAGCCCGATGACCGGAATTTTCCCTAACCCCAGCTTGGCAAGTTCAACGCAGGCAGCGTTGAGTTGTCCTTTGCCGCCATCAATTAAAATGAGATCGGGAAAATTAGGAGATGGGAGTTGGGAGATGGGAGTTCGGGTTTTGTTTCGGGCGTCTTTCCCCATCTGCAATCTGCTATCTCCTATCTCCTGCGATTCCTTTTTCAGCCGCGAATAGCGGCGGAAAACCACCTCCGCCATGCTCGCAAAGTCATCCTGCCCCTCGACCGTTTTGATTTTGAACCGACGGTAATTCACCCGATCGGGCCGGCCATGTTTGAAACTCACCAGCGACGCCACGGCGAACGTGCCGCTGATGTTCGAAATGTCGAAACCTTCGATGCGCTGGGGCGGTTCGCGCAAGCCCAGTGCCTTTGCCAGTTCCGTCAGATCGCGTTGCGGGTCAATCGCCAGCGGCAGCGTGTACGGCACACGCTCGAATTTCCGTTCTTTCTTCGTTGTTTCCTTCAGGTCGGAGATGAGATCGCGCAGGCCGGCGGCCTTTTCGTAATCCTGCGCCGCGGCGGCCTTGCGCATTTCGGCTTCGAGCTGGCCCTTCATTTCGTGGCACTGGCCGGCGATGAAATCGCACGCGGCGTTCACCTGCTCCAGGTATTGGTCGCGCGTGACGTTGCCGATGCATGGCGCGGTGCAGTATTTGAGATGCGCATAGAGGCAATGCTTGTAGTCGGCCGCGCCCGGCGTGAACACGCGGCAGCCGCGCAGATTGAACTGCCGCCGCACCAGCGCCAGCGTGTTGCGTAGCGCGCCCGAATTCGAGAACGGCCCGAAATACCGCGCGCCGTCGTCCTTTTTCAGCCGGGTGAAGGTGAAGTTCGGGATCGGGTCGTTGAGATTGACCTTGAGCATCAGGAACCGTTTGTCGTCGCGGAAACTGATGTTGTAGCGCGGGTGAAATTCCTTGATGAGCCTGCCTTCGAGCAGAAACGCCTCCGGCTCGCTCCGCACGACGTGAATGTCGAAATCGTGGATGGCCTCGACCAGCGCGTTGAATTTCAGGTCCCAGCCCAGGCGGCGCGACGGATGGAAATACTGGCTGACGCGTTTGCGCAGGTCGCGCGCCTTGCCGACGTAAATGACCGTGCCAAACCGGTCCTTCATCAGGTAGATGCCCGGTTTGTGCGGCAGGACGCCCAGTTTTTTGCGGATGGCTTCAGTCGCAGGCACAACGGAATTTCAACGCAAAGCCGCCCGGGCGCAAAGTTTTTTTAACCACGGATGGACACGGATAAACACGGATTGTCCAAAACTGAAAACCACCGTGGTTCTATTTCGACTGTGAACTGTGGACTCTGGACTCTGGACTTTTCTTCATGTGCCGGTGGACGAAGAAATAATACAGCCCGCCCAGCACCAGCATCGCGCCGGCGAGCCAGAGGGTGACGCGGTGATACTCGCCCTTCATCAATTGTTCGTCCTGGCCCATCTTCACGCCCAGCCAGCACAACACCGAACACCAGATGCCCGAGCCGAGCAGCGTGAACAGGGAAAATTTAAGGTAATCCATCCGCACGATGCCCGCCGGAATGCCGATGAGATGCCGCACTACCGGGAGCAGGCGCGAAATGAAAATGCCCATCGCCCCGTAATGCGCCGCCCAGCGTTCCGCGCCCTCCACTTTGTAGGTGGAAATGAAAAAGTATTTGCCGAAGTGCAGCACGAGCGGCCGGCCGGCCAGCCGCGACGCCCAATACATCAGCGTGGCGCCGAACCACGACCCGAGGGTGCCCGCCAGCACGATGCCCCAGAGCGACAGCCCGATCTGATGCGTGGCTGCCAGATGCGCCGCCGGCGGAATCACAATCTCGCTGGGCAGCGGAAAGAGCGAGCTTTCCACCGCCATCATCAGCGCGACCATCGGATAACCGCCCGTTTGCAGCGCGTGCAAATACCAATCGCTCAGGGCTTGGATGATTTGATGCATGGCGGGTGGTTATAGCGGAAAAGCGGACAGGATGGACAGAATTTTCCGAAATAAAATTCTCCCTCTCCTCGCCAAACGAGGAGCAGGGCTGGGGTGAGGAGCCGAAATCTTTGTGTTAACCTTCAGCATCGGTCAACATCCCAAAGTACCAAACATGGAATCGAGTTCTGAATCAGAACATTCGTCGGATGAGCCACCTCCGCCTCGCGGTCCATCATCTGAATCCCATTCCTGCTCTTGCTCCTGTTCTCTTTCGATTTCATCAGCGGTTTCACGCAACGACTCCTGCGCACTATCCGTATCCACTCCGAGTGAGTCGCCGACACTTTCAATGCGGGACGCTTCTGCACGGATTTCTTCCGGGTCCTTGTTCAGGAGTTCTGACTTCAGATTGGCAAACGTCGCATAACGCTTGCATTGGACAATCAACCCTTGTCCTTTTTGCGGTGCATACCGGAGATCAATCCCTTTATCCCGTCCTTCCCGAAAATTTTCCAGCCGAATGCCAAGCTCGGCTTCGAGCAAATCCTTCGAGAGGAGTTCGAAGTCGAGCGGAGACAAGGTGCTTGTGAAATTGTATCTAGCCATTTAATCCCAACCGGGATGAGATTGAGATTACGACGCAAAACAATATGAAACAATTACGGAGTTCGCATCGGTATTCGGCTCCTCGCCCCGGCCCTCTCCTCGTATGGCGAGGAGAGGGAGAAAATTATTTTGTGGGACGCGTTCCCAGTGGATCACGCCTTCAAAAAATAATTCCGCTGCTTTTCGCTGATGGGCATTTCGAGTTTTTCCATCACGGCCAGCATGTCTTCCCAGACCTTGCGCTTCTCGCTCATCGCCTGGTTGCGCAGCAGATACGCCGGATGATACGTCGGCATGAGCGGCGTGCCGCGATACGTCTTCCAGGTGCCGCGCAGTTTCGTGATGCCGAGGGTCTTGCCCAGCAATCCTTCCACCGCCGTCGCGCCGAGCGCCACGATGACTTTGGGCCGGATTAAATCAATCTGCTCGTGTAGATACGGAATGCACACGGCCATTTCGTCGGAGGTTGGCTTGCGGTTGCCGGCGGACTGGCCGGGCGTGTCGGGCCGGCATTTCAAAATATTCGCAATATAAACGTCCGCGCGGCTCAAGCCCGTCGCCTGGATGATTTTGGTGAGCAACTGGCCGGCCTTGCCGACAAACGGTTCGCCCTGTTCGTCTTCGTCCGCCCCCGGCGCCTCGCCCACGAACATGAGTTGCGCGTCAATGCTGCCGACGCCAAACACGACATTCTTGCGCGACGACGCGAGGTGGGGGCATTTGACGCACGCCAGCGCCCGTTCGCGCAAGGCGGCGAAGGCGGCGGCTTTTTCGGGTGACGAGAGACGGGTGGCGAGTGACGGGGCGGAGCCGGGCACGGTTTCACCAGGTAATGCGAGCAAGGCGGTTTGCCCGGCAACGGGCTGTGGAGCGCCGGTCTCCGACCCGGCGGGTTTCTGTCTTTCTGCGCGTGCCGGGCCGGAGGCCGGCGTTCCGGTTGCAGGCGGTTGCGCCAGGGCGCGAAGCGTTTTCGGCGAGACGGCGACGTGGCACGCGCCGCGCGATTTCAAATCCTCCAGATGTCGGATCGTCGCATCGAGCAGTTGGTTATAAGCTGAAGCCATCGGCCCATCGTAGCGGCTGCGCGGCAAAGCACAAAAATTAGTTGTTCACAATCAGCGCCGGGGCAACTGGGGCGCTGCCCGCAAAAAGCAGGTTGGTTTGGAATTTCGCCTTCGGCATTGCGCGACTTTGGATTTCCCCGTAATTAAGTTGTGCCCATGAAACGAAAAATCGCCCTGCCACTGTTGCCGGTTCTGTTTGCGTCCCTGCTGCTCGCCGGCTGCGCTTCCACTCCGAGCACGCCGCTTTCCCGGATTTGTCCGGTCAAAATTGACGGGTTGTTTTATGAAACGGCAGCCGGCCGGACACCGCTCCCGCCCATTCCTTTCACCATGACGCAAGAGGGTCCGGGCCAACAGGCGGGAATCACGATGCCCGACGGACGGATGGTGAAAATCTTTGTGAAACCGGATGGGAACGACTTCTCCATCCGGCTTTCCGCGACACCGGCCGCGGACATCGTCAGGTGGGGATTGGCCGTGGAGGCCGCGCCAAAAGAATACTTCACCGGTTTGATGGAGCGCGTCGTGGACGGGCCGCAGCAGGCTTCATGGGCGACGAACATCACCGCCGCCATGAACCTGCGCGGCGAGACCGTGGACATGATCGTCAAGCCGACGTTGTCGGTCTATGCGCCGTTTTACATTTCATCGCGCGATTATGCGGTTTTTGTGAAGGGCAACTGGCCGGGCCGTTTTGATTTTTGCGCGAGCGATCCGAAACGGGTGAAGATTGAATTTGAAGGTCCGTCGTTCGAGGCAAAAATCTACACCGCCGACAATCCCGCCGCGCTCGTCCGTGCGCACGCGCTCGACGCCGGGCCGCCGTTCCTGCCGCCCCAATGGATGTATGGCACCTGGCGCTGGCGCGACGAAAACACGCAACGGACAAATTATTACGACGGCACGCCCGTCACCGGGCCGTTCAACTCCGAGTTCATGGAGGACGTGTCGTTGATGAAGGCCTACGGCATTCCCCTCGGCATATACTGGGTGGACCGTCCCTGGGGGCCGGGCAAAAATGGCTACGACGATTTCGAGATTGATACGAACCGTTTGCCGAATTTCGCCGAATCAGTGAAATGGCTCAACGGGCAGGGCATGCAGATGTTTTTGTGGATCGGACCGTTTTTCAACGGGCAAATGGCAACCAATGCGCTCGCCCGGGGCTGGACGCTGGCCAGTGCCGGCCAAAAGCCGTCGAAAAATAATTATCCGCTGGCGGACTTTACCAATCCGGAGGCGAAAAAATACTGGCAGGAGGGCGTGGCCAGACTGTTGAAGCTGGGAGTGGCCGGTTTCAAAATGGATCGCAGCGAGGAGAACATCCCTGAAAACGGGCCGGACAAGGTTTTTGACGGCCGATCCGTCCGCGAAAACCGCAATGCCTATCCGGTCATGTATTTGCAGGCGGCCCATGACGTCGCCCGGCAATATCGCGGTGACGATTTCGTCTGCATGCCGCGCGCGGCTTACACCGGCAGTTCGGCCCGCGGCGTTTTCTGGGGCGGCGACATCGGCGGCACACCGGAAGGTCTGCGCGCCGAGATCATCGCCGTGCAACGCGCCGCGGTGATGGGTTATCCCAACTGGGGTTCGGACACCTGCGGCTACAGCCAGCAATCGGCGGACACGGAAGTCTGTGGCCGCTGGCTGGCGTTCAGTTGCTTCACACCCATCATGGAGGTGGGCCCGACGAAAAACCGGGCGTTCTGGAACTTTCACACTCCGCCCAGCTATGACGCGGAGTTGATAGCCATCTGGCGGCTTTATGCGCGACTGCACACGCGGCTGGCCGATTACAGTTTTGAACAGGCGAAAACCGCCCATGAAACCGGCCTGCCGATCGTGCGCCCGCTGTTCCTGGCCGATCCCGGGGCGCCCGCAGCGTGGTCGAACTGGTGGACGTATCTTTACGGCCCGGACATTCTGGTCTCGCCGATCTGGCAAAAGAACCAGCGGACGCAGGAGGTTTATCTGCCGTCCGGCAGCCAGTGGCGCGACGCGTGGCATCCGGAAAAAAATTACGACGGCGGCCGGACCATCGCCGTCAAGGCGGACTTGCATCAAATGCCGGTTTTTGTCCGCGCCGGCTCGAAAGTCGAACTCGGTGATTTGAACCAGGAATGGACCGACGCCGTTGCCGCCGCGAACACGCGCCCCGATTTGAAACAGCTTGACGCGGAGGTGAAGGCGTGGTTCGACAAGGAATATCCCGGCCAGGCATCCAGTCACGAGTGATTTCCGGCCGGCGGAACGCAAAGTAACGCCGCCATCTTTGATCTGCGCCACCGCCGTCAAAGTCACCGGGCCAGACAACCCGGATGCCGCCAACGGCCAGTTCGAGGCATCGAAGGTCCGGCATTGCCGTCGTTGATCTTTGCAATTGCTTAAGCGGCTGTAGTGCCTACGCTTTCCGTCGCTCATGGACTGGATTGCACCCTTGGAAAAGGAAGTGGCTCACGACACGCTTGAAATTGCTTTTGGGGAATTTGAAAACCCGTCTTCT
Organism: uncultured Verrucomicrobiae bacterium; assembly: GCA_963804345.1. Taxonomy (GTDB): domain Bacteria; phylum Verrucomicrobiota; class Verrucomicrobiia; order Limisphaerales; family UBA11358; genus UBA11358. Next base: position 598,121 of record CAWDPX010000004.1, on the reverse strand, counting down.
GCTGACCCGAACCGCCAAATATCCGCATCAAAAAACCGCCCTGGAATTTTTTGGCTGCTTTGCTTTTGTTTTGCCTCCTGGTTGTGGCCGCTGCGCCAATTCTGCCGGAGGATGGCGGACAGCCTGGCCGCGCATGAGGAGGGCTTCTGGCGCTCGTGCGCGAAGCCGTCCGACTCCGTCACCTCGCGCCAGCTCTTCGCCTACGCCCTGGTATTGTGCGAGGCGCGGCAGCATCCGGACCGGCTGGACCGGCTCTTTGCCCTCGCGGAGCAAATGCAGGACCGCGATCCGCAAAGCCGCGGCTATGGCAACTTCTGGTGGGCGATGCGCGACAAAAAAGTCATGGACTACAACGCGGTGGATTTTTCCATGCGCGGCGGCGCGCTCCTCTGGCTGAAGCATCGCGATTTCATTCCCGCGCCGGCGCGGCAGCGTCTGGAGAAATTGCTGGAGTTTTCCATCCAGGGCTGCCTGCGCCACAAGGTTCAACCAGCCTATTCCAACATCGCCATCATGAACGCCGGCAACCTCATCTGCCCGGTGAAGCGATGGGCCGGCCGGAAGTTGCCGCCGAAGGTTACGCGCGGCTCGACCAGGTTTTTCGTTACACCCAGGCGGCGGGCATTCACGAATTTGACAACCCGACTTACACCGGCGTTGACCTCGACGGACTGGGCATGATCGAGGCGTTCTGCCGGCGCGATGCCGGTCGGCCAGAAACAGAACGCGGGAAATCGCGGCGGATTTGACGCATCTAAAACATGGCGCACCCGGCAGGACTTGAACCTGCAACCCTTTGATCCGAAGTCAAATGCTCTATCCAATTGAGCTACGGGTGCCCTCGCGGTTGAAGACTAATCCTTCCAGTCGGAAAGTCGAGTTCGGCCGGCGGCGCCCTCAGCTTTCGCGGCGCCCGCGCTGGCGCGTGAACCAGAAAATCCCGCCGGCAGTCCCCAAAAGCAGCGCGGTTTGCACCGAGAGCAGAATGATGGCGCCGGTCTTGTGATTGGCCGGCCAGATCACGAGCGCGGCCAAGGTCCAGGGTTGGGGTTTGAGCGGCGTTTCCCTCTCGACCGTCTGGCGTTGCTGCTGTTGCACGCCCATTTTCACAATGACGTTCAGGTCTCCACCGCGGGCCTGCGCGTTGCCGGAATTGTTTCGACCCTCGCCCGAAGGCGACCACGCGTTGATGCTTATCGGCCCAGCGCAAACCTTGAACTTGAAATGTCCGGTCGCATCCGTGGTCAGGTTGCCGTTCGGCTGGCCGCTGCCGTTGATGTTGACCTGCGCGCCGGGCAACGGTTTTTGATCGGCGCCCAGCACCTGGCCGGCGAGCTGGCGGTCGGCGATCCTCAGTTTGAACGGCGACAACTGAAGGCTGTTGGTCTGGCTCTGATTTTTGCCGATGTTCTTGTTCGCGGAGCCATAGCCGCTGGCGGAAGCATATACGTGGTATTGCTGTCCCATTGGCAGCGCCGGGATGGTGAACGTCCCGTCGGAATTCATTTTGACCGGCTCGTATTCCACCATGCCGCCCATGTTCCCGGCCATCAGGTTTAGATTGATGTTCGCGCGCGCCAGCGGGGCGCCGGCCGCGTCCTGCACGGTTCCAGAAAGGGAAAGGGCCGGCCCCAACCGCAGAACCTCGCGGGCTTTATTAGTGCCAATGGCCTCAATCGCGGCAAGGTTCCGTTCGACATCCCGCGCAATGACGAAATATTTCACATCGCGCATGCCCGGCTGCGACCGCCAGTTGACGGAATACTCCCCGTTGGCATCGGTCTTGGCGGTGTCCACTGTTCCCCAACTCGGCGTCACGACCACGCGCACGCCAACGGCGGGATTGCCGGAAGCATCGTAAACGGCGCCGGTCAGGGTATGTTGCGATTCCGCAGACATGTAAACACGGTTTCGGGCATCGAAACGAATGACCACATTCGTTTCGCCATCCAAGGCCTGGGCTGAACCGTAAGCGCCTTTCAGGTTGGCGGACACCGTCACCGCGCCTTCACAAACCGCGTCAAAAACAAACCGTCCATCGGCATCGGTGGTCGCGTTGCCATTGGGCTGGCCCTCGCCTTGCAGCCAGATTTGAACGCCGGCGACGGGCGCGCCGTTGGTGCCCAGCACATGGCCCGCAAGCTTGCGGTCGGCAAGCTTGACGATGAGTGGAGGAAAATCATAGTGGTCCGCCTTCGGATCGGCCGCATCCATCTCCTCGTGCGCGCTGCCATAGCCACGGGCGGAAACGTACCAGCCGTAACGCTCGCCCAGCGGCAACGCTTCCTCGTGAATGCGGCCCTGTTCATCGGGATGAACGGGCTGACGGCTGATCGAAAAACTCGAATTTTCCTGGTGAATTGAAACATAAGCCATCACGTTCGTGACGACTTTTCCCCGGGTGTCCTGCACGCGGCCGGACACGCTCATCGCCGGTTTCAAAGTCACATCCAGGTTTGTCGTTGTCTCTTCCATTTCCTGCATGGCCGCGAGCTTTCGCTCCGAATGGCGCGCGACCAGATAAAATCTTTGGTTCGATGATCCGGCCCACGTCGGCTTCTGCCAGCCCAACTGGTAATGTCCATTTGCGTCGGTTTTGGCGCCCGTGCCGCGATTCCCGTAATCCGGAAACACGCCGACACTCGCGCCCGCAACCGGCGCGCCCGAAGCATCGCGCACGACGCCGGTGACTTTCAACGACGCGCCCAGATCAATGGTGAGGCGGGTCGTTTGCCCCTCCGTCACGGTGGCCTGCATCTGCGCCTGGGACCAATCTTCCTTGTTGGCAAACACGTTGAACTGCCCCGACGGCAATCGAAAGGAAGCCACCCCGTTCGTTCCCGTTGAACCGCTGCGATTGTAGTCCTCGTTCGCCACCGACACGCCCGCGTCCGTGAGGAGTTCGTGATTGTCTTTTGCACGAACGGTCACTTCCACAACGCCGCCCTTGTAAGCTTGAATTTGCACCCCGGGGACGGTTTCGCCGGCGGCAACCTTGATCGGAACCCGATCCGCAACCCAGTCGGCGATGGGTTCGTTGGTAAAATTCGCCACGACTTGATAAGCCCCGGCGGCAACATCAGGAATCTGAAATGATCCATCCACGGCGGACACAACTGTTCCCGGTTTGAACGAAAAAGCCCCCATTCCCGGCGCCGCCGGTTGCAGGCTGACCACCGCGTTCGCAAGCGGCTGGCCGGTCCCGCGCGCAACCACCTTTCCCGTGACGCTCCCGGCCGGGTCGAGGGTGAGGGTGATGTCTTCCTGCCCGGCGTGAAATGGCAATTCATCGTATCGCAACGAGTTTGCGGCCTGACGCTGCGCCAGACCGGCTTTTTTGACCGAGAGAATGGCCTGCGCATCGGCGGGAAAATTTTCGATGCGAAATTTCCCCTCCGCCGAGGTCCGCGCGGAAAAAAGTTCGCGGGCGATTTTGCCATACACAAAGTTTGGCTGGCCGATGTCGATCATGGCCTGGTTTAACGCGGCCGACACCCAGACTTCCGCATCCGCCACCGGCCGGCCCGCATCATCCACCACCACGCCCGCAAGCGTGGATGCCGGGCCAAGAACGATTTTTTGGGGTTCCGCCGGCGCCGCATACCATGTCCGCCAAACCGGCGCGAACCCGGCCTTCTTCACCAGCACAAGACCCATTCCGTTAAACATCGGAAATTCAAACACGCCCCGGCCATCCGTCGTGGCATGCTGTTTCGCCCCCATTTCAAACGGCCCGAAACCCATGCGCGACGGGTATTGATAACAATCCACGGTTGCGCCCGCCACGGGATTGCCCCGCGCGTCCACAACCGTGCCGGAGAATTTTGCGGCTTCGTTGGCTGCGGCGCGCAAGTTGAGCGCCAGCGCCAGCGCCAGCAACAGGGAGATTTTCTGAAATGTTTTCATGATCGAGGCCTCTCGCAATTCACCGTCTCAACATTTGGCAGCCGTAAAGCCCGCCCGCCGTCATGCCCGCGTGTGCCTGAAACTCAACCTTCACCTCGGTTTTCCCGCGCGTCAGGCTCGCCGGGATTAGATATTCCAGGTCCACAAAATGCCCGGGCGCGATGGCCGTGAGGTTCTGGGTGGCAACGATCTGGTCGTCCACCGCGATATCAAACACATGGCCCTTTTTTTCACCGCCCCAGTAACGGCAGTTCAATGTCATCGTCTGGTACGGCAGGACTTTCATCTTGTAACTGAACGATCCGCCGCGGACCGCGCTGTGGTATGATTTCCCCCTGTTCGCCGTTGTGTAGTGCATCTGTCCGTCCACATCATGGCCGTCCTCATTTTCGCCCATGATCACTTCATCCACAATCCGCGGCTGCATGGCCGCGATGGCTTCCGGCGACTCGCGCATCACCTTCGCCGGGCGGAAATGCCAGCGTTCCAAAAGGAAGACCCCGGACACCGCCAGCAGGGCGATCAGCACGCAGTAACTGATGAGCAACCCGGCGTTGGCCATTTTCTCTCCCTCCAAAAAAATGTTGCGCCGCATCCGCGCCTTGGCCAAGTGTCCGCAAATCATTCCTGGAATCGAACCGAGCGGCACGAACACCGAGCAAATCAGGGACGCCACCGCCAGCGCGGAAACGCGCCCGCGGGCTGGTTGCCGGCTCGTGGCGACGGCGGGCGGCGCGGAGGCGGGCTGTGATGCCGGTTGTGGGATTGGCGGGGGCGGGGCTGATTTAACATCCGTCGCCGGAGCCGCCGGGTCGGCGGCGGGAATGGTTATGGATTTTTGGCAGGTGGGACAGGCAATGGGAACGCCGCTGTAAGCCGTGTCACCCAGAATTTTCTGGCCGCACCCCGGGCAAAGGAATTTGAATACGCTCATCAGACCTTTCTTATCTGTGCGTCGCGCTTGATGCCAGCCTACAAGCGGGTGAAGTCCATGCAACATCAAACTGAACTGGCGCCCGCCAACCTGCCGGGTGAAATGCCGGGGGTGAGATAGCTTTGCGGGTATTTCAAACTTCGCACCATCCGGAAATTCAACGCCCTTTGCCGCGCCCAACAAACAATTGCATTGATCGCACCGAAACTTCAATGCGGGCGGATTCGCGCCGGTTGACTTGGCGAATGGGTTTGTTAGCGTGGCGCAACGCATGGCAATAAAGCCGTTCTCACGTCTCATAAAAATTTTGACCGGCGTTTACGGCGGCGCAGAAAGCGAACTGAGCCGGCTCGAACGGTTTGCGCACCTTTGCGCGCTGGTCATCCGGAGTTTCGTGCGCAACCGCTGTCCCGTTCGCGCGGCGGCATTGTCCTATACGACACTGCTGGCGCTCATCCCGCTGCTCGCGGTGGCCATCAGCGTCACCAGCAGCCTGCTCAAAAACGAAGGCGAGGAAAAAATCTACCAGGCGATTGACAAATTGGTCTCCAACTTCGTGCCGCCCGCAACGCTCAACACCAACGACCAGGCGGTTTCACTCAATCTCAGCCCCGGCCTGTCGGTGGCATTAACGCCGGCCAATGCCGTCGCAGATACCAATGTCGTCACAGCCGGCGCGGTCGATACCGGTGGCGACACACGGGTGGCCCTCGCGCAAAAAGAAGCTGCCCAATATATTCATCAATTCATCCAGAACACCCGCACCGGCACGCTTGGCGTGATCGGCATGTTGTTGCTGGTCTACGTGGCCATTTCGATGCTCGCGAACATCGAAGACACGTTCAACGACATCTGGGGTGTGACCCGCGGACGGAACTGGCTGCTTCGGGTCGTGCTCTATTGGACGACCATCACGCTGGGTCCGCTCGCCATTGTCTCGGCGCTGGGGCTGACCGGCGGCTCGCATCTGCAAACCACGAGAAATCTCGTTACCCAAATGCCGTTCATTGGCAACCTGATTTTCCAACTGCTGCCACTCGTGGTTTTGTGGCTGACCTTCGCGCTGGTTTATCAGGTTGTGCCGAACACCCGGGTCCGTTTCGGCGCGGCGTTGGTCGGCGGTGTCGTGGGCGGGTCGTTGTGGCATTTGAACAACCTGTTCGGCTATCTCTTTTTTTCGCGTGTTGTTACCAATATCAATATTTACGGCAGCCTCGGCCTCGTGCCGGTGTTCATGATCGGACTTTATTTTTCCTGGCTGATTTTGCTCTTCGGCGCCCAGGTCGCCTACGCCTTCCAAAATCGCGCGGCGTATCTGCAGGACAAACTCGCGGAGAACGTCAACCAGCGCGGACGCGAATTCGTCGCGCTCCGGCTGATGACGTGCATCGGACAGCGCTTCCAACGCGGCCTGCCGCCGGTCACCATCCAGGAAATTTCCACCGAATTGGGCATTCCCACCCGGCTCGCGCAACAGGTCTTGCAGACGCTCCTCGCCGCGCGGCTCGTCACCGAAATCGCCGGCACCGAATCCGCCTACGCGCCCGCGCGTCCGCTGGAGGCCATCAACGCCCACCACATTCTGCACGCCATGCGCACCGGCGGCGGACAGGAACTGCCCTCGCAAAACGAACCGGTGCGCGCGGAAGTTTACGGCGAATTTGCGCGCATCGAGGAAGCCGAGCGGCAGGCCGCCGCGTCCGTGACGATGCTGGCGCTGGTCAACCGCGCCCAAGCCCGGCTCGAAATCGCCGCGCCACCAGCCGTTGAATCCTCGTCGCCCTCGTTCTCGAAAAGTGACGAACCGCCTAGGACGGGAACGAAGGACGAGGACGAACCCCAGGAAACGCCAGGCGGTATCGCGAAGGCTCCCCCGGTTGCGCCACCGCCATCAACCGCCCAGCCGACCGAAAGGCGCGTGGTGGTACCTGACGAAGACCAGGAGTTCCCCCTGTGATGTGAGCGCCGATCTTTCCCTTTGCAGTAAAACTACATGACAAAACTTTGTCGCATATGCGACAAAGTTTTGTTAACCGCCACAGCGTGAATGACCTGGCGTTCTAGTAAATCAACGTTTCGCAATGAACCGTTTGAGCCGGATCATCGCCTCCTTGAGATTTTCCAAGCTGGTCGCGTAGGCGCAACGGATGAAGCCTTCGCCGCATTCGCCGAAAGCGGTGCCCGGCACCGCGGCCACCTTTTCCTCGTTCAGCAATTTCAATGCGAAGTCCTTCGACTTCAGGCCAAACTTCGCCACGCTCGGAAATGCGTAGAACGCACCCAACGGACGGTGACATTCAATGCCCATGTCCGCAAAAGCCGCGGCGATGAAATTCCGGCGGCGGCGGTATTCGTTCACCATCTCGCCCACGTCCGTATCCGGCCGGGCCAAGGCTTCAATCGCGGCTTTCTGACCCATCGAAGAGGCGCAGAGCATCGTGTATTGATGGATTTTCATCATCGCCTCGACAAGTTCCGCCGGGCCGCAGGCATAGCCAAGCCGGTAACCGGTCATCGCCCAAGCCTTCGAGAAGCCATGCAGGAAAATCGTGCGGTCGCGCATGCCCGGCAAACTTACAATGCTCGTATGCGGAGAGTCGTAGGTCAGTTCGCCGTAGATTTCGTCCGTGACAACGATGAGGTCGCGCTCGCGGGCAAACGCGGCTATGTCCTCCAAATCCTGCCGGCCCATGATTGCCCCGGTGGGATTGTTCGGGAAATTCAGCATCAACACCTTCGTCTTTGGCGTCACCTTCGCTTCGAGCATCGCGCGCGTGAGACGGAAGCCATTTTCAGGTTTGGTTTCAACCGCTACTGGCACCCCGTGCGCGAACAGGATGGTGGCGCGATACGACACGTAACACGGCTCGTGGTAAAGCACCTCGTCGCCGGGGGAGACAAGGGCGCGCAAGGCGAGGTCCAGCGCCTCGCTGACGCCGACGGTGATGAGGATTTCGTCTTCCGGGTTGTATTCCGCGCCAAACTTTTTGCCGACGTATTTGGCCAGCACCTTGCGGAGTTCGAGATAGCCGTAGTTGCTGGTGTAATGCGTCACGCCGCGTTCGAGCGCGAACATGGTGGATTCGCGCACGTGCCAGGGCGTGTCAAAGTCCGGCTCGCCGATGCCCAGGCTGATCACGTCCTTCATCGTGCTGACGATGTCGAAGAAGTCGCGGATGCCCGAGCGCGGGATGTCGCGCACCGTCGCGTTGATGCGGTTACGGAGCGACACTGAGTCTTTCTTCTGCATGGCCGGATTCCATCAGCACGCCGAGGCGCTTGTAGGTTTTGAGCATGAAATGGGTGGACGTGGAGAGCACGCCTTCGAGCGGCGACAGCCGTTCGCTGACGAACGCGGCCACCTCGCGCAGGTTGCGGCCCTCGATGAACAGCAACACGTCGTAGGTGCCACTCATGAGATACGCCGAACGCACTTCGGGAAATTTGCTGATGCGGGCGGCGACGGTATTGAACCCGCCTTCGCGCTGGGGCGATACCTTGACTTCGATGACGGCCGTGACCGTGTCGAGGTTGAGCTGGTCCTCGTTCAGAATGGCCTGGTAGCCGCGGATGACGCCGCTCTTTTCGTACTTGGCAATGCGCTGGTTCACCTCCGCGACAGAGATGTTCAGCATCTTCGCAATGTTCTCGCGCGACTCAATCGCGTTGGCCTGCAAAATTTTCAACAGTTCATCCATAATTCACCTCGTGGTGAGACGGGCGGGAAAGTAACGGTTCGCGGCGGCCTGGTCGAGCGCGAATGCAACCTAAAGACTGGTTGTCATGACTTGGTTGCCAGTTCATTTGGTCAATCTGCCGAGACATTTGGCGCATCCTCCAGTTCATTTGGCGTGTCTGCCGACTCATCTGGTCAATCTTCCGGTGTCTCTGGCCCGCCTGCCGGAGCATTTAGCGTCTCTGTCTGGTCATTTGGCCCGTCTGCCGGGCCATTTGGCAGGTCGTGCTGTTCAAATGTCTGCACTTCTGGCGTCTTTGGCCTGACTGACGATTCATTTGGCGTCACTGCCAGTCCATTGGGCTGTCTGCCGAGTCATTTGGAACGGCTGCAAGTCTCTATTTTCGGAATTTCACTGCATTTTTGATGTTTTCAGGCCCGTTTGACGAATTTTCAAGGGGACGGCGGAGTGTGGCCGCCTGCTCGCGATCTATCGGAGTCCCCGGCCACAGCAATGCACGAATGGCGACGCGCTTTGGAGCGGATTTAAAACTCTGCAGCCGTTTTTTCGGAGCGCGGTGTTTACGCCGCTTCAATGCCGCCATGCAAAATCACGTTGAAGCGGGCTGAAGCCCGCGCCCCAATCGCGGCCACAGTTTTAATTAAATTGCTTTGGCCAAACCGATGCCGGCCCGCTTTGCCACGTTGCTGCGCCCGGGGACGGGCGCACTCCGGAGGTCGGGGGAAACTGCCGCTGCCAAAATCATTTTGGGATGGACGACCGGGGCAAGGAGCGTTTGAATTTCCCACGTGAATACAAATCAGATACCGATCACATCTCAAAAGAGGTTGTTAAGGTTAATCAGCGCAAGAACAGACATGAAGTTTGCGTCCGATGCATTTCAGCGATTTATGGCAGCCAACGATGATGATGCCAGACACCACTTTTTCCTTTCGATGGTGATAGCCTATGGCCGTCCTTTTACAGAAAATCATGGCATTGGCTCTTTGCGTTGCGAATATCCATCATTCCCAGATTTTCCTGACGCGGATATGAACTTGAGACACCAGCGGATGATGGATCTGAGGAATAAATTGTTGGGACATAGCAGCATTGAGGGAATTAAAGTTTGGCTGTTGGCGCCAGGGGCTGTTTCACCAGCGAGTGGCGACACAGCAGTGGGTTACGGCTGCGCCGTCGCGAAGTTGGGTTTTACAGAGCCAAAATTTGTGTTGTGGCTACATGACATTATTGCGTTGCTGGCAAATCGCCTTGATGCTGATATCGGAATGGTCGCGAAAGAGATTGGAAGCAATTATTTGAAAAGCGGTGAAATGCATCTCCTTGACACTGGCAAGAAACCATTTGAGTGGACAAAGTAAAAGATTCGCTATGCTTGCCAGACAACAGGAACCACCTAATCTACCGACATGAAAGCGAATCAGTTGGCGCGTTCATTTCTGTGTCTGCTTTTTATTTTGACGCTGCATGGCTACGGGCGAGGAAAGGACGCAACTTCTGCTGAAAAACTGCCCGCATTGGTGACAACTAACAATTCTGCACATCCTTCTTTTAATGAAATCAAAGTCCGCGCGGAACATGGCGACGCGAAGGCTCAATTCGATTTAGGTATTGCCTTCGCCAAAGGTGATGGTGTGGCGGAGGATTATGTGGAAGCGGTGAAGTGGTTTCGCAAAGCCGCCGAACAGAATAACGCCGAGGCTCAATACGAATTAGGCCAATGCTATGAGAATGACTACGGCGTGGCGATAGATGAGATGGAGGCGGTGAAGTGGTATCGCAAAGCTGCCGAGCAGAATTACGCCAAGGCTCAAGACCAACTGGGCGACTGCTACGAATACGGCAAAGGCGTGGAAGAAGATGCTGTGGAAGCAGTAAAGTGGTATCGCAAGGCGGCGGAGCAGGGAAATGCTTTTAGTCAAAAAGCCCTCGGTGAAGCGTATCAAGACGGCAGTGGCGTGGCCAAAGATGACGCAGAAGCTGTGAAGTGGTTTCGTAAGTCGGCAGAACAAGGTGATTTCAGTGGTCAGTTAGCTCTTGGTGTTATGTATGAATTGGGCCGGGGCGTTCCGCAAGATTCCATTGAAGCCTATAAATGGTTTCACAAGGCGGCTGGTCATCCTCCGTACGACGATGAAACAATTAAATTATTTCTTGATGCAGAGAAGGGCTATGCCAAGTCACAGTTCGCTCTTGGCTCTCGGTTTTCTATTGGTCTTTTCGTTCCGGCGGACGCCACAGAAGCAGTGAAATGGTGGCTCAAGGCAGCGGAGCAGGGGAATGCTCGTGCTCAGGTTTCGTTAGGTGCGGCGTATGAGAATGGGCGAGGCGTTGAGACGAACGTGTTGGAAGCTGTGAAATGGTGGCGCAAGGCGGCAGAGCAAGGCGTTGCTTATGCGCAGTATTCACTGGGTTGGGCGTATCAGACGGGCGAGGGTGTGCCGCAAAATATGACTAAAGCAGCCGAATGGTTTTGTAGGGCTGCTGAACAAGGGGATGCGGATGCAGAATTCTGTCTCGGCATGATGTATGGCGCCGGAGAAGGCGTGCCGCAGGATTTTGTAGAATACTACAAGTGGGTTAACCTTGCTGCTGCACAAGGTAACACCGACGCCAAAAAAGTTCGAGACCGCATTGTAAAATCCGATTTACTGACCCCCGAACAAATTGCGGAAGCCCAGCAGCTTTCTCGTGAGTTTGTTCCACGCAAGAAATCGGGTTCCGCTAATTCCGCTTCACCTGAAAATCCCACAGCCAGCGGTACCGGATTTTTCATCACGGACGATGGGTATTTGATTTCGAATAATCATGTCGTCAAGGACGCCACGCAGGTTCGTTTGGTCACGAGCACAGGAACGATTGCCGCCAAAGTGGTGCGGGGGGATGCGGCGAATGATTTGGCGCTGCTTAAGGCGACGGGCAAGTTCACGCCGTTGCCGGTAGCGGCGAGTCGTGGTGTGAAGCTGGGCGGCACGGTGGCCACGGTGGGTTTTCCAAACATCGGTTTGCAGGGGTTCGCGCCCAAACTGGCCAAAGGAGAAATCGCGTCACTGTCCGGCGCGCAGGATGATGCGCGGTATTTTCAAATCAGCGTGCCGGTGCAGCCGGGCAATTCGGGCGGCGCGCTGGTGGATGAGCATGGGAATGTGGTCGGCGTGGTGTCGGCCAAGCTTGATGCGGCCACGGCTCTGGCGTCGAGCGGGGCGTTGCCGGAGAATGTCAATTACGCGGTGAAGAGCAGTTTTCTGTTGAGCTTCCTTGAATCCGTGCCGGCAGTTTCGGCCAAGCTCAAAGAGCCAGTCACAGCTGACCGGAAGTTTGAAGATGTGGTAAAATCGGCGCAGGATGCTGCTGTGCTGGTGCTGGTGTATTGAATTGCAAAGCGCCAGAGGGCTGGCGCACTCCAAGACGCTTCGCGCAATACTGTAACCGTCTAAACGTCCGACAGGTCTTGGACTGCGGCGGCCCTCCGCCGCTTTCTCACGATGCGATGTTCAGCAGCAGCAAAAATGGGGAACCAAAATCAGAGTGAGACAGGGGAATGGGGACAACGGAATTTTTTACTGCTCTGTCTCAAATTCCTCTGTCAAATTCGTATCCTGTCTTTGCCGGCCCAAGCCTTCTCTCCGTTGACTCGGTTTGCTTCTGTTCAATATCCGTTTCGGTTTTCGGGTTAAATATTTTCCATTTTCCCTGAATCGGGCGGGGAATTTTTCCGGACCGTGCGCAGGATGTAATATGCCACCGGCGTGCGGCCGCCGGTGATGGTCGCGCCGTTACCGCCGGTTCAAGAATTTGCCCGCTTCGCCGGTTTGTGCGGAAACGCAAAAACAAAAATTACCATCAGCACCACCAAAGCCGCCGAAGCGGAATAGCGGCTCATGGCCAGGCCGCCTTCGTCCCTTGGCTTGTCCAGAAAGTCGCCAACGACCGCACCCAGCGGACGCGTCAGGATGAATGCCGGCCAAAACAGCAGGGTGTGAGATATTTTAGTGAAATAATAGATTGCGGCAATGACGGCCAGCAGGCCGCCGAACACGAAAATCCCCCCGCCGTAGCCGATGCCCGCCGTGTCGGCCGTCCAGTCGCCGAGCGCCGTGCCCAAAGTTTGTGAACACATGATGGTCACCCAATAATACATTTCAGACTTCGGGGAATTGACCGTGTCCACCGCGACTGAACCAAGGTTGCGCTTCCAAATCCAGAGGGAGGCCATCAGCATCACCAACAGGATGGTTGTGCCTCCGGCATAGCCTATCCCCAGCGACCGGTCCGCAAAATCGGCCAAAGTAGTCCCTACGGTCGTGGTGGCAACAATCGTTGCCCAGTAGATCACCGGGTGAAATTGTCTGGCCCTGACCTGAATGATCACGGCGGCCACAAAGATCACGGAAAAAATCCCCGTGCTCAATAGATAGCCAAGGTTCATTGACATGGACAGCGTGTCGCCGCCCGTCTCGCCCAACGTCGTCGCCAGAATTTTTATGACCCAGAAAACAAAAGTGACCGCCGGCACTTTACCGAATATCTCTTGCCGATCTTCCTTGTTCATGGATTTTGCTTTTTCATTTGCAGCCGCACTTCCAACAATGGAAACCGAACGGTGACGGTTGTCAGTCTGGACGGCTCGGACGTAATGGTGATGGTTCCGTTATGGGCGGAAACAATCCATCGCACGATGCTCAACCCGAGGCCGCAGCCGTCCACCGTGGGGCTGTGCGCAGCGTCGCCGCGATAGAACCGGTCGAAGACGCGCGGCAAAATTTCCGGCGGAATACCGGCACCGGCATTTGCGATGCTGAATTCAGCCATGCCGTCCACGCGGCACAAACTCATCGTCACCCGGCCCTGCGGCTGGTTGTATTTGACGGCGTTGTCCGCGAGGTTCAGCAGCAACTGACGCAGCCGATGGCGATCGCCGCGCATTGTGATTTCCTCGCAACCGGCCAGTTCCACTTGAATACCGTGCGGTTCAGCGAGGATTTGCGCATCGGCAAAATTGTCGCGCACCAACTCGTCAAATCGCAACGGTTCCAGTTTTAAAGCAACCTGGCCCGCGTCGGCCTTGGCCAGCAGCGTGAGGCCGTCCACAATGCGCGCGAGGCGGCGTAATTCGTCGAGCAGGCTGGCGGCGCGTTCGCGCTCGGCGGCGGAAAGCGATTCGTCGCGCAGGGCGGTTTCCGTCTCGCCGCACAAAACCGTCAGCGGCGTTTTGAGTTCGTGCGAGGCGTGCAGCGTGAATTCACGGGTGCGATTGAATGAATCGTTGAGCCGCGCCAGCATACCGTTGAAAACCCCGGTGAGCCGGTCCAGTTCATCGCCGTTTTTGGTGCGAGGCAGCGGTTCGCGCAAATTGCGTTCGTGAATTTTTTTGATGGCTTCAGTCAATTCAGCCATCGGCGCGAGCGCCCGACGGGTCAACCACCAACCGCCAACCAGTCCCAAAAGAATCGCCGGCAGGCCGACTTGCAAAACCAGTTCGCCGGTCTCCAGGATGGCGTGTTCTTCCGGTTCGCGGCGATGACTGTGACGCAACTGCTCGTCAAGCTCGCGGTAGGTCCCCACGCCGATTACGAGCAACGACGCCGTCAGGACCCCGGCATACCACAAACTGAGCCGCGTGCGGATGGTCATGGCTGGTCCTTCAACAGGTAACCTGAGCCACGCGCCGTGTGAAGCAGCTTGGGTTCGAAGTTGGCGTCAACCTTCTCCCGCAGGCGCCGGATGTAAACGTCCACCAGGTTGGTGCCGGGATCGAAATCGTAGTCCCAGACTTTTTCGAGAATCATCATGCGTCCGCACAGGCGGCCCGGGGAACGCATGAGAAATTCCAGCAGGCGATATTCCCGCGCCGTCAATTCGATGTCCGCGCCGCCGCGTTGCGCCCGGTGCGTGACCGTGTCCAGCGTAAGGTCGGCCACGCGCAGCACGGTGGATTTGTTCTCGCCGGTCCGCCGGGTCAACGCCCGCACCCGCGCGACCAATTCCGCCAGCTCGAATGGTTTGGGCAGATAATCATCCGCGCCCGCGTCCAGGCCCTCGACGCGTTCGTTGACCTCACCGCGCGCGGAAAGGAGCAGGACGGGCGTGGTGTTTTTACGCTCGCGCAACTGGCGCAGCACGCTCAGGCCGTCGCGACCGGGCAGCATGATGTCGAGCACGATACCGTCGAAGGGTGTGGTCCGCGCCGCGGCCAGAGCGTCGTCGCCATTGTGGCAAACATCCACGGCAAAGCCTTCGGCCTGCAGCGCCTTGCGAACAAACGATGCCGTCTTCTTTTCGTCTTCAACGACCAGCACACGCATGCGCCGACTTTGCGGAAGTGTCACCGAACCATCAAGAACTGTGGTTCGGTGAACGATTGATCCGGTTATTTCTCCATCCCGTATACCAGGATTTTGAAACTGCCCGGGACCATCTTTCCACGACGCTGGCCTTCCGCCGGAGCCTCGAATTTGGCCGAGGGCAGGTAAATCTTATGGGTCTTGGGGTCAAGCGCCATGGTCCGCGCCCCCCGCTCCGTGGTCAGTGTCTGCACCACGGTGAGTTTGTCCGGCGATTCTTCCTTCGCAATCGTTGTGGTCCCATCGCCGCACGAGGCAAAGGCGAATCCGGTTCCCGGATCAAAGGCACTTCCATCCACGCCCTGCCCGATGGGCACCGAGGCGATGACCTTGCCGCTGGTGCTGTCCATCATCACCATCGTCTTGCTGCTGCCGCAACCGAGGAACAGCCGGTGGTTTTTTAAATCAATCGCAATGCCCGAAGCTTCCTCGCCCGGCGCGATGGGCCAGTTGGTGACGACCTGGTGCGACTTGGTGTCAATCACGGCGACTTCATTTTTATCTTCGAGGTTGTTGAAGACGCGATGCGCTTCGGGATCGGCCTCCGCGAATTCCGGTTTGCCTCCGAGCGGAATCGTGGCGACAACTTTGCCTGATTTCGCATCAATCACCGTCGCCGACTGACTGCGTCCGTTGAACGCGTAAACTTCACTTTGTCCCGGCTCAAAAAGGATTGCGTCGGGATTTGTACCCGTGTCCACCTTGGAAAGGGTCTGCAAGGTTTTCAGGTCAACGATGCTCGCCGTGTTTTCGCGACCGTTGCTGGTGAACCCTCGATTCAATTTTGGCGCTACAGCGATGCCATGAACTCCGGGCGTATTCGTGATTTCGCCGACGACCTGGTCTTTGGCGAGGTCAATGACCGCGACCTTGGTTCCGTGCGAGACGTAGAGGCGCTGACCCGCCGAGTCCACCGTAAGCGCATCCCAGCCGCCTTCGCTGCCGACGGGGATTTCCTTGATGAGATGATAAGGCCCGTCGGCGCGGCAAACCGCGACGGTCAGGCTGAACAGAACCGGCAACAGAATTTTTTTCATAACGTGACTCCTTTTTTGGTTGAATTTTCCCGACAACTTTTGCTTGCTGGCGCCCCTGGCGTCAATACTCAAAGGCTGGGCACCAGCGGCACTCGGCCTTGAATGTCGGCTGACGCCGGGAGTTTAGTCTTTATCCTTGCCCTTTTCCTTGGCCGCTTCCTTCCCGACGGAAACCACTTCACCGGTGATGGCGTCCACGTTTACTTCCGTAATGTCCTTCGTATCCGGCGTAGTCAAATCAAACGACCAAATTAACTTTCCCTTTTCCTTTTCCAGTTCACCTTCCTTGATCGTGCCACCAGGAACTTTGGCCAGGGCGATTTTCTCGGCGTCGGCTCGGCTGACCTTGGCTTGGGCCATGAGCCTTGCCTGTTTGGCTTCCTTGTGTTGCTTTTCACATTTTTCCGAAACGCAGCCCGTCAACACGCTGGCGGCGAGGATGGTGATGAGAGAATAGAGGATGGATTTTTTCATGGTTTGGTCGTTTGATGTTTTTGGTTATTAAAAATTGTAACATCGGCATGAAACCTTGTGGAGATGAACGCCTGCTGAACGGCAGATGACAGTTCTGTCATTTGCCAGCCGCATACACCTCTGATGGAAAACTTGCCCCGGCCCATCCGCGCGGAGGGGCGCCGCGGGCGGGCCGTTCGACGTCCAAGGCTCGCCGCAGTTGCGGTAATAATGGACCATTCTGATTTTGGAATTGCGATTTTCGATTTGCTCATGCGCAAACTTTGCTCTCGTAAATCACAAACCAAAAATCGTAAATTGGCGGCAAACCACCCGGCATGAAAAAGGTTTTGGGTTCTCTTTTCTGGCTCCTGCTCGCCCTGGCCGGCGCGGCCGCGTATGCCACGCTGGCGTTTCGCCGGAGCGAGCCGGTCAATTCCGGCTATATTCTCATCGCGGCAGTCTGCACCTACGCCATCGGCTACCGGTTTTATTCCAAATGGATTGCCGCCCACGTGCTCATGCTCAACGACCGCCGCGCCACGCCGTGTGAAATCCACGATGACGGCAAGGATTTCGTCCGGACGAACAAATGGGTCGTCTTCGGCCATCACTTCGCGGCCATTGCCGGGCCGGGACCGCTCGTTGGGCCGGCGCTCGCCGCACAATTCGGTTATCTACCGGGGACGCTGTGGATTCTCATTGGGGCCGTACTCGGCGGCGCGGTGCAGGATTTTGCCATTTTGTTTTGCTCAATGCGCCGGAACGGCAAATCGCTCGGCCAGATGGTCAAGGAGGAATTGAATTCGCCGGTTGGCTTCATCGCGGCGCTGGCGATTCTGGCGATTCTGGTGATTATGCTCGCGGTCCTCGCGCTCGTCGTTGTCAAGGCTCTCGCCGAAAGTCCCTGGGGCATTTTTACCGTGGGGGCAACCATTCCCATCGCGCTGTTCATGGGCGGTTACATGCGGTTCTGGCGGGTGGGCAAAGTGCTGGAGGCCTCGGCCATCGGCGCCGCGCTGCTGTTGCTGGCGGTGTGGGGCGGTAAACTGGTCTATGAAAATTCGCACTGGTCACAGGTCTTTGGTCTCCGCGACATCACGCTGGCCTGGGCGATCATTGTTTATGGCCTGGCGGCCAGCGTGCTGCCGGTCTGGCTCCTGCTTGCGCCGCGCGATTATCTCAGCACGTTCATGAAACTCGGCACCATCTTCGCACTCGCCATCGGCATCCTGCTCGTGCTGCCCGATTTGAAGATGGCCGCCCTGACGCGGTTCACCGACGGTTCCGGCCTGTTTCTGGCAGGCAAGGTGTTTCCGTTTTGTTTCATCACCATCGCCTGTGGGGCGATTTCCGGTTTTCACACACTCATCGCCAGCGGCACGACCCCCAAGCTCATCACGCGCGAGAGCTACGCGCGATCCATCGGCTACGGCGCCATGTGCCTCGAATCGCTCGTGGCCATCATGGCCATCATCGCCGCCTGCACGCTGGAACCGGGCGTTTATCTAAGCATGAACGTCAAGGGCGACGCGGCCGCCACCGTCGCGAAGGTAACGGCGCTCGGTTTTCCAGTGACCGTCGAGCAAATGAACGAGCTGGCCGGTCAAATAGGCGAGAAAACGCTGTTCGGCCGCACCGGTGGAGCCCCGACACTGGCCGTTGGCATGGCGAACATTTTCTCGAAGCTGGTCGGCGGACGCTGGCTCGATCTTTGGTATCACTTCGCGATCATGTTCGAGGCGCTGTTCATCCTGACCACGGTGGACGCCGGCACGCGCGTGGGCCGCTATGTGCTTCAGGATTTTCTCGGGCACCTCTGGAAACCGCTCGGCGACACGCGCAATCTGCGCTCAAATCTTGTGGCGAGCGGATTGATGGTGGCGGGCTGGGGTTATTTTCTGATCCAGGGCGTGCGCGATCCGCTGGGCGGCATTAATTCGCTCTGGCCGTTGTTCGGCATCGCCAACCAGATGCTTGCCGCCATTGCGCTGTGCCTGGCCACCACGATCATTTTGAAAATGGTGCTCCAACGTAGGGCAGGCGTCGCGCCTGCCTCTGCCTTGAAGAACGGCGCGCAAGGCGCGGACATGGAATTTGAGACAGGCGCGACGCCTGTCCTACGCTCACCGGCGTTGGCGCTCATCACGCTGGTTCCGCTCGTCTGGCTGGTGGCGGTGACTTTCACTGCCGGCGTGGAGAAAATTTTCCATCCCGACCCGCGCATCGGGTTTCTCGCTCAGGCGCAAATGCTGGCTGAAAAAACACCCGCCTTGCAAAAGGAACTCGACAATGACAACGCCGCAGGCGATGTAACCGCCATTGACGCCGCTCAAAAAGCGTTGCGCGCGAACCACACGCTCCGGCTTAACAACCTGCTCGACGCCGTCGTGGCCGGGATTTTTCTGGCTCTGGTCATTGCGATTATTTTGTTAAGCTTGCGCGAATGGTTTTTGCTGCTGTCGCGCCGCAAACCGGCGGTGTTGCACGAGACGGAACCGGTCTGGCTGCCGGATTACGCCGTCGCGGAAGGCGGAGGCAAGTTCAGCGGTGCGGCCGGCGCCGCCGCTTTGGCGCTGGCGCTGGCCAAGGAATGGTCCGGCGAATCGCATCTGGTACGAGCGCAGCAGCAGGCGCGGGCGGTGTGCGAATGTCATCCCGCGAACGCGCAACAGATTTACGTTGAAGCCACGGAGCAACGGTTCAATGGCGTAAGAAGGTGTTGTTAAAAAATTTGGAGGGCACTGCTTCGTCAGTGCCCCAACTAAATCAAAAAAGATGTCGGGAACACAATCACACGGAGAAATCGGGCGCAAACATCCCGTTCACCAGCCGGTTTTTCAACAGGGCAATCAAGCTGCTATTGTTTTTGTTACGGTCAACGCCCATCAACGAAAACCCATCCTTGCCGAAACGGAAGTGACGAACATTATTCTCTCCACTTGGAAGCAAGCAGATACGTGGCTGGTTGGACGTTATGTCATTATGCCTGATCACATTCACTTTTTCTGCGCACCACGTGATTTATCGGTGAGCTTGAAGCGCTGGATGAAGTTCTGGAAGAGTCAGGTTTCTTTGCGCTGGCCGCGACCCGACGAACAACCCGTCTGGCAACTTGATTTTTGGGACACACAATTGCGTCGCGGCGAGAGTTATTCGGAGAAATGGGATTATGTTTGTCGAAACCCCGTGCGAAAAGGCCTTGCGGCAAAGCTGGAAGATTGGCCATATGCAGGCGAATTGAATGTCCTAGCCTGGCACGACAAATGAAATTAGGGCACTGACAAAGCAGTGCCCTCCAAAACATGAAAATCGGATTATTTGGCGGTTCGTTTGACCCGGTTCACCTGGGACATCTGCTCGTCGCGCAGGCGGCGGTGGAGGAACTGGGTCTGGACCGGCTGTTCTTCATTCCAGCCGCGCAATCGCCGTTCAAACCGGAAAACCAGCCCGCGCCGGCATCCGCCCGCCTGCAATGGCTGCGGCTCGCACTCGCGGGCAAAACGAATTGTGAAGTGGACGACCAGGAAATTCGGCGCGGCGGCGTTTCCTACACCATCGAAACCCTGCGCGATTTTGTGAAACGGTTCCCGCAGGCGCAGTTGTTTTATCTCATCGGCGCTGACAACGCGGCGAAGCTCAACGAATGGCGCGAGGCCGGCGAACTGGCGAAGCTCGCGGAATTTGTCGCAATCCCGCGCCCGGGCGGCGCGGCGGCGCATTTTCCGCCACCGTTTCGCGGACGAATGCTCAAGGGTTTTCCATTGGGCGTGTCATCATCGGAAATCCGCGCCCGGGTGAAGGCGGGTTTGCCGGTTGACCATCTCGTGCCGCCGCCCGTGGCGGAAGCCATTCACAATAGCCGGCTCTATTTATAATTTTCGTCCTCGTCCTCGTCCTCGTTCTCGTAATCGAACTCGAACAACCGAGGACGATGGACGAGGACGAGAACGAGGAGGATTTCAGACCCTCAAATTTATTCGTGTCCATTCGTGTCCATCCGTGGTTAAATGCTCCCGGCAAATATGGATTCAAAGAAACTCGCCCGGCTCTGCCGCGAATTCGCGGACAATAAAAAGGCGGAGAACATCGTCGTCCTCGACGTGCGTGACCTGTCGTCGGTGACGGACTACTTCGTGATCGCGTCCGGCACGAGCGAACCGCACCTGCGTGCCATCCTGGATGAAGTCACCGACCAACTGCGCGAGGAACACGGGGTGCGTCCGCGCGCGGTGGACGGCACGGTTCATGGCGCGTGGGTGGTGCTGGATTTTTTTGACGTGATCATGCACATCATGCGGCAGGACGCGCGCGAGCGTTACGACTTGGAAAGTCTCTGGGGCGACGCGGCGCGGGTGAAATCAAGGAAGAAACCCACCCGAAAAAATTTGTAAGAACCGGCGTCAGCGGGCTTGCTTTTGCAATATCAACCCATCAGAGACCGCTCACGTCATCTCCGGCGGGGTGCTTTTCTGCGGGATTTCGTTCGACGTTTTCACCATGTCTTCGAGGAGCTTTTTGAACTCCTCCAAACCGGTGGACGGGATGATGATGGTGTCGCGCCGCCCGCCGACGTCCTCGGTGATGCGCAGGAACCGGCCGCGCGGATTTTCCTTGAGTGTGAAGACAAAGGTCTTGCGCTCAATTTGAATCTTCTCGCTCTTCAGGGTGTCTTCCTGAACCGGCGGTTTGGGCTGGCTGTAAGGCCGAAACCCGAATGGTGATGGTCGTTCGTTTGATATCATACTACATGCTACTTTTCCCGCTGAAGACGCCCTTAGCGCCCATTCCAGCAGCTACAGGAATTTCGACCGGAATGGCCATTTGTCAACTGACAAAGTTTACAAAATGTTGGCGGCCAGCTCGGCGAGTTCGGAACGCTCGCCCTTTTGCAGTTCGATATGCGCGGCGATGGCTTCGGCGCGGAAACGGCTGACGATGTAATTAAAACCATTGGATGATGAGTCCACATACGGATTGTCAATTTGATACGGGTCGCCGGTGAAGATGATTTTGGTGCCGCTGCCGACGCGGGTGATGATGGTCTTGGCTTCGAGCGGCGTGAGGTTTTGCGCCTCGTCAATGATCATGAACTGGTTCGCAATGCTGCGACCGCGAATGTAACTCAGCGCCTCCACGACGATGCTGCCGGAGCGCATGAGATCTCCGCTGCGGCGATGGTCGTGCCCCATGTTCAGGTCGCTCAACATTTCGAGCGCGTCGTGAATTGGCTGCATCCACGGCGCGAGTTTTTCCTCGAGCGATCCGGGCAAGAAGCCCAGTTCCTTGCCCATGGAAATCGTCGGGCGCGCGACGACCAGCCGGCGGAATTCCCGGTCGTTGACGACCCGCTTGAGTCCGGCGGCCATGGCGAGCAGCGTTTTCCCGGTGCCGGCCTTGCCCATGAGCGTGACGAGCTTGACGCGGTCGTCGAGCAGCGCGTCAAAGGCGAAGTGCTGTTCGCGGTTGCGCGGCTTGATGCCCCAGACGCCTTCGCGGCAGTCAATGATCGGGACCAGCTTCGTGCCGGTGGCGTCCACCTTGGTCAGCGCGGTGCGTTTGGGATTCGTTTCGTCGGTGAGCGTGCAGTATTCGTTCGGGAAATATTGTTTGCCGGTTTCCAGGTCCAATTCGCCGTTGGCACGGAACGCGGCCATTTTGTTCGTGGTGACGGCCATTTCCGCCATGCCGGTGTAAAGGTCGGTGATGAACACCCGGTCGGTTTCGTAATCCTCGGCCTGCAAGCCCAGCGCGTCGGCCTTGATGCGAAGGTTGATGTCCTTGCTGACGAGGATCGTCGGATTTTTCGGCTGCGCTTTTTGAATGCCCGCCGCCAGCGACAAAATCCGGTTGTCCACGCTGTTGCCATTGACGTGAACGTCGCCGTTGACGTGGCCGTTTTTTTGAAAGGCGATTTGTAATTTGCCGCCGTTGGGCAATTTCACGCCCTCGCTCAGGCTGCCCTCGCCGCGGAAACCGTCGAGCATCCGCGACACACTGCGCGCATTCCGGCCCAGTTCGCTGGACTCGCGCTTGAAGCGGTCAATTTCTTCGATGACTTCAATGGGAATCAGGACGTGGTTGTCCGCGAAGCTCAGCAGGGAATTGGGGTCGTGAAGGAGGACGTTGGTGTCGATGATGTAATTTTTCACGAGCTGAAATCGGTGTGTTTGACCTTTTTCATCCGGCGATGCCAGGCCTGGATTCGCTTGTGCCGCTCGGGCAGCTGATAATGGCCGGAGTAGAGAAAATTTTCGAGCATGCCGAACAAATCGAAGTCCACAAAACGCGGGCGGTTTTCAAGAATGAACGGCAGATGCGTCAGCATCATCTCAAACGGCAGCAGGCGCTCTTCGAGTTGCTGGAGCCAGACCTTCTGGTCCCGACGCCACTGGTCGAGGCAGCCGCGGCCAAACTTGCGCTCCTTGAACCGCAGATGTTGCAGTTGCTCGGACGCCGGCACGGTTTCCTTCCAATAAATGTCGTTGAGCCGGAAAGTCACGCCCTCGATTTCATTTTCGATGCAACGCCAGAGGATGGACTGGACGTCGCACCATTTGTTGGGGAACAGGCCGAGCTCGAGCTCCTCGTCCAGATATTTGGCCACGACCTGGGAATCGTCGCTGATTTCGAAAATGACATTTTTGCCGTTCTTGATGATGGGAACGCCGTAATAACGCTGCCGGGTGAGCTTCCAAACGAGCGAGCGGTCCTGCGAAGGGATGTTGATGATTTTGAAGCGGACTCCGGCAAACTCCAGGATGCGCCGCTGAACAATGCAAAACGGACTCCACGGAATCTGGATCAACTCAATCATGTCAAAAGTTCAAATTGCGTCACGGACGGATGCACTTTAGGCTCCGCTCTCCACGCTGACAAGCGCAAACACCACTTTACACTTTTGCGCCGCGGGATTAAAGTCGCCCCATGGCTTCTGATTACGATGCAACGGAGTTTGTGGACACGGATTTTCAAGCGCAAAAATCGCCTTACGGCGCGCCCGCACCCAACGACCC
The DNA here is from genome assembly GCA_963804345.1 of uncultured Verrucomicrobiae bacterium. GTDB lineage: Bacteria > Verrucomicrobiota > Verrucomicrobiia > Limisphaerales > UBA11358 > UBA11358. Next base: position 574,733 of record CAWDPX010000004.1, on the reverse strand, counting down.
GCTCCGCGCGCCGACGCGCGACGAGGTGGACCGCAAGGTCGTCGAGGCGCAGCAAAAACTCGCCGAGTTGAAACGCGCGCAGGATGATTTGGAGCGCGAACGAGCCGCGCTCGAGGAATTGCGCCGGCGCCAGACGGAATTTCAGACCGGCCGCCAGGAAATGATTCATCACCTCACGCGCGGCCTCGGCCTGCTCGAAGAAGCCGAGTTCAATGCCCGCCGCGACGCCGAGCAAATGGTCAAGACCGTGACCGATTTTCGCGATGCGCTCGATAAAATCCAGGCCATCCACGACGATACGTGGACGAAGGACAATTTCAGCATCGAACTCACCCGCGGCCTCACCACCATCGAAAACGCTCGCATGGAATGGAACGCCGCACGGCTCAAATTTTCCGTCCTGGACGGCGAGGCGAAGGAAGAACCCGGGGCGGGAGAGGCTCCCGCCACCGCCGTCTCCCCGTTCGCCAGCATGAGTTTTGGCGAGCTGTGCCGGTTTGGTCTGGCAATGACCTGGCCGCTGGTGCTGATTGCCCTGGCCGCGCTGGGCGTGCTGGTCGCCGTTTTGATGCGGCGCTGAAATTGTCGTATGGGGCCCGCGAAGAAAAAAAATGACCCGCTTTCCGACCGTTCGCGCGCGCTCAACGACCAGATTGCCGCCCTCGAAACCGAAATCAAGAAGCTCGATACGCAACTTCAGCGCGTGTCCACGCCGAAATTTCGTTCCACCGCCATTCCGCACGGTGCGACCATCGCCCGCGCGCACGAGTCAGACCCGCTACCGCCGCCGCCGGCGCATGAGCCGGTTTTCGAAGAGATAAAAGCTTTGTCCGACACCGAGGAGACCGCCGCACCGGACCAATTCAACGATCTGGGCGTCCGCAAATACGATTTGCCCGCGCTGTTTAATCGCATCCGGAACCATTTCCGCCGGCCGACCACGAACAACCCGCGGCTCGTTGCCTATCTGGCCGCCGGTGGCGTGCATGGCCTGCGTCCGATGCGCTACGAGAAGCGCGTCGCGCGCAACCGCTTCATTTTTTTCGCTGCCGCACTGTTTTTGCTGCTGCTCGGCCTGATTCTGATGTTTGCCCACAACCACTGATTGGCTGCGAATGAAAACGCGATTGGTCCAACTGCCGGTCTCCACGCGCGCCGGCCAATTCATCGCCCGTTACTCAGAAAACGGACTGGCGGAACTGAATTTCCCCGCCAGTGGTAGGGCGGGGCTGCCACCCCGCCAGGACGCGCGGCAGCACGTCCCTGCCAAAATATTCTGCTGGCATCGCGCAACCGCTACTGCGTTGAAGGCGGTTCTCGCCGGGCGCGCGGCAAAAACGCTGCCGCCGCTCGATTGGTCCGGCAAAACGGAATTCCAGAAAAGCGTCTGGCGCGCGCTGCGCAAAATCCGCCGTGGCCAGACCAAAAGCTACGGTGCAGTTGCCCGCGCCATTGGCCGGCCGAGGGCCGTTCGCGCCGTCGGCGGCGCGTGCGGTGCAAATCCAATTCCGGTTTTGGTTCCGTGCCACCGCGTGCTCACGGCGAACGGAAAAATTGGCGGATTCTCCGGCGGATTAAATCGGAAGCGCGAACTGCTCGCGCGCGAAGGAGTTTCCTTGTAGCAGCCGACGTCAGTCGGCTCAAATATTATTTGGAGCGGACTGACGTCCGCTGCTACTCGGTTTTTAAGTTCAACCTGCCGTCAGCCGGATGATTTCACGCAACGGCGTGCGCGGGCGGAACTTCACGAAGCGTTCGAGCTTTTTCACCATCGGCTTGCGGCGGCGCATGTCATTAAAACCCGGAATGCTTGTTGCGCCGAAGCCCTTGGGCGAAGGCGGATAGGCCTTGGCATACGGCACGAGTTGAATCTTCGATTTTGAATCCAGCGTTTTCACCACCAGCCGCGCGAGATTGAGAATGCTGACTTCTTCGGTGCCGCCCACGTTGAAAATTTCGCCGCGCGCCTTTGTTTGCAGCTCTGCGTTGAAAGATTTATTTCCTGATCTCCGCGCTTTTCCCGTGAGCGCCCAGACCTTCGAGTTCCGCGAATTTCGTCACCGCCGGCAGCGCTTTCTTGAGCGCGGCGCGGCTGTATTCCACCAGGCTGGTGCGGCGTTGGAATTGATCCACCGTCAGCCCGGCAAACGACGCGCCCGCCCCGCCGGTCGGCAGCGTATGGCTCGGCCCGGCCACGTAATCGCCGAGCACCGTCGGTGACCAGGGTCCAAGGAAAATCGCACCGGCGGTCAGAATGCCTGCGGAAACCTGGCGCGGATTGCGAGTCATCACTTCGCAATGCTCCGGCGCGAGCCGGTTAGCCAGCGCCACCGCGTCATCAAGCGATTTTACCTGAATCAGCCAGGTGTTGTCAGCAAGCACGCGCCGGATGTATTCGCGCCGCGCCTGCTTGGGCAATTGTTTTGCAATTTCGCCTTGAACGGCCTGCAAAATTTTCGCCGAGGTGGTCACCAGCCAGACGCGCTCGTGACCGGAACCATGTTCAGCCTGCGCCAGCAAGTCGGCGGCGGTGAATTTCGGGCTCGCCGTCTCGTCCGCCAGCACGAGCAATTCGCTCGGGCCGGGCAGCAAATCAATGGCGACGTGGCCGACCAGCAAACGCTTGGCGGTGACAACATAGGCGTTGCCCGGACCGAAAATCTTCTGCACGCGCCGGATTGTTTTCGTGCCGTAAGCCATCGCCGCAATCGCCTGCGCGCCGCCCACGCGGTAAATCTCCGTCGCCCCGGCCGCCCGCGCCGCAAAGAGCAGGGCGGGGTTGATGGAACCATCCCTGCCACAGGGCGTGCAGACGACAATTTCCTTGCAACCCGCCACTTTCGCCAGCGTGACCGTCATCAGAACCGTGGAGACGAGCGGCGCCTTGCCGCCCGGGATGTAAGCGCCCACGCGCTGGAACGGGTCGAACTTTTCGCCGACGGTCGCGCCGTGCGAATTTTTCATCTGCCAGTTCCTGAGCAGGGATTTCCTGGCGAAGCTGGCGACGTTCTTTTCGGCTTCGGCCACGGCGGCGCGCAATGATTCATCGGCGGTCAGCAAGGCATTGAACAATTCCGCCTGCGTGATGGGCAGCCGGTCGGCAACCAGTTTGGCGCCGTCGAATTTTTCGGTGAATTCCAGCAGCGCGTCGTCACCGCGGGCTTGAACGGCGTCGAGGATGGCGCGGGTGCGTTGCTCGATGACCGGATCGAACAGGCTGGACGGCGCGGTCAGTTCGCGGAGCCTGGCGGCAAAATCTGCGTCGCTGTGGTGGATGACTTTCATGCTGGCAGGTTAGGAAATTTTGGCGGCAAAGTCAAAAACGGCTGGAAGAATACGCGTTGGACCACGGATGGACACGGATTAACACGGATAAAGGCACTCCGGTTCGTGAAAATAATTTTGCCGGCCGGGCTTGATTGGCAACCGCTTAATTCTTTTATTTTCATCCGTGTTCATCTGTGTTCATCTGTGGTTAAATCATTTGCGTCATGCGTAATCCCATCATCGCCGCGCTCGACGTGCCAGACGCCGAAGCCGCGCTGAAACTGGCCAGCCAAATCGCACCGGGCGTCGGCGCGTTCAAGATCGGCGGCGAATTGTTCACCGCGGCCGGGCCGGACATTGTGCGCCGCGTTCGCGACACGGGGGCGGCAGTTTTTCTGGACCTGAAATTTCATGACATCCCCAACACCGTCGCCAGGGCCGTCGCTTCCGCCACGCGGCTCGACGTGCAGATGCTCACGATCCACACAAGCGGCGGACTCGAAATGATGCGCGCGGCGGAGGCCTCGGCCCAACAGGCGGCGAAGGCGGACGGACAAGCCGCGCCGCTGGTGTTGGGTGTGACGGTGTTGACGAGTTCCAACGGCGGCACGCTGGCGGAAATCGGTTGCGAGCCGGATGTCGTTGCCCAGGTTGAACGCCTCGCCCGGCTCGCGGTGAAGGCCGGTTTGCGCGGATTGGTTTGTTCACCGCTGGAGATTGTTGCGCTGCGAAAAATTCTCCCTCCTGACGTTCAACTCGTTATCCCCGGCATCCGGACTGGCGCGGAAGAGGCCGATGACCAGAAGCGCACCCTCACGCCACACGAGGCCTTGCAGGCGGGCGCCAATTGGCTGGTGATTGGCCGGCCGATTTATGCCGCCGAAAATCCGCGCGCGGCGGCGGAGAAAATTTTGAAGTCGCTGATTTGATCCGAACGGAAAACCGGTCTCGGACCCCGGCGTGATAATGAAAACATCCAACAACCAACATCGGACTCCGAACCATCCGATTTCCCGCATTCGATGTTTATTGCAAAATGCGCCGGACCAGAGTCCGGCACTCCAAATCAATTGACCGAAAAACCTCTTTCGTCGTCCGGGTCTGCAAAAATCAACCGTTCGGAATGCGGGCCAAGGCGGACCAACGCCGCCGGTCGCGACGCGACCAGCGCCAGAAGTTCGTCGTCGTTGATCACACGAAAATTGCCGCTGCTCGTTTGGACCATTTCAGTGGTGGCGACTGACGCGACCAGCTGTCCGGCGGAAAGCGGCCGGGTGAAGACCATTGCGCCGGCCGACAACGGCTGGGTACAAACCAGTTCGTAACTTTTGACCTTGGCCTTTGTCACTGGCATTGGTGCCCGCGGGGGCGTCGGGAAATTTTGCCGGACTAAAACCGCGAGCAATCCCAGCGCCACCAGCAATGCCGCCGCACGGCGCGTTTGCCGCCAGCGGCGGCGGCGACGGGCCAGACGCAATGTTTCACCGAGCAGCGCTTCACGAAAATCGGCGGGAGCGGCTTCGGCCAGCACGTCGGCGAGCAATTGCCCGTTGTCAGGTTCGTGGTTCATGGTTCAATTCCGCCAGCACCGCGTCCTTCAGCTTGCGGCGGATGCGGGACAGCTTCGACTCGACGGCTTTTTCTGTCGTTTGCAGTTCGCCGGCGATTTCACGCACCGAGCGGCGCGCCAGATACTTTTGCCCGACCAATGCTTGTTCGTCGGCCGACAATGCTGCGACCTCGCGTTCCAGTAATGTGCGCAACCGTTCGTCGGCGCGATCTCCATTCTGACGGGACACTTCGCCGCTGGTGTGTTGCGTGAATCGTTCCAAAAAGGAAAAGTAACGGCGGCGCCTTCTCGCTTCATCGCTGAACGCGCTGCGCGCCAAAACCGCAAGCCAGCTCCAGAAAACATCCTCACTCTGAAAAAATTTGATGTGCCGGGTTACGCGCACCAGCGTCGCTTGCAACGCTTCGCGCGCGACATCTTCATTGCCGGCGGCGACGACCAGCAGGTAACGCCACAGGCGGTCGAAGTAAGCATCGTAAAAAGCGCGCCAAGCCATTTCATCTCCTTCGGCCATCCGGCGCGTCAACCCCGCCACCTCCTGCGGTTCACGCGAACTGGCGGCCGACGGAGTGGCACAATCGTTCGGATGGCTCAAGTGAAAATCCAAATTTTTCCATCATCCGCCGCCCCAACGATTATTGTCCGGCTGCCGGAACTTCCGAGGGCGTCGCTATCGGCGGCATTCTCTGCGGAATCGTTGACGGCGCAGCCGGAACTGAAGCCGGCGGCTGACTTTTCATAATTTGTTTCAGTCGGTCCTGAAAATCGGCACCCGGAATTTGCGGTGCTGGTTGCAACGCCTTGAGCACGGTGTCAATCACATCCAGTTTGTCCGGCTCACCGAAGGCAATCAACAGCTTGGTTTCTTTGTGATAATTCAACTGCGGCAATGAAGCGTCGCCGGACATTTTCCAGCCGGTTTGAATTGCCGTGGTGATGTCGTCCACCGTGAAGCCGCAACTCAAGTAGGGCGCGAGTGAATAAAACCGGCAGATTTTTTGGGTTGAAACCATTGGCGGCAATGAGGGTTTGTCAGCATGAAAATACCAGACCGAATTGTCGGATACTATGCCTTCAGTTTTGAAACCACAACTAGTTACGAAGGTCGAATACGATGAATTTTGTGGGCCATACCTGGAAAATCCCGAAACGACCGCTACCTGTTTTATGCTGGCCGCTTCCAAAGCCTTGAACAATTGAGCGACATCCACGTCATTCATTTTAAGCGGCGGCAATTGCACGTCCGCATCTTCGGTGGGAATGATTGCATTTAACGGTTTGCCCATTGCTTTTTCAATGGCTTTGATCAATTGCGCGGGCGTGCCGCCGGGAAAATCGAGATTGAATTTGGTCAAAGCCGGAGCGTCAGTCGCCGGCTTTGGCGACGGCTGGCCAAAAACCGGCGTGAGGCTGATTGCCAGCAGTCCAAGAGCCAGATATTTTGAGATTTTCATAGGAATGATTTGATATGTGTTCTTTATACAGGAACACGCCGGCCACTGCAAAATCCTTCGCCAAAAGGATATTTATCTCTACGACACAATGATTTCTGCAATCAGCCTGGTCGGCGGCGGCGGCTTGGCGGAAATTTCAAAGGCGGCTCGAACCCGGACCCGGGCCGACTTCGCTTGCGATGGGTCGGCGGCGTGAATCCGGGCGAGAATTGAATTTTCCCGCACGGCCTCGCCGGGCTTGGCGAGCCGGTCAACGCCAACGTCGTAGTTGATGGCAGATTCCTTCGTGAGCCGCCCACCGCCCAGATCGCGGATGACTTCCCCGATGAGCCGCGCGTCGCACTTCGCAATGAAGCCCGGCTTTTCGGCTTTTAATTCAACAACCACCGGCGCGGTATGGTCGAGCGCGAGTTTTTTGTTGAAGGCATCGAGGTCCGCGTGCTGGGCAACGAGCATCTCGTCCCATTTTTTCCGCGGCGCGCCGGAGGCCAGACAGTATTCGGCTTGTTTGCGCGCGGCGGCGAGCGTTTTGGCTCTGTGCGTTTGGACCAGCAAATGCGCAGCGCAATCCAGGACAAGTTCAAGCAAATCGGTAGGGCCACGTTGCGGCGCGGCCTGGCTGACCAGCAGATCAGCCCTACCATTTTCGGGTTCCAGACACGCCACGCTTTCCTTCACTTCCAGCCAGTTGCCGGCGGCGCGGCCCAGCGGCGTGTTCATGTCGGTGAGAATCGCGCGCGTGTTCACACCGCATTCATTCCCGAGCGCAACCATCGCTTTGGCGAGTTGGCGGGCATCAGCCCTGGTTTGCATGAACGCGGCGCAGCCGAATTTTACGTCCAGCACGAGCGCGTCGAGGCTTTCGGCGAGTTTTTTGGAAAGGATCGAGGCGGTGATGAGCGGGATGCTGGGCACGGTGCCGGATACGTCGCGGAGCGCGTAAATTTTCTTGTCCGCCGGAACCATCCGGTCGGTCTGGCCACAGATGACGCAGCCAACTTTCTGGACCTGCTCGACGATTTTCCCGGCGGGCAGCAGGGTTTTGAAGCCGGGAATGGAATCGAGCTTGTCGAGCGTGCCGCCGGTGATGCCCAAGCCGCGCCCGGAAATCATGGGTACGCGGAATCCGAGGCACGCGAGCAATGGCGCGAGCGGCAGCGAGACCTTGTCTCCAATACCACCGGTGGAATGCTTGTCCACGAGCGGGCGTTTGTCCTTGGGGAATTTCAGCACGTCGCCGGAGTCGCGCATGGCCAGCGTGAGCGCGGTGGTTTCGGCGGTGGTCAAGCCGCGAAAATAAATGGCCATGAGCATCGCGGCCATCTGGTAGTCGGGAATCTTGCCGGCGGTGAACTTGCGGATGAACGCTTGAATCTGTTCCGAAGCGAGGGCTTTGCCTTCGCGCTTGCTTTCGATTAATGAAAGAAAGTTCACGGTTCAGCCCGTAAATTTCCTGGCCACGATGCTGGCGTTGTGGCCGCCGAAGCCGAACGAATTGTTGATGATGACATCCACCTTAATCTCGCGCGCGGTGTTCGGCACATAGTCCAGATCGCATTCGGGGTCGGGCACCGACAAATTGATGGTCGGCGGGACGACGCCGTGTTTGATGGCGAGGGCGCAGACGGTCATTTCCACCGCGCCCGCCGCGCCGAGCATGTGGCCGGTCGCGCCTTTGGTGGAACTGACGGCCACCTTTTTTGCCTCGTTGCCGAAAACAGCCTTGATGGCCTGCGTTTCGCAAAGGTCACCTTGCGGCGTGGAGGTGCCGTGAGCGTTGATGTAGGAAACATCCTCGGGATTCAGGCCGGCCTGGCGCAATGCCATTTTCATGCAGCGGGCCGCTCCTTCGCCGCCGGGGGACGGCGCGGTGAGATGGTGCGCGTCGGCGGTGTTGCCGTAGCCGACCACTTCGCAATAAATCTTCGCGCCGCGTTTCAGGGCGTGTTCCAGTTCCTCCACCACGATGACGCCCGAGCCTTCGCCCATGACGAAGCCGTCGCGTTCCTTGTCGAACGGGCGCGAGGCGCGCTTGGGATCGTCGTTGCGCGTGCTCATGGCCTTCATCGCACAGAAGCCGCCGATGCCGATGGGCACGATGGTCGCCTCCGCGCCGCCGGCGAACATCACCTGCGCGTCGCCCATCTTGATGGAGCGCCAGGCCTCGCCGATGGCGTGATTGGCCGTAGCGCAGGCGGAGCAGGTGGCAAAATTCGGCCCGCGCAAATCCTTGTACATCGAGAACGTGCCGGAGGCCATGTTCCCAATGAGCATCGGGATCATGAACGGCGAGAGCCGGCCCGGCCCGCGGTCGAGCAGGATTTTAAGCTGCTCGGTGGTGGTGGACAAACCGCCGATGCCGGAACCGATGATGACACCGATTTCGTCGCGGTTTTCCCGGTCGAGGTCGAGTCCGGAATCGAGCAGCGCCTGGTGCCCGGCGAAAATGCCGAATTGCGAATAACGATCCGTCCGCCGGACCTCCTTCGGCGACGGAAACGCCGGGAGCGGATCAAAATTTTTCACCTCGCCGGCGACCTGGGTGTCGAACGGCGTTGCATCGAAGGCGGTGATGCGGTCAATGCCGCACCGGCCGGAAACGAGGTTGTTCCAGAAAACGTCGAGTTGATGTCCCAGTGGCGTCACCACACCAAGGCCGGTGACGACCACGCGGCGGTCGATCCAATTGTTTGCCATAAAAAATCAAACGGGGCAGCTCAAGCTGAATTCAGCCAAGCTGCCCCGAAGCGACCAAAGTCGCAACTATTTTTGATGCTCTTCGATGTATTTGCCCACATCGCCGACGGTCAGGAGTTTTTCCGCCTGTTCGTCCGGCACTTCAATGCCGAATTCCTCTTCGAGCGCCATGATCAACTCGACGGTGTCGAGCGAATCTGCGCCGAGGTCTTCGATGAATTTCGCCTCCGGCGTTACCTGGTCCGGCTTCACGCCGAGTTGTTCGACAATGATGTCTTTTACCCGTTGGTCAATAGGTTTGTCAGCCATAAGTTAATTTTGACCTGTCTCTATGCCATGAACGCCGAAATCGTCAAGCCTTGAATCATAAAATTTTTCAATCACATCACCATCCCGCCGTCCACCGCCAGGACCTGCCCGGTGACATAATGCGCCGCCGGGCTGGCGAAAAACAACACCGCCTCCGCCACATCCTCAGCCTGGCCCAGGCTGGCCAGCGGAATCTGCCTGATAATCGCGTCTTTTTGCTCCTGTGACAATTTGTCCGTCATCGCGGTCTGGATGAAACCCGGGGCGATGGCGTTGACGGTGATGCCGCGGCTGGCGAACTCGCGCGCGCACGACTTGGTCAGGCCAATGACGCCGGCCTTGCTCGCCGCGTAATTGCACTGGCCGGCATTGCCAATCAGGCCGATGACGGAGGCGATGTTGACGATGCGGCCGGACTTCTGTTTCAGGAGCGGGCGGCTGAGCGCCTTGGTGAAGAGGAACGTTCCCTTGAGGTTGATGTCCAGCACGGCGTCCCAATCCGCCTCGCTCATGCGCATGACCAGGCCGTCCTTGGTGATGCCGGCGTTGTTCACGAGGATGTCCACGCGGCCGGCTTCCCGCAAAATTTGTTCAACGGCGGCCTCGACGCTGGCGGCCTCGGACACGTTGGCGGCGACCGCCCAGGCTTTGCGCCCGAGCTTGCGCGCCTCCTCGACCGTTTCCTGCACAAATTCGGGCTTCAGGTCCACGGCCACGATGTCGGCTCCGTGAGCGGCCAATTTCAACGCGATGGCACGGCCAATGCCCCGGCCCGCGCCGGTGACAACGGCGATTTGATTCTCCAGTTGTTTCATAACTGCAAATGTTTAACCACGAATCGGCCCAAATGCACAGAAAAAATTTGGCATGGTGTGGAAGCTGTTGGTAGCACCCGCCTCCGGCGGGTCGGTTCAGGCGTCCCGCCTGAACCTTTGCGGAAAACTGCGCCGGGCGGGACGCCCAACGCCACCCGCGAGACGCAGGTGCTACATCAGCGCCTTTACCGTTGCTTCCAAGCTCGCCGCATCCGCGACGTTGAGCATCTGTGCACTTTTATCAATGCGCTTCATAAAGCCGCTCAGCGCCGTGCCGGGTCCAAGTTCGATGAAACGCGTGAAACCCTGCGCCAGCAGGCAGCGCATGGATTTTTCCCAGAGCACCGACGATGTCACCTGTTCGACCAGCCGCGCGGAAATAGTGGCACAGGCATCTTGCCTGTTCGATTCATGCGGTTGCCCAGTCACGTTTGAAATCACGGGTACCGCGGGCGGCACAATTTTTATTTTCGCCAGCTCGGCCTGTAGTTTGGGCTGGGCGCCGGCCATGAGCGGCGAGTGATAAGCGCCGGCCACCGGCAGGGCGATGGCCCGCTTGGCGCCTTTGGCTTTGGCTAGCTCAACGGCTTTCGCGATTTTGTCCGTCTCGCCGGAAATGACGAGTTGGCCCGGGCAATTGAGGTTCGCCAGCACCACACCGGCTTCGGCGCAAACCTCACGCGTGGGCGCTTCGTCCAAACCGATGACTGCCGCCATGCCGCCGCGTGTGGATTCGCAGGCTTCCTGCATGAACCGCCCGCGCTGGCGCACCACGCGCAGGCCGTCCTCGAAACTCATCGCGCCCGCCGCCGTCAGCGCCGTGAATTCGCCGAGTGACAAACCGGCGGCGGCGTCAAACTTCAGCGTCGGCACGCGCTCCTGGAGCAACTGAAACGCGACCCAGCTCACCAAAAAAATTCCCGGCTGGGCATTTTCGGTTTTGGTGAGTTCGGGTTCCGGGCCGTTGAAACAAATTGAAGCCAGGTCGTAGCCGAGCGCGGCGTTGGCACGGTCGAACCAGGCCTTGGCCGATGGAAATGCAGCGGCGAGGTCCTGGCCCATGCCGGCGGCCTGCGCGCCCTGTCCGGCAAACAACAATGCGGTTTTGCTCATAAGCGGCGCGTACTAAACACGAAATCGGCGCGGAACGAAAGGTTGAAAAAATTATGCCGCCGGAAACATCGAACATCCAATATTGCCGTCGTACGTGCCGTTCATTGGGTGTTGGGCGTTCGATGTTGGATGTTCGATGTTTTTATTTTCGCTGATAAGTCCCTATCAACTGCCCTTCGGCGAGGACATGGCCTTCCATTGCCTTGAGCAAATCCTCTTTCGTCAGGCCGGGTTTGAGGTCGGGCATCGTGTCGAGAGCGTAAAGCGTGAAAAAGTAGCGATGGGGTTTGCCGGGTGGCGGACACGGCCCGCCATAACCCAGGCGCGGCCAGCTATTCAATCCCTGTTTCGCATTGCCGGCAATGTATTGCGTCTTGGCCACGTCTTCCGGAAGTTCGGTCGCACTCGGCGGCAGGTCGTAGAGCACCCAATGCGCCCAGGTGCCCATCGGCGCGTCGGGGTCATCGGCGATGAGCGCGAAGCTTTTGGTGTTTGCGGGCGCGTTCGTCCACTTAAGCGGCGGCGAAACGTCGCTGCCCTCGCAGGAATATTTTGCCGGAATCGGCCGCCCTTCGGAAAAGGCGGTGCTGGTGATGATGATTGGGAGGTTCATAACTTTCTTGGGGTTGGGTATGTCCGCCCCGGCGGCCGTGACCAGACAGCAAAACACTGCGGGGGCAAACAACACATTCAGCCGCGCGTTCATGGTTTGATTTTATCCCGCCCTGGTTGGAGTTCAATCCCGCATTGCGGGATTGTTCGGGAAGACACGCTAAAGTGTGAACTCCAGCCAAATTCCGCTTGCCACTGCGCACCGCCCGACAACAATCCATGCCATGTTTTCGCATATCGTTGTTTTTTGGACTGACCATGCCAACCCGAACGCCGTGGACGAATTGCTGGCCGGCGCGAACCAACTGCTCAAAAAGATCCCCGGCGTGGTGCAATTCCACATTGGCAAAATGAAGCCCAGCCATCGCCCGGTGGTCGAACAGAGTTACCAGGTCGCGCTGAACCTCATTTTCCCGAACCAGAAGGCGCACGACGATTATCAGGTGCATCCGCGGCACGTCGAGTTCGTGGAAAAATACGCGCGGCGGCTGGTCAAAAGGGTGGTGGTTTACGATTTTGAATAATTTGTAGCGGCGGTCTATGACCGTCGCCGTCAGTCTATTCACCGGCGGTCACAGACCGCCGCTACAAGATCACGCCCTCGGATGAAACTTCCGGTGGATGTCCCGCAGCCGGGCGCCGGTGACGTGCGTGTAAATCTCCGTGGTGCTGATGTTCGCATGGCCGAGCAATTCCTGGATCACCCGCAGGTTCGCGCCGTGCTCCAGCAAATGCGTGGCGAAACTGTGCCGCAGCATGTGCGGCGTGATGTTGCGGGAAACTCCGGCGCGGCTAACGCGCTGCTTGATGTGCAGCCACAATGTCACCGCCGCGAACGGCGTGCCGCGCCGGGTCAAAAAAACGTTCGCCGGTGATTTCGGCGTGACGAGCTTTGGCCTGCCAGCTTCGATATAACGGTTCATCGCTTCAACGGCTATTTTCCCGACCGGCACCACGCGCTCCTTGTTGCCCTTGCCGATGACGTTGATAAAGCCGGCGTCGAGGTGAAGCTGCTCCAGCCGCAAATTTTTCAATTCGGCAAGCCGCAAACCGGAGGCGTAGCCGAGTTCGAGCACGGCCTGATCGCACAAATTTTCGGGCGTTTCGGGTGTTTCCGGTTCGAGCAGTTTTTGAATTTCGTCGTTCGTCAGCGCCTTCGGCAGACGTTTCCAGCGGCGCGGCAGCGACAGATTTTCCGCGACGTTGGCCGGCAACAACTTTTCATTTTCCGCATAGCGATAAAACGCCCGCAGCGCGGCGATTTCGAGATAAACACTTTCGCTGCTGAGACGCTTGATGGACTCCTTCGGCTCGTCGGCCAGCGGGCGGGCGCGTTCGTATTGCAGGAATGCCATGAGATGCTTCAACTCGACCGATTTCCATTCCGTCAGGTTTTGCTTGGCCGCCCAAGTGGTGAATTTGTTCAGCAACGCGGCGTAGGTTTTTTGGGTGTGCTCCGCCTGTCCGCGCTCGTGGCGCAGGTATTGCAAAAAATCTTCGACCAGCGTTTGCATGGTTCAAAATTGGCTGAAGGTCTGACGCCGCCCGGCCAGAATGCTTTTCGTTTCGCGGCTTCAAGGTACAATTCCCCGCGCCAATTGCGAATCAAAACTCGCCCGCGCTCGTGCGCAATCTTCCAACTGAAATTTGAGCGAAGGCCGTGGCAAAAAGAAAGAGGCCGGACACTACTCCGGCCTCTCAATGAGAACTAAGCGCTTAAATCAACGTCTCGCAGCTGCGCGGCCGCGAACTTTTTGTTGGATGCGGCGCCGCAGACCACGCCTTACTTCACACACGGAACACTGCGTTTCTGCATACCAACGTTGGGATTAAGATACCAGAGGCCGTATTCCCTGCCAGTCACCAGTTCTGGTTACACGCAAACCCTGAAAACAAAGGGGAATCGCTGGAATTTGGTCAACGGCGGAGAAATTTGGCGACGGCTTCGGTGCGGGTGCGGACCTGCAGTTTCTCGTAGATGCGGCGGATGTAGGTATGCACGGTTTCATAGCTGATCCCCAGCTTCTCCGAGATTTCCTTGTAGAGAAGCCCCTGGCTCAGGAAATCAAGCACTTCCTGTTCACGCGGGGAAAGATGTTCCGCGGGTTGCGCCGTAGCCGCCGTCTGTTGAAATGATTGCACAACTTTACGGGCGATGTGCATTGTCATCGGCGAACCGCCCTGGCAGACTTCCCGAATGGCTTCCAGCAGTTCTTTGCTGGAGGTGCGTTTGAGCATGTAACCATTGGCGCCCGCCGTCAGCGCATTGAAAATATTTTCCGTGTCTTCATAGACCGTGAGCATCATGACCTGGATTCCCGGCATCAGCGCCTTCAATTGCCGCACGCATTCGACGCCATTCATGCCGGGCAGGTTGATGTCCATCAGCACGACATTGGGGCGGGCCTGGGGCAGGTCCTTCAGCGCGTCCTCGGCGCTGGCGTACTGGCTCAGGCAGCGAAAACCGTCCGAACGGTCGAGCAGGCGGGCCAGCGTCCCGCGCAGTTTTTCATTGTCCTCGACGATGGAAACAGTAATGGGCATATCGCTGATTTCTAAACCTTTTTTCCAAAAGGAATGGTCAGACACACAATCGTTCCGCCCCCGGTTCCGGGACTGATCGAAAATTCTCCGTGAATATCTTCCATTCGCTTGCGCATGTTGCGAAGTCCATTTCTCGCTGGTGCCGCATTGGCGTCCCGACCGCCCAGGCCACGCCCGTTGTCTTCAATGCTCAACGCAAACTTGGCGGGCTGCAATTGCAATCGCACCCGGACTTCGGACGCTTGCGCGTGTTTGACCACGTTGTTGACGGCTTCTTTGAAGGCGAGAAAAATGTTGTGGCGGACTTCCGGCGGAATGGTGATCGCCGGCAATTGGGCCGGCACATCCACGCGGTAACGCAATCCGGCCAGCGCGAGGTATTCCTGCGCGTATTTGCAGGCGTAATTGACCAGCCCTTCCAGCGTATCGTTGAAAGGATTGACCGCCCAGACGATTTCGTCGAGGGAACGGGTCGTTTCGCGCGCGGTTTGGGAAATTTGTTGGGTGTATGATTCAATTTCCGCCGGGGAATTTTTGTCGGCTTCCGCCATTTCGCCCAACAGCGCCACTTGCGTCAGATTCGCCCCGAGTTGATCGTGCAGGTCGCGGGCGATGCGGGAGCGTTCGGTTTCCAGCGAGGCCTGTTGTTGCAACTGGCGCCGCAGCTTTTGCGTGGAAAGATAGCGCACCACGGCAACGACGGTTCCCACCAGGCACAGGATGGCGGCGGTGCGAAACCACCAAGTCTGCCAGAATTGAGGCTGCACCGTCACTTCAAGCGCATCGCCGGTTTCGTTCCACACGCCGTCTTCATTGCCGGCAATGACATGGAAACGATAATGCCCCGGCGGAACCTTGTTGTAATAAGCCACCCGCGTATCCCCGGCTTCAGTCCAGGCGGTCTCGCGGCCTTCCAAACGATATTTGAATTGCACTTCCCGGGGTGCGGGAAAATTCAGGGCGGTATAATGAATTTCCAATTGTTCGTGACCGGGCGGAACCAAGACGGACGGTTGCCAGGCCGAACTAAAACGATTGGTTTTTTGCTCCCGCCCCCCGACCCGCACGGATTCAATCATGACCAAGGGAGGCTGGTGATTGGGCTTGAGGTCCGCAGGGTTCACCGACACCAAACCTTTGGTGGTGGGGAACCATAATCGGCCATCCCGCGTGCGGCACGCAGCGGGTTGTGAACCGGCCGAACATTCGCGCGTCGGCAGTCCGTCGGTTTCCACATAAGTCCGGCAGGAAAGGAGATCCACCGTTCCATTGGCAAAATCGTTCAGCGATTGCTTTTGAATTCGCATCAATCCCGCATTGGAGCCGATCCACAAACAACCCGCGTCGTCTTCGATGATGTAATCCATGCTGTTGCTGGCCAGCCCGTTGTCCGTCGAATAACGATTCCACCTTCCCTTATAAAAGCGGGCCAGGCCATGACCGGAGGTTCCCACCCACAAAACTCCGTCCCGATCCAGGTAAAGACAGGATATATCATTGCCGGGCAATCCGTTTCCCGCCGCTTGAAAAGAAATAAATTTCTCCGCCTTGAAAAAGTTCAAGCCCTGGCTCTCCGTTCCAATCCAAAAGCCGCCCTCCGCATCTTCCGCAATGGCACGAACGATATTTTCCGACAGCCCGTCGTGCGTCGTGTAAATTTTCCAGTCCTGTCCGTTCCAGCGCGCCAGACCATTCTGGGTGCCCGCCCATAATTGTCCGGCGCGATCTTCAAACAGGGCGAAGATATGCTGGCCGAGGATTTCCGCGCCAGGCGCGGGTTGAAAATGGTTGGTTTGAAATTGGAAAAGTCCTTCGCCGCGGGTGCCGACCCAGATTTGTTGTTTGCGATCCACCAGTATCGTCCAGGCATTGGAACCCCGCCCCACCCCGAAATCTTGTGCTGAATTCGTAAACCAACAAGTCACGCCATGCGCGTTGAAAGCCGTCCACAAACCACCGGATTCGTCCCCGCATACGGATTGGACAACCCACGAATGATGTTCGGCCGGCGCATCGAAAATTTTTCTTTTGATTCGATCCAGATACTCCCCATCCGTTCCCACCCACAGGTTCCCTTCACGATCCATGCAGAGTGAAAGCACAAAGGCCGACGACAATCCCTGCTCCGTCGAAATGCGGCGCCAGTTTCCATCCGTGCCCAGCCAGAAAACGCCCTCGCCCCCCGTGCCGACAATCAGGTTGCCGGCGCCGTCCTCGCCGGCGGAGGTAACGATGGTGTTTATTCTCCATGGATAAACGCCGAAATCGCGTTCCCTTTGATTTCCCTTCCACTTTTGCACGCGGCCATTTTGTATGCTCCAAAAACTGTTCGATTGGCCGGGAATCAATATCTTCGCAGCGCGCAGCACCAACTCCTTGGAAATCAGGGATGGATCGGTGCTCATTCTGCCATCTTGATATCGGCTGGTGCGTCCGTCCGCCGTGTAGAACCACACCATGCCTTTTGAATCCTCAAACGCGTACAAAAGCCGCCCTTCATGGCCGGCGCCACCAATTTGAAAGTCGGTGATTCTTCCATCTTTCGCCATTGCCACCGTGCCGGTGTCGGTTCCGATCCAAAGGTTCGTGTGACTGTCTTCAAACAGGTAAACAATCCGGTCGCTGTTCAAGCCGGGCGTGTTGTACTCATTGAAGACGGTAAAGTGATTTCCATCAAAACGCACCAAGCCATTGAGCGTTCCCAGCCAAAGATACCCGTCTTTGGTTTGAATCACCGAAATAACCGAGTTTTGCGGTAGCCCTTCCTTGCTGGTCCAGACATCCACAATGAACGGCAAACCGGACTGGCCGGGCGCGGCGGCGGGCGCGGAAAAAATGAAGGAACCAACGCACAGCAACAGCCATGCGAATCCCAGCTTCAGCTTCCTGTGTCTCTTCGGCATCATTATTGGTTCGGGCGCCCCGAGCCGGATGTAAGGATGTTCGAAGAAAGATACGAACCCAATGCTGAAGATGGAAATTATTTTTCCAAAATCGCTTGTCAGACCGCCGCGATGGGTTAGGTTTGCCCTGCCCGATGAGAACTGGGCGCGTGGCGGGTGTGGGCGATGTTAAATCGTGTGTGATCGCCGCACCCGTCCGTTTTTTTGACCCGCCTTCGGGCGGAGGGTTCAATTCCACCCGCCGGTCGTCATGACAAAACAAAAACCCCAAGCCGGCTGGCTTGGGGCGTGGTGAAAAATCTGAATTTTAGTCAAAGGCGTGACCGGCGCAGCACAGAACATCTTTGACTTTGTGCCGGACCAAATCCTTGACGCAGGCACGCGCCGGACCGAGGTATTTGCGCGGATCGAATTCCTTCGGGTTTTCCGAGAAAACCTTGCGAATGCCGGCGGTCATTGCCAGACGCAGGTCGGTGTCAATGTTGACCTTCGTGCAACCCACGCGGCGCGCGACCTCGATGTCGGCTTCCGGCACGCCCTGGGCATCGGGCATCTTGCCGCCGTATTTGTTGATCTCGTCCACGAGATATTTCGGGACGCTGGAAGCGCCGTGCAGCACCAGCGGATAATCGCCCATGCCGGCGTCCATGAGCGCTTTCTTGATCAATTTCAAACGGTCCAAATCCAGGTGCTGTTCCCCCTTGAACTTGAAGGCGCCATGGGAGTTGCCGATGGCGACGGCGAGCGAATCGCAGCCGGTTTCCTTGACGAACTTGACAGCTTCCTCCGGGTTGGTGTAGTGGCCGCTGGTGGAGTGGGCGCCGCCTTCCTCACCTTCGTCGAACTGCGCGCCGACGAGGTGGCCCAGTTCGGATTCGACGGAGCAATTGTTTTTATGGGCGTATTCCACGACTTTGCGGGTAATCTCGGCATTTTTCTCGAACGGTTCGTGGCTGGCGTCAATCATCACGCTGGTGAAACCTTCGTCAATGCACTGTTTGCACAGTTCGAAGGTGTCGCCGTGGTCCAAATGGACGGCGATGGGGATGTTGGACAGGCTGACCGCCGCCTCGATGAGTTTTTTGAGATAGACCGGGTTGGCATATTGGCGGGCGCCTTTGGAGATTTGGAGGATCAACGGCGCTTTTTCCTCTTCGCAGGCCTCCACGATGGCTTGGATTAACTCCATATTGTTGACGTTGAACGCGCCAAGCGCATATTTACCTTTCAACGCCTTTGCAAACAGCTCTTTGGTATGTGTCAGTGGCATAAGTTTTCGAATTTGATCGTCGTTATCAACCAACCGGGATTTCCCCGATGGGACGGAATAATAATACGACTTTTCCAAAAGGAAACAAAAAATACAGCCACCACCAACCAACGGGTGCATCTGAACACTGTCCTTAGTTTTAGTTCCAAAGTTCATCCCAGTGGTGATTGCGACGGGCCTCATCGAGCGCGCAGAGGTTACGCAGGCCTGCTTTGGACCAGAACTGGCCGCAGCGTTTGAACCGGCATTGCTTTTGGCGGCAGGCCGATTCGACGGCCCCGGAGCCGATGGGCCAGCCTCGTTTTGCGATGGCCTGATAGTGCATCCGACCGGCATGGGTAGCAAAGTAGTTCTGTTCGCGCCGAATCACCTTGCCCGCTTCACCGTGTCGCTTCTTGAGTTGAGCAATCTGGCGCAAGACTCGTCGTTCCTGACCATGTCGCACTTGATGCCGCAGAGGTTCGACCCACTGCGCGAGCGTCGGTTCCTTTTCACCGTGTAACGCCCGTCCCAAATTCCACAGATGTTCGCTGCCGTGGAAAAAATCCAGCAGTTCCACCGCCTCCTTCCAGCGATCCTGCTTCAGGTTCCAAACCCATTCGGCACCATCGCCCAAGTACAGCAACTGCTCGGCACGCCCCAACCCTTCACGCAAGGCTTCCCAGTTAAGCCGCCGGCCCAATTCCCCTGACTGGTCCTGCCAGTTGACCACGAGCTTGTCGATCAGCAGGCCGCGTCCCGTTTCTGTAGGGGCGGATGCCTCTTGGCGATAGAACACCCCCAGCTTCAATTCGTGCCATTCCACGCGGTCTTGCTGGGTTTTCTGCTTGCCCCACCCCGGACCCCGATAGCGCAATTGGCAACCGTCTGCCATCAACACTCCCAACTCGCTGGGGCCGCGCTGGGGCAAGCGTTCCACTGGCGGTTGCTCATACCGGCGCTGCGCCTGCGCCTCGGCACATGCGCCCATCCGCTGCACCAAGGCATGGAGCGTCGCGTCATCGATGGTTTGCGCCCAGCGGCTGGCCACCTGTGCAGCCTCCTCATAAGAACCGGTGGCCGTGGCCGTGAAACAGAGTTTCTCGGCAAACCCAGGCGTCAGTTTCTGATGCGGACCCAACTGCCACGCCGCCCGCAGCGGACAACCCCATTGACCAGTGCTGGGATCCTGTCCGTAATCAACGACGAGCTTTACCTCGCCCAACTCGCTGCGCAGCGTCAGCGGCCTGCTCCGACGTTGCTTTAGGGGGGAAACCTCGCCGTGTTCCTCGGCTAGTTTTTGCAGGCGTTCCTCCAATCGCTGGCGCCCCCATTCGCGGCTTTCAGCTACGACTTCACG
Source organism: uncultured Verrucomicrobiae bacterium (assembly GCA_963804345.1). Taxonomy (GTDB): domain Bacteria; phylum Verrucomicrobiota; class Verrucomicrobiia; order Limisphaerales; family UBA11358; genus UBA11358. Next base: position 554,840 of record CAWDPX010000004.1, on the reverse strand, counting down.
TTCGATGTCCGCCAGGCTTGGCAATGGCTTGGATGTTGGTTTCATGTGATGACACGGCTTGCATGGTTTATCTTTCTGCCGGTCGAGGAACCGTTATTCTCTAATTTCTCTAAAATTTAAGGACAGTGTCAAGATGCACCCCCAACCAACCCTTGCCAAAATTTGGCAATAAATTGCCTTGCGATTTCGCGTCTTTGGGCGAAAAGAAGGCCGTGCAAGCGCGTTTTCTCCTCGGGCCAGCCGGCAGCGGCAAGACGTTCCGCTGTCTGGCGGAAATCCGCGCCGCCCTGGCGGCGGCGCCGAAAGGCCCGCCGCTGGTTCTGCTTGCGCCCAAACAGGCCACATTTCAACTCGAACGCCAGTTGCTCAATACCGAAAGGTGGGGCGAGCGTCCTCGCGAGCCGGGGGTGGTGTCAGTCGCCGGTTCGCCGGGAGTCTCGCCCCACCAGATCTGCGGCTATACCCGACTGCAAATCCTGTCTTTCGAACGGCTCGCGCGGTTCGTCCTCGACGCGCTCGGCGTCCCGTTGCCGTCGGGATTGCTCGCCGAGGAAGGCCGCGTGATGGTGCTGCGCGCCCTGTTGATGCGGCGCGAAAGCGAATTGAAATTATTTCGCCCCAGCGCCCGCCGTCCCGGTTTTGCCCAACAACTCAGCCAGTTGCTCGGCGAACTGCAACAGCACCAATTCACGCCTGCCAGGCTTCGGACGCTGTCCGCCCGCCCCGATTTGCGCCGTGAATTGCAGGACAAACTCCACGACCTCGCGCTCCTGTTCGAGGCTTACACCAACTGGCTCACTGAAAATAAATTGCAGGACGGAAACCGGTTGCTGGATGCGGCGACGGAAAGTCTCAAGTCCGGGGACCGAAGCCCAAAGTCAGCCGGCAACTCAGGGACCTTGCCATCTTCCATCTTCCATCCTCCATCTTCGCTGCAAATTTCCAACCTGTGGCTCGACGGTTTTGCGGAAATGACGCCGCAGGAATTGGATTTGCTCGCCGCCATTTTGCCGCGATGCGATTGCGCCACGCTCGCGTTCTGCCTCGCCAACGAACCCGCCGCCGATACTTCCTGGCTCTCCATCTGGTCGTCCATCGGCAAAACATTTCAACAGTGCCGCCAGCGCCTGGAAAATCTGCCGGCCTGCAAAATTGAATTTGAAATTCTTCCGCGAGAATCCGGGAAAAATCGCTTCCCGGAGAATTCCGCGCTGGCCGCGCTGGAAAATGGCTGGGCATTGCCAGTTCACGCATCGGAGCGCCGGCCTCCGGCACGGCGCGAAGCGGTTGGAGTTCAAGCTTCAGCTTGCGCCCCGGCAAACAGGCTAAAGCCTGAACTCCAACGCGCCGGACCGGAGGCCGGCGCTCCGGCGGATGCCATCCGCCTTGCCGCTTGCGCCAATCCCGAGGCCGAGGCCGCGTTTGCCGCTCGCGAGATTTTGAAATTCGTCCGTGACGACCGCGCCAGCAACCGTTTTCGCGATGCCGCCGTGCTCGTGCGCAGTCTCGATGGCTATCACAAACCGCTGGAGCGTGCGTTTCGGCGCTGCGGAATTCCGTTCTTTCTCGACCGGCGGGAATTCGTGGCGCATCACCCGCTGGCGGAACTGACCCGCGGCGCGCTCCGCACGGTCGCGTTCGACTGGCCGCACGATGACTGGTTTGCCGCGCTCAAGGCCGGTTTTTCGCCGGTGGACGAGGCCGAAATTGACCGGCTGGAAAATGAGGCGCTCGCCCGCGGCTGGCACGGCGCCCAATGGCGCGAACCCATTCAAATCGCGGACAACCCTGAACTTGAAAAAAATCTGGAACGGCTCCGTGAAAAAGTTTTGCCGCCCTTTCAAAATTTTTCCTCGCAACTCGCGCGCTGGAGAAACAAGCCGTCGGGCACGCAACTGGCCGACGCCCTGCGCGAGTTTTGGTCGGAGATGAAAGTCGAATCAACCCTGAAACGCTGGAACTTGGGCGGCCCGGGCCACTCGCCACTCGCCACTCGCTACTCGTCTCTTCATCCAACCGTCTGGGAACAAATGAAAGCGTGGCTCGACAATGTCACCCTCGCGTTTGCGGACGAGGCGCTGGCGTTGCGCGACTGGCTGCCGATTTTGGAAGCCGGCCTCGCGAACCTGACCGTCGGCGTCATTCCGCCCGCGCTCGACCAGGTGCTCATCGGCGCGATTGACCGCGCCCGCAATCCCGATTTGAAGCTGGCGCTCGTGCTCGGCGTGAACGAGTTGGTTTTTCCCGCCGCGCCCGCCGCGCCCACGATTTTGACGGATGCCGACCGCGACGAAATGAGCCAGCACGCCAGCGCGCCTGGTCCCGATTTGCGCGAACGCCTGGCGCGCGAACGGTATCTCGGCTACATCGCCTGCACGCGCGCCAGCGAAAAACTCGTCGTAACTTTCTCGCGCCACGACGCGGATGGCCGGACGCTGAATCCATCGCCGTTCATCGCGCATCTGCGACGGATTTTGCCCGGACTCGACATTGAAGAATCCAGCGGAGAAATCAAGCTGGCCGATGCGGAACACGTGAGTGAAATTGCATCGTCTTTGATGGCGGTTCGGTCGTCGGAACCGGAGCGCCGGCCTCCGGCACGGCGCGAAGCGGTTGGAGTTCAAGCTTCAGCTTGCGCCCCGGCAGACAGGCTAAAGCCTGAACTCCAACGCGCCGGGCCGGAGGCCGGAGCTCCAGCGCAGTCCATGGCCGAAGATCTTGCAACTGAAACTGTTAAAAAGTGGAATGAATTGCTTGAGCTTCCGATCCTGGCTGAATTGGCGAAAAGCCTGCGCGCCTTGCGCGAGCCGGATCCGGCGGAAGGTTTGTCTTTCGCTCTGGCGGAAAAACTTTTCGGCCCGACCCTGCACTCCTCGGTGAGCCGGCTCGAGGAGTTTGCCCAATGTCCGTTCCGGTTTTTCGTTCATTCCGGGCTGCGCGCCGAAGAGCGGAAGGTTTTTGAGCTGGATGCGCGCGAGCAGGGCAGTTTTCAGCATGAGGTGTTGAAACTGTTCCACGAGCAATTGCGCGCCGAAGGCAAACGCTGGCGCGACACCATGCCGCCGGAAGCTCGTGAACGCGTGGATAAAATTGCCGCAGTTCTCGCGCTGGATTACCGCGACGGCTTGTTGCACACCAACGAACAAAGCCGGTTTACCGCGCGCGTGCTGGCGGAATCGTTGCAGGATTTTGTTGAAACGCTGGTGACCTGGATGCGCGGGCAATATGAATTCGACCCGGCGGTGGCCGAACTCGAATTTGGCATCGGGGCCGGCGGCGCGCCCGCGTGGGAAATTCATTTGGGCGCCGGACACCGGCTCGCGCTCCGGGGCCGGATTGACCGCATTGATTTGTGCCGTGAAACCGATGGCCGCGCCTTGTGCGTGGTGATGGATTACAAATCCGGCCAGAAGAAACTAGACAAAATTCTGGTCGCGCACGGCGTGCAATTGCAATTGCTGGCGTATCTGGCGGCCGTACGTCACTGGCCGGACCCGCGAACGCTGCTTGGCGTGCAACAATTGATTCCCGCCGGGGTTTTTTACGTGAACCTGCGCGGGCAATATGAAAGCGGCGACACCCGCGACGAAGCGCTGGCGGACACCGCCGCCGCGCGCAAACGCGCGTATCGTCATGCCGGACGTTTTGACGCCGGCGCGCTGTCCCGCCTCGACCGCACGAACGCGGCGGATCAATTTAATTACCGGTTGAACAAGAATGGCAGCGTGCGGTCGAATTCGGTGGAGGCATTGCCGCGCGCGGAATTTGAAGCCTTGCTCGACCGCGTCGAAACGCAGTTGCAGGAAATGGGACGGGCGATTTTTTCCGGCGCGGCGCAGGTGGATCCCTATCGCAAAGGCCATGAAACACCGTGTGAATTTTGTGATTATCGCGCCGTGTGCCGGATTGATCCGTGGACGCACCGGTATTGCGGGTTGCGTCCGTCAGCGGAGAAAGCTTCCGATAATTCACGCGTTTTATAATGCGGACAAGGTGCCGCTATCGCTGATCACTGTGCCTCGACTCGCGCCGATTTTCTGCAGCGGCGGGCATCCTGCCTGCCGTAGAGCCGGGGTGTCCCGCCCGGCGGAGAAAACGCTCGCCCACACCCAACAGGCTGGAATATTTCAGAACCTCACTCCGTTGCCATCGTGCTTTTCGGGCGTCGGGACGCGCGCCCCCCACGGCCGGCAAGCCGACCACCGCCACAACGCATTCGCAACTTCACCTCTTGCGCTTTCTGTCTGTCGGAGATAAATTATTAAAATGAACGCCATGAATCCAAATAATATCATTACGAATTTTCTGACCGCCGAGCACGCCCTGTTTTGCGAGTTGTTTGACGAGATTGACCGCCTTCTGTCTGACGTGCGGACGGTGGCCGAAGTGCGGCTGCTCGGCCGGCTGGTCGAAGGGGTGCTTTCCCGTCATGCCGATGTGGAACAGAACCTGGCCTATGCGGCGCTGGACCATGCCCTGGCGGAAAAGGGCGAGTTGAATCAGTTGTACCAGGACCATGAAGAGATTGATGCATGCCTTCACCACGCCACGTTGGCGGCGGAGTTCGTTGAGGCGATGCGGTTCCTGAGGGCGGGGCTAAAGACTTCCCGCGAACATTTTCGTCGGGAGGAGGAAACGGTTTTTCCGCTCTTCGCGAAACTGTTCGATCCCGCAGCTCTGGAGGTTTTGGGGGCCGGGGCATCCGGCAGCGCATCATCTCAGTGGCCGCACGGTTTCGAGAGCGCAATGCGCGGGCGATTGTGGAATCCAGAGTATCACTATCAGTCGGCCTCACCGGCTGAGCCTGCCCCGCGCCACAATCTCCGGCGTGCTGACCTTCGCCGCCGCAAAGGAGACGGTCCCGATAATGGATAATTGTATTTGACCCCTTACGGAACCGAAGCACTGTTGTTTTGAATCATGAAAGCGATGTTTAACTTGTTCGTGTTCGGCGCGCTGATTTTGGCTGTGCTTTGCAATGCCTCGCCGACCAACAACGTTGCCGCCGCGCCTCGAACCACCAACTCCACCACGAATCAAACCATGAAATTTCCAGTCACCAAGACCGACGCGGAATGGCGCCAGGAATTGACGCCGGAACAATATCACGTGTTGCGTCAAGCCGACACGGAGCGTCCGTTCACCGGCAAATATTGGAACACCAAGGAACCGGGCGTTTACCGCTGCGCGGCGTGCGGGGAAATCATTTTTACCTCGGACACCAAGTTCGACTCCGGCTGCGGCTGGCCGAGTTTTTATGATCTGGCCGCGGAGAAAAAAGTCATTCTGCGCGACGACTACAGCCTGGGTATGCACCGGACGGAGGTGTTATGCGCACATTGCGGCAGTCACCTCGGCCACGTTTTCGATGATGGCCCGAAACCGACCGGCTTGCGCTATTGCATCAACTCGGCGGCGTTGAATTTTGAAGGAACGAATTCCGCGGACGTGAAGAAATGAACTTCCCCGACGCCAGGAAATGTTTAACCATGAAATACTCCCAACCCACGAAAACATTGAACCGCAAAAGAACGTGGCGATTGCAAAGAGACTGACGATGATGCTCCCTCGCCCCGCTCAAACGGGGAGAGGGCCGGGGCGAGGGGTTCGTTCAATAAATGAACACCAGCACCGCCGCATCCTGTGCGGATTTGACTGCATCCTCAAATTTCCGCCGGCGGTGGTGGTTTGAGCCTGGCTGAAACAAGCTGAAGCTCGAACTCCGACTGGAATTATTCCGCGTCCACGGCTCGGAGATTTGCCGGCGCGTGGACTTCCTGCCATTCCCCGGGGCCGCCGGCTTCGGCCTCGTCGTGAATGATTTTGCCGCGCGTGCCGAACGACCGCACGGCGTCAATCAACCGCGCGTCCACGGAATCACGGTGCCGCGAACAGCCGGCGTGCGCCACCACGTTCGAAAAGGCGGCCGGCGCGGATTCAACCGTCACGCCGATCTGCGGCGCGACCGTCAGGTTGGTCACGAACACCGGCGCGCTTTCGCCGCTGCCAAAATCTTCGGCGACGACGGCGCGGCCATTGAGTTTGCCGTCCCGGTTCATGTCCGCGAAATTGTCCTTTTGAAAAACGTGGTCGGTCGCCTTGAATTCGCCGGCGAAATGCGAATTTGAATCCGGCCCGGCGATGAAATAATTTCCGATGGCGTCCAGAAAATGATCCGTTGCCGAATGTCCGCCGACGAGGCCGCAGACACCCCAGTTATAGACGACGTTGTTGATATATTGGATGCGGCCCTTGGCCTTGGGATTGCGGCTTTGGTTGTTGATCCAGAGATTGTGGCTGTAGGTGATGTTCGTCACGGAATCGGTGAGCGAGCCGAAGCGCTGCGGGTCAACGCCCTCGCCGATGATGCAGTTCTGAAACGTGATGTCGTGGCTGCCACGCGTGAGGCCGAGACAATCCCAGCGGCCCCATTCGATGCTGCAATGGTCAAAAATCATGTCGCTGCCACCGGAGAGATTGACGGAACATTTCCCCTTGTCGCCGGCGATGCCTTCGCGGAAACGCAGGTAGCGGACGATGATGTTGCTGTGTCCGCTGAAAGCAACCGAACGTCCGTAAAGCAGGACGCCGTCGCCGGGCGCGGTTTGTCCGGCGAGCGTGAGGCGGCTGCTGACGGCGACGTTTGATTTCAAGCGGATGATGCCGCCGACATCGAAAACGACGAGGCGGTTGGGCTGGCTCACGGCGTCGCGAAAAGAACCCGGGCCGGAGTCGTCCAGGTTTGTGACGTGATAAACCTCGCCGCCGCGGCCGCCGCTGGCAAATTGCCCGAAACCTTCCGCACCCGAAAAGGCGGGTGGTTTCCCGGCCGCCGGCGCGGCTTGTAAAAATGAAAGGAACAGCAGCGCGATCAAACAGGATGTTTTCATAAGGTGATGGACGGAATCCCGCCCGGAACAGTTACAGATTTGCCAGGCCAATCAGTGATATTCCGGCAACATTTTCACGGCGTACCCGAAAATCATTGCGGCCAAAGTAGGACAAACGCGTTGGAGTTCAAGCTTTAGCTTGCACCGCTGCCGGAACGGAATGGATTAACCACGGATGGACACGGATTTAACCACGAAATACACGAAACTTCGGAGGGGCGAGTTCCACGAGCCCCCAACTTTTATTCACCGCAAAGAACGCAGAGATCGCAAAGATGAAACCCCGGTTGTATTCCTAAGAATCCTTTTTCTATGTGTTCTTTGCGTTCTTTGCGGTGAAAAATCTTCAATACACCAGCACCAGCACCGCCGCATCCTGCGCCGACTTGACCACGTCCTCAAACTTCCGGTCAGCCGTGACGGGTTCTTTGAGTTTGGCGGAAACTGCCGGCACGGATTCGAGGAAGCTCAACAGAAAACTGCTCTTCACCGCGTAATTCACATTCTCCGGCAACGCTCCGCTCGACGCCAGCGCCGTAGCCGCATCCAGCTTGGCCGACACTACGCCCACCACATTGCCGTGTTCATCCACCAGTGCGCCGCCCGAATTGCCCGGCTGCACCGGCACGCTGATTTGAAAATAGCGCGGGTCATCCTGAATGCCGGATAACGACCCGATTTCTCCTTTGGCCAGCTTGGGTGAAAACCCCTGCAACCCGATGTTCGGAAAACCCACCGTTGCCACCAAGCCGCCCAACTTCACGCCCCGGCTCGTCGCAATAGGCAGTGGCACGAACTTGCCTTCGGCCTTGAGCAACACAAGGTCATTCGCCGTATCAACTTTCACCACTGTGGCATCAATGAGGCCCACACCCGTGACCAATCGCACAGTCGATGCATCCTTGATGACATGATAATTGGAAATTAAATAACCATCGTCCGTAATAAAAAAGCCTGTGCCGCTGGCTGTGGGGTTGTCAGGCGAAATAGAACTACTTGAACCTTCTTTGCGTGGCCTAAATTCACGGGCCAGCTGCTGTGCTTGAGCGATCTGCTCTGCTGTCATTTTTTGAGCGAGACTCTCACGGGCTTCTCTTGCTTTGTCTGCAATTGGACGAAAAGCTTCTTTCTGCTCTGGGCTAAAATCATCCATTTTGATACCGGGCGGTGGCTTGTTGGTGGATGTTGCCGCAATGTTCAACCACTTGTAAGCTTCCACATAATCCTGCATGACACCTTCGCCAATCTCATACATTCCTGCGATGTCTATTTGAGACTGACTATCCCCTTGCTTTGCTGCGCGAAGAAACCATTTAGCCGCTGTAGCATAATCTTTAAGCACTGCGCCACCTGTGCCGTTTTCATAGAAAGTACCAAGCAAATTTTGCGCACTTTCATCACCATTCTCCGCTGCTTTATTTAACCACCTGAGCCCTTCTGCAAAGTTCCTCGCGACATCCTCGCCAAAGAAATAATGAAACCCAAGGAGGATTGAGCCGTTACATCTCCTTTTTCCGCCCGCGCTTTCAATTCTTCGACCGTCACGCTGTTGGTAATGCCCGGCGAAGAATTGGTTTGTTGGGCAGCAGCCACGCCAAACATCAAAAACAGAAGCAACCACGCCAAACAGTTCGTTTTCATGTCGGCAGATTAACTCGTATCAATTGACTGGCAAGCCCCTGCTGCTGCGCTCATCCAAACGACAACCGGAAATATGGGTAAATCGTACTCATTGGCCAAGACCTAAAGATCAAATAGGTTTCGTTAATTTGCCCACGTCGAGTAAATTGATGAGCAACAATTGCCGAACCGCATTCGTCCAGGGAGATTTGAGGTTCATCACAGTGAACCACCAAGACAACCGATTCATAATTTTCTTTCCCAAAGTCGATGAGTCCTTTTTCAGCAATCCTGGATTCTAGACGATTTATCACTTCCTCGGGTTGCCAAGCATGCCAATTTAAGGATGGATGCTGGATATTTTCATCAATCGACCTGGCGCACATGGACTCATCAACCAATTCGGTGACCTCGAAAGCCACCCGAGCATTTTCATGCGTAATTCCGACAACATCGGGCGGCAAATTAACATCAGGTCCGGGTTCAATCTCTTTTATCCATTCGCGCCCCTCTTGTTCACGGATTGCTTGCAAAAGATAATCAACGACACCCAACTCTTTAATCTGTTTGTCCGGCCAGTTAAAGTAAGGAGCATATGGCCTCATTTTCTTCTGGGCCTCCAAAATTGTTTTCCAAATTTCAGCATATTCAGACTTCATGTTGTTACGGAATTCAAACGCCATTTCCCCCGGTCGTCCATCCCAAACTGATTTTGGCAGCGGCAGTTTTCCCCCGGCCGCCGGAGTGCGCCCGTCCCCGGGCGCAGCAACGTGGCAAAGCAGGCCGGCATCGGTCTGGCCAAAGCGCGTCGCCGTTCGTGCATTGCTGTGGCCGGGGACGGCCACACTCCGCTTTCGTTCGTCCCATCGGGACAACCTGAAAATAGCCCGGCGTTTCAACGCCGGGTCATCGTCGGCATCGGCATAAGTCCCGCAGGGACGGCTGAATTTCATTTCCACAAATACCGCTCGTCGTATTCGATGCGATGTTTTTTCAACAGCGCCAGAAATTCCTCCTGAAACGTCATTTTGCGGTGATGCGCCTCTTGTCCCTTGATGTAGGCGATGGTTTTGTCCAGTTGCGACACGCTCACGCTGAACGCGCCGTATTCCTCCTGCCAGGCAAACCCGCGTTGTTCAGGAAAGGTTTCGTGAATCCATTTGGACGAGCCGCCCTTGATCAATTGCAATGCCTTGGCAACTGCCATCGTGGCAGGCAGCGAAAGTAAAATATGGACGTGATCTTCCACGCCGCCAATTTCGATGGCCTTCATTTTATTTTGCCGGGCGATGCCGCCGAGGAACGGCCAGAGGCGTTCGCGCAGTTCCGGCGTGATGAGGCGGCGACGTTCCTTGGTGCTGAAGACGCAATGAAAATAGGAACTGATGTAGGACATGGATTTATTCAGCCGTCCCTGCGGGACTTTGGCAATTCCAAATTATTCCCGGCGTTGAAACGCCGGGCTATTATCAGATGTTCCTTCGGAACTGCCGAACACCCTTGCCCCGTGCGAGATGATAAACTGGCTCTTGCTGTGAAGATGGAGACAGGCGGGACGCCTGTCCTACTAATGATACTCCTGCAACGTTTTCACGCCGTAACCGCTCTTTTTTATCGCGGCGATGCCGCGGGCGGCGGCTTTGGCACCGCTGAGCGTCGTCATAATCGGCGTGCCGGTATAGACGGCGGTGGTGCGGATTTTTACCTCGTCGGCGCGCGGCGACTCGCCGGCGGGCGTGTTGATGACCAGATGGATCTCCTTGTTTTTGAGCAGGTCAATCGCATTCGGCCGGCCTTCGGCGAGCTTGAAAACGCGCTGGACGTTAAGCCCCGCCTTTTCCAGAACGGCCGCCGTGCCGTCGGTGGCAGCCAGTTCGAACCCCAAATCGGTAAACAGTTTCGCCACCGCCGCAACCTCTTTTTTGTGCGCGTCGCTGACACTGATGAAAACTTTTCCGCCGAGCGGCAGCGGCGAGCCGGCGGCCATTTGCGACTTGGCGTAGGCGATGCCGCGGTCGGCGTCGAGTCCCATGACCTCGCCGGTCGAGCGCATTTCCGGCGAGAGCAAAATATCCTGCCCGTGAAAACGGTTGAACGGAAACACGGATTCCTTCACCGCCCAATACTTCGGCCAGATTTCCTTCGTAAAGCCGAGTTCCTTCAGGGTTTTTCCAGCCATGACCTTGGCGGCGAGTTTGGCCAGCGGAAAACCAATCGCCTTGCTCACGAACGGCACGGTGCGCGAGGCGCGCGGGTTGACTTCGAGCACATAGACCTTTTCGCCCTTCACCGCGTATTGCACGTTCATCAGGCCGATGACCTTCAGTTCGCGCGCCATCGCGTGGGTGTATTCGCGAATGATCTCGATGACCTTCTTGGAAAGCGTGTGCGGCGGCAAAACCATCGCGGCGTCGCCGGAATGAACGCCGGCAAATTCGATGTGCTCCAGCAGTGCGCCGATGACAATGTGGCCGTCATCGGGGTTTTTGAACTGGCCGACGTCGGCGATGCAATCCACGTCCACTTCGGTCGCGTCTTCCAAAAATTTGTCCACGAGCACCGGGCGTTCCGGCGACGCCTCGACCGCAAAACGCATGTAATGCTGAAGCTCGGCGTCGGAATAAACAATCTGCATCGCGCGTCCGCCCAGGACGAAAGACGGCCGGACGAGGATTGGATAATCCAGTTTTTTCGCCACCGCGAGGGCCTCGACTTCGTTGGTGGCGATGCCGTTGGGCGGCTGCGGAATTTTCAACTTGTCGAGCATCGCGGCAAAGAGCTTGCGGTCCTCGGCGGTCTCGATGCTTTGGGGCGAGGTGCCGATGATGTTGACGCCGTTTTTCTGGAGGCCGAGCGCCAGGTTCAACGGCGTCTGCCCGCCGAACTGCGCAATCGCCCCCCAACAGCCTTCCCGCTCGTAAATGTGCAGCACGTCTTCGAGCGTGAGCGGCTCGAAAAACAGTTTGTCGCTGGTGTCGTAATCGGTGGAAACGGTTTCGGGATTGGAATTGACCATGATGGTTTCAAATCCGTCTTCCTTGAGCGCGAACGCGGCGTGGACACAGCAATAATCAAATTCAATCCCCTGGCCGATGCGATTGGGTCCGCCGCCGAGAATCATCACCTTCTTCGCGGTGTTGCCCTTCACCTCGTCGTCGCCGCGGTCGTAGGTCGAATAATAATACGGGGTGTAAGCCTCGAACTCGGCGGCGCAGGTGTCCACCAGCCGGTAGCTGGGCACGAGGCCGAGTTTTTTCCGCAACGCGCGGATTTTGTCCTCGGTCGAGCCGGTCAAATGCGCGATTTGCCGGTCGGAGAAACCGAGCGACTTGGCTTGGGCGAGTTTTTCAGCGTTGAGCGGCGGCATTGGCGTAACAGTAGGCCGGAAAATTTTCCGCGTGTCCAGCGGGGAGTGAATTGGGTGGCGGGTCCGTTTGGAGTTCCGCCTTCAAGCGGCGTGGGAAAGGTTTCATGCCGCCCGGACCGCCTAAAGGCGGAACTCCAAACCAAATCCGCTTGCTGACGGCGCGGCTTTGCGTTACGAAAACGGCGATGAAACCAATCGGGTGCGCGCTGCTGTGGCTGACATTGTCCGCCCCGGTTTCCGGGTTCGCGCAAATTGATCCGGTCAAGCGCGACCTGATCCAGCTTGGCTACAATCAGCCATTCGAGGGCCACGCGCCGTTCGCCGGCTACGCGTTCTACTATCACAACCAGCCGGATTTCCTGCGCACGAACCTGACGCTCCGGCTGGCGGTGGCGCCGGTGTATCTCGATTCCGAGTTCGGCTTTGTCCAGGGGCTGGGGCCGAACACGGACTTCGCCATCGGCCTGGCGGGCGGGGGCTTCGCCGACAGCTACAACGAAATCCATGGCGGCACGTACTATTCCAGCCAATCCTTTGAAGGCAGCGGCGGCGAAATTTCGGCGAGCGTCTATCATTTGTTCAATCCCGGCGACCTGATTCCGCTGAACCTCGTCCTGCGCGGCACGGCGCACTATTCCACCTTCGATAGCGGGAATAATACGGCCACCAACTTCACACTGCCGGGGGAACGTGGGACCTTCAGCGTGCGCACCGGTTTGCGCTGGGGCGGCATTGAGCCAACGCTGTTCCCGGCGCTCGCCATGGAATTGTCCGTCTGGTACGAAGGCCAGTTTCGCACCGGTTCCGGGCCGTATGGAATCAACGGCAGTTACCAGACCGAGGAACAATCGCATTTATTTTGGACGGAAGCCGCGTTGTCCTACACGCTGCCCAAGAGCCAGCAGAATTTTTACGTGCGCCTGATGGCCGGCACAAGCGTTGACGCTGATCGTTTCAGCGCCTACCGGCTCGGCGGGTATCTGCCACTCGTATCGGAATTCCCGCTGTCGCTGCCCGGTTATTATTTTCAGGAAATCAGCGCCCGCCAGTTTGTGTTGTTCAACGCGAACTACCTTTTGCCGCTCGACCGCAGCCAGCGGTGGAATTTCGACATGAACGCATCCACCGCCGTCGTGGATTATCTGCCCGGCACGGGGCAGCCCGGCAACTCGCTCACCGGCGTGGGTGGCGGCATTTTCTATCGCGCGCCGTCCGACCGTCTGAAAATCATGTTCGACTATGCCTATGGCGTGGATGCCATGCGGTCGCATGGGCGCGGCGCCAACAGCGTCGGTATCCTCCTGCAATGGGATTTGGGGCCGGCGCATCGCGAAGGATTCACCCCGGCGCATCCGAACCGCTGGCGCGGCTGGCAATGGTTTTTTTCCGACTGACAATGAACCGGCGCGTTTCCGTGTGTTTCTGTGCTTTCGCGCCCGGGATTCGATTCAACTTGCGCAAAGTGCCGTTGCTTGGTTTATTATAAGGACGGGCGCGCATATGGTGGAATTGGCAGACACGCTACTTTGAGGTGGTAGTGCCGAAAGGTGTGCAGGTTCAAGTCCTGCTATGCGCACCAGTCTTCGCTCGCAGCGCAGCGGAGAGCGAAGAATGCCGCGCCGTAGCGCGCGAAGGCGGGCTGGATCCCGCAGACAGAGACGTTGCGAGCTACGACTCGGCAAGCCAATCTTTCCCTCGTGGCACGGCATCAAACACACCGGGGCCTGGCTCCTCAGGACGAGCGGCTCTTTGCCGCCCGGCAATTGCCCGCACTCCGCGCCGCGCTCGGCCATCGAACTGGTGGGCAACCGCCACAACCTCACCTCCCGCCAGCGCATGGCTGTCGCCACGTCCGACGGCATTGTGCTCGACTATTGCCAACTCTGGACGAATCTCGCCCGGTTAATCATCGCCGACCGTCTCCCGCAAACGCGGCTCTTCGATCTGGCGTCCCGCGAGGATTGAACTGAAAAAAATTTGGTGGAAGCGCTTCGTCGCCTCCCTGTTTTACAAAAGGTTGTGGCTTGCGTTCCCGTTCCATTCCGCGCAAGAAAAGGGCATGGTTTATCAAAAACAAATCCGGCTGGAAACCCGGGGCCACCGCCAGCTGCACGACCTCACGGCGGACGTGGCGCGGATTGTCCACGACTCCGGTGTGCGCACGGGGACGGCGCACGTGTTCAACGTCGGCAGCACCGGCGCACTGGGCGCCATCGAATTCGAGCCGGGTCTGCTGGAAGATCTGCCCGGCCTCCTGGACAAACTCATTCCGCCGGGCCGCGACTACGGACACGAACAGGCCTGGCACGACGGCAACGGCCATTCGCATTTGCAGGCCACGCTGCTGGGGCCGTCCCTGACCATTCCGGTGGCCGAACGGAAACCGGTGCTGGGCACCTGGCAACAGATCTTCCATCTGGAATGCGACATCAAACCCCGCCGCCGCACGATCGTGGTGACGGTGTCCGGCGAGTGAGATTTGGTTTTCCGTGAAGACGCAGACGCGGCAACCTGCCGCGCAGTCGCGGCGCTTGGGCACCGCCGGATTTCCCTGGCCGGCAGTTGCGGCCATTCAGGTCAACGGCTGCTGCGCGCCGCGATGAACTTTTCCGCGTATTTGCCGAGCAGGTCGGCTTCCAGATTTACCGCGTCACCGACTTTTCGTTCCCGCAAGGCCGTGATATCGTGGGTGTGCGGGATGATCCAGATGCGAAAGTTTTTTTTCCGCGCGCCCGCCACCGTAAGGCTGATGCCGTCCACCGCCACCGAGCCTTTGAAAACGATGTAACGCATCACCTCCGGCGGCGCGGCGATATCGAGCACGTGGTCCTGTCCGGCGCGCTCCCAGCGGATGATTTTGCCGACACCGTCAATGTGGCCGGTCACAAAATGTCCGCCAAACTCGCCGTCCGCCCGCAACGGCCGTTCCAGGTTTACCAGCGAACCGGGTCTGGCAAATTGCAGGTTGGTGCGCCGCCACGTTTCCTGAAGCAGATCGAATCGGGCGAGCTTGAATTTACCGCGCGGGGAAACTTTTACCGCCGTCAGACAACAGCCATTCACCGCCAGGCTGCCGCCCAGCTTCAAGCCGCGGCCGGTCACGGCGGTGCGCACGGTCAGTTCAATGGATTTTGCCGCCGGCTGGATGCGCTCGACGGTTCCGGCTTCTTCGACAATGCCTGTGAACATTTTGAAAAAGTTAAAGCCGCCGCGAGCCCCTGTCGAGCCGCCTTTGCTTCGTAGCGGCGCTTCGGAAGAGCGCCGCAAACTTGATTCAAAATAGCGGCACTCTGCCGAGGTGCCGCTACGGAACGACCAGTGCCGTCAGCAGCAAATCCGGGCCGAGCCGCCGCCATTCGATGTCGCAGAGCTGGAGCGCGTCTGTCAGGCATTTTGCGCCGTCACCAGCCACGGCCTTGCGCGCATCGCGTCCGCCCAGGATTTTCGGCGCGTAGAAAAACGCAACGCGCCGGGCCAAACCGCCGAGCAGGAACGACGCGTTTACCTCGCCGCCGCCTTCGACCAGCAGACTTGTGACATTTTCCATGCCCAGTTTTATTAACAGCCAACGCAAATCAATTTGTTGGTAGGGCGCGCCGGGGACAGCGCGCCCTGCCTTGGCCGTAGGCGCGACAAGCACGTTCACTCGTTTGGCCAGTGCCGCCACGCGATTCTTCGGCGCGCGTTTGCCGACCACAATGGTTGTCAATGATGCCTGTTTGTCGCTCACCACTTTCGCGCCAAGCGGCGTCCGCGCCATCGAGTCCAGGATGATTCTCCGAATCGGTTTTGTTATCTTCCATCTTCCATCTTCCATCTTCGTTCTGGCCGTCAGGATCGGATCGTCCGCCAGAATCGTATTGATCCCGACCAGAATCGCATCCGCTCCCTGGCGCAATTTCATGCCGCAAGCCCGCGCGGCTTCGCCGGTGATCCATTTCGATTCGCCGCCGGCCGTGGCGATTTTGCCGTCGAGCGTCATCGCGGCCTTTACCGTGATAAACGGCGTGTGATGGACAATCCAGTGGTTGAACGCTTCGTTCAACCGCGCACATTCCCCGGCCAGTTTTGTTTGGAGTCCCGCCTTCAGGCGGCTCGGGTGGGAAGTGTTGTCTTTGCCGCGTGAACGCGGAACTCCAAACACATCAATCATAATCCCTGCCCGCCGCAAGATTTTGAAAGCCCGCCCGGAATGTTTCGGGTTCGGATCAACTGTGCCGATGACGACACGTTTGATGCCGGCGGTGATGACGGCATCGGTGCAGGGTGGTGTGCATCCGTGCGTGCAACAGGGTTCGAGCGTCACGTAAAGCGTCGCGCCATGCGGATTATGACCGTGTTTTTGCGCATCCCGGAGCGCCTCGATTTCCGCATGCGGTCCGCCTGCGCGCCGATGCCAGCCGCGTCCGATGGTTTTGCCGCCCTTCACCAGCACCGCGCCCACCATCGGGTTCGGCGACGTCATGCCGTAGCCGCGCCGCGCCAGACCAATGGCCAGTCGCAGGTGGCGCAAATCGCTTCGGGAAAAGAATGTTTGTCGCTTATCCATTTCGATGCGGATCAGCGGTAAAGCAGGCCCAGCCGCCGCAGTAGAAAGTACTCATTGAGAGGGTCGTCATCCGTGATTTCAATTTTTGGGTTAAGATTGAGGGCGTTCTGGAGAGGAATTTCCCGTGTCACAACCAGCCCCAGATAGCCGGGCAAATCTGGAGAAGAACTCCATTCCATCAGATCGTTCTTTGCGGCGGCAGGCATGCCCATGGCCAGTTGTGTGGCCGTTTGCGCTTCGATGGGGTCCATGGAAGCCAGTAAATGCACTCCGAATCCTGCCGTCGATGGGAAGCCGCGCACATAGGGAAATGATTCCCGGGTGGAGCGAATCACCGCCTGTTCCGTCAACTTTTCTCCGCCGGGGAACCAGACTTGAACGATTCCATCCGGATTCAAATGCTGTTTGACCAAGGCATAAAATTCCGTGGAATAGAGCAGGCTGGAACCGGCCGCCTCGACCGGCGGCGGCGGGTCAATCACGATAATATCGAATTTTTTTGCGGTGCGCTTGAGATAGCGTCTTCCATCATCGATGACGACATGTCCGTTGGGATTATTGAGCACCTGCGCCGCATTCGCGTGATAAAACCCAAATGCCTTTATCACACTCGGCACCAGTTCCACCGTCGTTGTCTCAATATCCCAGCTCAAAGCTGAACGATAAGTTGTCCCCATGCCGAAACAAATAACCAGGGCCGATTCAGGTTTTCCTCGATGAAAAGCCATCGGCAGATGGACCATGAATTTGGTGATTGGCGTCAGTATGGTCATTCCAATGCCATTGACCAAAAGGCGTTTGTCGCGCCCCTCGCCAAAGGAAATGACCGTGGCGGCGTAATCCCGCCGGATGACCGTGTCTTTTTGGGTGCGCAGCAGCATGGTCTCAAAATCCCCGACCAGGAACAGTGATGCCACCAGAGCCGCGCCGGTTGCCAGTCCCCAGCCCAGTTGTTGCCACCGGGATTGGGAGTGGCGAAGGAGGAGGCAAAACACGAAAAAAGGCAGGCCGAGCAGGATCAATGCGTGGCGTTCGCTCAGATGAGGCAACAGAACATAACCGGCGAACAGCGGGCCCAGGATGCAGCCCAAGACATTGATGGCGTAGGCTTGGCCGGCGTTTTTCGGCTGACCGGCCCCATACTCATCAATCAGGCCCGGGGTCAAATAACCCAGCAAGGCGCAAAAGGGACAGAGGCTGGCCAGGACAATAATCGCACTGATTGCATCCATGGAACTGCTCCAGAAGTATGCCACCACCAGCCGCGGATCGTTGGCCAGTACCGGCAGAAAAACCGTCATCGCCAGCGCGAAAATCAATGTACCCGTCGAATTGGTGCAATTTCTGCGCAGATCCCGGCGATACACCCATGAACCCAGGAAGGTGGCCCCCAAATAGGTGAAAACAATCATGGCAAAAGAATACACCTGGGTTTTCAAGACCGGTGTGAACGAACGGGTCCAAACCACCTCCATCGCCATCGCCGCAAAACCAGTTGAAAATAAAATCCATTTTATGAGCCGGCGGCGGGCCTTGCCGGGCAAGGACAGGTTGCCCGACCCCGCTGCGGGTTCCGCTTCCGTCAAAGCCGCAGCCACGGCGCCGGGTTGCTTCCAGCCCAGCCAACCGCTGATGAGGGTGATGGTGAAATTACCGGCGGCAGCCACCCAAAGCGTGTGGCGGAATCCCAACAATTCCACCAGAACAACGGCGGTCAAAAGCGTGCCGCTCATCGCGCCCAGCACGTTGGCCAGGTAGAGAAAGCTGAAACTGGCCGTGTTTTTACAGTCCCGCTCCCGGACGTAAGCCATCATCAAGGGAAAGGTCGCTCCCATGAACAGACACCAAGGCAGAATGGAAAACGCCAGCACCAGGGCCGAAAGTAAAAGATACCGAAAGGAATCTGTCTCGCCGCTGGTCAGCAAAAAGTGCTCGCCCGCCGCGAAGAGTTTCGGAACCGCAAATGCCCCCAGCCCGATCAAGAATTCCGCACCCGCGTAAAAAACGACCGCCGAAAGCCCGCTTTTCTCAACCAGTGAAGTAATGAATCGCCCGCCCGCCCAGGATCCAACGGCCAGTCCCAGCATGAAGACCGACAACACGACGGAAAGCACCGGCGTAATGATTCCGAAGGAGGCAAACGCCATGCGGGTCCAAATCACCTGATAAGCGAGGCTGCAAAACCCGGACAAAAAAAACAGGAAAAACAAAACCCGGCGCGTGAATTGATTCATGCGGCCTACCCTCTACACGTCATGCCCGCCCGAAACAAGCTTCAAAAACCTTGGGCTGCGAAACGTAGCGGCTGCCCGGCAGAAAGCCGCCATCTGAAAAAACGAGGGGGGAAAAGTGCGGCGGTTTGCCGACACGCCGCTACGCCGCAATTGGATATGGCGAAGTCGCGCCGCAGCCACGCTGGGCGTGCCGGAGGGCGAGACGCATGAATTGGTTCAACGTTCAACAGAAAATCGCACGATGCTTTTTACAGTAAGCATCTAATTCCGCACTATTTTGCGGACATGGAGATTTATTGGCAATTATATGCCGAATGGCGCGTAAAACGTTTTCGTTAACTTTATCCCTTGTGTCCAAGGTTACCGCCTTCTGCGCTTTTTCCAACGCCTGCTCCGGACACCCTGCGTGGAGCAAGGCCAGAGCGAGATTAGAAACCAGACCGGGTTCATTCGGCTCAAGGGCAAGTGCTTCTTCGCAATACTCAACTGCGTGACGTCCCAATCCGAGTTTCATTGCCGAAAGCGCAGCTTCTCGCGCCACATCTGCGTTCTGAGGTTTCAAATCCCAGGCCTTTACAAACCAGTCGAAAGCTTCGCGTTCCTTGCCCAATCGTTGAACCGTCTTGCCGAGAATCCACATCGAGTTCCAATGATTCGGAGCTAGTTCCAACACCCTTTCAAACAACCTTACGGCGCGATTGAGCCGAAATCTCGTCCAGAGGCTCGGTGGCTTTCGGCATTGGTTCTCGTGAAGGAGTAGTTCTCCACGCGTGAAAGCACACGCCTTTTCGTAGAGGCGCTGGGCTTCTTTTCTAGCTGGGTCTGAATTTGTTTGGTCCACTCGAAAACTATTCCTCGAACAACGCCTGCGCAAACTGCTTCGCATCGAAGGGCTGCAAATCGTCCGGCTGCTCGCCGAGACCGATGAATTTGATGGGCAGACCGAGTTCCTTCTGTATGGCCACCACCATGCCGCCCTTGCTCGTGCCGTCGAGCTTGGTCACCACCAGACCGGTGAGCGGCACGGCCTTGTTGAACTCGCGCGCCTGGTTCAGCGCGTTCATGCCCGTCGTCGCATCGAGCACAAGCAGGACCTCGTGCGGCGCACCGGGCAGTTGCCTGCCGATGACGCGGTGCAGCTTCTGCAATTCCTGCATCAAATTATGCTTGGTGTGCAGGCGGCCCGCCGTATCAAGAAAAAGAAAATCCACATTGCGCGCCTGCGCGGCGGTGACGGCGTCGTGCGCCACGGACGCCGCGTCCGCGCCGTAAGCGCCGGCGATGACTTCAACCTTCAACCGCTGTCCCCACAGTTTGATTTGCTCGATGGCGGCGGCGCGGAACGTGTCGCACGCACCGAGCAAGGCGGTTTTCTGCTGCGCTTGAATCCAATGCGCCAGCTTGGCGGCTGTGGTCGTCTTGCCCGTGCCGTTGACACCAACCACGGAAACGACTGTCGGGCCGTGCGCGGCCTTGATTAAATCCGCCTGGTTCGCCGACAAATTTTTTTCCACCTCGCGCCGCGCGATGGCGAAAACATCGAGCCCCGCGCCGCCCTGCGTTTCATAAGCCAGTTTCACGGCGGCGACAATTTGCGCGGTCACGGCCAGGCCGAGGTCGGCGGCGATGAGCGCGGCTTCAAGTTCCTCGAGTGAGGCCGCGTCGAGCCTGGGCGACCGCGTGACAATGCGTTTGATTTCGTGCGCCAGTTTGCCGTGGGTTTTGGCCAGACCGGCTTTGAATTTGGAAAATAGGCCCATGAGATTTTAACCACGGATGAACACGGATGGACACAGATGGAGCGCGGCGTTCACGCCGCTTCGATTCCCGAAAGGAAAGGGACATGAATTTTCAAACGCTGCTTCGCTTTGAATGTTGAAGCGGGCTGAAGCCCGCGCTCCGGAGCGCAAAATAAATCCGTGTTTATTTGTGTCCATTTGTGGTTGCCGTTTTTCGTTCCGCAATTCTGGCTTTGAGTCTTTCCACGTGTTCATAGGGCAGTTTGACGGTGCCGATCAGCGGCTTGCCCTTGCTGAAGCCGTGGCAATCCGAGCCGCCCGTCACGAGCAGATTATATTTGTCGGCAATTTCCAGATAGCGCTCGGCGGTCTTGGTCGAGTGCTTGGTGTGAAAACATTCAATGCCATCCAGCCCGGCGTCCACCAGCGCGGGAATGATTTCATCCGTGCGGTTCAAACCGGGATGCGCCATGACCGCCAGGCCGCCGGCCTGGTGAATCAATTCGACGCCTTCCAGCGCGGACATCTTGGCTTTGGGCACCCACGCCGGACGGTTTTTTTTGAGAAAACGCTCGAACGCCTCATCGGACGATTTGCAAAGTCCGGCCTTCACCAGCGCGCGCGCGAGGTGGGGACGGCCGGGTGATTTGCAATTGGCCAGCGCAAAAACGGTCTCGGCTTCGAGCGGCACGTTCAATTGATTGAGCCGCGCCACCATTTCACGGATGCGGTTTTGGCGGACGGCCTGAAACCGGGCGATTTCCACCAGCAGTTTTTTGTTCTGCGTGTCCACGAAATAGCCAAGAAGATGAACCTCGATGTCGTTGTGCTCGGCGGTGAGTTCCGCGCCGGTGATAAACTCGATGCCCGCCGCGCCGCAAGCCGCCGCCATGCGCGCGCAACCCTCGACCGAATCATGGTCCGTCAGCGCCATGGCCGCGAAGCCGAGCCGCTGGCCGTGCCCGGCCAGTTCCTCCGGCGAAAACGTGCCGTCGGAAAAATGCGTGTGCAGATGTAAATCCGCGAATTTCATCGGTTGACTTTGGACTACGTGACGATCCTCGCCGGTCGCATCAACTCGCTGCGCACCTTGTCGAGAATGCCATTGACGAATTTGCCGCTGTCCTGCGTGGAAAATTTTTTGGCGATGTCCACCGCCTCGTTGATGCTGACAATGGGCGGGATGTCCTCCCGGAACAGCATCTCATAAATCGCCAGCCGCATGATGTTGCGGTCCACCGTGGCGATGCGATGGAAATCCCAGTTCTTCGCGTGTTTCTTGATGTGCTCATCAATGGCATCGCGGTGCTCCAGGGCGCCGCGAATCAGCGGGTCGGCGAACAGACGCATTTCAACCTCCCCGGCGGTGGGCGGCGGCAGCTCCACCGGCTGGCCCCACGTGGCCGGGCCTTTTTCCCCGGCGATGGCCGCCGCGCGCTGCGTGTCCCAGAATTCATTGAGCTCCCGATCCAGATTTTCCGGCGGGTTCAAATCGTGCTGGAACAAAAATTGCACGGCGCGTTCGCGCGCTTCACGGCGTTTGCCCATAATTCAACTCCATCATGCCGCAGAATCACCGGTGGGGAAATGAAAAACTGTGGCATGGATTATGGATGAAAGAATGACATCCGCCCTCGCCCCGGCCCTCTCCCCCCGGAGAGGGAGAATTATTCGCCGCTCCTTTGAAAATTTATACGACGGAATTGGCCGGACGGCTCATCCACAAACCCAGAAACAAACGAATGCCATTTCCTCTCCCGGGGGAGAGGACAAAAGGTGAGGGCGGGCGTAAAGCACAAATTTTTTGAGGAAGCTTTTTTTAACATCTCCGTTTTCTCTGTTTCCTCCTGTCAAAAATTTCGCTAAATTTTCGCGCATGAGCAAAGTCACGAAACTGCTGCACACGCGCTATCGCGTCAACGATCTGGAACGCACGGTGAAATTTTACCGCGATGTGCTGGGCCTCGAGGAAATCCGGCGGCACAAATCGCCGCGCGGCTCGGAACTCGTTTTTCTCAAGGCGCCCGGGAGCGAGGAGCAGATCGAAATCACGTATTTTCTCGGCAGCGGCCCGGTGCAGGTGCAACCCGACCTCACGCATCTGGCGTTCGAGGTGGACAGTCTTGAGGAATTCGGCAAACACCTCGTCCAACACGGCTTGAAATATTCCGACGGCCCGACCACCACTTCCACCGGAACCGTGTTTGCATTCATTGACGCGCCGGAAGGCTATGAAATCGAATTGATTCAACATGGCAAGGGTGGTTGCTGAAAATCGGATCTCCATGAAATTACAAACCCCTCACCCGTCGCTTCGCGCCACCCTCTCCCCGCTCAGGCGGGGCGAGGGCGTTTTAGAGTCGAGCCTGCCGCCGTCGCGCCGCGAAGGTGGATGGCTCAATTCGATTTGGCCACAGGCCGAACGCTGTAGTTTTCTCCCTTCCCCACGCCAAACGGGGAGCGGGCCGGGGCGAAGGGCGCGTTCTCGTTTTCCAAGACCCAAGACCCAAAATCCCAGACCCTAAATCATGAGCGTTTTAATTGTCGGTTCAACGGCGCTGGATTCCATCAAAACTCCCAACGCGGAAAATCCGCGCCTGCTCGGCGGCTCGGCCAGCCATGCCGCAGTCGCCGCGAGCTTCTTCAGCCCGGTCAAACTGGTCGGCGTGGTCGGCGACGATTTTCCGAAGAAGTACCTCGAGCTTTACCGCCGGCACAAAATTGACCTCGACGGCCTCCAGATTCTGCCCGGCAAAACCTTCCATTGGTCCGGCGAATACGAGGCGAACATGAACAATCGCCGCACGCTGCTGACCGAGTTGGGCGTGTTTGAAACCTTCACGCCCACGCTGCCCAAGGTACACCAGGCTGTGCCGTTCGTGCTGCTGGCGAACATCGCGCCCGCGCTCCAGCTTCACGTGCTCGACCAAATGCGCCAGCCCAAATTCGTCGTGGCCGACACGATGGACCTGTGGCTGAACATTGCGCTGATGGATTTGTTGCGGCTGCTGCCGCGGCTCGACGGATTTGTGCTCAACGACGGCGAGGCGTACCAGTTGACCAAGGAGGACAATATGTTCGCCGCGCTGAAAAAAATCCACAAGCTGGGTCCAAAGTATGTGATCATCAAAAAAGGATCGCACGGCTCCATCCTGTCCGGGCCGAAGGGATACTTCCTTTGTCCGGCGTATCCGCTGGCCACGGTGGTGGACCCCACCGGCGCGGGCGATTCATTCGTGGGCGGCATGATGGGTTATCTGGCCGCCGCCAAAGGCTCGATTGATGCCAACCTCCGGCGCGCGATGATTTACGGCAGCGTCACGGCGTCATTCTGTTGCGAAGGCTTCGGCCTGACGCGCACCACGGCGATCAAACGCGCCGACATTGACCGCCGCGTGAAGGAACTGGAAAAGCTGACGGAGTTTTAACCGCAGATCGGGCAGATTACATTTGAACATCGGTGTGAAAAATCCGTGTTCATCCGTGTCCATCTGTGTTCAAGTTGTCAAAACCCGCATAAATAAATGGTTTCTTGATTCGTTGGACGGCCACTGTCAGCGGAACTGTCAGTATGGCGATGGATTCACGCACTATTCGCCATTACTCCGCCACTTCTACGCTGAAACTCGCCCACTACACTTAACGTGTCGCGACGGTTCTGGACATAATTCAGACCTATGCACACGAAAATGTCGAAGTTGCAAAACCGCAAAATTAGTCAAGCAGCCCGTAATGGCGTTTGCTAGTTTAGCGTGCAAATGAGCGGCACACGGCCAAAGCATAAGACAACGTGGAATGATTATCAGGAGCGCATTCTGCGGGTGTTGACGCATATCCAGGAGCATCTGGATGAGGCGTTGGATTTGGAGGAGATGGCGCGGGTGGCGTGTTTTTCGAGTTTTCATTTTCATCGCGTCTTCGCGGCGATGACGGGTGAGACGATTGCGGACCATGTGCGGCGGCTGCGGTTGGAGCGGGCGGCGATGGAATTGAGGTCGGGCGCGAAGCAGGTGATTCAAGTGGCGCTGGACGCGGGTTATGAGGCGCATGAGGCGTTCACGCGGGCGTTCAAGGCGGCCTACGGAGTTTCGCCGGCGGAGTTTCGCCGCGCGACGGGGCCCATCGCCATTCTCGCCGCGCCGTCCGGCGTGCATTTTCGGCCGGGAGTTCCTTTGACCACATTCAACACAAATCACATCACAACAAAAGTTATGAAAGTCATTACCAAAAAAATCAAACCGATGCGCGTGGCTTATTTGCGGCATGTCGGGCCATACGAAGATGTCAAACAAACGTGGTTTGACCTCTTGGCACGCCTATCGGCGGACAAGCAGATTCGCAAGCGTTCGGTGTTCATCGGCATTGGGCACGATAATCCATCGGTGACCCCGGCCTCGGAGCTTCGTTACGATGCGTGCTTCACGGTGGATGAAGAATATGAGCCGAAGAAGCCGGTTGAGTTGCAGACCATCGCCGGCGGCGATTACGCCGTGGCGAAAAATTGCCCGGTCGGGAAAATCAAGGACGCCTACCAGTATCTGTTCGGCAAATGGCTCGCGCGAAGTTCCCGGGAGTTGCGGCCTGCGCCCAGCTTTGTGATGTTGGTGAATGCCCGGAACGCGGTCGCGCGCACGAAACAGCGGTATGGATATTTATATGCCGTTGCAGCCGAAGCGGCCCCTGAATAAAGCAGAGCAAATGAACATCGAAGTGACGACGCTGGAACCGCAGCGGGTCGCGTATATGCGGCATGTGGGGCCGTATAACGGGGCGTATCGGGTATGGCTGGATTTTACGACGAGGCTGAAGAAGGACGGGCTGCCCCGCAAGGATTCGTTGTTCATCGGCGTGCCGATGGATAATCCGAAGGTCACGCCGCCAGAGAAATTGCGTTATGACGCCTGCGTGACGGTGGATGAGAAGTATGTGCCCAAGAAGCCGGTGCGTGTGCGAACGATAGCGGGCGGCGATTATGTGGTGGCGAGGAATTGTCCGATGGGGCGATCGCCAAGGGTTATGAGAAATTGTTCCGCTCATGGCTGCCTAAGAGCGGCCGCAAAGCACGGAAGGCCCCGTCGTTTTTGGTGGCGGTGAATGGTCCGGAGGGGATGCCGCCGGCTTTGGGTTCACGGATATTTATGTGCCATTGGAGGTGTCGAAGTAAGAATCGGTTGGGAGCATCGCCATGACCGGACAGCGTCGGAAGATGCCTATTGGGATACAATGCGGGATGCCGAACCGGCCAGTAAGTTGAAATATTTCTTCTCGAGCATAGCGTTCCGACGCTTAAACCGTGAACGGCCATCCTTCACAAAGACGCATTGTCGAGTCAAAGTGTCAGTTAAAATTACGCCAGTGTGAAGAATCCTGGCGCGTTAAACCAAATCGTCTTTAATTGTCCAAACGATTTGCAAATTTCCTGTTAGTTTGCATTTTGCAATCAACCTCCGTGCCCATCTGTGTTCATCTGTGGTGAAAATGAAAGCTGTCATTCTGGCCGCCGGCAAGGGCACGCGCATGCGGGAACTCACCAACGAGTTGCCCAAGCCCATGCTCCGCCACCAGGGCAAACCCATCCTCGAACACATTGTCACCGGCATTCTGGCGGCGGGCATACGCGAGATTTTCATCGTCACCGGCTGGCGCGCCGAGGTTGTCGAAAATCATTTCGGCGACGGTTCGAAATGGAACGCGCGCATCGCGTTTGGCCGGCAGGTCGTGCAGGACGGCACCGGCAAGGCGCCGGAACTGGCCAAGGAGTTCATCGGCGATTCCCCGTTTCTCCTGACTTACGGCGACATCCTGGTTCCGCCCGAAACGTATCCGCAAATGCTCCGGCGCTTCGGCGAAGGCGATTTCGCCGGCGTCATCACCGTCACGCGCGGCGAAGACGTGACCAAGGGCGGCCTGAACTTTTTTGACGAACAATTTTGCCTGAAACGGCTGGTGGAAAAACCGTCGCCGGAGCAGTTGGAACAATTGCGCCGCGACGGCTGGCTCAAGCCCAACGCCCCGGTCTGGTATAACGCCGGCATTTATATTTTCCGCCCGTCGCTGTTCGATTTCACGGCGCGGTTGCAAAAATCGCCGCGCGGTGAATACGAACTGACCGACGCCATCAGCGCCATCGTGGCCGGCGGGCAAAAGCTGGCGGGCCTGGAAATTCAAGGCCGCTGGGTGGACGTGCGCGATCCCGAGACGCTGGCCAGATTGGAAGGTGGAAACATCGAACACTGAACATCCAACATCGAACATCGAAGGAAAACATTGGGTGTTCAGCGTTCGATGTTGGATGTTCGATGTTCCCCTGAAAATTCTTCAACTCACAAATTTCGGCTCGTACACCGGGCCGAAGCCGTGCTTCTGGAGCAGTTCGGCAAATTTCGCGATGCCGCGTTTCTCGTCCTCGGCCAGATGGTAGTGGACATGCCAGCCGAGGTAATCCCGGCGGAAATCCTCGTCGTATTCCTCGCGGGTTTCGATGAGGTAATCCAGCGTTTCCATCCCGAAATCCTTTGTCTCGCGCAGTTCGCGGCACAGGGCCTTGTTTTCGATGCCACGCCGCAACGCCCACACGGCATAGACGAACGGCAGATTCGTCAGTTCATACCATGCCGTGCCGAGATCGAAAATTTCATGCACAGGCGTGGCGCGTTGAAAATCAATCGCCCGGTCGCCGATGAGCAGCACGGCATCGCGTTGCGAGGCGGTGTCGTAGTCGGGCAACGGTTTGAATTCCGGCTTCAAGCCGCGTTCCGCCAGCAGAACCTTCAACAGGTTCATGCTGGCCAGCGAAGCCGGGTCGCAAAAAACCTCCGTGATGCTTTCCAGCGGCACGCAGTGCGCCAGCAGCACGCTGTACACCTCCCCCAGCGATGCGATGGCGACGCCGTCGAGGATGTCGTAGCGGTCATTGAGCAAAACCTCGGTTACGCTGACGAGCGCGGCGTCGAGCTCATCCCGGCGGAGCATTTCGGCGAGCCGGGCGGGCGTGGCAAAAACGACTTCGCTCTCGATGCCGCGGGTGAGCGGCACGG
This sequence comes from uncultured Verrucomicrobiae bacterium, assembly GCA_963804345.1. GTDB lineage: Bacteria > Verrucomicrobiota > Verrucomicrobiia > Limisphaerales > UBA11358 > UBA11358. The sequence continues at coordinate 527,404 of CAWDPX010000004.1, read as the reverse complement.
CGTTCAGATATGGCACCGAGCCGATGCGGAATTTGGGTGTGTCAGCAGACATGCGCGAAGATTTTAACGCAAAGGCGCAAAGCCGCAAAGCCGCAAAGGTGGGGCGAGAGTCCTCACGAGCCGGCTCGTCAGTAACTATGCCGTCGCCAGGTTGTCCTCCAGCACTTTGGATTTGCCCGACGGCAGTTCAGCTTCCGTAGCTATTGGTGCGCCGTCCCAAACTTTTATCGGTTCGTAAAACGTGTTGCGTTGCACCGGCGTGCGGCCGGCTTCGCGGATGGCTTTGATCATTTCCGCCTCGGTCTGCAATTGTGGCGAGGTCGCACCGGCCATGTGAAAGATGTGTTCCTCGATGATGGTGCCGTGCAAATCGTCCGCGCCGTAGCTCAACGCCACCTGTGCGAGTTTCAGGCCCATGCCCACCCAATACGCGGTGATGTGGTCGAAGTTGTCGAGATAGATGCGGCTGACGGCGATGGTGCGCAACGCGTCGAAACCGGTCGGCGGATTCTCCACCGGGATGTCGTTGTCCTCCGGCTGATACGGCAGCGGCACGAAACCCACGAAACGATGCGTTTCGTCCTGCAACGCGCGCAACTGCCGCAGATGGTCCACGCGGTCGGCCAGCGATTCGACGTGGCCGTAAAGCATCGTGCAGGTGCTGCGCCCGCCCAGCTTGTGCCACGTGCGATGCACGTCCAGATATTCCGCGGCAGATTCCTTGCCCCGGGCGATGGCCGAGCGGACTTCCGGTCGAAAGATTTCCGCGCCGCCGCCAGTGAGCGAATCGAGTCCGGCGGCTTTTAGTTCAACCAAGGTTTGCTCGACCGATTTTTTGGCGAGCCAGGCGAGATGCAGGATTTCAATCGCGGTGAAGCATTTCAGGTGCAACCGTCCGGTAGGGACGACCTGCTGGTCGTCCTGGCCGCGCGGCAGCGCGGCCCTACCATCATCGAGCGCGCGGAGCGCCTTGAGCATGTCGGTGTAATAGCTGAACGGCAGCGACGGATGCAGCCCGCCGACGATGTGCAATTCCGTAATGCCGAGTTTCAGCGCCTCACGCGCCTTTTGCACAATTTGTTCGACGGTCAGCTCGAAGCCGTCGGCGTCGCGTTTCTTGCGCGCGAACGAGCAGAACTGGCACGACAGGATGCAGTAGTTCGAGTAGTTGATGTAGCGGTTGATGATGTAGCTGGCGCGGTTGCCGGCTTTCTTCCGGCACGCCAGGTCGGCGATGGCGCCGACGGCGTTCAAGTCCTTCGATTCAAACAACCGGAGCGCATCGGCCTCGGAAATGCGTTCGCCGGCGGCGACCTTGTCGTAGAGGTCGCGCAATCCGCTGTGTTGAACAAAGAAATTCATTCGTCCACGGAGTAAAGCACTTTTCGTGCGACAACGCAAACGCACTTGGCTTGTGGGTGGCACAGGCCTCCGGCCTGTCGTTTCCGGCGTCGCGCCGGAAACAACCGCGAAATGTACGATTACTTGATGCTCAAATGAACTGCGGCGATCTGTGGTTCACGACGAAATTCGGCGGGACGCCGAATTTGACCCGCGAGACGCGGGCGCTACCCTGAAAACGCGCCGAACAGCGCGCGCATTTCCTCGTCCACGTCTGCCGAATCCGCCAGGGTTTGCGCGATTTCGTCGCGGAGCAGTTGCCGGTAGCGCTTCCGCAAGCGGTGGACTGCCACGCGCACCGCACCTTCGTCCAGGCCGAGCGCACGCGCGGCGTCCGCGTATAACCGTTCACCTTTCCCGGCGGTGAGAAAGATTTTCAGTTCCGCGAACTGTTTTCCCCGACCATCAGCCTCACACTCGGCGCGCAGCCGTTCGATGACCTTGGCGAGCAACGCCATGGCCCACTCACGGTCAAACGCCTTGTCGGGGCTCGGCTCGGTCGGGTCGGCGATTTGAAATTGCGTGTCGGCGGTCTGCCAGTCCAGGGACAGCGGCGTCACGCCACCGCCGCGTTTCTGGCACCGGGATTTGTCCCATTCGTTGGCGAGAAAATGTTTCAGCGACACGAGCAGGAAGGCGCGGAAGCGCCCGCGCTCGGCGCTCAGGCCGGCGAGATAATTTTTCTCAAGAAAGCGCACGAAGAAGGCCTGGGTCAGGTCCTCGGCATCTTCCTTCGAATGGCCGTGCCGCCGGACGTAGGCGTAGAGCGGAAACCAGTAGGTGCGGCACAGTTCCTCCAGCGCGCGGTCGGATTGCGGTGTGGAGCGTTTGCCCGCCGCGAGCACGACCGTCCAATGCGTCGTGGCGAAGACGTCACCCGGCGCACCCGCGGACGGCGTGGAAACTTCGGAGGTCAAGGTGTGGTGTCGCCGAGTTCCCGGACAAATTCCTCCGGCGGGTCGGGCGACACGACAATCGTGCGCCGCGCAAATTTGAGAACCACGGCCCGGCGCGGGTCAGTTAGAAACATGCGATAGAACCCCAGGGACTTGTTCCAGTAAAAACCGCTCGCTGAAAAGAAACCGCCATTGCCGCAGGTACGAATGCTCCATCGGATGGCTTGCGGATCAACGCGCGCCGATTGCAAGCCGGCGCGCGGCAGCCGGGTGGCCCAAAACAGGCGATGCACCAGGATGGCATCCGATGTGATGGTGTATCCGCGAATGGTGAAGAGGGCGCAACCGAACATGAGTGCCAGCGGCAGCCACGCCAGCCATCCGTTGCCGTGCCTCACCGCCCACGGTTGAGCCGATACCGTAATCCCCACGCACAACATGGTGGCCAGCACCGAAACGACGATCAGCGTGTTGCACCAGGGCGCTTTGAAATGTTTCATGGTTATGTGCAGTGAATGATTGACTGATGTTTATTTAATGTAATACCCCGCCGCCCGCCATTGGCCATCTTTTTCCAGCATGAACGTGACGGTTTCCACCGCGGATTGCTTGTTGGCGAACGCAGTTTCAAACTGCATGACGATATAACGGCCATCCGGCACGCCCGGAAGCGACGTCGTTTCCTGCGCCGATTTTACCTTTCGAGAAATCAGTGATCCCAACGGTTTGCGGACTTGTTGCAGGGCCTCCGCCAATTTTTCCGGAGTGACGGCCGACTGGAAAAGCGCGGCAGCATTGGTCCAGCTTTGCGCGTAGTTGCCGTTATCAACATCCCGCAACCAGGCTTGCGCCGGCTCAATGGCTGCGTTGTTGGTGACGCTCCGGGGGGCGATGAGATAGCGCACTGCCCGCCACTGGCCGTTGGTTTCCAATACAAACGTGGCCGTCTCGGACGCGGCCTTCAAGGCTTCGAAGGAACTGTCGAACTTCGCGACGATAAACGAACCTTCCAGTTCCGTTTTTTCCACTTTGCGGGACAGCAATTTGCCCAGCGGCTTGCGGATGCTGTCCCCTTTTTCCACCCATTCGTCCAACGTCGCTATGGCGCGAAAACCTTCTGATGCCTCCCGCCAGCTCTCGGCATATTGGCCGTCATCCATCAAGCCCAGCCAGGTCTGGATCGCCGGCAATGCGGCATCGGCACCAGTTGCATTGGCCGAAGATGAGGCGGTGTTTGCGGGCTGGCCGTTTTGCACCAGCTTGTAGCGAATCTTGACGCCGCTGGGATTTTCGATGAAGTTGGTACCAGGCGATTTGGTGAAACCGATGATTTGGAGAATACCCCAGTTGTCATCACGGGTTCGAAAATAATAAGTGCCTTGAGCTTTGCCGGGTATCTTTGCCAGACGCGCCTCTGCTTCCGGCTCATTCACCATCAAATTCCAGTTATACCAGATGTCGGACGGTGTGCTGGTGTCCCAATCATTGGTGCCGGCAGTTGTAATCACCATGCCGTATCCTCGCAATTGCGGAAATTTGTCCGAAACGGGGGCGGCAAGGTCGGCACCATTGTCTCGTTGCCAGTCATGGAAAGTGCGCGATTCAGAAAAGGGATGCAAATTGGGCGGCATGGTTATCAAGTGATTTGAGCGGAGATTCAGGAAAGTCCAACACCCAATCAGTGGCGTCAAAATGTTTTCCTGTTCCGGACCGAACCGAAGGTCGGTTACTGGATTTTTCATCTGATTCAAACCGTTCACGGTTCGCTCCAAATCTTTTTTGTCCCAATCCACCGGATGTTCAATGCTGCGAGAGGAAATGGGACTTAGAATGACAGGTGCAAACAAAACCCGGCCTTGGAAAACCACGGCGATGCGGCGTTTGAAATTGGCCGCCGTCAATGCCTCATATTGTTGGCTGCCGGTTTCCGTCAGACCAAGCATGATCTTCGTCTGGCCATCGGAATCAGCACTCCAACCCGCCCGCTCGACCGCTTTTCCATCCAGCAAGACTTCCCGCATCAGGCGCAGCCGCTCAAAATGAGATTTGTCCAAATAGTTAGTCAAGGTATCCGTCAGAACATTTGTTTCCGAATCGTCCGCCACCAAACGGAACTGAAGGGTGGAAGTCGGCAGTGTCGATTGCGGTGATACAATTTTCTCATTCGCATTTTGCACCAGCTTGTCGTCTTTCAACATAACAAGCGTGACGTCCGGCGCTACGACCCACCGGTAGGTTTCGCTGGTGTTTATCGGCTGAATGTTATAGGCGACTCCGGGGACCAGCCTGGCCTTGTCTTCGGCGGCGAACTGTGCGGCGTACGCTTGGAAACTGCCGTCGCCACTACTCAGGGTAAGGCGATTCAAGTGGGCCTTAACGGTTGGATATCCCGATGCAGTAAGCAGGAACTCCTGCCCAGCCCGCTTCTCGAATGCGCTCATCCGGTGGTAAGAACCATCGGGACCCCATTCCTGACTGGCAATAAGAAAATCCGTCCCGGTTCTCTGCCAGGTCTCCTCGTTGACCCACGCCGGAATCGCCGGAGAACCCTTGGGGTAAAGCCCGATGATCGTGACCGTCCGCAGTTCGGCCACCGAAACCGGCGGGTTGTCCAGGCTTGCGTTGGCGCCAAAATGGTCATGCACGGAGATCAAACGATACGGGTTTACCGAGGAGAGTTTCGGCTGGTCCGCCGGATATTTGAAGTAACGCATTCCCCAAGTCTGCGCCAGTGGCACCTGGCTGAGATCGGAGCAGGTGTAAATGTGCGTTAAGAGTCCAAAATAATGCGCATCCAGGACCGGCTGTCCCAGGGTTTTGTAATTGAGTCGAACCCAGTGATGATCAACATAGACTTCATTGAACATGTGGTCTTCAAAGCCGCCCGTGCCGTCGAGCGCAGCCCGGACCGTCTCCCGGACCTGGTTGTGGTGAATGTTGCCATAAAACATCCGGGCCTGGGCGTCGTCGTTCGGGTCGAACGGGGGAATACAGAAAACAATGCGGGCCGGGATGCCCAAGGCGCGGAAGATGGTGGCCAAATAAACCGAAGACGACGTGCAGGCGCCGTGCACTTTGTTGTAGAACATGGACCGGCCCAGCGCCTCCTGCTCGAACATTTGCTGATCGGTCCAAGTCGGATCAGGTTTCTCCCGATCAAACGCGTCCCGCAATGGAGGATAGACCGCGGGCTTGCCATCCGGGAAATAGACGCCCCAGATGGAGAAGGCATGTGTCGAATGGGCGCGTCTCATGGCCCACGCTGAGACCCGTTCGACGAGTTGCTTGTCCGTCAGGTGATCCGGGTCAATGTTCGCCTGACGGAGTTCCGCAATGAGATCACGCCGCATGGCTTCGTCCCAGTTCTCGGTGGCCGTTGGTTTGAGGTACTGGGTCATGCCGGCGTCGTCCGTGCGCCAATTAGGGTTTTCGCCAATGGCCGGTTGGTAGAACGGATAATAGGTCACCTCGACCGTGCAGGAATCTTTGTCCTGCGCCAACACGCGGGCGTCCTGAAAATCATCGTTCATGTCGTCAGGATTGACGGGTTTAAGAACCTGGATAACGGAGGTGATGGTGTAGGTGTCTTCTTTGCGCAAATGACGTTTGGCGGCTGAATATTGGTATTCAATGCACTTGACCGCCAGAATCGCCGCCAATGCCAGCAACGGCAGCAAAAACATCAGCCGAATTGGCCAGCCATGGAATCTTTTGAAACCAGCCGGGCGGATGAGGTAGCCGGTGATTCGCCAACTGCCATCCGGCTGTTTGGAGAATGTACTGGTTTCCACCGCCGCGGACAGGCCATCGAACGACGTGTTAAATTTCTGTTCGAAGCGCGTCCCGATGGGGGCGTTCTCCAGGGAACGAAGCCGGCGTGAAAAAGTAATGGAACGCAATTGGCGGGAAATGACTTTGCCCAATGGCCGCCGGACTTTTTCCAACCGGGTCATCCATTCCTCTTTGCTGATCGCGCACTGAAAGGAATCCGCCGCCTTCTCCCAGCTTTCCGCGTATTCCCCGCTGTCCACGATTGCCAGCCAGGATTTCTCATCGGTGGGCTGGGCGGGAAATGAATTGGCAAATTGGATCGATATTTTATGCGAGAGAGGTCCCACGGCTGCGGACAACTTGAAGAGGAGGTTGACAAAAAATATTATGAGGAACAGATACAAACCGGCGTCAACGAAAGATATGGCAATCAACGCCGGAACCCGGGCGCTACCGGGGAGTGAGTTGACAGCGGCAAGTGCTGTAGTGATGGGACTAGGCCACAGCACGCTCAACGTGTCCAGCAACGGTCGCTTGCCGAGCGTGGCGATAAATGCCGCACAAAGAAAATACAACATCGCCCGATTCCACCTGGACGGAGTCTTTGCCTCGGAATGTTGACCCAGCGGAAGCTTGGTTCCGGTGCGGGCTTGAATGGCCTCCTGCAACGCATTAGCCCATTCCGTCAAGACTATGATGTGCTCCCAGACTTTCTTCTTGGGATCCGTCAAATGGTACCTTACCCAGGTCCGGACCGTATTGAGCGGCGGGGTCGGCGTGAACAACAGCGTGCGTAAAACACCGTTTTTGGTGAAGGTCACCGCCAAATAATTACCCGGCTTGGTCAGCAGCTTGAGGCCCGTGATGACCGACACGGGATAGGCGCCAATAGCCAGTCCGCTAATGGACGACAGGGGAACCTTCACCACCGACCAGCCGCTGTCGAAGCTGAGCGTTTCCCTGTCCAGGCGCAATTCACCCTTAGCCTGGAAATTGTAAAAGAGGCGGCCCAGGAAGGTTCGCAGGTGTTCGGGCGTGCTGACGCAGCACAGGGAAACCTTCAGCAGGCTGTCCGACGTCGGCGCGGATTCGTTGGAAGCGCGGGGCGTCGTCGCAATCGTCTCCACCATCGTCTTGACTTCACTGACCTGCTGGTAGCGGAGTTCGGGTTTCTTTTCCAACGCGCGCAACACGATTTCATCCAGCCGCACATCAACTTGAACTTTCCCGCAAGCGCGGGACGGCGGAACAATTGGTTTGCCAGGCAGTTCGCCGGTGAGCATCTGGTAAAACACCACGCCCAGCGCGTATATATCCGCGCGGTTGTCAACTTCGTTGGGATGGTCCATCTGCTCCGGCGCCATGTAATTCGGCGTGCCCATGACTTTGCCAGCGGCGGTCAGATCGGTAGGGCTGACCTGCTGGTCAGCCTGGCCGAGCGGCAGCTCGGCCCTACCGTCATTCCCCACCAGTTTCGCCAGGCCAAAATCCGCCACCTTCACCCGGCCGCGGCGATCCAGCAAAATGTTCTCCGGCTTGATGTCGCGGTGGACGATGCCCTGGTCGTGGGCGAACTGGAGCGCGTCGCAGATTTGCGGAACAATGGCCAGCGCCTCGCGCGGCGCGATTCGTCCGGCGTTTAGCAGTTGCCGCAAGTTCACGCCATCCACGAATTCCATCAGGAAGTAGTAGAGCGGTTGAGAGTTGAGGGTTGAGGGTTGAGAGCCGGATGCAGGCGGGACACCTGCGCTGCTTTGAACGTGGCCGAATTCATAAAGTGTGACGATGCCGGGATGATTCAGCTTCGCGAGGGCCTTGGCTTCGCGCGCGAAGCGGCCGGCGAACGCGGCGTCATGGCCGATGCCCGGCGGAAGAATCTTCAGCGCCACCAGGCGATCCAGCTCCTTTTGCCGCGCCTTGTAAACCGCGCCCATGCCGCCCTTGCCGATAAGTTCCAGGATTTCGAGCTGCGGGAACAATGGCGCGAGTTCGGAAATGGACGGCGGATTAAACGGCGGCGACTGCCCGCCTGTGGCGGTCTCGTCGGACGCGCCCTGTTTCAACAGACAGGCGGGACAAAGCCCGGCGAGCGCGCCGGCGGGCAGCGGGGTGCCGCATTGCGGACATTTCGGGTTGTCTGACGGGGTCACTTGGGTGCCACTCATACACTCAACTCAGAAGCAAATCACGACCGATGTTACCGGCAAAAACGAATAAAACGCTCAACATTCAACATTCAACACTCAACATCGAACTGTTTCGCGCGAGTCTCCATTGGAAGTTGGGAGTTGAATGTTGAGCGTTGAATGTTCCCCCGACTTCCTCTTACCGCAGCTTGAACCCGCCTTGAAACACCACCTCCGCCACCGTCACAATCAAAAACACCGCGCTCACGACGGCGTTGAGACGGAAGAACGCGACGTTGATCCAGTTCAGGCTGCGGCGGCGGGCAATCCAATGTTCCAGCACCAGGCAGCCGACGATGATCATCCAGCCGACGAGATACGCGAGGCGGAACCGGCAGAGCAAACCGAACGCCAGCAGCAGGCCGCACATCACCAGGTGCGCGAGAAACGCCGCTTGCAGCGCATTCTTTTGTCCCCACGCCACGACGAGCGAGTGCAAGCCATGCGATTTGTCGAATTCGTAATCCTGCAACGCGTAAATGATGTCGAAGCCCACGAGCCACAGCACGACGGCCAGCGCGAGCATGGTCATTTGCACAATTTCCCATACGGAAACATTCGCTCCTTTCACCGCCAGCCACGCGCCCACGGGCGCGAGCGCGAGCGCGAGGCCGAGAAAAACGTGGGTGTAATCCGTGAACCGCTTCGTCAGCGAATAAAAACAAATCACCGCGAGCGCGACCGGCGAGAGATAAAAACACAGCGGATTCAGAAAGCGGCTGGCCACAATCAAACCCGCGCCGCTCAACAGACAAAGCCCCCAGGCGCTGAACAAAGAAATTTGGCCAGCGGGCAGATGGCGATTGGCGGTGCGCGGATTCAGCGCGTCAAATTTGCGGTCCACGATGCGATTGAAGGCCATCGCGCACGTTCGCGCGCAGACCATCGCCGCGAGAACCAGTCCAAACGTCCGCCAACCGGGCCAGCCGCGGTTATTCCGCGCGGCGACGGCCATGGCCGCCAGCGCGAAGGGCAGGGCGAAGACCGTGTGCGGGAAGCGCACGAACGAAGCCCATTTTTTTAAGAGAGAAAACATTCAACATTTAACATTCAACGCCCAACATCGAAGTATCAGCCAGCTGCGACAGAGGTGTAACTGCCTGGATTGGACGATTGGCGCGATTCGGTTTGGGAATTCCGTTTGGCTGTCTGGATGCTTGAATGAAAAATGCGGATCAGTTCTTCGCTTTCACCCAGCACAAACAGCAGGATGGTTTCATTTTTGACCCACGCTTTCCGTTTGATGAGTCTTGCCCAGCGGCGTGTCTCCCGCAATTCTTTGAGGCAAATTTTGAGTTTGTGAATGAAATCGTCGCGTGATTCCGCAGCTTCAGCTTCGCCATGGTTGGGATATGGCGAAGTGCCGGAACGCAAAATTTGTCCGGCGATGTGATTGGCCGCCCGGGTATCTGGAAGCATTTCCGACAGGTCAATGATTGCCGATGCAAATTCCAGCAGCCGGTCTTCAAGATCAAATTTTCGCTTTCCGCCCGCGCCTTCGTTGAATTCCCAAATTACCGCCGCCGAATCCTTCAGCATTGAATGTTGAATGTTGAATGTTGAATGTTTCCCCTTTTTCATTTTTCACTCCTTTTCCTCGCTCCACCGCGGCGCGAGCTGGTTCGGCACGCCCAGATGATCGAGCACGCGGGCAACCACCGTATCCACGACTTCCTGGATGGTTTTCGGCCCGGCGTAAAAACCCGGGTTCGCGGGCAGAATGATTGCGCCGGCCAGCAGCAGCAGTTCCATGTTTTTGACGTGGACGAGGCTCAACGGCGTCTCGCGCGGGACGAGAATCAGTTTTTTCCGCTCCTTCAGCACCACGTCCGCCGCACGCAGCAAAACATCCTCGCTGTAACCGTGCGCGATGCGGCCCATCGTGCCCATCGTGCAGGGGATCACAACCATCGCATCCGGCGGATTCGAACCGCTGGCGAAGGGCGCGTTCATGCTTTTGACATTGTGTGTCTTCGCGCCATCGGGCAGGTGCAGGCCACCGGGCAATTCTTCGGCGATGACCTGCGGCGCGTAATGGCTGAGCACGACGTGGATTTCGTGCATGCGCGGGTCGAGGTTGTCGAGCAGACGCTGGGCGTAAAGCGCGCCGCTGGCCCCGGTGATGGCGATTAAAATTTTCACTGTGTGAATCATGCCGCAAGCCCGCACCGCAAACAAGCCGCGCGCGTGAATCGTCCTCCTCGTCGTCGTCGAATTTCATGGTTCGATTGCGAGAGCGAGGACGATTCGGATTTTTCCGAAACAGCTTGAGTCCGGTTTCAGCATCCGCACAATGACCGGATGTTCAAACCGGCGGCCCTCTTTGTCGGCGCGGCGATTCTTCTGGCGGGATGTGCCAGCACCCCCACCGTGCCGGAAGAAGTCATTTCGTCGCCGCCGGTCATGACAGGGGAAGCCTCGGCCTTGAACTGGACGGACATCAACGCCGCTCAACATTTCCCCGCCGCACGATCGTTCAAGCCGGCGACGCCAACCGCCAGGGCCTATCCCTCATTCACCGCGCCGGTCACGACATGGACTTCTTTGGATCGCTGGGCGGCCGAAAACAAAATTGGCCAGCCGCGTCTGGTGTCCCACACGCCTGTGGCCGCGTACGCCATCGGGTCGGCGAACGGCACGATGGTTTTGGACATCGGCAGCCGCGAAGCAACCTGGAACAACACAGAAATTCAACTGGGTTTCACCCCGGAATTCATTGACGACCAGGTTTTTGTCCACGGCCTCGATTTGCAGAAAAACCTCGGACCGCTGTTGTTCGGACCGCCATTGACGTTTGGCAACCGCGTCATCGTGATTGATCCAGGTCACGGTGGTGTCAATGTCGGCACCCACAGCGTTCTCAACGGGCGATTTGAGAAGGAATTCACGCTCGATTGGGCGCTGCGGCTTGCCCCGCTGCTGGCGGCCAATGGCTGGCAGGTTTTCCTGACCCGGACCAAGGACGTGGACGTGGCCTTGTCCAACCGCGTCGCGTTTGCCGAGGCGCATCATGCGGATGTGTTCATCAGCTTGCATTTCAATTCAACTTCCGATCGCAGTAAAGAAACCGCCGGCCTGGAAACCTATTGCTCCACCCCGGCGGGAATGCCTTCCAGCCTGACGCGCGATTACGCCGACACCTGGTCGCAATCTTTTCCCAACAACAATTTTGACGCGCAGAATCTGCAACTGGCCGTGCTCCTGCAGACCGTGTTGCTGCGTGAGAGCAACGAGGAGGATCGCGGGGTGCGGCGCGTGCGGTTCATCGGCGTGTTGCACCGGCAACATTGTCCCGCCGTGCTGATCGAAGGCGGTTATCTGTCGAACCCGCACGAGGCGAAGCTGATTGAAAACCCGGATTTTAGACAAAAACTCGCCCAAGCCGTCGCGGACGCTTTGAAGTAAGATGCCATCCTCCATCCTCCATCCTCGTCGCGCCGAAGCCAGGCGAAGGCGGACTCCATCCTCGTTTGTCCTGGTCACCGGTGGCGCGGGTTTCATCGGGTCGCACCTCGTCGAGCGTCTGCTGGCTGATGGCCAAACGGTCGTTGTTATTGACGATCTTTCCACGGGCAGCCTGGAAAATCTACGCGCGGTCAAATCGCATCCACGTTTGCGCGTGATTCAATCGAAAATTTCCGCGTGTCCCAGGCTGCCGAAGCTGGCGGCGAACGCGGAGTTCATTTTTCATCTGGCGGCGACGGTTGGCGTCGAACTGGTGGTGAAATCCGCGTTGAGCGTTTTGGAATCGAGTTTTCATGAGACGCAAATTTTATTGCGGGCCGCCACGACCGGACGCACGCCACTGCTGTTGACTTCGACTTCGGAAGTCTATGGCAAGAGCTTGAAGCCGGCGTTTGGCGAGGACGACGACTTGCTCATCGGCCCGCCCGGGCAATCACGTTGGAGCTACGCGTGCTCGAAGCTGACTGATGAATTCCTGGCGCTGGCCTATGCGCGGGAAAAATCGCTGCCGGTCATCATCGCGCGGCTGTTCAACACTGTCGGCCCGCGCCAGACCGGCCGCTACGGTATGGTGCTGCCCCGGTTCATCGCAGCGGCGAAAAAAGGCGAACCGCTGAAAGTTTTCGGTGATGGGGCGCAATCCCGGTGTTTCTGCCACGTTGGAGACGCGGTGGAGGCGCTGGTGCGGTTGCAACATTGTCCGAAGGCGCGCGGCGAAATTTTCAACGTCGGTGGCACGGAGGAAGTCAGCATCCTCAAACTGGCGCGGCTGGTGGTGAAAACGCTGGATTCAAAATCGAAGATTCAATTCGTGCCGTACGCCAAGGCCTATCCGCCTTCGCCCAAGGGCTTCGGCGCGACAAGTGCGCCAGGGTTTGATGATATGCGGCGGCGCAAGCCGATGGTAAAAAAGCTCGAACGCTTCGTGAAGTTCCGTCCGCGCACGACGCTGCGCGAGATCATCCGGCTGACGGCAGGGTGAACAGTTCGCATGAAAGTCGCGACGGTATTTGCCATTAAGGTTGAAAAAAGTGCATCTATCATGGCAGCGCGGGCGCGTCGTTTGCCGGCTTGACGGTGGACCAGTTCCAGCGCCGCACCAGCTTGGTGGAATACAACCGTGCCTCGCTCAAAAAGGCGCTGTCGGCGGTGAAAAAATTCGCGGAACTCGAAGGCCTGGGTGCACATGGGAAATCGGCAACGACAAGATTGGGCAAATGAAAACGCGACTTATTCTTTGTGGATTTATCACCAGCCTGTTTGTCGGCTGCACCAGTGAAACAAAAAGTGACTTCAATCCAGTTGAAGGCAATTATGGTTATATGACGCACGTTAGCGGATTTACAGACCGCTCGTTGACGTTGAGCTTTTGTTATCGGGATATGTATGGCGAGCAGCCGAAGATCAAGGGGTTGATCAAGTTCAACACGAACGAGAACCCGTATCCGCCGTCGCCACGCATTGTGGTGGCAGCCCTGTTTCTCTTGAAAACATGGTTTGACACAGATGCCGTGATGCAGTAGCATCAGATGCATGAGAACCACTTTAGACATTGAAGATGACGTGTTGCAGGCGGCCAAGGAACTGGCGCAACGCAAGGGTGGCACGGCCGGGCAGGTGATTTCCGAGTTAGCAAGGCGCGGCCTGGCGTCGCCGGTGGCGGGGCGGAGAAATCGTTCAGGAATGCGCGGCGGCGTTCCGGTGCTGCCTTCGCGGGGCGAGGTCGTAACGCTGGAACACGTGCAAAAAATCCAGGACGAGGAGGGCGTGTAATCCATGCGCGCCTTGCTGGATGTTAACATTGTCATCGCATTGCTTGATCCCGACCATGCGTTCCATGAGCGGGCGCACGATTGGTGGGCGCGAAATGCAAAATCGGGATGGGCAAGCTGCCCAATCGTGGAAAACGGGGTTGTCCGCATCATGTCGAATCCGGGTTACAGCGAGCAGGCGCGTTTCACACCGGGCGATTTGATTTCAAGGTTGCAAACTTTCGCCCAAAAAACCGATCACGAATTCTGGCCGGACGACGTTTCAATGCGCGATGAGAAAATTTTCACGGCGGAGCGCATTCACAGTTCGCGGCAACTGACCGATCTTTACCTGCTGGCGCTGGCGGCGAAGCATGGTGGAAGGCTGGCGACGTTTGACCGGGGGATTTCCATTTCCGCCGTGTGCCTAGGCAAACCTGAAAATATGTGCGTCATTTGAAATCAATCTTTTCTATCAATGTCTAATCCGCAATCCGCAATCCGCAATCCGCAATCGTTGATCCGCCCGCTGGTGCGCGAGTTGCACCCTTACGTCTATGGCGAGCAGCCGAAGATCAAGGGGTTGATCAAGCTCAACACGAACGAGAATCCGTATCCGCCGTCACCAAAGGTGATGGCGGCGGTCAAGGCGGCGGTGGACGGGCGGTTACGGCTGTATCCGAACCCGACGGCGCAGACGCTGCGTGAAAAGCTGGCGAAGCTGCATCGTTGCCACGCGGACAACATCATCGTCGGCAACGGCTCGGATGAATTGCTGGCGCTGGCGACGCGGTGTTTTGTGGAGCCGGTTTCGGAGGGCGGAGTTCCACGACGCCCCAATTTAGGGTCTCGCAGAGCCCGCCCCTCCGAAACAATTCAATACTTCACGCCGAGCTACTCGCTGTATCCGGTGTTGGCGGATATTCACGGTGCGGCCAGGGATGCGGTGCCGCTCAAATCGGATTTCAGTCTGCCCGGCCCGGCGGAATTGAAGCGCGGCAGGATCTGGAATTTCCGCGCCGCGCTGACGTTTGTGACCACGCCGAATGCGCCCAGCGGGTGCGGGTACCCGACGCGCGAACTCGACGCGCTTTGCAAGGCGCAGCGCGGCGTGGTGGTGCTGGACGAAGCTTACGTGGATTTTGCCGGGGAAAACGCGTTGAAGCTGGCGTTGAAATATCCGCACGTCCTCGTGGCGCGGACGTTTTCCAAGGCGTATTCGCTGTGCTTCCAGCGGGTCGGCTATTTTGTCGGCCATCGCGACCTCATCGCGGCGCTGCACAAGATTCGTGACAGTTACAATGTGAACGGCCTCGGCCAGATTGCCGCCGAAGCAACGCTGGGCGATTTGCCGTATTACCGGTCGAATTTCAAAAAAATCATCGCCACCCGCGAATGGTTGAGCCGCGAGTTGACAAAACTCGGTTTCCGGGTTTCGCCGAGCCGGACGAATTTCATTCTCGCCCGGCCGCCACGATTTTCGGCGCAGGCGTGGCTGCAAAGCTTGCGCGCTCAAAAAGTCCTCGTCCGGTGGTTTGGCCGGCCAGAAGTGAGGGATTATTTGCGAATTTCGATTGGTACGGCTGCGGAAGCGGAGGCTTTGGTCCGCGCCGTCCGCAAGATTTTGGTGTAGCGTTGAGCCTGTGGCCCGGACAAATCGGCGCCCCGGGCCAAAAACCACCCCAAAACCTTTTCTTTGCCACAAGCCGGATTTTTGTTAAAAGCCAGTTGTGTATCTCGAATACTATGGATTGACGCTGCCGCCGTTCGACATAACGCCGAACCCGCGTTTTCTTTTTCTTACCGAAAAGCATCGCGAGGCGCTCAATCATCTGCTCTACGGCATTCGCGAGCGGAAGGGCTACGTGCAGCTCACCGGCGAAATCGGCGCGGGCAAAACCACGGTCTGCCGGGCGATGTTGCGACAGTTGGATGGCCATTTTGCCACCGCCCTGATTGTCAACCCCGTGCTGAACGCGAATGAATTGATGCGGGCCATTGCCACGGAATTCGGCCTGGAAGTCAAAGACATGGACCGGCACGGCACAGTCGCGGCCATCAACAAATTTCTGGTCCAGCAGGTCGAGCAGTGCGGCGACGCGGTACTGATCATTGATGAAGCGCAAAACCTCACCGAGGAATTGCTCGAACAGATGCGGCTTTTGTCGAACCTCGAAATGGAGAACCGCAAGCTGCTGCAAATAGTTTTGCTCGGCCAGCCGGAGTTGCGCGACCGGCTCAACAGTCCGCGCCTGAGCCAGCTTCGCCAGCGCATCACGGTGCGCTATCATCTCGCGCCGCTGACGCGCGACGAAGTTGCCCGATACATTCAGCACCGGCTCGCCCAGGCCGGCGCGAAAGGCAAACCCCAGTTCACCGGCCCGGCACTCTGGCGCATTTTCCACTACAGCCGCGGGATTCCCCGGCTGGTCAACGCCGTCTGCGACAAGGCGTTGCTGGCCGGTTTTGTCGAGAAAAGCGACCTGATCAATTTCCGCATGGTGGGCCGCGCCATCCGCGAACTCGAAGGGAACATCCACCTGTGAGCCTGACCAACGATGCGCTGGAACGCGTGAAGGAAGTTTCAACGAACCCCCTGCCGCTGAAAGGCGTGCCCGGTTCCCGGCAAAAGCTGTTCCCTGGCCGATGACCCGATGTTCCTGCGCAAACCATTCGCCGCGTCCCCACCGTTCGTCCGCGTTGCGCCGTTTGTCATTTTTCTCGCGCTGACGTTTTGCCAGGGGCAATTCGGGGAAGCCTCGCGCTACTGGTTTTACCTGGCGAAAACACTTGCCGGGGCGTGGCTGGTTTGGGAAATGCGCCCGTTCGTTTCCGAAATGCGCTGGGCGGTGAGCTGGGAGGCGGTCGCTGTCGGCATCGGCGTGTTTGCGGTTTGGGCCGGCATTTCCGGCGAGTGGACGACACAGAATTCGCTCTGGGCGAAGTTGGGCATATCGCATCCTCCGGCCACGCCGCCCGCTCCTTGGAACCCCAATGAACAGTTCGGGGCCGGTTCCGCGCTGGCGTGGCTGATGATTGCAATGCGGATTGCCGGCTCGACGCTCGTCGTGCCGCCGCTGGAGGAGGTTTTTTACCGCTCGTTTTTGTATCGCTACATCGCCAAACCGGATTTTTTATCCGTGCCGCTGAGCCGGTTTTCCTGGACGCCGTTCCTGGCCACGGCGGCCGTTTTTGGTTTTTCCCACAACGAATGGCTGGCGGGCATCCTGTGCGGCGCGGCCTATCAAGGACTGGTGATTCGCAAAAACCGGCTCGGTGACGCGATGACGGCACACGCCATCACAAATTTTCTACTCGGCTTGTGGATCATCTGGCGCGGGGCCTGGCACTTTTGGTAGGGACAGCGCGGCGTCCCTGCCATTATTTCACCATGACGCTGATGTGGTTGCGTTCCAGCGTGCTGCCTTCCTGTTGGGCCAGGTTGGAGAGCGCCTCGTAGTAATTGGCCAGCGCGCGGATTTCCTGCCCACGGTCGGCGGTGAGCGTGTTTTGGAGTTGCAGCACGGTGAAGGTGGTGCTTTTGCCAACGGCGTATTTCTTCTGTTCGGCGTCGAGGGCGGCCTCGGCATAGGTGCGTGCCTGCCTCGTGGCACCCACGCTTTCATAGGTGGATTGGGCATTCTTGACGGCGTTGTCAATTTCCACCATGACGTTCTGCTCAAATTGTTTCATTTTCAGCAAAAGTTGTTGCAGCGTCACTTTGTCGGCTTTGTAAGTATTCCGCGCACCGACATTGCTCAACGGCATCGTCAGTTTCGCCCCATAGTAATAAGTGGGGCGATCCTGGTTGCCAACTTGGTTGAACACATCGTTATATTGCTCTCCTGTACCATTGAACCCGTAACTGCCGGTCAAATCGAGTTCGGGGTAAAGCTGGTTGTTGTCAAACTTCAATTGAATGCCCTGTCTCTCCACCAGCAACCGCTTCTGCAACAAATCCGGGCGTTCAGTCATGCCTTTGCTCCAACTGTCCTGCAAGTCGAACAACTGCAGCGGGGCGTTGGTAATCGTTTCCGTGGGTTGAATGTCCGTATCATGCCAGCGCACATACTGGTCGGTGAGCAGATTTTTCAAGGTGTTCTGATCGTTGGCCAGCGTGTATTGCGCGGCAATCAGATTCGCCCGGCTGGTGGCCACCTGCGCTTCGTCCTGCTGCACGTCCAGCTGCGCCAGCGTGCCGATTTGGACGCGCTGCCGGTCCTGATCCAGTTGAGTCTGGGCGAGGACGAGTGCCTCCTGCTGCACCTGCACGCTTTCCTGCGCGTAGATGAGTTCGTAATAGGCGTTTTCGACAGCGGCAACGGACGTTATGATTTGCAGGCGCAGTCCCTGCTCGTCGGATTTGAGCTGGTTTTTGGCGAGGCGAATGGTCAGGCGCGGCTGATCGACCCAGAAATTTTTCAACAACGGCTGCGTGAGGGTCAAGCCCACGGAACCGCTGGAGGTTTGGTAGTTCGTGGACGTCGCCAGAAGGTTTGTGTTGACCGTAAAGTTGAGGTTGCGGGTGTCCGTGACATTGCCGTTGAAATCGTAGGTCATGCCCCAGGGCAACGAGCCGCTCAGGTCCGAATTGAAATAGTTCTGGTCGGAAGTCGAGGCTGGCACGGGCAGGCCGTTTTGAAACTCCGGGCCGGTGTCATTTCGCGTGCGCTGGCCGGAAAAACTGAACGTTGGGTCATAACCGCCATAACCCGCGTGTAAAGTGTAGAGCGAGATTTGCGGGGCGTAGCGCTCGATTTGCACGTCGAGGTTGTGCTGCAAAGCTTCCTGGATGCAATCTTCCAGCGACATTTGGTGCGTCGCAGCGTTCATGCCCACCAGCTTGGCGGCGGCATTGGTGCCTGAGGCAGGGGCCGGCGCGTTGGTTTCGGCCGGCACGGCGACCGCGTTTGTATCCGTCTGCGCCACGGCGGTCAAAGCCGCGAGAATGAAAACCAAAAGAACGCTGAAACTTTTCATGGTGCTGCCATTTTACGGCTTTTGCCGAAATTCGTTAAACTCCAGACGCACCAGCGCGCCCGAAGGTAACTGTTTGGTTAATTTGACCGCGCCGGCAAACAAAAATCACGCGCCACCATCAAGTTTGCAGGCCGGACGCCTGCTCACCCGGCTTTCCCGATGGCCGCGGGAACCTCCTCGATTTTGGCGTTTTGCTCGAGGAACGCGAGCACTTTTTCGTGCGCGACCTGGTCGTAAAGCTCCCTCACGCCGTTGCGTTTCTGCAGGTCCTTGAGGAATTTCTCCAGTGGAATCTGGTACGCCAGCGCCAGCGACTGCACGCGCTTCAAAACCTCGTCCTGCGAAACCTGGATGCCCTCCTTCTCGGCGATGCGCTGGATCAGGAACGACAATTTCACGCGCTCCTTGGCGCTTTGCGCCGCGGCGGAATAAATTTCATCCTTCTGCTTCTCAATCAAATCGCGCGCCACACCGCGCTGGCTGTTCGCGCGCACGATGTCATAAACCACGTTGCGCGTTTCGTGCGCCACGGCGGTTTCCGGCAGGTCAAAATTCGTGGCGGTGAGCAACGCGCGGATGATCTGGCCGCGAACCGCCTTGGCCTGGGAATACTTCAATTCATTCTCCAGATCCCGTTGCACGCCTTCGCGGAGCTTCGGCAGGTTTTCCGCGTCGTATTTTTTGGCGAACGCGTCGTCAATCGGCGGCAGGCTTTTTTCCTTCACCTCGACGACCTCGACTTCGTAAACGCCCTTTTTGCCGGCGAGTTGTTTGGTCACGAAGTCGGCGGGGAAATCCACATTCACCGTGCGTTTGTCGCCCGCCTTGGCGCCGATGAGCTGATCGGCAAAACCGGGAATGAACGAGTCCGGCGCGGCGTCCACCCAGAAATTTTTCTGCTCCGTCAAACCTTTCGCCGTGGGCGCGGTATCGGTGATGGGCTTGCCATCGCACGTGCCGGTATAATTCACCACCGCCACGTCGCCCAGGCGCAGTTCGCGCGCGACCGTCTCAAACTTCACGTGCTGCTTGGCGAGCAATTCGATGGCGCGATCCACATCCGCCGCAGTGACCGATTTCGCATCGCGTTTGGCCGGCAGGCCCTTGTATTCGGGCAGTTGAAATTCCGGCGCGGTCTCGATGGTGGCGGCGAATTGCAGCGCCTGGCCGCGGCCAAACTGGATTTCCTCGATGTCCGGATAGCCGATAACGGCGATTTTTTTCTCGTCCAGCGCCTTGCGGTACGAATCGCCAATGAGCTTGCGTTTGACCTCGTCCTTGATGTCCGGCTCGTATTTTTTGAGCACGAGGTTGCGCGGCGCCTTGCCGGGACGAAAGCCGGGCAGCGACGCCTGTTTCTGAAAGTCCTTGGTGACGGCGTCGAAGGCTTCGTCCACGGCCTTCGCGTCCACTTCCACCCGCAGCAACTTTTTGCACGGAGCCAGATTTTCGACGGTGATGTTCACAATAATCTTTTCGTTAAACGAGCCGTGCAGGGTAGCCGACCCCCGCGGAATTCGTCAATGGTTTTGATGGCTTGCCCATGACATTTCCGCTTTGATGTTCCCGGAATGAAGCAAACAACCCTCTTCATCACCGGCACGGACACCGGCGTTGGCAAAACCGTGCTGACCGCGCTGCTGACGCGCCATTTGCGGGAACGCGGCGTCAACGCGGCGGCCCTTAAGCCGGTTTGTTCCGGCGGACGCGGCGACGCCCGCGTGCTGCACGCCGCCATGAACGGCGCGCTCACGCTCGACGAAATCAATCCGTGGCATTTTCGCGCGCCGATTGCGCCCTTGCTCGCCGCCCGCCGCGAACACAGGCAGGTCAAGCTCGCGGATGTGCTGGCGCATGTCCGCGCGATGCAAAAACGTTTTGATGTGGTGTTGGTTGAAGGCGCCGGCGGCTTGTTGAGTCCGCTCGGCGGGAATTTTGACTCGCGCGATTTGATTGCGGCCCGGCGCGCGACGCCGATGGTGGTTTGCCCAAACCGGCTCGGCGCGGTGAATCAAGTCTTGCTGACCCTCGCCGCGTTGCCGCAAAGCGCGTATTGCCGGGCACGCGTCGTGTTGATGTCGCCGGCAAAGCCGGACGCGGCAACAAACACAAATGCCGGAATGCTCGCGGAATTTTTCGACGCGAGACGGATTTTTGAATTGCCGTGGCTGGGCCGGTGGCCGGCTGCGGGAAAGGTTTTGAAAGATTCGCGGGTGTGGCGGACGTTTTGCGGGTTGGTGAAATGAATTCCAACGGAGCGCCGGTCTTGGGCCCGGCTTGAAAACGCTGGAGTTCAATCCCGCGATGTGCGGGATTGTTTGGACAACACGCTGAAGCGTGAACTCCAACACGCCGAGCCAGAGGCGGCGCGCCCATCAACGTTTCACCGGCGGGTTGGTGGCCAGGAACGATTCGCGCCACGGCTGGTGGTTTTTGTAGAGCTCCAATCGTTGTTGCAACGGCTCGAGTTTTTTCATTTTGGCGGCGGTGGCCAGGTCAAGCGCCCTTTGCGTCACTTCCAGCGCGTTGGTGTAATCGCCGGTCTCGGCGCAGGCCATGCCGAGCGCGTCGAGCACGTAGGGTTGCGCTTCGCCGGTCAGGACTTTGGCCTTGACGGCGAGCACGAGCGCGGTCCGGCCGTCGCGAATTTGAGGATTTTCATCGGCGGCCAGCACGTGGGCGGTGTAGGCGAGAATTTGAAAATTGTCCGGGTCAATCCGCAACGCCGCACGCAACTCATCAATCGCCTCGGCATCGCGGCCTTGTTTGAGACGCAGCTTGCCGATTTCGAGGTGGGCCCACGGATAAGTGGGATCGAGCCGCGCGGCTTCTTTGAATTGGGTCAGGGCTTCGTCAAAACGTCCGAGTTCGGCCAGGACCATGCCTGCGCCGTTATGCAAAGAGGGCAGGTTGGGGTTCAAAAGCACGGCCCAGCGATATTCGAGGAGCGCTTCCCTGGGGTGGCCCAAATTGTCGAGCAGATTACCGAGATTATTGTGAATGTGATAAAGTTCCGGCGCCAGTTCTTCGGCGGCGCGGTATTCGGCGAGCGCCTCGTTTAATTCGCCTTTTTGCTCGAGCGCGACGCCCAGGTTGACGTGCGCGACATGATTATTTTTTGTCACCGCGAGCGCGTGAGCAAAGAGCGTTTCGCTGTCGCGCCAGCAACGCAACTGGTTTTCAGCAAGCATCAAACAGGTCGCAAGGATCAAAATGGCGGCGGTTGCGATTGCCTTTTGCGGGAATTGAAGACGACCCGCCAGATCGCAAAAGCCAAAGGTGATGGCGATGAACACCCCGATGAGCGGAAAATAAGTGTAACGATCCGCCAGCGCCGCGCCGCCCACCTGCACCAACCCGATGACGGGCACGAGCGTTCCCAAAAACCACAGCCAGCCCACGGGCAAATACGCATGCGCCCGTCCCGACCGCCAGACAAGACTTGAAATGATGACCAGCACGACGGCCGATGCCGTCGCCGCCATCAACAGCCAGGTCAAATGTTCGGGCAGCGGATAAAAAACCGCCAGCCTCACCGGCCAGACCATTTTCAGCAAATAAAGCCCGTAAGATGCCAATGCGTTGCAAAACCGATAATGCAGCGGAACGAGTTCGAGGGAGGCGACCGCGTCGCCACTTCGTTGAGACTGGACAAGAAAGGTTACGACGCACGAAGCCGCCGCGAGCAAAAAGAACGGCCATTTCTCGAGCACCAGACGCATAACTTTCGACACTTGCCACCGGTCACTCGTCACCCGCTTCAGCGGCCAGTAATCCAGCAGCAACATCACAAACGGCAATGTCACCAGCATCGGTTTAGACATGAGGCCGAGGGCGAAGAAAAACAGGGCCAGGGTGTAGTCGAAAGTCCAGAGTCGAGAGTCGAGAGCCGGAACAGTCGTATTTGCCCCCGACTCTCGACTCTCGACCCTCGACTTTTTTTGCGCATAACGCGTGTAAGCCAGCAGCGTCAGCAGCGCGAAAAACGTGCTCAACACGTCCTTGCGTTCGGAAACCCACGCGACGGATTCCACATGCAGCGGATGCCAGGCAAACAGCGCGGCAACAAACGCGCTGGGCCACAGCGCACCCGTGAGTCGAAACAGCAACAGCAGAAGCAGAACCGCATTGGCCGTGTGAAACAGCACATTGACGAAATGATGCGCGCCGGGGTTGAGACCGAAGAGTTCGCAGTCCGTCATGTGCGAGAGCCAGGTGAGGGGATGCCAGTTGCTCGCGTGGCCGGTGGTGAAGGCCCATTTGCTTCCCGTCCACGTCAGGCCTTTTTGCACGGTGGAATTTTCCGTGACGTAATCCTGATCGTCGTAATTCACAAAACCATCGCGCGTTGCCGGCAAATAAACCAGCAGCGTGATGAGCGCGAGCAACAGGCCAATGAGGCGCGGACGGGACATCGGGTTCTTTGTATGCGATTTTGCCCGCACGGCAAGGGTGGAGACAAAGTTTATTTTTCAAAAAAAAGGCATTGCATTTTCCGGCACGCCGGGTAGAAATTGGTGAGGCAGGAAATTGCTCGACCCCCTGCCGCTTGGACGCTACATCGGTTCCTCACGACCAAGTTTGTTGTTTTATGAGCGGATTATCGTTTGCTGTCGTGGGAGCCGCTTCTAATCAAGCGGAACTCGTTTACATTTGGACACAGGCAACGCCGGAAGCCAAGGCGATCATTGTCTGTCTCATTCTATTTTCCATCCTCGCGTGGTCGGTGATGGTCTCCAAGGCCATCCAGGTCCGGCGCGCCCGCCGGTTGAACCACTATTTCAACGAGGAATTCCGTGCGCAAAAATCCGTGCTCGAACTTTTTGACCGCACGTTGCAGGTCGAAGGCTGTCCGCTTTATGAGGTTTATCAGGCCGGCTGTGTGCAACTCGACGCGCGGTTGCGCGGGCCGGGCGGCGAACGCCGCAAACAGCAGGTCACGCTCAAAAACATGGAGCATGTCAAACGCGCGCTCGAAAACATCGTCGCGCAGGAATCCTTGAAATTGGAATCCGGTTTGATTCTGCTTGCGATTGCGGTCAGCGGCGCGCCGTTCATGGGACTGCTCGGCACGGTTTGGGGCGTGATGAGCACGTTTGCCGGCATCGCGCAGCAAGGCTCGGCGACGATGGCGGCGATGGCGCCCGGCGTCTCGGCGGCGCTCATCACGACGGTCGCCGGACTGCTGGTGGCGATTCCCTCGATGTTCGGCTACAATTGGCTCGTGCATAACCTGCGCGTGTTCACGGTCGGCCTGGACAATTTCGCGCAGGAGCTCGTTTCCAAAATGGAAACGGAGTTTTTGGCGGACGAATGAAAATGAGACGAGAGACGAGAGTCGAAAGCCGAGGGCCAAAACACGCTTGTTTGTCTGGCTCTCGACCCCTTGGCGCGGCGCAGCGGAGTGGAGACGGCTCGACCCTCGACCCTCGACCCGGGTTATGAGACGATTTTCCCAACGCAGTTACCTGGTGACGTTGAGCGAGATCAACATCACGCCGCTGCTCGACCTCGCGTTCGTGCTGCTCATCATCTTCGTCATCACCACGCCGCTGCTCGAGCAAAGCATCAACCTTAAGCTGCCGACCGGCGGCCGGCCCGACCAGCACGTGGACAAGCGCAACGTCCGAACCGTCGAGGTCAGCACGACGGGCGTTTACTTGCTCGACAAACAGCGCATGAGCCTCGAGCAAATGATCGCGCGGCTGGCGGCGGAATTCCGCTCGAACCCGAACCTCATCGTCTATATCCGCGCCGATCAGGACGGGCCTTACAAAAACGTTGCGCTGCTGATTGACGGCTGCCAGCGCGGCGGCATCACGCGCTATTCGCTCCGCACGGAGCCGACAAAATGAACCGCCTGCAAAAAAAATGCGTCATGGCCACCGCGGGCGTTCACCTGCTGTTGATCGTGATTTTATTCGTCGGCCCGGCGTTTTTTTATTCGAAGCCGAAGGCGGACGACTTGCAGGTGCTCGATGTGATTCCGGCCAATTTGATCGACGCGCCGTTCAACAGCGGCGTCGCCAATGCCCAGCCCCCGCCGCCCGCGCCCGTCGCTCCGCCGCAACCGCCCCCACCCGCGCCCGTGGTCACGCCGCCTCCGCCGGCGCCGGAGAAAATTGTAAAAGCCGAGCCGGTCAAACCGCCGGACAAACTGTCGCCTGACAATTTGGAACCAGTTAAAACATCCAAAACCGAGCCGCGCAAAATTCAAATCAGCACGCAGCTCGTGGCCCGCACCGCGCCGAAAAATTCTCCGGCGGTCGACAATTCGCAGCAACAGCAGCGGCAGGCCCAGGCGATCCGGAGCGCCCTACGGAATTTGAAAAGCAATTTGACCTCGGGAACGGTGGTGGATGCGCCCGGCAGCGACAGTGTGGCGTACGCTAGCAAGGATGCCCTGGGGTCACTTTATTACAATGCCTGGACTCCCGAAGGGGGCGGCAACGACGAGGCGAACACCTTCGCCAAAATCACCGTTGCCAGTGATGGCACTGTGATCAATGCCCGTATAATCACTCCCTCGGGCGATGAAAAAATGGATGATTCCGTACAACGCGCCCTGCAACGGGTCACATCGGTCCCGCCGCTTCCTGACAAATCAAAAGTCCAACAGGACTTCACCATCATGTTCAACCTCAAAGCCAAACGAATGCTTCAATGAAAAACAATTACATCACTCTTTTAAAAATTTGTCTGCCCGTTGTCCTCTTTGTTGCCAGCGCCAACCATTATTGCTGCGGTCAGAATTCGGACGTCATCCAGATTCGCAAACAGATTGACGTTCTCGGGAACAGCAAGCCGATTCCCGTTTCGCTCGAAGGTTTCAGCGGCGACGTCGCGGACGTTTTGAAATTCGACCTTTACGTCCAGGGCTTCTCGTTCGTCGCGCCCGAGACCGCGCAATATCAAATCAGCGGCACCAGCGCGGACAGCGTTCAAGGCCGGGTTGTGGATCATGTCGCCAAGAGCACGATTCTTTCGCGCAACTATACCGGCGCGGTGTTGCGGCGGCAGGCGCATGCGTTCGCCGACGACATCGTGCAGGCCATCACGCACAAGAACGGCATCGCGCAGACCAAAATCGCGTTCAAGGTTGCGGGGGCCAATGGCAACGGCGAAATATACGTGGCTGATTTTGACGGCCACAACGCGTTAGCCGTCACGCACGACAACACCATCGTTGCCGCGCCGGCGTGGGTGCCGGGCCGGCTGGCCCTTTATTACGATTCCTACAAGCTCGACAATCCGGACATCTGGTACAGCAACCTGACCACCGGCCAGCGCCGCGTCGTCGCCCATTATTCCGGTTCAAACATCAGCCCCGCGGTTTCACCGGACGGCTCGCGGGTGGCGATGATTTTGAGCAAAAGCGGCAGCCCGGATGTGTGGGTAAGCGACGCGGACGGCTCGAATTTGAAACAATTGACCGCAACCCCCGAGGACGAATCGTCGCCGTGCTGGTCGCCGGACGGGCGATGGATTTGCTTCGCGACGAGGATCAGCGAACGCCGTGTGCTGGCCAAAGTCCCGGCGGGCGGCGGTGCGTTCCAACGCATTCCAACTGCCGGGGCGCCGAATCCGACCGAACCCGACTGGTCGCCGGACGGCAAATGGATCGCGTTCACGTCGCAGACGGGAGATTTCAACATCTGCGTTGTGCCGGCGGATGGCAGTGCGCCGCCGGTGGTCCTGGTGGCAGGCGAAGACCCATCATGGTCGCCGAATTCGCGGACGCTGATTTTCACGCGGCGCACCGGCGGCCGCTACGTGTTATCTGTGCTTGACGTGTTCACAAAACAGGTCAAGGATATTGCCCGGATTTCAGGCAATGATTCTCAGCCGGCTTGGGCCAGATGATTTAAACTTTTTTAACGAATTTTTAACCGAAGGAAAAAAATGAAAATGATGAAATTGACATGTTTACTGGCGTTCACGCTGGCGGCCGTGCTGGCTGCCACTGGTTGTAAAAATCATCGGCCCGTCGGAGTCACGCAACTGCCGCGCGGGGCGGGAAGCACGCCCCCGGAGGCATCTCCCGGCCCCACTATGTCGAGCGAGCCGTCTCCGAGCGGCATACCTTTGCCAAACATCGAGGATATTAACGGCATGGCCGCCGACCGCGCGCAGTTGGCCAGTTACACGGTCCATTTTGCCTACGACAGCGCAGCGGTGAGAAAGAGCGAGAAAGCGAACGTTCAGGCCGTGGCTGACGCCTTAAGCCGGGATTCGAGCGCCAAACTGATGATCGAGGGCAATTGTGACGAACGCGGCACCGACGAATACAATCGCTCGCTCGGTGAGCGCCGCGCGCTGGCCGTCCGCAAGGAACTGGTCAAACATGGCATTGATCCGATGCGCGTCTTTACCAAGAGTTTTGGCAAGGATCGGCCCGTGGATCCCGGCCACGACGAATCGGCCTGGTCGAAAAACCGCCGTGACGACTTTGTGCTGCTCCATCCCAAGAGCGGATCATAAGATTCGCCGGGCAAATTTGAAGCCATCCGAGGGCCGCTGAAAAGCGGCCCTTTTTTTGGCGCTTTACTATTCCCGCAGGCAGGCGTAGGCTTGTCAAGGCTCGACAAAATTTATGAATACATTGTTCGCATTGGGGGGATTGGGCGGCACGGAACTGATCATCATCTTGGTGGCCGTTTTGATTTTGTTCGGTTCCAAGAAAATCCCTGAATTTGCCCGCGGCCTGGGCCAGGGCATCAAGGAATTCAAAAAAGCCTCGCGCGAAGTGACGGACGAAATCCAGAACACGACGACCGACACGCCGGCGGCGGCCAAACCCGCCGCGCCCGCACCATCGCGGGCCGACCTGCCGGTTTCCCAATCCTCCAACCCGCCCAAAGTCTGACGGCGGGACGTTTCTGGCATGGCCGGCGACCCAGCATCGGAGCGCCCCAACGAGGCCGAAGGCGGCCCGGTCAAAACGTTTCTTGAACACCTCGAAGATCTTCGCTGGGTGCTCATCAAGAGCTTGGTGGCGCTGGGTGTGGCGGTCTTGCTCTGCCTGCTCGCGGGCAATTACGTCGTTCAGATCGTCAAATGGCCGTTGACGCGCGCCAAACTCAGTTATCCCGGCGCCAATCAGGTCGTCGCCGTCAGCTTCGGCACGAATCGTCTCGGCGCGTTTCAACTCACCGCCGAACAACAAAAATTACTGAACCTCGGCACGAACCGCTTCGTCTCCGTTCAAGTCGAGCCGCTGGTCATCGGCACGAACCAGGTGCTCGGCTGGCGTGCCAGTTCCGATCCCGATGCCGTTGCCGACGCGCAACGGTTGAAGATTGATCTGATCAACCTCAGCCCGGCGGGCGGATTTGTGGTCGCCTTTCAGGTGGCAATTTATGGCGGCACGGTGCTGGCGTCGCCGTTCATTTTTTATTTCGTCGCCACGTTCATCTTTCCGGCGCTGAAACTGCGCGAGCGCAAATACATTTATCGCGGACTGGCTTTCGGCGGCGGATTATTTCTCCTCGGCGTGGCCTTTTGCTACTTCGCCTTGATGCCGTTGGCGCTGGCCGCGGCGCAGATGTATTCCCACTGGCTCGGTTTCGGCGCCTTTCAATGGCGGGCGGAGGACTATATCAGTTTCGTCTGCAGGTTTCTGCTGGGCATGGGGCTGGGCTTTGAGCTGCCGGTGGTGGTTCTGACGCTCGTGAAAATTGGCGTGCTCGATTATCGCACGCTCTCCGGGGCGCGCCGTTATGTGATCGTCATCAATCTGATCCTGGGCGCGGTGCTGACCACCCCGGAACCGATAACGCAAATCGTCATGTTCGTGCCGCTGCAGGTCCTCTACGAAATCACCGTCTGGATCGCGTGGTATTGGGACCGGCGGGACCGGAAACGCGCCGCGCACAAATCGTAAAACGCACTTTACATCCGGCGATTTCGGCGTAAGGTAGCGCCGTCAACTTGAAAAACGTATGCGAAACGTGATATCTCTTCTCGCTTTGGCCGGCTTGGCCGCTTTGTTCACATCCGGCTGCGCCGGACCGGAACAAAAACTCGGCCGCGGCGTCAGCAACACTTTTGAAATTACCCGCATGGGCGACATGCGCCGTTCCATTGAGCAAACGGCCGTTTTTGAATCACCCAGCGCCGGCTACACGGTCGGGGCCATCCGGGGTCTGGACCGCACCCTGGCGCGAACCGGGGTCGGCATCTTCGAGGTCTTTACTTTCCCGATTCCGATGCCGGGCTCCGGATACGGCCCGATCTTCCCGCACTACCTTCCGCCGGGGCCCGTTTATCCCGACAGCTACAAACCGGGCCTGATTGCCGGTTCGACGTTTGACACGGACACTTATACCGGCTTCAGCGGCGGCGACATCGCGCCGTACATTCCCGGCAGCCGGTTCAAGGTGTTTGACAATTGACCGTGACCGAATTCGTTTTCATCCCCGCGCCAACCATCATCCGTTGGCGCGTTTTGTTTTTGTGAAGACCAGCCCGCTCGAAAAGGATTCGCCCTGCAAAGTCAACCTGCTGCTGAACATCCTCGGCAAAAGGTCCGACGGATTTCACGAACTCGAAACCGTCCTGCAGCCAATCGCCCTTTGCGACCGGCTGGCGTTTGAATGCCGCGGCGGCGCGGTCGAACTTTCGTGCAGCGACGCAGCCCTGCCGGTGGATTCGGGCAATCTCGTTCACCGCGCGGCCACCGGTTTTTTGCAAGCCGCGAAAATCAGCGACGGGGTGCGCATTCATTTGGATAAAAAAATTCCGCTGGCCGCCGGTTTGGGCGGCGGCAGCGGCAATGCCGCGACCACGCTGCTGGCGTTGAACGAACTTTTCGGCCGGCCGCTTTCCGCCGCGAAACTCGGCGAACTGGCCGCGGCGCTCGGCTCGGACGTGCCGTTTTTCCTCCAAAACCAGCCCGCGCTCGCCACCGGTCGCGGCGAAAAAATCCAGCCGCTCGATTTCTTTTCCACGTTGCGCGGCAAGGTGTTCCTGCTGATTCATCCCGGATTCGGCATTTTAACACCGTGGGCTTATCAGAATCTTGCGCGTTTCCCGGAGGCGCTGAACGGCCGGCCGGGCCGCGCGCAAAGACTGATTGCCGGGCTTCAAGCCGGCGATTGGCGCGTTGCGGGCGCTGAATTTTACAATTCGCTGGAAGCTCCGGCGCTGGAAAAGTATCCGGTGCTCGCGCTGTTCCAGGAATTCCTCCGCGCCAACGGCGCGCTGGTTGCGTTGATGTCCGGCAGCGGCTCGACGACGTTTGCCATCGCCGAAACTAAAATCACCGCCGAATCGCTCGTGGAAAAATTCAAATCGAAGTTCGGGCAAAATTGCTGGACTGCCGTGGTGGCGATTTGATGGGAGGCGCACCGTGGTGGCTTTCGGAAGCAAGCCGTCATTTATTCCGAGAAGTTTCCGGCGGTCTGCCGACCGCCGCTACACCCGCTCTACCTTTTGAACCGTGCGAGCGCAAATTCCGCCATTTCCTTTGCCGCCGGAATTTTGAAGGCCAGCGCGGTGATGCCATAAATCAATCCCGCCAAAATCGCCGGCGCGAACACCTCGCCGATTTTCAGTGCCAGTGTTTGATGGCCGAGGGCGTGTTCCCAAAAACGTTCGCCCCCCCACGCCGCCAGTCCGCCCAGAATGCCGGCGATGGCCAGCGGCATAAAGGTGGCGCGCAGAGTTTCCATTTCCAGTTTCCCCAGCTTTTTCCGCAGCGCATAAACCAGCAGGCTGGCATTGCCGATGGACGTGATGGTGTTGGCGATGCCCAGGCCGCCCTGCCGCAGCGGGCCAATGAACAGCACGGCCAAACCCAGATTCAGAAACAGGCAGGCGATGCTGATTTGCATCGGCGTTTTGGTGTCGCCGAGCGCGAAAAACGCCCGCGCCAGGATGTTGACCGTTGAAAACGCCACCAGCCCCGGCGCCAGGCACATCAGCGCCAGGGTCGCGCGTTCCGTGGAGGCGGCGGTGAATTTGCCGTGCTCAAACAGCAGCCGCACAATCGGCTCGGCCAGCACGACCAGTAGGATGGCGGCAATCAGATTCGCCAGCAGCAGCGTGCCGAGACCATGGCGCAGGGTGGCGCGGAATTCGCCGAAATTTTTCTCCGCCGCCAGCCCCGCCAGGGTCGGCAAGAGAAAAGTGGCCAGCGAAATGCCGAACATGCCCTGCGGCAGTTCCATGAGCCGCACGGCGTAGTCAAAGGAGGCGTTGATTTGCGGATCCACGTAAAAGGCGACGGTCTGCGTCAGCAGCACGTTGATTTGAAACGCCGCCACGCCGATGGCGCCGGGAATCATCCGGGTCACCACGAGCCGGACGGTTTCATTTTTCCACGGCGAAACCCACCGGTAACGAAAGCCGTCGTGCCAGAGCGTCGGCAGTTGAAAGGCCGCCTGCGCCACGCCCGCCCCCAGCACGCCGATGGCCAGCGCAAAGATTTGTTCGCGCAATTCACGCCCCATCTTCGGCGCCAGCCAGAACACGGACGCAATCATCACGACATTGAGCATGGTGGCCCCCATCGCCGGGATGAAGAAGTGGCCGCGCGCGTTGAGCATGCCCATGAACGCCGCCGCCAGGCACACGAGCAGCATGTAGGGAAACATCACGCGCAAAAGCCGCAGCATCAATTCGGTATTGGTGTCGAAGGTGTGGACGTTCAACGCGACGGTGAGGCCGAGCATGGCCACGCCGATGACGGCGGTGGCGGCGATGACCAGCCCGGAAATGACGGCGTTGGCCGTGCGCCACATTTCGATTTCACCGTGCGTTTTTTCCTTTTCCTTGAAAATGGGGATGAACGCCGCGGTCAGCGCGCCTTCACCGAGCAGCCGGCGGAACAGGTTGGGGATGGTGAAGGCGAGCTTGAACGCGCCGGCCACCCGGCTGTCGCCCATGAAATTGGCATAAACCACCTCGCGCACCATGCCGAGCAGGCGGCTGACGAGCGTGGCGCCGGCCATGGCGCCGGACGATTTGAGCATTTGCGACATCGCGCGAAAGGCTAAAGCCCAAAGTCCAAAGTCTAAAGTCCAAAGTGCATCGCGGTAGCACTTTCGTCCTCGTCGTTGTCCTCGTTCTTGCAATCGAATCCGGCTAAAAATCGAGGACCAGCCTTCGCGCAGACGCTTCGGCACGGCAGGCGGGGACGAGAAGGAGAACGAGGAGGGGTGCATCTGGACGCACCATTTTTTCTCCCTCTCTTCCCTCAAGGAGGAGAGGGCCGGGGTGAGGAGCCAATGTTTAACAAGCACGAGCCCCTCGCCCCAGCCCTCTCCCCGTTTTGGCGGGGAGAGGGAGTTATTTCCGTTTGGTGCGGGTGTCAAGATACGCCCAACGAGGAGGATGCGGGCTAATTGGCGATTGGCAATCGGCGGCCGGCGAATTAGCCTTTGTCGTGTGAGCATCCTGGAAGAACTCAAATGGCGCGGATTGATTGCCGATTGCACCGACGCGGCGGAACTGGCCAAACGCATCGCCGCGCCCATCACGCTTTACTGCGGTTTTGACCCGACCGCCGACAGCCTGCACGTGGGCAATCTCGTGCCGCTGCTGGCGCTGCGCCGGTTTCAGTTGCTCGGTCATCATCCCATAGCCGTGGCTGGCGGTGCGACCGGTTCGATTGGTGATCCGAGCGGCAAAACCGCCGAGCGGCAGTTGCTCACGAAGGAGGTTTTGGATCACAACATCGCCAGCGTGAAAGTGCAGCTCGCCAAGCTGCTTGATTTTGAAACGAAACAAAATCCCGCGCGACTGGTGGACAATGCCTCTTGGACGAAGGGTGTTTCGTATCTCGATTTCCTGCGCGACATCGGCAAGCATTTTTCCGTCAACCAGATGGTGGCCAAGGAAAGCGTCCGCGCCCGGATGGAAGACCGCGAGGTGGGCATCAGCTACACCGAGTTCAGCTACATGCTGCTCCAGGCGTTTGATTTCATGGTGCTGTGCTGCGACGCCAATTGCGAACTGCAAATCGGCGGCAGCGACCAGTGGGGCAACATCACTGCCGGCATCGATCTGACGCGCAAGAAACTCGGCAAGACGGTTTATGGCCTCACGCTCCCGCTCATCACCAACGCCGACGGCACAAAGTTTGGCAAGACCGAGGCTGGCGCCATCTGGCTCGACCCGAAGCGCACAAGCGTCTATCGCTTCTACCAGTTTTGGATCAACACCGACGACCGGGACGCCATCCGCTACCTGAAATACTTCACGTTTTTGTCGAAGGAAGAAATTGAGGCGCTGGAGAAGAAGCACGCCGAAAATCCCGGCGCGCGCGAAGCGCACAAGGCCCTGGCCAAGGCGGCAACCGATTTGATTCACGGCCCGAATGCAACGACGGAAGCCATCCGCGCCAGCGAAATTCTTTTCGGCGGCGAGTTGAAAGGCATTGCCGAAAGCACCTTCAATGAAATCCTCGGCGAAGTGCCCACCAAGGAAATTGAAAAGGCGAAACTGGACGGCGCCGGTTTGCCGCTGGTTGAGCTTTTGGTCCACGCAGGCTTGTGCCCGTCAAAGGGCCAGGCGCGTAAGGACATCGAAGGTGGCGGCGTGAACGTGAACAACGTCCGTGAATCAAACTTTCAGCGCGCGGTGACGGCCAGCGATTTGCTCTTTGGCAAGTACCTGCTGTTGCGCAAAGGCAAAAAGAATTACGTCGTCGTGACGGCGAAGTAGCCCGGCAGCAGCACAATTTCATCACATGGAAAAAGCGGAAGAGGGCCGCCGCAGTCCAAGACGCGAAGCGTTTGCCTATGATTTGCGAATCGCGCGCAGCGTCTTGTACTGCGCCAGCCCGCTGGCGCTTTGCCATCCAAAACCTGACGGATTCGGCGATCTCGGTTGGAGACCGGGTCAATACAGATTTTTTCTCAGATAACGCACCAGAATTTCCGTGGGATCCTCAATTTCCACCACGGATTCCAGACCGGCCGCCTTTTCCAATATCGGCAGGGCCACCTCATCCTGCAACAGCGCGTCCAGGGGGAGTTGCGCCGGATTTCCGGCCGGTTGCGAATGCCGTTCGGCAAGGCCGTTTCCGTTTCGATCAGCCACGGCACACCCGGTCCGGGCGCGCTCCAGACAAACCGTCCGGCCATTGCCGTTTTGGTTCCAGGTTTCCGGCGACCAGCCGAGGTTTGGCCCGTCACTCGCGGAACGGCTGAAGTCCGGACATCCCAGGCCGGGGGCGGAGTCTGGCGGAAGGGAACATTTATTTTTTCGCGCATTCAAGTTCTTTAAGCAGTCTTCCACAAGCCCATGCCCGATGTTCAGGAGCCAGGCAAAGAGCTGTGGCTTGGGACACCGGAAAATGTCCTCGTAAAGAAAAATCAGTTCCTGGGGCAGAACCCTCAGGACGCAAGCCTCCGCCGCATACCAGTCCTTCCGGAGGGACGAATAATCTTTTACGATCAGCAATTTTCGCAGTTCGCCATTCAAGGGCGGGTGCAGGGCGTTCAGGTATTTCAATTCAACGAAATCAACCCGGCCTTCCTGGTTGAACCGGTGCGAAATTTTGACCCGGCCATGTTTGGTGTTGAAATCGCCCGTATAACATGTGGAAAGAATCACATGGTCAAAAATGGATTGCACCTGCATTTGATAGCCGCCGGCCCTGCCGCCGTAATTGCATTTTGTCCGCGGCTGGAAAATCTCACGCGCCCGTCCCTGAAGGCGGTTCGCCACGTGTGCCAGCCGGTTGAAGTAGTCGCTGGCGGGGGAAAAATCATGCTGCCGGAGAAAATCCCGCGCCGACTGGATTTCCGCGTCCCGGATCGCCGGTCCGCATTGGACCCGTTGCTCCAATTCTTCCACCAGTTCCCTGACCCGCCGCTTGCTCTCTTTTGTGGCCATGTTGGTAGTAAAAAGTTTTGATGCAGCCTAACCCCGTCCGGCACGGTGACAACTGTGCGTTTGGATGCACACCCCCCCTAAAAATGCAAGGCTGGCCGGCGCGAGACCGGCTTTTGGCCAAAAACAAGGGAAATCCTGTCGTGGTGTCGCCGAAACGACCAGTTTTACCCCGAATTCCGAAGTTGAATTTCCGCGGTGGCGGAGTGCGGTCGTCCCGGCCGCAGCAAGATGGGATGGGCAGACGGTCGGAAAATGTTCTAAGGCTTGAATGAAGCCAGTTGCTGCGCCCGGGGACGGGCGCACTCCGGGCCGGCCTCGCTCCCACTTATGTTATGAACGACCTATCATGTCATTTGTACAATTAATGAAATAGCTATTTCATTAATTGTATCGTTCCTGCTGGAGCTTGGCTTTCGTAACTTCGGAGTTCGGGGTTAAGGTTCCTATGACAATTCCTCGCTGCGGATGGCGTCCACGAACGGGGGCATGGGACAATCCAGTGAGTCGGCGATGGCGCGGAGCAATTCGGCCTCACGCTCGGTGACGTGCCCGTCGGCCGCAACGGTCTTGCCACAGGCCAGCAGAATGTTTCGTTGCACGCTGGCCGGACATTTGGCCAGCCGGGCCAGCGCGGCGTCAACCCCGGCCAGGTCCCATTCGCTGCGCGGCATGAACTGGATTTGATCGCCCGGCGCATCGAGAAACTGCCGGCCTTGGGCAAAGGCGGTCCGTGCCGCCGGTTCATCATCTTCCTGGCCGACGTGCGCCAGCGCCGAAAGCAGCAAAGCACACTCCGGCAATACGTCCTGAATCCGTCCATATCGCGCCTGGTCCAGGTCCGGGCCATCGAAATAGGCCCGTAGCTGGCGGGCAATCATTTTCATCAGCGCATATTCGAAAAGTTCGATGGCCCCGTCGCATTCAACGAGTCGTTGCACGGTTTGATCGAAGGCGGTGTATTCGTCCAGGTTGTGCTGGCGCAGGGCCGGCACGGCAAACTCGGCCAGCGCGAGCTTGTATTTGACACTCAAAGCCTGGATTGGCGAAGCCAGCGCCGCAGTGCGTTCAGACATGCCATTCGCCCGCAAAATTTCCATTTGCCGGGCACGCACCGCGTCGTCTTCGCTCAAGACCAGCGAGTAAACGACACTGGCCGCGCCCGCGGGTTCGCGCAGGGCCTGGTTTACTTCCGGCGGCAGGTTGAAGCGAATGGCGGCGGCCGCCTTGATGTGGTCGGCGGTCAGGCGGCCGATATCCGCCGTCAAGGTTTCTGGAGGGTTCCGAATCTCGGACATGGCCCGGGCCACGGTTTGTTCGTAAATCTGGTCGCGCTCGTATTGGTTGGGCGGCAATGACTTGACCTTGGGGAACTGGCCGTCAAAGGCCGGGTCAATGGCCAGGACCCGTTTGGCCAGCGGCGGGTGCGTGGATTGAAAATTGAACAGCGGGTCGAGGGCCGAGTTGGCAAAATACAAATGGCTGGCGGTTTCGGCGTTGGGCGTGTCGAGCCGTCCCTGCTTGTAGAGGCCGCCGATTTTTTTGAGCGCGCCCGCGACGCCGGGCGGGTTGCGTG
The DNA here is from genome assembly GCA_963804345.1 of uncultured Verrucomicrobiae bacterium. Classification (GTDB taxonomy): domain Bacteria; phylum Verrucomicrobiota; class Verrucomicrobiia; order Limisphaerales; family UBA11358; genus UBA11358. The sequence continues at coordinate 491,538 of CAWDPX010000004.1, read as the reverse complement.
TGAATTGCACCGCCGCCGCGTCCGCCAGCCATTCGCGTTCGCGGCAAATCCGGCTCTTGATCAACCGCACGAAAGGCGAGCTGATGCCGCCAACGATCAGGAACAAAATGCCGATGGGTGCGGTGGGAAGGAAAAAGGGGTTGGTGTCCTCGTCAAAAATGGACTCGTCAGGATCCCGGGCCTGGGAGCTGCCGCGCACCAAAATCCGGCCCACCGGTGTCGGCCAGAAAAGCCCATGCATCAGCCCCATCAGCCGCAGGTTCAGCCGCGTGTCGCCATTCAAAATGTGGCTGAACTCGTGGGCGATGACGCCCTGCAATTCGTCACGGGTCAACAGCTTCAGGCAGCCGCGCGTGACGCCAATGGCCACGTCGTCGCGGGTGTGACCGGCGGAAAAGGCATTGATGCCGCGTTCGTTGTCGAGCACGTAGATTTCCGGCACGGACATTCCCGAGGCGATGGCCATTTCCTCAACCACGTGGCGCAACCTTTGTTCGTCCGGGTCGGCGGTGTTGGTTTCGATGCACCGTCCGTCCAGCAGGTCGGCCACGACCGAACCGCCGGCAGCGAGCCGGCGGATTTTATAAAGGCTGCCCAGGGCAACCGAAGTCAATGAAATCAGCGTGACCCAGCAGAAAAGGTACGGATTCCAGATTAATTTCAGAAAATCCATGGGAAAAACCACCGCCTCCCCGCAAAGGTCCAGCAACGTGACCAAAAAAATGAACGGGTTCCACCAGACCCCGGGAAACAATGGATGTTTGAAAGCATGAATGACCACGGCCAGCGCCAGATTGGTCAGGACCACCACGACGAGCACCGCCAGGCCGAAAAGCCGGATCAGCCGGCGGGTCTGCTTCCGGGCGCGGGCTTCCTGGTCAAAAAAGTCCATGGGTTGCTGTTCGTTTGTAACACAAGACCGGCGGGTGGGAAATCATTTTGCGAACGGGCAAAAGATTACGTCATCGCAACCGCCAAATGATCGTGGCCGCCGACGTAGGGGGGCGCTAACGTCTCTTTCGACGCGCAACATTTGAAATGAGCGGACTCACGTCCGCCGCCATTCAGATATCGCTCCGCTGGAGCTCTGTCCGGTTGGAATTGCCGGGCTCATTTCGGATTTTGGTTTTTAAGGCAAATGTCCGCCCTCATCCCGGCCTTCTCCCCCGGGAGAAGGTGAATCGTTCGCCGTCTTCTTGAAAATTCGCGCGACCGGATTTGCCGGACGCTCATTCGCAAACGGAAAACCTGCAATTGCTGTTCCTTCTCCTAGGGGAGAAGGTCAGGTTGAGGGCGGGCTAAAACACAAACTTCATTTCCTCAGCAATTTCCACACGCGCAACGCCTCGGTTACGCCCCAGGCTTGTGCGTCACAACCGCGCTGCGTGTGCGGAGCGTCGCCGTCGAGGATTTCGGGAATTTGTCCGAGACAGCCCGCGTTCATCAACTGGTCCAGGCTGCCGAGATATGCCCAGGCCGCCGCCACCGCTGCCGGTGAAAAATCCCGCGCGCGCGCAAGCGCTTCGCAAAAAACCGGAAATGTCCACGTCCACGCCGTGCCGTTGTGATAGGCCGGCTTGCGGCACGTGTCCTCGTCGCCTTCATAATGGCCCCAATATGGCTCGGCGGGATTGTTTAGTAATTGGCCGTTATTGCCGCAAATTGGCAGTGGAACCGAAACCGGCAAAGGCGCAAGCGAGCGCAACGCCCCGGGCACCACCAGATATTTTTGCGCGGCCTCGACGCAGCGTTTGGCGCGTTCGCCAGCCACCAGGCCGAAGCTGACGGCGAACAGATAATTCCCGCGCAACGCGTCGTCCACCTTTGCTTCGGCGGCGGATTGGCCGTTTTTGGCGATCAACAAATCGGCGTAATAGCCGCGTTCTTCGAGCCAAAAAAGTTTTTCCAGGGAATCGGCCGCGTGCCCGGCCAGCGCCCGCCATTTTTTTTGTTCAGCGCCTCCGCTGATTTTCTCAAGTTGCCGGAGCAGGCGGATCCATAGGGCTTGAATTTCAACCGGATAACCTTCGCGCGGCGTGCCGGCGGGGAAATTGGTGTCCATCCACGTGAAATGGCTTGGACTCCAGACCAGCGCCGAGCCGGCGTCCATGCGGATGCCGTTTGGCGTGCCCTTCGCGTAAAACGTTGCGATGCTCGTCAGCACATCGCGGATCGTCCGCCCACCTTCATCAACCAATACGGAATAAAAATCATCGGTGGGAGGGATGCCGTGTCGGCGTCCTGTTTTTTCGGATGAAATCTGGGACAACGGCGCGCCGTCCCTCCCAGGATTGGCACATTCCTCGCACGCCAGCGCGAACCAAAGCGGCGCGTCCGATGTGTCGCGGTTTGTAACGGCTTCGCCGTAAATGGCATTGGGCAACGTGCCGTCTTTTTCAAATTTTGCGAATGTGAGCAAAATTTGTTTCACTTCGTCAACCATGCCGGCGGCCAGCAGGCCGCGCGCGGCAATGAAGGTGTCGCGCCCCCAATCGAGAAACCACGGATAGCCGGCAATGACCGTCTTGCCCTCGCCGCGCCGGACGACAAATTGTTTCGCGGCGTGCAGAAGTTGTTTTTCAAATGGAGCGCCGGGATCCGACCCGGTGTGTTGGAGTTCACGCTTCAGCGCGCCGCGGTTGCAAGCTAAAGCTTGAACTCCAACCGAAGGTTCGTCCATTTCCGCCGTCACGACGAGCGTGACACTCGCGCCTTTGGGCAGCGGCAATTCAAACCAGCCGGGGCTGTAAGCGTCGCCGCTGCCGACTTGTCCGCGGCTTTGTTCAACTGGATGCGGAATGTTCTCGCACCACTCGGGTTGCGGATGATACTCGCCAGCATTCGCAAATACGTGAAGTTGACGGTCGGAAGCGGGCGTGAAGGCGAAGCCGATTCGGGTCTGGGTTTTCGGGTCTTGGGTCGGGAGAGAGTGTGTGTTGGTGGAAAAATGATAATCGGCACCGCCGTTGCGTTTGGTTTCCCAATGGAAATTCCGGTCTTCGATGTCAAAACGGACGGTCAACCGCACGTCGGCATCGGCGGGCAATTGTTTGCCGCACGCGCGTTCGGCCGTCGGCCGGGCAAAATGAAACACCGTGGTATTTTTCCCTTCGGGCATTTCGGCGCGCAACTCGATTTCGACCGTCCGCCCGTCGCCGGCATTGGCGACAAACTGCCAGGTGGCCGGCAGGCCGGCGGCAAACGACGCGAGGTTTTTCAAGTTGAGCGGTGAAAGGAAGCCGTTGGCATTGACCCAGACGCGGATGCGTTTGACAAAGACATGACGATCCACCGGGACGCTTGCATTCAGGTTTGCGCCGAGGACGCAGTCGTATTTGGAATTCACGCGGCCCAGGTCCACGCAGAGCCGCGCCATGCCGCCGATGCCGTTGGTCAACAGAACGAGATCCGAGGACGAGAACGGGGACGAGGACGACGGGGAAGGCGACAGGAAACGAATCGCGGCGGTGACGCGCGGCGAAGTTGTCGCATGGCGTTCCAAAATCAATTCAGCGTCGGTCGCAGTTTCGCGCGGCTGAAAACAGGCGATTTGGCCGTCGCCAACGGCAATGGATTGGACATGAATCGCGTGCCCGTTTTCATTCTGCATTTGCAGTGTGGCCCGAAAGGGGACGCTGTCCTGGATGAGCAGCCAGTGGCCGGGCGGGACCGGCGTCACGCGGCGGCGGTCAAGCAAGGTCCAGATGATGACGCGCGGGAAGATTTTCTGTTGTTCCGCGTCGCGCAACAGTTCGGCCAGGGAAGATTTTGGGCCACGCGCGGCAAATTCGCTGGCGGCGGCAAGAAAATTGGCCGGCGAACGCCCGACTTGCTCCGCGAACCAGCGCCAGTCGAGACCGTCAATCGTTTCGACCGGCACGATTTTGCCCAGCGCTGCAAGAGCCCAGGCGGCTTGCGCGCGGGCGCGACGGTAAGCATCGCCGCTTAAACCTTGCGGCTCTGCTGTGGGGGCGAGGCAATGGCACGCGCCGGGTGCGAGCTTGAAAACGATTTTGTCCTTCTCGATGGAAAATTTTGGAACCGGCTGGCCCAGCAGTTCAAATTTGAAATCTGAGATTGGAAATTTCAAATCGGAAGGCGCCAGGACCAGTGGATTCACCTTTTCAACATCAGTGTTGACAAGAACAAGGACAAAATCTTTGTCCCGCAACTGCGGGACGGATTCGCGAAGGAGGGCATAAACCGGCGAGTCGGGCGCGCTGAGCCGCGTGAGTCTTGCGCCGTCAAAAAAGCACGGGTGATCGGAAATGAGCCGGTTGAGCCGGGCGAGTTCAGGAACGATGTTGTCAGCGCTGTCCCAATTCAATCCCGTGCAGCCATGAACGCGGATTTTTTCCGCCGCCAGCCATTCAACACCACAGGTGAAACCGAATCCGCCGCTCGCGCTGGTCAACGCGCAAAGGCGGTTGCGCAACAACGACCACGCGCGCCCGCGGGCGGCCAGGCGGTCGTTGTCGTGGGTTTCGCTGTAATGAACGTAGGTGCCGATGCGCGCGCTTTGGCGGTTTGCGTAGTCAAGATAGCCGGCGATCTGGCGGCCGGAATAATTTTGGAAAAGTTCGGAGTAAGCCCATTGCATTCCGCCGTCGGTGAGCAGATTTTCGGTGGCCTCCCACGACCCGCCGAGGCCTTCGAGCAGGAAGAGGGTTTCGGGAAATTCATCCTGCACCCGGGCGATGATGTATTGCCAGGCGGGCACGGGAATTTTATAGCCGGCGTCGCAGCGGAACCCGTCCACGCCGCGACGGCACCAGATTAAAAGCGCGCCGGCGATTTTGTCCCACAACGCGACATCATCCTGCTTCAGTTCGACGAGGTCTTCCCAGGTTGTTCCCCAAGCGCCGGGGCTGGCGAATGTGCCGTCGGCGTTTCGCAGAAAAAATTCGGGGTGATTTTCCTGCAGGGTCGAGCCCCAGCCGGTGTGGTTGATGACGATGTCAAGGAACACGCGGGCGCCGAACCAATGTGCGGCCCGGGTGAGTTCGCAAAATTGATCCACGCCGGTGGTGCGTTGGTCGAACTCAACCAGCGCCGGATCAATGGCGGTCAAATCCAGGCTGGCATACGGACTGCCGAAACGGCCGAAGCGCGCATAAGTCGTCGGAGCGGGTTGCACCGGCAGCAAATGCAGAATGCGGCAGCCGAGCGTGTGGATGATATGCGGCAGTTGACGCGCGAGGTCGCGCAGTTTGCCCGAGGGCGGAATGACAGCGCAGCCGAGCTCGTCGAGTTCACGGAGCCGGGCTTCGAGTTTGTCATCGCGGGTGGAAGCCCGGTTTTTGGTCGCGCCAAACAGTCGCGTGAAGGCGCAATAAATGGTGTTGGCGGTGCGGGCAAAATTGGGATGAACACTGATACCGACGTCCGGGCCGTCGGGCCAATGCTGCCAGCCTTTCGGGTCGAGCAGATACGCCTTGGCTTTGAAGAAACCGGTTTCAGCGAGCGGCAATTCGATTTGCCAGGCATCGCCGTTTTGTTGCATCGGCATGTCGCGCCAGGATTCGCCGGCGTGACCCGGGCCGCCGGCATGCGCGGCGATGATTTCGCGCCGGAGCGCCGCGGCGCGGCCGAGATTGGTGCGAAGCAAGGCGCGCCAGCCGTTGCGCCCGCTGCCGTCGTGGAGCGTGAAACGGATGCGGTCGCCGACGAAACGCTCGAGACGTTCGCCGGTCGCGGGTTCCATGATGGGAACGGGTTGCGGCATTTTCCGGTTCCGGCGGTGTGCCGGATGCCGTTACGATTCCGCAGATGGTGGCGGAAAGCAATGCCGCAAGTGCATCGGGTGGTTTAAGCGGGGGTTGCGTTGTTGCAGTTGAATGCTTAAAGTGGCGCGAGGATTGCTGATTTTCAAGCTGGCAAACGCTTTAATCATGGATACGGTGGCATTAAGTCCCAGCGAAGAAGCTCAATTGCAACAGACAATTGAGATGTTCGAAGTCATTGCCCAATCGCAGCCCAACGATTGCCAGTCGCTGGAAATTCTCAAGGAAGCTTATACCAAGATGGGGCGCGAACAGGAAGTCATCAACACCTCCAAACGCATCGCGCAGGCTTACATGCAGTCGGGGCAGCTTTCGTCTGCGATTTTGGAATACGAAACGGTTTTACAACGGCGTCCGGACGATGCCGACGTGCAGGCGGCGCTCAGGCAAATTGAGGACAAGGCGAACAACGTGGCGGTGCAATCCGCGGGCGTGGAAGCGGTGGTGGCCGTTTCGGGGTCCCAGTCCGACACGGCGGGATTTCGCAAAAAGGCGCACCCGGCGACAGTGGAAATTGACGACGGCCGCAAGACGATGCGCAAAATTTTCGTCGAGAGCAAAATCATCGCCGCGGGTGATTTTGATTTGTGCTGGCGGACGGTGGACCTGACCACGGCGGCATCGGATGTGGTCGAGCCGTTCATCCACGCGCTCGCGGAGAAAAAGATTTTCCCCGTGGACAAATCCCTCAAGTTGCTGGCCGACCGGACCCGCACGGCGTTTTTGCCGCTGGAAAAGTACGATGTGGACATTGACTTGACGCGGGGCTTTCCGGCGGAAGTTTGCCGCCGCTGGTGCGTGCTGCCGTTCGACCGGATGAGCAAATCCATTTTGGTGGCAACCGCCAATCCGTTTAATCAGCAGGCCGTGAAGGATCTGGCTGAAGCCACCACGCACCGGCTGCTATGGTATTTGGCGCCGCCCACCGACCTGATTTCCAACCTCCGCATCGCGTTCCGCTAAAGCCATGGCCAAAGTCAAATCATTCGGAGAACGCATCGCTGACGCACTCGTCGAGGACGGCTTGTTGTCGACCGGGCAGATCGAGGAACTGCTGGAACAGCAAAAGAAAGGGGGGGCGCGCCTCATCAAGCTCATTGTCGACAAATCCTACGTCAGCGAGCAGGACCTGGCTGTTTCCATGGGGCGAGTGCTAAACGTACTGCCCATCAATCTTGCGCGGGTGAGTATTCCGCCGGAAGTCGTCGAACTGCTGCCACGCGACGCGGCGCACAATTACAAGGTGGTTCCCGTTTCACGGTTGGAAAACCGGCTGTTCCTCGCGATGGCCGACCCGCTAAACGTCCTGGCCATTGATGACGTCAAGCGCATCACCCGACTCGAAATATCTCCGCTCATCGCGTCTGAAAAGGCCATCATTGACAAGTTGAACGCCTTCGATGCCGCCAAGAACAGTTCGATGGAAGACATCATTCAGGACGCTCAAAAGCAGAATGAAGCCGATGCGGACGCCGATTCCATCGAGGCGGTCAAGGAAGGGATGGAAGAAGTCAACCTTGACCAGCTCGCCTCTTCCAGCGGAGAAGCCCCGGTCATCAAACTCGCCAATCTCATCATCGTTCAGGCCATCAAGGACCGCGCCAGCGATATTCACCTGGAGCCTTTTGAAAAAAACATGCGTCTGCGTTACCGGGTGGATGGCGTGCTCATGGACGCGACCCCGCCGCCCAAGCAAATGCAACTGGCGCTGACCTCGCGCTTCAAAATCATGAGCAGCCTGGACATTGCCGAACGCCGCCTGCCGCAGGACGGTCGCATGCGCGTGCGCGTGAGCGGCAAGGACTATGACCTGCGCGTGTCCGTGATGCCCACCGTTCACGGCGAAAAAATCGTGCTGCGCGTCCTCGATAAATCGAATCTCACCGCCAGCATCGACAAACTCGGTTTGGATCCCGAAACCTTCAAGCAAGTCAAGAGCGCCATTGATGCGCCGCACGGATTGATTCTCGTCACCGGCCCGACGGGTTCAGGCAAAACCACGACCCTTTACTCGGCGCTCAACGAGTTGAACAGTCCCATTTACAACATCGTCACCGTCGAAGACCCGGTGGAATTCCAGGTTCCCGGCATCAATCAGGTGCCGACCAAAAAGGAAATCGGCCTCACTTTTGCCAACGCCCTGCGTTCCATTCTGCGCCAGGACCCGGACATCATCATGATCGGTGAAATTCGCGACACCGAAACCGCCGAAATCGCCATCGAAGCCGCGCTCACCGGACACCAGGTCTTGAGCACCATGCATTGCAACGACGCGCCCGGCGCCATCGCGCGACTCGATGACATGGGCATAGCGCCGTTTTTGATTTCCTCGTCCGTCATTCTTTCCTGCGCGCAACGCCTCATGCGCCGCACTTGTTCGCATTGCCGCGAGCCAGTGACTTATCCGCCCAAAATGTTTGAAGACCTCGGGATTGACCCCGCCACTTTCAGCGGGGTGCAACTTTACCGCGGGCGCGGCTGTGACCGTTGCAAAAATTCCGGTTACGCCGGCCGCATGGCCATCATTGAAGCCATGACCATCACCGACCAAATCCGCAAACTCATCATTGCCCGCGCCAACACGCGCGAGTTGGGCAAGGTGGCCATCAGCCAGGGAATGCACACACTCCGCATGGTCGGACTCGATCGCGCGCGCGAAGGCATCTCGACGCTGGAACAAGTGCTTCTGATCACCTCGGCGCATTGACGCTCCGGCCGCTCAAAATTTCCGTTGCGGACTGGTAAATGGCTGCGGTGTGGGCGACAACCAGGGCGGCGGCTGCGGCGCCCAGGCGGCGGCCGAGGGCGGCGACGTTACACTCAGACTCCAGATGCTGGGCAGCTGCGGCATCTCGGCGGGTTTGCCAAGCCCGCTGTTCAATGGAGTAAATGACGCGCCGACCGGAGTCAGGGCCGACTGCCCCAGGCCGGAACTCAGCGCTGATTGCGGGAGGGAGATTTTTATACCGCTCAATAAAGGGGTTGCTGCCGCGGCGGTGGATGGCGAACCCGGCTTAAGCAATTGTCTGAACCGTTCCATGTCCATCTGTTGCGCCGGGGCGACCACCGGCGACGGTGCTGATAACAGCGACGGTGACGGCGAGTCGAACAATCTTGACCAGTTGTGGTTGCCCTCTTGCCCGGCAAACGGTTGGTTGTCCGGTGTGGGATTAAGCAGCGAGCCGGCCATGTTGCCTGAACTTCCCAATCCGCCGGGGATGGAGTTCAACGCGTCGGGCTGTTTATCGGAAAAATTCCAGGTTGGAACCGCATTGGCATTGGTGTCGGCCGGCGGCGGTTGATTCCGCCTTTCAGTGTAGCGTTCCAGCGCCGTTAAATTTTTGGGCCGGCCGGACGCGTCATGTTCCTGGATTCCCATGATCTTTTCCGGCGTGGTCGTGCCGAGGATTTCCGCGGGTGTCAACAGCATCCAATTCTTGCGCCGGTCCAGCAGGTCCTGCATCCGCAGCGCCTCGGCGCGTGAAATTACCGGGGCGACCACCGGCCACGGTGTGTCAACGGGCGGACCGTTGAAGCTGAAGGGTGGCGGAGCCTGCAACGGGTTGCCAAAATCCAGCGCTTCCGGCGGTTCGGTCGAAAGCGACGGCGTGTTGGAGAAAACCGTGCCGTTCTCCGGCGAGGAAAATAAAATGGATTGTCTCGGGTGAGGTGGTGCGCTCTGGGCCTGAACGGAAAACACCGCCACCAACACGGCGGCCAAAGGCAACACGCGTTTCAAATATGCAAGGTTGAAACCCATCTCAATCTATCAGGCTAATGGATTAGACACCCGGCGTCAAAAATGAATTCAAAACCCGTGCCTCCTTTTGAATTGAATGGCGATTTAGACAGCAAAAGCCCCCATGGTAATTCAACCCCTCAACTCTCAACCAGGGTTACTGCCGCTCGTATTCGCCCTTGCTGACCTTTTTGAGCACGGTGAACCCGGCTTTCTTGGCGTCCGAGATGGAGAGCGGCTTGAGCTTGTGCGGCGAATTGAAGGTGGAAATGATCTTGCGCACCGGCTTTTTGCACGCCGGACAATGCGTCAGCGGCTTGGCTGAAAGCGGCCGGCGCAACGTGAATTTCCCGCCGCAGACCTTGCAGTCGCCTTCGCACAGTTCGTATTCGTAAAGGGGCATATACTAACCACCGCCAAGTCTATTGAAATTTTTTCTTGCCGGCGCATTTGTTTGAATATCGTCGGGATAAGCGACATGGAAAAAACCATCAAACGAATCTTCCTTAAATTTTTTGCCGTGCTCATCGGTCAAATTCCAGTCCGATTCTATCATGCCATTGGTGGTACTGCCGGTAATTGTTTTGATGTGTTTCCCTTTGGCTGTTTTCAATTCAATTCTATAAGTGGCAACTTGTTCACGCAGTTTAGCATCGAGATACGCACCTTTTGAATCAAACATCGAGCCGCTTTCAAAGAATTGGCAAACATTGCTGGAATAAAAAGTTAGCGGCGGGCCAATTACTGTAATGGGATCAAAGTGATTATAGCAGACTAATTTTGCGCGGATGTTATGTTTGCCAGGTGGATCGTAATTGATGTTCCACGACAAGAGACAATGGCCGTTTGTAGCGCGTTCACAATCTTCAAAACAGCATTCGACGAAATCGCCATCCTTGTTTATTACTCCCAAATGCAAGTCTCCTCTTGTGTCAAAATTGATCGGCAATTCAAAATTAACAATGCCCCACTCATCTGCGGTGGAAACCTGTTTCAAGGCCAGTAATTCTGAAAGCATAAGCCGGTTGGTGTTTAGCAGGGTTTTGGTTTGAATCCATTGGCTGATGGGCAAGCCTTGATAGGTCGGCTCGGTCATGTTTGAATTACAAATATAGGAAACCGCAGTCGGACTCCAAAGCGCTGGTGCTGCCACTGGTTGGTTGGTCGACTCTTTTAAGTCGGCGGCAAATAGGCTCCCGAGCCAACCCGCTGCAATCAAACAGACAAAAGATCTGACCACGAAGAATATTTTATCCTTCATCTATCGCTACTTCTTCAAAAACGCGCTGAACAAATCTATCGGCAGAGGCAGGAACGTGGTCGTGTTGTGTTCGCTGGCCATTTCGCGCATGGTCTGGAGATAGCGCAATTGCAGCGCAATCGGTTCCTTGCTGATCAAGGAAGCGGCCTGCACCATTTTCTCGGCGGCCTGGAATTCGCCCTCTGCGTTCACAATCTTCGCGCGGCGTTCGCGTTCGGCCTCGGCCTGTTTGGCCATCGCGCGTTTCATGCTGTCGGGCAACGCCACGTCCTTCACCTCCACCGCCGTGACTTTGATGCCCCACGGTTCGGTCTGGCGGTCAATGATTTCCTGCAACTTCTGGTTAATGATGTCGCGTTGCGAAAGCAGGTCGTCCAACGGCGACTGCCCCAGCACGCTGCGCAACGTCGTCTGCGAGATAAGCGAAGTCGCTTTCCAGAAATTCTCCACCTTCACCACGGCGTCCATGGGATTGACGACGCGGAAATAAACCACGGCGTCCACCGTGGCCGGCACGTTATCGCGGGTCATGATTTCCTGCTTGGACACGTCAATGGTCACGACGCGCAAATCCATCCGCACCATTTTGTCAATGAAAGGCCAAAGCCAAATCAATCCCGGACCTTTTGCGTTTTGCAGCTTGCCGAGACGGAAAATGACGCCGCGCTCGTATTCGCGCAAAATGCGCAGCGCCTGCGGCAATATAAAAATCGCCAGGATGACAAGGATGACCACGACTGGAGCAGTTGCGCCAAATATTTTCTTAAGCAAATCAATAAGTTGTTCCATAATTTTTCTCCGTTAGTTTTTTGGTTTCACTTTCAACGTTAATCCTTCGATGCCGGTGATTTCCACCGGCTGTCCGGCTTCCACCGGATATTCGCTGATGGCGTTCCAGGTTTCGCCTTCGATAAACACCTTGCCGCCCTGCGCGTCAATCCGCGAAAGCGCGTTGACCGTCCGTCCGAACATCGTTTCCTTGCCGGCTTGGACTGGTTTGAACTGTGCGCGGATTCCCTTGCCGACAACGAAGATGAAAAACAATGCCGTAACCACCGTCCCCGGTATGATCCAGGCAAGGGACAAGCCGAAACCCGGCCCGGCGTTGCTGAATAGCATCAGCGCGCCGAGGAAAAACGAAAGGATGCCGCCTGCCGTCAACACGCCGTGCGTCGTGGCAAACACATCGGTGATGAACAACACGATAGCCAGCCCGATCAACACCAGTCCGGTGACGTTGACGGGCAGGATCGCCGACATGTAAAGCACGAGAATCAGTGCAATCGCCCCGACCACGCCCGGCAGAATTGCGCCGGGACTGCTCAATTCGCCGATGATTCCATAAATGACCATCAGCATCAGGACGAACATGATTTCTGGACTCAGGAACATTTGGGAAAAGCGCTCCCCTAGATTCATGGGGATTTCAACGGCCGTGGCATTCGCGGTGTGGAGCGTTTTGCCGCCGGTTTCGCGACCATCCAATTGTTTGAGCAAATCCGGCATATCGTTCGCGATCAGATCAATGACGCCAATATCGAGTGCCTTTTCCGAGGTGATCGAAACGCTTTGCCGCACCGCCGACTCGGCCCAGTCGGCATTGCGACCCCGTTTCTCGGCGATGTTTCTGATGGCGGTAGCCGCATCATTTTCCGCCTTTGTCCACATAATGCTGTTGGTTTCCCCTTCGCCGCCAGATCCGACCGGATGGGCCGCGCCGATTCTGGTGTGAGGCGCCATTGCCGCAACGTCCGCTGCCAGGGTTATAAACGTCCCGGCACTGGTCGCAGCCGCGCCGGATGGCGACACGAAAACAACGATTGGCACTCGTGAAGCATAAAATGTCTGTTTGATTTCGTAAGTGGAAGCGAGCAAGCCGCCGGGGGTGTCAAGTTGAATGACGAGGCACTCGTCGTTCTGCGCCGCGGCTTCGCTGATGGCGCGGGCGATATAACTTTCCGTGGCCGGGCCGATGGCGCCATTGATTTTAATCAGCCCCACCTGTGCGGCTGGAACCGCCGCGCCCAGAAGCAGTCCCGCCATGGTGATGAAATGCCAACGCTTCATAACTTTCCCGACTTGACGGCAAGTTAACAAAAGACCTGCCGACCGCAAACGATTTAATTTTTAGAAGGCGGACGAGATTTTCAGCGAGCAAATCCTTCCGCCATCGCCACGGCCTTGCGCATGGCCATGGATTTGTTGACGGTCTCCTGAAATTCGCCTTCGGGCGTGGAATCGTTCACCCAGCCGCCGCCGGCCTGCACGTAAGCCTGGCCGTCCTTGAGCAAGGCGGTGCGGATGGTGATGCAGGTGTCGAGATTGCCGTTGAACGAAAAATAACCCACGCAGCCGCCATACGGTCCGCGCGTGGTCTGTTCCAGCTCGGAAATAATCTGCATCGCCCGGATTTTAGGGGCGCCGCTGACCGTGCCCGCCGGAAATGTCGCGCGCATCAGATCGTAAAGCGTCTTGTCGGCGGACAATTTTCCTTCCACTTCCGACACGATGTGCATGACGTGGCTGTAACGCTCGATGACCATCAAGTCCTTCACCTGCACGCTGCCGAAATCGCACACGCGCCCGATGTCATTGCGCGCCAGGTCCACGAGCATCACGTGCTCGGCGCGTTCCTTCGGGTCGGCCAGCAATTCCTTTTCCAGCGCCGCGTCTTCCGCGTCCGTCTTGCCGCGCCGCCGCGTGCCCGCGATGGGGCGGATTTCCACCCGGCCATCCTCGCAACGCACGTGAATTTCCGGCGAGGCGCCCACGAGCGAAAAACCGTCCAGCTCCAGCAAGAACATGTAGGGCGACGGATTCACCGAGCGCACGGCGCGATAAACGTCAATCGGCGACGCCTTCACCGGCATGGAAAATCGTTGCGAGCCGACAACCTGGATGATGTCGCCCGCCGTGATGTATTCCTTGGCCTTGAGCACGTTGGCGAAAAACTTCTCTTTGACGACGTTCGACTCAAACGGAACCGGCGGCACTTCGTCCGGCAGGCTGACCGGGTGATGTTCGCTCGGCTGTTCGAGCAGCGACACCAGCCGCTCGATTTCACCGACGGCATCCTCGTAAACCTCGGCCGGATCCGCCGCGCCGTCGAGAAAGGCGTTGATCAGGACCGTGATGGTCTGCGCCACGCGGTCAAAAATCAAAAGCTGGTCGGCGATGAGAAAAACCATGGTGGGCGTTTGCAATTCGTCCCGGGGCGGGCGCGGCACGACCGGTTCAACGTCGTGAATGAATTCGTAGCCGATGAGACCGATGGCGCCGCCGGTGAAACGCGGCAAACCCGGCAGCAGGACCGCGCGATATTTTTTCATCACGCGCTCGACGACGGCCAGGCCGTCCTTGACGGCAGGGCTGACCTGCTGGTCAGCCTGGACGCGCGGCAGCGCGTCCCTACCAATGACAAAAGTTTCAACGACCTTGCCATTCTCGATGACTTCGACGCGGTCGCCGGTTTGCCTGATGACCGCGCGCGGATTGCAGCCGACGAACGAGTAACGGCCAAGATGCTCGCCACCTTCGACCGATTCAAAGAGGAACGATTCGCCCTGGCCGCGGATTTTCCGGTAGGCGGAGAGCGGCGTTTCAATGTCGGCCAGCAGGCGGCGCGTGATGGGGATCACGTTGCCCTGCGCGGCCAGTTTCAAGAATTCATCCAGTGTCGGTGAGTGCATGGGCTAAATAATTTTGTCGGGCGCGGGATTTTCGACGCGAACCCAGGGGTCAGCCGTCAAGGCTTTGCCATTCGCGGGGGAATTTTGCCGCCCGGCCAGTTTTTTGGCCGCGCGCCGCATTCGCCAGATTGCCAGCAGCGTATAGAACGCCACGGCGGCCGCATAGGCCACCATGCCCATGCCGATGGCGAACGGCACCAGCCGCAGGTTGCTGAAATAAATGAGCGCCGCGCCGACGCCGGCGGTCAACAGAGTGTTGCCCGCGAGACAAAAAAGGTAAACCGTGATGCGCGTTTCCTGCACACGCTCGACATGCCACCGGCGGTACATTTCCTCGCCGAGCGAGTGCATGAGCCACGCGGATTGGAAATTGCGCGCGGCCACCAGCACGCTGGCGGTGGCGACAACGATGGCCGACAACGGCCACAGGGCGAGCGCGCCGACGAGAACGACGTTGAGCAACAAACCCCATCGCCAGCCGAGTTTCTTGGCGAGGGGATTGCCTTCGAGCACCAGATTCGGCGTTGCGATCCATGTGCTGAGAAAATCCATTCCCCGCGCAAAAACCAGCAGCAGCAGCAACAGGCAGTATTTGCGGCTGGCAAATGTAACCGGGTCGTCCATTACTTCTTCTTTCCGTAAATCTGCTCCGGGGTTTCGAGTTGCGGCTCCGTTATCTTGAATGACTGGCCGTCCTTTTCCACCGAGCGGAAAAAGCACGACTGGTAGCCTTCGTGACAGGCGGCGCCGATTTGGTCCACCTGAATCAACAGCGTGTCGCCGTCGCAATCGAAGGCGATGTCCCTGACGGTTTGCGTGTGGCCGCTTTCCTCGCCTTTCATCCAGAATTTCTGGCGCGATCGGCTCCAGAAATGCGTCTTGCCGGTTTCGATGGTTTTTTCGAGCGAGGCGCGGTTCATCCACGCCATCATCACCACGCGGCCGGTTTTTTGCTCCTGAATGATGGCCGGAATCAGGCCGTTCGAATCGAATTTTAGTTTGTCGTAAAATCTCATGATAGGTGCAAATTGTGTCCGGCAAGGTAGCAGAAATTTCGCGGCAAACCATGATAAAGTTTTATGGCATCCGGCCCGGCGTGGCGGCGGGTGCGGCCGGCGGGTTCGTAAAGGCGCCGTTGACGCCGGGGTTGGTCGCGGGGTTTTCACGTTCAGCAAGGTTGCGTTCCAGCCGGTGCTTGACGTCGGCGAATGCCGCGTTGGTCACGTCGTCCAGATGCGCGCGGGCTTCGGCAAAACGGCCGGCGGCCATTTTGATTCGCGCCAGATGCAGGCAAACGCCTTCGCGCTCGTTGTCATCGTGGGCGATTTGGAGCGCGTTCGTCCAGGCCCCGAGCGCGTCATTGGTGCGGAGCGGACGGATGCCGTAATAGCTATCCGCGTAATCGGTCGCGAGCAGGAAGTTCTGCGGATCCAACTGCATGGCCTTGCGATACAGCGCGAGCGCCTTGTCGAAAACCCGCTCCTCGTTGATGCCGTAGAACTCCCGCGCGTCCTTGCGGAAAAGATAAACCGTCGCGGCCAGATTCCGGTAATACACCGGCTCCGCTGGATTCAATTCGATGGCCTTGGCGTAATCCACGAAGGCGTTGGTGACGTTGCCGTGTTCGCCGCAGTAATTGGCCAATTGGTTCCAGACCGCCGGATTTTTGGGGTCGAGTTGCGCGGCTTTTTCATATTCTGTCGCGGCCGTGTCCTCTTCGCCGATGTCATTCAGAAAACTGCCGTAGGCCAGATGCCCGCGCGCGAAATCCGGATAACGCCGCAGGAAATCCTCGTAGTCCTTGCGAACGGAATCGAGCCGTGCCCGGATACGCTGGTTCAATGCCTCCTTTGACTCGCCGGCGCCCTGGGCGGCAAAGGCGTTGTTTTCACGAATCCATTTATCCACCCCGGCCAGCACATCGTCGTCCCTGGCCATCAATTCGGCCAGGGCCTTCTCCACCGGGTCGTTGGGATTTGCCATCGTGACCGAGACGCCGGCGTGCTGCTGGATCAAATTGCTGACGGCCAACGGCTGATTCGTGGCCACCAACGCGCCGACCAGACCGATCAGAAGTTCGTTCACGCGAACAATATATCATTTTGACAACCTGAGTCGAGGCGCAAGCCGGCGGCTTTCGTTCTCCGATATCAGCACGGCAACTAAAATTAAACCCCTCCCTTGCGCGCCAATAAATCTTTCACCAGCGCGCTGCGAAAATCCGGTTCTCCTCTATCTTATGTCAGACGAGCGCGATGACGCTCACGCCACCTGCCGCGTCATGTTTTCGCCGCCGTAAGGATTCTGCGTGCGAAGAGCGCACTCGGGGTCGTCGCGCCATTCGCCGTCCACGAGGAAACGGTAGTGGTGCGTGCCCGGTTCCAAATCCACCGTTGTCCGCCACACGCCGTCCGCGCCCTTCTGCAAATTGATGGGACGCTCCTGCCAATGTGTAAAATCACCCACCAATTGCACGCTCACCGCGCCGGGTGCGGCGAACGCGAAGACTTGTTTTTGACCACGGCCGCCGTTCCTTGAGTTTGTTTTCTTTGCCATAACTTTTTCCTTTCCAAGGGCCGCAAAACTCCAAGCCCCAATGCAATCTTAGTCCGAAGCCGCGACAACGCAACCGTCAAACAAACTTTTTCCATGTGTTGCGATGACACTCATGCGACCTGCCCTTTCTCCTTTCGACTAACTGACACGAAAAATGCGGAATCAGTTCAAGAAAGCGAACTATTTTTTGGCCTGAATGGGAATGCCAACGCATGCCACCCGCCCCAAAACAGGACAGATTTCAATCCGGGATGGGATCTGCTGCGACTCGGACTCCACCCGATCGTACGGATAAATCTTGATGACGCAATAAACGGCTTCCATTTCAAACCTCCTTCACCACGCCCCAATAAACATCCAGCCGCTTGCCGAGATAAAGTTTCACGGCTTTGACCAGCACGCCGGCTTCGAGTTGCTGGCCGCGCGCGACGAGTTCTTTGAGTGCCATGCCGGGCCGAATCTGGAACGAGTCTTGCGCGATGATCGGGCCTTCGTCCAGCCGCATCGAAACGAAGTGGGCGGTGACGCCGGCAATCTTCACGCCGTTTTCATACGCCTGGCGATACGCCTGCGGGCCGGGAAAACTCGGCAGCAACGACGGGTGAATGTTGATGATTTTGTTTTTGTAACGCCACACGAAGTTCGGCGAGAGAATTTTCATGAAGCGCGCGAGCACGATGAAATCAATCTGGTGTTCCTCCAGCAGCCGCAACGCGCGGGCTTCAGCCCGCGCACGGTCGCTCCACGGAATGTGCGCAAATGGCAATTTGTTTTTTCGCGCGAGCGGCGCAAGGTCGGGGCGGTTGGAAAGCACGAGCACGGGGTCGGCTTTAAACTGGCGGCGGCGGTGCGCGGCCAGGAGCGCGTCGAAGCAATGCGTTTCCTTCGTCACCATGATGGCGAAGCGCTGGCGGCGGTTGGGTTCGGTGAAGCGCACCTTGATTTCCATGCCGAGCCGGCGGGCGAGGGTGTCCAGCCCGGCGCGCAGGCTCGCGGCGTTGCAATCCGCCGGACGCCACGAGGACTGGAGAGTCATGCTGAACTGGCCGCGGGTGACTTGTTCCTCCAGTGCCTCAATGTTGGCGTGTTGCTCGAACAGAAGAGCGGTGACGCGTGCAATGACGCCGGTTTTGTCCCGGCCAATAACGGTGATGGTGGCGAACTGTCTCATATTGGAGCAGGAAATAGCGAATTTTCGCTCCAATTGCACGAATTAAGGTGGCATATTGTTCGCTTGAATTGTACGCTTAAAACCGCAACTTTCCCGGCTTTTCGCTGTTATACGAAGGAACCAAACTGAAGGAAACACATGGGTTTTAGCTCGGTAAAAAATCTGGTCGCGTCGGTCGCCGACGCGACGCCCGTCCAGTTTGACGACTGGCGCAAGGCGTGGCGCGCCGCCGCGAACAACGGCTCGGCGGAGCCGCTGCTCGGGTTCATCGCCCGCGAGCGCGGCCTGGCCGAGGACGCTTTTCTCCAAAAGCTGGGGCAAACGCTCGGCTGGCCGTTTTTGGATTTGCCCAAGCACACCACTCCGCCGGAGGCGCGAAACAAAATTTCCACGAAGATCGCGTTTCAGTTTTCCGTGCTGCCCACGGACGTGAATGACGGCACACTCCAGGTTGTCGTCAGCGATCCGTTCGATGCCGCGATGATGAATGCCGTGCGGTTCGATGCGCGGATGCCGGTGCAGTTCGCGCTCGCGCCGAAGGCTGAAATCGAAAAGGCGCTGAAGAAATACTATGGCGTCGGCGCCGAAACGCTCGATGAAATGGGCGTTGACGAGCCGATGGAGCTGGAAATCGCCAACGACAAGGAAATCACCGAGGACGATCAGGAGGCCAGCGTCATCAAATTCGTCAACCAGGTCATCTGGGAGGCGTTCAAGGACCGCGCAACGGACATACACTTTGAGCCGGCGGAGGATGAATTGCGCATTCGCTACCGCATTGACGGCATTTTGCATCAGACGCCGATGCCGCCGCAGTTGAAACGCTATCAGGCCGCGCTCATTTCGCGCATCAAAGTGATGAGCGGCATGAACATTTCCGAAAAACGCCTGCCGCAGGACGGCCGCATCAACGTCCGCATCAAGGGCGAGGAGATTGACATCCGCGTTTCGACGGTACCGACCGTTTACGGCGAAAGCGTTTCACTGCGTTTGCTGACGCGCGGGAAGATATTCCTGAGTCTCGACAAACTGGGTTTTGCGCCGAACGACGAGGCGATGATCCGCGACATCATCATCAAACCGCACGGCATTTTCCTCGTCACCGGACCGACCGGTTCGGGCAAATCCACGTCGCTGTACGCCTTTTTAAGCGCGATCAATTCGGTCCACAAACGCATCATCACCATCGAGGAACCGGTCGAATACGAGCTCAAGGGCATCAACCAGATCGCCGTGCGTCCGGAAATCGGCCTGACGTTTGCGATGGGCTTGCGCCATATTTTGCGCCAGGACCCGAACGTGGTGATGGTGGGTGAAATCCGCGACCAGGAAACAGCCGACATCGCCATCCGCGCCTCGCTGACGGGGCATCTGGTGTTCAGCACGCTGCACACCAACGACGCGCCCAGCGCGTTCACCCGGTTGACGGACATGGGCATTGAGCCGTTCCTCATCGCCTCGTCGGTCGAGGCCGTCATGGCGCAACGCCTCATCCGCACCATTTGTCCGCATTGCAAGACGGAGCAGAAGGTGGATGCGGTCTATCTGAAAAAAATCGGATTTCCCGAGGACGAAATTGGCACGGCGAAATTCTGGCGCGGCGTTGGTTGTGAAGCCTGCCGCCAGCTCGGCTACCAGGGCCGCAAGGGCATTTATGAGCTGCTCATCGTCAGCGAAGCCATCCGTCCGCTCATTATGAACCGCGCGAATGCCACGGAAATCGCCCAGCGCGCGATGGCGGCGGGCATGCGCACGCTCCGCACCGACGGCTGGACCAAGGTTAAAAACGGCGAGACGACCATCGAGGAGGTTTTGCGCGTCACCCAAATCGAGGAGCACCTGGACACGCTCGGCGGCGACACCAAAACCGAAATACGGGTCAAGGAATGACATTGCCCATACCACCGTAAACATTTACCAACATGGCCCGCTGGCATTCCTGCAACATCCTGCAAATCGCGTCCGACGCGAATCGCCTCTGGCAATTCGACGCCAAAGGCGACGGTTTCGCGCTGAACCGCGAGCTTCGCGTCGCGCTGGACGAGCCGTTGCCGCCCAGATTGATCGCAAAATCATGGGGTTCATTGTGGCAGCCGCGGTTGAACGTCGCCTGGCTGCCGCCGGAAAATGTCTTTCTGCGCGTCATTGAATTGCCCAGGAGCAATTTTGCGGAAACGTTCGCCATGGTGGAGTTGCAACTGGAAAAACTCTCCCCAATGCCGGTGGCGCAAATCGTCTGGACGATTCAGATCTTGTCGCGCTACAGCAACCCGCCGCGTCGAAACGAAGCGGAGACGGAAGCGGTGACTCCCGCGGAAACGAAGGCGGAAGATTTGCAAACCGTGGTCGTGGTCATCGCCGAGCGCAGCGTGGTTGAGGAATTTCTCGGCAAGCTCGAAGGCCGGGGTTATCTCGCTGACCAGCTGGAAGTGCCGATGCTCGACCAGTTGGAGGCCACGCCCGCGACGGAAGACGGGGCCTGGCTGTATCCGCTGGTGCTGGCCGGACAGAATGCCGTGCTGGTGGCGTGGTGGTGCGTCGGCGCGTTGCGAAGTTTGAGTTATGTCGTGTTGCCCCCCGCCGGGGACCGCGCGAATCATTTGAAGGCCCAGCTTGCGCAGTTGGCCTGGGCCGGCGAACTGGAAGGCTGGCTGGCCGCACCGCCCAACCGATGGCATCTGGTCGCGGATCCGGCCAATGCCGCAGAATGGGAAAATGCATTGCGCGAAGGTTTGAGCGAACCGGTGCAGGTCACGCCGCCGTTGCCGCCGGCGGAACTGGCCGCCCACACGGCGCGACGCGCGGCGGCGTCAGGTTCGCGCGCGACGTTGCTGCCCGCGGAATTTCCCGCGCGTTACCATCAGCAATTTGTTGACCGTCTCTGGCTGCGCGGCCTGGTGACAACCGGGGTGTTGTATGCCATCGGCGTGGCGATCTATTTTTGCGCGGTGGGTTTGAAGACCATCCAGACGCAAAAGGTGGAAAAGGACGTTGCGGACATCAGCGGCAGTTACACGAATGCGTTGCAGCTCAAGGCGCAATACGACGTGCTCAAGGAGCGGCAGGAGTTGAAATACGAGGCGCTGGATTGCTGGAAAATTGTCGCGGAACAACTGCCACCCAACATTACCTTGCAGCGATTCAGCTTTGCGGACGGCAAGCGGCTTTCCTTGAGCGGCACGGCGGCATCCGATCAAGTCAACACGCTTTTTAATTTCAACACCGCCATGCAAAAAGTCACGGCCAACGGATCCGCCATGTTCAATGCCCAGGGCGGCGAACCGGTCAATCCCCACCCGGCTGGGAACGGCGTGACCTGGAGTTTCAGTTTGCAACTGCAAAACGCGGAGGAGACGCCATGAAAAAATACTTCGCGCATCTGCGTCCGCTGGAGCGCCGCCTGGCCGTCGGGGTGGTGGTGGTTTTGATCCTGGTGCTGAATTTCGTGTTCATCTGGCCGCACTTTTCCGACTGGGGGAATCTGCAAGGCCGCCTCGACAGCGCCCGGCGCAAGCTGGAGCTTTACCAGACGACCATCGTCCAGGCGACCAATTACCAGGCGCAGGTGAAAAGCCTGGAAGGCCAGGGTGAATTTGTCGCGCCCGAAGACCAGGCCATCAATTTCATGCGCACGATTCAGGCGCAAGCCGAAGCCAGCGGAGTTGGCCGGGCCAATTACTCGCGCTCGATCATGCATACGAACGACGCGTTTTTTATCGAACAAGTGCAGAACATCAGTGTGGTCGCCACCGACCAGCAGCTCGTGGATTTCCTTTACAAGCTCGGCTCGGGCGCCTCGATGATCCGCGTGCGTGATTTGGAACTCCAGCCGGACGGCCCGCGCCAGCACCTCAACGCGAACATCCGGCTCGTTGCCAGCTATCAAAAAAATCCCGCCGCGCCGGTGCGCGCCGCCGCTCCGGCCAATTCCAAGCCTGCAACCAATATCGCAAAATGAAAACAACCACGCTCCTCCTGATTTTGTTCTTTACCGCCCTTGAATTGCGGGCGCAACCATTGCCCAGCCCGCGCCGTCTGCCGCCGCGCGCCAACCTGGCGACCAACACCCCCGCTGCCCCGGCCCTGCCTCCAGTTCCCGGCACGCCGCCCGCGGCCGTTGCCGCCCCCGACGCGCCATCAACCCCCAGCGCCGCGA
Source organism: uncultured Verrucomicrobiae bacterium (assembly GCA_963804345.1). Classification (GTDB taxonomy): domain Bacteria; phylum Verrucomicrobiota; class Verrucomicrobiia; order Limisphaerales; family UBA11358; genus UBA11358. Next base: position 469,183 of record CAWDPX010000004.1, on the reverse strand, counting down.
CCGCGCCGGCCGTTCCCGCCGCGACCGCGGCCTCCAAGCCGCCGGAAGAAATGATTCCCGCCGGCAACATCAATTTTCAGGGGGTGGACGTGAGCCAGGTGCTCGATGTTTACGCGCAACTGGTCGGGCGCACGATGTTGCGCGCCGGGCTGCCGTCGGCGCAGATTATTTTGCGCACGGAAACGCCATTGACCAAGACCGAGGCGATCCAGGCGTTGCAGGCGGTGCTCGCGCTCAATGGCATCGCCCTGGTGAATGTGGGCGACAAATTTGTAAAAGTGCTGCCGCTTGACCAGGCGAATTCGGCCGGCGCGAAGATTGACCACGGGGATGCGAGCCAGTTGCCGGAGATGGGGTCCTATGTGACACACATCGTCCAGTTGAAATATCTCAAACCGAGTGAAATGGTGCCCATCATCCAGCCGTTCGCCAAGCTGGCCAATTCCATCCTGCCCATTGATGCCAACGGAATCCTCGTCCTCCGCGACAACGCCGAAAACGTCAAGCGGATGCTGGAAATGATTGACCAGATTGACGTGAGCGTGCCGGCGGAATACATCTCTGAAGTCATTCCGATCAAATACGCGATGGCCGAAGACATCGCCAACGCGCTGAACAGCCTTGGTGGCAGCGGGGGAAGCACGGTCAGCTTCGGCGGCTCGGCCGCTACGCCGTCCATCAATGGTGTTGCGCGACCTGGCGGTGCGGCGAGTCCCGCCGGAACCAGCGGCACGCAATCCAGCTATAACAACCAGGGAAGTCAACCGCGGGGATTGGGCTCGCAGGCGACCCCCGGCGGCGCCCCGACGGGTGGAACCTTTCAGCAACGGTTGCAATCCATCATCCAACGCGCCTCGGGCGGACAACAGGACCAGATCCAGGTTTTTGGCCAGACGAAAATCATTGCCGATCAGCGAAGCAATTCACTGCTTATTTTCGCAACGCAGGCGGACATGGATCGGATCAAGGCCGTCATAGCAAAATTGGACGTGCTGCTGGCGCAGGTGCTGATTGAATCAGTCATCATGGACGTGCAGTTGAATAAATCCCTGCAAACCGGTGTTTCGGTGGCGCAAAATCCAAAACAACTCAGCTCCAGCCAGGGGGGAATCTTCGGTGGTGGCGGCAGCGTCAACGGGCCGTCCTTTCTCAATTTCTTAAACAGCAACACGAATGGCGGCTATTCTTTGAGCACAAATTCATCCTCCATTTTTGGGAACGTCCTTTCACCTGGTTTAAGCTACTTTGGAAATATCGGCCCCAGTTGGGACGTGGCGCTCCAAGCCATCGCCAGCGATAACAGCACCACGGTCATCCAACGGCCGCGCATCCAGACCTCGCAGGCAAAGGCCGCCTCATTTTTTGTCGGCCAGACCGTGCCTTATGTCACCGGCAGCACTTATGGCAGCGCTTACGGCAACAGTTCTTCGTATTCACAATTGTCGGTGGGTGTCGAATTGGATGTCACGCCGTTCATCAACCCCGATGGCCTGGTCGTGATGGACATCAACCAGGAAATTGACGATATTTCCGGCAGCACGCCCATTGAAGGCGTTGGGAATATCCCCAACACCGACAAACGCACGCTCTCCTCTGAGATTGCCGTCCGGGATCGCGACACCATCATCCTGGGCGGATTTGTTCGTTCCAATAAGAGCAAAAGCAAAAGTGGGGTTCCCTTGTTGCAAGACATTCCCATCCTCGGCAATTTATTCACCTCGCGCAGCGACACAAAGGATCGCCAGGAAACGATTGTGCTGATACGCCCGACGGTTTTGAAAACCCCCGAAATCGCCGCCGCCCAGGCCATCAAGGAAGAGCGCCGGCTGCCGGGCATTTCCGCCGCCGCGGCGGCAGACGCGGTGAACGAACGCCGACAAGTTGAAGCCGAACGCCGGGCGGAACTCAGAAGCATGAAAGCCCAGGCCCACCAAGGCGGCTATTCCGAAATGCCCGTTGATACCAACAGCGTCTTGCTCCTGAATCCATGATGAACAACGGCCATCTCAATTCTCCGGCGGCGCGTTCGTTCCCGTTTCGCCGCCGGGGAACATTCCCTCCAAAGTGCGAATCGGGTGCAACGGCAGCAGCAGGAGTTTTGGGACATAAACCGGTTCGCTCTTCGGATTTTTCAGCGTGCCGGTGATTTTGTATTCAAACAATTTGCTCACCGGCCAGAGCACCGTGCTGACCAGCGGACCGACCACCCAGGTGTCGCGCAGCAATTGCGCGGTAACGCGCGCATGGACGTTTTGTTTCAAATCCGCCGTGCCGGCGTATTCCAGCCGCATCATGGTCGAGCGAATTTCCAATGAGTCCGTGTAAATCACGCCGTTGGTGATGACAAATCGCGCCGCCGCGTCCGTCGCGCGGCTGTTGCCCAAACCCGGTACAAACGTGTTCAACACCGGCGACAAAATGCCGAAAATCGGAATGTCCCAAAGCAACCCGTCGTGCAGATTCGCGTGGCCGAAACCATCCCAAGCCCGCCAATCCCTCGAATCCGCGTCCGTCACGACGAGGCGTCCGGCCAACGTGCCTTCGAGATGATTCGTCGGTGACGATAAATCCGCCGCCAGCAAATGCAGATTCACATTCGTCACGCTTACGGCAAATTGATAATCCGCGCCTTCATGCGGCGCGCGAAAATCAAAATTCGCAAAACCATTTCCGTTCCCGCCGTAAAATGCCGCCGCCACATTGGTCAAAATCAACGACTGGTTCTGCCAGTGAATGGCGCCGACAATGTTGGTCGTCTTGAATTTCATCCATTCAAACGGCCCGCCCTTGATGATATCAAACCGCAAATCCGCGTCCGTCATGTCGCGCCCGCCGTTCATGTCGTGCAACGGCACCTGGCCGTTCACCCGCACCGTCGGCGGTTGCAGAAAATGATACGGCTCCACCACCCGCCCCGTCTTCGGCCCGATGGCGCGCGCCACCGGCTCCGGATCGGCGGTGCTGAAACCGTTCGTGAAGCAAACCAGCCGCGCGTTGAAATCCAGGGTCACCTTGTCCGCCGTCATCATCTGCGCGCCGGTGTGCATCAGCGGATTGACGAATTCCAGCACCCGGTTCGTGTAATTCAGCGCTGATGCCACGTCGCCAAACGCCTGGCCGCGCACCGCAAAATTTGTCAACGCCACGCGCCCGCTGGCCGCGATGCTGTCGTAGTCATACAAACGCCCCGACACGTCCACGTCCAACGCCGGCGGCCCGGAGAATTTTATGATCTCAAAACCACGCACCGCGTTGCTGGCCGTCAAAAAAGGCCGGACGACTTCCGGATCCAACACGCCGCGGATGTGCCAGCGATAATCTTTGGTCGCGTCGTCCTCGCCGCCGCTTAATTTGAGCCGGCTTTTTGATTTCACGACCGCAAGATCGGGCAGTTGCCACAGGAGATTTGAGTAGGAAAAATGCGTGCGCGCCAGATCAACCTCCACGCCACGGAACACACCATTGGTGATGGCCAGTTCGCCATTTAATTGAATGGTCGGCTGCACTTCATCGCGCCAATCCGGCGGGCGGTTCGTCCATGCGGGCAGAATCAGCGAGCCGCTGGCCTGGAGTGACGGCGGTTGGGTCCAGGTAAAATCCGCCAGCCGTTCGCGCGTTTTTTCCGTCAGCAATGCGGCCAGCGCCTGAATGTTGAAACACGAGGAATTGGTGAAGGTGAACTCGCGCGTGGCCAGGTTCAGCCGCGCCACGGCCTCCAGTTGTCCGCCACCCAGCCCGGCGGACAATTGGGTGACGGCCAGTTCGGGCGCCTGCCAGAGGCCGCTGCACTCCACAAAATCCGCGTTCAGTTTCTCGGATTTCAATTCCCGGAACTTCGCCGTCCAGGTCAACCGATACGGCTGCGCGTTGGTCCACCACGTCCACGCCGGGACGAAATGGGTTGGAACTCCGGCGGGCGCGGTGAGGTTGGCGGTGAGCCGGATGTTGTGCAGGCCGCCCCAGGGCGTTTGCACCGAGGTCGCGTTCAGATTCAGCCGGGCGGCGAACGAGTGAATGTCCCGCGCATCGCCATCCACGGCCAGGCTCAATTGCGGCGTGCCCGTGAAATGTATCCGGTCGAGTGTGTCGGAGAGTTGCCGCAATCGTGCCTGCCAGACGGCGCGGCTGGCGGATTTTTGGCCATGAAAAACGTCCCAGTTGCGAATCTCCGGCGCGTGGATGATGTCGCCTGACAACGTGAGTTTCGCGCCGGCGAAGTCAGCTTGAAAATGGTCGAGCGACCAGGTGTTGTACTTTTGGAAGCGCAATTCGGTCTGAATGTTGTCGAGCGTGAACCCATTGGTTGGCGTCAGCGGCCAGACGAATTTACCCTGGCGCAAAAGGAGTCCGTCAACCTGCCATTGCCGGCGCAACAGTGCTCGGTAATTCAATTGCAATTGGATTTCGGCCAGCGAAAGCACCGGGTCGTCGGGCGCTTCGGCGTGGCCGAGGCGGACGTTTTCGATGACCAGCCCGTGGATGAAATTCAGGCGCATCCGGGTGAAGGCCAGTTCGATGCCGCGCGTTTGCAGCGTTTCCACCAGCCGCCGCTTCAAAAAATCCGGCAGGCCGATGCGGTTGAACCAGACGAGGGCGCAAACCAGCGCGAGCAGCGCGAAAAGAGCGGAGACGCGAAACCAGCGAAAGCCTGTCCGGCATTTTCGCCAGAAACCGGGTTGCGCAGGCATATCAGGGAACGTTAGCCGGAATAGTGAGATAGGTGGAAACGAACTGGTAAAGCACCGGCGGAAAGACAAATGCCCAGCGCTCGCCGTCCAGCGTCACGGCTGCCAGGGCGGTTTGCCAGGAGGGATGCGCCGCGCCGAAATCCACGGTGTATCTCGTGCTGTTTTTGAGTTCGATGACGATCTGCAAATTGTTCGTGTTGAAGCCCAATTTTTCCGGCTCGGTCACGTTGCGTCCCACCCATCCGGCAGCCGTCAGTTCCCCCAGCCGGTGCGCAGTTTCCTCAATGGCCGGCGGGTTGATGATGCCTTGCGAACCGGCGGCAAGCGACCATTTGTTCGGTCCGTTGCGGACAATTTGCCGTGTCTTGCCGTTCTGGTGGAGCGTGATTTGCACCACGTCGCCCTCGGTGAAATTCCAAATTCTGCGCTCGCGAAATTCCCAGGCCGATTCGGGCAATCGGCTGAAGTCCTCCATCGTCACCGCATAAACAAAGTCCTCGTCCCCGCGCCGGACAAAGACTTCATTGTTTTGGTTCGTGCCGAAGGACAATTGAACCATGACACTGTTGGTGTCACCCGCCGCCGAACGCAAAGTGATTTGTCGCGTCGGCGTCTCCAGCCCGTAAGCGGACAGGTCTGGCGCGGTCACAACGTCCTTCACAAATCCCGACTCGGCGATGCGCAAGCTGGCGAGCGTTTTGATGAATAACCGCGCGTTTTCGGCGTCGGCGGAAAAATTTTCGCCGGCCATTTGCCAGTCGTTCGAGCCTCGCCGTTGCAAAGTGAAATTGTCCGGGCCATGCACTTCGATTTCCGCGACCGGCCCAACCAATTCCAGCAGATGTGAATCGCGGAAATAGTTCACCGAGCTGCGCCACGGCGACAAGGGCTCTTTGGCCGCCGTCGCAACCGCATTCCAGCCCTCACGCTTTATGAACACCTGCGTTGAATCGTTCGTCAAGGTTTTGCCGACGTTAATGGCGCCGACGAAATTGGTGCCCCGACCGAGCCACAAATCGAGATCCGCGGGTTGCAAGCCGAACGCGGCCAAATCCGCCTTTCCGTCGTCGGTAACGAATTGTGCAACGCGCGCGGTTTGGAGGCGCTGCAACGCGTCGGTGATGCGGTCGGTGTCTGCGCGCGCGGGAAAGGGACGAATCATGCGCCAGAGATGATTCGTCGCGTTGCGTCTAAGTTCGATGGCTTTCGTGCCGTTGGTCAGCACAATCCAATCCAGGCCGCTGTTGTTCGCATCCACCAGCGCGGTGTCGCGCCAGTCGTTGGCCGAGCGCGGTATGAATTTGAGCCAGTCGGCATCGGCGACGAACGCGCCGTCCATGCCGACGACCCGCAGAAAGACCTGGTCGCCGGGCGGAGTTTTGTTCCCGACCAACAGTTGCCGGCGCTGGCCGCCGGACTCGATGACGAGTGAAAGGCGGGGGGGGTCAAAGCCAAATTCGGTGTCCGCATCGCGGTGGCTGCGCAGCTCGGCAGCGTCGATGCGGGTGACGGCCGTGAGTTTTTGAAGCGCATCGAGCAGGGATTCGATGCCGGCCGGCTGTGCGGGATAGGCGATGGGTTTGATGAGCTGCCAGGTGCCGTTCGTGCGGTCGGCGCGCATTTCCAGCGCCCCGGAGGGAATTACTTGAACGCTGGTAACGGCGGCCGGACGCAATTCCGGCAGAATGCAGGGCGATGCCGCGGCGGCGGGCCGCAGAAAGTGCTGAAAAATATAAATCAACGCGAACAGCGCCGCGGCGATCGTGAACCAGATTCCGGTGGTTTTGGAATTCATTATTTTCTCCGGGCCAGCCAGACCAGGCAGCCGAACAACAACACCACTCCGGGCAGTGCTCCCAGCAACAGCCAGCGGACTTCGCGTTGTTGGGTTCGGGTCATCAACAACCGGAATTCCATGACGGGTCGCGGCCCGATGCCTTGGAGCAGCGTGGTGCGGTCGAGCAGCCAGTTGGCGGCGTAGCCAATGAAATCGCTGTTGTCCAGACTCTTGATGGACTGGTTGCCGAACGCAAAGGAATCACCCACAACGAGGATCCGGGTGGTTCCGCGCGCGTTGGCCACACCCGCAACCGGTCTTTGCTCAACGGCAACCATCAGTGGATAGGCATGGGCCGAGTCGCCGGGGGCGCTGGCGAGGGTCGCCGCCGGACTGGTAAAGGCCAATTCATCCACTTGCGGTGCGCCAGTGGGTGGATTTTCCCAATTCACGCGGCTGATGGACCGCGGCAAAATAAGATACAACCTGGAGCCGATCAACGGATTGACCACCGGATGCTGGCTAAAACTGGAAACGATCACATCCTTTCCGTCGGTGGAGGCCGTATTGGGCAAATCCTGGACCCAATCGAAACCGACGTTGACCCCCCAGCGCTGCAAAATCGGCTCCAGCCCGGTCGGACGCTTGATGGAAAAATAGTTAAAGAGCACAAACAACCGCCCGCCTTGAGCAAGGTATTGGTCAATTTTCTGGAGCTCGGTTTCTGAAATTTCCGTCCGCGGACCGGCAATGATGAGCAAATTGCAATCCATGGGCAAACCGCTGTCCCCGGTCAATTCCAGATTCGTAACGGCGATGAAATTTTGGGCCAGAATGGAACCAAATTTTAGATAGCCCGTTTGGTCGGTGTCATTGAGCGAGGGTTCGCCGTGGCCCTGAAGAAAATACGCTTTGAATGGCTTGCCGCTGGTGACGGCGAGCAGCATCGAAGTGAAGGCCTGTTCGCCATTAAAGGCGATCGGCTTGCGCCGGAATTCGCGCTCCTTGTTGAGAGTGGGCACCTGCTCGAGTTTGACCTGGGTGAGCGAGTCGCCATTGACGATTTTGAAATGCTTGTCCCCGGCATCAAAGATGATCAGGTTTTTGTCATTGAGGTTGTATTGCTCCTTGACCTTTTGCGCCTCGCCCGCGTCGCGCACATAATCCACGGTCCTGACGGAAAGCCGGGCACTGGCCGAGCGATACTCGTTTAACAGGGCCACGATGTTCGGATAATAATTGTCCTGCTTGTCGTAATAAAGGGTGACGTCGATGTGATTGGTCAATGATTTGAGAATGTCCAGGGTTTGCGAAGATAATTTGACACGCGTTTGCGAACTCAGGTAAACCCGGCCAAAGAAACGCGCGCCAAGATAGTTCACCATCACAACCACGGCCAGCACCAGCGCGGTGCGCACGGCCACGTCAAAGCCGATTCTCCACCGGCGGCCGGGCGAGAAGCTGGGTTGGGGTTTGGGGTTGGTCGGCATGTTATTTCCAGCGCCGGCTTTCCACCGCGCGCAAGGTCAGGAACAAAAAGAGAAACGTCAGGCTGATGTAAAAAACCACCGTGCGGGTGTCCACCACCCCCCGCGTGAAATCATCCATTTGCTTGAACAAATTGAAGTACAAAAGCACTTGCGTTTGCCATTGTTCGACGGCCGGCATCACCTGAGCCAGGAAAGCCAGTATAAACAAGATGACTCCCGCCGCCAGACTGATCACCGCCGCCACCACCTGGCTGCGCGTCAACGAGGAGGCAAAACAACCGATGGACAGAAACAGGCAGCCGCTCAGGAAAATACCCAGATACATCCCCCCCAGGGTGCCCGCGTCCAAAGCCCCCGCTTGATTTGTAAAATGCCGCACGATGAAGAGGCCCGCGACCGTCGGCAGCCACATGACCATGTATAAAATCACCGCCGTTGCAAATTTGGCCGCCACCACTTCCATGTCCCCCACAGGTGTCGTCATCAGTGTTTCATAGGTGCCGGAAGCCTTTTCCAGCGCAAACAGCCTCATGGTAATCACCGGCGTCGTCAGAATGACAATGACCCAGAACAAGAAGCTGTTGAAAAACATTTCCGTGACCGGCATGGAGAACGGATCGCTGCCCAGATTTCTCATTAACATCACGAAGCTCAACCCGATCAGGAACGTCACCGCCGCGATGATCACGTAGCCGTTGATGGAACAGAAAAACGCCGCCAGTTCCCGGCGGGCGAGAGTCCGGAAAATTCTCATTCGCCCTCCTCTTCTTCCTCGGTCGGCCGGGTTACCTGCACGTAAATGTCTTCGAGCGAATGGCGGCGGCGCGTCAACTCGCGCATGACCCAGCCGCGCTCCAGCGTCAGGGCGAAAATCGCCGGACGCAGGTCATATCCGTCACGCGGCGTCAGCGCGCAGCGTTGGAATTCGCCCTCACAGGCGGACACGTCAAATTGTTCGACGCCCGGCATTTGTGACAATGCCTCACGCAGGGCCTCCGCCGGCGCGGCGATTTCGGCGATGATCTGGCTGCTGCCGGCCATGAGCTGCTGCAAATTGTCCGGCGTGTCCGCGGCCAGAATTTTGCCGTCGTACATGATGAGCATCCGGTTGCACGTCATTTCCGCCTCGGGCAAAATGTGCGTCGAAATCAGCACCGTGTGCTTCTGGGCGAGGCTCTTGATCAATTGCCGCACCGCGCGAATCTGCTGCGGATCCAGGCCGATGGTCGGTTCGTCCAAAATGATCAATTCCGGCTCATGCACCAGCGCATCCGCCAGGCCGACCCGCTGCTTGTAACCCTTGGAAAGCTGGCCGATGATGCGCCGGCCCACCTCCGTCAACCCGCATTGCTCCATGACCGTGGTCACGCGCTCGCGCGAACGCCGCCAGTCAAGGCCCTTGAGCCGCGCGCGGAATTTTAGGTATTCCCGCACACGCATTTCGGGATACAACGGATTGTTTTCCGGCATGTAACCGATGCGCCGGCGCACTTCCTCCGACTGGTGAAACACATCGAAGCCCGCAACCCGAACCGTGCCGGACGTCGCCGGCAGGAAACACGAAAGAATCCGCATGGTCGTGCTTTTGCCCGCGCCATTCGGTCCGAGCAGGCCGACAATCTCGCCGCGCGCGACCGTGAACGAAATACCCGCCACCGCCGTGTGGCCGGCGTAGCGTTTCGTCAAATCCGTCACCGCAATCATCGCATTGTCGTTCATCGAAACATTGGGCGGAGTCTAACAGGAAATTCGGGGTTCCGGCCAACAAAAATTCCGCCACCCAACCGGACCTTTGCTTTTTAAACCGGCAAAGCCGCCATTGGGTGCGCTCAAAATTATGCGTGCTGGCTTGACTTTGCTCAACCGCCGGCGCAAAAGCAATCCGTAGTGTCTCCGCCGACGGACAATTTTTACGCCGACTGGCGCTCGCGCTCTGGCGCGGCGTTTGCCCTGCGCGACGAAAATGCTCCGCCGCCGGAACGCCTGCTGCAGGCCATCTGGCGCCACCAGCGGTTGCAGCGCGACCAGCTCCGGATCGCCGATGGCCGATCCATCCGCATTTTGCATCCCGGTTTTGTCAGCGTTGAAGGCGGGCCGGATTTTCGCGGCGCGGTCATACAAATCGGCGACGCCGCGCCCTGTTCCGGCGATGTGGAAATTGACCTGCGCTGCGCCGGCTGGCGTGCCCACGGTCACGACCGCAACCCCGCGTTTCAAAACGTCCTGCTGCATGTGGTTTGGGACGACGTTGGAGTTCACGCTCTCGCCTCGGCGCAGCCTGGGTCAGCGTGCCGGAGCCGGGAAATGCCGAACAAGCTGAAGCTTGAACTCCAACCTTTGCCGCCAACGCTGGTGATCAGCGACAAACTGGATGCGCCCATCGCCGAACTCGGATTGTGGCTGGAAAATGATCCACCGCGCGACCTGCCTGAAAATTTGCGCGGCCAATGTTGCGTGGCGCTGCGCGAACTGGATGAAACGCGGCAAGGCCGGATTTTGGATGCGGCCGCCCGCGTCCGTTTTCAAGCCAAGGCGGAACAATTTCGCGCCCGCGCCCGGCACGCCGGCTGGGAGCAGGCGCTGTGGGAAGGCCTGTTCCGCGCGCTCGGCTACAAACACAACGTCTGGCCCATGCAAAATCTCGCCGAACTGCGCCCGCGCTGGTTGCGCGGTGTGGACCCGGCCTTGGCGCTGCAAGCCCGGCTGCTCGGCATCAGCGGTTTGCTGCCGGCGGAATTGCCACGCACGCAGGCAGACGGTTATCTGCGCCGGGTTTGGGATTGCTGGTGGCGGGAACGCGATGAATTCGGCGACTGCATTTTGCCGCGCTCCGTCTGGAAGTTTCACGGGTTGCGTCCGGCCAATCATCCGCAACGCCGGCTCGCGCTGGCCGCGCACTGGCTGGCAGCGGGAAACCTGGTTTCAAAACTCGAACGCTGGTGCGCCTCGGATATTTCAGATGGTAGGGCCGCGCTGTCCACCCTCCGCAGTAGTGCTACGGAGGACGGGCCGCGCGGCCAGGCTAACCGGCAGGTCAGCCCTACCCGATTGGTTGATTCACTCCGTGAAATCTTGGAAGTGGAACGTGACGAATTTTGGTCGGCGCACTGGACGTTCCGCTCGGCGCGGCTGAAAAAGCCGCAGCCGCTGCTGGGCGATGCGCGGGTGACGGATCTGGCGGTGAATGTGATTCTGCCGTGGCTTTGGACACGCGCCGCCGAGGGCAAAAATGAAAAACTCCAGCGGGTGATTGAACACCGCCATGCCGTCTGGCCGCAGGCGGAGGACAATTCCATTTTGAAACTGGCGCGCCAGCGTTTGCTGGGCGTTGGGCGGAGCCGCGCCTTGCGAAGCGCTTCCGCGCAGCAGGGATTGATTCAAATCACGCGCGACTTTTGCGAACACTCGAACGCCGTCTGCGAGAACTGCCGGTTCCCGGAACTGGTGCGCGGCTGGAGTTGTGAATGATCTAATTCACCGGACCCGGCTCAAACTGAAGTGTTATTCTGTAATTGGTAGAGTTCCTTGAGGGTTGAATTTGCCTCTTATAGAATGAATTAATTTCTCGAGATAATCGGGGTTTCTTTTCATGCAGATGCAAACTTCAATCAATCCTCGGATATTGTGTTTCGCTTCTCGTTTTGGGGCACTAAGAATTTGAGTTAATAGGCTGAATAATGTTTTACCACGCAATTTCAGAAAATACGAATCCCGAATTGTTTTATACAATTCACAATTTGGTGTGCGGAAACCGCGCTCTAACAAAAATTGTGAGCAAAGGCCATTTCGTTCCTTGTTTAGGATCCGACCGATTCCCTGGGCTTGATGTGAGTCGCGTCCTTGGGAAAACTCTCCTACTTCAAACGCAAACCATTCACACACTTTATCTAACAGGTCGTGGAAGGCTTGCTCTTCTGTCCCTTCAAGCAAGTTCTCGACGACAGATCCAGTATAAACGTCATTTTCAATGCTGTACCCCTCCGTCCACACAATTTCATTGTATTCATCTGGAATCTTATGAAATAGCCACATATCCCGGTCGGCTAAAAAAACAAGACCGCAATTCGTGATTTCGTTTCGTCGGTTGTATATTTTTAATAAAGTTTCTCTTCCGTTGCAAAATAGAACGTCGCCATTATTAGGTCCTAGTGACTGTTCAATGCGACGATAAATCCGAACATCAGATGTTTCCGCATACTTCGAGGTCAACAAGGATACGATATCGTGTGTAGAAATTGAGGCGACGAAGTGATTGTTTCCATAGTCTAAAGCTTCTGAGAAGTCGGTTAGCGCTTCCTGAAGCATACCGTAGCCTGCGCCTCTGGGACCTCTTCGTCTTCGTTCCAAGGTATAGCCTCCTTCAATGCGTCTGAATGTTGGAAAGAACATCGATGATTCATTCAAAGCTCCAATTTCGCGCTTCACGAATTCTGAAGCCTCTGGTTGGGGCGTTATGAATCCACCAAGTGTTTGTACTATCAAGGATGGACGTTCTGGAAGGGGTATTTGCTTGCCGCCGATTTCGAGATTAAATGTTAGTTCTTTGGAATCACTTTCAATATCCATTGTTATGACAAGTTTAAAAGAATCAGTCTCAAGTACGACTTTCTTAAAGGTTATTTCAGTCCGGATAAGGGAAGAAGATTTTAACCGGGGTGAAACAGGCGGTGGATTCGCGGAGGCCTTTTTTTTCCATGTGTGGAGCTTAGAAAATCCAGTTCAACGTGTCAAATCCGGCGATGTCAGCAATGCCAATGTGTTCGTCAGCCCTTTAGAACGGGTTTTATTTCAACGGCTCGGTGCCCTCGTTGAGGATCTTCAGATACTTGGCGTAGGCGTAGAGCCGCCCGTAATTACGGCCGGTCGTTTCGTGTACGATGCCGAGCTTTTCCAGGTGGCGGAGCGACGCGGTGACCGTCGGCACGGTCAGTGTTAATTCGCTGCTTGCGCTGGCGATGGAAATGATCGGTTGCGCTTGGAGCAACCGATGGACTCGCAGGGCGGAACCGGCAGGCTTGCCAATGGCTTGAACACGCTTTTCGTCAGCGGCGGCGAGATGCATCAAGGCTCTGGCGGTCTGCGCGGCTTGATTGGCAGTTTCCTCAACTCCGGTGATAAAAAACCGCAGCCAGGCTTCCCAATCGCCCGTCAGCCTCACGGATTGCAGCAGGTCATAGTATTGCTGGCGATGTTGCTTGAAATAGAGGCTGAGATACAGAAGCGGCTCGTGCAGCGCGCCCTCGGCACAAAAGAGGAACGTAATGAGCAGCCGGCCCAGGCGTCCGTTGCCGTCGAGAAATGGATGGATGGTTTCAAACTGGACGTGCGCCAAGGCAGCCTTGATCAGCAGCGGCGTTTTGACCGGGTCGTTATGCAGGAATTTTTCCAGCGGGCCGAGACACTCGATCAACTGGTCCGGTGGCGGCGGGACATACACGGCATTGCCGGGCCGTGTGCCGCCCACCCAGTTCTGCGAGCGGCGAAATTCACCAGGCTCTTTCTTGCTGCCACGTCCTTTGGCCAGCAGAACGCCGTGGATTTCCTTGAGCAGACGGAGTGACAGCGGAAGTTCGGCCAGCCGCTTCAATCCGAAATTCATGGCAGCGACGTAGCTGGAGACTTCCTGCACATCATTCAATGGCACACCGGCAACGCCTTCCATTTCAAAAAGCAGGAGGTCGGAAAGACTGGACTGTGTGCCTTCGATCTGGGATGACAGCACGGCCTCCTTGCGCACATAGGAATACAAGAAAAGTGTCGGGTCCGGCAGAACGGTGGTCAGCCCGTCCAATCGGCCAAGGGCCAGCATGGCCTTCTCAATAAGTTCCTGAATCTCAGCGTCCAGTGCCAGTGGCGGCACCGGTGGCAGCGGGTTTGGAACAAAAGCGCGGGCCTTCTCCCCCGCTGCGGAAGGGAGTGGAACATAGTGACCGGTCAATCCACGCTTCATGGTCGCCTCTTAAACAAGTTTTAATTCCCGATGAACAAATTAAAGGATACGCCATTATCCTTTAATTGTGAAGTGCCAAATTAAAGTTTCGATTAATTGAAAAATTGCGCTGCCAGCATGGTTGTTGCAAACACGGCTTTCCGGGCCTGGCGAATTATCCTTCGCGAGCGATTGGTGCCTGCCGGCAGTTACTTCACTTCCAGATTGGCGAACGGACTGTTCAAACCGGCGGACTGCGGTTCTTCCAAAACGGGCACTTTGTCCTTTGCGGGGGCGGGACGGGCGGGCTTTTGATCGTCCGCCGCCGGCGCCGGGCTGGTTTCGATTTGATGCGGATTTTTGGCGCGCTTGTTGCGCGGCAGCGGACTGCACATCACATTGATGCCGCGCCCGATGAGTTTGGGCGGAAAATCGGGGTTGCCGAAGGGCGCGATCTCGGCCAGAAATTTGTTGATGACCTGGAAGCCGACTTCGGTGTGCGCCATTTCGCGGCCGCGGAATTTGAGCGCGACCTTCACCTTCATGTCCTCGCAGAGAAAATCCACCGCGTGCGTGACCTTGATGCCGAGGTCATGCGGGTCAATACGCGGGCTTAATTGCACTTCCTTCACCATCGAGGCGTGCTGATGTTTCTTGGAATCCTTTTCCTTCTTGGCCTGCTCGTAACGGTATTTGCCGAAATCCACGAGCCGGCAGACCGGCGGCGTGGCAGTGGCGGCGATCTCGACGAGGTCAACCCCGTTTTGCCGCGCGAGATTGATCGCATCGGTCAACGTGATGACGCCGAGTTGTTTGCCATCAACTCCAATGACCCGGACTTCGCGGGCGCGGATTTTGCCGTTGACCCGGACAAACGAAGCAGGAGAATAATTGCGTGGAGTAAAAGGGCGGCTCAAGACACCCTCGTCGGTTGTAGCATAACTGTAGTTTTTCGCATCAAGCAAACTGGCACGGCCAGTTCAAAATCTGACATACAAATAAGCCTTTCCGATTGGATGTGCAAGCAAATAATCGGTGACAAACTCAAAAAGGGCGCAACGGGGTGCGACCCTCAAGACTCGAAGCCGCCTGGCAGTGGAACGCCGGATAAATCCGGCGTTCCATGGTGGGCTTTTCGTTGCGCCCGCTTAAAAATCAGGGCCTGATTTGATGGCTTTGGTTACAGCTTCGTAAACCCGCTTTAACGGTATCTTTGCCCGTACCGCCAGTTTCTTGCAGGATTCAAACTCCGGCGCGGCCCGGACCACTTTCCCGTTGAGCCGTCCGATTTTAAGGGTGACCTCACCAAACGGGGTTTTGAGTTTTGTGAATTCGCGCCGCAATTTGCGCCGTTCCGCCAGCGTCCGCCGCACGCCAAACGCGCTCGTTTCGCGCAAAATCATTTCGCTGAACCTGTCCGCGTCGGTTTCAGCGCACAAGACCGTGAGCAACACCCCGGGCCGGTTTTTCTTCATCTGGATCGGCGTGTGGAAAACATCCAGCGCACCCGCCGCCAGCGCCGTTTCGACGAAATACCCGAGAATTTCCCCGCTCTCGTCGTCCAGATTCGTTTCGAGCACCGCCACCCGATCCGTTTCCCAATCTCTTGTTGGAGTCCAAGCTTTGGCTTGTCTTGCACGAGAAGCAGCCTGAAGGCTGAACTCCAACGCTTCGCCCAGCACGGCGCGCAGCACGTTGGGCCGCGTTTGGTTGTCGCGCGTGCCGAGTCCGAAACCGATTTTTTCCGCAACCAGGCTTTGCATCGGGCCAAATTTTTCGACGAACTCCGCCAGCAAGGCGGCCCCGGTGGGCGTGACCAGTTCGTGTGGTTCGTCGCATTGCGACACGCCAATGCCGCGCGCGCCGAGAATGGCCAGCGTCGCCGGGACGGGAACGGGAAAGCGCCCGTGGGCGCATTCCACCCAGCCGGTGCCTTCCACGACCGGCGCGGCCAGGACGCGCGGTTTGCCGAGCCGTTCGAGCGCGATGCACGCGCCCACGATGTCCACGATGGAATCCACCGCGCCGACCTCGTGGAAATGAATTTTCCCCGGCGGCCGGCCGTGGATTTTGCCCTCGGCCTCCGCGATGCGTTGAAACACGGCGACGGACTTGTTCTTCACCCACGCCGACAACTGGCTGCGCCCGATGAGTTTTTTGATATCCGCAAACGTCCGGTTCTCCTCGTGATGATGTTTTTGATGCGTGAAGCGTGACCAGCCTTCGCTGGAAAGCTTCGGCTCGGCAGGTGCGGGATGGGGTTCGTGATCGTGGTGATGTTTGTGGGCGTCGGCCAGGTGGACATCAAACTTCACGCCGGCGATGCCGGACTTTTGTTGGCGCGCGACGTGAAGATGATAGCCGCCGAGTTTCAATTTCTTCAACTCGCGCTCCAGTTTGTCCGCATCCGCGCCGAGGTCAATCAGCGCCCCGATGAACATGTCGCCGCTGATGCCGCTGAAGATGTCGAGATAAAGCGTTTTCATGGTAATGCGGGAACCTTCAACACCCAACATTCAACGCTCAACCTCGAATTGCTCCCCGGGCACGACCGTTGACTGTTCGTGGTTGAATGTTGAGCGTTGAATGTTTTCTTAAAATTCATCTGTCTGCCAGTGCATTGATTTGCGACGCCGCATAACCCGCGCCGAAACCGTTGTCAATGTTCACCACCGTCACGCCGCTGCCACAACTGTTCAACATGCCCAGCAGTGCCGCGATGCCGCCGAAGCTCGCGCCGTAACCGATGCTGGTCGGCACGGCGATGACCGGCTTGGAAACCAGACCCGCGACGACACTCGGCAGCGCGCCTTCCATGCCGGCGACGACGATGAGCACGTTCGCTCGCTGGAGGTTTCCCGATTTCGCCAGCAGGCGATGCAGACCGGCAACCCCCACATCGTAAATCCGCTCGACCCGGTTGCCCATGATTTCCGCCGTCACCGCCGCTTCCTCCGCCACGGGCAAATCACTGGTGCCGGCGCAAATGACCCCGATGGTTCCAGGCCGCCTGGCCAGAGGTTTTTTCTCGATGGTCACGCAGCGGGCAAGCTGGTGATGAACGGCCGGCTTGAATTTTTTGCGCAATGCGCGGGCATGGGCGTCGGTAACCCGCGTGATGAGCACGCGCGATTCGGCCGTCAGGATTTTCGCGGCTATTTTGACGACCTGTTCCGGCGTTTTGCCGCCGCCGAAAATGACTTCGGGGAAACCTTTGCGGAGCGCCCGGTGCGTGTCCACCTGCGCGAAGCCGAGATCGGCCACCGGCGCGGCCTGGAATGCCCGCAAGACCTGGCCGCGGCCCACACCCCCCGCGCGGAACTTTTCCAGCAGTTGAATTGCTTCGGTAATCGTCACAATCAAATAATATGCGCTTTGGGCGGATGGTCACAGCAAATTTATCGGAGCGGCGGCAGGTGACCGCCGCCGCCGGCGCGGCCACAAGCCGTTCGGGCGGTCACGCGGGGAAAAATTAATGATGATGCCGGAACAGCCAGCTCCGGTTGGCGTAAAGATACCAGACGATCAGCACGTTGAAGGCCAGCACACCGAACACGAACCAATGCGGCCGGATGACCACTTCACGCACTTCAATGGGAATAAAAAATGCCGATTGGCCAATCGCCAGCCACCCGGCCCAGGGCGCTCGAAAAATCAAGCCGAAGCCTTCGGCGAATGAAATCAGGCTGTATATAAATGTGCAAACGATGACCCAACGCACATTGGCCGGGGTGATTTGATCCAGCCGGTCGCCGATGTCTGAGAGAAACCGGTTTTCAGGATCGAGATGCACCCAATGCACCAGGCGGTCGAACAAATCCGAAAGACCGGCACCCGTCATTTTGTAAACACCCAATGCCAGCAGCAATGACAGCACGCCCTTGATTAATTTGCCGGTGATGATGAGATAGAGCGTGGGAGCACGCTTCCTGGGATTTGTCGTTTTTTTTGCGCTTTCGGCCATCAGCGGACCTTCGGTAACAACCAGTTTAACAATTCACTGCTGGCAATGCGCTCCTGTTTGCTGTCGTCGCGGTGACGAATCGTCACCGTGTTCAGCAGCTCCGGCTTTTCCCCGAGCGTGTCAAAATCAATCGTCACACAAAACGGCGTGCCCGCCTCGTCCTGGCGCGCGTAACGACGGCCAATCGAACCGCCGTCGTCGTAAAATACATTCATCCACGGACGCAACCGGTCGCGGACTTCCTGCGCCTTCTTCACCAGCTCCGGCTTGTTTTTGAGCAACGGCATCACGCCAACCTTGACCGGCGCGACTCGCGGATGAAATTTCATCACCACGGTCGTCTCGCTTTTGCCCTTGTCGTCGGTCTTGGTGACTTCACTGTAGGCGTTGGCAATCAAAGCCAGAACAAGCCGATCCACACCCGCCGACGGTTCAATGACATGAGGAACATATTGGCCTTTGGCGAGGCCGTTCGCGTCATTGGTGGCGTCTTTTGAAGCCTGTTCTTCCGCGACGCCCATTTTGACCAGATATTTTTTCCGGTTCTCGTAATAGCGCCGCCAGAGGCCGTCCGCTTTTTCCTTGGGCAACTTGCCCCAAGCGGCGCGGAGTTCCTCGTCAAACACGCCCATCGGCTTGCCGGAGAAACGCGCGTGCTGGCTCAAATCAAAATCGCTGCGCGCGGCAATGCCTTCCAGTTCGTCGCCGGCAACGTTGCCACTCGCGTCCCTTTTGCTGAATGGAAATTTGAACAAAATGTCCGTGCAAGCCCGCGCGTAATGCGCGAGCTCCGCCGGCGTCTGCCGGTGAAAACCAAGCGTCGAACGGTCCAGCCCGATGCCTTCGTAAAAGCGCACGCGCTCCTCGACCCAGTATTGATGCCACGCCTGCCAGCCCCAGTTGGGTTGCGGGTCTGGCGTCTTAGATTTGGGGTCCGGGGCTTCGAGCATTGCCACCGAGCCGTGAATGGCTTCAATCACCTCGTCCGGCTTGATGAAAAATTCCAGTTCCATCTGCTCGAACTCGCGCGAACGGAAGGTGAAATTGCGCGGCGTGACCTCGTTGCGGAACGCCTTGCCCACCTGCGCGATGCCAAACGGGACGCGCTGCCGCGACGTTTCGAGCACATTCTTGAACTGCGCGAAGATGGCCTGGGCGGTTTCGGGGCGGAGGTAGGCAATCGCCGATTCATCCTGCACCGGGCCAACGTGGGTTTGGAACATCAGGTTGAACGCCCGCGGCGCGGTCTTCTCCCCATGGCATTCAGAAACCATCTTGCTGGGCTTTTGCGGGCAGGGGATTTCATTGGTCTGATCGGCGCGGAAACGCCCTTTGCACGTTTTGCAATCAACCATCGGATCGCTGAAGGTGTCCACGTGGCCGCTCGCCTGCCAGATTTTCGGCGACATGATGATGGTGGCTTCGAGGCCGGCGACGTCGTCCCGCTGGCGGGTCATGGTGTTCCACCAGAGTTCCTTGACGTTGCGCTTGAGTTCGGCGCCGAGCGGGCCATAGTCCCAAAATCCATTAATGCCACCATAAATTTCGGAGGATTGAAAAATGAAACCACGCCGCTTGCACAGCGACACGATTTTTTCCATCAAGACGTTTTCGTTTGGCTCGGCCATAGGGTTGGTCAGTGTTTGCGATGCGCGCGGCGCTGTAAATGAGATTTTGACCGGTTTCAGGGCGGCTGGGCGCGTGAACTTTGCGCGCAATGCGTGAAAATTTCACGCAAAACGCCTTCGCCAAAAAATTTACCCCCGGGTTTATTGGCATTGGGCGGGGAAAACGGGTTGGCATCGGCATTGCTAAATGTTTTTCAGACTGATGTTGACGGCGCGTGCGATTGGTTTGCGAAAGTCGACGAACCGTCAGCCAACGAACAAAAACCAAAAAACTTATTGAACGTATGAAAAGAATTCTGAAACAGAACAAGGCCTTCACGCTGATCGAGCTGCTCGTCGTGATCGCCATCATTGCCATTCTCGCGGCCCTCTTGCTGCCGGCGCTCGCCGCCGCCAAGCGCAAGGCCCAACGCATCAATTGCGTCAGCAACATCAAACAAGTGGGCATTGGCTTCCGCCTGTGGGAAGGTGACAATGGCGACAGATATCCCATGGCGGTCAGCACGCTTTACAACGGCGCCAAGGAGAAAGTTTATACGCAAGGCAATACCGGTGGCACGCCTACGGCCGGATATGGCCTCACCAACGTGTTTGTCGTCATGTCCAATGAATTGAGCACGCCCAAAATTTTGTTTTGTCCGTCTGACAGCGTTCGGAGTGCCACAACCAACTTTACGGCTTTGGCCAACGACAATCAAAATATGAGCTACTTTGTCTGTGGCGATGCGGCTGAAACCTATCCGCAGATGATTTTGGACGGCGACCGGAATGTTGGAACAATTGGTTCCGCAAATGTCCCCGCGCAAACAACCAACGTACTCGGCGTGATATGGACTAGTACCGCCTGGTGGGCGTGGACTTCCGTTGATATGCATTTGAGAGTTGGCAACCTCGGAATGGCCGATGGCAGCGCCCAACAGACAACTGTTGCCGGGTTGCAGACGGCCTTGGGCACCGCCACCAACGGCGCGTCCACCCAGTCTCCGTACTATAATTTCCCGCAAGGAGCAACTCAGTAAGCCCCGTCTGAATTTTACTGTTTCACACAACAACAAGGCATCCGCAAGGGTGCCTTGTTTTGTTTTCAACCGTGAACTCCTCCTGAACGAATCAAAGGTTGCGACCGGAGCTGTCGGGATCATCATTGCCGTTTTTCTTTTCTGACTTTTCCGAAAGCCGCTGCCGGGCGAAAAAAATTTGCAACAACCCCCGGCAATCCGCTTCCCGGATGCCGCCTGTGATTTCACAGCGGTGATTCAGCGTGGGGAATTGCAGCAGGTTCAGCGCCCCGCCCGCTGCGCCGCCTTTGGGATCGCTGGCGCCGAACACCACGCGCGCCAGCCGGGTATGCACCATCGCGCCCGCGCACATCGGGCACGGCTCCTTGGTCACGTAAAGCGTGCAGTCCGTCAGCCGCCAGTCCCCGACGGTTTCCTCCGCCTGCGTGAGCGCGAGCATCTCGGCGTGCGCCGTGGCGTCCTTGAGCTGTTCCACCTGGTTGAAGGCCCGCGCGATGATTCGCCCCTCGCGAACGATGACCGCGCCCACGGGCACCTCGTCCGCTTCATAAGCGCGCTCCGCCTGCCGCAAGGCCTCGCGCATGAAATAATCGTCGCTGTGCAAATCAATGACGGGTTCGTCGCTCATACAAGTTTTCAACATCGAACATCCAACATCGAACTCCCAACAACCAATGAAATGGCCGATTGCTTCAACATTGGATGTTCGATGTTGGATGTTGAATGTTGGATGTTTCCCCAAATGCTTCCTCGAGCGTCCAGTCATTGCGCCCGTCGGGGTGGCAATGGCAATGCGCCGCGAAAAATCCGCCGCGATGCCGCCAGAACCACGGCCAGATTTGCTCGCGGTCGGTCTGCGGCAGGTTCAAACCCTCGAGCGCGGGGCGGGTGAAAAATTGAAAACGCCCCTCGGCATGGTCGGGCGGCAATGATTTCAGGCGCGGTTTGACCTCGAACAAAAACATCAGCCAGTGCGCCTGGCCCTGGAAACCGTGTTCGCTGACCAGGCCGGTCAGATGCAGATCTTCAGGGCGCAGCGACAGGCCGGTTTCTTCATGCGCTTCGCGGCAGGCGCAGATGTAGGGCGATTCGCCGATGTCCATTTTCAATTTCCCGCCGCAGGGACTCCACAAGTGGCGATTCGGCTCCTGCGCGCGCTCGAGCAGGAGCACTTCATCGCGCTCGCTGAAGCAATACAACAGCGTGGCGACTTTATAGGGCAAAATCTCAGGCATATTATTTTAGCCGGCCGGCGGATTTTGGGATCCAACCAAGATGACGCCGACGGTCAGAATGGCGATCAGACGTTTTGATTTGGCGGACATCGTTCCTTGATTGAAAAACCTAAACGCATTTGAAGCAAGCGGATTAAGGGCGCACATGGCACCGCTGCCGACTCCCTCGCCCCGCCCGAGCGGGGAGAGAATTCCCCGAAACGAAATATCGCGCATTGAACCCCTGAACCGGGGCGCAGTTCCTGGGGAGCTTCGACCTCCAACAATGGACGCGCATCGGGGCCATGAACCGGTTTCGATGTTACCTCTGCTAGCTGCAAAATGTGTTTTTACAAGTATTTGCCCTGCAATCAGATGACAAAACTTTGATGCAGGTGAAGCAAAGTTTTGAATGCGGTTCCGCCCGCCGGCTCATGGAAAGGGCCGGGGCGATGGGATTTGAGCTTGAAAATTATTGGCACCACCTCACCCCGGCCCGCTCCTGGGAGAAAATGGCGGCCGTGTCAAATTGCGCCGCGGATTAAACCGTTGTGCAAAATTCCATTGCGACCGGGTTAAAAAATGTTAGGCTTACAATTTCCGCCCCGAAAGCTTTCGGGGTGAAGACAATAATTTATGAAAACCTACAATATTGCAGTCATCGGCGGCGACGGCACGGGGCCGGAAGTCGCCCGCGAGGCCCTCAAAGTGTCCGAGGCCGCGGCCCAAAAATTCGGTTTCAAGATCAACTGGCATCCTTACGATTTTGGCGGCGACCGTTATCTGAAGACAGGCGAGGTGCTGCCCGACAACGCGGTGGACGAGCTGCGCAAGTACAAGGCGATTTTTCTTGGCGCGGTGGGCCATCCGCAGGTCAAGCCGGGCATCCTCGAAAAGGGCATCCTGCTGCGCCTCCGTTTCGAGTTGGAGCAATACATCAATTTGCGCCCGGTGAAACTGTACCGCGCCGCCGATTGTCCGCTCAAGGACAAGGGGCCGGAGCATATTGATTTCGTCGTCGTGCGCGAAAACAACGAGGGTCTTTACATCGGCGCGGGCGGTTTTGTGTTCAAGGGCACGCCGAATGAAGTGGCCATTCAGGAATCAGTGAACACGCGGCGTGGCGTGGAACGCTGCCTGAAATACGCCTTTGAGCTGGCGAAAAAACGCCGCGGTGGCAAGCCGTGGAAAAGCCTCAAAACGGAGGACCTCCAGGCGGGCAAAACCGCGCAACTCACGCTTTGCGGCAAGACCAACGTGCTCACGTACGCGTTCGATTTGTGGGAACGCGCGTTCCATGAGGTCGGCGCGAAATATCCGGCGGTGAAGCGCGATTACGCGCACGTGGACGCCACGTGCATGTGGTTCATCAAAAATCCCGAGTGGTTCGACGTGATCGTCACCGACAACCTGTTCGGCGACATTATCACCGACCTGGCCGCGATGATTCAGGGTGGTTTGGGCATCGCCGCCGGCGGCAACATCAATCCCGAAGGCACGAGCATGTTCGAGCCGATGGGCGGCAGCGCGCCGAAATACACCGGCCTGAACGTCATCAACCCGCTCGCGGCCATCAACGCCGCCGGAATGATGCTCGATTTCCTCGGCGAAGCCAAAGCCGGCGCGGCCATCGAAGACGCCGTCGTGAAGACCATTAACACCAAGATCAAGTCGCTCGCCGCCGGCAAAATGGGCCACGGCACGCGTGAAGTCGGCGATTTGGTGGCGGCGGCGATTTGACGGCGGGAGGCGGCGGATGAAAAGCCTGACCGAACATCTCTGGTTTGAAACGCCACATCGGCGCGATTACCTCAACATCACCGGCACGATTGAGCAACTGGTCCGCAAGAGCGGCGTGCAGGAGGGCCTTTGCCTCGTCAACGCCATGCACATCACCGCCAGTGTTTACATCAACGACGCCGAGGATGGCTTGCTGCACGACTATGACGTGTGGCTGGAAAAACTCGCGCCGCATGAGCCGACATCGCAATACCAGCACAACCGCACCGGCGAGGACAACGCGGACGCGCACATGAAACGCCAGGTCATGGGCCGCGAAGTCGTTGTGGCCATCACGAAAGGCAAACTGGATCTCGGCCCGTGGGAACAGATTTTTTACGGCGAGTTTGATGGCCGCCGCCGCAAGCGCGTGCTGGTGAAAATCATCGGCGAATGACTGCTTGTTTCGGGTCAAACAAAAAGAGACTGTCTCAAAAATATCGGAGGGGCGAGTTCTACAAACGCCTGACTCATGGAATGCCTCTGAAATTGGGGGCTTGTGTAATTCGCCCCTCCGAAGAGAAATTGCTCAACCGCGCTGTGAAAGAGTCAATGGTGCGCGCGATACGGCGGATTCCAGATAATGTCAGGCAACAGGGGTTCCTGAGTAGCGCTGGTGCTGCCGCCGGAATTGGTGCTTTTAACGTAATTGGTTTTGTAATACTGGGAATGACCGTCAAAGAAGTTAATCACGCCGCCCTGATTGTGGCGCGCGGCGAAGTTGTTCCGGCGATTGGCCGGGTTGACGGAGTTGTAGGCGGGTGAGGCATTGACGACTTCAGTGATCGGATCGAAGGCGCAATCAAACATGAAGACCGTCGCAACCGGCTGTCCAAATGTAGTCGCCTT
Source organism: uncultured Verrucomicrobiae bacterium (assembly GCA_963804345.1). Taxonomy (GTDB): domain Bacteria; phylum Verrucomicrobiota; class Verrucomicrobiia; order Limisphaerales; family UBA11358; genus UBA11358. The sequence continues at coordinate 444,846 of CAWDPX010000004.1, read as the reverse complement.
GGGCATGTCAGGATATTTCATCCTTGTCGAATCATCTGCAATGGTCGGATCAATTTTCAGGTCAAGATTCATGTCATAACTGAAGAAACCATCCACACCATTCCCGGATAGAACATTCATTATCGTGCTTCCAGACATAAAGGCCGATGGACAATGCCAGATTTTTCCTTTGCTGCCGGGAAAGGGAACCAACTCCGCGCGCAGGAGCGGATTGCCAGGAAGAGCAACAGCAGGCGGAAAATAATCTTTCAGGTTTTTCTCCCCCATATAGGCTGGTAATAAATTAAACCACGCATTCAAATCGTTCTCCGCGCCATTGCTGCCGGGATACTGGCCTGAGGTATCCATTCCATCGCGGGGAATGCGGTCACCGTTATCGTCAATATACATTCGTATGGCCATTCCCCACTGCCGCAGATTGGAGGTGCAGGAAATGAGCTTTGCCCTGTCTTTGGCCTTGCTCAGCGCCGGCAGGAGCAGCGCGGCGAGAATGGCGATGATGGCAATGACGACCAGCAGCTCGATCAACGTGAAAGCCCGCCGGGTTGGGCGGAAACAAGAATCCGCGAAGATGCTTTGGCGAACCGTTTTGCTGCTTTCAAACATAAACTTGCTCATGCTGCCGGCAAGATCGGGACGAACTCACGTCTTGCGCGCGAACCGGTCAGGGTTGACGACGAAAGCGTTTTCTCACTAATTGCTTTCGTTGGCAAGCACTTCCCGCAAAAGTTGTTCACATTTTCACACAATTCACAAAACCGTAACCTGCCCGACGCGCCACTTGCATTCAACTGTAATATTTCATTTGTAATATTTCATTTGCATGGAAAAAATCAAGGGTTGAGAACAGCTTAAGACAATTCCTGGATTTTTGCCTTTGCCATTGAAAAAACACCAGCCCTCCGCATCATGCTGGCGCCATGCGGATGCGCGATCCACAATTCCTGAACCGATGCCTCATATGCGGCGGGCTGGCCCTAATCACGCTGGCCGTGTATCTGCCGGCACTCAACCATGATTTTGTCGCGTATGATGACCAGCAATATGTGACGGATAATCCACGTGTGCAGACGGGTTTAACGTGGACAGGTTTGGTCTGGGCTTTCGGTTTTCACGCGGGCAACTGGCATCCGCTGGCCTGGCTGTCGCACATGGTTGATTGCCAGCTTTATGGCGCAAGCGCCGGTGGCCATCACCTGACCAATGTCCTGTTGCACGTCGCCAGCACGCTGCTCTTGTTTTCAGTTCTGAACCGGATGACGAACCGGATGTGGCGCAGCGCGGCGGTGGCGGCGCTTTTTGCCTGGCATCCGCTCCACGTCGAATCCGTGGCCTGGGTCGCCGAACGAAAAGACGTGCTCTGCGCTTTTTTCTGGATGCTGACACTGTGGTTCTACGTCCGTCATGCCGCGCAACCTTCCATCGCCCGTTATCTTTTCACGCTCGGCGCATTTGGTCTCTGCCTGATGGCAAAACCGATGGGCGTGACCCTGCCGTTCGTGTTGATGCTGCTGGATTACTGGCCGCTGAACCGGATTTCAGAGTTTGCCCGCCGCCAGCCGGGAAAGCCCCCGCTTCGTTTTGCGCCGAAATCGTGGCGGCAACTGGCCCTGGAGAAAGTTCCATTCCTGGCCTTGAGCGCCATCGCCTGCGTGCTGACACTGGGCGCGCAGGAACTCGCGATTGTCTCAACCGCCGGGCTGCCGGTTTCCCAGCGCATCGCCCATGTGCTGGCGGCTTACAATCATTATCTGGTCGCGATGTTTGTCCCGCGAAACCTGGCCGTTTATTATCCCTATCAAATCCACCTCCCGGCGTTGACCATCACCTGCGCCGTCATCGTGCTGGGGTTGACGACTTTGCTCGCGATAACAAATTGGCGTCGCCGGCCTTACTTCCTGGCGGGCTGGCTATGGTATCTTGGCACACTCGTGCCGGTCATCGGGCTGGTGCAGGTTGGCGATCAGGCTTGGGCCGACCGTTACACCTACCTTCCGTTGATCGGCTTGTTCGTGCCGATGGTCTGGTTCGCGTTTGAAGGCATCAAAAGCCGGCTGGTTTTACAAAGCGCGTCTATGATTGTGGCGGTTGGGTTGCTGGCGGCCACTTCGTCACAACTCCGTTATTGGAAAGACACCCGCATCCTGTTTGAGCACGCGGACAAAGTCACATCGCAGAATTACATGGCGGTTACCATTCTGGGCAGCCAGCTCGCCAAGGAAGGCAAATTGGATGAAGCCGTGGAGTATTATCAGACGGCCTTGCGCTATCAGCCGGCTTTTCCCGAGGCGCATTTTTTTCTGGGGAATGCGCTGGATGAGCAAGGCAAGCTGGATGAAGCAGTAGCCGAGTATCAAAAAGCCCTTTGGTTCCGGCCCACGCAGGAACAGACGCACATCTTCATGGGCATTGCACTGGGCAAACAAAAAAAATATGACGAGGCGATAGCGCATTACGCTGCCGCGCTGAAACTGAATCCCGATTCTGCCGTCACCCACAACAACCTCGCCCGTATTTTTCACACTCAGGGCCGGATTGACGCCGCCATCGAACATTACCACGCCGCCCTGGCAATAGACCCGAAACTGGCGCTGGCCCACAACAACCTCGGAATACTGCTGATCCAAAAAGGCAGCCTGGTTGAAGGCACTCGTCATCTGCGCGAGGCCCTGCGGCTCAAGCCTGGGAATGCCGAGACCGAATTCAACCTAGCCCTGGCGCTCAACCAGCAGCAACAATGGAACGAAGCCGCCGGACTTTTCATGAAGACCATGGGCAATCATCCGAACGATCCGAACGCGCACCAGGCATTCGCCGTGGCGCTCGTCCATTTGAAAAGGACGCGCGAGGCCATGGGCCAATATGCCAGCGCCCTCCTGATACAACCTGATTTTCCCGACGCTCTCGACGGCCTCGCCTGGATTTTGAGCACCGATGCCAATCCGGATTTTCGCAACGGGACGGAAGCGGTCAAGATGTCCGGTCGGGCCTGCGAATTGACCGGCTGGCAGGACCCGGCGAAATTGAAAACGCTCGCCGCCGCTTATGCTGAAACCGGCAAGTTTGAAGAGGCCATAAGCACCCTGCAAACGGCGAAGGGTCTGGCCATTGCCGCGCACAAGCAAGAGCTTGTGAACGAATGCCAATTGATGCTGGAACATTTCCAGCGGTCTGAACCATGGCGCGACCCGTGAGCATTTTAAAATTCCAAGCTTCAAAATTGGCAAAACTACAGAAATCAAGGCAATGGCACAGCGCGGCACCGCCGCAACCCGGGGAGTGCGGACAGTTTTGTCCGCGTGTTTCCTTCCCAACGCCAGCTTCTCGCGGACATGGCTGGCCGCGCTCCGGGTAAATCTTCGCAGGCCGCGACGGCGTTGGGAGATAACATTGTAGAAGGGCAAGACCCAAAGCCAGCAGCATCGGGGATCTGGCGGTCGAAGGAAATTCCGCTATGGTGTTTGCGGCCGGGGCAAAGCCGATTGATAAGACTCGAGCCGGGTGCGGATGGTGTCCGCCAGCGCGGTATCGCCCCGGGCTGTAGCCAAGGTCAAGGCTTGCTGGAAATGTTGAACGGCTTCAGCCAACTTCCCTTGTGTGGTCAGCGCGTCGCCCCAATTATAGTGGGCATAGGCATCATCCGGTTTGAGCTGGAGCGCCCGTTCGTAATGTTGCATGGCTTCAGCCAAATTCCCCTGGGTGGCCAGCGCGCCGCCTAGATTAACGTGGGCGTCGGCATAATCCGGTTTGAGTTGGAGTGCCCGATTGTAATGTTTTATGGCTTCACCCAACTTCCCTTGCCGGGCCAACGCATTGCCTAAATTATTGTGGGCGTCGGCATAATCCGGTTTGAGCTGGAGCGCCTGCTCGTAATGTTCAATGGCTTGAGCCAAATTCCCTTGGGCGGCCAGCGCGTTGCCCAAATTAAAGTGGGCGTCAACAGAATCCGGTTTGAGTTGGAGCGCCCGTTCGTAATATTCAATGGCCTGCTCCCGCTTTCCTTGGGCGGCCAGTACAAAACCCAGGTTATTGCAGGCACCCGCATCCTCCGGGTGGATCTGAAGCGCCCGCTCGTAATGTTCAATGGCTTCAGCCAATTTCCCCTGCCTGGCCAGCGCAGCGCCTAAATTAATGTGGGCGTCGGCATAATCCGGGTTCAGTCGGAGCGCCTGCTCGTAATGTTGCATGGCTTCATTCCACTTCCCCTGGATGGCCAGCGCGCTGCCAAAATTATTGTGGGCTTTCGGATTTTCTGACGCGCAAGCCAGCGTGTGCGTCCAAAGGGAAATACTGTTCTTCCAGTACCCGGTTTGGACATAAGCGCCCACCAGGAGGCAGGCGAGAACGGCGGCGGCAGTGGACCCCAGCAGGGCGCACCGGTAACGCCAGTGGCCGAACAGATCCGCCGCCCCCCAGGCCACCAGGATATACAACCCGATTTGGGGCAGGTAGGTGTAGCGATCAGAGCGCAATTCAGCGCCTTGCTGGATCAGTATTAATATTGGCGCAAGCATGACCAGATACCAAAACCAGCCTGTCACAAGATAAGGTTGCTTCCGTCGCCGGACCAGAACCACCACTGAAACAGCCATCAACAATATTACTGCCATAAACATTTCCAAACACGGAACATTTTGGCCGGGAGGGGAAAATACGGCCAGCCCTGCCGGAAAGAACATTTGCTTCAAATAGACCAGGGGTGTCAACAAGGCGTGCCCCATCCGCACCATCGGACTCAAATCCCTATGGGGTACCAGTCCACGGCCGGCCTGCAAAGCCACAGCAACCACCACGTTGTTTCTATCCCGGGAGAAAAGCAGCCCCATGCCCACGGCAACGATCAGCCCCAAAAACGGGATTTTTTCGAGAATCAGCCGCTTAAAAACAGACAACCGTTTCTGCCTGTCCATCGCAGCCGCGGGCTCCGGTCGCAAGAAACGATTGAGCGGCCAGTAATCCAGCAGCAACAGCAGCAGCGGCAGAGTCGCCACCATTGCTTTTGACAACAGCCCGCAGGCGAAAAACAGCAGTGCAATCCAATAATCAATCGAGGTCAGAGGTTGGCGGATATAAAACAACGTTCTCATCGGTGACGGCCAGCCTCTGATTTCTGTTTTTTGGACGTAGCGGGCATAGGCCCAAAGTGTCAGCATGAAAAAAAAACCGCTCAACACATCTTTGCGCTCCGTCACCCATGCCACCGATTCCACCCGCAGCGGATGAATGGCAAACACGGCGGCCACAAAGGCGCTGGGCCAGATGGCTGCGGTCATCCGTCGCAAAACCAGGAACAGAAGAATCGCTGCTGCGGCATGGAGCAGAACGTTCGTCAGATGATGCCCGCCGGGCTTTAGTCCGTAGAACTGACAATCCAGCATATGGGAGATTTTGTTCAGCGGAATCCAATGGCCATCATCGCTGTGGGTGAATACCCAAACGATTCCCTGCCAACTCAGGCCGTCTTTGACCACCGGGTGTTCGTAAACCTGGTCATCATCGTCGTAGTTGGTGAATTCGTAGTGTATGGTCTGGCCGAAAACGGCCCACACCGCCAGCGCCAGGAAAAGGCAAACCGCCGCAGTCAGCCAGCGAGGGCGGGGTTGGACGTCCAGTTGGGATGGGTTGCCGCTCCGGCTGACCATGGGACTGGAATACGCCGCTCCAACTTCACCGCGAAGTTTGACTTTTGATCGTCGGCTCATGGAATTTTGAGCCAAACGGTATACGCGTCGTTGTGTCAGTCAAGTGCGACCCCTGAGTCATGTCAATGGTTTGCTTGAAAAGCGGTGGCAGACCATTGCCGTCCAAACGGCTGGCGCGTTTTTGTTCCAGCCCATGAAATTTGTCACTTCGTCCCTTGCGGAGGCTTCGGATACAGGTTCCGATTTCAACCGGACATAAAAAGGGCGGCCATTGCTGGTCGCCCCTGGAATTTTTCGCCTGACGGTTACGGACGATACAAGCGGTAGAACAGCGTCGAATGAGTCGTGGTATTGGTGGTGAAACCGCTGCTGGCACCGGTGATGGTTGAGTAAGTTCCGGTGACGTTGGCTGACGACTGCAGGACGTACGAGGAATCGCTCCAGGTAAAGGTAAGGATTCCTCCCGCATAACCCAGATTCAGAATGACCGGCGGTGGGGCGGTCGTCACAATGTCGGCGAACCGGGTGACGGCAAGGGTGAAGTTCGTGTTAAAGCCATACATCACTCCGCTGACGCTATAGGCGTAAGCGGGGAAGGTCTGACCCAACGTGTCCTGATCCAGGGCGAAGGTTTGAAGTGCGAATGTCTTCCCGGCCGAATTGGTGACGGTAATTATATGATTGGTAATGATCGTCCCGGCATTGGTGCCGAAATAAACGTCGGAAAGCTTCACCAGCAAACCGGCGATGTTGTAATTCATATTGTCGAGGTTGTTGGTGACGTCAAATGATACGGGTAATGGCGTCGGCAACCCGGCAATATTGTTGCTCAAAACCACGTAAGAGGTGTAGGGACGCGTGGTCGTGTCGGCGTAGAGTTCCAGCCCGGTGGCGTAGGATGACATCACCCCGACGTAGGTGACGACATCACCCAGTTGCGGGCGGAAAGTCGAACCGAACGTGGCGAAGATGTTGATGCCCGCCGTGCCATCCTGCAAATAGTAAGAGGCCGTATCGCCGGTGGTGGTATTGGTATAGGTGGTAATAATGCCGGTAACTTGAAAAGGCGTGGTCGTGTTCGTGGGCAAATAACCATTGGCCGAGTCCTGCAATGAACGCAGGTAAGCTATGGTAACTGCCTGTGGATTCAGGACCATAACCACGGCATTGGTGCTGACGACGCCGCTGGTGGTAATAACATCATTGGTCGCGGCAACCTTGTACGTAGCCGAATAGTTGGTCACGGCATTATCGAGTTCCAAAGTGGAGGTGTCGCCGGAAGAGCTCACACCGGCGGTGGTCACGACATTGTTGGAATACCAGGTAAAGGTGACATTGCCCGGACTGACCACCGTGGTTGTAAGAATGACGTTTTGCCCTCTATAGAGGGTCTGGCTTCCCGGTTGGGTCACAAACGACGGCGGAACCGGCGCTGTGCTGATCAGCACTTTGGCAACGGAACTGGTGGCGGTCAGCCCGTAAGGAGTGGTTACAATCAGCGTGTAATTGCCGCTGTCACCCGTCACTGCGCTGGAGATGTTCAGAATGTTCGCAGTGGCGCCGGGACGGTCAACGCCATTTTGCTGCCACCGGTAGGTCAGGTCGCCCAATCCCTGGCCCGTGGCCACCGCCGCCAGGGAGAATGTAGCGCCGACAAAGTTGGTGACCCCTACTATGGGTTGATAGACAATACTGGGTGGCACAGCGTTGGTCGCCCAGACGTTGGTCGCCGCCTCATCGAACGTGGTTGCCGTCACCGCGTTGCTTATCGTGGCGAACCAGCTGCCAAATGACGATGCCTGCCTGAACGCTAAATAGCACACAGTACTAGGCTGGGTGGCAAGGTCACCGCTGAGGGTTGAGTAGCTTGACGAAGAAATCGGGTTGACCCAAAGCGTCGCCTGCCAGTTAACCGCCGGATCCCATCCGACAACCACCTGATAGTCTTGATTCGTGGCAAGATCAACCGGGTAAATCTGGGGGTTGGGGGCAGTGCTGCTCATACCGGAAATGGCCAGACGATAGGTGCCTGGCTGGCAGAGATTCGTACCGACAAGGGCATAAACCCTGCCGCAAAATCCTGCAGTCGGGTTGTTCGTCGTAAAATGGGCGAAATACGTTCCGGCGGCATTAGGCAGGCTGGTGCAATTCACAATGAAACTTGCATAAACCGGAATTGCGGGACCGTTGGTGTAGCTGTTAAAAGTTCTACGCACGTCGTCCTGGCGGCCGCCGGTACCGGAGAACGAGTTTTCCAACCGGTGGTTTTTCACAATGGCATCACTCGGATTGGCGGAGCCGCTGTGCCTGAGCCAGACGGAGTTTGTGCCGGGGCCAATGATGGAGTTGGTGATGATCGCGCCATCGGCGTAGTTGAATGTATCCTGCCAGATTACAGCTGCACGCATTGATATGGCGGCAAAAAATGAAAGGATGACAAAGGTTGTTATTAAGGTTGTTGTTTTTTTCATAGGTCGTTCTTGTTAGAATTTTGTCTCTGGCTGGCTGATTTATATTTGAGTTTCAGGCATGTTTACGTTTGCGGTTGAATCTTACACCAAACGCGCCGGGCTTGCGTAACATTTGGGAAACAATTGAAACAGGTTTTGCCGCCCTTGCCGGGAATCAATATCCGGCAAAACTCTTCCGCGAACCATCCCGCTGCTTTCACGTTTCTTCATATCTCTGACAAAACCCAACCGCTTCCGTTTACATTCCGACTCAGACTCACCAACCCTGCTTATCGTACGGTTTTCGCACAGATTTCAATCGCTGGCAAGCACTTCCCGCAAAAGTTGTTCACATCTTCACACAATTCACAAAACCGTAACCCGCCCGACACACGACTTGCGTTCAAGAGGACGAAAGCGCATTTCCCCCGACGCAAAACAAAATCCGGCCACCCGGCTGGAAGCTGGGCGATACGGCAGCCAAGGATGGTTGCCGCTACAATAGGAGTGCCCGGTCGCGTTGTTTGAGCGGCCGCGCCAAAGAATTGGCTCGACAATTGCCTCCGGCGAGCGATTGTTAGCATAGGAACAATGATCTATCCTAGAATTATTTAAGCTTTGAAAAAATCCCGGTTGTATTGGGGATTGGGATGGCAAAAATGGGGGGTTGTTTTTGGAATCATCGCCGCGATTATTTCGACGCACCCGGTGTCGGCGCGGGTTTTGATGGGCGGCGGAACGCAGGCGCAAATATTCGACTTGCCGGCGAACGATGGAACCGCAAGCCCGCAGACAGACCCGGTCGCATTGCCGGACCCCCATAACACGTTTTTAATTTTCTCCGCCCCCCGTCATGCGCGCCCGCAGTCTCCATCCGTGATTTTATTGTGTGGCATAGGCGACTTGAATCAACCTTTGCCTGATTTTCCAAGTCTCGCCACCCGGCAGCAAACATTTCGCGTCAATCCTTCATGGAAAGGTCACACAATCTGAATAAAACCGCTTTCAAGCGCTCCGCACGATATTTGTTTCTGGTTCTGATGGGCGCATTGGCGCTGTCCGCCACCATCCCGCAGGCAAGAGCCGTCATTGGCGCCACAAATCAGATGCAATTGGGCAACCCCAGCGGCGCCACCGCCGACCCCAACAATCACGATCATTACCTGATTCAGCGCACGGTCGAGACCATTGATTACAGCGATACTCTGGGCGAACCCAACTGGGTGAGCTGGGACCTGACCGCCAGCGACCTCGGCTCCAGCGGACGCTCCCCGGATTTCATTGCCGATACGAGCCTGCCCCCGGGTTTTTACGAAGTGACCCCCACCGACTATGGCGGATCGGGCTATGACCGCGGCCACATGTGTCCCTCGGCTGACCGGACGGATACTAACACGGATAACGCGCTGGTCTTTTTGATGTCGAACATCATCCCGCAGGCGCCCAGTAATAATGAGGGCGTATGGGGAAACTTCGAAGATTATTGCCGAACGCTGGCGCAATCCGGCGATGAATTAATGATCATTTGCGGCCCCAGCGGCTTTGATGGTTCGCTGATTCAGCCCAGTCAAAGGGTTTATACTCCCGCTTATACCTGGAAAATTGTCGTGGTGGTTCCGCCCGGCGACGGTACGGCGTTAAGCCGGATTACCGCGGCCACCCGGGTGATTTCCTTGAAGATTCCCAACAGCAATTCCGTAAGCAGCGCCTGGCAGAATTACATCACCTCCGCCAGACAGATCGAAGTGGATACCGGTTTTGCGTTCTTCACCGCCCTGTCGCCGGACATTGCCTCCGCGCTCCGCAACAAGGTGGATGGCCAGAACAATGCGCCGCCGGGTATCACCGGCTTTTCCCCGGCGAGTGGCGCCGTCGGCGCCATGGTCATTGTCAGCGGCACGAACTTCAGTTCCGCCTCGGAGGTCACGTTCGACGGTGTGAGCGCGGCCTATAACGTGAATTCGGGCGCCCAGATCACCGCCACGGTGCCCGCCGATTCCACCGCCGGCCAAATCAGCGTCACGACCCCCACGGGCACCATTGTCAGTTCCAACGATTTTACCGTGACCGGTTCAACCGTTGATCTGGCGGTCACCACAACCCATTTCGGCAACTTTTCCCAGCGCGACACCGGCGATACCTACACCATTACAATCACCAATGCCGGCGATCTGGCCTCGACCGGCACGGTCACCGTGGTTGATGCGCTGCCCAACGGGCTGGCCGCCACGGCAATCAGCGGGGTCGGCTGGACGACGGATCTGGGCACGCTCACCTGCACGCGTTCCAACACCCTGTTCGCGGGGGCAAGCTATCCACCCATTGTCGTCACCGTCAACGTTTCTTCCAACGCCCCCGCCAGTGTCACCAACAGCGCCACGGTCGCCGGCGGTGGTGATGCCAATCCCGCGAACAACCTGGCCAACGACGTCACCGCCATTAATGCATCCGCGGTTGGCGGCAGCGTTTCCACCTTGTTCGGCTGGAATGTGGGCGGGCTTTCGGGTGGCAACAATAATTATGGTCCTTCACCGCTGTCACCCACAACCAACGCGCCCAACCTGGTGGTGGGAGGACTGACACGCGGTTCAGGAGTTGGCACCACCGGCACCGGCGCCGCGCGGGCTTGGGGAGGCAATGCCTTTACGGGTGCCGATGCCGCCGCAGCTGTCGCCTCCAACCAGGTGATCACCTTCAGCGCTGCGGCCCAAAGCGGTTACACGGTATCCTATGCCGCCATCAGCGAATTCGATTACCGGCGCTCGGCCACCGGTCCGGCCAGCGGTGTGTTGCAGTATCAAATTGGTTCAGGAGCGTTTACCAACATTACCTCGCTGTCCTATCCGGTCAGCACCACTGGCGGGGCCTCGTTAAGCCCGATCAACCTGACCGGAATTGCCGCCCTCCAAAACGTCGGCGCGGGCACCAACGTCACCTTCCGCATCGTCAATTACGGCGGCGGTTCTTCGGGCACGTGGTATGTCTTCGACGTATCCAACAGCGCGGCTCTGGACCTTGCCGTCCAGGGTACGATCTCACCGGTCATCACCTCGTTCCCGGACCTGGCCATTTCCCTGACTCATTCGGGCAGTTTCACCCAGGGCGACAGCGGCGATGCCTATACCGTCACGGTTACCAACATCGGCACCGCACCCACCGCCGGCCCGGTGAGCGTGGTGGACGCGCTTCCTGCCGGGCTGACGGCCACGGAAATCAGCGGGGCCGGTTGGGTGACGGATCTGGGCACGCTCACCTGCACCCGTTCTGAAAGTCTGGCGCCCGGCGCGGGTTATCCGCCCATCACCATCATTGTGAATGTTTCCACCAACGCTGCTTCCAGCCTGACCAACGCCGCAACTGTTTCCGGCGGTGGTGAAACCAATACGGGGAATGATATCGCCAGCGATCCAACCGCGGTCATCGCCCTCACTCCCATCCAGTTTTGGCGGTTGCAATGGTTCGGAACCGCCGGCGACAGCGGGGTGGCCACCGACACAGCCATTGCCACCAGCGACGGCATGCCCAACCTGCTTAAATACGCCCTGGGTCTGGATCCGCTGGTTCCTGCCGCCAACCCCGTCATCGGCGACATCAGCACCGGATACCTCCGTCTGACCGTGCCCCGGAATCCGAACGCCACCGATGTCACGTTCCTCATCGAAGTGACCGGCAACCTGACAACGGTTTGGACAACCAACGGGACCACATTGGATCAAAACACTCCGACCCTGCTGCAAGTTCACGACGACACGCCGGTCAGTTCATCCGCCGCCGGCTTCATCCGGCTGCGGATCACCCGCCCATAAGGCAGAATCTGATTCAACACGATCAAGGCCAGACGGCTGAACCGGGTCCGGCCAGCGGTCGCGGATTGACGGATTCCGGGTTGCCCGCATAATTACGGACGGTTCGACACGCGGCTTCGACACGCGGTTCGACACGCGGCTTGCGTTTAAAAGGGCAAAAGCGCATTTTCCCCGACTGAAAATGAAAACCCGCCCATGAAAAAAGCCGTCTGGATTTCACTGATGATGCTGGCTGTGGTTGTCCGTGCCGCCGATGCGCCCAAAGTCAATTCGACCAATTCACCCGCCGCCGGGACCAACGAGCCGCCGGCCACGAAAGTCGAGGCCGGGACGATTCCCGACGCCACGCACAAGCCGGTCTTCACGACCAACACCGTGACCATCGCCGGCCAGCGCGTGACGTACGTGGCCGAGACGGGCATGTTGCCGCTGCTCAAGCCCGACGGCACCTCACGCGCGTCCGTCTTTTACGTCGCTTACACCCGCGCGGGCCAGACCAACCTGGCCGCGCGGCCCGTCACGTTTTGTTTCAATGGCGGGCCCGGCTCGTCATCCGTGTGGCTGCATCTCGGCGCGCTCGGCCCGCGCCGCGTGAAAATGAACGAGGACGGCACATTGCCGCCGCCGCCGTTCGGCCTGGTGGACAACGAGTATTCCATTCTGGACACCAGCGACCTGGTGTTCATTGACCCGGTCGCCACCGGGTTCAGCCGCCCGGTGAAAGACGAGAAACCCGACCAGTTTTTTGGTGACTCGGCCGATCTCGATTCCGTCGGCGAATTCATCCGGCTCTGGACCACGCGGCACGAACGCTGGCTCTCGCCGAAATATGTCTGCGGCGAAAGCTACGGCGTCTACCGCGCCGCGGGGCTGGCGGAACATTTGCGCGGCGGCTGCGGCATGTATTTGAATGGCATCATCCTTGTCTCCGGCGTCCTGGACTTCACCACCATCTGGGGCCAGACGGGAAACGATCTGCCTTACCCATTGATTTTGCCGGCCTACACGGCGGCGGCGCAATTCCACAAGAAATTGCCGCCTGAGTTGCAGATCCGATCTGCCCAAGGCGCTCGCCGAGTCGCGCGCGTTTGCCCGGGGCGAATACACCGCCGCGCTGCTGCAAGGCGAAACGCTTTCCGCGGACGAAACCAAAAAAATCGCCGCCGAACTTGCCCGGCTCACCGGATTGAAGCAGCAGGTGATCGAGGACAACAAGCTGCGGATTGACGAATCCGTTTTCCGCAAGCAATTGCTGCGCGAGGAGGGTTTGATTCTGGGCGTTTATGACGCGCGCATCACCGGCCACGATGACAATCCGGCGTCGCCGTATCCGGATTTCGACCCGTCCAGCGCGGCGACGCGCGGGCCGTTCGCGGCGGCCATCAACAGCTATGTCCGCAGCGAATTGAAATTCGAGGACGACCTGCCCTACGAATTGCTCGCCGGGGTGCAGCCGTGGAATTACGGTGTCCGCAACAATTACGCCAACGCCAGCGACCGGCTCGCCACCGCGATGAGCCAGAACGCCTACCTGCGCGTGCTGGTGCTGGGCGGGCGCTGCGACCTCGTCTGTCCGATTGATACGATGCGGCACGCGCTGGACCACATGGCGCTCGCGCCGGCCTATCGCACGAACATCACCTACGCCGAATACGACGCCGGCCACATGATGTATGTCAACCTGCCGGACCTGAAAAAAATGCAGCAGGACCTGGAAATTTTCCTGAAGCCGTAAATCACATCGGTAGGGCCGCACTGCCGCGCGGCCTTGGACGACCAGCAGGTCGTCCCTACCAATTCATTCGTGGACGCGGATGAGCGTTTTGATGGCGTGATTGCCCGCGGCCATGGATTGGAACAACTCCGGCAACTGCGTCAGCGGACATTCGCCGTCCACAAAATCCGCCGCGCGAACCGCGCCCGCTTCGATGAATTCCAACGCCCGCCGAATGGTGCGCGGCGTGTGATGAAAACTCGCGAGCAGGGTGAGATTGGAATAATGGATGAGCGTCGTGTCGAGCGTGATGGTGGCGCCGGACGGGCAGCCGCCAAAAAAATTCACCGCGCCGCCCTTGCGCACCAGATGCGCGGCGGCTTCCCAAACCGCCGGATGGCCAACCGCCTCAATCACCGCGTCAAAATGCGTCTTCGTGGCTTCGCGAATCCGGGTGACCAATCCGCTGCCGTCGCCGATGTCCACAACCTGATTTGCGCCGAGCTGTTGCGCGGCTTCCAGCCGCGGGGCGCGCCGGCCGGCGACGGTGACATGGCAGCCGAGCTTTCTGGCCAGCACGGCGAACATCAAGCCGATCGGCCCGGCGCCGATGACCAGCACGTTTTGTCCGGCGCGCAGTTGCGTGTCCTCGACGCCTTGCACGACGCAGGCCAGCGGTTCGACGAGCGCGGCGTCGCGGAAATGGGTTTCCGGCTTGAGGCGCAGGAGGTTTTTTTGGACGAGCCGGGCGGGAACGGCGATGGATTCGGCATAGGCGCCGTTGAGAAACAGCAGGTCTTCGCAAAGATTTTCCTGGCCGGCGCGGCAATGAAAACAGCCGCCGCACGGCGCGGAATTGGCCGCCACGACGCGGTCGCCGATTTTCCATTCGGTAGGGCGCGTCACTCCGTGCGCGCCGTCTTTGGCATCCGGACGTGCGGCGGGCAGAGGACTGCCCGCCCTACCATCCTCGACTTCTGAAACCACGCCGGCAAATTCATGGCCGAAGACGGCGGGGGGCACGATCATTTTGGCGTGATAGCCGCGCTTGAAAACCTTCAAATCCGTGCCGCAGGTCAGCGCGGCTTCGATGCGGATGCGGACTTCGCCCGGGTTGAGCGCGGGCGGCGCGACGTCCTCGATTTGAATTTTTTCCCTGCCGTGCAGGATGGCGGCTTTCACGCCGGCAGTTTATGAGTGCGAACGGGCGGGCGGAAGAAATTTTCCAATCAGAAACGGGTGCACCCTGTCCCGCGATAGGGGAGGAACTGGTTCCGATTGGCGGGACGGAGCCGCCACGCCGCCCGGCCCGGTTGACGAACGTGCTTTGGCGCGGCCAGCCGACCCGATACCGCAAGGTTACCGGTAGGTCCATGCGGCCCGCGCGTCGCCTTTGAGGCTGGGACAAAGTGGTGGCAGTCCGCTGGGCTGCGTGAATGTCGTATCGAAGCCCCAGGCGCGATTGGGAGCGCCGTAATAAGCGCCACCCCAATGACCCGTTGCATAGACGCTCGGAAACATGACGACAATGGAGCCATTGTAGACGACGGTTCTGCTAGTGCCCCAGTTCTCCAACAAGCGGAGGAAATTTTCAAGGCCACCGCTGTAATAATTGGTATTGGAAGGCACAATCCCTTCAAAACACGCGGCGTTGAGGGTTATTATGGTTTGGGAGGGTGCGGGGTTCTCCGTGCCTCCGGAGGCATTGTCCGTAAAGTTGCTGGAAAGCAGGGTAACGGCATCTCCAATCAAGCAGGCAGGAAGAGTGTTGTTGGTGGTTGACCCCAACGTATAGGCAAAGTGGACGAGATCGGTGGTGACATTGTAATTGCCCTCCACATAAATCGGTTGGGCGGTGGCAACGCCGAGGCCGGAGCGCCGATAAGCGCCATTGGAGTTCGGCACAGTGTTCGTCGGCAGTTGCTCGCCGTGGACAAGCCGAACGGCTGGAAGTTGGCCGGTGATGTTGGAGATGCTGTTGAAAACGTAAATGGAATTGATGACATGGCCCACGTCCATGGTGCTGGCGCTGCCGCCGGCGCTATCGTTTTCATATTGCGAGCCACCGGTTCCGCTGGTGTTGCTGAGCCACGCGCCCAGCTTGGCGATATCAATCTGAAGCGCCTTGACGGTGTCGCCTTCACGGTAATCGTAAAAGGCGACGTTGGTTACATACGAGAAAAAAATATTCGTGACGAAGGTATAACTGAAATTTGTGACGTAGGTATAGTTGGTGGTGTGGGGGGTCGTGTTCGTGATTATGGTCTTGTTTGTTGTGATGCCTGAGATATTGGTGGCGGTTGTTAATATGTTCGTCATGTCCTTTGCGATCTTGGTCAAATAATTGGCGCTGTTGTTTTGGTTTTGGTAAAAGACCGTGATGTTGGTGCCGGTGGCGAAATCGTTGGTGATGACGAGGTCGGCCCGGTTGGCAAAATAAACCTGGCCGTTGGTCGTATAGGCCGCCGCAGTTCCCAAGGCATAATTTGTCGGCGGCAGTTGGAGCATGCTTTCGATGGCGGCGAAGGTATAGTTGGAGGCGGAGTTGCCGAGGGGCAGGTTTAATGTGTCGGCGTTGTACTTCGGGCTGCCGGAGGGCATAGACACATTGCCGGTGCGCTTGCCATAATTCTGGGGATCAGCCGGACTGGGGTTGTTGGTATAAGTCCCGGAGAGATCCACGGGGCTCAAAAAAAACAATTGGCCGGTACCGGTACCGCTGCCGGTGCAGAAAATGTTGGTGTTGCAATGGACCCGGCCATTGATGGAGAATGCCGCGCCGGGGTTGATTTCCAAAACCACGTTATAGAACACAGCGTATTGAAACACCGGGATGGTGCCGAACCAAACGGTCTCGGCGACGGTAGCCGGAATATTGGCTGGTTGACCCAGCGGGGTGGCGGTGCAGGCGATGATGCAGTTCTGCCCCAAGCCGTTCAAACCGGTGAACTGGGAGGGGATCGCGCTCCAATTGGTGGGGCCGATGCTGACGAAGACGGACAAGCCTGGGGCGCTGTTGGTGGCGCTGAATTGGTACAGGATCGGCCAGCCATTGGTTGGCGGGATCAGGGTGTTATAACTATTGGTTGCATTGAGGCATAGGTTGTTGAAATCACTCATCATTTTGGAGATGACGAATTCCGAGGCGGACTCTGCCGCCGCTTCAGACTGGTTGAAGGCGTTGTTGCGCTGCGTGTTCTTGGCGTCGGAAGTCGCCCAGTACATTACACTGGCGAAAACGACCAGGCTGGCCATCAGAAACGCCAGCACAATCACCAGGGCAAAACCGGATCGAGTGGGCCGGACTGGCTGGAATGTGATTCGCATAATGTCTCCACGTTTTATTGTTTGCAGCGCCGGGTGACTCGCGACGTCAGCCGGTAAAAATCATACGCGTTGACGGCATTGGTCCCGATGAAGCCGATGGGATATTCCCACTGGTCAAATTGCATGGTGATATGAATGACGCCGTTGTTCAGATACGCAGACGAATTGCTGATTAAGTTGCCCTGGTAATCCTCGGCGGAGAAAATGTAATTGTTCGTCACATAGTTTGCCAGCAGGCTCGTCGTCACGCTAAGGTTCGTCGACACGCTATTACTGCCAATACTGATGAGGCTGCATAGCGGAAAGTCGTATGGCTGGTCGGCCGAAACGGGTTGGGTGGTGTCCAGATAGAAAAGGTTGGTGATGGTCAAGTTTCCATCGATGTCGAGGAAGGTCATCTGCAGGGCGTTGCCGGTTTGAGGCGCGCCATTCGATGCCTGGATGAACCCGCCTCCGTTCGTGGGGTTATAGTTTCCCACATCCGTGGTGTTTGCGCTGCGAATGGCGTCGCGCATCTTGTTCAACGCCTGCCGTCCGGTTTGCGTCGCAGTCGTTTTGGTCGCCGCCAGGGTGTACATGCGCAAGGCGAAGATTTGCAACTCGACCAGCCAGATGATGACCAGGGCAAAAATGGCCGCCACGGTCACCATTTCCACAACCGTAAAAGCGGAAACCGCCGGCTTGGTGGCGCGCGCCCGGGGCGACAGCATATTGGCAGGGAACAGTTTCATTGGTCGGGTGCGCGTTGAAGAACGACGACGTTGCTGCGTAATTCGCCGGTGAGGGGGAAAATCCAATAGACGACCGAGTAGATCTGCTGCAATGGCGGATTGATTGAGGGTTCAGTTACAGATACGTAATTCGTGACAAAAAAAGCGAAGTCATTCGAAGATGGATTTCCTTTGATTGGAATATCCAGAATGTAATTCGGTCCGCAGTTGGTAACTAAATAGGGATATGGCAAGGGTATTTCATTCGGTGTGTTGGGGCCGGAATTTGTTCCATCCCGCGGCCGCCAATCCGCCGCGCGCAACTGCTCGGCTCCCTGTGAAGCGTATGATTGCGCGGCCAGCGACATGGCGCTCCATTCCGCCATCCGATTGGCCTGCACGTATCCAATCATCAGCCCCGACATCACTATCGCCAGGATGACAAACGCCATCAGGACTTCCACCAACGTGAACGCGTTGGCCGTGTTCCTTTTGTCGGCTTGTTTAAAATGAACCACCATAATGGATGAATTTGAGTTCTCGCCAACGGCGTCTCTTGCGCACCAGCCAATGGTTTTTAGCATGGCACGTGCCATTATGAGGGGGATTGTCCTTATTTTAAGGCCCCGGCCAGTTGTATCGCTCATCCCTGCGCCCCAGTGTGCTGAAGACTGCCAACGCCGCGCCAAATTTGCTTTTGAAGCACCGGTTGCCGGACGATTGCCCTTCGTCACCCCAATCTTCCCTGTCCTGAAATTTGACAATAGTGGCAGCGCCCTAGCGCTTCAAGCAGAACAAAAGCTTCCAGGATCAAGCCAGAATTCGACGGCTGGGCGGCGCTTTCACAAAACTCGCTTCCCGCAAATAAATCGGCTCCAGCTTGTCCCCCGCCACAAAATCGCTTCGGCTCAAGGCGAGCTGCCCCAGCACCGCCGCGCGCGGGAAAACCATCCGGCCATTCGGAAACCATCGTGTCACCTCCGGCCCGATCAAGATTGCTTTCGCGCCGGCCCGTGATTCAACTTCCGCCCGCGTCACAATCCGCAGCGGCTCGACTTCCCGCCGGCCGGCCGCCGAAATTTCGTACGCCGCCAGATAAAATTCATTCCGTTGCGCGTCAATTACCACGTTCACCCGGCCGGATATTTTTTCCGCCGGCGCCTGCGCCGCCACAGATTCCGCGCTGCTGATGCCGAGCAGCTTCACCCCGCCCTGGCGGGATGCCAGTTGCCAGCCTTGCGCCACTGAAAGCGCGAACCGGATGCCGGTGTAAGAGCCGGGGCCAAGACCGACGGCCAGCACTTCAATTTGTTCACGTTCCAGACCGGCTTCACGCAGCGCGGCCTCAATCATCCCGAACGCCCGGGTTCCGCCGGCGCTGGTTTCAACCACCTCGCTGGCAACGAATGAAACATCGCCCGGGCGCCGACACACGACTGCGACACTTCTTTGCCCGGATGAAAATTCAAGCGCCAAAATCGTCATAAATAATCCGCCGTTCCGTCTCGTTCATTATTTCAATTTGCACCCGCCGTACATTTTCCAAATTGGATGTTCGATGTTCGATGTTCGATGTTCGATGTTTTCCAAACCATCTTTCCGCCCATTCAATCACTGCTACGCCCGCCGGTTGCAGAAATTCCTCCAGCCCGGCGGACACTATTTGCCCGCGCGTTTCGAGCCGGTACAAATCCAGATGAAACAGCCGCAGCCGCCCGCCGCCATATTCGTTCACCAGCGTGAACGTCGGCGAATGCACCCGCGCCGTGATGCCGAGTCCGCGCGCGAGACCCTTCACCAGCTGCGTCTTGCCCGCGCCCAGGTCGCCGGACAAGCCGATGACCAGCCCGCGCGGCGCCTCACGCCCCCAGCGCTCGCCGAGTGATTCGGTCTCCGCCGGACTATGCGAAATGAAAGTAGCCATGATTCAAAGTAGGGCCGGCGTCTTGCCCGCCCAGCCAACGGCAGCGCCGTCGGAACGCTTCGCCGTGCCATCTGTCAGAACCCTCGTGCGCCGCGAGGATTTTGGACTGCGGACAGAGCTTCCAAAGCGGCGTGGCGCTTCGCTTCCCGCCGCAGTCCAAAAAGATTTGGTTGCGGCCTGGCCGCACTGTGTCTTTCCGGAACAGGCTGGAAGCCCGCTCTACTATATTATGCGAAATGAACGTAGCCATGGGCTGTGAGCGGTTGGACGCCGGTCTGGTCGCGAATCGTGACGCCTTCCCCCGCCGTGATTTTGCCGATGCAGCTCAATTTCAGTTTTGGAAATTGCTTTTTCCACGCGTCGAGCAATTTCACCGCGTCGGCGCCCGCCACCGTGAACAACAGTTCAAAATCCTCGCCATCGGACAGCGCCGCGGCGAAGGGCGATTTCGCGGAGGAACTTTCCTTCGCCCCCAATTTCGCCGCCCGGCTGACCGGAATCGCAGGCTTGAGCAGTTCCGCACCGACGCGGCTGGCTTTCAAAATGTGCCGCAAATCGCCCGCCAGTCCGTCGCTCAAATCAATCATGGCGTGGATGGAAAAATGTTCCGCGAGCCAGCGCGCCTCGGCCAGGCGCGGCTCAAATTCCAGGTGCTTGCCCGCCAGCGAACCGCCGAGTTCGCCGGTCACAAAAATGGCGTCGCCGGTTTTTGCGCCGGAACGCAGCATGGCTTTCCCGCGCGGCACAAAACCGAGCAGCGCAATGGAAATCAAAATGCCCCCCGGATTCACCGTCGTTTCGCCGCCCACAATGGCCACGCCATGTTTTTGGGCCAATGCGCTCAGGCCGGCGTAAATGGCTTCGATGAATTTCAAATCGAACTTTTGCGGCAGCGCAATGGTCACCAGCGCGGCAGTCGGTGTGCCGGCCATCGCGGCGATGTCACTGAGGCAGCGGGCCAAAGCCTTGTGCCCGATTTGTTCCGGCGGCGTGTCTTTGGTAAAATGAACGCCTTCAACAATCGCATCCGTTTTGAACAGCAGCCATTGGTCCGGCAGCCCGAAGTCGAGCACGGCGCAATCATCGCCCGCGCCGGTCACGACGTTTGGGTTCGCCGGCAGCGATTTCGTCAGGCGCGCGATGAGTTCGAATTCGTTCATGTCAGATGCAGGACGTGTTCAAACTTCTGTAAAAACTGGCTCACCGGCTCTTCAAAACGCAGCAACACGAGGTTCGCCGCATTGAACAGGCTGTGCGCGGCGATGGGCGCGAGCAGGTTGTCCGTCTTTTCGTAAAGCCACGTCAGCGCCAGCGCGAGCGCGAACAGCGGCACGAACGTGCCCGCGTCAAAATGAATCGCCGCAAAGATGGCGCTGACCCCGAAAAGGGCGGCCCGCGGCGAGCCGAGCTGTTTGACGAATGGATACAGCATGCCCCGAAAAATAAATTCCTCGGCCACCGGAACGATGACAACGGTGATAAATCCAAAAACGGCGCGAAGCCAGAAAGACTTGATGCCAAGAAAAATCTCCACGGCGCGCTGATTTTCAACCGGCAAGCCGATTTTTTCCAGCGCGGCGCAGGAAAAAGTTTGCAGCAACCAGACGGCGGGCAGTGTGATCGCCAGCGCCCCAACGGCGAGCAACAGGGATTTTTTCAAATTCGGGCCGCGCCAGCCGAAGGCGTCGCGCCAGCCAATCTGATGTTGCCGCAAAAAAATAAGAATGAGCAGCCAGGCCGCCCCCTGAAAACCCAGCATGCCCAGCAGGGCCAGGCCAATGCCATCGGGCGCCTGGAATGCGGCCCGCCCGGTCTTTTGCAGCAAGGCGGCCATTATCGGGACGAGACAAATGCAGAAAAGCTGCGCTCCGATAAACTGGAGCACGGCTTCGCCCCGCCATGGTTTGGCCGATAACATGCGGAAAGTTTATCGCGGCGCGGTGGCAGAGACGATGCAAATTTGGAGAGCGAACATCGAACATCCAACATTCAACGCTCAACATCGAATCCAGAGGCCAACACTTGGAAATTCGATTTTGAATGTTGGAGGTTCAATGTTCCCCTTTGAGTTCGCCCTGGATTCGCTTATTGTCCTCATAAGTTGTATGGAGTCCGCTGCCCACAAACACACCAACCGCCTGGCGCATGAAAAATCGCCCTACCTGCTCCAGCACGCGCACAATCCCGTGGATTGGTTCGCCTGGGGGAATGAGGCGTTTGAAAAGGCGCGGGCTGAAAACCGGCCGATCTTTCTCAGCATCGGCTATTCGACCTGTCACTGGTGCCACGTGATGGAACGGGAATCGTTCGAGGATGAAAAGATCGCCGGGGTCCTCAATGAATTTTTCGTCAGCATCAAGGTGGATCGCGAGGAGCGGCCAGACGTGGACAAGATTTACATGACCTTCGTCCAGGCCGCGACCGGCTCCGGCGGCTGGCCGCTGAATGTTTTTCTCACGCCGGAATTGAAACCATTTTTTGGCGGCACTTATTTCCCGCCGGACAATCGCCAGAGCCGTCCGGGCTTTCTGCAATTGCTCCGGCAAATCCACGAAGTCTGGCAAGCCCGCCGCGGCGAAATCGCCGGGTCCGCCGCCGACATCCATGCCCGGCTCGAAGCCGCCACGATGAGTGCAGATGCGGGGACTGTGCTGCTGACGGAGGATGCACTCAAACATGCGGGCGAGCTTTTCAAACGCATGTTCGACCCGCGCCACGGGGGTTTTGGCGGCGCGCCAAAATTTCCGCAGCCCAGCCTGCCGTCGCTGCTGTTACGCTGCGCGAAACGTTTTCACGACGAGGAAGCCGCGCGCATGGTGCTGCACACCTGCGACCGCATGGCCGCCGGCGGCATTCATGATCAGTTGGGCGGCGGGTTCGCGCGTTACTCGGTGGACGCTGAATGGCTCGTGCCGCATTTCGAGAAAATGCTCTACGACCAGGCACAACTGGCACAGCTCTATCTCGATGCCCACCTGGTTTCAGAGGGGCGAGTTATACGAGCCCCTGACTCTTCAAGCAGAAAAAGTTTGGGACTCGCAGAGCCCGCCCCTCCGCAGGCAACGGATTATGCCGCCACTGTCCGCGACATTCTTGATTACGTTCTCCGCGACATGACGCATCCGGACGGCGGTTTTTATTCCGCCGAGGACGCCGACAGCGAAGGGCACGAGGGCAAGTTCTATTGCTGGACATACGATGAACTGGCGAAACTGCTTTCGCCGGAAGAATTCAACGTTGCGGCGCGCCATTTCGGAATCACCAGGGAAGGCAACTTCGTTGACCACAGCCACCCCCAGCCGCTGAAAGGACAAAACGTGTTGAGCGTGGTCAATTCACCTGGGAGGGACGGCGTGTCGCCGTCCCATACTTCATCGAAAAAAATCAGGGACAGCGACACGCTGTCCCTCCCGGAAAAAGGTTTTGAATTGCTCGCCTCCGCCAAAAGAAAAATGCTTGATGCTCGCAACCAGCGCATCCGGCCGCATCTCGACGACAAAATCCTCGCTTCCTGGAACGGGCTGATGCTGGGCGCGATGGCCCGGGCTTATGCCGTTCTCGGCGATGAAAAATATCTGGCGGCAGCGGAAAAAAATCTGGCGTTCATTCAGGCGAAATTGTGGGTAGTGGCAGGCATCTTGCCTGCCGTAGAGCCGGGCGTCCCGCCCGGCGGACAGAGCGTTGATCGTTCCGAGTACATGGGAGTTTCGGGTGCCGTCCCGGGCGGCAAGATGCCGCCCTCTACGGCAGGCGGGACACCTGCCGCTACACTTTTTCACCGCTGGCGGGATGGCGAACGCGACAGCGTCCAGTTGCTCGAAGGCTACGCGTTTCTGCTTTCGGGCGTGATTGATTTATACGAGGCCACGCTGGAACCGAAGCATCTCGACTTTGCCATCGCGCTGGCGGAGGCGATGATCGCGACATTTTACGACCCGGAGAACGGCGGTTTCTGGCAAAGCGCTGTCGGCGCGAAGGATTTGATTCTGCGGGTGAAGGACGATTACGACGGCGCAGAGCCGTCGGGCAATTCCGTCGCCACGCTCGCGCTCCTGAAACTGGCCGCCATCACCGGTTGCGAAGGCTTCAAAAAACCGGCCGAAGCAACGCTGCTGCTGTTCGCCCATCGCCTGCAGAATTTTCCGCAACCCATGCCGTTCATGCTGCACGCATTGGATTTCTCGCTGGAAGAACCGCGCCGCGCCGTCATTGCCGGCAATTCAGATTCAAAACAATTTCGCGAACTACTGCACGCCGCCCATTCGGTTTATCAGCCGAATAAAATTGTTTTGGGAAATGTGGGCGCGGCTGAGGAATTTGCGCGCCGCCTGCCGGCAAAAAATGAAGCGATGGTTTATCTCTGCGCCGGCCAATCGTGCCAGCCGCCGACCGGCGACGCGGCGAAGGTGAAGGAAATGTTGAAGGGCGGCAAATGACGGCGTGGATTCACGCCACCCTTCCACCCGTCATGATTTCACACCGCCGTGTCGCCCTGTTCCTCGGTGCGGATGCGGTAAGCGTCGTCAATGGTCGAAACAAACACCTTGCCGTCGCCGATCTTGCCGGTCTTGGCCGCGGCGATGATGGCCTGCACGGCCTGTTTCACCTGCGCGTCCGTGACCACGGTTTCGATTTTGATCTTCGGCAGGAAATCCACGGTGTATTCGCTGCCGCGATAAATTTCCGTGTGGCCTTTCTGGCGTCCGAAACCTTTCACTTCGGAGACGGTCATGCCCTGGATGCCGATTTCGTTCAGGGCGGTTTTGACTTCGTTCAGCTTGAACGGTTTGATGATGGCTTCGATTTTCTTCATAAATTCTCCGTGGGTTAGTCGGTATAAGCGCGCTCGCCGTGTTGGGTGAGGTCCAGGCCGGCGTCTTCGTCTTCCACATCCACGCGCAGGCCGACCAGCTTGTCCACGAGCTTGAGAATGATGAACGACGCAATTCCCGCAAATGCCACGGTGAACAGCACGGCCTTGAGTTGGTTGGCAAACTGGCCCATGCCTCCGGCCAGCGACACGGTGACGCCGTTGGCCTGGAAGGTGGTCGCAATGGCCGGATTCACCAGCGTGTTCGCCAGAAAGCCGAGCATCAACATGCCGGTGATGCTGCCGATGCCATGCACGCCGAACACGTCCAGCGAATCGTCGTAATTGAACTTCGCCTTCAATTTCGTCACGGCCAGATAGCAAACCACTCCGGCCACCAGCCCGATGCCAAACGCCGCGGGTATGGTGACGAATCCCGACGCCGGTGTGATGGTGGCCAATCCGGCGACCATGCCCGAAGCCGCGCCCAGCACGCTGGGCCGGCCCTTGTGAAACCACTCCGCCGCCGCCCAGCTCAGCGCCGCCGCCGCCGCCGAAAAATGGGTCGCGGCAAACGCGCTGGTGGCGAGTGTGCCCGCGTTGAGCGCGCTGCCGGCGTTGAAGCCGAACCAGCCCACCCAAAGCAGCCCCGCCCCGATGAGGCTCAGGACCACGTTGTGGGGCAGCATCGGTTCCATCGGATAGCCGGTGCGTTTGCCCAGCACGAGCGCGCACACGAGCGCCGACACGCCGGAACTGATGTGCACCACCGTGCCGCCGGCGAAGTCGAGCACGGGATCTTTCCACCGAGCGCCCAGTTGAAATAGCCGCCCTTGCCCCAGATCATGTGGCACAGCGGAAAATACACGACCGTGACCCAGAGCAGCACGAACAGCACGTAAGCCTTGAACTTGATTCGTTCCGCCACCGCGCCGCTGATGAGCGCCGGCGTGATGATGGCAAACATCATTTGAAACAGCATGAACGATTGCTGCGGCACCGTGCCCGCGTAATCCGCATTCGGCGCGCCGCCCACGTCATGCAGCATGAAATAGGTGCGCGGATCGCCGACAAATCCATTGCCCGGCGCGAAACACATGCTGTAGCCGAACACCATCCAGAGCGCCGACACCAGCGCCATGAGAATCAGGCTGTGCATCATGGTGGCGAGGACGTTTTTGCTGCGCACCAGCCCGCCGTAAAACAAAATCAACCCCGGCGCTGTCATCATCAGCACCAGCGCGGAACTGACCAGCACCCACGCATTGTCGCCGGTGTTGACGGGTGATGCCGCGGCTGGCTGGAGCGCTTCGATGCGGGTCACGCGCTGTTCCAACTGCGAAAGGCCGGTGTCGGCGGCATTCAACGGGGTCACGCTGAGTCCGGTTAAAAGGCAGATGACTGATATAATGAGAAATAATTTGGCGGAATGACGGATAAAATTCATGATGGTCGGGAAATTATCTTTGTCCACGCAATGGAATCAAGCATAACCGTTCACATTTGGGGCGGTCGGTAAAAACGACGGGATCAAGTCAAACTGGCCACCGCCCGGCTCTCGAAAAGCGGCTCATGGTTTATCTCCGCGTCGAACCAGTTGTTCGGTTCGACGGCCAAAGCGGGAAGGGCAAAATTCAGAGCAGCGAAACCGGCGGTCAAGGGTGACACTCCATTGAACATTGGAGTGTCAGCCATTTTTTACCTTCACTTTGGCCTCATGCTTACGGCAGCGGCGGGCCGACCTTGATGCGATAAAATTGCATGGGCAACGCCAACCCATTGGTGTCCGTCCATTGGAATGAGGCCGTCGGCGGCGAGTTGGTGATGAAGAGCGTGCTCCAGTTCACGAGGTTCGAGGACGCCTGCACCGCGTAGTCGGGTCCAACGATGCTGTTCGTCACGCGCAGTGTGAATTGGCCGTTGCTCCAGCCGACCGAAGGCACCGTGGGCAGGGTGAGGGCATTGACCTTGATCCAGAAACTCTGCGTGGCACTTAAAATGGGCGTGCCATTGTCCGCCACTTTCAAGGTGACCGTGTTGGTGGTGTTGGCGTCGGTGACCGCTGGCCGCCAACTGAAGGCAGCGTTTGTGCTGTTGATTTTATTGAGCGTAGCGCTGGCGGGCCCGCCCAACAGGCTGAAGGTCAGCATCTGGGATGACAACTCTGCGTCCGAGGCAACAACGGTGTTGGTCACCGTCCCGCCCACATTGGTTGTTACGTTGCTGATGGGGTTCAGCACCGGCGCGGTGTTGGCGGGCGGCGGCGACAAAAGTGTGACATTGTCGAAGACCGATGAGCACAGCCCGCCGGCGTGCGAGCACACGGCCAGGCCGACGTAGGCATTATTGGACATGGAGAGGGTGACCGCGGAACCAATCTGGGTCCAGGTGCTGCCGTTGGGAGAACGATAGGCCTGGAAGGTGTTGTTGGTGCGCGTTAAACGGATCCAGTATGGCGCGGTCAAACCGGTGGCGGAGGCGGAGGTTGAGTTGCCGGGGGTGTTGGTTCGCCAGATGAACTCGATCCCGGTGGTCGTCACCGGCTCGACGTCCGCCATGGCGTGGCGGGAATTAGCCGCCAGAGATTCGCGGATCATCACGCCGGCTTTGGCATTGTTGGAAGTGTTTTGCACGCTCACAACCCGGGCACGGATGTCGCAGTTGGTGCTGACCGGAAGATAAGTATAAACAAACTGGAACGCGTCGGCGGTGCCCCAGATGTCCGCCCCGGAACCGGAAACCGTGTACTGCCCGCTGCAGTACGAAGCGCTGCCGGCCACTCCCACCGCTCCCACGTCCTGGTTCTGGAATGGCGCCGGGAGGGTGGAAGCGCTGACCTCAGCAGAGTTGAGGCTTTCGATGCCGGCATTGGTGATGGTAACCACGTAAAAATAAGTCTGGCAAGTTGTCACGCTGGAGTCGGTGTAATTGGTGCTGGCGATGGCTGGCGCGATGTTGGTGTAAGGTCCGCCGGTTACGAGGGAACGCTTCACGTTGTAATTGGCGCCGGGTGAGCCGTTCCAATTCAAAACAATCTGGCCATTGCCGGAGGTCGCCGTCAGGTTGGTGACGATGGCTGTCACGGTAGCGCTGGCTTCCGCCGAAATGGCGCTGGTGCCGTTTCCGTTGGCCGTGACCACATAATAATACTTTGTCAGGTTGGTAACGCCGGTGTCGGTGTAACCCAAGTTCACGCCCCCAATGTTCCCGGCAATGAGCGTGTAGGGACCGCCGTGGGCGGTGGCCCGCCAAAGGTTGTATGTCGTCGCGCCCGGAACGATGTCCCAACTCACCGTCACCTGGGCGTTTCCGCCGACGGCGGCCACTCCCGCGGGAGCGGCGGGAGCCGGCAGGGTGGCGGTTTCCATGATGGTAATATTGGTCGAAATTAAACCGGGTGAAGTCGCAGTCAAAGTGATTGTGCCGGGCTGGCTGAACGACTGGATGATGACTTCGGCCAGTCCATTGAAAACCGCCCGCTGACTGCTGCCCTTGTCCGCTTCGTGAGAGCTGGGGTTGCCATTGCCGACTCCAAGGATGGTGCCGCTGCTGGCGGCAAAGGTCACCGTGTTGCTTGCCGTGGGCACGATGTTTCCCTGCGCATCCAGGACGGCCACCGTCACCACGGACACGTCGCGACCGTCGGCCAGGATGGTGCTGCGGTCCGGCCAGAGCGCGATGGCGGCCGGCACTCCGGTGGTCACCGCGGTGTTGGTGATCACCGCCACGCCATTGTTATAGCCTATGGCCTGAAGCGTTCCCGACGCATAAGGTACGTTGTCCCATTCGACGTGGCCCTGAACATTGAGCGTTTGCCGTCCCAAACTGACGCCGTTGGTGAACAATTCCACCGCCTGGCAATTGCCAAAAGCCCAGACATTGATCGGCTGGCCGGGCGTTGACCAATTCCAGTGCGGGAAGACGTGCAGCACGGGTTTGAACGTCCAGTTGGCTTGATAGTAATAGAACAAATCCTTCGGGAAGCCGCACGTGTCCAGAATGCCAAAATGCGAGTTGATGCAGGGCCAGCCATAAGGCGTGGGCTCGCCGCGATAATCGAACCCGGTCCAGCAGAATCCGCCGGACGACCAGGGACGGGCAGAGTAATACTGCCACCAAGCTTCCGCCGTCTCCCCCCAGCTTACCGGGTTGAGGTCATAACCCCAGACGTAGCCGTTCACCGCGTCATTGGTATATATGCCGCGATCCGTGATCTGACTGGACGTTTCCGTGCCGATGATGGGCCAGCTCGGGTGGTCAGCGTGGACCGTATCCGGTTGGCCTAGTTGATAATTGAAGCCGTTGACGTCCAAAACCAGGCTAAAGCCAACTTCCCAGTTATTCAGAGCGGCCGTACACAGGCGCGTTGAATCCAATGAATGAACCAAGTTCTGCATCACCTGCATGATCGAACCGCCAGTGGGAGTGGTTTGGAGGGGTTCTTCATTGCCGAGCGACCACATGAATACCGATGGATGATTCCGGTCCCGGCGAATTTGGCGGCTCAGTTCGCCCAACGGCTCCGCATTGGTCCCAATCCGCCGATTTTCATCCAGCACCAGCATTCCCAACTGGTCGCAGGCATCGAGCAATTCCGCCGTCGGCGTGTTATGCGACGACCGATACGCGTTGCACCCCATCTCCTTCAACCGTTCGATGCGGTAATACTGCAGCCGGTCGGGCAGGGCGGAGCCGACGCCGGCCATGTCCTGGTGGTTGCACATGCCCTGGATCCACACGTGCTGGCCGTTGATGGAAACCCCGTTGGTTGAATCAATCGAAACTGTCCGCACGCCAAATGGCGTGTTGTAAATGTCCGCAACGGCGTTCTGATTGCTGACCGTGGTAACCAACTTGTAAAGATAGGGCGTTTGCAGCGACCACAAATTGGCCGTCAACGTCACGGTCTGGGTCACAACCAGATCCTGGCCGGCGGGCACGCTCACCACCGAGGTGACGGTGCCGACCGCATTGCTGTTGGCATCCAAAATCGTCGAGGTCAGACTGCCATTGGCTGTCGCCGACCCGCTTTGGTTGGTGACATCGGTTTGCACGGTGAGGGTGGCATTGGAACCCGCCAGCGAAGTAGTCGCCACAAAAGTTCCCCATTCCGCCACATGCACCGGATTCGCCGTCGTCAGCCAGACATGCCGGTAAATGCCGGCGCCCTCATAAAACCAGCCCTCAAACCGGCTGGCATCCGCCCGCACCACGAGCACGTTGGTCCCGCCGGGATTGGCGTAGGCAGTGGCATCAAAATTAAAGCTTTCATAGCCGCTGACATTCCGGCCCAGGATGTGCCCATTCAACCACACCAGGCAATTGCGATACACGCCGTCAAATTCCAGCCACAGCGCCTGGCCGGCAGCGCTGGCGGGCAGGGTGAACGTGTGCCGATACCAGCCGATGTTATTGGCACCAAAACTGGAGTTGCCAACCGGCTTGAAACCATGGCTTCCTTCCGCACCCGAATTGAACGGCAATTCCACCACCCAGTCGTGCGGCAGGTTGAGTTGCCGCCAGCCGCTGTCGTCGTAGTTCGTCTGGACAAAGGAGACATTCTCCCCCGCGTGCGTGGCAATCGGGTCAACCCGGATGGTTTCCATGTAGCTTTCGGAACTGGTGTTGGTCGCGGAGCCCACTTCCCCGGCATCCAGCTTGGCCAGATCGGAGATTTCAGGATAATAAGTTACGTTGGTGGTCACGTCCACCGGATCGCCCAATTGGAAACGCCAGCCGGCATCCAGCAAAATCCGCGCGCGGGGAGAGGCGGTGAAACTGACCCGCGTGTTGGGGGCAATTGTATTGGGCGGAATTGCCTGATCGCGGACGCCATTGATGATGAGAGTGTAGTTGCTGCCATAGACCAGCGGCGCGGTGGTGAGGATGACCGTGGTACCGTTCACAGACAGCGACGCACCGCTGATGGCGGTGCCATTGGTCAACGCGTAGTTCGCAACAGTTGTTGCGCTGACCGCTTCGAGCACCTTGGAAAAGTCCACTTCCACGCTCGTTGTGCCGATGTTGAAACCGCGCAGAACCACCGGTGGATTCGTGTCGAGCGTCACCGAAAGCGGGATCGGAGCGCTGGTCACCGCGCCATAACTGTTGGTCACCACCAGTTCATACGAACCGGTATTGGTGATCGCTGCGGTCAGCGCCAGCGTGTTGGTGTTGGCCCCGGAAATGTTGGCGTATCCGCCGCCGTTGTTGAACTGCCATTGGAAGTGAAGGGGCTGCGCGCCCGTCACGCTGGCCGCGAAGGTCACCGGCGTCCCAACAAACACATTGTTCGCCGGCGACACGGCAAGTTGGTTGATGGTTGCCGGAGTCACGGTCAGGGTGACCGGAGCGCTGGTCACCGCGCCATAATTGTTGGTCAGCACCAGTTCATACGAACCGGCATTGGTGATCGCCGCAGTCAGCACCAGCGTGTTGGTGTTGGCCCCGGAAATGTCGGCGTATCCGCCGCCGTTGTTGAACCGCCATTGGCAGTGAAGGGGCTGCGCGCCCGTCACGCTGGCGGTGAAGGTCACCGCCGTCCCCCCAACCACATTGTTCGTCGGCGAGACGGCAAGTTGGGTTATACTTGGCACGGTTGCGGATGCCAATCCCAGGTCAAAAACCGCGTCAAAGCCTTGACTGCTGCCGAAGCTGATCGCCCCGCCGATAGTAGGGAAAAGCCCAATCTGGCCTCCGGCGTACAGGTTGTTGGTGGCGACGGCGAGCGCCTCCCAACTGCTGATCGTAGTACTCGCCTTGCCGAACGAGTAAGCGTAAGTTGAGTTTGCCGCCAGCGATATGGACAGGTTGGTCCATTGCAGCCAGTCGCCGTCGTTGAAGGTGACATTGGCCGAGGTGTAAGTTTGCAGCAATGTGACATTGCCGCCGGACACAGAGTAAATGTGGAGGTAATAAGGCTGGGCCGTGCCGATGCCACTGTCAGAACCCAGCCCGGCAGTCCTTAAAGACACTGACGTCAGCGTGTATCCCGATGAATTGGTCCCTGTGGTAAAGGTCTGTCCGGGCTCGCCAACGCTCGGATTGTTCACTGCATTATCAGTATAGTAATTCAGACCACCGGGAGTGATTTGGTTGCCCGCGGTACTCAATTGGGCAATGTCATTCGTTCCCGGAGTTGGGGCAGAGGCACCCAGGTCCGCAAGAGTTTGCCCACGGATTGCCCCGGCCAAGAACATAAGGACACTTGCCGCCAGCGCCATTTTCGACCGGTTGATTTTGGAAAGACAGGATCGGAAGTTGAGATTTAAAAGTGCCATGACTAAACCCGTCACGGGTCTGTCATCCATTCTGAAACGAACATTGAACATCTTAGATGCTAGCACTGGCTGCCAGCAACGTCAAGAACTACAGCCACGTGCAAGACCGCCCTGGTTAGATCTTTTGTGCGTTGATACACGTCCTTATTCTTTTGATTGTTTCGATTTTCTGAATCGGCCGGGCCAAAACGAAAAGGGGCGTGATCTGCTCACGCCCCAATTCAGGCACTGGCCTGGTCACAGTGAATTCTTCCCCTGAGCCTTGGCCTTCTTCCAACGCGCCGTGGCTGCCGCCGCGATTTTCGCCCTCGCGGCTGCACTCATTTTGCGTCTGGCCTTCTTCACCGGCTTTATGGCTGATTTCCGCCCCTTAACTTTCGCCCACCGTGCCCGTGCGGCAGCGGCGATTCTGGCTCTGCCAGCTGCACTCATTTTGCGTTTTTTCTTTTGAGCAACTGGGGCAACGGGTTTTATTGAAGCACCCAAAATCCGCTGAAGCTCATTTTCGAGCGATTGGATTTTATCCTTTAGGTCGGCGGCCTTGCGTAACTGTTTTGAATTTAGATTTAACATATGGTCAATTGAAGATATTTAAAACGGAATGTCAAGCAAGCCGAGCGGGTGCAGGAAATCGAACCCTCATTCAGACATCATGTTCGCGTCGCTCTCCCCTGCCGCCTCGCGGCTGTTGCAACTGGCGCAAAGCGCGGCGCAGTGATTCAATCTCGCGTTCGTCGGCCAGCTTTTGCCGCTCGGCGTGCTCGACCAGTTCCAGAACCTCCTCCATTTGATTGAGCGCCTGTCTGAGCGATTCGACGACTTGCGTCACTTCGTTTACAGCCTGGCTGATGGCTGAACCGTCCGGCTTGGCGGCGCGCGCCGCGGGAACAGCGGGTTGAAATTTTGGCCTCGGCGGTGCGGGTTGTCCCGGGGTTTCGGGCAGGCTGACGGATTGGGCGACTTGCGGCGTCAGTGACTCACCTTGCGCCGGTTGCTCCGCAACTGGAACGGATGGCGCAGGACGCCTCCGTCCGCGTCCGCCACGATGTCCGCGACGGCGGCCACCGCCCGGCTCCCGGGGTTGCGCGGGGCGATTTGTTTCGGATGATGATTCCTCTGGGGACATTCCGTTTGGAGCATGACGTGCCAGCGGGCAAAAGCAATGGCGAATTATTCCCAACCGCAATGATCCAGACGGGCTACGGCTGTTTTTTCACAAACAGCGCGAGTGACGCGGTGTAGCCGTGGAGAAAGTTCTTTTTGCCGACCGGCCCAATTTCACCGTTGCAGAAAAATCCCGAA
This sequence comes from uncultured Verrucomicrobiae bacterium, assembly GCA_963804345.1. Classification (GTDB taxonomy): domain Bacteria; phylum Verrucomicrobiota; class Verrucomicrobiia; order Limisphaerales; family UBA11358; genus UBA11358. The sequence continues at coordinate 411,881 of CAWDPX010000004.1, read as the reverse complement.
AGCCCGAGCGGACCGAGCCATTCCTGCACGAGTTCGACGTCGTGGTTCGCGCGGCCAAACAAGTGCTTCCCGCGGCCGTTGCAACAGCAGAGGCAGCCGCCGTAAATCGTCGCGCCCCCAATTTGTTTTTTTGCGCGCGCAAGCAGTTCGTTCATGTCCTCGGTCGCCGCGATGGCGTCGCGCCGCTGGAACTGCATGGTTTGCCCCGCACGTGGCAACGTGCCGACGGCAAGCACGCCGGACTGCGGGTCACCACCGATGAGGTTGCGCACCAGAAAATCGCCGCGATGGAAATCTTCGAGATATTCGTTGACGACCAGGCCGATGAACAAGTTGCCCTGCGCTTTGCGTTGTTCCTCGGGTTCCAGCTTCTGGAACGTTTCGGCGAGCACCGCGTAGGCTGGCCGGTTGCCGATGTGATGGATGAGATTTTTTTCCACACGCGTCAGCGTCCACGTTTCGCCGATGGGAGTACAGCCCTGCGAAATGACGCCGGTCAGTTGCACGTCGCCGCCGACGGAAATCGCCACCCCGCCATCCTCAAACACATCGCCGTTCAGATAAACCTGCGTCGTTTGCTGGTTGAAAACGCCGCTGGCCAGACCGCCGAGCGCGGGCAGCGGCGCATACGCCTCGTTCCACGAGCGGATCCAGCTTTCCGCCGAGTCCAAATGTGGGTCAATGAAAACCAGCCACCCGTTGGTGTGCGCCGGGTCAACGCCGGTCTCCAGGTGCCAGTAGCCGGGGCCGTTGGCCTCCTCGACTTGTTTCTGCGTAAAACGAAAATCCTTCAACTCCGCGCCGGGCAGCGAGTAAAGCGCGAGCACCAGCCCGGCCGCGTCTTCAATTTCCTGCGTGCCGGCAATCAGTCCGGTGCTCGAACAGCCCGCGAGCAACGGAATCCGGGCGTGAACGCGCAAAATTTCCAGCGTCTGCCGGGCGAACGGGAAAAATTTCGGCGACATGAAAACCAGGCCGAGGGAAACCTGCGGCGCGAGGAGTTGCGCGCGCAAATTCTCCGCCCACTGCCGCAGGCCGGCTTCATCAAACCCGCCCGGCCAGTGCGCCGCGATGGAATATTCGTTGTTCACGGTTCTACTTCAACCATGCCACAACTTTCTCTCCCGACCAAATTTCTTTCATGGGCTGGCGTTCGCGCGCGACGGCGGCGCGGCGGCCGTTCACCAGAATCTCGGCGGCCCGGGGCCGGGTGTTGTAATTGGACGCCATCACAAATCCGTAGGCGCCCGCGCTCAAAAGCGCGAGGTAATCGCCCTCGCCGACCTTCGGCAGCGGACGGTCCTTGCAGAAATAATCGCCGGATTCGCAAACGCCGCCGACGACGTCCGCCCTCATCGTGGCGCCGCCCCGGCGTCTGAGCGGCACGATTTCATGGTAGGCATCGTAAAACGCCGGACGGATCAAATCGTTCATCGCGGCATCCACAATGACAAATTTCTTCCGGCCCGTGCGTTTGACGTATTCGACGCGCGTAACGAGAATGCCCGCGTTGCCAACAATGAACCGGCCGGGCTCGATCAAAATTTTCAAGCCCAGCGGGCGCAGCAGCGGCATCAGCCGCCGGGCGTATTTTTGCGGCGTCAGGATGTCCTTCGCCGGGGGAGTTTTCCACCAGGCCGCCGTTCCGCTGGCGAGCGCCGGCTGATAAACGATGCCCAGGCCGCCGCCAATGCTGAAAAATTCCAGCGCGTTTTTTTCTTTCAACCGCTGCAAAAGCGGAAGGACTTTGCGCACGGCCTGCTCGAACGGGCGGGTCCGGGTGACTTGCGAGCCGATGTGCATTTGCAGGCCGCGCAGCCGCAGGTTGTTCAGTTTGCGCGCGCGGGCATAAACGCCCTCGATTTGCTCCAGCGCGATGCCAAATTTGTTTTCGTAGGTGCCGGTCGTGATTTTGGCGTGGGTGTAGGCGTCCACGCCCGGGTTCACCCGCACGGCGACGGGCGCGACTTTCTTCCGCCGCGCGGCAATGCGGTTGATGCGCAGTAATTCCGGTTCGCTCTCGGCATTGAAGGCATAAACGCCCTGCCGCAGGGCAAATTCAATTTCGTCCGCTGTTTTGCCGACCCCGGCAAAAACACACCGGCGCGGGTCGCCGCCGGCCGCGATGACGCGCTGCAATTCACCGCCGCTGACAATGTCGAATCCGCCGCCGAGCCGCGCGAACGTCCGGAGCACGGAGAGATTGGAGTTGGATTTGACGGAAAAGCAGACGAGGTGCGCCACCGGCGCCAGCGCCGCGTCGAGTTTTTGGAAATGCTCCGTCAGCGTGCGCTGCGAATAAACGTAAAGCGGCGTGCCGAACCTGCGCGCGAGCGACTCGACGGAGACGCCTTCGCAAAAGAGCCGGCTGCCGGCATAGTGAAAATTGTGCATGACGTATCAAGTTTAGGGTTCAGGGATTAAAGTTCAACCCCGAAGGCCTTCGGGGTCCAGGTTTGCCATAAAAAACCCGCCGGATGCGCGCATCCAGCGGGCGGATGGAATTGCTGTTTTATGGCTGGGCCAGAATTTCCGCGCGCTGTTTGTAATATTCCTCCGGCGTGATCTGGTTGGCCTTGTATTTTGCGAGCAAGGCTTGAAGTTGCGCTTGTTGGGCTGCGGTAACCGGCAGCAGCGGCGATTCAATTGGCTTCAAGCCCAGTTCTTTTCCTGTGTAAATCGCGTTGATCTGGTTCGTCGCGCTCATCACGCCGGGTTTTACTTTCACCAGGGTGGGTGGCGCAGGACTTTGAGGAACTGTGGCCGCGGCGGGCGTTATTGCAGGAGGAGCCGGCTTGGTTTCGGTTGGTGGAGGAGTGGCGGGAGCAGCCTCTGACGGCATCGTCGCAACGGGCGCCGCGGGTGTTGTTCCAGCCGCCGCCGGTTCTGCCGGAGTCATCATCGGCGCCGGCTTGGTTTCGGCGGGTGGAGGAATGCCCGGGACCGCCTCGGCGGGAGCAGGTGTTGCCGGAATCGCCTCTGCCGGCGGACTTGACGATTCCGTCGCAGCGGGCATCGGGGCTGGTTCGGGGGTTGCGGGTGCCGCTGCCGGAGTCGCGGGCGTATTTGTCGCTCGTGCCGGCGTGGCCGGTGCGGTCTCTGCCGGCACAGTTTGCGGTTCGGCCACAACCGGGGCTGCAACCGCCGGAATCACGGCCGCCGGAGGGGTGGTTGCGGGAGCGGTGACGGTCGGAGCAGCAACGGCCGGTGCCGCTTGCGGTGCGGGCACCACTGGTTTCGGAGCGGGTGTGGCGACGCTGGCTGCCGGAGTTGTTGCCTTGGCGGGGACTGTTTTGGTTGCGGGCTGGCTTGGTGGCACCTTTGCGGCGCCGGCAGGAGTGACCCCAACCGGGGGCGGCTGGGTTTGGTTCGTACCTATTTCACTCATCTTTTGTTCCAAAGCCGCGCGCGCGGCGGCCTGAACCGGGGTGTCATCCGCGCGGACGGAAATGAAACTTGCACCAAGGGCGACCGCACAAACCGCAGGCATCAACTTCATGATTTGCATATCGTTTTTTTACGCCTATTTCCCTTCGGATGCAACAGCTTTTCCTGTCGCGGAAAACAATTTTTGCCATGCGCCAGGGATGGGACAAGCCAACACTGACCGGACCAAAATCCCTCGCCGCTCGGCGTGGGAAATTTTGATGTGCTGCTGCAATTCGACCACGTTGACGGTGCGCAATCGTTCAATCGTATTCACACCGATCAAAATCGGCCACGCGCAGGCCAGCCGCACGCGGAACTGCCCGAACGGCAATGTGTTCGTGTAGTCCCAGCCCGCGGCCAGGTGCGACTCGGCGCGGTCGAGATATTCGTGAAACAGCGGAAGGAATTTCGCCTCGTTCACCGGTGACAGCAAAACCTCCGGCAGCAAACCCGCCGGCTCCAGTTTGTCCAGGGGCAGATAGCAGCGGCCCCTTTTTAAATCCGCCGGCAAATCGCGCAGGATGTTCACCATTTGCAGTCCCTTGCCGAAGCGGATGCCATTCGCCAGCAGTTGCGCGTCGTCCAGCCGCAGCTTCGGAAACAAATGCGCGCGGCACATTTTCGTCCAGAATTCGCCCACGCAACCGGCGACGCGATATGTGTAGTCATCGAGCTGGGCGGCGGTTTCCAGCGCGACAATTTTTCCGGCGGACGCCCCGGCGAACCGGCGCAGGTCCAGTTCCTGTCCGCCCGTGATGGTGTTGAGGACGGTGCGGACCAGTGGCTGGTCGGCGGGCGAAAGGGTTTGCAGCAGCGTGAGGCCGTCCTCGACTTTTTCCAGCAAGGCGGCTTCGGCGGACGAACCCTGTTGTTTCGCCAGTTCACCGAAATTCAGCGGTGCCGTGGACGAGCCTTGGATGCGCTCGCGCAATCGTTTGAGCGCGTCGAGCCGTTGTTCCAGCGGGACGAGTTCGGTGTCGGCAATGGTGTCGGTCGTGCGCGCGAGCAGGTACGCGAGGCCGATTTGCGGGCGCACGGCCGACGGCAGCACGCGCAATGTCAGATAAAACGAGCGCGACGTCGCCTTGAGCAAATCGTTTAATGTCCCGGTCATTTGTCCGCAAAGAATAAAACTTCCAGCCAATCGCGCCAGCTAAAGTCGCAAGCTCTTGGGTTGGCACCTTGCCAACCTTCCAGTGCCGCGTAAGCTAATCCAGTGCCGACTGTATTGCGCGTCAAAGGGTATCGAATCGGTTTGGGTCACACGATGAACTTCACGAGCATCGACTTCAAGACTGCCAATCATACCAAAGCCGGCATCTGCGCTGCCGGGATTTAATCTTTTCCAAAACTTTGCGTCTTGGTGTCTTCGGGCTTGGAAGTTAAACTGCCGCCATGTCGCACGCCGATTTTGTCCATTTGCATCTGCACACCGAGTATTCCCTGCTCGATGGCGCCTGCCGTCTGGACCGGCTGGTGGACAAGGCGCATGAACTGAAATTCCCCGCGCTCGCCATCACCGACCACGGCGCGATGCACGGCGTCATTGATTTTTACAAGGCGGCGCGCGAAAAAGGCATCAAGCCCATCATTGGCTGCGAAGTTTATGTCGCGCCCGGCAGCCGGCTCGAAAAGAAAACCAGCAGCGGCGGGCGTGACGTTTATCATCATCTGGGACTGCTGGCCAAGGACGAGACCGGCTATAAAAACCTCATCCAGCTCACGACCGCCGCGCATCTGGAGGGCTATTATTACAAGCCGCGCATTGACAAGGAAATCCTCGCCGCGCACAAGGAAGGCCTGATCGCGATGTCCGGCTGCCTCGCGAGCGAAATTCCGGATTGGATCCTCAAGGACCAGTTGGACAAGGCACGCAACGCGGTGGATTGGTTCAAGCAGACGCTAGGGCCGGAGAATTTTTACCTCGAACTGCAAAACCACGGCATCGCGGAACAGGCGAAGGTCAACAAACATTTGATCCAGTGGGCGAAGGAATTCGGCCTCAAACTCATCGCGACGAATGACGTTCATTACATCGAGAAAAGCCATTCGCACGCGCACGATTGCCTGATTTGCATCGGCACGCAGACGCAGCTGGCTGACACGAAACGGATGCGCTACGAACCGGAGCAGTTTTACCTGCGCACGGCGGAGGAAATGAAGGCGCGCTTCGCCGACACGCCGGAGGCGGTCAAGAACACGCTCGGAGTTGCCGAGCAGTGCAACCTGGAAATCGATTTCAGCAAATTGCATTTCCCGGTTTTTGCGCCGCCGGAACATTTCACGCGCGAGGGATATTTGCGCAAACTGATCGCGGAAGGATTGCTCCGGCGCTACACGATTCACGCCCGGGCCGAGGGCAAGGAATTTGTCGTTGAGGGCATTGACGATCCCAACCGGTTGCCGACGTATGACGTAGTGGCACGGGCGTCTCGCCCGTTCGATGAAAACCAGAAACACACGGGCGAGACGCCCATGCCACTAACCGGCGACCCTGCCGTCGCCGCAGCCATCAAGGCTGTGCTGGATCGGTTGCAACTGGAACTCACGGTCATCGAGAAAACCGGCTTCATCAGTTACTTTCTCATCGTCGGCGATTTCATCCGCTACGGGCACGAACACGGCATTGCCTGTGTGGCGCGTGGTTCCGCCGCCGGTTCCATCGTCACCTACCTGCTGGAGATTTCCAACGTGGACCCGATCCGCTACGGCCTGCTGTTCGAGCGCTTCCTCAACCCCGAGCGCGTCAACCCGCCGGATATTGACATTGATTTTGCCGATGACCGGCGCGCCGATGTCATTGAGTACGTCCGCGAGAAATACGGCCGCGATTCCGTCGCGCAAATCATCACGTTCGGCACGATGGGCGCGAAATCCGTCGTGCGCGACGTGGGCCGCGTGATGGGGTTGAGCTACGGCGAGTGCGACCGGCTGGCCAAGATGATTCCGTTCGATCTGAAAATGGATCTGACGAAGGCGCTCAAGCAATCGCCGGAATTCAAGGAGGCCTACCAGACCGAGGAGGTCACGCGCGAGCTGATTGACACCGCGCTCATTCTCGAAGACATCACGCGCAACGCCTCCGTCCACGCCGCCGGCGTCGTCATTGGCGACCAGCCGCTGGTGAACCTGCTGCCGCTCAAGCAGGACGACAGCGGCACGCTCGTCACGCAATACGCGATGAATCCCGTCGGCGAGCTGGGCCTGCTGAAGATGGATTTTCTCGGCCTGAAGACGCTCACCGTCATCCGCAACACGTGTGAAATGGTCAAGCGCACGCACGGCATCGAGGTGCCGATTGACCATTTGCCGCTCGACGACCAAAAGACCTACGACCTGCTCAATCGCGCGGAAACGCTCGGCGTATTCCAATTGGAATCCGGCGGGATGCGCGATTTGTGCCGCAAGTTTCAAATCAGTTCCATCGAACACATCACGGCGCTGGTGGCGCTTTACCGGCCCGGGCCGATGGAGCTGATTCCGGAATTCATCAAGCGGCGCCATGGTGAAATCGAGATCAAATACGAGCATCCCTTGCTCGAACCGATTGCGCGCGAGACCTACGGCATTTTGATTTATCAGGAGCAGGTGATGCAGGCCGCGCAGGTGCTGGCCGGATTCACGCTCGGCAGCGCGGATTTGCTCCGGCGCGCCATGGGCAAAAAGAAGCGGGAGGAAATGGCCAAGCAACGCGCCATTTTCGTCAAGGGCTGCAAAGAGAAAAACCAGATCCCCGAAAAGAAGGCGAACGAGATTTTCGATTTGCTGGAAAAGTTCGCCGGCTACGGTTTCAACAAATCGCACGCCGCCGCCTATGCCATCGTCGCGTATCAGACCGCGTACCTGAAGGCCAATTATCCGGTTGAATTCTTCTGTGCGATGATGACCAACGACATGGCGGACACTGCCAAGTTGAGCCAGTACATCAACGAAGCGAGAGAGTTTGGCGTCGAGGTTTTGCAGCCGGATGTGAATGAAAGCCAGGTTTATTTCGCGCCGGCGCAAAGCTTAGTGGCACGGGCGTCCCGCCCGTTCGATTCAAATTCGCAACCCCCGGCCGGAACGCCCGTGCCCCCAACGCCTTTCACCTCATTTGACCCATCGCGTCCGGCAAGCATCTACTCGCGCGCGCTGCCGCACTGGCAACAGGAAGGCGCGACTTGTTTTGTCACGTTTCGTTTGGCCGATTCGTTGCCGCAGGACGTATTCAGGCAATGGCGCGATGAACGCGACGCGGCTTTGCGCGAAGCGCGGCAAGCCGCCAGGTTGGCTGACGCGGAAAAACAGGAATTGGCCGAAAAAATTGCCGGGGAATACGGGGAAAAACTGGAGCAGCACCTGGATCAAAGCCTTGGGGACTGCTGGCTGCGCAATCCCGATGTCGCGCAAATGGTGGAAAACGCGCTGCGCCATTTTGACGGCGACCGGTATTTGCTGGGCAGCTACGTCATCATGCCCAATCACGTTCACGTTCTGGTGCGGCCGGCGATGGAACACAAACTGCCGGACATACTGCAATCGTGGAAATCATTCACAGCCAAGGAAGCCAACAAGCTGCTCCGCCGCGACGGTGAATTTTGGCAGCCGGAATCCTTTGATCACATCGTCAGAAACGAACGACAATTGGAAAAATTCAGCCGCTGCATTCAGGAAAATCCGGTCAAAGCCGGATTGAACGAAAATGAATACCGCCTCGGCGGCGGATTGGCGGCACGGGCGTCCAGCCCGTCCGATCAAGAACAGAAACACACGGGCGGGACGCCCGTGCCACTACGCGGCATCCGCTTCGGCCTCGCCGCGATCAAAGGTGTGGGCGAAGGTGCGGTGGAAACGATTCTCAAAGCTCGGAACGAACGCGGAAAATTTACTTCGCTTTCGGATTTGTGCGAGCGCGTGGACGGCCGCACGGTGAACCGCAAAATTCTTGAAGCGCTCATCAAATCCGGCGCGTGTGACACCTTTGGCCAGACGCGCGCCACGCTTTGCGCCCAGATCGAGCGCACGCTGGCGCGGGCGGCGAGCATCCTGTCCGACCGGCAGAAGGGGCAAAGTTCGCTCTTCGGCGCGCTGGAGGAACAAGCGCCGCCGATGCCGGAATCCATCAGCAACCTGCCCGAATGGCCGCAGCACGAGCTGCTCGCGCACGAAAAAGAGTTGCTGGGATTTTACGTCACCGGCCATCCGCTGACGCCGTTCGCGCCGATTCTGGAGAAATACGCGCTGGCAAACACGGCGAAGCTCGCGGAACTGCCGAATCGCAGCCTGACGCGCATCGGCGGATTGATCGCCGCGGTGCAAAACGGCGTGTCGAAGAAGAGCGGCAAGCCTTACTCGATGGTCACGCTCGAAGACCTCGAAGGCTCGGTGCAGATTCTTTGCATGAACGAGAACTACGACAGATATCGCGAATTGCTCACGCCCAACAAAGCCATCCTCGTCATCGGCGAAGTGAACACCGGTGACGACCGCCCGAAAATTTTTCCGCAGGAAATCATGCCGCTGGAGGACGCACCCAAAAAATTCACCAAACAGGTGCATTTGCGGCTGCACACCGCGCATTTGAAACCGGAACAACTGGAATCCGCGCGCGAACTCGTGGCCGCCCATCCGGGAAAATGTCCGTTGCTGCTTTGTTTCATGCGTCCCGGCGGCGAAGTCATCTTCATGGACACCAACGAACGATTCGGCGTCACACCGTCGTTGAAATTGCAGCAGGAGGCCGATGCGCGTTTCGGCGAGGAAACCTATTACGCCAAGGTGGACACGAGTCTGCCCGAACGCTCCCCCCGCCGATGGGAACGCAGGGCAGAATCCGGCAACGGCGAGGAATAAACGTGCTGCCGGCATCTTGCCGGCAGAGCGAACGCTCTCAGATCTTCCGGCAAGATGCCGGAAGCCCGTTGTTACACCCGCCGCTCTTTGATTGCCGCCAAATATCCGCCGCGACTTCGTCCCCGGGTTTCACGCGGACCAGGGCAACGCGAATTGCGACAAGAAAAACATTGTAATTTGGGCCGGCGCGGAAGAAGAATAGCCCAATGTCTGGCATCCTTCTGCACCGGTTCATCGAGTTCGCCATTCAAACGGCGATCCTGCTCGGACTGCTTTGGGGCATGATCAAGATTCAAAAGCTCGACCGAAGATTCGAATACAATTTTCTGGGGTTGCTGGGCTCGGCCGCACTCGCGACCGGCCTGGACCAGATCCTGCAACTGACCGTGGGCCGTTTCCTCGGAATTTACTTTGCTTCTTACATCACCACTCCAATCGTGGTTACCGTTTTGTTGTTGTGCCTTAAAAAAGTCACCCAGGCGCCTTATGTTGACGTCGTTTTCACCGTCGCAATTTCCTACGCGCTTTTGTTCGGCGTGAACCTCTTCATCCTGGGATCGCTAATGGGTGATTTGCGACCGCCGGCCAGAAACTCCGATGAATTTGAAGTCGTCACGCAGCAGCAGGAAATAAAAACAGAATATCAAGCTGCCATCAAAACAAACCTGCCCGCCCCCGGCGCGCCTGCCAACTTGGTAAACCCGGCGGAAAAAGCCGCCCCCCAAACCAACCCGCCCGCTCCCAGCACGCTCACCAATGCAACCAAGCTGGCCAAAGGGGCTGTTCCCATGACCAACCTGCCCGCCCCCAGCGCGTCCACCAACCTGGTAAAATCGCCGGAAGCGGCTGCTCCCAAAACCAATCAACCGGCGCAAAGCGCGCCCACCAACTCCGCAACACAGCGTCCGTCAAAACCGGTGGAAGTCATTGCCAAATATTTCGCCGTAAAAGGCGTTACCGAAAACGCCGCCAAATCGGCGGTGACCATTCAAGCCGGAACAAAGATCTATACCATTTTCCTTGGCGAAACGGCCTTGACGCAAACGCCCGACGGCCCCATCCCGGTGCGTTTCAAAGATCTGGGCGCGGACTGGGTGGTGCTGGAAATCAACGGAGAACCGGTAAAACTTCCCATCCATTGACCGCACGTGTGCTTAACGCCACCTTAGCAACCGCAGCGCGTTGCCAATCACAATCAAGTCCGACACGCCCATGGCCGCCGCGCACAAAATCGGGCTGATGAATCCCAGCGCGGCCAGCGGCACGGCGAGCGCGTTGTAAAAAAACGCCCAGAACAAATTCTGTTTGATTGTCCGCAACGTCGCCCGCGCTAATCCCAGCGCCTCCGGCACGGCTTCAATCTCCGATTTCAACAAAATGATGTCCGCCGCCGCGCGCGCGAGGTCGCAGGCGCGGCTCACGGCGATGCCCAGGTCAGCCTGCTCCAGCGCCGGCGCATCATTGATGCCGTCGCCGACGAACGCCACGCGTTCGCCCCGTGCCTGAAGTTTTTTCACAAAGTCCGCCTTTTGCTCCGGGCGCACTTCGGCAAACACATGCTCGCTTTCGACGCCAGCTTCCCGCGCGATGCCCGCCGCGGTCAGCGCGTTGTCGCCCGTCAGCAAAAACGTTTTCAAATTCTGCCGGCGCAGTTTTTCAACCGCGGCGCGCGCGCCCGGTTTGACGGCGTCCTTGATGGCAAACAGACCGGCGAGTGACTGGTCAACGGCCAGACCGACAATCGTCGCACCCTGTCCCGACCATTCCACGATGAACTTTTCGCCCGACGCCAAATCCACACCTGATTCCTTGAGCCAATGCAACGAACCCAGCCGGGCTTTGTCCATTGGATGTTCGATGTTTGCCTCCACACCCGCGCCGCGAATTTCCTTCCAATCCTTCAATTCGATTTTGTTCGCTGACAATTTCGCAATCGCCTGGCTGATGGGATGGGTGGAATGGCAGGCCAATGCGGCGGCAAGCTGCGCGATTGGAGCGCCGGCCTCCGGCCTGGCATGTACTTGCTGGAGTTCACGCTTTGGCGTGCTGCCGGACAAGCTGAAGCTTGAACTCCAACTCGCCGCCACTTCCGGTCTTCCGACGGTCAGTGTCCCTGTCTTGTCGAAAATCACGGTGGTGATTTTCCCGGCCTTTTCCAGCGCCACACCGTCACGGATCAAAATCCCGCAGCGCGCGGCGGCGTTGGCACTGGCCATGATGGCGGCGGGCGTTGCCAGGCCCATCGCGCACGGACACGCCACAATCAAAACCGCCGCGGCAATGATGAAACCTGCCGCTGCGCCGACCGGGGACATGACGTGCCAGAGGAACGGGGCAAGCGCATCGTGAATGCGACCGGCCGATTCCGGCATGAACCCCCACCACAATGCGGCAGCGACAGCGACGGCGACAACGACCGGCACGAAAACGCTGCTTACGCGGTCGCCGAGGCGCTGGATGTCGGCGCGGCTGGTTTGGGCGCGTTGTACGGCGGCGATGATGTGCGCCAGCGCGGTGAATTCGCCGGTGGCAGTCACGCGCATGACGAGCCGGCCGTTCAAATTCACCGTGCCGGCGTAAAGTTCGCTGCCGGTCTTTTTGTCCACCGGGACGGATTCGCCGGTGAGCATGGCCTCATCCACGGCGGAATCGCCTTCGGTCACCGCACCGTCCACCGGCACGAGGTCCCCGGGGCGCAGCGCGACCAGATCATCGATTTTCAACTCAGCGACGGGGATTTCGTGTTCGCCACCCGCGTTCGCATCGGAGCGCCGGTCTCCGACCCGGCGTGTTTCAGTCTGGTCATCATCGAGCCGGACCGGAGGCTGGCGCTCCAATCTTCTGGCGGTTTGCGGGGCGAGATTCAGCAAATTTTCCAGGGCGCCCGACGCGCGCGCGCTCACGCGGGCTTCCAGCCAGTGACCGAAGCTGATGAGCGTGATGATGGCGGCGGCCTCCATGAAATAAAGATGGCCGCCCATGCCACCGAGCAACGCCCACGCGCTGTAGCCAAAAGCGGTCGTTGAACCGAGCGCGACGAGCGTGTCCATGTTCGAGCTGCCGATTTTGAGCTGGTTCCACGCGCCGCGGTAAAATTTACCACCGGCAATAATCTGGACCGCGCCGGCCAGCGCAAAGGAAAACCATTGAAACCACGGCTTCATGCCGAAGCCGAAACCCCATTCGCCAGCCATCAACGCGGCGGTAACGGCGACGCCGAGCCAGAGATTGATTTGCCAATTCGCGGGTTTGACTTCGCCGCTGGCTGAAGTGTCGGCCTGAATTTCCTTCGCCGTGTAGCCGGCCTTCCGAACGGCCTCGATGACAGCGGAAGCGTTCTGCTCCGCGCCGGAATCCCAGCGCACCGATGCACGTCCGGCATCCAGCAGCACCGTGGCGCTGCGCACGCCGGGCACGCCCTGAATCGCGTCGCTGACATGCCGGGCGCAATTATTGCAGTTCATGCTGCTGATTTGCAGATGCGTCACAACGGAATTTTATCGCGGGCAGGAAGCTTTGTCGAATTTCATGGCCATTGAACTGGCGGAAGGGGTGGGATTCGAACCCACGTTAGGATTGCTCCTAAGCCTGATTTCGAGTCAGGTGCCTTCAACCACTCAGCCACCCTTCCGCACAAATGCTCTGAAGGCTCGATGCGCTGCGTTTCTGACAAATATATTGTGCGTGTGCTTGCATCGGGAGCAAGCTCATTCGCAATGCGGCGGGCGCAACCCGGCTCTGATTTCGAACCCACCCGTGCCGTTCGTTTTGAAGCCGATGCTTTTCAGCTTGCGCAATCGGCTGGAGCGCCTACTTTTTTCGCGTTATCCAAATAATGAAATGATTTTATGAGAACAAAACTGATGATTATGGTGTTGCTGGCGTCGCTCCTGGCGTTTGGCAACGGATGTTTGTTGCTCGGGTTGGGCGCGGCGGCGGGCGCGGGTGCGGGCGGTTATGCCTGGATTAACGGCGAGATCAAAACCACCGAAGGGGCCTCGCTGGACCGGACCTGGAACGCCACGCTCGAGGCGATGAAGGACCTGGAATTCCCTGTGACGGATCAGGCAAAGGACGCCTTGGAGGCCAACCTGACGGCGCGCAACGCCAGCAACACCAGCATCAACATCAAATTGAAAAACCTGTCCAATACTTCAACTGAAATCCGCATTCGCGTTGGCACGTTCGGCGATGAATCCTTGTCGCGCATCATCCTCAACAAGATAAACAGCCACCTCCAAACGGGTTCCTAGGCGCAACGGATGCGGAAATTGCCGGCGTTGCAGTTTCAAGCGGCGGAACCGATCGGCAACCCGAATCCGGCTGCTTCGATTGCAGGAATGTCGGTGGATGTTGAATTGGCTTGCCGTTCCCTTTATCTCCGTCAAAATGGTTAACGTTCGAGACATGCGGGTGGCTGTCCGCACTCAAGCCAATGTAGCTCAGCGGTAGAGCAACGGTTTCGTAAACCGTCGGTCGCCGGTTCAATCCCGGCCATTGGCTCCATTTAAAATCAAGGGTTTCGTGAGTTTGCTCCATTTTTATATCCATTTTCTTCTGTCACAATTCTGACAAAATCATCCTTTGCCAAGGGCAGTGGGGTTTTGGGACGCAATCCGTGGGTCTGGTGTGATGATTAGTACGTTGGTCAATTGTCAACAGGCGGAGTTAAAACACCAAGAATCAACATGCCGACTCGGCGCAAGAAAATGAGTCCAGCGTGGCCCGGCAACCTCGAAATAAAAATTAAGGTGACAGGGGCACGGCGTTGATTTCGATGGTGGTGGTGTCGCCGATCACCGCAGTTCCCGCGATGCGCGAAATTGACCACGGTAATTGATTTGTAAGCGCCGGTTGAGGTTGGCCTCCCGCTCCACCACCGCCACCACCGATGCCACTAATGCCATTAAATGATTGCCGCAAGTTCGTGTTCGTTACAGAAATTGTCAGCAGATTTCCAGTGAACACCACGTTTTGCTTCAGGGTCTGGTTCGTGCCACTTACACGGAAGAGATGGTTTTGAGTCGTTTTCGATTCAACCTGGTTGGTAACAATTGTTGCTCGCACAACGTCTGTCGCGGCAGCAACCAGTGGGGCAGGGGTTGCCGCCGGAATCAGCTCGTTTTGGGCGACCGCACTTTCCGACAGCAACGAGCCGTCATAGATGGAGCCATCGGCATCGACGATGCAGATTGAGTTGCCACTTTGCTGCACCCGAAATGTTACAAGTACGGTGGTAGCGTTGGCCGGTGAGCCGGCGTTCCTGAAAAGATCCTGCGAGCTGGAGGCGAATACGGCAGGAGCGGCAGGAGTTTTTGCCGCCAGCTCACCGTTGTTTCGCGAAGAGATCGCCAAATCGGCGGATTTCGATTTATCCCGGTCGCCTTCGGATTTTAATTGCCCTGGGTTTTGGGGTGCGGCGGCTACGGGTGTGGTTGCGAATTGCCGGCGCTCGGCATCCTTCGCAGCAACAAGATCAGACAGTCCGCGATTGGTCAGTTCTGAAAAACGCGCGCCACTCAGGACTTCAACGCGGCCGTCAGCGAACAATCCGGCGCGGCCCTTCTTGTCTACCGGCGAATACGCCAGTAATGAATTGCTTTGCAAGCTATCCAGGCTCTTACCCGCGCCGACGTAAACGAATCGCCGCCCATTTTGCGGATCGATCAATATCGTGTTAACCAGATCGAGTTGCAGCTCGTTGGTTAGTTCATCGAGGGAAGCGGGTAATCGCTTGCGGTTATCTTCAGCATACATCCGTAACGCGGTACCAATTTCCATGAGATTGTACCTGGCGCTCACCATTTGCGCCTTGCGTTTCGCATGGCCCAACGATGGTAAGAACATCGTCGCCGCAAAAAAGACCACTAGCGCAAAACTCAACAGAAGCGCCCACCGCCGACGAAATAGTTCCCACAGTGACATGGACTCATCTTCTTCGTCCGGCTGTGGCGCGTGTCGGGCGATTTCATCCTGAAACATGCGCCGCGTGGCCGGATGCAGCTTCAACGGATCGCCTGCCTGGCCGCGGCGCTGCTTCGCGTAATTCCGAAGCAGTCTTTCAATTTTGCGTTCCGGTTCCATTTGTTCAGTCACCCATTAGACGGGAAAAGGTCCAATTTTTCCCGCGAAAATATTTTGCGCGCGATTTCCTCCAGCCGATCCAGACATTTGCTCAGGCGCGAACTGACCGTCTTTGGATTCAGCTTCAGGCTCGCGCTCAATTCCTCATAACTCAAGTCACCGAAATAGCGCAGTTCAATGATTTCGCGGCAGGGTTCGCCGAGCTGATCGAGCGACGCCCGCACCAGCGCCATCTGTTCAGCGTTCATCAATTGTTCGTCCGGCGCGGGCAAATGACCAGGCGGGTCGGGAGCCGGGCCGGTTTCCGGATTTTCGGCCTGCAACGAAATCGTCGTCAGTCCCCCGCCGCGCTTTGCGGCCATTCGTTTTTCGCGATAATCACGCGCCTTGTTCGCGGCAATGCGAAAAAGCCAGGTCTGGAACTGGCTTTCGCCCTGGAAAGAATCAAGGTTCTTGATGACGGCCAGAAAAACTTCCTGGCAAATTTCCTCACTGTCTTCGCGGGTAAAATCCGGTGACAACTGGAACACAAACCGCCCTGCCGCTGCGTAATGGAGATCGAAGAGTTCGTCCCACGCTTCGGCTTCGCCGCGACGGCAGCGTGCCAGCAATTCGGCTTCGAGTGCCATGCGGTTTCACTCTATTTGAACCCGCACCGTTTGAACAGATTTCTTGCGGGAGCATTTCTGGCAGGATTCCGTCTGACTGGGTATGAACGAATTGCCAGCATGGATGAAAATCCCGAGTTTTTTGCGGAGCCACCCTGACAGTTCTTTTACAAAACCATTACTCCTGCCTGACAATGTCAGGGCGGGGATGGGGCTAAAGTCTCCCAACAGCATCCAATTAAAACCATAGAGATTGTTATGAAAAATATCATCACGCCATTGCTCGTCCTTCTGGTCTCATGTTTTTTGGCCAACGCCAGCCCCATTCCCGCCTCGACCAATGACCTCGCCATCCGGGTAGTCCGTTACGATGGAAACCTCACCGACGACGAGGCGCGATTCACGCTGGACATCGAGGCCGAATCCCTGGCCGCAGGCGGGAGTTCGGTTAAAATACTGGAAGGGGACGTGGCGGTTCTGCCCGGCAAGCTTCCCGACCAATTAAGGATCATCCGCAAAGGCAATGTCTATCTCCTGGCGGCATTGCGTCCGGGGAAATTCAAATTCAAAATTGAGGTGATCGCCAAAATCCAGCGCGCCGAGCCATGGAATCAAATTTCGTTCAATGGCCCAATGACATCGATTGCCTCGGTCGATGCTCACGCTGCGGGCGCAGACACGGAAGTCCAACTGCTTAACGGCACGTTGCTCTCCACGGTTAAAACCAACGGAATCGCGCGCGTCACCGGCTTTCTGGGTGCGGATCAGACGGTGGCGCTACGCTGGCAGAGCAAGGTGACGGAGATTGCTCACAAAACTTTGCTTACGGCGGAGTCCGCCATCACCGCGCAAATCACTCCAACAGTCATCAAATACACCAGCAAGTTTCATTACCTGATTGTTCAGGGCAACGCCGCGCAACTCACGCTCGCGCTGCCCGCAACTCAATCGCTCACCCGGCTGGAGGGCGAACAGATTCGCGACTGGCACACGACCACTGAAGGCGATCGTCAGACGCTGACCATCGAATTCATCAAGCCGGCGGAAAACTCGTACGATCTCACCCTATATTCCGAGCAGGCCGTTGAAAGCGGTGCTGAAAGCTCCTCATTGAACCCGCCGCAACCGTTGAACGTCGAGCGCGAAGCCGGATCGCTCACCATTTCCGCCGAAGACACCCTGGTCGAAACGGCCACACTTGCAGGACTACGACAGGTGAATGCGCCGGGCAACGCGCTGGCTGCGTATCAATTCAACGCCCGGCCATTCACGCTTGCGCTCAGGCTCAAACACATCGAACCGGTCATCGGCGTCACGGATCGTATCAGCGCCCGGCTCGAAGAAACGCGCCTGGTGGTTTCGCACAGCCTGGCGCTGGACGTCGAGAAGGCGGGTATTTACACCCTTGAATTGACGCCGCAACCTGGATTCGCCGCGGCGGACGTTCGGGGCGATGGCGTCGACGATTGGAACATGAGCGACGGAAAGATCCTTGTGAATTTTTCCTCGCGGCTGCTCGGTCCACGCCGGCTGGAGGTACAACTTGAACAGGCAATCAAGGCATTTCCGGATCAAATCAGCCTCGCGCCGCTGCGAGTGACCGGTGCGGCCAAGGAGACGGCGCAAATCGGCGCGGCATCTGCGCCGGGCATCCGCTTGCACACCGGGACACTCTCCGGTCTGCGCGAAATTCCCGTGAACCGGCTGCCCAATCGCACCGACGCGATACTTGCGTACACGGCCGAGCAGCCGGATTGGAAACTTTCCGTCGCCAGCGAACGCCTCGCCGCGCGAATCGTGGCCGACGTGTTTAATCTCGTTACCATTGGTGACGGACTTGTCGGCGGCAGCGCAACGATTCGGTACCGCCTCGTCAATCAAGGAGTGCAGGAATTCAAAGTTCGCGTGCCGGCTAATTGTAAAAATGTCGAGTTTACCGGGCCGAGCATCCGGCGCAAGGAACAGGCCGGCGACGTTTGGACGATTGGCCTGCAAGACAAGGTCTGGGGCGGCTACACGCTGGTCGTCACCTATGACTTTCAATTCGATTCCAAGGGCGCGACCCTGCCCATCGGCGGCGTTCACACGGTCGACGCGGAACGCGAGACCGGGTCCGTCGCTATAACCACCGCTGCCAGCCTGCAACTGGATGCAAAATCCACGAGCGAAGCTCTTCGGCGAATTGACGAGACCGAACTGTCCGCCGGTGACCGGTCGCTGATCACGCGGGCCGTCGTGCTTGCGTATCAATACACCGGCAGCCAATATGATCTGACTGTGGACGTAAAGCGTTACGCCGAGGAGCGTGTGCTTGAAGCCGTTGCCGACCGCACACAAATTACTTCCGTTCTCACGGAGTCGGGCCAGATGCTTTCGCAGGCGTCGTTCATGGTGAAGAACAACGAGAAACAGTTCCAACGCTTTCAATTGCCCAATGACGCGAAGCTATGGAGCTGCTACGTCAACGGCCAGCCGGCCAAACCGGAACTAGACGGCGACTGGGTTTTGGTCTCGCTGCCGCGCGATGCGAATCGCGATCAAACCTTTGCCGTGGACATCGTGTATGCCCAGACGAATGGCGCCCTGGCGTCGTTGACGGGAAAACCGCTGGAACTCAACGCGCCGCGCACGGACATACCGAACACTTACGCCGAATGGCAATTATTCGCGCCGCCATCGCTGCGGCTCTCCAGTTTTGGCGGCAGTATGAATGTCGCACAGGGTACGACCTATGAGTGGCTCGATGCCTGGGGAAAATTCCTCGCGTTTTACGGCCAGGTTTTGCATGAGGCGGGCGGGGCGATTCTGGTCATCGGTTTTCTGGCTTTTCTGGTCATCACCCTGGTGATTTCCGCGGCACGCCGCGGCTGGAATGGCGTGATCACCTTGCTTTCCGTGATGGCCATGCTTGCCGTGCTCGGCGCAATGTTACTGCCGGCATTGGCGGCCGCCAAACGCAAGGCCCAGCGCATCAACTCCGTAAGTAATCTTAAACAAGTCGGACTGGCGGCGCGGATTTATGCCGGCGACAACGCCGACCGCCTGCCGCTTTCATTTAATGAAATGAAAAACGAGCTCGGCACGGACAGAATCACCTACGACACCGAAACGGGTCAGCGTTACACCTACCTTGGTGGCGGTATGTCCCTGGACAGTCTCAAGCCGGAATCCGTGCTCGCTTACAGCCCG
Organism: uncultured Verrucomicrobiae bacterium; assembly: GCA_963804345.1. GTDB lineage: Bacteria > Verrucomicrobiota > Verrucomicrobiia > Limisphaerales > UBA11358 > UBA11358. The sequence goes on along the minus strand of CAWDPX010000004.1, from coordinate 392,739 downwards.
ATATTTAACGGCCACTGCGAAGTGCTTTTCGCCGACGGCAGCGTCGCGCAGATGACGGACGGGCAATTCGCAGAGCTCTCCCAGCGCGGCCTGGTGTTGACCCTCACCCCGCAGGAAATCTCCGCGCAGCAACAGCGGGACGCCATTGCGAGCAGCCAGTTTGCGATCCAACCCAATGCCATGACGGCAGGTGAACCGGCAATCAGCGGAATTGCCGGCGCATCCAGCGTTGGCGGGATTAGCGGTGGTGGCGGTGTGAATCCCGTTTCATCGCCGAGTGATTCTACGCCAACCGTCGTCAACGCGCCTCCCGCCGCACCGCCCGTGTTTCAGGCGCCCACGGCCACCGGAATTCGTTCCCTCCGCATCGAATTGCCGCAGACCGGCCAGCCGTTTCTGTTTACGAAGGTGCTCAACGTTCGCGACGAGCCGCTTTCAATCCAGGCGCGCATCATGACGATGCACACGTATCAAACCATTCAAATGGCCTGGCAGAGCGCAGCGTTTTTGGTTGGCCTGATTGTGTGGTGGCGGCAGTGGCGGCGCACGCAACGCAACACTTTCATTCTAACCATAGCCATGGCCATGATCATTGGCTCGGTGTGCAGCCTGCTGATCCAATGGCGCGCATTGCATGATGCGCTTATTGTCGGTTTCCCGGTGGTAACCCTCGCCGTCATTGCCTGGCTGGTCTGGAAATATTGGCCGCGTGAAAGCAAGCCGGAGCCCCATTCGCCTTCGCCGGCGATGGGAATCCAGCCGGTGAGCGCTGCGATTGCAATTGCACTTCTGCTTGGAATCCATTCCGTTTCCGCCGCCCCGGTGGCAGCTCCTGAACCGAAGGTTGCAAACCCATCGATCATTTCCGCCAGCTACTCCGGTTCGGTGAATGATCGCGTGGCTTCAATTGATGTGACGATGCAATTTACTGCCGCCAACCCAGGCCAGACTGTCCCGTTGTTTGCCGATGACGTGGCCGTGCAGCAGTTTTCGGCGAAAAGTGGAAGGGCCGATCTCGTCCGGGAAAACGGCAACCTCGGCGTACGGTTCAACAGCCGCGGCAACGTGACGTTGCAAATCAAAATGCTGGTCAAAATCGCCGGGGACGTGACGAAACGCCGGCTTGCGTTTGCGATTCCACCGGCGTTGTCCAGTCAAGTTGCGCTGGTCCTCAACGAATCCGAAGCGGACGTGGATTTTCCAGCGGCCATTTCGTTCCAGCGGATTCTCGACCAGGACAAGACGCGCGTGGAAGCCGTGATGGGTTCATCCGACCACGTCGAACTGCTCTGGACCCCGCGCGTGAAGCGCGCCGCCGAGGTCGCCGCCACCGTGTTTTGTCAGAACGCCGCCCTGATCACGTTCGGCGGCGGCGTACTGAATGTGCGCTCGACCATGGATTATCAAATCACGCAGGGTGAATTGCGGCAGGCGCGCGTTCAGTTGCCCGTCGGGCAAAAAGTTCTGCGCGTTGAAGGTCGCGAAATCCGCACCTGGGAAATTAAAAATGAAAATGGACGGCAGATTCTGGCGGTGGATTTGCTGAGGGGAATTCCGCTAAACTGGCAGCTCACGATTGAAACCGAAGCAGTTTTGGACCCCCTACCCGCAACCGTTGCGATCGAAACCCCGCACGCGCTCGACGTAAAACGAGAAAATGGGCTGGTGGCATTGCGCAGCGCGGAGGAACTAGCCTTGTTGGTAGAGTCGGGGTCCGGTCTGGAACGCGTGGATGCGGAGGAATTCGGACACACTATCACTGACACAACCAACAGTCTCTCCAGTGTGTTCCGTTTTTCCAATCCTGAATTTGTGCTGCGCGTTCGCGCGGAGTCCATCCAACCAGAAATTGAAGCCGTGGTACGGAACAGTTTCCGGGTGAGCACCGAGCAGGTTTCGCTCGCCACATTGATTGATTACACAATCAAACGTGCCGGCGTATTCACGTTGAAAGTGGCACTGCCCAACGCTTATCGAGTCGAGCGGGTGAACGGAACCAATATTCACCAGCAGGTTGAGCGCAACGACGGCGGCTTGCACACAATCGAAGTGACACTCAAAGAACGCACGATCGGCAGCTACAGTTTGGGTCTCGAATTGACCCGGGAATACAAGGAAATGCCGCAGTCGCTGGCCATTGCGGGCGCGCAACCGCTCGAAACATCAAAACTTACCGGGTTCGTCGCCGTTTCCGCCGAGCCAGGCGTGGCGGTGAAAACGGAAATATTCGACGGCCTCACGGAAATTGCCGCGGTTTCGCTGCCCGATTACACGGCGGTTGCCGGAACGGGCAGCGTGCTAGCGTTCAAATTCATTTCAGCCACACCGAAGTCCATGCCGGAGTGGAAGTTGAGTGTCGCAACCGAACGCGTTGCCGCCTGGGTGCGCGCGGAAATTGTCAACAGCTTCACGCTTGCCGAAACGCTCGTGAGCGGTCGCGCGCTGGTGCGTTACGACATTGCCAACGCCCCGGTGAAGGAGTTGCGCGTACGCGTGCCGGCGAATTTCAAGAACGTCGAGATCGCCGGCCCGAACATCCGCAGCCGCGAGCAGTCGGGCGATGTCTGGCGGGTGGAATTGCAGAACCCGACGCGCGGATTTTACACTTTGACCGTGACATGGGATGAGCCGCGGGCGGAAAAAGTCCGCGCGTTGGATCTCGTTGGAATCACAGCGGACGGGGTGGAGCGCGAAACCGGCCTGCTGGCGATCTCGGCCAAAGCGCCGTTGCAGGTCAGCGAATCCACCGCCGCGGATCTGCAGCGTGTGGACGCGGGTGATTTTCCCGACTGGGTGGGCAGCCCGGATAAGGTGATGGCACTGGCGTACCGCTACGTCCGGCCGGGATACAAACTTTCCCTCGATGTGCGACGGTTTGACGAGGCGGAAGTGTTGCAGGCGCTGGTGGACAGCGCTCGATTCACCAGCGTTGTGGCTGACGACGGCCAGATGATGACCGAGATGTCGCTGTCGGTGCGCAACAATGGCCGGCAATTCCTGGAGATCGCCCTGCCGGACGGCGCGAATGTCTGGTCGGCGTTTGTTGCAGGCCAGCCGGTGCGGCCCAGTGTACGTGACGGCAAACTACTGTTGCCCATTCAGTCCTCCGGTGCGGACAACGGCACCCTGGCAGTTGACTTGACCTATGTCGGCACGAACACTTTTCCGCGGAATCGCGGGAACATCGGGTTCGCTTCGCCAAAATTTGACGTGCCGTTGAAGAATGCGCGCTGGGAGGTGTATCTGCCCCCGGATTACGATTATCAGGCCTTTTCCGGCACCATGACACGCGAAATCGCGCCCGCGCCGGAAACGTCCTCATCCAGCTTTTCGCTGCTCGATTATTCCCGGATGGAGCAGGTCAAAAAAGCCTCCGTGAAAAACGAAGTGGATCGGGAGATGAGTGAGGCGAAGCGGCAACTCGCCGGCGGCAACGCGCGCGAGGCCAGCGCCACTTTCAATCGCGCCAAGACGCGGATTTATGCCGACAAACGGGAGGATGGGGATGTGCAACAGCTTGAAAAGGATCTGGTGACTGCGCAGGCCAGCAACCTCATTAATGCGCAAAACGAGTTCGTCAACCGAAACACCGTTGGGCTCGCGACGGATGGAACCACGCCCGACCAGCCAGCCCAGCCGACCGGTGTGGGGAATGACGATGCCGCTGGCCAGCAATGGATGAAATTGCAGCAGGCTCAGGAAATCGTAACCACCAAGGTGCAACCTCTGCATGTTAACCTGCCGATTCGTGGACTGCATTTTGCATTTACGCAGGTCCTGCAGACCGAAAGTGGCCGGCCGATGACAATCCAACTTTTCGCCGCCAGCATCAAAACAGTCAGTTGGCCGATGCGTGGCCTGACTGCGGCCAGCGCTTTTCTGATTCTTTGGGCATTAGTCGCCGCATTATCGCGCCTGACTATGCGAACCCATCGGGCCTAGAATCCGTTTAAAATTGTTCGCGACGAACCGCACCACTTGTTAAGTTGCCCGTCATGAACCGACGCGGAACCTTGTTAACCTCCGCCTGGGACTAAACTGCAAAACCTGCCATGACTCCATCGAATCTTGAAACGGCGCGGGAAACCTACCGGAAAATTGCGGAAAACATTGCCAATATCATGCACGGCCAGGCTGGCCCGACGCGCCAATTGCTCGCCGCCCTTGCCGGCGGCGGCCACGTTTTGTTGGAGGATTTTCCCGGCACCGGCAAAACGACGCTGGCCAAGGCACTGGCCCGCTCGATTGACGCGCAGTTTAAGCGCATCCAGTTTACCCCCGATTTGCTGCCCTCAGACATCCTTGGGGTGTCAGTGTTCAGCCAACGCGACCAGCAGTTCAATTTTCACGAGGGTCCCGTGTTCACGAATATTTTGCTCGCTGACGAGATCAACCGCGCCTCGCCGCGCACGCAGTCAGCCTTGCTCGAAGCGATGGGTGAAGCGCAGGTTAGCGTCGAGGGTGAGCGGCGGAATCTGTCAGAACTGTTTTTTGTGATAGCGACACAAAACCCCGTCGAGTTTCGTGGAACCTATCCGCTGCCAGAAGCGCAGATGGATCGGTTTGCGATGCGCTTTACCCTCGGTTACGTACAACCAGCGGAGGAGGTGGCCATCCTCACCGCGCAGCAGCACAACCACCCTCTCGACGAATTGAAACCTGTCGTCACCCTCGCGGACGTTATCGCGCTCAAACGCGCGGTGGAAGACGTACGCATCAGCGCCGAGCTGAAGCGCTACGCCGTTGACCTTGTTTCCGCGACGCGGACGGCGGGCGGCGTCCAGTTGGGCGCAAGTCCTCGCGGTTCGATCGCACTGATGAAAACCGCACAGGCGCTGGCCTTGTTTGACGGCGCAGATTTCGTCACGCCGGAGCAGATCCAGTCACTGGCCGTGCCGGTCATCGCGCACCGGCTGGTGCTGGAGCCGCAGGCGCGTTTTTCAGGCGTGACGGCACATGGTGTGGTCGAGGCGGTCGTCAAAAGATTGCGCGTGCCAGCGTGAAAAGATGATGCCGTAGGCAGAATCAAGAGTTAAAAATCGTTTCCACGTTCACTCCGTGAACTTGATCTACAAACCGTTTTATTGGTTCTACCGCATCGCGAGCAGTCTTTGGTATTGGTCGCGACGGCGGTTCACGCTGGCGGGTCTGGCCGTGGCGGGCGGATTTATCGTCGCAGGCGCGGTGGGCACGGACATCGAAAATACCGTCACCTATCAGTCGTTCTCGTTGTTGCTGGCGTTTCTACTGCTGGCCCTGACCAGCAGCCTCTTCTTCCGTGCCAAGTTTTCCGCGACGCGTTCGCTGCCCCGGTTCGGCATGGCTGGCATGCCGCTGCATTATCAGGTGCAGGTAAAAAACCTGACGGCAAAAACCCAGGCGGGCCTGACCTTGATCGAAGAACTCGCCGACCCGCGTCCAGCATTTCAGCAATGGCAGGCGTTTCAACTGGCCGAAAGCAGGCGTATCCGCCCGTTTCGCATGATGCAACACCGCCGGAAGAATCCGTTCCGCCTGGCGGAATTGAAGGAGACAGAGGTTCCGCCGCTGCCGGCGAATGGCGAAGCCGAGGCACAGGTTGAATTCCTGCCCTTGCGTCGGGGCATTTTGCACTTTACCGGAGTGACCCTGGCCCGACCGGATCCGCTGGGGTTATTCCGTTCCTTCGTCAAAATAACCGCGCCGCAGACGGTTTTAATATTGCCGAAGCGTTATCCCATTCCCTCCATCGCGCTGCCCGGGGCTCTGCGGTATCAGGAGGGGGGCGTTGCGCTCGCAGCGAACGTGGGACGCAGCGAGGAATTTGTTGCGTTGCGCGAATATCGTCACGGTGATCCCGTGCGGCACATTCACTGGCGAAGCTGGGCGAAGGTGGGCAAACCGATCGTAAAGGAGTTCGAGGATGAGTTTTTCGTGCGACACGCGCTGGTGCTGGACACGTTTGACGATGAGCCAAACAGCGAACTGCTGGAGGAGGCCGTCTCTGTCGCCGCTTCGTTCGCCTGCACGGTATTGACGCAGGAGTCGCTGCTCGATCTGCTCTTCGTCGGCAACGAGTCGTATTGCTTCACCGCCGGTCGCGGTCTCGCCCACACGGATCAAATGCTGGAAATTCTTGCTTCGGTAAGGAATTGCGCCGACAAAACCTTCGAAACGCTCGAACAGCTCGTGCTCAACCACATTTCCGTCGTAAGCGGTTGCATCTGCGTATTCCAGCGCTGGGACGCTGCGCGGCAGCATTTTATCACAAAATTGCGCACGCTTGACATTCCATTGCTTGTGCTCGTCGTGGTCAGCCCAGGAGCAAAGAAACCGGACGCCGGGCCTTTGCGTGACGAACCGGAACATTTTCACGTTCTGGAAATAGGCCAGATTGAGGAACAACTGGCGAAATTAAAATGACGGAGAACGCCCCAACGGCTCCGGCCCGCAGCGCAAAAGCGCCGCCGTTCCTATTGCTCGCCGCGCTCCTGTTCTGGGAGTGGCAATCGGGGGTTTTGCTCGCCGGGGCGATGATGGGCATCGTGCTGGAAAGTTCCAGGATCATTAAAGCGCGTTGGGAACTGACGGGAGAAGATTTTCGCCGAATCTGGAATTTTTGCATGCTGCTGGCACTGGCGCTGGCGGTTTTCGTGCTTACCACCAACGAAGAGGGTGGTGGTTTGAGCAATTTGATCCATGCATCGGCCGCCGCCGCGGCTCGCAATGTCAGCGTTTCCGGCGCCACGTTTCTGCGCTGGCTGCCCATGACATTCTTCCTGTTTGTCGCGGCGCAGAGGTTCAGCGAATCCGAAGCCATTCCACTATCGGCATTTTCATTGTTTTTTCGATGGTGGCGCAAGGGGAGTCGCGGCGCGGAACGAAATGTGGATGTTTCGTATCCGTATTTCATCGTGTGCCTTTTTTCCGCCGGCATCCACACCAACGCCGGAGAGCACTCCTATTTCTGGGGACAAGTCGTTTTGATTTCGTGGGCCCTTTGGCCGGTGCGTTCACGGCGGTTTGGCATCATCGCCTGGCTGGCCGCTTTGGCGGTGGTCATCGGGGTTGGCTTCAGCAGCCAGCATGGTCTGGGTGAATTGCAACGCGTGCTCGAAGGTTACAACGCCCAGTGGATGTCAAATTTCATAAGACAACGGACGGACGCATCCCAAAGCATGACGGCCATCGGCCGGATCGGAAAATTGAAATTGTCCGCGCGCATCGTCCTCCGGCTCGAACCAAAAAATGGCAGCCGGCCGCCGGATTATTTGCGCGAAGCCAGTTACCGCAGTTATCACCCGCAAGGACAAACCTGGTATGCCGTTGGCGCTCGAAACGATTTCACGGACATTGGACACGAGCCGGGCAATGAGTTTTCCTGGACGCTTCTGGCCGGCAAAACCAACACGTCAGTGGTCAACATTGCGTCCTATTTGGACTGGCGCGCGCAGGACACGGGTGACCCCGAGGGCTTGCTCCCGCTGCCGACCGGCAGCAGCCGACTGGAAAAACTTCCGGTTTTCTCGCTGAAAATAAACAAGACCGGCGCGGTTATGGCCTCTGGCTTGGGCCTGGTGATTTTCGACGCGTATTATGGACCGGGCGCGACTTTTGACTCACCTCCGGATGCCAGCACAAATCATTGGGATTTGGCTGTTCCGACCAACGAAGTTCCGGCGTTGGACCAGACCATTTCCGAAATGACCATCTCCGGCATGACCGAAAAGCAGAAACGCATCGCCATTCAGCAATTCTTTGCGGCTAAATTCAATTACAGCACCGGGCTTGGATTGGACAACTTGGCACGCACCAACGAGACGGCGCTGTCACGTTTTCTATTGCACAGCCGCAAAGGTCACTGCGAATATTTTGCCACCGCGACGGTTTTGCTGCTGCGCGAACTCGGGATTCCTGCGCGTTACGCCATTGGTTATGCCGTTCACGAACCATCCGGCCACGGCTACGTGGTGCGCGATCGCGACGCGCATGCGTGGTGTCTGGTTTGGGATGGGCCGACGCAAACCTGGGAGAACTTCGATACCACACCCGCGTCCTGGGTCGCGGAGGAAGGCAAACTCGCGCCCTCCATGCAGTGGTTTTCGGATTTCGGGTCGCAGGTCAGATTTCAAATTGCAAAAATCCGCTGGGGACAGACAAATTTGCGACGATACCTTCTCTGGGCGCTTATCCCCGTTCTGGCGTTGCTGTTGTATCAAATCCTCTTCCGGCGCGGACGCAAACGACGGCCAAAAATCAACACCGGACAGTCTGGCGCCGCGGTTCTCTGGCCGGGGCTGGATTCTGAATTCTACCTGCTTGAACGCAAGCTGGCCGCGCGAGGTGTTCCGCGCCGGCCCAGCGAGCCGCTTTCCGACTGGCTTATGCGCACACTGGCTGACCTCGCCCTGGCCGATTTACGCAAGCCGTTGCTGGAACTGGTGCGGCTGCACTACCGCCATCGTTTTGACCCGCGCGGCCTGAACAGTAATGAACGGGAAGCGCTTACACAGGAAGCAAGAGTCTGTCTGGATACGCTTTCGCGGATTGATCGGCGTTCCGCGCCTTAGTGCTGCAATCAGGTGGGACTTAAACGCATGAAGGGTTTTATGCTGTCATGTGACCACCTTCGCGACCGCCGCCGCCAGCCGCTACTGCGTTGCGGACTCGCCCGTCCTCATGCCGGTTGGGTCAGCCGTGCCCGCTTCCGTGCGTTCTTGTTGCGCCAGTGCCGGTGGATGGCCGCCACCACTTTATCGAGCCACTCTAGGCTGGTAAATTTCTCCGCGAGTGCGTCACGGGAAAAATGCTTCACGCAATAACGCCCCGGATGGCCGAGCGGCTTGAGCCGGCCCGCCCGTACCAGTGGCGGAATGTTATGTTTGCCGATGCCCAACGCCTCGGCCACTTTCTCCTTGGTCATGAAGGCGCGAAACCTCGCACATTCCCCTGAAGCACTTCAATTCCGCCGTCGAACCACGGTTTGCTTAACCGTGCGCAGACGGAGTTGACAAACACTCGCGCTTCCCGGGTGCCCCCGTTCCGGCCAGTCAAGACGCTCTGAACCGGAAATACCAATTCCCGCCGGTATAGGGGACATACACGGCATTGGTGCCGGTCGCATAATCAAACCAAGTCAGCAGGTTCGAGCTTGATTGAAGTGTCCACACCCCCGATGGCGGGTAATAAATCCAAGAGCCGGTGAAAACAAGATTCGTGTAAATTGGCGGGAGTGACCTGATGATTGTTTTCCCGGACGGCAGCGTGTTGGTCTTGAACTGGAAAAAGTTTGTGCAAACAACGGCGGTATAGGTGTTTGTATAATTCATAATCGGAACATTCAGGGGAACCAGACAGGGCACCTCGCTGGAGAACGAACTTTCCATGCCCGAAGCTGCATACGTTGTCGCCACAAAATAGTAGGTGGTTCCCTCGACCAGGCCGGAAATGGTTGCCTGGGTTGCATTACCAGCACAAATCTCGTTGGTATAGATGCCGCTGGCTCCTCCGTAATAAACGTTGTAACCCGCGACGCTTGGGTCCGTGCTTGCGTTCCACGCCAACGTTACACTCCCGGTTGCGAAGACTGAAAGCGGTATAACGGCAAACAAGACGCTGAAGAGAAAAGAACCTCGAATGGCACATCTCGACCGGACAAATACTTCCACTGGATACAGCACGGTGGTTCTCTATGCATACAGCTTGCCAACCAAACAGCGATGCACTTGTGAAAATTTTTTTAAACGGCCAACAAACTTTGGGACAAGGGAAATGCCCAAATTGATACAGATTGATACCAGAACCCCGGGTTTCAACGCGGAAGCAAAATAATAATAATAATTTTTAGCCACCATGCCTCAATAATCGGCATCCATCCGGTTCTGATGAAAAGTCTTGAAGACAGTGGTCGTCTTGAAAAAGAGCAGTAATCGTCGCGAGCCCAGGCACTGGACCGCGCAACCCAAAAAGAGCGGCGCACAGTCGGCCCGGCGGATTTTCCCAACGGAAGCTTTGTGGGAATCCGGGAGGTGGATGAACTTTTTAAAAGCCAGCCATCGATCTTTCGGAGTCTATTGGGCGAAATTGATTTCAGTCGAGGTCGGCTTTTGCAACGCCTCTTTGCAACGCCACTCTTTGCAACGCCGCTCGACAAAATTCCCCGCGCGCGGCATCCTGCCGAAGATGGCATTTGAATCGGATTCACCGCTCGACTCGTTGTGGAAGGAATACGGCCGGGCGTTTCAGGACTGGGACGACCTGACGCTCGGGCGCTGGCTGGCGCAGACACTTGGCCAGCTTGAAGGCCGGGCGTGGCGGCTCTCGCACCCGCTCATCGGCGCGTACCGGCTGGCGGCACAGCTCGCGCACGACCGGCAGGTCTGGTTCAAGCGGCTGGCCACGCCGCCGGCGGCTTATGCGGAATCGCCGTGCTGCCGCGCCCCGCTTTTGCCATTGTTCACGCGGGATGTGCGCGAGTCGGGCTTGATCTGCCAGCATTGCAATGAAACGCTCGTGCCGTTCGACGAAATTTCCGCTGACATCCGCGCCGAACTCGATGCCTGGGCGCAACAATATGAACCCGTTCACGCCGTCGCGCATTGGGACGACCATCAGCGCCGGCGCGCGAGCGATTACGACCGCGCCTATGAAAACGCCGCGGCAGAAGCCGAGCGTTTGCTCGCGCGCGCGGGCCGCGAACTCGCGCCGAAACTGCTGAATTTTTATCCCGCCGTCATTTGGGAGGATCAGGACGAATGTCTCGAAGTGCGACCGGAGGACGTGCAATTATGAAATGGTTGTTCAAATGGCTGTTCCGGCTGTTCCTGTTGGCGGTCGCGGTGATCGTCATTTTGCTGCTCTCGCTCAATTCAATTCTCCGGGTTTATGTTGAACATCGCATCCGCGCGCAGACCGGCATGGACGCGGAAATTGGAAAATTTTCAATCGGCCTCGTTGAGCCGACGGTGACAATTCAAAATTTCAAGCTCTACAACCCGCCGGACTTTGGCGGTACGCCGTTTCTGGACTTCCGGGAAATCCACGTCGAATACGACCGCGCCGCACTCGCCAGACACGAGCTTCACCTCACCCTCGTGCGTTTCAACCTCGGCGAACTCGACATTGTGAAAAACGAGGCCGGACGCACGAACGTTTTTTCGCTCGGCGTCACCCTGCCATCAAAAAAATCCGGCGGCGGCAAGGGGGCGGCAGCGTTTAAGAAACAAACCGGCTTCGAGTTCCAGTCCATTGATGTGCTGAATGTCTCCGTCGGCACGATGAAGTTTATTGACCTGAAAGACCAGCGCAACAACCGCACGCAAAAAATTGGCCTCGAAAACTGTGTGATGAAAAATGTGAAGACCCAGGCTGACCTTGCCGGGTTGGCCGTGCTCATCGCGTTGCGCGGCGGGGATTTTTTTGGATCGATGGTTGGCCTGCCCAAGCACGGCTTGCTCGGGAATTGAAATGGTAGCAAGCGGGGCGCACCCGGACCCTGCAACCGCGAAGATTTTGGACTGCGGTGGCAGCTTGCCGAGGCGAAGCGCAGCGAAGACTGGAGCGCAGCGGCGACACCGCTTTTCGATTGCGGACCGAGCTTCCAAAGCGGCGTGGCGCTTCGCTTCCCGCCGCAGTCCATAAAATTTGGTTGCGACAGGGCATTCAATTGCCCGGACTCGCTGCCGCATGAATGCGGCGTTCCGTCCCGGCGAAAGTCTCTTAATTTTTACATTTTCCGAGCGCGGATTTTTCTCTAACTTCACCACGTGCATCGTGAATCCGTCAAAACCGCCGCCCGCCTGGTCGTGAAACTCGGCACGGGCGTGCTCACCGACAGCCGCAAGCAGCCCGACCCGGTGCAATTGGAACAACTCGTCGCCCAGGTCGCCGCGTTGCGGAAGGCCGGCAAGGAAATCGTGCTCGTCACCTCCGGGGCCGTCGGCGCAGGCATGGGCGCGCTGGGTTATGAAAAACGTCCCGGCGACCTCGCCGAATTGCAGGCGTGCGCCGCCGTCGGCCAGTCGCGGCTCATGGCCACCTACGCGGACCTGTTTGCGCGGCATAATCTGCACGTCGCGCAGGTTTTGCTCACGCATGATGATCTCGAACATCACGAACGCCACCTCAACGCGCGCAATACGCTCGTCACGCTGCTCGGGCGCGGCGTCGTGCCCATCATTAACGAAAACGACGCCGTCTCGTTCACCGAAATCAACTTCGGCGACAACGACACCCTGTCCGCGCTGGTGGCGTCGCTGCTGCCCGCCGATTTGCTCGTCATTCTGACCACGGTGGACGGCGTGATTGAAAATTTCAGCAAAGCCAATCCAAAGACGATCTCCGTCATCGAAAAGATTGATTCGACGATTGAAAAACTCGCCGGCGGCACGGATAGCGAAACCGCCGTCGGCGGCATGGCCTCGAAAATCCAGGCGGCCAAAATCGCCGTGCGTTCCGGCATCCCGCTCGTCATTGCGTCGGGCAAAAAGAAAAACGTGCTGGCGAAAATCCTCGGCGGCGAGGAAGAAGGCACGCTGTTCGTCGCGCATCCCACGAAGCTGCAGGGACGCAAACGCTGGATCGCGTTTTTCCATCATCCCCAGGGCGCGTTGTTCGTGGATGACGGAGCGAAGCTGGCCTTGCGCGAAAAGGGCAAGAGCCTCCTGCCGCCGGGGGTGGCGCGCTGTGAAGGCGAATTTGCCGCCGGGGACGTGGTGCGGATTTGTGATTTGAACGGAACCGAATTCGCGCGCGGCATCGCGAAGTTCGGCGCCGCCGAGGTGCGCGGCCGGAAACTGGCGCGGGTTGAGGTGGTGCATCGCGACGATCTGGTGATTCTTTGAAGCCGAACATTCAACATTCAACATTGAACGCCCAACATCCAAGTTGTGGTGCAACCGCGATTCATTGGATGTTCGATGTTGAATGTTGAATGTTCGATGTTTTCCAAATGAAAAAATCTCCCGCAATCAATGACCTCCTAAGAGTCATGGCCCGGCTGCGCTCGCCGACGGGCTGTCCGTGGGACCGCGAGCAGAACCATCACACGCTCCGCCGTCATGCGATTGAGGAAGTCTATGAATTGATTGACGCCATCGAGGCGGAAGACGACCACGAAATGGCGGAGGAACTTGGGGATTTGCTGTTGCAGATTGTTTTCCACTGTCAGTTGGCGAATGAGCGCGGCGCGTTTGATTTTGAGAAGGTCTGCCGGATGATCGCGGAGAAGCTGGTGCGCCGGCACCCGCACGTCTTTGGCACGACGAAAGTCAAGAACGTGGGCGAAGTCTGGGCCAACTGGGAAAAAATCAAAAAGGACGAAAAACATGGCACCAAACACGCCCGGCATTCCGCCCTCGACGGCATTCCGAAACATCTGCCAGCCCTGCTGCGCGCCGAAAAACTCGTGAAAAAGGCGCGCAAAGCGGGTCTGTTTGATGTATCGGTAGGGCGGCGCTGCCGCGCCGCCCAAACTTCCTCGCAGGGAAAAACTGGACGCGCGGCAGCGCGTCCCTACCAGAAAAAATTGAGCGAAGCGGTCCTGGCCCGCGAGCTTTTTAATTTGGCGGAATTTGCCCAAGCGCGCGGTTGGTCGGCGGAAGAGCTTTTGGGTGATGAAATTAAAAGACAGGAACAGTGTCTCCGGCGGCGTGAGCTGGTTCAAGGCTGGAGCCAGGCCCGGTAAAATTGCACGCCGCCCAATGCCGGCGCGTTGCTGAAAGTGATTGTACCGGTGGAATTGTATTGAGTGGTAAAGTTATGTCAGTCGGTCAAATTTGTTGACCATTGAATGGCGTAGTTTCTACTGGCGGCACCAAGCAGGTCGCAGACAAAATTGGTGCCCCGAAATCGCGGAGATTGAAAAACCCCGCAGCCGTTCGTGATTTGGATGCTTAAGGTAGTCACGACATCAACAAAACAATAGCTGCCGTTGACGACGAGGTCGTGGTGCCCGCATCAGAAGCTTGCGCATTTGTAATTGTGAACACTGGCTGGTATTCGCCACCCCACGGATAAGAGTCAAAGACCAGGACATAATTCGTTGCCCCCGGGATAGGATTTCCATCTTTTCGCCATTGAAATTGAGGATAGCCATAATCATAGCACGCGTAATACTCGCTGCTTAAGCCAACCGTCTCACCAGGAACTCGCACTTGGTTTGTCGGGGTGCTGCCGTATGGGTCGGGATCGGGCCACTCGATGTAGTAGGGAAACAGGAGATTTCCAGCCGAAGGAGTCGGGTAGGTGCCCCCTCCAGCTTCCAGAACCAACACTCTGGAATGTTGCGTGAACGTGCCGGACTCATACGGGTAGGAAATATCCACGCGATAGAAAACGGTTTGCCCGGGGGCAACGGTGGGGACGGTCCGGATCGTGGAAGAGTTGCCATAATATCCGTTTTCAACGGCTAGGCTCAGACCAACAGGCTGCATTTGATCCAGGGCCGGACCGGCAATGACTTGTGCCGTGCCGTTGGTAATTGGTGCGCCCATCGAATAACCCGCTTGGTAACATGCTGTCAAAACTCTTTAGAAATGTCCCCTGTATAACTCACGAGAGAATGTCCCCTTCTTTGGTTGTTGTTCATCGTTCGGTTTCTCCGGCTGGCGGTGCGGGACGCAGGGAGGCCGGAGCGTAGCGGAGGCTGACCGAAGTCCCGCACCGCCAGCCGCACCGCGCGCCCACGCGCCTTGATCCCACGCCAATACTGCCGCCCCAATCCCACGCCATCCCGCCGCCACGGATGGCTCAACGCCGGCGCCTGTCCCTCCGGTTTCCTTTTCTCCGCCCGCACCGGCTTCGCTCCCAGCGGTTTCCTCACGCTGCCGGCAGGCAGTTCCCGCCACTTGAGTTGCTGACCCCGATACACCAGTTGCACCCGCCCGTTGCGCAGCCTCCGCACGATCACCTTCCGTCGCACCAGGCTCAACGCCTCGTGTTGTCGGTCCAACTGATACCGCTTCCCTTCACACGCCACCGTCCAGTCGCCTTGCACCACACGCTCTTCTTCCCAACTCAACACTTCATTCAAGTTCCTCGGCACGGCGCGATGCGCGTCCGCCGGGCTGGCCGCTTCCCGCGCAAACTGCCGGTTGAATGCCTGCAAATACTTCCCGTCCAAAAACCGGTTTCCACTTTCAATGTCATTGATCCCGGCCAGTCGCATCTCTTTGACCAGCCGGTCTTGCAGCGTTCCGTTCATCCGTTCCACGCGACCCTTGGCCTGGGGGCTGTTGGCGAGGATGAGTTTGATGCCCAACTGCCCCATCGCCCGCCCAAACTGCGTCTGCGGCTGCTTTCCTGCCAGTTGCTCGGCAAGGCTCGCCACGCCTTCACACCGATAGATGCTGTCCCGATCCACATACAGGCTGGCCGGCAGCCCATGCTTGCGCACCCAGCCTGCCAACACATCGTAGCTGGCCAGCGTGGTCTCCTCCTCGAAGAACCAGGCACGCATCCGGTTGGTCGCATCGTCCACCATCACCATCAGCACGCACCGGGGGCCGCGCCCCTCGAACCAGTCGTGGTGCGACCCGTCCAGTTGCACCATCGCCCCAAAGCTCGGCTTGCGTTCCCGCCATTGCCGATGCACTTGCTTGCGGCGACGCACCGTGTGCTGGCCCGCCGCCAGCCGCCAGCGCCGCAACGTCTCGTGATCCACCACCAGCCCTTCCTGGGCCAGATGCTCCGCCATCAGCGTCGGGCCGAAGTCCGCGTAGCGTTCCTCCTCATAGAGGGCCAGGGCCTGCGCCCGCAGTTCGGGCGGCTTGCGCCGCGCGCTGGGTTGACCCCGCAACCGATGCACCAGTCCCGCGTCGCCTTCGGCCTGATACCGCCGCCAGATGCGCTTGCCCTGACGGTAACCCACCTCCATCAACTCGCTCGCCTGCACCAGCGTCAGTTCCTGCTTCGTAACGCCCGCCATGACTGTCAATCGATCCCGTTCCTTCCGACTCATTGTTAATGTCTCCATGTTATGGCCGGGATTGCTACCGCAACCCCGCCCAAATGGGGACATTCTTATCGAGTTATCATGGGGACATTCTCATGGAGTTCCGACACCGCTTGGTAACATGCTTGCGCTTGAAAGCCGGTGTTGGTTGCATTTGAAAAAGGCACGATTCCCGAACTGGCAACGACGGAAAGATAACCCATCTTGCTCGGCATCCAACCGGTGGCATTTTTCGCCACCGCCATGTAATAACCACTATTGTTGGTTTGGGCATTCAGGATTTGCAGCGTGAAACTCGTCGCTCCGGAAATGTCCGCGCCGTTGAATCGCCACTGGTAACTGGTGGCCCCGGTCACGGCAACCGTCAGCGTCGCAGTGCTGCCCGGAGACACGATCTGATTCGCGGGCGAAACCGTGATGACCGGAAGTCCATCCGCAAAAATCACCTGGGAAAACAAGCACAACCCAATGATAAGCCCCGATTTCATAGCGGCTGCATTTAATGATACACCGTAATGGCATGTGCAGTCAACCTGATTTCCCGAAATTTGAGAAACAAAGCTGGCACAGCGCGTGCAATCGGGCGTGTAGGACAGGCGTCGCGCCTGTCTCCATCTACGTCAATCTCGCCCACTGACGGTTGGGAATGCATGGCCGCGCTGGTGCTGGAAGACAACCCGTCCGCGCCGAGCGGCTTCGCCTATCCCGCCGTAATCCAGACGGGCGACGGTCTGGTTCACATCACCTACACCTGGAAACGCAAACGCATCAAGCATGTCGTCATTGACCCGGCAAAATTGGAATTGCGTCCCATGCCGCAAGGCGAATGGCCGAAATAAATTTTTGTGCTCGCAAAATGCAGTGGGAAAATCTTTTTACCGCGGATGGACACAGATGAACACGGATAGGAAAAAGGGGTTCGGCAATGCAAACGAGTTGGCCAATCAGTGAGGCCGCCCGGATTTGCTGAAGAGACTGTTGGTTTTGTTTTAATCCATCCGTTTCCATCCGTGGTTGAAAAATTTGGCAGCTACTTGGTCCACTTCACTTCCTGTGGCGGCTGGAACGTCTCCAGGCGGTGCAGCAGTTTTTCCACGTCTTCCTCCACGAGGACCAGTTCGCGGTGCTTGGGACGGATGAAGCCTTCGCGCGTCGCGTGGTCGAAAAATTCCAGGAAGCTGCGGTAAAAGCCCGCCACGTCCAGCAACCCGAACGGTTTTTGGTGATAGCCGAGCTGGCTCCAAGCGAGCACCTCGCAAAATTCCTCGTAAGTGCCATAACCGCCGGGCATCGCAATGAACCCGTCAGCGAGTTCAGCCATCAACGCCTTGCGTTCGTGCATGTTTTTCACCACGCGCAGGTCGGGCAGTTTTTCATGCACCACCTCCTTGATGACGAGCGATTGCGGGATCACGCCGATGACGTGTCCTCCGTTTTGAAGCACGGCGTCCGCCAGAACGCCCATCAGTCCGACACACCCGCCACCATAAACCAGTTCGATTCCGCGTTTGGCCAACTGGCGTCCAAGGTTTTCCGCCGCTTCGGCATAGGCGGCACGGGTGCCCTTGTTCGACCCGCAATAGACGGCGATGCGTTTCATTTTTGCTCCGCCTGGCGAACGCTGGCGATGAACGCGCGCACCTTCGCGTGGTCCTTTTTCCCGGGCGACGATTCCACACCGCTGGAAACGTCCACGCCGAACGGCCGCACCTTGCGTACGGCGGCAGCGACATTTTCCGGGGTCAATCCGCCGGCGAGAAAAACCGGTTTGCCAAATTTTTGCGCCTCGACGGCCAAGTCCCAGTTGAATTTTTCACCCGTGCCGCCCGGGCTTTCGGCCGAGTAAGCGTCGAGCAGCCATGCCTCGGTGGGGTATTTCGGCAACTCCTTCAGCGATTCGGCGTCGCGGATGCGGAAGGCTTTCATGCTCATCAGGCCGAACCCCGTGCAAAATTCAGGCGTTTCATCACCGTGAAACTGGAGCAGGCCCAGGCCGCATTCCCCGATGGCGCGCGAAACCAGTTCCTCCGCCGCATTCACGAAAACGCCAACACGCAGGACGAACGCCGGCAATTGTTGGGAAATTTTGGCGACCGTGGGAAGGGTCGTACGCCGCGGGCTTTTTTCGTATAAGATGAAGCCCAGTGCGTCCGCGCCCGCCGCAACGGCGGCTTGCGCGTCCGCCAGATTCGTGATGCCGCAAATCTTGACTCTCGTGCTCATCTTGGATTTTCGATGTTTGATTTACGATTGACGCGGCTTTTGACCGCAATTTCGTAAATCGTAAATCGTAAATCGTAAATTGCAACCTGCGGTATTTTTCTCCGTGCATTTTTGACTCGTCCCAAGCGCCGGTTTCCTCCCAGACTGTGTTGATGCCACGGACGATTTACTTCGATTACAACGCCACGGCGCCGCTCAACCCGGCGGTGCGCGAGGCAATGCTGCCGTTTCTCGGCGAAATCTGGGGCAATCCTTCGTCCGTCCATCATGTTGGGCGGCGCGCCAGGGCGTTGCTCGACGACGCGCGCGACCGCGCCGCCAAAGTCCTCGGCGCGAAGACCAGCGAAATCGTTTTCACCAGCGGCGGCACTGAGAGCAACAATCTCGCAATCTTCGGCACAGCCCGGCGGCTCAAACCGAAAGGCCGCCACCTGATCACTTCGGCCATTGAGCACCACGCGGTGCTGAATTGCTTCGATTCCCTCGAGCATACGGAAGGTTTTGAGGTCACCCGGCTGCCGGTGGATTCGGAAGGATTGGTTTCCGTGGATGATTTGATGAAAGCCATCCGCCCGGACACGATTCTGGTTTCAATCATGGCGGCAAACAATGAAATCGGCACGATTCAGCCGGTTGCTGAACTCGGCGCGATTTGCCGGGAGCGTGGAATTGTTTTTCACACGGATGCGGTCCAGTGGATGGGCAAGGAACCGTTTGCAACCGTCGGCCAGTTCAACGCGGACCTGGTTTCGGTCTGTGCGCACAAATTCCACGGGCCGAAAGGGGCGGGCCTGCTTTTTATCCGGTCCCCGTTGCTTCCCGACCCGGTTTTGTTGGGCGGCGGGCATGAAAATGAACGGCGGGCGGGGACGGAAAATCTGGCGGGCATCGCCGGTTTGGTCGAAGCGATGGAAAGGTTTGTCAAAGCTCCGGTCTTTGACCGGTCCAAGCTGGCTCCGCTGGTGGCAAAATTGACAGGAAAGATTGAGAAAATTGACGGCGCGGTTTTGATCGGGTCGCGCAAACGAGTTTTGGCGAACACGGTTGCGTTCATTGTTCACGGTGCGGATAGCATTGCGCTGCTGGCCGGGCTGGACCTGGAAGGCATTTGTGCTT
The DNA here is from genome assembly GCA_963804345.1 of uncultured Verrucomicrobiae bacterium. GTDB lineage: Bacteria > Verrucomicrobiota > Verrucomicrobiia > Limisphaerales > UBA11358 > UBA11358. The sequence continues at coordinate 373,469 of CAWDPX010000004.1, read as the reverse complement.
CAAGCGGTTCGGCTTGTTCGGCGGGTTCCCTCGAACCTTCGCACGTGATTGTCGCTTTGGGCCGGCGGGCCCAGGCAAATTCGCTCGTGCGCTTTTCCCTGGGGCGAGATTCGACAGCGCAGGAGGTTGTTCGGGTCGGACAATTGTTGCCTGAAATTGTCCGTCGGGCACAACTGGGAAATAACCCGTCCTTTTCCTGTTAATGGAATGAGAACTGTGTGGAAAACTCCCACTTTGAGAGCTTTACGTTTTTAAAATCCGGCGTTTCTCGTCTTTCTTTCCTTTACAAAACCCAGTAGCCGCCTTGACATTTAAAGTTGTTTGCTTTATTCACAGCCCTTAATACGGATAATTTAATATCTGGAAAGAATTACTATTAAACGCGCATGAACCTTACCATTGCCAAGGATCAAATTCTCATCGGCCTGCAAGCTGTTCAAAATGTCGTCAGCACACGCACGACGCTGCCCATTCTTTCAAATGTGCTGATGCGCGCCGAGGGCGACCGTGTGGAATTTACCGCAACGGACCTGGATGTGACGGTTGCTTGCAAGGTTGAAGCAAAGGTTAAAAAGGGCGGCAGCACCACCGTCCCGGTGAAAAAGCTGTTTGGCATCGTCCGGGAATTGGGCGGCAATGAAATAGACATCGAGACCGACGATAAAAACGTCACCAGCATCCGGTGTAATGCCTCTTTTTATAAAATCAACGGCTTGGGGGCGGATGAGTTTCCACCCTTGCCAAAATTCAAGGATGATAAAAAAGTTTCCCTGCCCCAGGAAACCGTAAAGGCGATGATGCGCAAGACCTCGTTCGCCGTGTCCACCGATGAATCGCGTTACGTTCTCAATGGCATTTTTATCAGTCTGAAAGACCATAAAATGACCATGGTCGCCACGGACGGCCGCCGGCTCGCGCTGGTGGATGAAGAAGTGGACATTGCCGAAAAAAGCAGCGGCGATTTCATAGTGCCGGCCAAAGCGGTGACAGAATTGAACCGCCTGCTCCAGGAAAAAGGCGATGTGGAAATCAAGTTTGGCGAGAACCAGGCGTCGTTCGCGCTCAAGGACGACAAGGGATTTTCCGTGCTCGTCATCACGAAATTAATCGAAGGCAATTACCCGAATTACCGCCAGGTCATACCCGCCGAGGTCAAGGAGCGTGTGCCGCTCAATCGCGAGGAGTTTCTGCAGGCCCTGCGCCGCGCCGAAATCATGACCAGCGAAAAGGCCAATTCCGTCAAGCTCACCTTCGGCAAAAACAACCTCGCCATCACCGCCAATTCGCCGGAGGTCGGCGAGGCGCGGGAAACCCTGGCGGTGAACTACAAAGGAAAGGAAATCGCCATCGCCTTCAATCCGCGCTATCTCATCGACCCGCTCAATTCGTTGACCGAGGATGAGGTGTTCTTCGAATTGATTGACGAACTCAGCCCCGGCGTTCTCAAGATCAACGGCCCGTTCCTCTATGTCGTCATGCCCATGCGGTTGAGTTAGGGAAACACAGCAACTCGACAATTTTGATGCCGGGAACGTCCAGCCCCAGCTTCAAAACCCGAGCAGTCGGGTTACACCATTCCTCCGGCGGAGAAAAAAGAAAAGAGCCGGAGAATCCGGCTCTTTCCTTTGTTGCGTGGGAAAATCAGCGTTTGCGCCGCAGGGCACCTAGAAACGCCAGCCCGCCCAGTCCAGCCAAAACGAGAGTGGACGGCTCTGGAACTGTCACCACGTCAGAAAAAGAAGTTGCCACGACCAGATTATCCACCGTCAAAGTTGGAGCACTTCCGGCCGATCCCTGGCGAAAATTCACCGCCGCAATCGAATTGGTATCCGGGGTTGCGGTGGTAAGCCAGTTGGCCGTCAAGTAAGCCGTGTTGTTGCCGATATTAGGATCCGTCGGGTTGACATATACAGCGCCGGTGGAATTGGTTGGCGTGGTGGCGGAATAATTATATGCCATGACCACCTGGTAAGGGGTGTTCAAACTCAACACAGAAGTTCCATAAGTGGGGAGGCCGGTTCCGCCGCTCGTTCCCAGCCAACCCAGCTCAAAACCGCCCGTGACGGATTTGATAAACAAGCGGCTGTAAAAAAGAGAGGAATTACCGGCGTTCGGGGAAAAATGCAAAAAATAATCGCCGCCGGATTGTGCGGCGGAAACATTAATGGCCAGGCTAAAATAGATGCTTTGTCCGTCGGATAAAATTGTCGGCGTGGTCAAGGGCGAATATACGTCCTGCCCGGAGGAGCCGAGGGCAATTGCGCCATTGACGACCTGGATCGGGGTTGTGGCCGACGTGCTGGTTTGACGCCAGGTTCCCTGGCCCAATGCGTCTTGAGAGGTGCCCGCCAGATTCCCGTTTACATAAGAATCAAAATTGTCCGAAAAGACTGTCGTGGCGAAAGTTCTTGGACTGGAGAACAACAAAACAACGGCTAAATATACAACAAATTTTTTCATAGAATTTTACCTTTCTGAATACTGCTTTTCAAACAGCTCTAGGTTTAGAAAGCCACTTAAAAAGACAAGAACATCCTTGGGAAAAAATGCGGGGAGTTCAAGTCCCCAGCCGGAAAAATTACTAACACCTTATTCACAAAACCACACCTACATCTGCTCGACGGTTTCGATGCCGAGGACGTCCAGACCCCGCTTCAAAACCCGGGCGGTCAGGTCACACAGCGCCAGCCGGCTCGTGCGCGTGGCGTCGTCGGCCTTGAGCACGGGGCAATTTTCGTAAAAAGACGTAAACTTGCCGGCCAGTTCGTAGAGATAATTGCACAAAAAATTCGGCCGATATTCCTCCGCCACCGCTTCCAGCGTCAGCCCAAAATTCAACAAATGCTTGGCCAGCGCAAATTCTTCCGGCGCGGCCAAGTGGATGCTGGCTGTTGGAGGTTGGAAGTTGGAAGTTTCCCCGATTTTGCGAAAGATACTTTTAATCCGCGCGTAGGCGTATTGCAGATACGGCGCGGTGTTGCCTTGCAGCGCCAGCATCTTGTCCCAACTGAATACGTAATCGCTCTGGCGATTCGGCAGCAGATCGGCGTATTTCACGGCGCCCAGCCCGACGACCCGCGCAATTTCGCGGCGTTGCGCCTCCGGCAGGGCCGGATTCTTTTCGGAAACAAGTTTAAGGGCCCGCGCCTCCGCTTCGTCGAGCAGATCCGACAGCTTCACCGTCTCGCCGCTGCGGGTTTTAAACGGCTTGCCGTCCTCACCGAGAATCGAGCCGAACCAGACGTGCGCCAGTTTCGCCTCATTTTTCGGAGGGGCGAGCTCCGAGAGACCCAAACTGTTTTCGCCGGAAAAATCAAGGGCTTGTGAATTGGGGACTCGTGTAACTCGCCCCTCCGAAAGAACGGATTGCCATTTGCGGAACGCGGTGAAGACCTGCTGGAAATGCAGTTGCTGCCGGCCGTCGGTGACGTAAATGATTTCATCCGGCCGCCAGGTTTCCAGCCGGTACGCTAGCGTGGCCAGGTCCGTGGTCGTGTAATTGAACCCGCCGTCGCTCTTGCGGATGAGCGCGGGCTGTTCCTTGAGCAGGGACGGATCGTCGAAGAAAATGGCAATCGCGCCCTCGCTTTCGCGCGCGATGCCTCTGGCGACGAGTTCGTCCACCAGCGGTTTGAGGCGCGGATTGTAAAAACTTTCGCCGAAGGTGTGGTCGAACTTCACGCCCAGCCGCCCGTAAATCGTGTCAAACTGCTGTTGCGACAGCGCAATCATCTCGTGCCAGATCTTCAGGTTTTCAGCATCACCGCCCTGGAGCTTGACGAGTTCCTGGCGGGCGGCGTCCCGGACGGTTTCCATGGTTTCGCTGGTGGCGCTGACCATTTTATAGAGCCGCTCCATCTCGCCGATGGGATCGGCCTTCAAGCCGTCGGGCTTGAGATGATGTTTCCAGCCGAGCAGCAACATGCCGAACTGCGTGCCCCAGTCGCCGATGTGGTTGTCGGTGATGACCCGGTGGCCGAGCAGACGCAGCGTGCGCGCGAGGCTGTCTCCGAGGATCGTGGAGCGAATGTGGCCCACGTGCATCGGCTTGGCCACGTTCGGCGAACTGAAATCAATCACGGCGGTTCGCGGACTCGCGGTCTTATCGAAAAAAAGGTGCTCGCCGCGGACGGCAGATTGAAGTGCGCTGGCGAGCGCGGAGCTTTTCAATCGGAAATTCAGGAAGCCGGCGCCGGCGATTTCCACCTTCTCACACCAATCAGCGACGTCGAGTTTGGAAAGCACATCGGTGGCGAGTTGGCGTGGATTCATTTTCCGCGACTTGGCCAGCGACATCAGCGCGTTGCTTTGGTAATCGCCGAATTTCGGATCGGGACACGGACGGGCGAGAACGGCGGAGGCATCCGCGTCCGGCAGGACCGTGCGGACGGCTTGTTGCAATTTCAGTTCAATCTGTTTGTTCGGCAGCACGGAAATAATTTAAACACGGAAGGACACGGAAGGACACGGATAAATTTTCGTGTGGTTCGAGTATTTCGTGGTAAAAATTCACCATGCGCATTACCGGCGGCAACGCGGCACGGCGGATTTTGAAAACACCGAAAGGCCTGGCCGTGCGTCCCACGCCCGACCTCGTCAAGCAGGCGGTCTTCAACAGCCTTGGCGCGCGGGTCGTGGGCGCCCGCGTGCTGGAACTGTTTGCCGGCACAGGCGCGTTGAGCCTGGATTGCCTGAGCCGCGGCGCGGTGTCGGCCATGTGCATCGAGAAATCACACAAGCATGCCGGATTTATCCGGGCCAACGCGGACGCGGCGGATCTCGGCGGCTCGCTTGACGTGCGCGTGCAGGACGTATTCACCGCGCTGGCGCAATTCGCGGAAAGCGAACGGCAATTTGATTTGATTCTAGCCGACCCGCCCCACGGCGAAAAAAACGTGGGCCGCCGTTCGACCTCTTTCGCGCAGCAACTCCTCGATGACCACAATTTGCCGAAATTGCTCGCGCCCGGCGGGCGGTTCGTTCTCGGCCACACCAAGCGCGACACGCTGGACATCGTCGCACCCTGGCGTGAAGTGAAACTGCTCAAGCATGGCGACAGCCTGATGCGTTTTTTCGAGTGCGGTTGAATTGTACGGCAGGGCAGAGCTGCCGCTCTGCCTCGAAATTGGGACGACACTGCTTCGCCGCCGGGTTTGCAGGCTGCGCTGCCGCACAGCCCTGCCAATTTTAATCTTCCGTTGCTTCCTTGACCGCCTCGCGAATGGTTTCCCTGAATTTCTCGATGCCTTGATCAAATGCGGCGGAAATCGGCAGCAATGAAACCTTTTTGAATTTCTTTTTGAACTGCCTCAAATTCTTTTCGGCCGCCGCCTCATCCATTTTGTTCGCCATCACCAGCCGCGGTTTTTCCAGCAGAGCCGGGTCGTAAAGCTCCAGTTCCTTTAGCAATTGTTTGTAATCGTCCCACGGCGCGCGATTATCCGTGCCGGCCATGTCGAGCAGCAGCACCAGAATTTTGCAGCGCTCGATGTGGCGCAGAAACTCGTGGCCGAGCCCGACGTTTTTGTGCGCGCCTTCAATCAAACCCGGCACGTCGCAAACCGTGAGCCGATGCCAGTCGGTATATTCCACGATGCCAATCTGCGGGTGCAGCGTGGTGAACGGATACGGCGCGACTTTTGGCCGCGCCTTGGAAATGGCCGTGAGCAGCGTGGACTTGCCCGCGTTGGGATAGCCGACCAGCCCGACTTCGGCCATGATGCGCAACTCCAGAAGATAATCGCCTTCCTCGCCCGGCTCGCCCGGCTGGGCGAAACGCGGCGTCTGGCGCGCGGCCGTCGCAAAGTTCCGGTTGCCCAATCCACCACGACCGCCTTTGCAAATCACGAATTGCTGCCCGTTTTCAGTCAAATCGGCGACCAGCTCGCCCTTTACCAAATTGCCGGCGGAAAATTCTCCAACATCTTCCCGGCTCAAATCAATTTCCTGCGCCTGCCCGCCGCTGGCACTGCGAATCAATGGCCGTTTGCTCGCGCTGGTTTTAAAAGCAGGCTTTTCGTTTTCGTCCCTTGGCGCGGTGAAGTGTAACGGAGACGGCTCGCCCTCGAAATTGCCCCCTGGATTTGTCACTGACGGCAACCGCCACACCAGCGTGCCGCAGGGGACTTTCACGACGAGGTCCTTGCCCGCGTGGCCGTCCATGCCCTTGCCGAAACCCGGCTCGCCGGCCTGGGCGATGAGGCGCGGCTGATAATACTGGGCGATGAGATTGTTGAGGTCGTGGTCGGTCTGCAAAATCACGCTGCCGCCGCGCCCGCCGTTGCCGCCGCTCGGCCCGCCCTTGGCGATGTAAGCCTCGCGATGAAATGCGATGCAGCCTTTGCCGCCGTGCCCCGCGCGCGTGTAAATTTTTATTTCGTCAACAAACATGAACGGTCCAAAAGATTTTATAAGGAGACCAGGAAACCATGAAGATAAAATTAGTTCGGTCTGATTCCTGGTTTCATGGTTTCCTTATTCAAATTGGTTTCCTGAAACAAAAAAGGCGAGGCGCGTGGCCTCGCCGGGAAATTCATTGGTGCCCGGTTAATTCTTCGCGGCGGGTTCGGTCTTCACATTCACGCGCCGTCCATTTTTGTCGAAGGCGATTTTACCGTCCACGAGCGCGAAGAGCGTCCAATCGCGGCCGGTGCCGACGTTTTCGCCCGCCACAAACTTCGTGCCGCGCTGCCGGACAATGATGCTACCGGCGGTGACCGATTCGCCGCCGTACGTTTTCACGCCGAGCCGTTTGCTGACGCTGTCGCGGCCGTTGCGGATGCTGCCTTGACCTTTCTTATGTGCCATAAAATCAGCCTTTGATTTCCGTGATCTTGACCACCGTTAATTCCTGGCGATGACCGATTGTTTTGTGATAGCCCTTGCGGCGTTTCATCTTGAAAGTGAGTTTTTTCTCGCCGCGTTTGTGCGCCACCACGTCGGCCAGCACGCTGGCGCCGCTGACGGTGGGCGAGCCGACCGCAACCTTGCCGTCGCGATTGACCAGCAACACGCGGTCAAACGTGAACGGTTTGCCGGCCTCGACGGCCAGACGTTCGATTTCCAGCGTGTCGCCCGCGGCCACACGATACTGTTTGCTACCGGTTTCTAAAACGGCGTACATAAATTGACCCGCAAAGGGTCGGGTATTAAGCCAGAACCGCGCCGGGCTGTCAACGCCTGAATTCTGGAAAAATGGCTTGTAAAAGAAGCCGGCTTAAACGTGCGGCGGCTGTTCCCCGCGTTCGGCAAACCATTGGCGAAGAAAAACCAGGTCGCCGGCATCCTTTGCCCGATGCGTGACGGCCTTCATGCGCCAGAGCAGCCGCGGTGAGGCAAAGGGAATCGGCACGCCAGCCAATTCACGCACGACAACATCCTTCGCCGCTTCGGCATAATCAATGCCGCCCGCCGAACGCATCAAATCCACGAGAATTTCATCGCCCACGCGGATGACATTGTATTGTTGCAATTCGCCGGGCTGAAGATCGCGCACAGCATTATCGGGCAAGGTGGAAAGAGCGGAAAATACTTTCGCTTCATTTTCCGCATCGGCGGCCACGATCAAATCAACATCACCCGTAAAACGCGGAAACCCCGCCGCGATGATTGCAAATCCGCCTACGACCACATATTTCGCGCCCCGCCGGTTCAATTCGCGGCAAAGCGCGGCAATATCGCCTTCCACCGGCGGACGGCACTCCAGGTCTTTCACATCCCGCTTCGCACCAGCATTTTGATCATCCATTGGTCCGCCTCTTCGTGGGTTTTGAAACGATGAACGCCCTTCGCCAGCCAGCGATGCTTGAAAGCCTTGTGAAATTCCAATCCCGAGGCCTGCATCCGCATTCCGGCCTTCAGCCCGTCCGGCGTCCGGGTGCGACGCCCGACAAAGCGGTCTATCTTTTCCTCGACGTTGATGAACGGCTGTTTCACGGCGCTTTCAGCATAAGCTGCGATGCCGGACAAAGCAAGGGGACGGAAACGGGGCTAAAAATGCTGTTAATTGTAATAAACTTATCGTTTATCGATAAATAATACTTGACTAACGGAATTGGTGGGTGTATTCATTGCGCCGTGAATACGAATGAAATATCTCTGAAGGTCAACTCCCTGTTGAATCGGATCCAAAAAATCAGCACATTTTTAAGAATCGTCTTTTTCGCCTCTGCGGTGATTTTTGGTTTTATCGGCATACTCGGCTACGGCATTACCCTGGCCGGACTGCATCCTTCGCTGTCGTTTTACTTGAATCTTTCATCCCTCGGTCGCGCCGTGGAATGCTGGTTCGCATACAAACTGTTCGCGTGTTATGTCCGTGGCGATTTATTCTCTCCCACTACCGTCCGCTATATTCGATGCATTGGAATTGTCAGCTTGTTGATGGGAATCGGAAACGTTTTCGACGCATTGCATCATCAACTGCATAATGGATGGTTTCAGCACGTTAATTCTTCGCCATGGATTGTCGAAATTGTCCTTTATCTTCAAATGATTCTCTTTCACCTGGTTCACAATCTGGTTGCCGGTTTTGTGATTCTTTTCATTGCCTGGATCATGGACGAGGGCAGGAAAATTCAGGAGGAACAGGAATTGACCGTTTAACAAACCAACTTTGCAAATCTATGAAGGCGAATGAAATTGCCCCGAAGACCAATCTTCGGATGAATCGGATAAGAATTGTCAGCCGGATTGCAAAAATCGTGATGCTCGGCCTTTTAATCTTCACGTTGTATTTCCCGATCCGAACTTATATTTTCCAAGTTCTGTCGCCTTCTTTTAAAAGGGGAGGGTTTTCGTTGCTGGATGTCCTCACGACAGTTTCTCAAATTATTCTATGGGTTTGGTACTGGAAACTGTTTCAGTTGTTCAACTTGTACGAACGAGGCTTGATTTTTTCAGCCCAAACCATCCGTTGCATTAAAATTCTTGGTGTTCTGTGTGCTGTCGGATGGGCGTTGATGACCTTATTGCAGATTTTGCCCCATCCTTTGCCGTCTTCCCAAATCATTCAAACTCATCCGCCGGAAGCCACGGTTATTAAAGGGGTCATGGTTACTAGTTATCGGATGGGATTCTTCTCGTTTGATTTCGGCACCGGCATAAATTTTGGACTGCTTTTTGCCGGAATTGTCATCGTGCTGATCGCCTGGATCATGGACGAGGGCCGGAAGATTCAGGAGGAACAGGAACTGACCGTTTAAGCTTATGCCCATCATCGTCAATTTGGATGTGGTTCTCGCCCAGCGGAAAATGCGGCTGAACGATCTGGCCGCCGCCGTGGATATCACGCCGCAAAACCTTTCCATCCTCAAAACGGGCAAGGCCAAGGCCATTCGCTTCTCCACGCTGGAAGCCATTTGCGCGCAGCTCGAATGCCAGCCCGGCGAGATTTTGGAATATCGCCCGGAAACCGGGAAAAAGAAATAATCCGCGCGAGGGCAAGCCGTATCAATTCATATGAAACCACGGATGGACACGGATAAACACGGATTAAAACAAAACCGATAGTCTATTCAGCAAATCCGGACGGCCTCACTCATTGGCAAACTCGTTTGCATTGCTGAATCCCTTTTTCCTATCCGTATTCATCTGTGTCCATCCGTGGTAAAAAGATTTTCCCGCTGCGTTCTGCAAGCACAAAAAATTATTTCGGCCATTCGCCGTGCGGCAAGGGACGCAATTCCAATTTTGCCGGATCAATGACAACATGCTTGATGCGTTTGCGTTTCCAGGTGTAGGTGATGTGAACCAGGCCGTTGCCCGTCTGGATTACGGCGGGGTAGGCGAAGCCGCTCGGCGCGGACGGGTTGTCTTCCAGCACCAGCGCAACCTTCTCCCGCCGGAATGGTGAACCGGGGCCTTCAACGGCAATTCTCATTAACCGGTTCCGGAAGCCGGAGGCTTGACGGTTGTGTCCGGTTTGCGATGGAAAACCAAAAAAGTCTGGTCGAATTGGAGGTAAGGCCTTCCGGGCAGCCAGCTAATCGCCTGGATTTTGTCTGCCGCGTCAAACACGCGAACCTGTTCGTAATCATTCTGCAGGCCATTTGTATCCACATAAATTCCGCATTCAGCCTCCCACGGGCGCAAGACCACCCAGTCGGGTTTCAGTTCAAGATAGACCTGGTTTTGTTTGCCCGGCCCCAACCGTTTCCGGGCTTCGACCATTTCCCTGGAAGCCAGGCCGGGAAAATCCAGCATCTTTAGCCCGGAATAATAGCCGATGTAACCGAGCGGTTCGAGCAGCACGGTGTCGTGGGGAGTTTGCGCGTGGTCGCGCAGCCAAAAACCGATCTGTCGGCGCAGGCCGTTTTCGATGAGGGCCTGCTGAACCTGCAGTTGCCGGGCAACACAGACCGTGACCAACACCTGGCCGGCCACGAGGCCGACGGCGGAGAAGCGCAAAATTTTCGGGAGCTGCGCAAACCAGCCGCGGTTCCAGCCGAGTTGCGGGAACTTCATTGCCAGACAAAGCGCCTGGTCGAACAACAAACCGATGGTCAGGTAGCCAAGCACTGCCACGGTCGGCAAATACCAGGGGGGAAAGTATCTCAAAACGTCCGTCAGGTAAAAATTTCCAAGCAAATATGCCAGCGAGAAGAACCGGGTTGGTTGGCGCAACACCGGAATCAGCCAGGCAAGGGCGGCCACCACTCCCAACTCATAGGCAACACGCACAAAAGCATCAGACCAGCCGCCATGATCTGCATAGCCGGGTAAAAATGTAAACTGAATGCTTGAATCAGTTGCTGTCAGTATCCTAAGGGGGAACAGCAACAAGTCGGTCAAAAGGGGCACAGCGGCTATCGGCGGCTGGTTTGTCCCCTTGGCAATGATGGTGTGCGGAATGGGCGAGCCATAATACGACCAGGCCCATAAAAACCACGGTAGATACAAAACAGCGCACACCAATCCGGCGCGGAAAAGAAGTTTTCCCCATCCCTTCCCGGAACGGCCGGCCGTCTTGCCGGAAAGGAACAGCAGCGTTCCCGCGCCCAGTATGGCGATATAGACGCAACTGTCCGGACGCGTCCACATCAAACCCGCCCAACCTACGCCGACACGAAGCATCTGACGCGGCCCGGGCACCATCAAACCGTGAATCGCCAGCGCCAGAAAAAAGATCAACAGACCGGTTTCCATGCCGTTGATGCTGAAATCCACGATCTTGGCATCCAGACCAATCAGCGCCACCGTCAGCCAGCAGGAAACCCGGCGCAGTTGCAAAGTCTGAAGAACCCGGAAAAGCAGGACCGCCCCGGCCGCCAGCGCCCCGAGGCTCACCAGCCGAAACAGCCACAGAACCAGATTGTCCGATTGATCGCCCGTCAGCCAGCAAAACGCCGCCGGCAGGAGAACCCCCAGCGGCGAGGTGAACGAGTGCAGCCGTTCGCCGGGAGTAAAAACAAGGCCATGGCCGGTCGCCAGGTTTCGACTGACGCGAAAAGTGATCCAATAATCCTCCCATGCGTGTTGAGTGAAGACCGCAAACACCAGGCCAACCAGCAGCACAGATACCGCGACCAGCCCCGCCGATCTGATTGCCGCCGTTTTCATGGGCGGAAGGATAGTCCGCCCGACCACGTGGTCAAGGTTGCGTGCGCGGGAGTGCCTTGACCCGGACCCCGGCGGGATCAATTCTGGGAGATGTGGGAATATTGGTCCTGGCCGCAATGGATTTATCGCACTCCGGGCGCGCAAATACCGCACGGCTTTGAAATGCCGCTGCCGGGCTGCGCCCGATCCCATATTTTTCGTGTTATTTGGCACGATTCGTGGTTAAACAGTTTCCGGCAATTTAATGGATTTTGATTCAACAAGTTTTCCGCTTCGTCCGGCGTGGGTAGAAATTGACCTCGCCCGGCTGCGCCGCAACCTGCAACTCATCCGCCGCGACCTGCCGCAAAACGTGCGGTTGCTGGCCGTCACCAAGGACGAGGCCTATGGGCACGGCGCGCTCGACGTGGCGCGCATCGCGCTCGAAGAAGGCGCCTGGGGGTTCGGCCTTAGCACGCTGGAAGAGGCGGTGGCGCTCCGCGACGCGGGCATCACCGCGCCGCTGCTGTTGCTCGGTGAACGGCAGGAAGCCGAACTGCCGTGGTGCGTGGAACACAATCTAAGCATCTGCGTCAATGAACCTCATACCGTCCGCAAACTCGCCCGCGCCGCCGCCGCCAGCAACAAGCGCGTGCCCGTGCATGTGAAAATTCACACGGGCATGAGCCGCTTCGGCGTGCGCTGGGACGAGGCCCTGCCGCTCATCGAACAGATTGGCGCCGAGAAATCGCTGTCGCTCGAAGGCGTGATGACCCACTTCGCGCAATCCGACGAAACGGACAAGACGTTTGCCAACCTCCAGTTCTCCCGTTTCAACGAAGTCCTCCAAGGCATGGCCGCGCGGGGCATCGCCGTGAAACTACGCCACACCTGCAACAGCGGCGGGTTTCTCGATCTGCCGCACGCGCATCTCGACATGGTCCGCGTCGGAATTTTGATGTATGGCGTTTTCCCATCGTCGGTCTGCCGGCGGATTCCCGGCATTGAACCGGTTATGTCCGTGAAAGCACGCATCGCGGCCATCCAAAAATTGAAACCCGGCGAAGTGGTCGGTTACGGCATGCGTTACACCGCGCCGGGCGAACGGCGCATCGCCGTGCTGCCCATCGGTTACGGCGACGGTTTTCCGCGTGTGCGCAACCAGGGCGGCGCGCTCATCCACGGCCAACGCGCCCCGCTCGTCGGCGGCATTGCCATGGACGCGCTGATGGTGGACATCACGGACATCCCCGAGGCTCAGATGTGGGACGAAGCCGTCATCATGGGCCGCCAGGGCAGCGAGGAAATCACCGTGCATGACCTGGCGAAGCTGAAAAACTCGGTGAGCTACGAAGTGCTCACCAGCTGGCGGTTGCGGCTGCGGCGAAAATCAGTGAACGGTAAAAACAAACAATGAAACTTCTCTTCTCCGAACAAAACTCGGACTACGAACACTACCAGTTTCCCTACGCCATCTGGGCTTTGCCGGAGCCGGGCGAAACGCCGTCGGACATTTTCAATGCCGGTTTCCTGCCGTCGTCGCGCAACCTCGACCGTTTTTACCTCTGCCGCCAGGTGCGCGTGAACCTCGCCAAATTCAAGCCGTCATCTGAAAACCGCCGCATTCTGCGCAAGGGCGCGGGCATCGAGGTGAAGCTCGTGCCGCGCGACAAATATAATTACACGCCGGAACGCCGGGATTTTTTCAAGACCTACGCCGACATCAAATTCGGCAAGGACGTGATGACGTTCGAGCGGCTCGACGCGCTGTTTGGTTCGCCCATCATCTCGCATCTGCTCGTGTTCACCGACGCGAAGACCGGCGCGGAAACCGGCGTGGCGACGCTGTACATCGAGGGCCGGGACCTCGCGTATTACTACTACGCGTTCTACGATTTGAATTATTATGCGCGCAATCTTGGCATGTTCATGATGACCTCGGCGGCGGCGCTGTTCGCCGAGCGCGGTTTCAAGCACTTCTATCTCGGTACGTGCTATTCGCAAACCGCGCTGTATAAAACGCAGTTTGCCGGCGCGGAATTTTTCAACGGCTTCCGCTGGTCGGACGACCTCGACGAACTCAAGTTCATCATCAAGCGCGACAAAAAGGACCTTACCCAGCACCTGCTGGAAACCGACGAATACCGCAAAGAATTTTACGACGGAGAATTTGAGAAGATTCGCGCGGCGAGTGAATTCCGGGTCAAGGTGAAGTAAAAACCTGTCGCCGTTGGCAGCGGTACCGACCACTCGCGATGCCCGCCGACCACCGGCATTGATTTGGCCGGGTGCTAGAGCAATTCAAATAATTCTGTAGCCGCGAACGTCAGTTCGCGCCATATCATTTTCCGTAATTCGATTTGCGCCGACTGACGTCGTCGGCACATTTTTTGAAAACGCCCTAGAGAGAATTAGCCTTGGGTCGGTTGTAGAAATCTACTTTCCGACCGGGACAGCGGATATTTAGTTTGGTGCCCCAAGAAATGGCGGCAGGGCTTTTATTTGGACGATACCGCAACAGGTTTTGATCTGGATTTGCCCGGGGTTTTTGAGGCTTCCGCCGCCTGAGACAGCAACTTTTCCACTTTTGAGACAAGTTCATCCGCATCGAACGGTTTTACGACATAATCGGTGGCACCAGACTCATACCCGACCAGTCGGCTGATATGGCTGCATAACCCTGTCAACAGGAGAACCGGGATGGAGGCGGTGGCGGGATTCCCCCGCAACGTTTCGCAAACGGCGAACCCGTCCAATTCGGGCATCATCACATCCATGATAATCAAATCGGGTGACACGGTCTGGGCTTTTTTGAGCGCTTCAATGCCGTTGGTGGCCGTGCCAACGGCAAACCCTGCATTTTTCAAAGTGAAACGTATCACTTCAAGCTGATCTGGTTCATCCTCCACCACCAATATTTTTTTTCGCATAGGAACCTGGTTAACATGTGCCAACACGTTCAACGCCGAAAACATCACGGCACGGTGCAAATAATCGCCAGTCGCGGATTAGCATGAATGATGCCAGCAATGGCCTGAAAGTTGACACCGCGCGTTTCCCTGTTTCAGGGCATCCGGCAACCGCAAAAAACCCCCTGACGCGGGCGGATTTCGGATGAAGTGGAATAAATTGTACGCAGCCGATTGCCATCTTGTTTGTTCAGTTGAAGTTGAGCTGTTCATCGGCTATTTTGTCCAGCCTATGACATTGACGGAAAAATTGCTCGCGCGCGCGTCCGGCAAGGCGCGGGTGCGGGCCGGTGATAACATCTGGGTGAGCGCCGATGTGCTTATGACGCATGACATCTGCGGACCGGGCACCATCGGCATCTTTAAACGCGAGTTCGGCAAGACCGCAAAGGTCTGGGACAAAAACAAAATCGTCATCATCCCCGACCATTACATTTTCACCGCCGACTCGCTCTCGAATCGCAACGTGGACATCCTGCGCGATTTCGTCCGCGAACAGGGCATCACGTATTTTTACGACGTGATTGACGACCCGAACGGCTCATGGAAATTCGACGCCGCCAAGGGCAATTTGAAACGGCAGTTCGGCTCGCATTACGCCGGCGTCTGCCACACGGCGCTCCCGGCCAAGGGCCACACGCGCCCGGGTGAAGTGTTGTTTGGCACCGACTCGCACACATGCATGGCCGGCGCGTTCAACCTGTTCGCCACCGGCATCGGCAACACGGACGCCGGCTTCGTCCTGGGCACCGGCAAGCTGCTCATCAAGGTCCCCGAAACCATGCACTTCCTGCTCGAAGGCAAATTGCAGCCGGGCGTGATGGCGAAGGACGTGATCCTCCATTGCATCGGCGAAATCGGTTTCGACGGCGCGACGTATCGCGCGATGCAGTTCGACGGTCCCGGCGCGGCGTCGCTTTCCATGGACGACCGCATGACGATTGCCAACATGGCCATCGAAGCGGGCGGCAAGAATGCCATTTTTGAATTCGATTCGCGCACGGCGGAATACGTGGATGCGCGCGTGAAATTGAACGGCACCAAATCCACCTACGAACCCGTCGCGCCGGACAAAAAACAAAAGTTCGTCTATGAGATCGTCGTGAACCTGGATCAACTCGAACCGACGGTGGCGTGCCATCCCAATCCCGGCCAGCGCAAGAAGGCCAAGGAACTCGGCCACATCAAGCTCGACCGCGCCTATGTCGGCTCCTGCACGGGCGGCAAGACGAGCGATTTTGTGGAGTTCGCGCGCGTGTTGCGCGGGAAGCACGTCAAAATTGACACGTTCGGCGTGCCGGCGACACCGGAGATCGTCGGCGATTTGCAGACAACCTACTGGGGCAACCAGACGATCTGGGAGATTCTTGTGAGCGCGGGCGTGCAGATGACGGAGAACGCCGGCTGCGCCGCGTGCCTGGGCGGGCCGGTGGACACCTTTGGCCGCATCAACAAGGCCGGCATCAAGTGCATCAGCGCGACCAACCGCAATTTTCCCGGTCGCATGGGCAACAAGGAATCAGAGGTGTTTCTCGCCTCGCCGGCCACCGTGGCCGCGAGCGCGATTGCCGGAAAGATTGTTGACCCGCGCGAGTATCTGGGGAATTAACTGGACGTCAGATGGCCATTGCCACATACAACGAAGTTTCCTGGGAACGTATGAATAACGCGGTTGAAAATGTGCGTCGGCGTTTGTTGCGTGCGGCAAGCGCTTTGAAGCAGGCGAAAGTTCCCTACGCCGTGGCCGGTGGAAACGCCGTGGCCGCCTGGGTTTCACGCGTGGATGAAGCCGCGGTGCGAAACACGCAGGACGTGGACATTGTATTGCGCCGGGCAGACCTGCCTGCGGCGCGCAAGGCGCTGGAAGAAGCCGGATTTGTTTATCGTCACGCAGCGGACCTGGACATGTTTCTCGACGGGCCGGATGCAAAGGCACGCGATGCGGTTCATATTGTTTTTGCCGCGGAAAAGGTGCGGCCTGATTACGCCGCGACCGCGCCTGACGTTTTCGAATCGGAGGAAACGGAAACCTTCCGCCTGCTTTCACTTGACGCCCTGGTGCGGATGAAACTCACTGCATTCCGCGACAAGGACCGCGTGCATCTGCGCGACCTGATGGAAGTGGGATTGGTGGACGAAAGCTGGCGAGAGCGGGTGCCGGAGGCGTTGCGCACTCGTTTGCAAGAATTGCTCGACAACCCGGAAGGCTGATTCAACAACCGCATGCAGGCGCGCCACCCAATCAACGTTTGCTGAACCCATCCAGTTCGGCGATGAAGGCATCCGGGCCGCCTTTTAAATAACCGACCTGGCGTCCAAGTTCCTTGCCGGCGGAATTCAACAGCACAAAGGTGGGAAAACCGTTCACGCCGAATCGCTTCCCAAGCTCCTGATTGGCCTGTTTAAGCGCGGCGTCCTGCTTTTTGTGGCTGGGAAAATCCAGCGTCACCAGCACGAGCCTGCTTTTGGCGTAGCCGGCGAATTTGTCCGTGGACAGCACGTCTTTGTCGAATTTAATGCACCAGCCACACCAATCCGAACCGGTGAAGTCGAGCAGTACCATCTTGTTTTCCGACCGCGCCCGGCTCAGGGCCGCTGACAAGGAGGCGCCCAATGACGAGTCTGAAGCCGGTCCTGCTGAAGGCGGCTGCGCTGCGCTTTCATCAATCGGAGGCCGCGGCGCCGGCTGGTTGATGACTTGAATGTGGTATTGGGCGTTGGCTGCGGCCTGTTTTTGTGCCACCTCGCCTGCCTTCACCGGGTTGTAACCAAAATGCTTTTGCAGCGCGGGATCGAGCTTGCTCAGTTTCACATTGGCCATTCCCCCGGCGTAGGTGAAGTAGATGTCCGTGGTCGTGACCGTGGTAACTGTCACGTTGCTGTAAACTTCGCTGCCGGCATTGAGCACCGGCAGCTTTTCATTCGCCCGCGCGACCCAAACCGCAACGATCAAACCGAACGCGATGAAACCTTGGGCGCGCATATTTCATGGTTACTTCGCCAGATTCGCGCCGAGCAGATAAATCGTGAACGTCGTCCCTTCGCCCGGCCGCGTGTGGACGTGCAATGCGCCTTTCCCTTCCTTGATGAGCCGCTGCACGATGTTAAGACCGAGGCCGGTCCCCTGGCGCGGGCCTTTGGTGGTGAAGTACGGCTGGAAAATTTTCGGCAGCACTTCCGGCGGGATGCCGGGCCCGGTGTCGCGCACCCACAACTTCACCAGCGGGGCGGTGTTGTCCATGCTCTCGACGTTCAGCAGCCGGTCGTTGGGCCCGTCCTTGAACCGGGTCAAATCGAGCGGCTCGCGCAAAATTTCACCGCCGACATCAACGCGATGACTCATCGGCGCGCATTGAAAGGCGTTGACGGTGAGGTTCAGTAAAATCTGGATGACGTCGGTGCCGTTCATTTTGACGCCCAGGTCTTCGGCCATCGGCTGGACGCCGAATTCGTTGTCGCTCCGGCCGGGATGAACGCGGATGAGTTGTTCGAGGTCCTTGAACAATTGATTCACGCTCACGCGCGGGGCTTCCTCTGTTTGACGGCGGAGAAAACCGAGGTAGCGCCGGGAAATTTCCACGCAATTCCCCACCTGCCGCGCGATGATGCGCAGGCGGTCCTTGATGAATTCCAAATCCTCCATTTCCAGCCGCGAATTGCGATTAAGGCGCTGGTTGAGCACCTGCACGAAACCGGAAATGACCGTCAGCGGGCCGTTGATGTCGTGGATGATGCTGGCGTAAATGTCGCCGCGCGTTTTGGCAATTTGCTCCTCGACCTTCTGGTTTTGCAGTTCGGAAAGCAATTCCTGCACTTTTTCGGCGCTGCTGTGAATTTCACTTTCGATCGTGCGCCGTTGCATGGCCTGGCTGACGGCGGAGCGGATGGTGGCCAGGTCGAACGGCTTGTTGATGTAATCGCACGCGCGCAGCCGCAACGCCTGACGAATCGTATCCGTCGTTTCAAACGCCGTCATCATGATCACCTCGATGTCGGGATTCACGTATTTGAGGCGTTCCAAAACTTCGATGCCCGACATGCCGGCCATGCGAATGTCCAGCACCGCCACGTCAATGGGATGCTTCTGCGCCAGATCAATCGCCGTTGGCCCGTCCTCGGCCATCAGCATGTCGTATTCGTCCTTGAAAATGACCCGCAGCGACTGCCGCGGCCCGTCCTCATCGTCCACCACCAGCAACGTGCCGCGGCGCTTGCGAAACGTCGTGCTGTCGCCCTCAACCGGATTGCTCTTGGCAATCAATGGTTCTATGGTCAAAGCCATGTATGGAAATCAACCTTTCTATTCAATTTGAGCAAAGACGTTGAATGGCACAATTTTACCCCAATTTTTTTTACCCTCAAGAACAAACCAATCGTACACGCAGCATTTCCAATGCCTGCCACGCCGTGACTTCCTTGAATGTCCCGCGCTCAAAAGGATTCATTTTACGCTCAACCACCGTTCCAAACTCTCCGGCCAGCCCGATGAAAACCGTCCCCGCCGGTTTTTCTTTTGTTCCGCCGCCCGGCCCGGCGATGCCCGTGACGGCAAGGGCAAAATCCGCGCCAGTTTGCCGGCGTGCACCTTCGGCCATTTCACGCGCCACCGCTTCGCTCACCGCTCCGTGTGCCGCCAGCGTTTCGGCGTGAACGCCGAGAAATTTCCGCTTTAATTCGTTGCTGTAAGTCACGAAGCAGCCCAGAAAAACTGCCGATGCGCCTGGCACATTCGTCACATGATTTGCGATACATCCACCGGTGCAGGACTCGGCCAGCGCCAAAGTTTTCTTTCGTCCGGTCAAAAGCCGGACGACAACCGAGTCCATTTCCTCATCGTCAAAACCGTAAATTTGCGCGCCGAGAATTTTTTGAACGACCGCTTCTGCCGCGTGGACAATTTTCCCCCCGTCCCCGCCGCGCGCAGACAATCGCACGTCCACCTGCCCTGTCCGCGCGCAATAGCCGATTCCCAGCCCGGCGGCCGTGAGCGAGTTCAGTGGCGCTTCAATTTTTTCCTGCACCAGAGATTCGGCGATGCCGCTCGTCCGCAACGTGCGGCAGACAAACGGCACGTCCAGCGGGAATTCGCGCCGGAGCAATGGCACGACCAAATTGTCGAACATCGGACGCAACTCACGCGGCGGGCCGGGCAGCAGGATGAGCCATTGTTTTCGGAGGGGCGAGCTCTGCGAGCCCCCAACTTGAATTGGATTTGGGGATCGTGGAACTCGCCCCTCCGAAGGTTTGATTTCCATCGCCAGCCCCGGAGCGGTGCCGTTCGGATTGGCCAGCACCAGCGCGCCTTCGGGCACCAGCGCCTGGACTTCATTGTTTTTTGGCATCGGCAGGTTGCGCGCCGCAAAACGCCTTTTGATGTGGTCGAGCACCGCATCATCGAGCCGCAGCTTTTTGCCGAGCAGTTGCGCAATCAAATCACGCGTCAAATCATCGGAGGTCGGGCCGAGGCCGCCGGTGGTGACGATCAAATCCGCGCGGCTCAACGCCTCTCGAACGGCGGATTGAATGTCGGGTGCCGTGTCCGGCACGGCCACCTGGCGCGTCACAATATAACCGAGATCGGCAAGACGCCGGCAGAGCCATTGCTGATGCGTGTTGAGCACGCGGCCCAGCATCAATTCGCTGCCGGTGTTGAGCAGTTCGATGTTCACCCGCGGGAGTTTCCGCGCCGGGACGGCGCGTGGCAAGTTTTTGCGTTCGGAGTCCGGCCTTCACGCGGCAAAAAAAGGGCGCTCGGACCGTCCTGCCGGATGGGACGGGACTTCAAACAACCACGCTTCACTGTTGTCGGGGCGGTTTGGGCTTGCGGATTTCGGCATCGAAGTTCCCGGAAATGTAACTTTTCTCGGTGTCCGGCATGCATAGATAAACTTTCCCCGGCATGCGATTGCCGGCAAGCTGGCCGAATTCGATCCGCAGCGCGTAGCCGTTCGTGAAACTTTCCCGCAGGGACAGGTTGTCCTCCTTCCAACGCAATACGACACGCGCCGCCTTGTCCGCGTTGGTGGCGACATTGATGGACTGTCCGGCGAGCGCTTCGGGCAGCACGCCGCCGAAATTGATCGTCGCGCCCAAATCCGTCGCGCTGCGCAACGTCAACGCGCCCCCCTGCAAAATCGCGCGTTCGCAAATAAAATCCCGCCCATGGATACGCCCCGCCACCGTCGAATCAGGAACCGTTGCGGCAGCGAGTTCCAACCTCCAGCTCGCATCATTGGCCGGCGGCGCGACGACGACGGGTTTGGGCGGTGGCGGCGGCTTGACGGGCGGTTGAGGTTGGGAGGTCCCGGACGCGCCTTGTCCGCCGGCGGACTTGAAAATCCTTCCATGGAACGCAAACAGTGCCATCGCCGCGGCGCAGAGCAAGACGATGAAGAGAATGGCCGGCAGGGAAGAATTTTCCTGTGGTGCGGATGCGGGCACCGCGCCCGCATCCGCCACCGCAGCCGGAATGGGACGTTCGCCCACTTTCGTGCCCGTGATGATGAATTTCGGGTCGTCCGTCGCGGGGGCTTGCGGGGCGGTGATCTTCTGGAAGCAGGTCGGGCATTCCATCACCGTGCCGCTTTGCGACGAATCGCACTTCATGTGCTGGCCGCACACCGGACACGCATATTTAAATTCGCTCATGGCACAGGGGGAATCTGTATTTTGCCTGCTTTAACGTCCCATTTTCAAAACCGGACTGCAAGCCAACCAATTTCGGGCGGGTTCAGGCTGCTGGCAAGCCGGTGGTTTCCTGATCTTGATCGGAGTCAGCCACCGGGAATCATGGTTGATTGGTGGAATGACCATTGGTTTTGAATCCGCCATCGCCCCCGTTGTTGAAGGAACCAAACACCTGGAATTCATAAAAACTTGCCCAGGAGCCCGGCGGGAGTCCGGTGAACGTGATTCGCACATATCTTCCGGTGGCGGAAAAATTATCGGAACTGGCCTGGGCAAGTGTGAAATTTGTGGTTCGATTGGCCGCCATTGTCCAGTTTGTGTTGTTGGGCGACACCTCAACCTTGTATTGGTATTTGGAAGTATGTTCCCACAGAACCTGGGTATTGGTGATGACCGCCATGGCGCCAAGGTCAACCTCCCACCATTGCAATATGCTGCCGTCGTCAGCGCACCAACGAGTCGTGCTGTCTCCATCATTGCCAGCTTGAACCGGGTGTCCATCCTGCTGGCTGCTGGCATACGCCTGCCGGCCCAAGGCAATGTTCCCAACCGACACAGTTGCCGGGGAGCCGCGCGACGCCGGATTCGACGCTGTGCCGGAGGCATTGGTGACGACGGTTGTTTTGGTTGGAACCGTTTTAAAAATTTTTCCGCGAAACAGAAACGCCGCCCCAATCACCGAACAAAGCAAAACAATGAGAACGAACGTCGTCGCCGGAAAATCCTTCTCGGGCGGGATTGCCGTCCCTGAAGCCACCGGCGCAGTCGGAATGGGACGTTCGCCCACCTTCGTTCCTGTGATGATGAATTTCGGCGCGTCTGTCGCGGGGGCCTGCGGGGCGGTGATCTTCTGGAAGCAGGTCGGGCATTCCATCACCGTGCCGCTTTGCGACGAATCGCACTTCATGTGCTGGCCGCACACCGGACACGCATATTTGAACTCGCTCATGGCTGCCGGAAAAGCATTCCACATTCATGCACCAACGGCAACGTGGTTTTTGGCGGAATCGCGCGACATTTCGGAGTGACTTTTGACACCGTCGGGCGCACATTCGAAACTGTTGAAGCGCATGAAAAAAATCTCTCCCGTTTCCCGTAGCGGACGCTTCGCGCGCGACCCCGGCGCGGACGCGACCCAATTCACCGAATCCGTTTCCTTTGACTGGCGGCTCTGGCGGCAGGACATCCTCGGCTCGCTCGCCCACGCCGCCATGCTCCGCAAAATCGGCGTGCTCTCGAAAGCCGAGGCCCGCAGCATCAAGCGCGGACTCGACCGGATCGCCCGCGAAATCGCCGCGGGCAAATTCAAGTGGAAGCCCGGACTCGAAGACGTCCACATGAACATCGAGGCCGAACTGACCCGGCGCGTCCCCGCCGGGGCCAAACTCCACACCGCCCGCTCCCGCAACGAACAGGTTGCCCTCGACGTCCGCCTCTGGCTGCGCGACGAAATTTTCCTGCTGCTCGGCGAAATCGCCGGCCTGCAACGCGCGCTCGTCTCGCTCGGCGGAAAAAATTCCGGCGTGCTCATTCCCGGCTACACGCATCTGCAACGCGCCCAGCCGGTTTATCTTGCCCACCATCTGCTCGCCTACGTCGAGATGCTCGAACGCGACTGCGAGCGCCTCTGGGACTGCCACTCACGCGTGAACGTCTGCCCGCTCGGCAGCGGCGCCATCGCCGGTTCCACGCTGCCGCTCGATCGCGTGTTCGTCGCCAAACTGCTCGGCTTCGTGGACGCCAGCGGCAAACCGCAGCTCACGCAAAATTCCATGGACGCCGTGAGCGACCGCGACTTTGCCGTCGAATTCTGCGCCGCCGGCGCATTGCTGGCCGTCCACCTTTCACGGCTCGCGGAAGACGTGATTCTCTGGACCAGCGTGGAATTCAATTTCATCAAGATTGCCGACGCCTACGCCACCGGCTCGTCGTTGATGCCGCAAAAGAAAAATCCCGATGTCGCCGAACTCGCGCGCGGCAAGACCGGCCGCGTCATCGGCAACCTCGTCGCGCTGCTCACGCTGCTCAAGGGCCTGCCGATGACCTACAACCGCGATTTGCAGGAAGACAAGGAACGGGTGTTCGACACCGCCGACACCCTGCGCGCCACCACGCGGCTCATGGCCGCGATGCTGCAAAACACCCAGATCAATCCCAGCGCCTGCGCGGTTGCCGCCAACGACCCGGCGCTGCTGGCGACCGACCTGGCGGATTATCTCGTGCGCAAAGGCGTGCCGTTCCGGCCGGCGCACCGCACCGTTGGCACGGTCGTGGCGCTGGCGGAAGAATTGGACAAGCCGTTGAATCTGCTCACGCTCGCGGAATTGAAATCCGTGGACAAAAAATTTGGCCGCGACGCGCTGGACGTGTTCGATTTGCAACGCGCGATGGCGAAACGGAATATGATTGGCGCACCGGGAACGAAGGAAGTCGCGAAGCAACTGGCGAGGTGGCGGACACAGCTTTCATGAAATTGGTTGGTTTCAATCCTAACGGGAACCGTCTTCAATTCGTTCGAGATTTAAGTAGCGACGAGATTGCGAAGCATGAAAAATATATATCTGTTTTTACAGATGCTCGTAGCCGTTTTCATCTCTTCAAAATTCTTGGTCGAAATTACGTCGAGTGGACTTCTTACATCAATTTACTTCTCAACCCTCTGACAAATAATGATGAAGATGCAATGCTGCAACTGGATAGATTGCTGCTGAATTACTTGTCATGTGCTTATACAATTCACGAACACTTCAAGACTTCATTCCGTCGCCGATTTCGGAAAAACGAAGCAAAACTCAAAGAATATGACGATTTTATTAACGGTTTATGTAAGAATTCTTGGGAATTTGCCTTCTTTCTAGACTTTCGCGGATATGTGCAACATTGCGGATTGGGAATCGGTCATTTCAATCGTCATAGATCTTTAACATCGGTCACGTTGCAAATCACCCAAGATGCGGCACAACTCGCAGCAGACAGTAAAGAATGGAAGAGAAGCAAATTAACCGGCAAAGAGGGGCAGCTTGAACTCGCCAAGCTATTGCACGAATTTCACCACCGCATGTTGGGGCCTTATGGTGGGCATGTAGCCAAAACTTTTTCCCCTGATTTATTTCCTGCCGCCCAATTTTATTTCGAACTAACGAAAGAAGTACAAAAGATCGACGGCGGTTTTAGAATGTATTTCATACCTGACGGACCAGAAGTAAAAACCGAAGGAGATAAGCAGACAATGAACTTAACTCTTAGTTGTGTTCCGAATGAAGTCTTTGCCGAGCTTGGAATTTCCATTTCGGCTGAAACATAGATGTTTGCCGTACACAAAGAATTGCTGGTTGATTTGCTCAAGGCGCCATCGCGCTCGTTTTATCTGATCCCGCATTGCGGGACGCATGCCCCGTAAAAAGCGGCGGAGGGCCGCCGCACTCCACGACGCTTCGCGTTCACGAAAGTCACACAAATCTCGCGCCAGCGTCTTGGACTGCGCCAGCCCTCTGGCGCTTTTCCACCGACCGGCTACCAATCCGCGCTCACCTCAAATTCATCCGCCACCAAAATCCGGTCCGTCTTGAACCGGTAAATTGCCTTCACCATCGCCGCCGAAGCTGTGCGTTCAAACCACGCCGCCGAACACCACGGATACTGACAGGCCACCGGCACCAGCCCGTGTTTCACCGCGTTTTGATGGACGTAGTTTAACCGCGCCAGATACGAGCGTTGATGTGTGAGCTTGGTTTCGCGGAAGTTGAACCAGACCTGCCGGCCCGGCGACTTGTCAAGTTTGTTGACCCACTCCGCCGTCTTGACATGCAACAAGCTCAACATGTCACTCAAGCTGGAAGCGTCGGCGGCGGCAGGCGAGTGGGCGACAAAATGGTAGTGATTTGAGAACACCGCCCATGCCTCCAGTTGCCAGCCAAACTTGCCGGCCACGGCCAGCAAGCCGCGATGCAAAACCCGAAGCCGTTTCGCACCGCGAAAATGATGCGCCTTTTGATAAGTCGAGGCGGTTACAAAATAAGTCCCCTGCCCGGAAAGCTGGTGTGTGGGCGCGTGCGGCCAGGGCGTTTTTGGTTCTGGCATGCGCCTGACGATGCTGTCAGCGAAGCTGGAAGTGAAGTCAAATTTCAATCGCGTGTGTGCGAAAGCGGCAGAGGGCTGCCGCAGTCCAAGACGCTGGCGCGTTCAAGTCGCTATTGCGCGGAAGGTCTGGAAACTGCGGTTCTAAACTGCGGCCAGCTTTGTTTTTTTGCGCCAGGCGCGTTCGGCAAATTTGCGGGCTTCCTTCGCACCGCGCAGCAGGCAGTCGGAACTGATGTCGCAATCCAGCTTCGGCCAAGAGACCGAGGTGTGGCTGTATAATCCGCAGCATTTCAGCGCGGAGCAACGGGAGGAATTTTCCGGGCTGAAGGATCTGGAATTGAAAGTGGCGCGGGCATGGGCGATGAAGGAACTGTTCAGTAAGTTCTGGGACTATCAGGAGGAGGGCTGGGTCCGACGATTTTTCAAGGGTTGGTTTGGCCGGGTGAGCCGAAGCCAACTCAAACCGATGGCCGACGTGGTGCGATTACTCAAGCGGCACTTGAAGAACCTGCGGACCTATCTGCGCCATCACGTCACCAACTCCGGCATATAAACGCAGCGACCCGAAGTCGGAGAAAAGCGAATCCAGGGAATATTCACCGATGAATCCCTGCCGGTGTTCGTAATGCTGGAAGCCGGCTTCCAGATCGTCACGGACCGAAGGCAAAATGACAGTTTTCATGTGAGCCGTTCGCGCGATTGTTTTTTGGCGGCTTCCCAATCCATGAACGATTCCCGACCGGGCTTGACATGTTCCTCGCGGTCGCGCAGGACATCGCCTCGTCACGCGGGCGACTCGAATTGCGCGTCGTCCCGGCTCGCGCCGGCCCAAAGCGATTCCATCGCGCGCAATTTTTCCGCGACGCTCGTCTGGTTCGCTGGCGGTGTGGCTTCCATGTTTGCGATTCAATCAGCCCTTTTTGAAAAAATCCTTGATGACCGCGACCACGCGCTGGATTTGCGGGTCGGTCAATTCAGGGAAAATCGGCAGGCTGAGGCATTCGTGCGCGGCTTTTTCGGCCACCGGGAAATCGCCGGGCTTGTGGCCGAGGCTGGCATAGCACTTTTGCAGGTGCAGCGGCAGCGGGTAATGCAGCGCGCAACCAACGCCGTTGGCTTCGAGATGTTTCTTCAAATCATCGCGGCGCGGATGGCGCACGACGTAGAGATGATACGCGCTTTCGGCCCAGGCAGCTTCGCGCGGCAGTTGCAGCGGTGTGCCCGCCAGCAGTTCGTGGTAGCGATGCGCCACGCGGCGGCGTTCCGTCGTCCATTGGGCCAGATGTTTCAGCTTCACGCCGAGCACCGCGCCTTGAATGCCTTCCATCCGGTAATTGTATCCAACTTCGTCGTGATAATAACGCACGGTGGAGCCATGCTCGCGCAGGGCGCGGGCGCGTTTGTCAAAAGCCGGGTTGTTCGTCACCAGCGCGCCGCCTTCACCGCAAGCGCCGAGGTTTTTGCCCGGATAAAAGCTGAAGCAGGCAATTTCGCCAAACGTGCCGACGATTTTGCCCTTGTATTTCGCGCCATGCGATTGGGCGGCGTCTTCGACGAGCGGCAATTTGTGTTTACGGCAAATTGCCAGGATCGGATCGAGGTCGAACGGATGGCCGTAGAGATGCACCGGCATGACGGCCTTGGTGCGCGGCGTGATGGCACGTTCAACCCGCTTCGGGTCGAGATTGAAGGTGGCGTCGTCAACGTCCACAAAGACCGGCTTCGCGCCGACGTAGGAAATCGCCCAGCTCGTGGCGACGAACGTAAAGGGCGTGGTGATGACTTCATCGCCGGGGCCGACGCCGAGCAGCAGCATCGCCGCGTGCAATGCCGAGGTGCCGCTGTTGAACCCGGCGCAGTGTTCCGCGCCGATGAACTTGGCGAAGTCCTTTTCAAACTGCGCCACGTCGGGGCCGAGGCAAAAGGAGCAATGGTCAATCGTTCGCGCAATGGCGGCGTCCAGTTCTTTGCGGAGCGGGCGCAATTGCGCCACGAGGTCGAGATAGGGAATTTTGTCGTCCATTTCGCGGTGAAAATAATCCGGTTGCATGGCGATAAACAATCCAAATATTCGTGATTTGTTGCAGCAGCGTTCTGAGACCATCGCCATAGAACCATCGGAAATGGTGACGCTCATGGAGCGGCTCAACTTGGCGGTGGCGCCCGGCTCGTATCCTGAAGTTGATCTGGGAAATATTTACATCAAACCCGACAAAGGTTATTTTTGACAGGCATGCACGCTGCATCCGGTCGAGATATGACCACGGCCACGAATCCAAGCCCCTGGCGTGAGTGGGTCTGGCTTTATCTCAGCAACTGCATTTTCACGATGGTGTTGCAGCTGGGTTACATCCTGGGGCTTTCCACCGGACTTCATGGGATTGTCTGTGTGCCCTTTGAGCTGTCCATTATAAGTCAGGCCGGTTTTCTAAACCTCGTGCCTGCCCTGTTGACGGCCTGGCCGTTGCTCCGCTGGCGACACCGGACTTGGGCGCGACTCTTCGCGGGATTCATGTTTGCGCTGCTACAGGTGTCCTTGCTCGCGGACATCGTCATCTTCCGGCTTTTTCAGCGGCATTTCGACAGCCTGGTTTGGAACGTACTGACCACCAAAGGCGCCGGGGACAGTGTGCGGGTTGACCCTGCCAGCGTTGTGACGGCCACTGCCATCGTGTTCATGCTCATCGGCGGCAGCCTGGCGTTTGCCTTGTGGGTGGCGCCGAGGCTGGCGCCCCGGCGGGTGCGGTTTGGGCTGGCAACGATACTCATCGCCCTGGTCCTGGAACGAACCGCCTTTGCGGTGATTGATTTGCGGGACAACTCAACCGTACAGGCCGTGCGCGACACATTGCCGCTCTACCAGCCCCTGACCATCAAACACCTGGCAAAAAGGTTCGGTTACAAGCGGCCCCCCGGCGAAATACGCGTCCTGCCGGACAGCGCGAAGTCGCTCCACCTCCCCCAACATCCGCTGGGTCTGCAGACCGGCGCACGTGAACCCAATATCCTGTTCATTGCCATCGAGGGCGGCCGGTCTGACGCGCTCGACGACAAGACCATGCCCAATCTCTCCAAGCTCGCCGGAGACAGCTTCCGCCTGACGAAGCATTTTTCGACCGGCAACGAAACCCGCTTTGGCATCTTCGGCCTGCTGTACGGGATCCCGGGCACTTACTGGCACGGGGCGCTGGCACAAAGCGTAAGCCCGCCGTGGTTCGACCTGCTCGCCCGCTGCGGCTATGAATTCAGAATCATGAGTTGCACGGACCTGAACTACCCGGAATTCCGGCAGACCTGCTTTGTGAAGCTGACGAACGACATCACGGATCAGTGGAACGCACCCCATCTGGACCGGGACCGGCTGATGACCGACAAGTTCCTCAATTACCTGACGGAGCGCGCCGGCCAGCCGGCTCCGGCACACCCGTTCTTTGGGTTCCTTTTCTTCGATGGCTCGCACCAGCCTTACGAGCATCCGCCGGAGGACAATTTATATGAAGGCTCAAAGTCCGGTGAGATCAACTATCTTAAACTTACGCTGTCACCCGCCGGGGCGCAGGCCTTGAAAGGCTCTTATTTGAATTCCCTCCATTATATCGACCGGCAGATTGGCCGGATCGTGAAAGCCCTCCAAGACCGGGGTGAATACGGGCGGACCGTCATCGTCGTGGCTGGTGATCACGGGGAGGAATTTGGCGAATTGGGGCATTTCGGACACTGCAGTTCCTTCAACCGCTTTCAGACACAGACGTTCGGCGTCCTGCACCTGCCGGGAGAAAATCCCCGGTTGATCAACCACGTGACTTCCCACGTGGATTTTGCGCCGTCCGTGTTGATCTGGATGGGCATCACGAACACACTCGGAGACTACACCACGGGGGAACCGATCGAAGGGAAAGAAATCCGGAACTGGGCGCTGCTCGCCGGCTGGCGGGACACGGCGCTGTTCAACGAAGACAGCATCACGATTTTCAAGCCGTCGCGAACGCTTTACCTGGACATGAGCGACCATGAACTGCCCAAGGACGACCCGCGCCGCACCCCCGGCAGTGAAACTCTTCAGGCCCTGCAGGAAATCCGGGAGTTTTTCAAATAGGGTTGAAGTTGCCGCTATGCAGTGATTCGCGCTCTGGCAAGCGGTGGCGCGCTCCAATCGGAGCCCAAAGCACCGGCAAAGCGGCCCCGATCCGGGCCAGGGGCGGCACGCCCACGCCGGCGGTAAAATGCAACGGAACGGGGTCACTAAAACACCGGAACTGAACCGCATGGATTTCAAGCGGCTTCTCTGGCGGCTTGGTATTTCAGGGGCGGTTGGGTTCAGCTTTGGAACTGAAGTTCGTGCAGCTTTTGATAAATGCCGCCGTGCTGGATCAATTCCGTGTGTGTGCCGGTTTCCACGATGCGGCCCTGGTCCAGGACAACGATGACATCGGCATGGAGAATGGTCGAGAGCCGGTGGGCGATGCAAATGGTCGTGCGGCCTTTCATTAATTCGTCGAGCGCGGCCTGCACGGCGCGTTCGGACTCGGTGTCGAGCGCGCTGGTGGCTTCATCCAGGACCAGAATCGGCGCGTTTTTCAAGACGGCGCGGGCGATGGCGAGGCGCTGGCGCTGGCCGCCGGAAAGGGAGACGCCCTTCTCGCCGATGACGGCGTCGAAGCCCTCGGGTTTTTGTGTGATGAAATCGTAGGCGTAGGCGTGTCTGGCGGCGGCGATAATTTCGTCGTTCGTTGCGCCGAGGCGGCCCAGCTCGATGTTCCGGCGGACGGTGTCGTTGAACAAAATGTTTTCCTGGGCAACGACGGCAATTTGATTGCGCAGGTCGCGCGTGGAAACGTCGCGCAAATCCACGCCGCCGATTTTAACCGCGCCCTGCACGGGATCGTAGAAACGCAGGAGCAAATTGGCCAGCGTGGTTTTGCCGGAGCCGCTGGCGCCGACCAGCGCAACCAGCTGGCCGGCTTTGACGGTGAGGTTGATGTTGTGCAGGACCGGTTTTTCGCCGTAATTAAAATCGAGGTTTTCAAACAGAATGTCAGCCTGGTCCGCCTGAAGCATTTTGGGCGCGGCAGGTTCCGGCACGGAATTTTTCATGGCGAGCAACTGGAAGACGCGTTCGCTGGCGGCGCGCGCCTGGTGAAGCTGGTTGTAGAGCCGCGTAAACGCCTTGATGGGCGGGTAAATCACCACGATGGCGAGGATAAACATGAAGAAATCCGACGCCTTGGGCCGCTGGTTGGCCGGCAGGTTCTGCACATAAAAGAAAACCAGCGCGATTCCCGTGGCCCCGAATAATTCCATGAGCTGGCTGGGAATTTCATTGGCGCGGATGACGCGCATGAGCTGGCTGACGTATTTTTTAGTCGTGGCCTTGAATTGTTCGATGACGGTGGCTTCCAGGTTGTAGGCTTTGATAACACGGTTGCCGGTGAAGGACTCGTGCATGAGATTGGTCAGTTCGGCGTTGTATGCCTGAACGGCGCGCGCGGATTTGCGGACCTTGCGTCCATAAATAATGATCGGCACGATGCACACGGGAAAAACCACGATGGACACCAGCGTCAACGTGGGCTGGAGGATCAGCAGGACGACGAGCGTGCAAAGGATGGTTACCGGGTCTTTGACGGCGGAGGAAAACGAACTGCCGACGATGCTGTAAAGCACCTGCGTGTCGTTGGTGATACGCGCGATCAAATCGCCAGTGCTGGCGCGGTTGAAAAATCCAAGCGAAAGGTTTTGCAGGTGACCGAACAGTTTTGTGCGGATATCGGCGATGGCGTGCATGGCCGACCAGTTCGTCAGATAAACACTCAAGTAGGACAGTGTGTTGCGGAGCAGCACGATGGCGGGAATGGCGCCCGCCACCAGCGCCCAGCCCAGTTGCGAAGTGGGGGCGGGCAATTCCGGCGCCACCGAGACCAGCCAGTCCGTGAAGGGATGAATCCAGTGCGGTGTCTTCGCCAGATGTTTGGCGATCTGCTCGTGGAAATTGGTCGAGCCGGTGAAAATCAGGTCCGTAACCACCTTGGCGGCACCTAGCAGCGCGCCATTGGTCAGGCCGTACAGAATGCCGCAGAGCAGGCCGAGAAAAAACCGCCCGCGATAAGGCCGGACGAAGCCCCAGAGTTGGCGCAGGAAATCGGTCATTTGCCTGTATTCTTGGCGAACCGCGGGGAAAAGCGAAAGTTTTGTTTTCGTCCTGGCGCGCCGCGCCGGGCTTCCTTGGCTTGGTCGCCGACCTGAGCACGGCGGCCAAAATCCATTCCAACCCATTTCCCTGGCGGACTCTTTCGCCTACCTGGACGCAACCCGGGATGACGGCAGGGCTTGCCGGACCAGTTGCATCACCGCTTCCGGCGAAATTGCCGCCATGCAGGGACTCGCGCTTTGGCAAACTCCCACCTCGCCGCCGCAAGTGCATGGGCCGCCCTGCAGCACCCGGTGCTGTTTGCCGAGCGGTGCCCACCGGCGGATCAAGGTCGGGCCGAACAATGCAACGGTCGGAACCCCCAAGCCGGCGGCAAAATGCAGGGGCCCGGTATCGCCAGCGACAAACAACCGCGCCCGCTTGAGCACCGCCAGAAACAGGGCCAGGTCGGGGTTGGGCGGCAGGCTGGGAGCCTCCGGCGCCAGTTTTTTTAAGCCCTCCAATCCGGCCTGATCGCGCGGCGAAATCCCCGTGGAAAAAATCACTTCGTAGCCGGCGCCGGTCGCTTGGCGATAAAATTCCGCCCAGGAGGCCAGCGGCCATTCCTTCTTGGGCTGGCCGGTGGCGAGGTGGCAAAGGATGGCTGGCCGCGGCAACAGCCGTGCCGCGGCACTGTCACACACCGGATCGGTGTGGATTTCCATCTCCAAAGAAACGGGGGGGCCGATGCCCCAGGCCGACAGGAGATGCAAATTGCGCCGGGCCTCGTGCAATGATTCAGGAATTGGAACGGTTTGGGTGTAACAATAACGGCGACCGAGGAAGCCGCCCGGCCAAAAGGGGGCCAGCCGTTGCCGCGCGCCGCACAACAAGCTGATGATGGCGCTGCGGTCGCCGCTTCCGAAATCCACCGAGCGATCAAAGCGTTCCCGGCGCAGAGCCCGGATGATCGGCCAGGATTGTCTCAGTCTGGCCTTGCCCCGGGCGCGGGGGAAGGCCCAGACGCGTTCGAGCCAGGACAGATGCTGGAACAGCGGCGCAACTTCTTCGGCCACCAGCACATGCAGCGCGGCATTCGGAAAATGCTCCTTGATGGCGCGCAAGGCAGTCGTCATCAACGCCGCGTCACCGAAGTAGCGGAATTGAATGGCCAGGATTTTCATGACGCGGCGGCGGCTTTCGATTGTTGCTGCCGGGCCAATATGTTCGGGGGGTGCTGCGGACACCAGATTTTTTTGCGGCCGGCCGGCTCAAGATTGCGTGAATTTTCGTTGTCCCGCGGGGTTCGGTTCAATTTAATACTGCCCGCGTGAAAATCAGCGGCTTTACTTTCATCCGCAACGGCAACAGCCTGGGCTACCCGTTTGCCGCCTCCATCAAGTCGTTGCTGCCGCTGTGCGACGAACTGATCGTCAACGTGCCGCACTCGACCGATGGCACGCTGGAAAGCGTCCGGGCAATCAACGATCCCAAAATCCGCATCCTCGAATCCGCATGGGACGAGAATCAACGCACGGCCGGACTGGCGCTCTCTCATCACACCAATCTGGCCCTGAAGCAATGCACGGGCGATTGGTGCGTTTACATCCAGGGCGACGAAGTGTTGCACGAGGACACGCTCCCCGCCATGCGTTCCGCGATGGAGCGGGAACATGACCAGCCCCAGGTTCAGGGCTTGCTGGTGGATTACACGCATTTTTACGGCAGCTATTGGACCCATGCCTGTTCGTTCGGCTGGTACCCGCAGGAAGTGCGGGTGGTGCGGCGCGACCCGGCCATTGGCTCGCGCGGCGACGCCCAGGGTTTCCGCACCCTGGACGGACGGAAGCTCCGGGTGAAGAAATCCGGCGGGCATTACTGCCATTATGGCCACGCCCTGCACCCGGACACGGCCCGGATCAAGCTTCAAAACCTGTCCCGCCTGTGGCACGATGACGCCTCCGTCGAAAAACTCTGCCGCCGACCGGACGGATTCTACGAGGAGGACCAAAAAGTCAAACCGTTCACCGGCACCCACCCGGCCGTCATGCGGGAGATTGTCGCTGCTGCAAACTGGACGTACACCTCCCGCAACCCGCTGATCCGTTTGCGTCGCAAATATTTTTGGAAGGATGTGGCGGCCCTGGTCAAAGACTGCACCGGGGTCGAAATAGGCGTTCACCGCAACTACCGGCTCATCAGATAAGCGTCGGGCGGCCCAGACCAGCAGCTACGATTTGTGCCGCTGGACGATTTCTTTCCAAGCTGTCTCCCGGATCAAACCGGTTTGAAGGCATGGCCCTTGTCCGCCGACGGCACCCTGGCGAACAGTCTTACGGTGGGCAGCGCGCTAGATTTATCCCGGGGGTGTCGGATTGGCGCTCTGCTTGCACCGGATGGCGAATATCATTCCACAAACACACTGCGGCCAGCTTTCCGCTCGGAACGAAGGGCATCTTGAACGCATTGCCGCACCATCCAGTTTGGAATCGGGCGGCCCTCGCGGACAGCCTCCCGCACTTCCGTTCCACTGATGGGAGTGAGGTGGCCGTTCAATTCTTCACCGTATGAATCCCGCGTTGCATCATAGCCAATGGCGCCAAAGAAGACCGGCACGATGCCGATGTCCCCGACGGTCTCAAAGAGTCTTTGGCTGTCATCGGGTTTGTAGTAGTCCTTGATGCCGGTGTGATCGCGGCCGATGATGAAATGACTGCAGCCCATGTTCTGGCGGCAGATCGCCGTGAAGACCGCTTCGCGCGGGCCGGCATACCGCGGGTAGGAGGCGAAGCCGCTTAACACCGCGTGATTTTTGGGATAAATGCCGTTCTCCAGACACGCCTGATAGCTGGCAAGGACCGCGCTCGATTGAAAGTCCCCGCGCTTTTTGGGGCCGATGACCGGACTGATTAGAAGACCATCTGCGTCGGTCAGCCTTAGTGCTTCGATCTGGATGTGCTCGTGGGCGCGATGGGCGACATTCCGGGTGTGGAAGCCCACGACCCGCTCCCAGCCTTTTTGATTGAACAGAAACCGCGTCTGCGACGGAGTTAGCATGAACTGGTTTTGGGGGGATGTCAGCCGCCGGACCAGGGTTACTTCACCCGCCAGGAAAATGGGTCCGCGACCGAGGATGCGGGCGACCCCCGGGTGGTCGGTTGAGGAGGTCCCAAACCATTTTTCGACGAGGCGCAGGGGATCGAGTTCGAAGCGTTCGGTGACATCCAGAATTGCGTGAACTGTTCCTTCTTTGGAACAAAGCGCAACGCGGGCGCCCGCGGCCAGATGACGGTCATGGTCCGCATTGACCTGCAGTGTGATCGGCAGCGTCCACACCGTGTCGTCAACGAGCCGGTTCCGCTCCAGCACGGAAGTCAGGCTGGCCCGGTCCATGAAGCCGGTTAGCGGCGAGTAGGTGCCCAGCGCAATTTGCTCCGCATCCATCAGGTCGGTATCGGCCACAACCACCCGAGGGAGGAGCGCAAGGTCCGCTTCATCAAATCGTGAAAGAACCCGTTCCACCAGCGTTCCGCCATGCGGCCGGACAAGCAACGATCCATCCGGGATGATGCGTCCGCCATGCGCCTGCTCGAACTCGGAGATCACTTTCGCCACCATGCCGGCACACGCAATGGGATAATGACCGACGGCGGTTTCCGCAGCGAGAACGAGGCCGTCGGCGCCATCGGCCAGCGTGTTGTAAATGTCGTTGATTTCGGCCCGCGTCGGCACGGGCAGTTTAATCATGGACTCGAGCAGATTGGTGGCGACGAAAACCGGCCGGCCGACGGCCTTGGCGCGACGAATGATGTCCTTCTGATGTGCCGGGATCTTCGCCAGCGCGACCTGCCGGGAAAGGTCGCCGCGATCAATGAGGATGGCGTCGGAATGCCGGGCGATCCCCTCAAGATTTGCAATGCCATTGAGCGATTCAATCTTGGAAATCAGCGTTGCACCTTCGCCGATGAGAGCCCGCATTTGGAGAACATCATCCTCCCGATTCGCGAACGAGAGGGCGAAATGTTTCACGCCCATCTCGCGCCCAATTCTGATGGCTTCACGATCCTTGGGGGTGATGGCGGGCAGGGCGATGTCCCGATGCACGGTCACCGCCTTGTTGATGCCAACCTGGCCGCCGTTGAGGATTCGCAGGGTGGCGTGATCGTCTTGCTGCGCGGTCACTTGCGCCACGACTGCGTTAAAGTCGATCGTGATCAGGTCGCCGACCTCTAGTTGGTCGCAGATGTTCTCCGGCGTGAACGTCAGCCCCGCTTCCTTCCCGGGCGGCGGAGAACTATGGACTTCGACGAACGTGTTTTCATCCAGACTCAACGGCGCGGACTCGAACGTGCCCGTCCGAATCTGCGCGCCTTCACTGTCGAGACAGACCGGCACGTTCGAGTGTTCCTGTAGAAAGGCGATGGTTGGACGGACGTCCTCAATCCTGGTGTGCGAGAGATTAATTCGAAACAGGCTGACCCCCAGGGCCTGAAGTCGCCGGAGGATTTTGGGATGGCGCGTGGCGGGCCCAATCGTGCATAGGATTCTTTTGTTCATGATTGAGATTATCTCGCGCAATGTTTCTAACGATCCGCTCGCCGATGGCCTTCGGCCGCCATACCACTTGGGCATGCCTGATTGCATGCCAACGGCGGTTGAAAAGTGTAGCGGGTGGCTGGCCAATCGTGGTACCCGTGCGGATAGTAAACAACTCCGGGACGGAGAGGGTCAAGCCAGAAAGCCCCGGTTCGTTTTACTTTGCCGTCGGATTGCACAATAATCGGTCGCGAAATCCGCGCCTCAGGCTGTCTGTTTTTGATGAAAGCTTGCCAGATGCCCGGCAACCGGGAAGATTTACCCGAAATAATCCGTCAATTTCTGAAATCCATGCAGTCGGCTGATAACAAAATCCTCGTCATCGGCCTGCGAACCGGCCGTCTGGGGAATCGGCTGGTGCTGTTTGCCAATGTCATCGGCTTCGCCGCCGAACACGGCCATCGCGTCGTTAATGTCGCCTTTCATTCCTACGCCCACCTTTTCGAGTCCACGCGCCATGACATCTATTGCCGCTATCCGGTTGCCCGGCGCCAGAGCCTGTTTGACCTGATTCCCGGTGCCGCGCCGGCCATCCGCAAGACGCGGATTTTCTACCATCTCATCCACCGCGCCAGCGGGTGGAATGATTATTTTCCGATTCTGGGCAAACGCATGTTTACGCTCCGGGAGATTCCCCGCCAGACCATTTTGCTGGACGACGCGGAGGTGCAATCCCGCATGGCCGATGCCAAAATTGTTTTTTTCCATGGCTGGCGGTTTCGCGCGCCTGAATCCGTACGGCGGCAGGCGGACCGCATCCGGGAGTTTTTCCAGCCCATCAGCGAGGTCGGACAGGCCGTCCGTCAAAGCGTCGAGTTCCTGCGGCAGCAGGCGGATATCGTGGTCGGGGTCCACATCCGGCGCACGGATTATCGTACCTGGAGGGAAGGGCGGTTTTTTTTCGCCGTGAACCAGTATGCCGCCTGGATGCGCGAACTGGCCGGACAATTTCCCGGCCGGAAGACGGCATTTTTCGTATGCAGCGACGAACCGCGGCAGGCGTCGGAATTCACCGGACTCACGGTCGTGATTGGCACCGGAACGCTGGTGGTGGACTTATACACGCTGGCCGGGTGTGATTACCTTCTGGGACCTCCGAGCACCCTTTCGCAATGGGCGTCCTTTTACGGCAACAAGCCGCTGTATCACCTCCGCAGCGGCGACGCCCGGGTTGAACGTGACCGGTTCACCGTCTCCAATTTGGAGGAGGTCCCGTGAACCAGGCATCACGGGACCAGGCTTCTGAAACGCTTCGCCCCGGCGCGGAATTAGTTTGCTTCCAGCGGTTGCGGCTCGCAACACTCGTGGCTGAAATCAGGCAATGATTGTTTTTTGTCACATTCCAAGAACTGCGGGCTCAAGTTTCCAGTTCATACTCGAAAACAGCCTGGGTGTGTTCGCGTGCCATACCAATCATACCAAAAGGCCCGTTTTCACCCAGCGGGACCTGGATTTTGCGAGGAAAATGTTCCCCGGATTGCGGAGCATCGCCGGTCATAATCTGTTCGATCCGTTAAGCCTGTCCGTCCCCAACCCTTTTCACATGACCTTCCTGAGGGACCCGGTGGCCAGGGTTTTTTCCCAATATCAGGCTTCGGTCCTCAACGGCAACCGCCGGACGTTTGAAGAGGAATTGCGTCAAAACGAAGATCTTGAAAACCTGCATGTAAAACTGATGGCGGGCGGGCGA
Organism: uncultured Verrucomicrobiae bacterium; assembly: GCA_963804345.1. Classification (GTDB taxonomy): domain Bacteria; phylum Verrucomicrobiota; class Verrucomicrobiia; order Limisphaerales; family UBA11358; genus UBA11358. Next base: position 335,782 of record CAWDPX010000004.1, on the reverse strand, counting down.
AATCTGGACCGGGCCAAACGCTACCTGGAAACGTGCGGCTTTGTCGGTTTGACGGAAAAATTTGAGCTTTCCCTGCGCGTCCTGGAGCAACTCAGCCCCTACCCGCTGAACCTGAACTATAAACGGAAAAATCTCGCGCCGGACAATCGGATCAAAAAATCCCTGGAGAACGACCGCCGGCTGGTCGAAATGGCCAGGGAATACAACCAGCTGGACCTCGAACTCTATTCCTTCGGGGTCAATGAGATTTTTCCCGGACTGTGCGCCAAAGCCGGGTTGGGTGCTGCGAACCAGGTCGCGTCTCACGATCGTTATACAAGCGAGATAAAATGGAAATATTTGCTCTGCCACCTTTACAACATGTCGTTCTACCGGCAGGTCTGCAAAGCTCGTAACAAGTATTTTTCCGCACCGGCGCCTTCGAGCGATGCGGTTGTGATGTAAGCCGGGAGCCAGCCGCGAAGCCGCCGGGCGGGCGCCGGGATTTGCCGGGTCGTTTCACAATTCTTTTGCGGGCGGCGAGAAGGGTGGGATACACTGTCCGCAGTTCAAGCGCCGCGCGAACTGCGCAGAATCCATTGAATTTCAACGCCATGCCCGAACCGGTCAGCCTTTACATCATCGCTTATCAGGAAGCAGCCAACCTGCGGGAGGTGCTGCCGACGGTGTTGTGGGCGGATGAAGTCGTCGTCGTGGACTCGTTCAGCTCCGACGACACGGCGCAGGTTTGCGCGCAATTCGGCGTGCACCACGTCAACCTGCCCTTCGACGGCTTCGGCAAATTGCGCAACCAGGCGCTGGCCTTGCTGAAACACAACTGGATTGTGAGCATTGATGCCGACGAGCGCAGCACGCCGGAATTCGTTGCGGAACTTCGCGAACGGCTGCAATCGCCTGGTTACGCCGCCTGGTTTGTGCCGCGGCGCAACACCTTTCTTGGCCGGCCCATCCGGTTTTGCGGCTGGTATCCGGATTATCGCCAGCCGCAGGTGTTTGACCGCCGGCTCTTTCGGTACCGCCCGGATTTGGTGCATGAAGGCTTTGAATGTTCCGGCCGCATCGGCTATTTCAAAAATTCCATTTTACAACATCCTTTCCCCACGCTCGCCGTGGTGATGGCCAAAAATGAAAAATACACCACGCTGATGGCCCAACGCTATTTTGCCGCCGGCCGCCGGGCGGGATTCACGCAACTGGCATTGCACCCGGTCGGCGGGTTTGTGAAGAAGTACTTTTTCCAGCAGGGTTTTCGTGAAGGGACGCGCGGATTTTTAATTGCAGCATTGCACGCCTACTACACCTTCATCAAATACGCCAAGTTGTGGGAATTGCAGCAGCGGGGGAAACCACCGGCATAAGCCATGGACCTGTCCGTTATCATCCCCACGCGCAACACCGGCGTCTTGACTTGCGCGGCCATCCGCTCGGTGCAGGCGGCACAGGATTCATTGGCGACGGAAATCATCATTGTGGACAACTGCTCGACCGACGACACGGCCGCGGTGCTGGCGCGTGAATTTTCATCCGTCAAGCTCATCCGTTCCGAAACCAACCTCGGCTTTGCGCGCGCCTGCAATCTCGCGGCGAAACCGGCGCGCGGGGATTTTCTGCTGTTGCTCAATTCGGATGCCCGGCTGCAACCGGACGCGCTGGCACAGGCGGCCGGATGGATGCGCGCCCATCCCGATTGCGCCGTTGCCGGGGCGCAACTGCTCAACGCGGACGGTTCGCGCCAGAATTCCATCGCCAATTTCCCGACGCTGGCGACGGAACTGTTGAACAAGTCGCTGCTGCGGCGGTTGTTCCCCCGCCGGTTTCCCGGCAAGGAACATCACTTCACCGGACCGACGGAGGTCGAGACGGTTGTGGGCGCGTTCATGCTGATCCGCAAGGAAGTGTGGGACAAGCTCGGCGGCCTGGATGAGCGCTATTTTTTCTTTTTCGAGGAAACGGATTTTTGCCGGCAAGTCCGCCGGGCGGGTTTGCGGGTGATGCACCTGCCCGGCGTGCGGGTCTGGCATGACCAGGGACAAACGGCGAAACAAATCTCCGCTGCGGCAAGAATTGAATACTGGCGCTCGCGTTACGCTTACTTCGCTAAAAATCAATCCCCGTTGACACGGTCAATCCTGACCGCCGGCCTGATGACGCGGTTGCTTCTGGACTGGCTCGCGGCGCTGGTGCTGGTTCTCGTCACCTTTGGCCAAAACGGGCGCTGGCGTTTGCGTTGCCGCGTCTGCACGGCGCTGGTTGGGTGGCACCTGTGCGGCTGCCCGGCAAAGGCGGGGCTTCCGCGATGAACCATGCCGTCAGCCTTTTTTGCCATCGTCGGCGGGAGCGCCATCAACAATGGCTGACATCCGATCCAGCTTCGCCAGAATGGCAGCCACACATTCGGCCACGCTCATTTTGTCGGTGTGCAATTCGAGTTCCGGTTTCAAGGGCGGTTCGTAGGGGGCGGAGACGCCGGTAAACTCCTTGATTTCACCGCTGTGCGCTTTGGCGTAAAGCCCCTTGGGGTCGCGCTGCTCGCAGACGGCCAGCGGCGCATTCAAATACACCTCGATGAATTTTCCCGGCGGCACCAACTGGCGCGCCTTGTCCCGGTCGGAACGGTAGGGAGATATATACGCCGTGATGCAAATGATGCCGGCATCGGCAAACAGTCTGACAACTTCCCCCACCCGCCGGATGTTCTCGCGCCGGTCTTCCGGTGAGAAGCCCAGGTCGGAACAAAGGCCGTGGCGTGTGTTGTCGCCGTCCAGCAGATAGGCCAGCTTGCCCCGGCTGATCAACTCGCGCTCCAGTTCCGTGGCAATCGTGGATTTGCCGGAGGCGCTCAAACCCGTGATCCAGATGACGCAGCCGGAGTGGCCGCTCAGATGCGCGCGCTGTTCCGCCGTGACCTTGCCCCGGGTCCAGAAAATATTTTTGCTCAATGGCTTGTTCATGCAATGCCGGATGCCCCCATTCAATCCGCTGTTCCCAAAACCGTCCAGCAGGAAAACCGGCGCCTTTAAATCTGTGCTTTTCCATTGGTGGCGGGGTGCATAGCCTGACGGCTCATGGTTCGTAACGAGAACATTCTGTTGATTCGCCTTAAATCCATCGGCGACATCCTGTTCCTCCTGCCGGCAGTGCATGTGATCCGGGGAAATTTCCCCGGCGCGACCATCACCTTTCTCACTTCCAGCGAGAATGCGGCGCTGTTGCAGGGCTTCCGGGAAGTGGACGAAGTCATCACGCTGAATCGCGCGCGGTTTCAAAGTGGAAATCCCCTGGCCATTGTGTCGGAGGCGTTTTCCCTGATTCGCCGGTTGCGCCGCGGAAAGTTTTCGCGGGTCGTGGATTTTCAGGGCTACGGCGAGACGGCGTGGCTGGCCTGGTTGAGTGGCGCGCCGCACCGCTGGGGAAATGTGTACCATCAGGGACGGCGCTGGGCTTACACGCGCGGCGTGACGCGCAATGAGCGCATTCATCACGTGGACTGGTATCTCTCGCTGCTGGAGCAATGCGGCCTGCGTTCGGGAACAATTCTCAACGAATTCGTTCTGCCGGACGGCGCGCTGGCCGAAGCGCGAAGTTTTCTGGCCGCACACCATCTAAATGCCGCCTCATCCCTCCTCCTTATTCAACCCTTCACCAGTTCACCGCAAAAAAACTGGCCGCTCGACCGCTATCTGGCGGTCGCCCGGCATTGGCAGCAGCGCGGAGTCCAAATCTTGTTTGGCGGTGGACCGGCGGAACGCGCCGCCCTGGAACCGGCCCGCCTGGCGGGCTTTCCGGTCTCGGCCGGCGTGCCATTGCTTGTCACCGGCGGGCTGGCCAAACTGTCCACGCTGACCCTGGGCGGCGATACCGGGGTGTTGCATCTGGCTGTGGCGATGGGCAAACGGGTGGTGATGATCATGGAGTCCGTGGCGCCGGGCCGGCCGCATCCCTATCAACACGCGGACTGGGCGCTCGCGTCACCCAACAACGACCGCATCATTTCCAACGTGGAGACTGAAACCGTCATTGCCGCCTGTGCGCGGGCTTTCAGCGAAATGGACGGCAAGGCCTCCGGTTGAAACGGAACCGGGCGCATCAATCGCCAAACAATTTTTTCAACCGCTCGCGCGCGGCGGCTTCGCGCCGGTTGTCTCCGGCCTTCGGGGTCCAGGTTCGGCGGATAAACTCAAAATACTCGCAGAAATTGCCCACGTACTTTTCCTGCACCGGCTCGGCCCGGCGCTCACGGCATTGCTGGGCTGCGCGCGGGTCGTGGTGGGCGCAGTTCCGGCAGACGCGCAGGTCGGCCCGGCATTTCATGCAGGTTTCACCCCGGCCCGGCTGGCCGGTCAGCGTCCATTCCTCGCCGCAGTTGTGGCAGTGACGGGTCATTCGGATTTTGGGTTTGCGATTTTCGATCTGGTCACGCGCAAACTTTACCCTCGTAAATCGAAAATGGAAAGTGGTGGCTTGCCGGCCCAGTTAAGCGTGGCGCTCAACTACGGCTACGATGCGAACGGCAACCTGACCAATCTCTGGTCCAGCACGGCCAATGGCGTGACGAATGTTTATCAGTATGACGCGCTCAACCGCCTGACCAACGTCGGAGGACCGGCTTCCAGCCTGTCGCAGTATTCCTACGATTTGGCTGGCAATCTGCAAACCATGCGCTACGGTAACGGCGTGACGAATCTCTGCCAGTACGATTCGCTCAACCGGTTGACCAACTCGGTTTGGAAACTCAACGCCGGAACACTGGCCAGTTTCTACTACCAGCTTGGTCTGACCGGCAACCGGACGTCACTTTTGGAGACAAACAGCGGCGCCAACCGTAATTACGCTTGGAGCTACGATCCGCTCTATCGCCTGACCAACGAAATTATCGGAGGGTTACACGAGTCCCCAATCTCTCGGTTACAAATACGATTCCGTTGGCAATCGAACCACTCGGACCAATATTACCGGCAGCCTCACCCTGACCAATCAGGCATTCACATTCAATCCGAACGACTGGTTGACGGGCGATGGCTACGACAACAACGGCAACACAACCAACTCGTCAGGCAACTCCTATCAGTACGGCGTGATGAATCACGTGATCAACGTGAACAATGGCACAATCCTTATCACGTATGACGGGGACGGGAATCGGGTGAGCAAAACAATCGCTGCAACTGGAACCACTACTTACTATCTTTTGGATGACCGGAATCCGAGCGGCTATGTGCAGGTATTGGAGGAATACCAGTCCCTCAACTCTCAACAATCAACTCTCATCCCTCAACTACGGATACGACGCCTATGGCCGTCAATCCACCGTGACCGACGCACGCAACGGCACTACCACCACCACCTACACCGCCGCCGACCAGCCGCAAACTGTCACCACGCCCGCGCCAGGTGGCAGCGGCGCCCCGCCGCAAACCACTACGATGCTCTACGACAACACGGGTCGTAACTGGAAAACCGTCCTGCCCGACAACACCAGCAAGACCAACGAATTTTATCCCACCGGCGAACCGAAAAAGATTTACGGCTCGCGTAATTACCGTAAGCGTCACGCGTAGCACCTCTATTCAATGAAGCCATAAACGTCGTAGCATAACGGCTACGATGAATATGACACCGACCGATGAAGCGATCTTGAAGACCGATGTGCTGGGGCGAGTGCGAACGCCTCGGGAACGGCGGGAGCATTTGTTGGATGAGTTCGAGCGAAGCGGATTGAGCGGGCCGAAGTTCGCGGTGTTGGCTGGCGTCAAATATCCGACGTTTGCGACGTGGGCGCAGCAGCGGCGGCGACAACGCGGTACTTATCCTGCCGTTGGGCAACGCGAGATTCCCGCCCGATTGCCTGATAAAGTACGGTGGCTGGAGGCGGTCGTGGAAGCGGCCCAAAATCCGGGTGGCAAAAATCCCCTGGCCGTGATGGTCGCATTGCCCGGCGATGCCCGTCTGGAGATCGGCGATGTCAAACAGGTTGAACTGGCGGCGGCCTTGCTGCGGGCGCTACAAAAGCCATGCTGAGTTTTTCGGGCAGCCTGAAAGTATTGGTGGCCGTGGAAGCCTGCGATATGCGCAAAGGGTTCAACGGGCTGTACGCGCTGGTGACCGAACGGCTGGGCGAAGACCCGCGAGCGGGGGCACTGTTCATCTTCAGCAACCGGCGGCACACGCGGATCAAAATCCTGTGTTGGGACGGAACTGGACTGTGGGTATTGAGCAAGCGTTTGGAGCGGGGAACGTTTTCGTGGCCCAAGCACCTGGAAGAGGGAATGACCAAGTTGAAGTTGACGCCGCAGGCGTTGGCGCTGCTGACCGACGGGGTGGATTTGCGGGGAGGAAAACTGCGACCGTGGTATGAGCGGGAAGACTGAAAAGAAATTTTAGAAAGTTTGAAACCTGTCAGGTTGTGGCGCGTATAGAGAACAACCGATGACGCGGCGCGAAAAAGAACTCACTGGCCAGTTAGCCGAATGCCGCCAGGCATTGGCGCAAGCGCGCCTGGAGAATGAACTGCTGCGGCAGAAGATAGACTTGCTGGTGCGGCGGGTGTTTGGGTCGAGCAGCGAGCGGCTGGACCGGGCGCAACTGGAACTGCTCCTGCAACTGCCAGCCCTGGCCGACACGGACAGTGCCGTTACAAGGGTCGAAGAATCCCAAACCTCCGTCCGTCATTCCCGGAAGGAACGCACGCCCCGTTTGCCGGACAACCTGCCGGTAGTGGAAGAAGTGATTGATCCCGAACCGGTGAAGGCCGCACCGCAAAGCTGGCGCTGCATCGGCCAGGAAGTGAGTGAGCAACTGGATTTTGAGCCGGCGCGCTTTTTGCGCCGCCGGACCATTCGCCGAAAATACGTTCATCGTGCTGATGCTGACCGGGCGCCGTTGATCGCACCCTTGCCCGAACGGTTGCAGGATCGGAGCCTGCCGGCGCCCGGCTTGCTGGCGCATATTTTGGTGGGCAAATACTGCGACCATCTGCCGCTGTACCGGCAGGAACAAATTTACGCCCAACGTCATGGGGTACACCTGCCCCGGCAGACTTTGGCCCGCTGGGTGGGGTTGGCCGCCGACTGGTTAAAGCCAATTTATGAACACATTCGCACTGGGGTGATGGCTGGCGGCTATGTCCAGGTGGATGAAACGCCGATTGATTATTTGGAACCGGGGCATGGACGAACGCGACAAGGTTATCTCTGGACGGGCAGCCGTCCCGGCGGCGACGTATTTTACCGCTGGGAAACCAGCCGTGCCACTGCGTGTTTGGACCATGTCGTTCCTGCGAACTTCACCGGCACGTTGCAATGCGACGACTATTCGGCCTATCGCGCGTTTGCCAACAGTCGTGGCGGTGCGATTGAACTGGCAGGTTGCTGGGCGCACGTGCGGCGAAAGTTTTACGACGCCCTCGAACCATCGCCGCGAACGGCGGGCTGGATGGTCCGACACATCCAGCACCTTTACCGGGTCGAAGCGGACTTGCGCGAACATCGCGCCGGTCCCCGGTTGCGCCAAGCCGTGCGTGCCAGTAACAGCCGCCCCATCGTGGAGCGAATCCAACGCGCCCTGATTCGGCTCAAAGCCAGCGGACGATACCTGCCACAAAGTCTGCTGGCCCAGGCTATGGATTATGCCTTGGGCCAGTGGTCCACGTTGACCGTTTATCTTGATGATGGCCGGGTGGAGATTGACAACAACCTGGTCGAAAACGCCATTCGCCCCACCGCCATCGGCAAAAAGAACTGGCTGTTCGTGGGCGATGCCGATGCCGGCGAACGTAGCGCCATCATTTACACCATCATTGAAAGTTGCCGACGACGCGGTTTGGATCCTTACGCCTACCTGCGCGAGGTGCTCGCGCGACTGCCGCGCATGACCAACTGGCAAATCCCGGAAGTGATGCCCGAAGCTTGGAGCAAGTCGAAGCTTCCGTTGCAACGACAGCTCGCATCATAAACGTCGTAGCATAATATCTCTCGCTTCTACGACCCCAACCGTTGCTCTGTCAAGTAGGTGCTCCGCGTGACGCTTACGTTTTACTGGCCAAAGGAAGCGTTGCTTTCTGAGTTGGACACAAATCGGCACAGCGTATGGCCTTAGATGATATGGAGCCTAAAGCCCTTGCTTGAATCAAAAAACCTGATATGAATAATGCGCCTCAGATTGGCCGGTTTTGATTCGACCCCGGCTGGCTGGTTTTGAAGTGACCGGTGACAGCGTGACGCTTACAGCCGAGAAGCCAGCCCGGCGTTTGATTTTCATTGGCACCGCGCGTGCTATGGTTGGCGTGTAAAGTTCAAATACAAACGTCGAAGAAGCATTTTTTTTGGAGTTTTTCAGCAAACTGCTAACGTAGCGAATTCGAGCGCGTTAACAACTCAACAATATCTAAATTTGAACTCTCGACCGCATAGTTCAGACATGTTTTACCAAACGCATTTGTACCCATAGGATTTGCACCGTGAACAATAAGAACTCTAACTGCCTCAGCATTCTCATTAATCACAGCACAATATAATGGCGTGTTTGCATACATATTTAAGTTTGAAACACTAGCCCCGTGAGCAATCAGCATGTCGAATATGTCTAAATTAAAGTTGCCATAAACATGATAAATCGGCGTTTCGCCGCCTACATTCCTCGAATTGACGTCGGCGCCAGATGCGATCAAATTACTTGATATCTCATAACGACCAAGACCTACGGCGAGATCCAAAGGTTTCAATTTTGTCTGATGGTCTAAAGCTAAGTTTATGAGATAGGGATAATGTTTAATCAATGAAGCAGCCTTAACTACATCATTGTTGCGGATTGATGCTGCCAGTTGTTTCGGATTATAGATGAAAAGATAACAAAACCCCACAATCAGAAGCGCGCAGGTTATAATTGCCACCGATCGTATTTTAGTATGTTTCCATTGCATAAAATCTATTCATGGTCATTTCCCATGGTCATTTGCATTAACGAGACCTTCCCAATCATAAACAAATGGGTCCGAGCTGTGTAATATATTCTTAGGATCAGCAATGTGGTTTACAATATGGGGATAAATCCCCGTGTAACCAAGATGCAAAGCAACGGACTCGGGACTAGTGTTCTCATATCCAAACCTAGTGAACGCGCTAGCATCAGCATCTTGATCTCCACCAAACCCAATTGGCCATGGTGCATCCTTCCTTAAGTGAACAACCACAAGGCTCTTTCTAAGCTGAACGCTGTAGCATGAAATCTAGCATAACACAACTCGTTGGCCCTCCCCCAGAGTGCATAATTAACTGCACCACCCCAATATACTTTACTTTTTCCGCTCCGATAGCGGAATTGGACTGTCCTCACCCAATCTCCAGTTCCAGCTTTTCCACCAGCCAAAGGTTGTCCTGATTGACCCATATCCTTTAATGGTTGTATATCCCAAGAACCCAATGCTCCAGTTACATCAGTAGTTAATGTTGGCCCTGGGAAATTCAACATATCGCACGCTTTACACTGTCTATCGGGATGAGCCCAGAAGTCTTTATCAACTTGTTTTAGCGTCGCTTTTAAGGCTTCAGTGATATCTGGCCCAGCTGAATATGTTACACCCAAATTGGGTGGAATTTGGGCGTAAGGCCACTGGTCAAATTCGTTCCCGCCAGGGGGCGAGTTTAGAGCTGCTCCAAGCCAATCAACTCCGTTTTCCGGCGCATTTCCAATAAATCCATATAGATTAATCCCACCGCTTTCTTCTAATGGGTCTCTGTTTGGCCACCTACCCGCACTCGGATCATAAAACCGATAGCCATAATAATAGAGTCCCGTCTCTGCATCGAAGAACTTGGTCGAGCCGAGGAATGGGTTTACGAACGCCAGCGCGCCCGAAGCGCGGGTAATTCCCAGGAATGGGTCATATTCATACTGCGCGGCCATCGCTCCGTTCGCCGCATTCACCAATGCCGCCACATTGCCGTTGCCATCGAAGCTGTGGAAATACGCCCCTGCATTCGTTCCTGCATAAACGGTCATGGAAATGAGTCCGCCCACGCCGCCCGCGCCTTGGAGTGAACCACTCAAGTCATTGCCCCACTGAAACGAAGCGAGGATGGAGGATTGAGAATCGAGAATGGCAACCAGATTCCAACCATCGTAAACAAACCGGTTCGTGGACACGGGAATCCAAGCTGAACCATTATTCGTCGAAACAATCTTTTGAATCCTGCGCCCTTGAAAATCATAAGCGCAATCCACTTTCTTCATTGATGCCGATGGTGCGCTGATCAAACTCGCGAACGAAGTCGCCCGGTTCTCAGCATCCCAAGTCACCGTCCAGCGACCGCTGTTCGTCAGATTCCCGTCCAAGTCATAGCCGAAGGTTTCCGGCGTCATAGGCAGAAAGATGTTGCCTGTGTTCGTTGCCACAATGTCCGCATTGGTTCCGTTGTTCAACACGGCCAGATTGGTCAGCGAAAACCAAAGAGCGGAACTTGAATTGTTCACGCCCAGTTCGTCCTGGAAATAATTTCCATAACGATATGCCCGCTGGAGATTCACCGTCACGGTGGCATTCGAGTTGGCCGAGCCGAGGACGGTTACGTAGCCTGGCACATCACGGCTCGTGTATTGGTTCAGATTATTGACGCTGTAAGAAGCAGGCCGGAGGCCTGCGCCACTTTGATCGCCGCCGCTCTTCGTGGATTTCCGGTTGCCGATGTCGTCGAAGCCGTATTCAAATTGTTGTCCGGCGACGGGTGTGCCGTCGGACCAGTATTTTTTGCCGCTCGTCACATGGCCAAGGGAGTCGTATTGATAGACCCAATAAGTGGGGCTCGTGGAACTCGCCCCTCCGACAGATGCCCCTCCGAGATCGGCACGGGTACGTTGGTTGGCTTGATTATATTGATAGTTGAAAGTAGAAATGGGACTCGTGGAACTCGGCCCCTCCGACAGAGGAGATGCTCGTGAGGCGGTTCAGGAAATCGTACTGTTTCGTTGTTGTCATCCGTGTCGTCCCGTTTTGCTGAAATACAATGTTCCCTACCAACGGTGAATTCGCAATATAGCTGTAAATAGCAGTATTTGTGCCGTCGGAAACGCTCTGTAAACGCGAGGCTGCGTCATAGCCGTATGCTGTCGAGTTGAGGGTTGAGAGTTGAGAGATGAGGGAAAGTTTGGTGTGGCGGAGCAGCGGGTCGTAGCTATTTGTCACGCTCAGACCGTTTAGCGGGCCGCCGGTGTAGGATTCGGTCAACGGTTCGTTCGCGTCGTTGTAAGTCGAATTCAGTTGAGAGTTGAGGGTTGATTGTTGAGTGAGCCGGCCCAAACGGTCAAAGGTGTTCGTGACGCCGAGAGTGGCGTCCGAATAGCCGATAGCCGATAGCAAACCAGCGTTGTCGTACGAATAAGTCGTTGTGAGAGGCTGGCCTCCCACCGTGCGCGCCCAGGTGCGGGTCTGCAATCGTCCGGCGGGGGTGTAGATGTAGGACGGGCCTTTGCCGTCAGCATAAGCCTTGTTGGTCATAAAACCGCGCTGGCCGTCGTGGAAGGGGTCAGTCCTAGAAAAGTGACATTTTTATTTTAGCGGCGTGCAAATTCGGTTTGGAACTTCCCTCTTTGCTGGAGCGTGTCGTCATGGCGGCTGCGAAACAAAGGCCAGCCGTCCTGCCGTCACGCCCCAGCTTCGCCCCCGGAACAAAATGAGTCTGCCCGTGGCGTTGTTCGTCGCGCTGTCCAGGAGAGACGCTGACGAATGAAGTTTGAAAGTCCTCCCGGCCATCGTGCCGAGCCGCCGTCACCGGCATTAACTGCCCGGCGCAGTTTGAGTGGCAACCGAATTGGTGGTTTCTTTGGGCAGGATGTCCGCGACTTTCACGTGCAGGATTTTCTTGTCCCGCGTAATAATCGTTCGGTCCTCTCCGGCTTCCGCAGCGATTCGGCCCAACAACACCCGCCCGTCCGCCAACCGGATGATGTCGGGTTGGCGGTTGAAATAGGGATTATCCACAGGCGTCCAGGCGATGGGGACAAACTTTTTGCCGTCACAAACCGGGCAGGTGACCCGGCCCGTACCCTGGCAGACCTGACATTTCACCTTGCCGGTGCCACCACAAATCTTGCATTTGCCGCCGAGCGTGGGTTTGCCATCCTGCACCACGACGACCTCTCCAAGATGATGTTCGCTGACACCGAACGTGTAGCTACCGTCAGCCGAATTAAAATACTGCCACCAGAGATCAGAAGGTTTTCCATCAATGTCGGTGTGGGTCCAAACTCCCTTGGAAAGTTTGAGACACGGTCCCGGACAATCCACCTGACCATCCTTGCAACCAGGAACGAGACAGGCCACCGCCCCTTCGCCCTTGCAGGCGAAACATACTTTTTGACCCGGGCCCGGAACGGCTGTTTCTGCCGAGGACAGCGCGGACGGCGCGACGTTGGTGTCAGTCACGACCTTCTGGGGAGAGGCCGTTGTCGGCTTTCCGCAACCGACGAACAGCAGTAGGAAACACGCCAGCCACGAGAAAAAGCCAAAACATTTCTGAATTTGGGTGATACCCATTATGTGTCGAGAATTATGGCCATCGTGTGGGGTATGTAAAGCTGAATGGCACCTTACAATCTCATTAAAAGGCGCAGTCTTTTAGCTTTCACAGCAGCCGGAAAAGGGGTGGTGGTAGGTGATGGATTCGAACCATCGAAGGCATAGCCAGCAGATTTACAGTCTGCCCCCGTTGGCCACTTGGGTAACCTACCACTAAGGGACGCAGATTAAGCCAAACCGCACGAGCCTTGTCAATCCGACGCATTTCGATTCGTCCTCGTCCTCCTCCTCGTTCTCGTCCTCGAATTCATTGGTTTCGAGGACGACGACGAGAACGAGGACGATTACGATTTGAGGTTCAACATGGGGGTCAACCATTGTTGCAAATGCTCCTCGCTCTTCTTAGGCTGATGGAATGTTCGATTCTCTAAGCGGCAAGCTCCAGAACGCCTTTCGCAACCTGCGCGGGCTCGGAAAAATTTCCGAGTCCAACATCACCGACGCTCTCCGCGAGGTCCGCATGGCGCTGCTGGAAGCCGACGTGAATTTCAAGGTCGCCCGCGATTTCATCGAACGCGTCAAAACCAAGGCCATCGGCGCGGAAGTCGTCCAGAGCGTCCAGCCCGGCCAGCAAATCGTCAAAATCATCTACGACGAACTCGTGGACCTGCTCGGCTCGACCAATGCCGGGCTGAATCTCAGCGGCAGCCCCAGCAGCATTCTGATGGTCGGTTTGCACGGTTCGGGCAAAACCACGTCGAGCGGCAAGCTCGCGCGGCTGCTCCAAAAACAGGGCCGCCAGCCGTTGCTCGTGGCGGCGGACGTAAACCGCCCGGCGGCGATGGACCAGCTCGAAACCTTGGGCAAGCAACTGGAACTGCCGGTGTTCGTGAAACGCGGGGAAACGGACGTTCTGAAAATCGCGCGTGAAGCGCTCGACTTTGCGAAAGCCAACAGCCGCAATGTTTTGATTTTCGACACGGCCGGGCGGCTGCAAATGGACGAGCCGCTCGTGCAGGAACTCGTCCGGCTGCGCGACCTCGTGAAGCCGCAGGAGATTTTGCTCGTCCTCGACGCCGCCACCGGCCAGGAGGCCGTCAACGTCGCGACCCACTTTGACCAGGCGCTGCAAATTACCGGCTCCATTTTGACGAAGCTCGACGGCGACGCGCGCGGCGGTGCGGCGTTGAGTTTGAAGGCCGTGACCGGCAAGCCCATCAAGTTCGGCGGCACGGGTGAAAAACTCGACGAGTTCGAGCCGTTTCATCCCGAACGCATGGCGTCGCGGATTCTGGGCATGGGCGACGTCGTCAGCCTCGTCGAGCGGGCCGCCGAAACCGTGGACCTGGATGATGCGAAGCGCATGGAAGAAAAGATGCGCAAGGGCCAGTTCACGCTGGAAGATTTCCTGGAGCAATTGCGCCAGATGAAAAAGCTCGGCTCGCTGGAATCCATCGTGGGCATGCTGCCGGGCGGCGCGGAGATGTTGAAGCAGCAGGGCGATTTATCGAAGCAGGAGAAGGAATTCAAGCGCATGGAGGCGATGATCTGCGGCATGACGCCCAAGGAGCGGCAGAACCCCGCCATCCTCAACGCCAAGCGCCGCATCCGCATCGCCAAAGGCAGTGGCGTGAGCGTGACGGAACTGAACACCATGCTGAACAAATTCGGCCAGATGCAGCAGATGATGAAGAAGATGGGCAAGTTCCAGAAGATGATGGCCAAGATGGGCGGCGGTTTGCCAGGGATGTTGCGGAGATGACCAATTTTCTGTGAGCGCTCGAAAGGCACGAGTATTCAAATGGAGTCAGCGAAAAAGTTGGGAACGCGTTTTTCGCAATCTTCTTGCTGACAAAATCAATGATACAGTCATTGCCGAAATCCGACGAATAAATTGGAAATGTGCAGCCGGCGACAGTTTTGAGTGGTTAAATTCAGTTGTAGCAGCCTTCACCAAGCAACCGGAAAATGTTCCAGCTATTCTCGCACAACGGCTCGCTGATTATTACAAATTCATAATTGCGTTTCATGGGACCAGATCGAATTCCCCAACCAGTTTCATTGAGCATGGGATACGACTCGCCGATATAGACGCTCTTAATTTACAGGCCGAAGAAATCTTCGGCAAAGGTGATGGACTACGAAATGCAATATCAGAACTTCATTTTTGTAAAAGCCATGATCATGGAAAAATTTTCCTGTCTTTAACCAAAGACGCGTGTTTGAAAGATCACCCGCATTACATGCAGCATGGAAGTGAGCATTTAGCTGGAATCGCAATTCGTCTTGGACAAATCGCCAAACTTAAAGCTCGCGGGAAACCCCTAATTGTTGAATGTCTGATACCGACAAGTATTTTGGAATCAGAATCCGCTTTCTGGAGAGGACGAAGCTATGCAATGCTGGAAGATTTTTTCACGAGATTACTTCATTCCGAACGACGGCGACTTCAACCTTCGTGTGCTGTAGCTGTGCAACCGATTCACGCCGGAAACATTCTATGTGTTCACGAATTCACTGAAATCAAACGGAGATTCAAATGGAATGATTTTTACACAAATGAAGTGAGGCACGATGAGGAAATTTTGTTCCGACCGCTGCGTATTTGGCCCGGAAAAGCGGAAATTTAACTGCAAATCAATTCAAATTATTTTGCAGGACTGTAATGACCAAGAAGCTCAAAGCCTTCGGAAGTAATTCCGGTCTCATTCGTCGGGTTTGTGTCGCGGTAATATCGCCATACCGATCCAGTTTGATGGTTGATCAAGTAGTCACAAAATTTCCCACTTTGAAGTTCATATAGCGGCGTTGGTCGGGGATGCAACAACCAAGCGGAAATTACCAGCGATCCGGCGAGCAGAAAGCTGCTCGTTAAAATGGCGGTTTTCATGGGACTCTTTTATGTGTGCCGCCTTTGGTTTGAAAGCAAAAGTTGTTCACAGGCCGGGCGTGCCCACGTTGATTTTGTGTTTTAGGCAATACGCGCCGTTGTCCACGTATTTTTTGCCCACCATTTCAGTTTGGCGCGCTCCTTTTTTGTCAGCAGTCACGCTTTTGCCAACTTGCAAGCCGGGCTTTTATTAAGTATGATCTTTGACATGAGCACAGCGGAAATGATTTTCGAGAAAAGCCGCAGCCTGCCGGGCGAACTTCAGCAGGAAGCGCTAGACTTTGTGGAATTCCTGCTGGCGCGAAAAGATGAAGGCAGGGAGGGGCGCGATTGGTCGCGTTTTTCGGCGGAACAACTGGCCGGCCAATATGCGCCGGGTGATGCGATTTACGATGAGGACTGATGGCCGCTCCGCTCTATTCCCAAGGAGAAGTGTTGCTGGCCTGGCTGGTCTTTTCCGACGGACAAGGCGCCAAACGCCGTCCGGTTCTACTGGTGCGTGATTTCGGCGACGCGGATTTGCTGGTGGTTCCAATCACCAGTCATCCGGTGAGGTCGGCGGCAGATGTGACTGTATCTCACTGGAAAGAGGCTGGGTTGAAATTGCCTTCCACGGTTCGCGCGGAAAAACTGGCCAC
Source organism: uncultured Verrucomicrobiae bacterium (assembly GCA_963804345.1). GTDB lineage: Bacteria > Verrucomicrobiota > Verrucomicrobiia > Limisphaerales > UBA11358 > UBA11358. The sequence continues at coordinate 319,746 of CAWDPX010000004.1, read as the reverse complement.
CATCGAGAAAACCTGCGTTGCCCAGAAGCTTGGAAAACTTCCGGCCGCCGACCTTGTGAAAGTCAGGGAAGTCCTGGCGACAATCTGCAAACAAATACTTGCGTGACCTGCGGTGTCACGTCGGCATCGGCCCGCCCACGTTGATTTTGTGCTTCAGGCAATAGGCACCGTTGTCCACGTATTTTTGCGCCCACCATTTCAGTTTAGCGCGTTCCTTTTTTGTCAGTTGGCGCACAACTTTCGCCGGGGCGCCGAGCACGAGCGAGCCGGGCGGGATTTTCATTCCCTGCGTCACGAGCGCTTTTGCGCCGACGATGGATTGTTTGCCGACGACCGCGCCGTCCAGAATCACCGCGCCCATGCCCACGAGCACTTCGTCGCCGACGGTGCAGGCATGGACAATCGCCCCGTGGCCGACCGTGATCCAGTTGCCAACGAGACACGGAAAATCGTCCGCGAGGTGCAGCGCGGCGTTGTCCTGGATGTTCGTGTGATGGCCAACAACGATGCGGTTGATGTCGCCGCGCAACACCGCACCATACCAAACGCTCGAATGCGCGCCGAGCGTCACGTCGCCAATGACGACCGCGGTTTTGGCGATGTAAACACCGTGTCCGAGCTTCGGTTTCTTGCGCAGAAACTTGTCGAGCTGTTTCACCGTCTGCTTCATGCCTAAATTTTAATCGCGCCGGCGGCGGATGTCGCGAATTGATTTTCCAACCGCAGCCGCCAGGTTTTGGACTGCGCCGGCAGAGCACAGCGGCGACAGCGCTTTTAGGAGGACATCCAACCGGCTGATCTGATCCAAATCGGCGCAGCCCCACTGTAGCGCCGACCGGCGGGCGGGGGCGCAACTTGACACTGCCCCCGACTCCCTCGCCCCGCCTGAGCGGGGAGAGGGCCGGGGCGAGGGGATTTGATCCTGGAAACAATGGGCTCCTCACCCCAGCCCTGCTCCTCCTTTTGGGAGGAGAGGGAGAAAAACGGAGGCAGCGCGCGGATGCGCCCGGCGGGCAGTGCATGGGTGATTTTCCATTTCATTCGGCGGGCGCAGGGGTTAAAATGCAGACGTCGTATGACCAAACCGGTTTCTCAACGTCCCGCGCCGCCCCGCCGGAGATTGCCGCGCTCGTTCAAGGATTTAACGCCGTCCAAACATTTCAATCCGCGCACGTTTTTTCGCGAGTTGGTCTGGAAGACGCTGCTCACGCCGCGGGTGGGCCTGCAGCGGCATCCGGTTTTCCCCAAGCTCATCCGTGGCCAGGTGGCGATTACCTGGATTGGCCACGCATCGTTTTTGGTCCAGTTCACGAACCTGAATGTTTTGATTGATCCGAATTTTGCGAACTGGCTGTTTTTTTTGAAGCGCATCCGGCGCGCCGGGTTGAAAATCAAGGATTTGCCGCGAATCGATGTGGTGCTGCTCACGCACGCGCATTTCGACCACTTTCACAAACCGACGTTGCGCCGGCTGCCGGAGCCGAAAATCGGCGTGATGCCGCGCGGCGTGGGTGATCTGGCGCAGGACCTCGGCTTTGCGCGCATCATTGAGCTGGACTGGTGGGAAAGCTTTTCGCAACGCGACTGGACGGTCACGTTCACGCCGAGCCAGCATTGGGGCGCGCGCACGTTGCACGATCATCATCGCGGCTACGGCGGATTTGTCCTGGAACATCAAGGCCGGAAAATCTATCACGCGGGCGACAGCGCCTACTTTGACGGCTTCAAGGAAATCGGCCGGCGGCTGGAGCCGGAAATCGCGCTGCTGCCGATTGGCGCGTATCATCCGGAATCGTTCCGCCACGTTCACATGGGGCCGGACGAGGCGATCAAGGCGTTCATGGATTTGCGGGCGCACTGGCTGGTGCCGATGCACTACGGGACATTTAAATTGTCGTTCGAGGATCTCAATGAGCCGCCGCGGTGGCTGGTCGAGATTGCCATAAAGAAAAACCTCATGCAAAAAGTGCGAATGCTTGACGAAGGCGTGCCGGTGGTGTTTTGATCTGGAACATTGCGCCGCCCCAATATGCCCGACGACAACGGTAATTCCAGCTCATCGCCCCTCGACGCGGTCCGGCGTTACGTGCCGCTCGCGGTTTGGGCCATCGTCATCCTGGTCGTTCTGTTCATTCCCCTCCGGATCATCCAATATGGTTTTTTGCCGGGTGACGACGCGCTGCGGCACGCGGCCAAGGCGGTGAGCGGCAAACCGTGGCCGGACATTCTGGTGCTGGGTCCCGCTTTCAAGATAGACACCAACTACGGCTGGCATTTGCTGCTGCGGCAGGTTTATCTCGGGAGCCACTGCAGCACCGAGGGGCTGGTTTTGTTTGCGGTCGTGGCGTTGTTCGCGCTGGTCAACTGGTCGGCGTTGGTGTGGTTGAAACGGCCGGAAGCCTGGTTGATTGCATTATTGGCCATAACGCTGGCGTCAGACCTGTGGATGCGATTTTCGGTCGGCCGGCCGTTCATCCTGACCATTGCCGGGCTGCTGACCATTCTTTTTGCCTGGCACGCTCACGGTTCGTCTCCGCCCAAATGGTGGACGGTGTTGTGGCTGACGCCGTTGATTGCCCTCTGCACTTTCGTGCATGGAGTGTGGTATCTCTGGATGCTGCCGATGGCGGCGTTTTTCCTCGCCGGACAATTTCGCTGGGGATTGATGCTGATTGTGGGATGGTTGGCGGGAGTAGTCCTGGGCGCTTCACTCACCGGGCATCCATTTGAGTCCATGTACCAGGCTCTCGTAATGGCCTATCGGGCCTTTGGAATGCATGCCACCCAGCGCACGCTGGTCGGCGAATTCCAACCGTCGTCGGGCGATGTTTTGGCGCTGATCCTTCTGGGTGGCCTGTTGATTCTGCGCCAACTGGCCGGCTTGAAGGCGCGACCGCTGACCTCCAATCCGGCCTTCTGGTTGTTCTGCCTGTCCTGGGTGCTTGGCTTCAAGGCGACCCGTTTCATGGAAGACTGGGGGCTGCCGGCGTTGATGATGCTGATTGCCTGCGATTTGCAACTGCTGCTGCAGGCGCGATTCGCCGCGGATTCTTTCAAGCGCCTGGCCCTGACCGGCGCGCTGGCGGCGGCGGTATTTCTGGCCATCACCAATGATGGCGGCAGCCGCTGGACGTCCAATCTCACCCAGCAATATCTCACGCAGGACAACCCCGATCTCAACGGTTGGATGCCGGAAAAAGGCGGCATCCTTTATTCCTCGGACATGACGATTTTTTATCAGACTTTTTACAAGAATCCCAACGCCGACTGGCGATATATTACCGGCTTTGAACCCGCCCTGATGCCCGATGAAGATTTTGAGGTGTTTCACAAAATCATGTGGAATAACGGTGATGCCAAAGCCTACGAACCGTGGGTGAAAAAAATGCGCCCGCAAGACCGCCTCGTCATCCGCGGCGGCCGGAGCAGCCTGCCGGGCAGTTCGCAACTGGAATGGGAGTATGGCGTCAGCGGCATCTGGATCGGACGCCTGCCGCGCACCAACACCCCGCCGGATGATCTGCCACCCACCATTCCCGCAACGCCGCCGCGCGACACTTCAACCAATTCGGTGAATTCAGCGCAGTGACAGCGCGTCGAACTTCCGCGCCAGGGCAAAATCCTTTTCCGTCAAACCGCCGGCGTCGTGCGTTGTGAGCGCGAGCGTCACCCGGTTCCAGCGGATGTCAATGTCCGGATGGTGCCACGCCTGCTCGGCGAGTCTGGCAACCGCGTTGACAAATGTTATCGCGGCGGGGAAATCCTTGAATTGATACGTCCGCGTGATCATCGTGCCCTTCTTCTTCCAATCCGGCGCAGTGGCAAGCGCGGTTTTGATTTTTTCTGTACTCAATTTCTCCATGCCAACAGTTCGCACAAGTTTTGCGGATTTCCAGCGGTTGATTGTGGTTTGGAGTTAAATCAGCAATTGGTTAAATGCGCGAGCGCGGCGCTGGTCCTGCTTGACTCATTTAACTTGTTTAACCGATTTAACCACTTCCCTTAAAACCATTCCTTCCGTCCGTCCACGTAAGTGCGCACAAACTCCTCGTCAGACTTGCACAGGTAAATGATGCCTTCGATGAGACCAATGAGGTGCATGATTCCCATGACTGGCCACAGCAAACCGCAAGTCAAAAATCCTCCAACAAAAGCGCAAAGCGTGACGGCCAACATGACAACGCCTGCGCCAGTGTAGCCGAGGATAAATTTGTGGACGCCAAAACCGCCGAGCAAAATCCCGCAAATGCCCGCCGGAATTTTATTGGACGCCCGCGAGGCAGCAGCGGGCGGCGGTGCAATCGGCGGCGGAATCGTTTTCAGTCCAGAGGCAAATTCAGAAAACGAACCCAGCGGCTTCCATTCCTGGGAACCCTCCATTTGAACGAGCGTTTGGGCATTGACGCGGTTCTCGGCAATCCAGCGCCGAATTTCTTCCGCGCTGACCGGGCCGTATGGCCGTCCGTCCGTTCCAATGATTTTATACATAACTCGCCTTTCTGGTTTTGATTGTCGTTACGAAAGTTTCGGCGGCTGGCCGGGTAAATCCGCCATCCGTGGCGGAATGGATTTTGGTTCAATTTGTCCGTCCGCTTTTGCCTGACGCAACAAACTCAAACTCGTGGCCAGCGACCACAGCCAGCTTGCGCCAAAACAGATTAGTCCCCACTTCCACATCCAGCCGGACGAATCCGGCGGAACCGGCTCGTCGAGTTGCCGGAGATAAATCCGGCGGCACATTTCAAATATCCAGCCAACGATCAAAACAAAACCCGCCAGTGCCAGCAGCAATTGACCAATCCCGGCAAAAAACCGCCGTGCCATCAATGAGCCAAGCCCGGGAGTCCCCAATAGATTCGTCAAAAGGCACGTCCAGGCTCGGGCGCGGCTCAAGGGGCGGGTGGTTTGGCTGGGCATGGTTCATCGGCCGAAATGCGACTTCACTTCCGGCTTGCTCAAAACCACCAGCGCCCAGATGCCGAAGGCCAGACCAATCACATAGCCACAACAAGGCGTCAGGCACGGCACCACCGACAGGATGGCCGCGGCAAGAGCAAATCCATAACTGCGCAACGATTGCATTTTGGCCGCGCCAATCAAAATTAGCACCGAAACTGCCAGTTCAAAAAGAATGTTCACCACGCCAATCGGACCGTTGATCGTATGGAATAATTTTTGCATGAACTCTTGCAGTTGGGGATTGTTGAGTTGCTGCAACGCCGAGTTGAATTGCTGCATGTCCCTCAGCCGGACCAGGCTCCACAGGGCAAGAATGATGTTAAGAATGGCCGTTACGATAAGTCCGATGGCGGGTCCTTTGACCCGTTGCAAAGCCGCGTCGCGCCCGTCGTCACTCGCACCCGCCACAGGCACAGTCAGCGGCGGCGGGGCGGAACCGGCGGCGAGCGCATCGGCGAATTCAGGAAACGCCGAGAGCGGACGCCATTCGGTGTCATTTTCCTCCCTCGCCAAAGATTGGGCATTAAGCCGGCCGTCGGCAATCCACCGACGGATGTCGTCCGCTGTGACCGAGCTGTATGGTTTTTGATCGCCGCCAATGATGGTGTAGGTCGCCATAATTTTGTCCCGTGTTTGCCGACTTCTAGTTCATTGGACGCAAAGGTGCAAGCCGTTTCACTGTAGCGGCGGCCATCCTTGCCTGCGTATCCGGCGGCATCTTGCCGCCCGCTCACAAAACCGAAATTGCGTCAAGACCCCGCTTTCACATCAAACACCCGGCTGGAAGCCGGGCGATACGGCAGCCAGGATGGCCGCCACTACGGGGGCAGTCCCTCCGGATTCGCCCGGGTCAGAGCGGACGTCACGTGTTGCGCATGAACAACTTCCCCGGCAGTTGTTTCACCACGCGCTTCATTTCCAGACCCAGTAAAGCCACGCTGACCGCCGAACTCGGCAAACTGCTGCGCCGGATGACTTCGTCAATGCTCGATTCCTCGTTGTTCAACGCGTCGTAGACGAGCTTTTCATTTTCGGACAGGGTGAGGGCCGGGAGAACGCCGGTCTCGCCCGGCGATGGCGGACGGTTGCTGCCCGGAAACAAATACTCGAACTCGCTCAAAATATCCTCCGCGCCTTCGCACAGCTTCGCGCCCTTTTTGATCAGGTCGTGACAGCCCTTGCTGCGCGGTGAATCAATCCGCCCGGGCACGGCGAAAACCTGCCGGCCATATTCCGTCGCAAAATTCGACGTGATGAGCGCGCCGCTGTGCAGGTCCGCCTCCACGACCACCGTGCCAAGCGTCATGCCGGCCACGATGCGGTTGCGGATGGCGAAGGATTGCTTGTCCGCGTTGCGGTTGAAGGGATATTGCGTGATGACCGCGCCGGATTCAGCGATGCGTCCGAACAAATCCGCGTTCTCCGGCGGGAACACGATGTTGATGCCCGTGCCGAGCACGCAAACCGTCCGTCCTTTCGCCGCCAGCGCGCCCTGATGCGACGCCGTGTCAATCCCGCGCGCGCCGCCGCTCACGACTGTCACGCCCACGTAAGCCAATTGATAGGCCAGCTTGCGCGCGGTCTCGATGCCGTAATGCGTCGTCATCCTCGAGCCGACCATCGCCACGGCGTTTTTGTCCTTTGCGGTCAGCGCGCCTTTGACGTAAAGCGCCAGCGGCGGGTCGTAGATTTGCCGGAGCGACTCGGGATAATTCTCGTCGCTTTGAATCAAAACGTGGCAGCCGAATTCCTGGATGCGCTTCAATTCGCCGGCGAGGTCAACGGTTTTCTCCCAGCCGGCAATCGCCGCGGCGGTTTCGTCGCCTATGTTGCGAACGCGGAGCAGTTCCGATTTGGACGCCGCGAGAATCTTGGGTGCGTCACCAAAATGTTCCAGCAGCAGCCGGGCGCGCACCGGGCCGACGTGCTCGATGAGATTCAGTGCGATGAGCGCTTCCCTTGAGTCCATGCCGAATTAAAGAGTTTCAAGTTGCAGGTTTCAAGTTCCAAGTGACGGGGCGTTACTTGACATTGCCGCCGACTCCCTCGCCCCGCCCGCGCGGGGAGAGGGCCGGGGCGAGGGGATTTGAACTTAATAATCGGCCTCCTCCCGGCCCTCTTCTCCTTTGGGGGAGGCGAGGGAGAAAAAATGGCGGTTGTGTCAAGGGCGTGTTGCCCAAATCATTTGGAGCTGGCGGAGCGCGGCTGTCCCAGCCGCAGCACGTTCGACAACTACCATAACCCTGGAATTGGGTGCGCTCATCTGGCAATCCTGGCGGCTGCGGTTGGGACACCAGCGCTCCGTTCCATTTGGGCAACACGCCCTCAAGTTGCGCCCCAAGTGACGGCAAAAGTTCGTTGAAAACTTTTTGTAGGAGACGAGGTAACGAGTCTCAAATTTCCGAAGAATTAGTCAGAGACTCCTCACGTCGTCTCCTACATTTTTACCAGGCGGACGCGGCGGCAGGAATTGTTTGGCGCTGGACTCAAACTTGCGCCGGGAATAGGGTTTCACCGTGAAACGAGACCGGCTGCAAACCAAGCCGTCCAATAACTGGTAGGCGGCTTGTGCCATGAATCCATTCGTCAATCCGAAGAAACGGGGCAGCCAGTTGCCTAAAGGATGCAAAGACCTCCTGGATGTCTTGCAAGACAGCAACCAGGCCAAGTGCGAATATTGTGGCGCACCCGCAGTGGCTTTACACTTTATGGGCATGGTGGATTACCGATGGTGTGCAGAGTGCCAACGAGATTTGAATGAGTTCGCCTCAAAACAAGAATACAAGTTCGATTTCGACACTAGCGACGAGATCGCTGTTTCCCGGTTTCGCGCCGAGACGCAGCGCAGACAGGACGACTTTATGCGGCAGCGACTGAAAGAGAGAAAATAAAAATGATGCCACCTAACCAGACACGCGGCAAACTTCCCGCGCCCGTTTCCCAAGATTGATTGCGCGGCGGCTTCCTGCTATTGAATCGGTGTGCCTGATCCCAGTCTATTGCTCCTCATTCCGGCTTACAACGAGGAGCGCCGCATCGAACCGGTGCTGCGCGACTACGCGCAATTTTTTGAGAAAAATTATTCCGGCAAATTCCAGATCGTCGTCGTGCTGAACGGCTGCACCGACAACACGCTCGGAGTGGTTCGGCGGGTCGCGGCGGAATTCCCGGCGGTGCTTCGGGCGCTGGAATTCAGGGAGCCGATTGGCAAGGGCGGCGCGCTCATCGAAGGCCTCAAGCTCGCCGCCTTCGGCGATTTGGTCGGCTATGTGGATGCCGACGGGGCGACGCCGCCGCGGGCGTTCCTGGATTTGGTCCGGCACATTGGCGGCGCGGACTGCGTCGTCGGCTCGCGCTGGCTGCCGGATTCGGTCATTCATCAGTCGCAGACCGGCAACCGGCGCTTCGCCAGCCGGGGGTTTCACACCATCGTGCAACTGCTTTTCCGGCTGAACATCCACGACACGCAATGCGGGGCCAAGGTGATGAAGCGCGAGGCGGTGGAAAAAATTCATTCCAATTTGCGCATCGCCGACATGGCCTTTGACATCAACCTGCTGGTCTCGCTCAAGCGCGCCGGCTATCGCATCCGCGAGGTGCCGACCGAATGGACGGACCAGGCCGGTTCCAAAGTCACGCTGTTCCGTTCCTCGCTGACGATGTTCCTTTCCGTCGTGCGCATCCGGCTGATTTACTGGCCGGTATTTTACAAATTGCTCCGTCCGTTGCGTCCGCTGGAAGGCTGGGTCTATAATAAACTGCGCGCGCCGCGACCGTTGCCGGGACCGGATTTGGAAAAGCGAGGATAGAGGATGGAAGATGGAGAATTGAGGCCGGTATTGACGTCTTTGCCATTTTCTATCTGCCATCCTCCATCTTCGTTTTCGCTTTCACACCCCACGTGAACCACGCGCAGACGAGGAACAGCAGCAGATTGAACGCGCCCAGTGTTTGCAGCACCACCTCCAGCCGCCCCGGAAAATGGTTCAACATCACCGGCAATGTGAAACCGTAGGCCACCGCCAGCAACACCATCCACGGCACCACGCCAAAGCGTGACCGCGCCAGCAGGTCGTTCACCATCACATTCGCCAGCGCCAGCGGCACCATGGCACCCGCGTACCACGGCAGCAACGCCGTCGTTGCCGCCACATAGCTTGTTTTATAGACGATCTTCACCATCACCGGCCCGACCAGCCACAATCCCAGCACCCCGCCAATCGCCAGCACCGCCGTGCCCAGCACCACGAGGTTGAATAAATTGGTTTTTTCCGATTTCGCGGCGGCATGGACGATTTTCGGAAACATCACCGTTGCCAATGGCAGCACCAGCCACAGCAACGCCCGCGACAATGTCCCCGCCGCCACATACGGCGCCATCTCATCGCCGGTGAAGTACGCCATCGCAAACATCGTGTCCGAAGTGAACATGAACTGGCACGCGCCAAATCCGAACGTCAACGGCACCACCTGTTTCATCAGGCTTTGGCGGTCAAACCGTTCGGACGGCAGCGACCACAAATCCCGCGACCGCCAGATGACAATCACCGCTGAAAGCCCGACCCCGATCGCCGCGCCCGCCATCATGCCCGTGGCGCCAAAACCCAGCGCCAGCACCAGAAACGCCGCAATTCCAAAACGTCCCGCGCTGCCGAGCATGGTTGCCCAGCCCAGCCAGAAAAAATCCTGCCGCCCCTGCACCACCCCCGAAAACATGGGCACCAACAAAGACACCAGCAGCAGCGACAGCATTGCCCACAAACCCGTCGCATTCGGCAGATGCCAGCCGGCCGCGATTTGTTTTTGGAACATCAAAACCACCAGCGCGCCCAGCGCCCACACGATGAACGTCCACAACCATGCCAGCCGGATCATGCCCGCCAGTTGCCGCTCGCGGCCCGTCGCCAGCGCCAGCGCCGATTGCTGGGCAAAAATCATCTGCAAAGGCATCGTCGGCATGCACGCGACCACCATCATCAGGGTTCCGAAGGCGGCATATTGTGATTCGGGAATGGACTTCGCCAGAAAATGCACGCCCCACGTCAGCGCGCCGCCTCCGATGGCCGCGATCATCAGCCAGCCGCTTTGCCGGAAAAAGGCCGCGTGCGGCTTGTGGTCAACCGTCGGAATGGTTTCAGCTTTGGCTTCGGACATGAGCGTTGGACAATACGGAAACCAATCGGTTCAGGGAAGCGATTTTAGAAAGTTCAGCAGCAGATTTTTACCGCGTTCCAGCGAATCGAGCGAAATCCACTCGTCCGCTGTGTGCGCCTGCGCGATGTCGCCGGGGCCGAACACCACGCTCGGAATGCCGCCCTCCGACAATACCGCCGCGTCGCAGAAAAAATCCACGCCCATGGGCCGCGTCTGGCCGGCGCTCCGCAAAAACCGCCGGATCAACGGCAGCTTCGGATTTGTTTCCAGCGGCAGGCACGGCGCGAGCTTCATGCTGGAAATTCCCGCCGGCAATTTTTTCGCGCGCAGCAACACGGCAATTTCCCGCCGCACGCCGGCTTCCGTTTCGCCCGGCAATGTGCGTCGGTCAATCGTGATGATGCAACGGTCGGGCACGATATTCGGCTGGGTGCCGCCGGAAATCATGCCCACGTTCACCGTTGCCGGGCCCAGCAGCGGATGCCGGCGTTTTCGCAATCGCGCGGCGTAATCCGTTTCGAGCGCGTCCACAATGCGCGCCATTTCATGGACGGCGTTCTGGCCGAGTTGCGGCGTTGCGCCGTGCGCCGCCCTGCCCCGCGTTTCGAGTTCCAGCCACAAACTGCCCTTGTGCGCGGTGACGACCTGTAGTCGCGTTGGCTCGCCGACGATGGCCAAAGCCGTAGGACAGGCGTCGCGCCTGTCTCTGACTTTTTTGAAAAATGGAGACAGGCGCGACGCCTGTCCTACGAACGCTCGGGAACCGGCCTGCGCGTTTTCCTCATCCACCAACCCGGCAAAGATAATTTCAGTTTCCCGTGGACGCGATTTCGCATTTGCCAGTTCGCAAAGCGCGGTGAGCATGGCGGCCACGGAACCTTTGGTGTCGCAGGCGCCGCGCCCGTACAGTCGGCCATTTTTCCGGCGTGGAACAAATTGCGAATCGTCGGCCCCGACGGTGTCGAGGTGCGGCGCGAGCAGGATGGTTTGGCGGATTGTTCCCGGCGGCAGCAACCGGGCGATGATGTTGGAACGTTCAATTTGGGAGTGCGGCGACATGTCGCCGCTTTCCAAAGCGCGGACATGTCCGCGCACTCCAAAGACCGGTTGCAATTCGACTTCAAGACCGGCGTGCGCAGCGACGGTGGCGAGAAAATCCGCCACATTTTTTTCACCGACGCGCGGGTTGGTGGGGACGACCTGCGGGTCGTCCGAGGCCGCGCGGCAGCGCGGCCCTGCCGCAGGCGAAGGCGGGGCGAAGGCGGGGTTCACGCTGGGCAGCGCGATGAGTTCGGCCAGGAGTTTTTCCGTGCGCGTCATGCGCCAACAGCTTAATGACCGGAACCAGGGGTGTCGAGTTTTGGCTGGAAAAACAAAGCGGGCGTTGGGTAACACACGATTTATGCCCAACGCCTGCTGCTAAACTTAACTACATGAATTTAATCCGCTTCCCGCATCCCGCAAGTGACGTTTTGGTGTCATTTTGGGCCATGTCGTTGACAAACAATAGAAGTCTTCCGACTTGGTCGTGCGGTTGGCAAACGAGAGCGGCGGTCAACCGCCGCAGTCCAAACGCTGGCGCGATTGCCGGGCGACTCTTTGATCACGCGAAGCGTCTGGACTGCGGTGGCTTTAGCACCGCTTTGGTGTTTGACCGGGCCATGGTTTGTCAAAGGCATAATCCCAGTATCGTTTATCATCTGGACTGAAGCGGCGGCCCGGTGGCTCGGCATTTCCGGCTCGCAAAAAACATCAGCAGGGAATAAGCCGCAAACACTCCGGGAGCGAAGCGTTCTTCCACCGTCATGGCGGTTCCGCCCCAAAAGGCCAGCCCGTTGGCCAGCACATAGTAGTCCGGACAAAGTTGCAAGCGCGCAAGCAATGCAACAGGGCGCCAATGCGCTCATTTTGCTTAACGAAGGCACCACGCAAGTTGGCACGTATCACGAGACATTCGGCAACGCTCAAAATTTTGGAAACCGCACCGTTTACCAAAGCACAGGTGTTTCAGTTCCAGTGCGTCGCAAAACGGCCTCATATTTTGCGATAAAACTTCATCCCGTATCATCCACGAACCAACCATCACAATAAACAGTAAAAATAGCGCACTCTTAATCAATTGGTTCGCAACAGATCAATTTAATTTCTTTCAAACAATCTCCACCAGACATTTCGGCAGCGCATCGAGAATCCGCAGCCAGCGCCATCGGCGCGACATCTTTGTAGAACCCAAACGAAAACAAATCAAGCTCCGTCAGGAGCGGCATATTCGCCATTGCCCCGCCGATGTCGCTCCTGACGGAGCTTGATTCATTGGCATCGTCAAACTACAAAGATGCCAGCCCTACGGGCTTGAAAAACCGGCAACAGTGACACATGAAGAAAAATCCGTTGAAGAATCAAAAACGCCACAAGCGGCCCATCCGCAAGCCGCGCCTTTCGCTGTATGAGCGAACCAAAGACCTTTGCGGCAGTGTTTCCGGTCCGCCGGACATGTCCACGCGCAAACTGATCGGTTATGGTCGCGATTGAGATTTTTTGAATTCTTCATCTGCGAATATCGGCGTAATCTACGAGCGCTCCGAAGTTCAAACAATTTCCACCGGGCATTTCGGCAGCGCGTCGAGAAAGGCCTGGCCGTATTGCTTCGTGAGTACGCGATTGTCCAGCACGACGATGATCCCGGTGTCGGTTTTGGTCCGGATCAGCCGGCCCACGCCCTGGCGGAACTTCAGAATCGCCTCCGGCAATGAAAAGTCGCTGAAGGAATTCCCGCCGTGCGCCTCGATCGCCTCGATCCGCGCCTCGATGAGCGGATGGTCCGGCACGGCGAACGGCAGCCGCGTGATGATGACGTTACTCAAGGCGTCGCCCGGCACGTCCACGCCCTGCCAGAAGCTGTCCGTGCCGAACAGCACCGAGTCCACATCGTCCTTGAATTTTTCCAGCATCGTCGAGCGGGGCGTGCCCCGGCCCTGCACCAGGCACGCGACGCCCAGTTTATTGAAGAACGGCTCCATCCGCTCGGCGACCTCCTGCATGAGCTTGTAATTGGTGAACAGCACAAACGCCTTGCCGTGCGTCTGCTTCACGAAATGGGCAACCCAGTGTTCGAGCGCATCGGCGTAACCAGCCTCGCGCGGATCGGGCATTTTGCTGGCGACGAACAATTTCATCTGCCGCTCGTAATCGAACGGGGTGCCGACCTGCAAAAGAGTCGCCGCCTCAGCTCCAACTCGTTTTGCAAAGTAGTTTAGCGGCGACGCCGAGGGACGAGGGACGAAGGACGAGGGCTTTTTCCGGCTCTCGACCTTTGACTCTCTACCCTCGACCTTGGCCGAAACAGCCAAAGTGGCGCTGGTCATGATGATGCTCGTGTCGCTTTCAAACAAACGCCGGCGCAAAAACCCCGCCACGTCAATCGGCGCGGCGTTCAACGCGAGATTTTTATGCGCCTTGCCGCCGCGCTCGACCCAGTAAACGTGCTCCGGCGCGCTTTGTTCGAGGAACGCCTTCACCTCGTCGCGCAACTCGGCCAGGCGGCGGTTGCACTCGACCAGTTCCTGCCCGATGTCCTTGTCCTCGCTCAATTTGATCAGGTCGCCCACGGCCTCGCGCAGGCGCTGGATCGGCAGCGTGACGTTGTCCTTCACCAGTTCCGCGCGGCGGATGCGAAGTTCGGTCCACGCGCGCCGGCGTCCGCCGCCTTCGCCGCCGCCGAAAGTGTCGCGTTTGGCGTTCTGCTGGATTTCCTCGCACGCAGCCTCGACGTTTTCAAAAAACTTGTCGGCTTCGCTCAAAATGTCCGACACAAGCTTCACCGCGCCGCCCTTGCGCAGCGTCGCCAGCAGCCCCTTTTCCGTGCGCGGATTCCACAGCCGGTTCAACGCGTACCGCACCTGCCCGCTCGACACGCTCAGGCCGATGTGCCGCGACGCCACGTTTTCCATCTGGTGCGCCTCGTCGAAAATCACGAAATCATTCTTGAACAGGATGCCGCCCGCGATGTCCTCGTCCACGCCGCCGAGCAGCGTGAAAAACAGCGTGTGGTTCAACACCAGCACGTCCGACGACAGAATGCGGTTGCGTGCCCGCTGGAAGAAACAAACGCCGTGGTCCTTGGCGAAATCGGACGGATGCCCGCAAATTTTCGGCGAGCACAGCCCGCGCTCGGAACAAACCTGCGCCCAGACTTTCATGTCCGGCTCGATGTCAAAATCCGACAGGCTGCCGTCCGCGGTTTCCTTCGACCATTCGTAGATGCGCTGGAGTTCCTCGGCCTCGGACGACGTGAACAAATTGCCGGACTGCTGCATGGCCTTGTGCAGGCGGCGGGTGCAGAGATAATTCGCGCGGCCCTTGAGCATTGTGAAATTGAATTTCACCGGTTCCGGCAAGGAACCCAGCACGGACGCCAGCATCGGCAAATCCTTTTCCGTGAGCTGCTCCTGCAAATTAATGGTGTGGGTCGAAACGACGGCCTTCTTCTTCCGCGCCACGGCGAACAAAATCGCCGGAACCAGATAGGCCAGCGATTTGCCGACGCCCGTGCCGGCCTCGACGGCGAGGTGTTCGCCGTTTTGCAAGGCGCGCGCCACCGCCACGGCCATTTCCTGCTGCTGCGGGCGGAACTCAAAATTCTTCGCCTTCGACAAAATGCCCGTCGGCGAGAAAATTTCCTCGACCTGTTTTGCCAGATCAATGCCCGCACCGGCGGGTTGCGATTCGATGACGCTAATCACGGTGTGCGAATATGCTGATGGGCGGTTTCCCCGGCGAACAAAAAATCCAGGATTCCCAGACTTGCCGCCGGTTCGTTGTTGGGCGGATTGGGAAGTCCACCAAGGTGGTTTTCGTCCACAAACCAATAACCGGGCGAATCATCGTCTTAATGATGAACCGGACACTTATGGTATTACCTATGCTGCCAATGGAGTATTTAATGGTTGATTGGGCGTTGTTTAATTAGCGGTCGTACTGATCGAATCGGGGCAGAAAGTGCCGGCATTAAGCCGATAAAAGCATGGATATTCGCACAGACACAAGAATGGGTGAAGGCAAGCATTTGAACATCATGCGAGAGCAGGTTTTCTCATTCTTGTCCGGTCGGGAAAGGCCAAGCCGGTGGTTGGTCGGTCCGGTCGCGTGCCTGCTTTTCGCCATGGCGCCGGCGGTTGGGGGCCAGACCGTGAGCCAACGGCCCATGGCCGACAGGGTACTGACCAACATTGCCGAGATTTGGGGTGTGCCGCACGAGCATCAGGATGAAGAGTACCGGATTCGAACCGAGATGGTGATTTATTACTTTGATGCGGAATGGGGCAACGCTTCGGGAGAATGCATGGGAATTCCCAGATGGCTGCCCATCGATAACTCGCCCATCACCCTGAAAGCCGGCCAGCGGATCGCCATAGATGGCGTGATCGTGCCCCAGCGGGAACAGTTTGTCTGGGACAAAACCAAGATTCGTATCCTCGAAGAGAACGTGGCGCTCAAAGCTGAACCGGTGTCCGATCTGAGCAAAAAGCCCCAGGCATTGAGTCAGCATTTGATATCGGTGGAAGGCCTGATCGACAGCGAGTTTGAAGATCCAACGCACTGTACAATTAATTTTCTGTCCGGCGACATCCTTGCCAAGGCATTTGTGCTGAAGGGAACAAACAGTTCGCCGCTTCGTTTCAAGGAGGGCGATTTTGTCCGCATGAAATGCGTTTATTCCCCCCAGTTCGATAGAAATGGATCTCCGAGCGATCTTTCCTTGTGGGTGAACAGCCCGGCGGACATCGAGGTGCTTGGCTCTTTGAACAAGGATCCGCGCTTTGCCACGTCCATCACCCCCGCTACAGAAATTCAGAACGACACTCCGACGAACAGCCTGCTTTGCGTCAGAGGTGTCGTGCGCAGCTACGAACCGGGCAAATGGGTCACCCTCTGGGATGCCACGGGACAAATCATGGTCCAGAGCAAACAAAGCCAGCCACTGCGGTTCGGGGATCGGATCGAAGCCATCGGCTATCCTTACATGTTGGGTGTGCAGCAGTGTTTGCACAATGGTTTGTATCGGCTGGCAGCCTCGAACAACACAAGCGCCGCCTCCGTGACGATTGCCGCAAATTCATCGTCTTTACCCCTGGCCGAGCAAATCCGGGATTTAAGCCTCGAAGAAGCCCGCCTCCATTTGCCGGTTGCCCTTCGCGGAATCGTCACCTGGTCGCATTCAAGCACCCCCTTTGCCTACGTGCAAGACGCCAGCGGCGGCATTCGGGTGGTTAACCCGAAGTGGGATGAACCCAACACCATGAAACCGGGAACGATTGTGCTGCTGAACGGCGCGACCGCGGCTGGAGTTTTTGTTCCCGTGGTGACCAACGCCGTTCTGCGCCGGGCAGGGTGGTGGAACATGGAGGAAGGACGCATGGTGACCCTCGAACAGGCGCTGACGGGGATGGAGGAAGGCCACTGGATAGAAATGCGTGGATTTGTCCGCGACCTGTTGAAAACCAACGGGCTGGTGCGCTTTGATCTTAGCACGTCGAGCGGAGAATTCCAGGCATGGACTCCGGCCTCGCAGCCATTTGATTATCTTAAAGGATCAATCATTCGCGTGAGCGGGGTGTGCTCCGCCCTTGCCAACGCGCGGCATCAATTGACGGGGATTCAGATTTGGACGGCTGATAAAAAATTCATCCAGACAGAGGAACCCGCACCGGACGATCTGTTCGCTGTGCCGCTCCGCCCGCTGGCCAACCTGCGGCGATTCAACATGGAAAGCACGCTCAATCAGCGAATCCGCACCTCCGGCACAGTCATTCTTCACGTGCCGGGCCATTACCTGTATGTCCAGGACGGCTCCGACAGTGTCTTTGCCTTGAGCCAGCAACCGGACGCTCTTCAGCCCGGAGACCGGGTCGAGGTGGTGGGTTTTCCCGGCGAGGAAGGCCAGAAATTTGTTCTCCGTGAGGCGGTTTATCGTCGCATCTCCAGCGGCGGCGAACCCGAACCGGTGCAATTGTCGGCGACGAACGCCGTTGAGGTGAATTTAGAGGGTCTCCTTGCGAAAGCCGGGGGTGCCGTGCTGAACGAGGTGGAAAAAGACGGCGAAACACATTTGCTCATCCAGGCCAAGGATTTCGCCTTCGAGGCCAGTCTCAGTTCAACCGCGGTTGATGCCGCAAAAAAACTGCAAGCCCCGGAGCCGGGCAGCCAGCTCGCCCTGACCGGGGTTTATGAAATGCAGAGCGATGAATACGGGCACCCGCGTTCATTCTTGCTCCGGCTCCGCTCCTGGAACGATGTGCAATTATTGCAGCGACCGCCCTGGTGGACGCTGGCGAGGCTGTTGTGGGTGCTGGTCGGGGTCCTTGCCGTGTTCCTGATCGCGCTAATCTGGGGCATGCTGATCTCGCGCAAAAACGCGCTGTTGAATCAAGCGCAGGCAGAACTGCAAAAGGCCAACGACCAGCTCGAAATCCGCGTCGCCGAGCGAACGCAGGAACTTCAGGATCAGGTCGCCGCCAAGGAACGGGCCCACACCGAGCTGGCCCAGGCGCAACAAAACCTCATGCTCGCCTCCCGGCGGGCGGGCATGGCTGAAGTGGCCACCGGCGTCCTGCACAACGTGGGCAACGTCCTCAACAGCGTCAACGTCTCCGCCACCCTGCTCCGCGACCAGGTTCGCAAATCGGAAACCCACACGCTCCTGAAGGCCGCCGAACTGCTGAAACAGAGAAATGGCGACCTGGAGACTTTCCTGACCTCCGATTCCCGGGGGAAATTAATGCCGGAATTCGTCATTCAAATCGCCGGTCAACTACAAAAAGAGCAGGAAAAAATTTCACATGAACTGGAGCGACTGGCCAAAAACGTCGCTCACATCAAGGACATCGTCGCCACACAGCAAAGCTATGCGCGCGTTGCCGGCGTCGCCGAAAAAGCGGCCCTGGCCGGCCTGGTGGAAGACGCCCTCCAAATCAATTCAGCGGCGCTGGCCCGCCATGGGGTCACGGTCATCCGCCAGTTCGAAGAAGTGCCGCCCCTGATGGTTGACAGGCAAAAGGTCCTCCAGATTCTGATCAACCTGGTACTCAACGCCAGTTATGCGCTGGATGAATGCACCCGGAATGAAAAGCGGCTCATCATCACCATCGCCAAAGCGGACCAGGAACGCGTCCTGATCCGGGCGGAGGACAACGGCATCGGCATTCCACCGGAAAACCTGACGCGCATTTTCTCCCATGGTTTTACCACGCGCCCGGACGGCCATGGTTTCGGCCTTCACATCGGCGCGATTAACGCCCGGGAAATGGGCGGTTCGCTCTCCGTCGCCAGTGAGGGCACGGGGCGCGGCGCAACCTTTACCTTGATTTTACCAATGTCTCCCCCCGGCAAAAAATTATGAATGTTTCACCCGCCCAACCCGGCAACCGGATACTCATCATTGATGACAACGCTTCGATCCATGAGGATTTCCGGAGGATTCTTGGCCAGGAGCAGGACCGGAACGTCGGGCTGGACCTCGTCAAGGCGCAGGTGTTGGGGGAGGCCCCCGCCGCGTCGCCGCATTCGGGGTTCGTGATGGATTCGGCCTTTCAAGGTCAGGAGGGTTTGGCGCTGGCCAAGCGGGCCGCCGAGGAAGGCAATCCTTACGCGCTGGCGTTTGTGGATGTGCGGATGCCTCCCGGATGGGATGGCGTGGAGACCATCGGTCATCTTTGGAAAGGCTGTCCGGAACTCCAGATCGTCGTCTGTTCCGCCTATTCAGACTATTCCTGGGAGGAGATGATACATCAAGTGGGTCACTCCCCCAATCTGGTCGTGCTCCAGAAACCATTCGACAACATCGAGGTGTTGCAGCTCGCCCATGCGCTCACGGAGAAGTGGCGCTTGAACCGCAAGGTACAATCCCAAATGGACGATCTCGAAACCATGGTGCGCCGCCGGACTTCAGAATTGGAAGCCGCGAATGCGAGCCTGAAGAAGGAAATCGCCGAGCGCAACAAGTTCGAAAATGTGTTGCAGACGATGTTGAAATAATGAGCGGCTCCGGCGGGTTGAGGTTCGATGACGGAAATCATTTCGTCAAAGCGGCCGGCTGCTTAAAACCACCTTCAGCGCCGCGGATGTTCCGGGCGGAAGCGAAATTTTGTTCTGCTTCAAGTTGCCGGATTCCACGCAGACCATGTGCTGGTGTTCCGCCGGGTCGAAGTCGCCCGGCATTTTCTGGGTCGTCCACGGATTCCAAACCACGGTGGAATGGGAATTGAATTTTTCCACGCGGATTATCCGCTGATATTTTTTGTCGTGTATTTCCACCGGGCCGGTCGCATCGGGATAGACGCGGTTGGTCTCCTTCGTGATGCGCAGCACGGAACCATTTTCCACCCTGCGCGTGCCGCCGGCCCTGGCAGCGAAGTCATCAAACGGCGCGCCCTGCAGGCCGGCGATGGAAATCTGGTTGATGTTGCTGACGGCGAAATAGGGGTGCAGGCAGTTCTCGAAGTCAAAATTCCGGTCCGCCGATTCATTGGTGGCCATCAGTTCCATCGCCAGTTGGTCGGTGACGGCGACAACAAATTCCGCGCGAAACGCCGACCCGGCGGCTTTGGCGGCCGTGGCCGGCAGCCGGAAGCGAACCGTCACACCCCCATCGGACGTGGCGGCGGTTTCCATCAGGTTCCATTCCGTGATCCGTGCAAATCCGTGCGTCACGTCGTTCGCGCCGGGCCGAACCACGGAAAACAAACCGGCACGCCGCCGCGAATCGCCTTGCCCGGGGCAAACTGGCTGAGGCGGCTCATGAACAGCAGCGGCGGTTCGCCATTTTTCTGGAAACCGGTGATGTGCGCGCCGTGCAGATAAATCTCCGCCGTGCTTTGGCCGGTGGCGATGTTGATTTTGGGCAGGCCGCCGTTGCCGCTGGCAAACGTGATCCGGCCGGGGATTTCAAATTGGCGGAGCCGCCCGGGAAGGATGGTGTTTTCCATAAACCGCGAAATGTTTACCACAGGCGGCTGGCAGGCAAAGGTTTTTGTCAGGCACCGAAGCGCCCGATTACCAAAAAAATGAGCGCGCCCCAACTGGAACGCGCTCAAATCGGCCGTTGCCCGGCAACTCAATTACGGCGTCATTGGCCGCCCGGCGGTGTTTCCGCCGACGGCGGTCTTCCCACCAGCGCGATCCGGCTCGCCACATTGACCCCGTTGATTTCGTCATAGCTGAAAACCAGTTTGTCATTCGGCTTCAGGTCGGCCAGTCGCCCGTTGATTTTGCCGGCGATCACAATGGCGCAATTGTCACCCAGGATGAATTTCTTCGAGTCGTACAGCGACTTGGCCTTGATTGTTTTCGTATCGAGATCAATCGCCGTCAGCGAGCCGGTGTACGCCTCGCTGGTCTGGGTTATTTTCCGCGCGGTCGGCTTGTCGTTCGGTGTTTCATAAGTCACCGTGACGTAATTGCCGGTTTGAATGTCTGCCAGCGAACCCGACTTGTCCCCTCGGAGCAACACTTTGCAGTCAGTCGCAATGGGGAACGTCTTGTCCCGGCCGCGCCCGTGCAATGTTATTGTGCGCTGACCCGGGTCACAGGCCCTCACCGTGCCCTCGTAACACATCGGTTCCTGTGTGACGCGGTCAGCCACGAGCACGTCGTGCGCCTCTTGATAAATAACCTCGACCCGCTGGCCCGGATGCAAATCGCCGATTGTGCCCGCACCTTTGTCCTCAAAAGTGTAGGCGCAGCTATCGCCCAGGTTGAACGTCTTTCTCGAAAAAAACCCTTCCACGACCAGCGTGTGTTCCTTCGCGTCTACGGACACGACCGTGTCAGTGTAGGATTTGTGCGGGATGGCGTTCGTGGCCGCGTCTTCCGCCGGCGCTGTGAGTGCCCCCGCCATCGTCAGGGCCGACACACAAACCGCCGTCCGGGTGCGCAAGGCTTTTATTTTCATTTTAATCATTGGAGGAATCTAACCCGCATCGCGTTCAACCTCCACAACAAATCCTACCCGCCAAACAAATCCATCTGCGGCGGCGGGGCGATTTGTTTGAGTTTGTCCCGGTCCTGCTGGCAGCGGGGCGATTGCCGCACTGTGCCTTCCGGCGTCAACTCGGACTCTTCGAGGTTGCCGAGAATCACCTTCGCGCGCTCCAACACCTCCTGGGGCACGCCGGCCAGACGGGCGACGTGGATGCCGTAGCTCTTGTCCGTGCCGCCTTCCACAATTTTCCGCAGAAACACAATCTGGTCGCGCCATTCGCGCACCGCCACATTGAAATTTTGCAATCGCGGCAGGCGTTGCGCCAGTTCGGTCAGCTCGTGGTAATGCGTGGCAAACAGCGTCTTCGCGCCGACCTGATTGTGCAGGTGCTCAACAATGCTCCACGCGAGGCTCAGGCCGTCGAACGTGCTCGTGCCGCGCCCGATTTCGTCCAGCACGATGAGGCTGCGCGGCGTGGCATTGTTCAGGATGTTTGCCGTCTCGGTCATTTCCACCATGAAGGTGGATTGCCCGCGCGTCAGATCGTCGCTCGCGCCGATGCGGGTGAAGATGCGGTCCACCAGATCAATTCGCGCCTCGGCTGCCGGCACGAACGAACCGGTGTGCGCCAGCAGCGTGATGAGCGCCACCTGCCGGATGTAGGTGCTTTTGCCCGCCATGTTCGGCCCGGTAATGAGCGCGATTTGGGGGGGAACTCCCACCGTAGTAGCCGACGTGAGTCGGCTCTGATCTTCCGCTTGAGAAATTGGAGCGGACTGACGTCCGCTGCTACCGGAAAGGGAAGTGTCGTTCGGCACGAAACGCTCGTCGGCGAGATTTTGTTCGAGTACCGGATGGCGCCCGTCGCGGATTTTCAGCATGCCTTCGTCAGCAACGACCGGACGGCAATAGCTGTGCAAGCGCGCGGTCTCCGCGAACGACGCCAGCGCGTCGAGTTGCGCCAGCGCGGTGGCGGTCTGCTGGATTTTGGGCAGTTGGCCGAGCACCCCCTCGCGCACGCGCTGGAAGAGTTCATATTCCAGCTTTACGCTGCGTTCCTCCGCGCCGAGGATTTTGCCTTCCATCTCCTTCAACTCCGGAGTGATGTAGCGTTCGCCGTTGGCGACGGTCTGCTTGCGGATGTAATGCGGCGGGACCTTGTCCAGATTCGCCTTGGTGACCTCGATGTAATAGCCAAAAACGGAATTGAACCGGACTTTTAGCGAGGTGATGCCCGTGCGCGCGATTTCATCCGCCTGCAATTTCGCAATCCAATCCTTGCCGCCGCGCTGGGCCGTGCGCAGTTCGTCGAGCGCGGTGTCGAAGCCGTCGCGGATCATGCCGCCTTCTTTGACCGGCAATGGTGGCTCATCCACGATGGCGCGCGAAATCAACTCCACAAGGTCGGGCGATTCCGTGAGTTGCGCGGCAAGATTTTCCAGTAGGACAGGCGTCGCGCCTGTCTCATTATTTTCTCCGCCTTCCAACTTTGGGAGGTTTTTTTCTGAAATTGGAGACAGGCTGGAAGCCTGTCCTACGTTTTGCAAAATCCCCTTCACCGCCGGTATTTGTTCCAGGGCCAGGCGCAGGGCGACGAGGTCCCGCGCGTTGCCACTGCCGCTGCTCAACCGGCCCAGCGTGCGCTCCAAATCACGCACCTGGGAGAGCTGCGCGCGAAAATTGTCCAGCGCGGCGGAATTTCCGATGAACGTCTGCACCGCCTCCTGCCGGCGGCGAATCGGCTCGACGGCGGCGAGCGGTTGCGACAACCAGTTGCGCAGCATTCGCGCGCCCATCGGCGTGGCGGTGCGGTTGACCACTCCGTAAAGCGACGCGTTGCGCGGCGCATCGTGATGCAATGGCTCCAGAACCTCGAGATGCCGCAGTGTCGTGTAATCCAGCGCCAGATAGTCATTGCGGCTATAAAACGACAGCCGCGTGAGATGCTTCACGTCGCGGCGCAGGTGTTGCGTGAGGTAATGCAGGACCGCGCCCGCTGCGCCGATGGCGGCGGTGCGATCCTTCAGCCCGAAGCCGTCGAGCGACGCCACCTTGAAATGGTCGCGCACGGTGTAAAGTGCGGTTTCCGGCGCGAACGTCCAGTCATCGTAGCTGTTCAAAATCTTGAACGAGTCTCGCAGCAAATCCCGCAGTGCCGCCGCCTCGCCCGGATAAATAATTTCCGCCGGGCGCAATCGTTCCAGTTCCGCCAGGAGCGCCGCCCCGGCCTCCAGTTCCGTGGTCATGAAATCGCCCGTGGTCAAATCCACCAGCGCGAGGCCGAAGGTTTTCCCGGCGGGGCAAATTGCGGCGAGGAAGTTGTTCCGTTCGGCCACAAGCATCCGCTCGTCGAAATGCGTGCCGGGCGACAGGATTTGGGTCACCTCGCGTTTGACGAGCTTGCCGGGCCGGGCGTCTTCCAGTTGATCACAGATGGCGACCTTGCGTCCGGCCTTGAGCAGCCGGCCGATGTAGCTGTTGGCGGCGTGATGCGGCAGGCCGCACATGGGCACGCCGTTGCGCGCGGTGAGCGTCAGATTGAGAAGCTGCGCGCCCGTCTGCGCGTCCTCGAAAAACATCTCATAAAAATCACCGAGCCGGAACAGCAACAGGGCGTCCTTGGGCAGTTCGCCTTTGATGCGGCGATACTGCGTCATCATGGGAGTCAGTTGGGTTTCGGCGGCCATCGGCGGGAAAGTTAGGCGGAAAATTTCACAACGTCGAAGCGAAATTACTCACAACTTCAAAACCGGGCGCAACTTGATACTGCCGCCATTTTTCTCCCTCCCCCAAGGGAGGAGAGGGGCGAGGGAGGCTGTTGTTCAAGCTCAAATCCCCTCGCCCCAGCCCTCTCCCCGCTTGGGCGGGGCGATGGAGTCGGCAGCAAAGCCAAATTGCGTTCTCAAAACCTCGATTCATCTCATGTCCAGCTCAACTTGCGGCGCGGTCAAGCCTTAGAAGTTCGGCGCTGTAGCCTTTGCGGAAGTTCGGATACTTGAACTGATGGCCGAGTTCCATCCTGAGTTTGCGGTTGGAGACGCGCTTGTTGGTCGCACCGCGCTTGCGGTCGGCGGCCGGCTCGGACGGCGGGAGCGGCTTGTCCAGCGCCTGGGTCAGCCATTGGAAAAAGTGCTGCTGGCTCACCGGCTCATCATCCGCCGCATTGTAAATCTCCCCGGCCCGGCCGTTTTTCAGCGCCGCGATGATGCAACCGATCAAATCGTCGCGGTGAATCATGTTCAGGAAACGTGAACCGTCGCCTTCCATCCGCGCCTCGTCTTTCAGGAATTGCTTGAACCAGTGGCCGCGATCCGGACCATAAATGCCGGCCACGCGCAAAATCACAGCCGGGAACTTGCGTTCGGCCACCGCCGCCAGCAAAACTTTTTCCGTTTCCACGAGAATCTTCGCTGTTTCCGCGAGCGGTTCGGTGGGGCTGGATTCCTTGACCTGTGAACCATCGGTCTGGGCATAGACACTCGTGCTGCTCGTATAAATAAATTTTTTCAAGGCTTGCCGCGCCGAAGCTTCAGCGGAGGCGGGCGCGAGCCATTCAATCAGGTTGCGTGTGCCTTGGAGATAGACCTGCCGGTAATCGTCCGCGCCGCCACCGGCGGCAACGCAATTGATGACCCAATCAAACTCGCGCGGCAGCCTGGCCAAGGTTTCCGGTTGGGTCACGTCGCCGAAGAGCGGCTGGATGCTGGCGGCTTTTAATTCGTTTTCCGCCGCCGCATTCCGGCGCAGGCCAAAAACCTCGTGGCCCAGCCGGACGAGTTCCACTCCGAGCGGTAAACCGACGTAGCCGCAGCCGACAATCAAAACGCGCATGGGAGAAGGGTAGGCACAGCGTGCCGCACTGTCCGTAAGAATGTTCAACCGGAGGGGCGAGTTACACGAGCCCCCATTATACCGGAAAGTCAGGGACTCGTATAACTCGCCCCTTCGAAAATGGAAATCAATCCATCACTGCCGCAAACCGCAAACCCCGGGTGCTGACGCGGAGCAGCTTGAAGCCGAACTCTTCCATCACCGCTTCGTAAATCACGACGCCGGGGAGGATGACGTCGGCGCGCAATTTGGGCAGGCCGGTGATTTCCTTGCGTTCAGCGAGCGGCAGGCTCCAGAGCCGTTTTCGGTGCGCTTTCACCTGCTCCAGGCTGAGGCGCGTGGCTTCCATGCGTTCGCGGTCGTAGCGGTCCAGCTTCAATTCGATCCGCGCGAGAATGCTCGTGGTGCCGCCGGTGCCGACGAGCTGGATTTCTCCGGGTTTGGAATCGGCCTCGCGGCGCAGGGCGGGTTCGAGTTTGGGGCGGACCTCACCTTGCAGGAAATTTCTCAGCCAGTCGCGGCAGGCGGTGAATTCACCGCGTGTTGGCGGGTCGCTGTGCGGAAATTTTTCAAGCAACCGAACCGAACCGAACTGGAAACTGTGTGCGAAATGGGTGCGCTCGCCCTGGCCGAGAATGAATTGCGTGCTGCCGCCCCCAACGTCCAGCAACAACAACGGCGCTTGGGCCAGTTCTGGGTCGGTGGTCACGCCTTGAAACGCCCACGCGGCTTCCTGCCGGCCGGAAATGATTTCAACCTTCAGTCCCGATGCCGCTTCGATGGCGGAAATCAAATCGTCGGGATTGATTGCGTCGCGCGCGGCGCTGGTGGCGATGACGCGGATGGACCGGGCCTCGTGCTGGCGCGCCGTCCGCGCAAAATCGGCGACGGCATTGGCCGAATGGGCGATGGGCTCCATCTGAAGCTGGCGGGTTTCATAAAAACCCCGGCCGAGGCGGGTTTGCCGGCTTTCCTCATGCATCGGCCGCACGTCGCGCCCGGCCACATCGGCCACCAACAATTTGATCGAGTTGGTGCCGACATCAATCACCGCGCGGCGTACAGGTTCCACGGGGCATCAGACTACGCGGCGCGATTGGGAAGACCCAAGTGAAAAAATGTTACATTTCTGTGCTGTGGTGCGCTGCTGGCGCCGGAAACATGGATTGAAAACAAGAAGACGGCCCCTCGCCCCGCCAGAGCGGGGAGAGGGTGGCGCGGAGCGACGGGTGAGGGGATGGTTTTCATCCCGCGTTTAGCTTCACCCAACGCGGAATGAGATTCGCTGGATCAATTCCCGCCCAAAGCTGTGTTGCAGCCGGTCCAGAATTTCCTTGCGGCGGTAGCGGACGATTTCCGAGAGCCATACGCTGCTGTCCACGGTCACGAACAGCGTGCCCTTCCGTACTCCCACCGGCTGGGCGTGGGCGACAATGTTCGGGTCAATCAGTGAATTCCATACCTTGACGACTTCGGCCTCGGCGCGGCGTTGGTCCATGTGCAAATCCTTCGTCACGCGCGGCAGCACGTCGCCGACGGTGCGGGCGCCCACGGCTCGCGCAGCTTCGAGCGGCGCGAGGTCCACGCCACGCCATTGCGCGAGCACGCGGCGGCGGGACGACATTTTCCCCGACCCCAGCGGCGGATAATATTTGAACGGCGGCTTCAAGCGGGAAAAGCATCGCGGAAAAACCGGGGAAAGCAAGCCGGCTCCCTGTTCGTCCTCGTCCTCGTTCTCGTCCTTCGTCCTCGGAAAATACTTCTTTGAATCGAGGACGAGGACGATAACGAGGACGAAGGACGATTAACCCGGACGATTTTGCGCTTGCCAACCATTGCTTTGTGGTGCAAAGCACATGGGTATGGAAACCAACTGGGCGGCTGAACAACTTCAAACCATTCGCACCCTGATGGAACGCTCCGCGGTCTATCGCCGGGCGCTTGCGCCGATCATGCTCTTTGCCGGCTTTGCGGGCATACTGGCGGCGGCAGTCGGATTGTTTTTTCATCTGAATACGCCGCGCGCGTTCGGCGGGCTTTGGCTGAGTGTCGCGTTGGTCGCAGTTGCGGGCGCCTTTCTCATAGCACGCCAGCAGGCACTCAAGGATCACGAACCGTTTTGGTCGCCGCCAACGCGGCGGGTCGCCCAGGCTTTGCTGCCACCTTTGCTGGCGGGACTGTGCTTGAGTTTGCATCTGGTGATTGCCAACGGAAACGATGGATTTACATTGGCCATGACGCTGATATGGATGCTTTTCTATGGTCTCGCTTTACATTCAGCCGGTTTCTTCATGCCGCATGGAATAAGACCTTTTGCATGGGTGTATATCATTTGTAGTTGCAATCTCTTTTGCCTTTTCCCACAAATTTTGATCAATTTTGATTTAAATGCGAATTGGCTGATGGGCTTTTTCTTCGGCGTGCTGCATCTGGCCTACGGCGCGTATTTGTATCTGACCGAAAAAGGAAAGAATGCGGCGTGAACCCGGAACCGTATCTGCAGCTCGACCGCGTGATTCACGAGAAGGGCCGGCTGGCCATCATGTCCATGCTCGCCGCCTCGCCGGAACTGTCGTTCACCGAGCTGCGCGACGCGCTGGCCATGACCGACGGCAACCTCACTACGCACATCCGCGCCCTGCAACAGGAAGGCTACGTGGCGGTGGCCAAGTCGTATCAAAACAACCGCCCGCTCACCACCTGCTCGCTCACGGCGCCCGGCCGCAAAGCCTTCGCTGATTACATCAATCTGCTGGAGCAAATCGTCCGGCAAAACCGGCCCAAATGAGATTTCTTTGAACACATTTGAATCTGCGCGGTCTTTTACTTTGTGACACAAAGTGAATATGAAAACAACAGACGAACGTAGCGCAGACTGGCAGTCTGCCGTGTCGCGGGCTGGCAGCCCGCAACCTCCCTTCACGCCGCAACGCTGCCGATTGCCAATCGGCGATACAGCAGGCTGCCAGCCTGCGCTACCAGTCAGTCCACCATGAAAATCATCCGAGCCGAACAACTGGGCATGTGCTTTGGGGTACGCGACGCCATCGCGCTGGCGCTGGAAACCGCGCAGCGGGAACCCCTGACCATTCTGGGCGATCTGGTTCACAACGAAACCGTGCTGGCGGCATTGCGGGCGCGGGGCGTCCGCCTGGCACAGCAACCCGCCGAGGTCGGCACGCAAACGGTGATGATCACAGCCCACGGGGCTTCGGAACGCGCGATGACTGAATCGCGCGGGCGCGGCCTGAACGTGATCGAGGCAACCTGCCCGCTCGTGCACGCGGCGCATCGCGCCGTTGCCCGGCTCGTGCGCGAGGGCTTTCATCCGGTCATCATCGGCAAGCGCAACCATGTCGAGGTGCGCGGCATGACTGGAGACCTTGATGCGTTCGACGTGGTGCTGGACGAGGAAGACGTGGCAAAACTTTGCGAGCGGCCGCGATTTCGGCGTGGTGGCACAGACCACGCAGCCAATTGACCGGGTCCGGCAGCTCGTGCGGCTGATGCGCGGGCGCTTTCCGGACTCGGAAGTGTGTTTCATTGACACGGTTTGCCAGCCGACGAAACAGCGGCAGAACGCGGCCATTGAACTGGCGCACAAATGCGACATGGTCATCGTCATTGGTGGCGCGCACAGCAACAACACGCGTGAGCTGGTCAAAACCTGCTCCCGTTTTTGCGCCCGTGTGCATCACGTTCAAACCGCCGATGATTTGCAGGCCGATTGGTTCGTTAATACAGAAACGATCGGGATCACCGCCGGCACGTCCACGCCCGACAAAACAGTGTGCGCAGTCGAAACCCGGCTCAAGGAATTTGCCGGCAACATCCACCCGTCGCATCACGAATCGGCACAACCCAGGGAGGAACATGAACATTCCGCGGCTATCCGGTTTGCTTGAGCGCGTGCCTGACGACCCGTTTTATCAACCACGCAAACCGCTCTGGCTGCCGCGGGAAATGACGATCCCGCCGTCCTTGGAAGCCCATGCGGTTTCCGGAATGATCGAGCGCCGGTTCGCATTGCTCATCAACCCGTTTTACCCGAAGTCACCGCATGGCAGCTTCGGCAAACACGTGTTGACGCCGAGCCTCGCGCTGACTTCGATTGCGGGCGCGACTCCGCCTGGCTGGCGCGTGCAATATTGGGATGAAAATCTGTTGCAAGGCCCGCCGCCGATCCATCCGCTGCCCGAGGTGGTGGGCATCACCGTGCATCTGACTTTTGCCAAGCGAGCCTATGAACTGGCGGGCTGGTATCGCGCGCGGGGCAGCAAGGTGGTGCTCGGCGGTATGCACATGCAATCGTGCCCGGAAGAAGGCCGCTTTCACGCGGATGCCATCGCCGTCGGCGATGGCGTGCAGCTCTGGCCGGAAATACTGCATGACGTTGAGCGCGGCGAATTGAAGTCGCATTATGAAGCTGCGTATGAGCGGCCTTATGACCTTGACCCGCCGCCGCGCCGGGAGTTGTTGCCCAGAAAGAGTTTTTTGACCTCCACGAGCCTCATCGCCACGCGCGGCTGTCACAATCGCTGCGGCTTCTGCTATCTGGCCACCGACGGTTTGCGCATGCCGTATCGGGTGCGTGACCCGCAGGACATCCGCCGCCAGTTTGAAGACGATGGCCAGCCGTACGCGGTTTTCACCGACAACAATCTCGGCTCGAAGCGCGATTACCTCCGCGAGTTGTGCCGCGCGCTGCGACCGGCGGAAAAAATCTGGAGCGCCGCCGTCACTCTCGACGTAACGGACGAGCCGGCGCTGGTTCGCGAGATGGCGTTGGCGGGTTGCACGGGCGTATTCATCGGATTCGAATCGCTCACGGACCAAAATCTGGCGGACGCCCGGAAGCGCACGCCGCGGACGGAGGATTATGCGCGGCGGATAAAAATTTTCCACGATCACGGCATTCAGGTGAACGGCAGTTTCGTCGTGGGATTCGATGGCGACCGGAAGGATACGTTCACCACGCTGGCACAGTGGATCGTGGCCAGCCGGATGGAATGCGCCACCTTTCACATTTTGACGCCCTATCCCGGCACGCCGTTGTTCCGGCAGATGGAAGCCGAAGGCCGGCTGCTGCATCGAGATTGGGGGAAATACGACACCGCGCACGTTGTTTTCCAGCCGAAGCACATGACGCCGGAGGATCTGTTGCTCGGCTACGACTGGCTCTATCGCCGGTTGTTTTCGCACGCGTCCATCTGGCGCCGGCGGCCCGTGGAATTGGCGGCGCTGCCCGCTTATTTCGCCGGCTGCTATCTCTACAAACGTTCGAACCGCCTCTGGCGTTTTCTCATCAAACACCAACTGGTTCACGCGGTTTGGCGACCCTTGGTCGAAATGACGCGCTGGCGGCATCTGGCGTTCCGGCGGCGTCTGGCGAAAACGAAGTCAATCCATGTCGCAGGCATGCTGACCGCATCCGGCAGCATGCCATTTCCTGCAAGCGTATGAAAAACAAACCTGGCTGTATTCCTGCGGATGGCGGGATCGCGAACGAATTCCGTTCACAATATCCTTGTGAATCTGCGGGGCAAGTGGTCACTGTAAATATAAAGATGAGAGCGCCCGAACCCGGCCTTGAAGTTGCACGCCGATCGGTATTTTTATGAAATCGCGAATGGCAAGAATTCTGGCCGGGCTGGCGGCTTTGGTGGTCGCAGCGGCCATCTGGCTGCCGTGCCTGCATCTCGTTTTCACCCGGTCGCTTTCGGACTTCCGCCAAAACCAAGGGCTCTCGCCCAAGGCGCGCCAGCTCGCGGCCCGGCATCTGCAACTCTGTACCGACCCGGCGTTGCGGGACCAGGAACTGAACAGAATGCGGGCCAGCAATGCCGAATGGGATTTCATGGGACGCAGCTATCTGGTCTGGTCGCTGGCCAACATGGCCTTGCGGGAGCCGGTGTCAAAACCGCTTTACCTCCGGACGATGGACCAAATCATTGACGAAACTCTCCGGCTCGAAAAACAGGAGGGGATGTATTTCTTTCTGATGTCTTACGCCAAGGAACGGCATTACCTGGTGCAGCCGGCGCACAGCCTGTTTCTGGACGGCGAGATTGCGTTGATGCTGGCCTCGCGCCGGGCGATCGAGGAGAAACCGGAATACAAACCACTGTTGACCGAACGCGTGAACGCCATCGTCGAACGCTTCCAGAATAGTCCGCGAATGATGCTGGAGAGTTATCCTGATGAATGCTGGATGTTCGACCATTGCGTCGCGCTGGATGCCATCAAGATGGCCGATTACCTCGACGGCGGCGATCATTCGGCCTTGATCCGCGCCTGGCTGGCCATGGCCAAACAAAAGCTTGTGCATCGCGACTCCGGGCTGCTGGTTTCCAGCTTCACGACGGACGGCACGCCGCTGGCCGGCCCGGAAGGTTCGAGCATCTGGATGGTGGCGCATAGCCTGCAACTGCTGGACGAGGATTTCGCCCGCGATCAATACCAGCGCGCCCGGAAGGAACTCGGCGCAATCACGCTCGGTTTCGGTTACGCGCATGAATGGCCGGAATCATGGAAAGGCGAGGCCAATATTGATTCCGGTCCGATTATTCCGTGGTTTGAAATCAGCGCCGGTTCGAGCGGCATGGCCTTTATCGGCGCCAGTACGTTCGACGACAGCAAATACCTCGCATCGCTCGCCGCCACGCTGGATTTTGCCGGGTTCCCCTTGCGGACCGGCGGACGGCTGAAATACTGTGCGAGCAATCAGGTCGGTGACGCCGCCTTGCTTTATGCCGCCACGCTCGGGCCGCTCTGGCAAAAGGTGAAATCGGGGGCAAAACCATGATAAAACTTTTCTGGCAAAAGCTGGCGATTTTCCGGCGGGCCGAATTTTTGTCGGCCCGGGATTTGTTGCAACGCGCGCTGGGGCTCAGCGGACTGTTTCTGCTGGCGCATCTCGCGGGGCTGCGGGAATTCACCAGCGCGCTTAACGGAACAGTCGGCTCGGCGGCCGTGAACGTGAAGCTGGGCACATTTCTGGCGACGGTTTACATCCTGCTGTATCTGGCGTTTGTGATTCTGGTCCCCGTGCTGCTTCTGGCCGCGCTGTTTCTGACGACCGGGCGGCATTTCCTTTGTAAAATGGACTCATCGCCCAGGGAACAGTGACCCAAACGGAACGTTCTCTCCATGAACAGAGATGGATGAAATGTCTTGCAAAACTTTGATTCACCTGAATCAAAGATTTGTTATCTAATTACAATGGAGACACTTGTAAAAACACTTTACAGGGGAGAAGCGCACTCGCATTGGTCATAATCCCAATGCGTGCATCGAGGGTTAAAACATTTCCGGCTAGACAAATTTCCCCGCCGGGCGCGTCATACAGTCAAACATGTGCGGACTCGACCTCGAACGGCTCTACGACGAGCACGCCCAAGCGCTTTATGCCTTTCTCCTGAACCTGACCCGCGACGAGGCCGACACGCGCGACCTGCTCCAGGACGTTTTCGTCAAACTCGCCCGCGATCCGGGATTGCTGGCTGGTGTGCGGGATGAGCGGGCGTTTCTCATCCGGCTGGCGCACAACGCGGCGATTGATTTGATCCGCCGACGCGGCACCCGCGACAAAACCCGCGAACAATTCGCCACTGAAAGCATCTCGCCTTTTGCGCCGACCAGCGACCCGGACGAACAAAACTTTCGCACCGCGCTGGCGGAAGCGCTGGCGGAATTGCCGGAAGACCAGCGCGCCGTGGTGCATTTGAAACTGTGGGATGGGCTGACCTTTGAGCAAATCGCCGAGGCGCTGGCCATCCCGTTGAACACGGCGGCCAGCCGGTATCGCTATGGCTTAGACAAATTGCGCGAGCGGCTGCGTCCATTGTATCCATTGTATGAAGAGATCAAATAATTTTAATGGCTGCAATGAACACCAGACAAAGAATTTTCTTAACGCAGAGGCGCGGAGAACGCGGAGCAACGCGAAGGGATTTTGATCTGATATTCTCTGCGAACCTCGGCGTTCTCTGCGTCTCCGCGTTAACATCCACTTTCCCAAAATGAAACCGGACAATATCGAAGAAAAACTCCAGCGCCAGCCGCTGAAGGAAATTCCCGCTGAATGGCGCGGGGAAATTCTGGTAGCCGCCGATGTGAATCGGCGGAGCCGGCCAGTCCGCGAATTCACATTCGCGGCTACGACTTTGCGCAGGTTGCTCTCAACCCTCAACGCTCAACTTTCAACCCTCCTATGGCCTCATCCGCGGGCCTGGGCGGGTCTGGCGGCGGTCTGGATTTTGATTCTGGCGGTGAATTTTTCCATGCGTGACCCATCGCCGGTCATGGCGGAAAGATCCGCGCCGCCATCGCCGGAAGTCGTGGCGGAATTGCGGCAACAGCAGCGAATGCTGGCGGAATTGATCGGCCCGCGTGACACGCGCGAAGCCGACCGGTTCAAATCTTTTGCGCCGCAGCCGCGCAGCGAATGCGCGGAGATTGTGGCGGTTTGATATAACCGGAGGGGCGAGTTATACGAGCCCCTGACTTTCAAAACGATATGGGGACTCGTGGAATTCGCCCCTCCGAAAGCAGAAGATTATGAACGAAAAACCAAAAAGCATCTGGAAAAAATCGTGGAAAGGGCGCAGCGCGTTTTTGGGGTGGCTGGTTCTGGCAACCGGCCTGGCTTTTGTTGTTTCGCTGCTGGGGATAATAATTTTAGATCCGTGGCAATGGCGGGCCGATGGGGGCATTGTTATCGCTGGGACAGCGAGCGGCGCGATAACCGCATTGTTATTTCTTTTCATCCGTTGGCTTTTCTGTCAGCGCAATTTGTGCCGGACTCTTTTCGGCCTCGCGTGCCTCGTCACTTTGATTGCGCTGATTTACGCCGAGGAGGACTGGCGCGGCAAACACGACTGGGAAAAATTCAAACGCGAGTGGGAAGCCAGAGAAGAAAAATTTGACCGCGCCAGCGTGGTGCCCTTGCCTGTCCCTGACGACCAGAATTTTGCGTTAACACCGGTTGTCGCCAGCAGTTACGAAACGCTTCTGGACAAAAACGGGCATGCTTTGCGGTCACGGAATACCAACATCGTCAACCGGCTGCAAATAAGCCTTTATGGCGACGGTTCGTTGTTGGCATGGCCGACCAATGGTGATTGGCGAACGGCGAGAGCCAGTGACTTGAATGTCTGGCAACAATATTACCGCGCCCCGGCAGCCAAAACGAACACGTTTCCCGTCTCCCCCCAGCCGCAAACTCCTGCCGCCGACGTGTTGCTCGCATTGGGTAAATATACTTCGACGATTGAGGAATTGCGCCAGAGCGGCCAATTGCCTTGCTCGCGGTTTCCGCTGGAGTATGACAAAGAAGACACTTGGGCGATGATGTTGCCGCATCTGGCGGGGTTGAAAGGATGCGCCCAAGTTTTACAACTCCGATCTCTTGCCGAATTGCAAAACGGACAAAGCGACCAGGCGCTGGCCGATGTAAAACTCATGTTGCGTCTGGTGGATTCCATCCGTAACGAACCGATTTTGATTTCGCACCTGGTGCGCCTGGCGATGGTGAATATCGCACTCCAGCCGGTTTGGGAGGGTTCGGCGGAACATAAATGGTCGGATGCGCAACTTGCCCAACTCGCCAAGAACTGACCAAGCTGGATTTACTTTCTGACTACAAACTGGCCATGCGCGGGGAAATGGTGCTATGCCAAGTCGGTTTTTTTGACTATCTGCGACACCATCCGGGGCAACTTCAAAATCTGTATAGCGAAGGTGCCCCTTCATCCCCGGCTTCGGTGTTTAGCCTCAGCCGCTTAATTCCCAGCGGCTGGTTTTACCAAAATCAACTTCATTGCACCCGCCCGATGGTGGAATTTTATCTACCAGCGGCGGATGTAAATCAGGGGATTATTTCGCCGGCAGTCACCCGACGGGCTGATGCCGCAGTTGTAGCCGACACCCAACACGTCACGCCGTTCAACATGATTGAGAGACTGTTGCTGCCGGCTCTGGGTAGTGCTACAAGAAAATTTGCCTTCGGTCAGGCTGCCGTGGACCTGGCCCAGGTGGCCGTCGCGCTGGAGCGTTACCGGCTGGCGCACGGCGAATATCCCGAATCGCTCGATGTACTAGCCACGCAATTCATCGCCAAACTGCCGCACGACATTATCAATGGCCAGCCGTTGCATTATCGCCGCACTTCGGATGGCCAGTTCGTGCTCTACTCCGTCGGCTGGAATGAAACGGATGATGGCGGGGTTGTCGGTCTCACCAAAAGCGACACGGTGGACAATCGCAAAGGCGACTGGGTCTGGCGGTATCCGGCGAAGTGATGGGGGGGGGAACATTCAACATTCAACTCTGAACATTCAACGCCCAAGAGACGGAACCGGGCATCGCTGAACCTTCGACGTTGGAAGTTGAATGTTGAGCGTTGAATGTTTCCTCTTCCTCCATTCTGATTTATCTGTGTCCATCGGTGTTCATCTGTGGTTCAATTAGTCTGTGAACATTACGAATCTGAATCCCGACACGGACATCGGAGCGAGCGCGTGGCTGGTGGAGGTGGACGGCCACCGCATTTTGCTCGATGCCGGGATGCACCCCAAGCGCGAAGGCCGCGACGGGCTGCCGCTGTTCGGCAAGGCGGGGAATGTGGAGGTGGACGCGATTGCGATTTCGCACTGCCATCATGACCACGTCGGCGCGCTGCCGGTGGCGTGCCGGCATTTCCCCAAGGCGCACGTGCTGATGAGCGAGTTGAGCTATTTCATCGTCGAGCGCGTGCTGCACAATTCGGTGAACGTGATGACGCGCCAGCGCGACGAGCTGGGCATCCGGGAATATCCGCTCTACACGCATGACGAGGTGGACGACCTCGCGCCGTTGTTCCAGGGGTTCCGATACAATCGCGAAGTCGAATGGGCGGCGTTTCACAAGACCCGCGCCGGGTTTGCCTCGCCGACGCTGGAATTTTTCGACGCCGGCCACACGCTGGGATCGGCGGGCCTTTTGGTCCGCGGCAAAAAGGAGACGCTGTTTTACACCGGCGACGTTTGCTTTCACGACCAGACGATTTTGCGGGCCGCGCGGTTTGAAGACGTGAAGGCCGACGTGCTCATCATGGAAACGACGCGCGGCAACCGGGCCACGCCGCCGGATTTTTCGCGCGAAGGCGAAATCGAGCGGCTCACCGCGGCGATCCAGCACGCGCTCAAACGCAAGGGCTGTGTGCTGATTCCGTCGTTCGCACTGGGGCGCACGCAGGAGATTCTGGCGCTGCTGGCATTGCTCATGCGCGCGGGCAAATTGAAGCCGCAGGCGGTTTACATCGGCGGACTGGGCCGCGTCTTCACGGAAATCTACGATCTGGAGGCGCACCGGACGCACCGGCAGCACACGAGTTTGCAACTGCACGAAGCGCTGCAACTCATCGTGCTGGAACAGGGACAGGCGGAACAAATGAAGCTTACCGGCGGGCGCCTCTTTGTGATTACCGCCGGCATGATGAGCGAGAACACCGCCGCGCACAACCTCGCCGCGCGCATGATTGGCGATGAACGGCAATCCATTTTCTTCGTCGGTTACGCGGACCCGGACACGCCGGGCGGACGCTTGAAGGCGGCCAGGCCTGGCGAAACGTTTGTGTTCAGCCCCGGCGCCGGCCGGGTAACGCGCAAGTGCGAAGTGCTGGATTTCGATTTGACCGCGCATGCGAACCGCGGAGATTTGCTGGAGTTTGTCGGGCAGGTTTCGCCGCGCGCAATCCTGCTCGGCCACGGCGGAGATGATTCGCGCCAGTGGTTTGAGGAACAAATCCGCGCGCGCCATCCGAAAATCAAAATCATTCAGCCGCAGCCGGCCAAAACGGTTTCAGTTTGAAAAGCAAAACCGCCGGACGAAATGAATTCGGCCGGCGGCTTGTGTGTTCCGCGTCCCCAGTTTGATCAGTGTCCGCCGTTGACGATGTTGGCGAGGTTGAAGATGGGCAGGAACATGCAAACGACCATGCCGCCGATGACCACTCCCAGGAAGCAAATCAGCATGGGTTCGAGGAGCGACATGAGGCCGGAGAGCGTGGTTTCGATTTCTTCGTCGAGAAAGTTCGAGACGCGCTCGAGCATGTTGTCAATGTTGCCGGTTTGTTCGCCGGCGCTCAGCATGCGGATGATCATGCTGGGGAAAATCGGGTTCTTGCCGAGCGCGGCGGAAATGCCTTCGCCCCGTTCAATGTCGAGGGCGGCGGTCTTGATGGCTTTTTCCATGACGACATTGCCGACGGTATTGGAGACGATTTGCAGCACTTCCAGGATGGGCACGCCGCTGCGAACGAGCGAGGCGAGCGTGCGCGTGAAGCGGACCAGGCAAACTTTATGCGCGATGGGGCCGAAAACCGGCAGCTTGATGCGGCGGGAATCCCAAAACAAGCGTCCCGGTTTGGTCTTGATGAAATGAAACCAGCCCCATATGGCCGCGGCCCCGGCGATGATGAACAAGAGCAGATATTTTTTGATGGCGTCGCTGAGATTAATCAGGAACTGGGTTGGCCCGGGCAACTGCGCGCCGAAGCCGGAGTAAATTTCCTTGAAGGTGGGGACGACTTTCACCAGCAGGAAGATCGTGATGGAAATCGCCACGATGGTCACGGCCGACGGATACATCAGCGCGGTCTTGACCTTTTTGCGAAGGCGTTCGGCATTTTCCAGGTAGGTCGCCAGGCGCGCGAGAATCTCGGCCAGCAAACCGCCTTTTTCGCCCGCCGCCACCATGGAATAGTAAAGGCGGTTGAACGTCTTGGGATGCTTTTGCAACGACTCGGAAAAACTTTCGCCGCTTTCCACCCGCGTGCAGACGTCCCGAATCACGTCGCGCATGACCTTGTTGGGCGTTTGGTCCGCCAGCGCTTGCAGGGACTGCACGATGGCAATGCCCGCCTCAATCATCGTCGCCAACTGGCGGGTGAAAACGACCAGGTCGGCCAGTGCCACTGCGCCGCCCTTCATTTTGCCTCGTTTGGAGATCTTTTCCTGGATGGACACCACCAAAAGGTTGCGGTTGAGCAACGCGGCAATGGCGGCCTGTTCGGTCACGGCTTCGACCGTGCTGTTGATTTCCCGGCCGGTGGCCGTCTCCCGGGCTGAATAAGCATATGATGGCATATCTTTGATTTCGCAATAAAACCGCTCTCAAAACTCCCCCCAATCGCATCCCTGCCATTGGGCTTCCGCCGTCTGACAAAGCACAATTTGTTCCAGTCCGGCCGGCTAAATTTCGATGAAGCAGAATCCATAACATCCAAAGACTGGCATGGTTATGAATGCCCGAACTTCACACAATCACTGCACATAATCGGATTGGAAACGCCGGCGACAACACAAAGCGTTGGTCTTGAAAGCTTTGCAATAGTGTGATTCCCTAAAAAAAATGTTGTAAAATTATTGGGATTCTCCTATTTTCATCGCAATTGCACCATTTGGTGCCGGGGTAAATGAGTTTTTGCCCTGAAGTGCAGAGGCACTAAAAAGAGAAACCAATCAAACAAACAACATCGGAGGAACCAGATGAAGTTTAATAAATGGACAGTGGGTCTCGCAGCCATCGGGGTGGTCAGTCTTGCCTCGGCGGCTCGCGCAGACGAAACTAAATTGAGCCAGGTTCAAACTGCGCTCTCAAACACCACCCTCAGTGGTTATGTAGATACCTCAATCCAGTGGAATCCGTCAGGTGGCGCCAGTGTCGCCCCGGTCGCTTTCCAAAACTCCCCCCAAGGAATTGTTGGAAGCCCTACGGCCACCTCTTCCAAGGCCAATGGGTTCAATCTCAACGTGATTGACCTCGCTCTTGACAAGCCAGAGGATGAAAGCCCTTGGGCTTCCGGTTATCATGTCGAACTTTGGTTCGGTCAGGATGCCACCACGTTGGGAACCAGCGGACAGAATAGTATTTTGAACAACAATGGCGGGGGCGCCCTTGGCAACGATGTTGCCATTCGTCAGGCCTATGTCACCTTGCGCACCCCGGTGGGCAACGGTATTGATTGGAAACTCGGCGTGTTCGACACCATCATCGGTTACGAATCCACCAGTTCGCCGTTGAATCCAAATTACACTCATTCCTACGGCTATACCATGGAGCCGACAACCCACACCGGTTTGACGGCAACTTATAAGTTTTGTGATGCGCTGTCGGTTACCGCCGGCATCGCTGACAGCAAGGGGCCGGTCATGAATGATCAAAGCACACATACGGTTGGCGGAGCGTCTGATTCCTTCAAGACCTACATGGGCGCATTGACGTTAACGGCCCCACAGAGTATGGGCTGGGCCTCCGGCGCGACATTGTCTGGTGGTGTGGTGAGCGGTGATTACAGCGATACGACCTCTCCCTTCGGTACCGATGCCACGACCAGTTGGTATGTGGGTGGCACGCTGCCAACGCCTAATGCAGCATTGAAGCTGGGCGCGTCGTTTGACTATCTGACTGACTATCAGCATCCGGGCTTTGGTGGGACAGGCAACCCATGGGCGCTGGCAGGTTATGTCAATTTCCAAGCGACTCCCAAGATGTCCTTGAATGGACGCATCGAGTGGGCCAAGAACTACCTGAGCACCATTTATGGCTTTCCTGGCCAGGCTTCTGAACAAAGCGCCGTGGCTTTCACAGGCACCCTCCAGTATAACCTGTGGGCCAACGTGCTGACCCGGCTTGAATTCCGCTGGGATCACGCCAGTACTGACATTTATGGCGGCAACCTCAGCGGCGGCGGCACTCCGGTGGAGAACGCCATCATGGTTGCGTTGCAGGCCGTCTATCAGTTCTAGTTTGAGTTGAATCATTATGCCCCTTCCGGCACCACCGGAAGGGGCTTTTGGTTTCATCCTGAGATTTAGTAGCAGCGGACGTCAGTCCGCTCATATTTTTCACAGGAGAAAGTCAGTGCCGGCTCACGTCGGCTGCTACCTTTGTATTTCAAAACTTGGCTTCCTTCGCGCTTCCGCCAATAATCCGCCGTCCAGATGCAATTCATTCGTGATATTTACGCGGCGAAACGGGCGGCCAACCGGCCCGCCTGCGTGGCCGAAGCCTCAAATTGGGCGGATGCCAGCAAGGCCGCCAACCGCAAATCTGAAATCGAAACGGCGAACACTCCGGCGCGGCGAAGGCCCGTCATTTCCTTTGAGTTTTTCCCGCCCAAGACCGACGAAGGGGACCGCAATCTTTTGGAAAAGCAAATCCCCGCCCTGCTCCAGGCCAGACCTGATTATTGCTCCGTCACCTACGGCGCCGGCGGCAGCACGCGCGACAAAACGCTGATGATCGTGGATCGCATCCAGCGGCAGCACGGGTTGACCGCGCTGGCTCATCTCACCTGTGTCGGGCACACCCGCGAACAGGTGCGGGAACTCCTGGAGAAAATCAGCTCACTCGGTTGCAAAAACATTCTCGCGCTGCGCGGCGATCCGCCGGGAGGGGGTGAATACCAGCCCGCGCCCGGCGGTTTTGAATTCGCCGCGCAACTCGTCAGGTTCATCCGTGAGTCGGGCGACTTTTCCATCGGCGTCGCCGGTTTCCCCGAAGGCCACGTTGCCTGTAAGGACGGCAAACACGCTGATTGGCGGCATTTGAAGGAAAAAACGGACGCCGGCGCGGACTTCGTCCTCACGCAATTGTTTTTCGACAACGCCGACTATTTTGAATTTCGCGATTATGTTGCCGGCCAGCTTGGTGTGGACGTGCCGCTTGTGCCCGGCATCATTTCGATTTTGAGCGCGTCGCAAATCACGAAATTCACGCAGCTTTGCGGCGCGAAGATTCCGCCGCCCCTCCGGGCAAAACTCGATCAATTGGCAGGCAATGACGAAGCCGCCGCGGAATTCGGCATCGAATACGCCACGAAACAGTGCGAGGAATTGCTGCGTGCCGGCGCCCCGGGGCTGCACTTTTACACGCTGAACAAATCACGCTCCACCGTGCGGGTCTTGAAAAATCTCGGTCTGGCGTAATCCGATCATTGCCTGGTAGGGCGGCACTGCTGCGCCGCTTGGTTTGATGCCGCGCAGCAGCGCGGCCCTACCGTCTGGAATGGATGCCGATTATTATCGGGAAATGGCATCAAAACAAATTGTTCGCCATGATCCCGATGACAGTCAGCGGTCCCTGGTCTTCCAAACCATCGGCCATTTTATCCAGTTTTTGCAGCGAGAGCTTGGCGTTTTTGTAGAATTCCTGGTCGTTGACGAGCTTGCCGATCGTGCCCTGGCCCTGATTTACCTTCCGCAATATCTGGTCGAGGTTCGTCATTGAGGCGGTCGTCGCGTTGTAAAGTGTTTCGTCGGTCACCAGCTTGCCAATAGTGCCCTTGCCATCGCTGATGCCGTTGACGACCTGGCGCACTTCGGTCACGGTGTCCTGCAGATTGGTCACGGTGATCAGCGCGGAATTGTACAGCGAATCGGTGTAAATGAGTTTTCCCACCGTGCCTTGCCCGCTCGCGATCTGGCCGGAAATGTTTTCAATGTTGGAGATGGCTCCGCTGATGTGGCCGCTGTTTTGTTTGACGAAATCAGTCAGCGGCCCGAGCAGATTGTCTATGGTGTCAGGGGTGAAACTTTTGGTGAGGTTTTGAATGCCGGTGGCGGCACTGTCGAGCTTGGCCATGACGGCGTTGAGGTCGGGTTGCTCCTCGGTGGCGAGCACCGCGCCGTCAACCGCCCGGGCCGCGTCCATTGATCCAAAGTCAATGGAAACAAAATTCTGTCCCATCAAGCCGGTGAATTTGACCACGGCCTTGCTGTCCGTCTTCACCACGGCGTCGGAATGAAGCTTCATTGTGACTTCGACCTTGTTGCCGGTGAGCGCAATCTTTCCGACGCGGCCGATTTCCACGCCGGCCATTTTGACGCTGTTGCCGACCTTCAGGTCCTGCACGGTATTGAACAGCGCGCGAACACGGTAGCCGCCGTGAAGGGAGGCCAGGCCGCCCAGCGTTTCAACAATGAACACGGCGGCCATGGCCACGAGGACCACAAAAACGCCCAAACGGGTTTCGAGTGAATTTTTCATAAGCTTTTGGATTGCGGTTCGCGTTTAAAATCGGCGCGCAAAAAATTTTGGACGAGCGGGTCATCGAAACGCTTTACTTCCTCCGGCGTGCCGATGGTGAGAATGCGGCCTTCATTGATGACGGCAATGCGGTCGGCCACGCCGAACGCGAGATCGCGATCGTGCGACACCACGAGCGACGTGACGTGAATGCGTTGCTGGAGTTTGAGAATTTCCTCGCCGATGACAACGGACGAAAGCGGATCGAGTTCGCTCGTCGGTTCGTCATAAAGAATCAGTTGCGGCTCGATGACCAGCGCGCGGGCGATGGCGGCGCGCTTTTTCATGCCGCCGGAAAGGTCGCTGGGCATTTTGTCCTCGGTGCCTTTGAGGCCGACCGTATCCAGCATTTCCGCGACAATGCGCGCGATTTCCTCCGGCGGTTTGAGCCGGTGCTCGCTCAGGTAAAGCCCGACGTTTTCCCCGACGGTCAGCGAACTGAACAGGGCGCCGGATTGGAACACGAGCGCGAGCCGGTATTTGCTGGCAATTTCCGGCGATTGGATGGATTCGCCGTTGATGAGGATTTCGCCGGCATCGGGCGGATCGAGACCGATCAGCTGCTTGAGCAACACGCTTTTGCCGCTGCCGCTCGGCCCCATGATGACAAAAATTTCTCCCGGCTTCACATCGAAATCAAGGCCCTTGAGCACTTCCTGCCCGTCAAAACTTTTGCGCAGGCCGCGCACCTGAAGGCTGACGCCGGAATGGTTGGGGGTTGCGGTGTTCATTATTTCAGCAGAACGCGCGTGAGCACATAGTCAAAAATCACGATCAGAATGATGGAATTGACGACGGCCTTCGTGACCGAGCGGCCAATGCCCCGCGGCCCGCCGATGGTCGCCAGCCCCTGGTGACACGAGACCACGCCGATGATCAGCGCGAAGCAAAAACTTTTGAACACGCCATTGGCCACGTCCTTCAATTCGACCACGTCGCGCAAATTGGCCCAAAAGGCCTGAAAGGGAATCTCGATGTGGCTGTTGGTCTCGGCCACGACCGCGCCGCCCAGCCAGCCCACCAGAATCGCAAATACCACGAGCATCGGCAGCGCAACCGCAATGGCGATCAGCCGGGGCAGCACGAGGTAATGAACCGGGTTGATGTTCATGGTGCGCAGCGCGTCAATCTCCTGGTAAACGCGCATGGACCCGATTTCCGCCGCCATCGCCGAACCAATGCGGCCCGCGATGAGAATGGCCATCATCACCGGCGCCAGTTCCTTGGCCAACGAGATGCCGACGATGCCGCCGACAGCGCTGGCCAGACCGCGTTCGACCAGCACCGGGCCGGTTTGCAGCGCAATGACCGCGCCAATGAAAAACGACAGCACGCAAACCATCAGCAGGCTGGCGTTGCCAATTTCAAAAAATTGGTCGAAGACCTTCTGCCGCTGCCGCCACGCCATCGGCAGGGACAGCAGCGTACGCCAAAACAACAGGAAAATTTCACCGATGTTTTCAAACATAATTTATTTTACCGCGCGGTCCGTTTGCGCATGCCATTTGAGCACCGGAACATGAAACAACCGCAACTCTTTCATTTCCGAATCCGATTGATACTGGAAAAACCCGAACAGGAGCGAGCATTTTTTCGACGCGGGCGCCGTGTCTCGGCGATACAGATTCCAGAGAAACGACCGGCTGGCGGTGCCGGCCCGGGGATTGTTTTCCGAACGCCACAACGACCACAGCGGCGACCAGTTGCGCTCGACGCCCTGGTTGTTGGGCAACGCTGATTCGACCGGCGCGAGAATCTGCAGCCGGCTGCAGCCGTTAAAATCGTGATGCCAGGTGAACAGCGGCCAGAAATCAACGCGCTGCCGCTCCGCACCGGTTTCGATGTTTTTTTCCGTCACATTCGAAAACAGATAAAACAAAATGCGCGTACGTTCCCGATCCAGGGCCTCGGTGTGCAGGCGCTTGTACATGTAAAGTGGCCAGAGATAAAAATCGCTTTCCAATGTGTCGTTGTGCGAACGGCTGAACAGCGGCCAGAAACGGGTGGTGGTCTTGCCCGCGCCGCGGGCGACAACGACGAACGGCCAGGGGCCCTCCCATTCGTGATAATTTTTTTCACGGTCGTCAATCCAGGTGAAAAACGGCCAGAGCACGCAGGTCGAATCGCGTTGGGGAGAGCGGACCACGCTGTACAGCGGCAGCGTCGCCCGGAATTTTTCCGGATTGTCCGTGCCGATGCCGTTGTTCTGGTGAAAATAGACCGGCCAAAGGGCGAAAAATTTGTCGTGCCCGCCGTTGATTTCCGTCTCGCCAAAGCCGTTGGTTTTCGTGGTCACGTCCTTGTGTTCACTGCCGATCAGCGGCCAGAATTGCCATCCCTGCAGGCCCTCGCCATGCCGCAGATGGATAACCGGATAAAGATAATTGTCGGTCACAACATCCCGCTTCCGCGACTCGCCATAAATGGGGAACAGGACGAAGAATATTTCGTCGCGAAACAGCCGGTTTTGAAGGCGG
Organism: uncultured Verrucomicrobiae bacterium; assembly: GCA_963804345.1. Lineage (GTDB taxonomy): Bacteria > Verrucomicrobiota > Verrucomicrobiia > Limisphaerales > UBA11358 > UBA11358. Next base: position 275,277 of record CAWDPX010000004.1, on the reverse strand, counting down.
CCATAAAGCGGAAAGAGCGCGGTGTAATTTTCATCCGGGTTCGACGAGCGTTGCTGAAAATAAACCGGAAAAAGCGTGAAGCGTTTTGCGGTTGAATCATCCGGGTTCTGGCCGCCGGAAAAACTGAGCAGTTGGGCAAGCTGCCAGCGGTATTCCATTCCATAGCGCTCATAAGTCAGCACCGGGTAAACCGAATCGAATTCTTTTGATTCGGTTGCGGGATCGGCGTCATAAGATAGCAGCGGCGGGACGGCCCACGTTTTTTCCGAATCGTTGCGCTGGTCATAAAAAAAAGGCCCGGCGGCTTCGGTGCGTTGCCCCGAACCCACCACCAGCTCAAATTGATCGAAGAGTGGCCCGGCACGAAATCCATCCCCGGCAAAGGCGGCGGATGGAATACCGATTGCCAGGCCCAAGCAACAGATTCGCAACCGATGAATGAACATTTTGGACCGGGTAAACATACTCGTGCCTTTCGGCCCGAAGAGCGAATATTGACAGGGCTTTGACAAAATAGTTGGCACCTTGCGTTATCGTTATTGAAAACAGGATTCGCTTCTTTTCAAGCCATTGGCGGTTAGGTTTAACATTGATGTTGACTTCTTGCGAATTTTCTTTATCCTTTTTATACACTTGAGGTTTTACCTCGGTTCCTCCTGACCCGGTGTCGACGGCGAGTTGTCGGCACTGGGTTGTTTTATTAACGGCCGCCACCGGCCCAGCAAATTCAACAACGCCGGCAAAAACGTCAGCCCCGCAATCATGCACGTCGCAATCCCCGTTGCCATCAGGCAACCCAAAGTATACAAGCCGTGATGTTTGGAAAGCATCAGGCTGCCGAAACCGGCAATGGCCGTCAACCCTGACACGAGCACGGCTTTGCCGGTGCTCCGCGACAAAATGCCGGGCGTGCGTTCCTCGGCAAAACGATTGAGGATGTGAATGCCGTTCGTCACGCCGATGCCGATGATCAACGGCAGCGTCATGATGTTTGCCAGATTGATGGGAATATCCAGCCGGCCCATCAACCCTGCCAGCCAAAGCGTGCCGATGGCCACCGGCAGCAATGCCAGAATCACGGCGCCCACGCTCCGGAAATGGAAGAGCACCATGAGCGCAATGGCCGTCAGGGAATACCACGCCGCCTGCACAAAGCTGTCTTTCATCATCGTCTCGTATTCATAGAACTGCACCGGGGTGCCGGTCGCATTGGGATCCACGGTCCGCAGCGCGGCGACAAATTTCTCCTGATTCCCACGCTCCCAGACGTCATCCTTGGGATAAACCTGCAGCAACAATTTTCCCGTCACACCCACAAACTCGTTATGCACCGCCGGCGGCAGATCCTCGACACGCAAGGGCGCGCTGTCGTCCTGTTGTTGCAGGAACTGAAAGGTCCCGATCAGATCGGAAAACAAGGCCTGCTGGAACTGCGCCAGTTTGTCCGCGTGTTCCGCGAGCGTCAGGGTGTCGCCCTGCAACATCGTCTTGCGCAAATCTTCAATCGCCTGCCGCAAGGCCATCAGTTGCCGGGTCAGGGCCGGTTCGTTGGTTCCCACCTCGTCGAGCGCGTTGCCAAGATATCCATAAAGTCCGTACAGCGTCCGGCTTAGTTCGAAAACATCCGCCGCGCGGGGATCCGGAAGGTTGAACGCAAGGGTTGCGGTTTCCTGTTTGATCTGGCCAACCAGTTTGAGTTTTTCGCTCTGATCCTTGAGAAAATCGCCGTAAAATGGCGGTTCAATATCCGCGACCACCGGAAGCTTCCGTAATTTCTCCGCCAGATCAACCGCATTGGTCAGCGAGTCGGCAATAACCACTCCGTAAAGCAGTGATTTGTCCGCCGAATCCACCAGTTTGTGGGCGAAGACCACGGAAGGCAGGCTGGGACTCTGCAATTTGATCAGGTTGTAATCGAAATGGACTTTGCGGGCTTCAAACAACGCCACCACGCACAATCCGGCGGTGACGCCCAGCACCAACCACGGCCGCTGCAGCCAGATGTTTTCAATTCGCGCCCGGGCTTCATCCTCGGTCGCCCGGTGGTCAATGACATTTTGCCGCCCCCGCAACAACATCACCGGCAGCAGGGTCATCATGGGGATGAAGCAAAGCAACAGGCCGCCGCCGCAGATGACGCCCATTTCCTGGATGCCTTTGAAATGCGTGAACGCCATCGCCAGAAACGCGCCCGCGGTCGTCAACGCGCCGGTGAAAATTCCCTGCCCGGTAAAAACCATCGCTTTCGTCAGGGCGGCTTCCGCCGTTTTGCCATGCCGCAGTTCCTCCTCGTAACGGGTGATCAAATGCACGCCATAATCAATCCCCAAGCCGATGAGCATCGGCACAAACGTGACCGTCAAAATGTTCAGAGGCCCGATCGTCAGCGCGGCAAACGCGAGCGTGTAGGCCAGCCCGACGACCAGGCAGAGCGTTGCCTTGAAGGGCCGGCCGGTCTCATTGTATCCGTAGATGAATATCAGCGCGCATAAAACGAGCGACACGATGCTGGCCAGCGTGGCGTCCTTTTTTGATTGCATCATTTGATCGTAATCCAGGACCGGCTCGCCCGTGAGCCCTACGTTGAGGCCGGGCACTTCCATTTGCGTCTCTTTGACCAGCTCGCGCAAACGGTCAATCGAGCGGGCGTCCAGCTCGTCCTGGGTTGGCGCGGCCGCCCGCCCCGCCGTTACCCGGTTGGTTTCCTCGCTGGGGGCATGGGTTTTGACCAAAAAAATACGGCCGTTGGCAAAGGTGATGTAACTTGAAAGGACAGCGTCTTCTCCGCCGCCGACCAGGCTGAAGATGTTGGGCGAAGGCGGCGTGCCGGACCGTTGCAGGGAATCGGTGGCCTGGGTCACGATGCGAGTCAGCGCCGGCAGCGACTTGACCAGTGATTCCGTGTCGGCGTTGGCTTCGCGTGGCGCGGTGCGGAACGCCGTGTTGATCTGTTCAAAAAACGAGACCAAATTGGTCGTCTGGGTGAACTGCCGGATGAACGGCTCGGCGGCGTGAAGCATGGTCTTTATGTCCACCAGATTCGTCTCCGGCACGTACAGCAGCCCCTTGGCACCCATGATCATCGGGGTCTGCGCGTAAAAAACATCCTGGAACAGGTTTGTTTCCACCTGCATTTTGGCGGCGATGCGTTCGACGAATTGCCGGTTTTTCTCGATGTTGTCGCTCTCCACCACCACCACCAGGGCGTCCGGTTGTGGAAATTCCTTTTGAAACTGAAGAAAATTCCGGTGATATTTCTGGTTGGGCCCGACCAGGTTGTCCTGGTTCATGTCAAAGTCGAGATGGCCATAGGGCTTTGGAAGGGCATAAACCACGCAGATCAAAAACAATCCGATCTGCGGCCAGAAAACCCAGCGGGGATGACGGATTACCGCCGCCGCCAACCCGGCCAGCAGCCGCGCGAGAAAACTGTCAGCGCTTAATGCCTTCATGCTTCAGGTCGCGCGGTTCATGCTTCCGGGAATTCGGCGTTGGAATAAACCTCCTTCACGTCGTCATGTTCCTCCAGCGCCTCGACCAGTTCGTTGACCGCCATGATGGCCGCGGCGCCGGCCAGCGGCAGAGTAAGGGTGGGCAACCACGTGATTTCCGCCGCTTCACACTTGATGCTCTTGGCTTCAACTCGTTTGTGTACGGCCTCAAAATTCCCCGGTTCGGTCAAAATTTCATATCCCTGCGGCTCGGCCTTGAAATCCTCCGCGCCCGCTTCGAGCGCCAGTTCCATCAATTGATCTTCCCCCGCCGCTTCGCGCGACACGATGATTTGCCCTTTCCGGTGAAACAACCGGCTGACCGAGCCCGACGTCGCGATGCTGCCGCTGTTCTTGGTCACGATGCTGCGGATGTCCGACGCCGTGCGGTTGCGATTGTCCGTGCTCACCTCGACCAGCAGCGCCACGCCGTGGGGGCCGTAAATTTCATAGGTCAAATCCTCGAAGTTCGCGCTTTCCCCGCCGCCGGTGCCCTTTTTGATGGCGCGTTCGATGTTGTCGCGCGGCATGTTCGCCATCCGGCCCTTGAGCAGCACCATGCGCAGGCGCGGATTCATGTCCGGGTCGCCCCCGCCGATTTTGGCGGCGATGGTGATCTCGCGCCCCAGCTTGGAAAAAATTTTCCCGCGCTTGGCGTCAATCGCGCCCTTGAAATGCTTGACCTTCGCCCATTTGCTGTGTCCGGACATGGTTTGTTAAATGATGGTTAAATAAGTTGAATATGTAACTGGTTAAATGAGTCATTTGGCTGCGCGCCAGCTCGTTCAACTCATTTAACCGGTTTGCTCCACAAACACGGCCGTGCCGTAACACAGCACCTCGGTGATGCCCACCGCAATCTCCGTTGCGTCGTAGCGCACACCGACGACGGCGTTGGCGCCGAGCTGCCCGGCGTGGGTCAGCATCAGATTGAAGGCGTCTTCGCGCGTGCGTTCGCACAGATTGGTGTAAAGCGAAATGTTCCCGCCGAAAACCGCCTGAATGCTGGCGCCAAAATTTCCGACGATGGAGCGCGACCGCACAATGATGCCGCGTACGACACCGAACGATTTGATCACGCGGTAACCGGGCAGTTCAAAGGTCGTTGTCGTCAATGGATGTGTCAGACTCATAGCCAACGATTGAACACGACGGCCCGCGCCGACAAAAGCAAATTTCACGGCGGTTTTTCCGGCTAGGCGTTTCCCGGCAGGCAGGCGATCGCAATTTTACGGAATATCTTCAAATTTTTTGAAAGAACCGTCCCTTTGCTTGCGAGTTATGACGAAAGCGGCAAAAGGCGGCAAATACAGGTGCTGACTTTAACGTAAAACAATATGAAAACGGCCTCAGGCAAACTTTTTGGGAGAACATTGATGAAATTCACCAAGACTCTATTGTCCGCCGGAGCTGTGCTTGGCGGCCTGTTTGCGTTGGTTATATCGTCATGCTCCAGTAACTGTGAGCGGAAATGGATGGACAAAATGAACTCAATCTTATATAAACACTTGGACTGCCCCATCTGTGGCTTATGAAAGCAATAAGCGCTCTTGGCGTTTCTTTCGTCGTCCTGCCGGCCATTGCAGTGTCTTTGCAACTGCTCTCACAGCCTGATTCATCTTTTGCGCCATCCCTCAGCGGCGGCGGCGATTCAACCCAGCCGATCCTCAGCGAGGATGGGCGCTTTGTGCTGTTTGCGAGCACGGCGAACAACCTGGCGCCGGGCACCAACAACCTTCCGTTGCAAGCGCCGCTTTCCACCTGCCTGAACGTGTATCTCCGCGACCGCGCCAGCAATACCACCACTCTGGTGAGTGTCAATTTGACCGGGACCGGCGGCGGCGACCGGGATGCCTGGCCGGCGGGCATCTCAACCAACGGCCAATTCGCGCTGTTCGAAAGTGCCGCCGACAATTTTGTGGCTGGCGACACCAACAACGCCAGCGACGTGTTCGTCCGCGATCTCGTCAACGGCACGACGATTCTGGCCAGCGCGAACACGAACGGTGTGGGCGGCAATGGCGATTCCTCCAGTTCAGTCATGACGCCGGACGGACGTTATGTGGCCTTCACCAGCGCCGCGTCTGACCTGGTTGCCGGGGACACCAATGGCATTCCCGATGTCTTCGTGCGCGACCTTCAAAGTGGAACGACCCGGCGCGTGAGCGTCGGCGCGATGTCAGCCGGTGCCACTACTTTCGCCAACACGTCGGATTCGCCGGCCATCACGCCGGACGGGCGCTGCGTCGCCTTCTACAGTTCGGCCACCAATCTCGTGCCGGGTGTGGGCGTGGTCGGGGAGGTTTATGTGCGCGACCTGCTTGCAAGCAACACCACTTGGGCCAGCACCGCCGCGCGCAGCTTGTTTCAATCCGTGACCGGCACAACGAACGCGGTGTCATGCAACCTGAGCATCAGCGCCGACGGCAATTATGTTGCGTTCGAAACCTGCACAAATCCACCTTCCGCTTCTTCCGCCCGCGGCATCGTCCTGCGTTACAGTATCGCCACCGGGTTGACCGATCTCGTCCATACCAACGCCTGCGTCCCGCTGGCGGGATATGAGAACATCCACAGCCTGAACCTGACTCCCGACGGGCGATTCATTGCGTTTGTCGCGAATGTTGCGGGGACGGCCGGAACCAACACCGCCATTTATCTTTGGGACGCACAAACCGGCATGAACACGCTCGTCAGCGCAAACACCAACAATGCGTTGCCAGCCGCGGCCTTCTGCAATTCACCGGTGGTTTCTTCCAATGGCCGATCGGTGGCCTTCCTCAGCAGCGCATCCGACTTGGCCACCAATCCCTTGGCGGGCGGTTGCCATTTGTATCTTCGGAACATATCTGCCGGGACGACGTGCTTGCTGGATGCCGACACGAACGGCGCGGGTTCGGGTCTTGACTCAACTACCGTCCCGGCGATGAGCGCCGACGGCCAATCCATCGCCTTCGAGAGCTTCCAGGGAAACCTGGTGTCGAACGACTACAACCGCGATTACGATGTGTTCCTGCGCAACATGAGCGCCGGCACGACGGAGTTGATCTCGGCCAGGCATCCGCTGTTGCCATCGCTGACACCCAATGGCTTCAGCGCGTTTTCCGCGCAACCCGTCAGCCAGGATGGGCGTTACCTCGCCTTCGTGAGCGACGCGGACGATCTGGTGGTGGGTGACACAAATCAATTGCGTGATGTCTTCGTGCGCGATCTTTTTACGGGAACGAACATCTTGGTGAGCGTGGGCAGTGGCGGAGCCGGAGCGACGGGCATTTCGTTCGATCCGGCGATCAGCGGCGACGGTCGCTACGTGGCTTTCACCAGCGCGGCGACCAATCTCATCACCGGAGACACCAACAATGCGCTCGACGTCTTTGTGCGCGATCTTCAAACCCAGACGACTTTTTTGGTCAGCGCCAATGCCGCCGGCACGGGCGAAGGGAACCAGGATTCCTACTCGCCCACAATCAGTTCCGACGGCCGATTCGTCATGTTTGTCAGCAAAGCCGGCAATCTGGCCGCCGGTTCATTCAGCGGAACGGAGAACCTTTTCCTGCGCGACCGGCAGGCCGGCGCCACCTATGCGCTGACCACCGCCGGATGGTCCTGTGCGTCCATGACGCGGGACGGGCGCTTCATCGCTTTCACCGACACCGCTGGAAGCAGTTCGGGGAAAATTTACTTATGGAAAACCCGCCTTGCGTCGAGGGTTGCCACCAATTCCATCCTGTCCGGGATTTTCGACGTCGCAATCAGTCCCGACGGAAACCGGATCGCCTGCTTCGCAGGCTCCAGCACCGGTTCCTTGTTGGTTTGGGACCGGGCGGCGAATCTGGTTTCAACGATTGTCTCCGGACTTGCCAGCGTCCACTCCGGACTAAAGTTCAGCGCCGATGCGCGGTTTCTAACCTACGCGGCGTCAGCGTCATACCATGTCAATCAAGTCTGGCTCTACGATTTTTTGCTGCAGACCAACATCCTGGTCAGCCACGACGCCAGTTCATCTTCTGCGGCCATTGGCTCCTCCGATTCGCCGGATGTCAGCGCCGATGGACGCTACGTGGTTTATCGCAGCGCGGCGAGCAATATCGTCGCGGGCGACACCAACGGCGTGCCGGATATCTTCCTTTTCGATGCGGCGGCCGGCACCAACATGATTCTCAGCGCCGGCGTATTTGGCACCGTCGCGGCAAACAATCGTTCGCTCGCGCCGGTTTTCAGCGGTGACGGGCGGATGCTGGTTTTTCGCAGTTGGGGATCGGACCTGACGGCCGGTGATTACAACCAGTCCGGTGATCTGTTCGCCCTGGCGTTTTTGTATGCGGCAATCACCGCCCCCAACGGAGCCGCCCCAATCATCAGTTGGACGGTGTCCCCCGGCCAGACTTACAGCGTGGAATACAAGGACGACCTGAACGCCGGCAACTGGCAGGCCGTTCCCGGTTCCGTGACCATCGTTGGCAACCAGGGATGCCTCACTGATACCACGCTGACTGCGGGCCACCGGTTTTACCGGGTCGTGTCGGGCAACTGAGCGCTTTGAAAAAACATGAGCCATAACAAATTTATGAACACGAAAGAAAAATCCGCGGATGCTGCCGCGCGTTCCGTCAGTGCCGGCGTTCAGAACCGCGCCGCTTTTACCCTGGTGGAATTATTGGTGGTGCTTGCGACGTCGGCCCTCCTGGCAGTCATGGTGCTGCCAGCGCTCGCCGCCACAAAATCGAACAGCAAACTTTTCCTGTGCATGAATAATCTGAAGCAGCTCGCACTGGCCTGGACCATGTATGCTGACGATAACAATGATATGCTGGTCGGTTTGAACACATACCCGGACAACTCGACCATTTGGCGCGTACAGACCAGCTATATTAGTGGCTGTCCGCTTACATTGCCTCCAGATCAGCAGGTAATTTGGAAAGTCGACAGGGGATACAGCCATCCAGACCCCCGATGGGACGGACCGCTGTTCAAGTATGCGCCCAACACCGACGTCCTGCATTGTCCCGGCGACCCGTTTTGCACGTTACCCGTGGGGGCCGGGTTTCGTTGGGACAGCTACTCTGGAGTGAGCGGCCTTAACGGTGAAGGCTCAGGCAATCTTAAGAAGCGAACCCAGGTCATCCATCCGGGTGGGCGGATTGTCTGGGTGGAGGCCGCTGACGGTCGCGGCGAAAATATCGGTTCATGGCAGATGAAGACCAACGGAACACCGGCGCTGGGCTTTTCCAATGCGATATTTGAGGACCCGCCAGCCGCTTATCACACCGGCACCGCCAATTTCAACTTCTGCGATGGACATGTTGAGAATCACAAATGGCTGGGTGCCGCCACTTTCACCTATGCCCTCAGCCAAAATCCTAACAAGGATAACGGTTCCCCGGAAAAACTTGCCGCGCAATATCTGGGCAACGTAGATGCAATCTGGGTCGGCAGCCATTATCCCGGCCCGCAAAATCCTTGAAGTTGATCAACTCCGTCAAATGCCCCTGCCTCGATTTGGCGGGCAGGTGCTTGCAAAGTGTCATGGCGAGAGCCACGCAAACGCCGGCACATTCCGCAACACGGTGAATACAAACACCGTGACGAGAAGCCCCCACAACATCATGGGCGACACAACTGAACGCCACCGGCCGGTTTCGGATTTTTTGCGCGGCAAACCACGCGCCCCGCGCCGCCAATGCCGCGAGCATCAGAACGAACAGCGCGTTGTCATGCAACGCGCGGAGCAGGTGCCCGTGCAACAACTGATACGCCGCCCGCGTCGCGCCGCACCCCGGACAGTTCAAGCCGGTCAGCGTATGAAACAAACAGATGGGATAAAAACCGTGCTTCGCCGGATCGAAGAAAAACAGAACCGCGCCCGAACCCAGTGCCGCCGCCACCAGCACGACCACCGCGAAAAATGCGAGCGGCTGCGGTGCGCCGATTTTCGGCGGCACGGATTGTGATTCAGCGCGCATGATTCAGGTTCAAAAAGACTTGAAATACCATCCGATGTGCGGCGGGTGGAGTGCGGAATGGAGCAAAGCCAGCCCGAATCCCAAAACCAGACTCGCGCCCGAAAGGATCAGTCCGGCGATGGCCAAACCGCGGCCTTCATAAAGTTCGGGATGCCGGTTGATTTGCAACAGCCCGATGAGCGAAAAGGCGATCCCGAAAATGTTGAACGGACAGCCGCAGCAGCAGCAGAAGGACGTAAGCGACAAGATGCCGAAAATCAGTCCTGCTGTTGCAAAGGCATTGGTTTTGGGCAATCGGCCCGCCGTTGAAGTCCCCGGCTTCAGCGGCCCGATCACCGGCGGAATTGGCGGCGCGAAATGTCCCGCAAATTCCGGCAGCGTGCCGAGCGGTTTCCATTCCATCGCGCCGGGAGCGAGCGTTGGTGTCTGCGCGTTGGCGCGGCCTTCGGCAAGCCACTGCCGCAACTGCCCGGCGGTTGCCGGCCCGTATTCTCTGCCATCCGCTCCAATGATTTTATACATGCGCGCTTCCTTATTCGTCTTCGTTGTCACCAGCCGCACGGCCGATGTCCGCACACACGCCGCGTTTTGCTTCGGCGACAAAATCCAGCAATGTTTTCGCCGTGGGACTGGTGAAAGTTTTTTGCGCTTCCTCGACTGCCGCCCGCAAATTTTTCCCGCTGCGGAACAACGCGTGATAAAGCCGCTTCAATTCCAGCCGCTGTTCCGCCGTGAAACCCGCGCGGCGCAGGCCGATGACGTTCAGCCCGCAAATTCCGTTGCGGAGTTGTGCCACCGTGAACGGCGGCAGGTCCTGGCTGATGCCCGAACCTCCCTGCATCAGCGCCAGCGTGCCGACGCGCGTGAACTGATGCACCAGACAATTGCCGGAAAGGAACGCGCGATCCTGGATTATCACCTGCCCGCCCAACAGCACGCCGTTGGCGATGATGATGTGGTCGCCCAGCCGGGAATTGTGCCCGATATGTGCGTTCGCCATCAAAAAATTATGCGAGCCGACCACGGTCTCCCCGTCGGTTCTGGTCGAGCGATGGATGGTGACGTGTTCGCGGAACACGTTGTGATCGCCGATGCGCAGGCGCGTCGGCTCGCCCTGGTATTTCAAATCCTGCGGCGCGTCGCCGATGACACAGCCGGCGTGAAATTGATTGTGCGCGCCAATCGTCGTCAACCCGGTGAGATAAACGTGCGGCCCGACGGCACAGTCCGCGCCCAGCTCCACGCCTTCGTCAATCACGGCATACGGCCCGACGCGAACGGTCGCATCCAGCCTGGCTTTCGGATGAATGATGGCTGTTGGATGAATCACAGGGTAAAAGTGGCTCATTCGGCTTGATTGCCAAGTTCAAAATGCCGCCCGGCACGAAGATGCTTTGTTCCGCCGTGGCTTCGTGGTAAATGTTAAGCCTGAAATGACCGGCACAGACTCAACTGAATCCATCCGCCATCCGCCATCCGCCATCCGCAATTTGCCGGAGTTGCTCGCGCCCGCCGGCGATTGGGATTGCGCCCGCGCCGCCGTTGAAAACGGCGCCGACGCCATTTATTTCGGCCTCGAAAAGTTTAACGCGCGGATGCGCGCCGACAATTTCACCGGGGCCGATTTGCCCAGGCTGATGGAATTTCTCCACCGGCGCGGTGTGCGCGGCTACGTGACGCTCAATACGCTGGTCTTCGAGAACGAACTCGCGGATGCCGAAAAATACCTGCGCACCATGATTTCAGCGGGCGTTGACGCGGTAATTGTGCAGGACGCGGGCATTTGCCGGCTCATCCGGCAACTCTCGCCCGATTTTCCAATTCACGCCTCGACCCAGATGACCATCACCAGCGCCGCCGGCGTGGAATTTGCCAGCGACCTCGGCTGCTGCCTCGTCGTGCTCGCCCGCGAATGTTCCATTGCCGAAATTGAGAAAATCCAACAGAAACAGGATGTGCTGTTCGGAGTTCCGCCTTCAGGCGGCTCCCCCGTAAAACCGCCTGAAGGCGGAACTCCAAACACTTTGCCCCTGGAAGTCTTTGTGCACGGCGCGCTCTGCATCGCCTACTCGGGTCAATGCCTCACCAGCGAGGCCCTCGGCGGACGTTCGGCAAACCGCGGCGAATGCGCGCAAGCGTGCCGGATGCCTTATGAATTGGTTTCCGACGGCAAACTCGTGCCGCTCGGCAACCGGAAATATCTGTTAAGTCCACAGGATCTGGCCGGGCTGGAAGTTTTGCCTGAATTGGTCCACGCCGGGGTTGCCTCGCTGAAAATCGAGGGCCGGCTCAAATCCCCGGAGTACGTCGCCAATATTACCCGCATTTACCGCAATGCGCTGGACAAGCTGTCGGAGGGGCGAGTTCCACGAGCCCCCAATTCAAAAAAAGTGGGACTCGCAGAGCTCGCCCCTCCGAATGATCTTTACGAAATGGAAATGGCTTTTAGTCGCGGCCTGCACACCGGCTGGTTCGGCGGCACCAACAATCAGCAGCTCGTCCATGCGCGCTTTGGCAAAAAACGCGGCGTGTATCTTGGCGAAGTCGCGCGCGTGTTGCGCGATGGCGTGATCATCCGCCTCGAGGGTCCGTTGAAACCGGGCGACGGCGTGGTGTTCGACGCCGGCAAACCGGAGGAAAACGAGGAAGGCGGAAGGGTTTATGAAATTGTAGGACAGGCGTCGCGCCTGTCTCTGAATTCAAAAAAATTGGAGACAGGCAAGATGCCTGTCCTACGTTTCGGCCATGGCGACATTGATTTCTCACGCGTCCATGTCGGGGACAAGCTGTGGAAAACCAGCGACCCGGAACTGGACCGGCGATTGCGTCAAAGTTTCGAGGGCGAAGCGCCGAAATTTCAGCGGCCCATCGAAATCGAAGTGCATGGTGTCAAAGGCAAACCGTTTACGCTCATTGCGCACGATGAATTTGGGAATGTCGCCAAAGCCGAATCCTCCATGCCGCTGGCGAAAGCCGAAAAGCAGCCGCTCACGACCGAACGTTTGCGCGAGCAACTGGGCCGCCTCGGCGGCACGCCGTTCAAACTCGGCGAATTGAAAAACAATCTGTCGGGTGAGGTCTTATTGCCGGTGAGCGAACTAAATCGTCTGCGCCGCGAAGTCGCTGCGGAGTTGGAACGGTTGCGCACACAGCCGAAACGCTGGACGCTCAATTCGGGTCTGGGATCCGGGGTCTCGGTTCTCGGGAAGACCTCGCATTCGCCAACCCAAGACGCCAGATCCCAGACGCCAGACCCCACACTTGTCGCGCTCGTCCGCAATCTGCCCCAGCTCGAAGCCGCGTTGTCGTGCGGCGTGACGACCATCTATTGCGAATTTGAAGACCCGAAGAAATATCGCGAAGCCGTGACGCTGTTCCACACCGCCCGCGACTGTCATGGTAGGGCGGGCAATTCTCTGCCCGCCGACGGCGCGCACGGAGTGACGCGCCCTACCATCTGGGTTGCCACGCCGCGCATTTTCAAACCGGGCGAGGAATGGACGCTGGAGCAGGTGCGTTCCTGCAACGCGGACGGTTATCTGGTCCGCAATTACGATCACCTGAAATTTTTCGCCCGCGACCGGCGCATTGGCGATTATTCGCTGAACGTGGCCAACCGGCTGGCAGCGGATTATTTCAAAAACCAGTTCGGACTGGAACGCGTCACCGCGAGCTACGATCTGAATTTTCAGCAGCTCGAGGCGTTGCTGCTGGCCGCGCCGCCGGAATGGTTCGAGGTGACCATTCACCAGCACATGCCGATGTTTCACATGGAGCACTGCGTCTTCTGCGCGTTTCTTTCGAGCGGCACGGATTACCGGAATTGCGGCCGCCCGTGCGACGTGCATGACGTGCGGCTGCGCGATCGCGTGGGCGCGGAGCACCCGCTCAAGGCCGACGTTGGCTGCCGCAACACCGTATTCAACTCGCTGGCCCAAACCGGTGCGGAATATGTCTCGCGGATGATTGAGCTGGGCGTGCGGCATTTCCGCGTGGAATTCCTGAATGAAACGCCGGAGCAGGTGACGGAGACCATTTCAAAATACCGCCGGCTGTTGCGGGGTGAAATCACCGGCACCGAACTCTGGCGCGAATTGAAACTGATGAACCAGCTCGGCGTCACGCGCGGTCAAATCGGAAAGTGAGCCGTCTCCGGCTGCTTTCCTGGTTTTGCCATCCGAGACCCCAAAATTATCAGTCCGTAGCCCATCCAGAATGCCAGCATGATATACGATGCGGGAAAATATACCTTGTCCAGCTCCTGAGACTGCCGGTCCACGCCTGGATTCAACACCGCCAACATCAGAAAAGCCAGGCAAACGTAAGCTGGCAGCAATCCTAATATCCACCGACGTTCCGACGCAGCCATTCGGTGCAGAAAACAAAATGGAACCAGGCACAATGGCAGGTAAAGCCAGCCAAATTCTTTTCCCGCCATTACAAAATATAGGCGGATCTGTTTGAGAAAGAGTCCAACATCGGCAGCCGGATTCATTTTCTCGTATTGTCCGCGAGTGAGGACGTGGAAGAAACCTTCCACCGTGCGGGGATACCCCCAATTTATTGGCGGATTTGTCATCGAGGCAATTGGCAGGTAAAAATAAAACGCCAGCCCCAGCAAAAACAGACCACCGCAAATCAGAATGGTCTTCCATTCCGAAAATGCCCGGCGCGTCCAGACCACAAGCCCGATGCCCATCAAACTCGTGACCACGCCCAACACGATGAAAATGAAAAATTGTCCTCCTTGGCCCCTAAGCGACGGGGAATGCCCCATCCAGATTCCGCCCAGCGCAGCCAGAAATAAAATGCCCGCGAGCAAGAACATATCCCGGCCGGTTTTCTGATTTCCGATCATGACCAAAAACGGGATGGCCGGGGCGAAGGCGAATTCAATCTGGCTGTTCGTCAATAACAACCCATAAACAACGCGGCGGCGTAAAGGTATCGCCTGCTTTCCGGCTGGAAATTCCAGCACTGAAGCAGACACAGAACAAAGCAAAGCAATAATATGCTCAAAGGCCAGACTGCAATAATGACCGCCTGCTGCCAGAAAGCGCCATTCAAACCAAAAACCATTCCCGCCGCGTAACCGCATATGGCGCGAAGCCATTGCTCCTCCTTCGGTTTCAATTTTTGCTGGTCGGGCATCTGTTCCAAAATGGCCGCGCCTCCCCTTGACACCAACAAGGCAATCAAGCCGCAAGCCAAGGCGCCCGCCACGGCCGAGGAAACGGCCACGCGCCAAGCGATATTCGAAAACGGCAGCAATTTGGTGAACACCCCTGCCCATAAGGTCCAAAGCGGATATCCCGGTGGAGACGACACCCCGCCATACGCGGCCGCAGTGGACCAAACTCCTGAATTGTCCAAACCCACATTGGGAGTGAGTGTGAAAAGATAAACCAGCAGCGCCAGCAGTGTTGTTGCGCCAAAGCTCAACCAATCGTTTCGCTGAAAGAACGGCGTGTTCCGCAGCGAGCCTGGCACTGCACCAAGTTCGCCGGCGAACTTATCCGTTTCCGCGGAATCGCAATCTGCATTCATTTACCGCGCATAAAACCCGCAATACTCAACCATCAACCAATAGACACCGCCGATGACAAATTTGTATGTCCTTTTTGCAGTAAGCACGGCTTACCATTCAAGCCGCCTGGTCCAAAGCAACGGAGACTCGCAGTCCCAGTGGTTTCAAAATTTCCTGCAACGTGGCCAGAGTGGGATTGCCTTTTTTGGACAGAATTTTGTATAGGCTCGGCCGTTTGAGGCCCACGCGCCCGGCCAGATTGCCCATGCCGCCGGCAGCTTCCACCACATCCTTGAGCGCAATCAGGAACGCGGCGCTGTCCTTTTCCGCCAGCACTTGGGCGAGATATTCAGCGGCGTAGCGCGGGTCTTCCAACCGTTTGAGCAGATCATCCTTATAATTTTTCAGACGCATGTTTCGTAAATTGTTGCCACAGTTGTTGTGCGCGGCGGATGTCGCGTGCCTGGCTGCTTTTGTCACCACCGCCCAGCAGCACGACGATTTGCCGCCCGTGAAGTCCGTAATACACACGGAGCCCCGGGCCAAAGGCAATTCGCAACTCGAACACCCCGCCGCCTACGGATTTACAATCGCCAAAATTACCAGCGCGAACGCGGGTCAGGCGGGTATCCACCGCCACCTGCATTCTTTGGTCGCGAAGGGAATCGAACCACTCGTCAAACGGGACGAGTCCGTTCTGAAGCTCCAGCTTCTTGATTTCCCTTTCGTTCATTTAAGTGTAATCTATAGATGACAAATGGCAAGTTATATTTTCCGGTTTTTTTTGTTCACGAATAAAAATACCCCAGCTCCCGCAGCGACGCGTAATCCTTCGGCCGTTCCGGCGTAGCGCGGCCGATGATGACGTGGTCGAGCACCTCGATCTTCAAAAGCTGGCCGGCGCGGATCAAATCGCGCGTCACCTTGATGTCGGCCTCGCTGGGCGTCGGGTCGCCGCTCGGATGATTGTGCGCGAGCACCACGGCGGCGGCGCTGGCCGCGATGGCGGCCTTGAAAACCTCGCGCGGATGCACCAGCAGCGTGTCAATCGTCCCATCGGTGACCGGCTCGACCCGGATCAGCCGGCGGCGCGTGTTCAGCAGCAGCACCTGGAGGGTTTCCACGTTCTTCACCAGATTTTTCGCGCGCAGCAGGGCGACGACGTTTGCCGGGTTGTCCAGCACGGGCGATTCGTCCTGCAATTCTTCCGCCATGCGTTTGGCCAGTTCAAATGCCGCCATCAGCGTCACCGCCTTGTCGCGCCCGATGCCCTTGATTTGTCGCAGGTCATCCACCGTCAGCGTCGCCAATGTCCGCAGCGAGCCGTCGTATTTTTTCAACAACTGCCGTCCGACCTCGACCACATTGGTGCCCTTCAATCCCGTCCGCAGCAGGATGGCAATCAACTCGGCCTTGCTCAAAGCGTTTGCGCCCTTTGCCGCGAGCCGTTCGCGCGGAAGTTCACTGGCGGGCTGATCTTTAAGCCGCATGGATTCGCTCATGCAAAATGGTTTAACCGCGAACCAAACGAAACACACGAAAATTCATGCCAGCTTTTTCTAGACAAACCCTTTTGCCCGGCGCAAGGTCAAAACCTGCAACGGGATGGGTTGCAAAAACTGGCCATCCATTGTTTGTTAGGCGTCATGAGCACCCGCCTTTGTTCTCTTTCATCAGCACTCATGGTGGCGGCAGCCCTTATGGTGCTGTTCGACACGCTCTACTTTGCGTCGCAACGGCCCGACTACAGCCATATCACGAACACCATCAGCGAGCTTGGGGAAACGGGCGCCTCACACGCTCGCCAGGTGGCCTTTGGGTTCTTCCTTCCAGTGGGTCTATTGGTTTGGCTGTCTTTATGGCTTGTTCATCGCGAGGCATCGGACAAACATGCTTCGCTCATGCTGCTTGCCATGTCATGTCTGGGCACCGGCTACGTGATTTCTGCATTCTTCCCTTGCGATCCTGGAGCGCCGTTGTTTGGTAGCTGGCGTACGCAGGTGCATAACGTCTTCGGGTTCATTGATTACGAAGGCACAGGAATCGGGTTTCTGCTCATCTCTCGCTACCTGGCAAGACGGAACGCGAAAATCCAAGCGGTTGCCTTTTTAGTTGCCGGTGCACTGGTGCTCATCTGCCTGGCACTACTCTCGCTTGAAAACGCACATTACATCCGTGGCGCAATTCAACGCGTCGCTGAAGTCATCGAGTTCGTTGGCGTTTTTTTTGCCTGTCCCTTGCTGCCAAGAACACAATGACCGGCTGCAAGTCTTGATTTCCCTTTCAACCCCATTCGTGTTCTTTCCGCCGTCGCTCCGTCTCTATGTTTCAGTTCGCCGCGGCAAGTCGCTTCGGGATGTGGCACAGGCCTCCGGCCTGTGTTTTGGATTTCACAGGCGAGACGCCTGTGCCACTTTAACCGCAAGCGTAGCATGAAACCGTCGCTCCCAAAAAACGATGATCACCTGACGCCGTCCCAACGGCAGGCGGTCACCGCGCGCGGCAACGTGCTGGTCATGGCCGGCGCGGGCACGGGCAAGACCCACACGCTAATCGCCCGTTGCCTGCACTGCCTGTGCGAGGAACAGCCGCCCGCTTCGCTCGAAGAAATTCTCGTCGTCACCTTCACCGAGGCCGCCGCCGCCGAAATGCGCCGCCGGCTCCGCGAACAGCTTGAGGAAAAACTTCGCGCCGCGCCGGACGAACCGCGCTGGACGGAACAAATCGCGCTGTTCGACACCGCGCACATCGGCACGCTCCACGGTTTTTGCCTCAAACTGGTGCGCGAACATTTCCACGAACTCGGCCTCGACCCGCAACTGGCCGTGCTCGACGAAGGCGAGGCCCGCCTGCTCGCCGACGAAACCCTCGACGAAGAACTACAGGAACACTACGCCGGGCAGGATGAACTGGCCGAAGCGGTCCAGAAACTGATTCAAATTTACGGCGGCGGCCGCGACCAGGCCATCCGCCACTTGGTTTTGCGTTTGCACCATTACGCGCAAACCCGGCCCGACGCCGACGGCTGGCTCGCGCGGCAAATCGAACACTTCGCGTCACCCGCGCCGGACGAATGGCACATTTGGCTGCTCGACGGCATTCGGGCCTGGCGCGACGAATGGCTGCCGGTTCTGGAAAGTTTCGGAGCGCCGAGCACCGGCTCGGCATGTTCCGCGCGGGACAAATTTCGAGCCGAGCCGGTGCTCGGCGCTCCGTCAGCAAACGAAAAGGCCGCCGAATTGGCGGGCATCCTTCAGCGATTGCCGAAAATCTTTTCCCGCGAAAACGCCGCTGAAATTCTGGAGCAAATCATTTCCGCCGACGGCAACTGGCCGGCCAAGCGCAAGACCGTTCTTCGCAAACCGCTGGAGAAATTCTTTGATGCGGCGGCATTTTTGCATTCGCTGGCGCCGGCAAAGGAAGGCCGCGATCCGCTGGCGGAAGATTGGGACTGGGTGCGCGGCCACATGGGCGCATTGCTGCGGTTGACCCAAAATTTTGCCACCCGGTTCGCCGCGCGCAAACGCAACGACGGCGTTCTGGACTTTCACGATCTGGAGCAGTTCGCGTTGAAGCTGCTCTGGGATTTCGCTGCGAACCAGCCGTCGGCCGCTGCCGAGCGCTGGCGCGGGAAAATCCGATTCGTTTTCGTGGACGAATACCAGGACATCAACGCCGCCCAGGACAAAATCATCCAGGCTTTGAGCCGCGATGATGGGTGGGGCGAGACTCCCGGCGAGCCGCCGAAAATGGGCGAGTTGGTATCCACTAACGGCTCGCGAGGACGCTCGCCCCACCAGGCAAACCGCTTTCTCGTCGGCGATGTGAAGCAGAGCATCTATCGTTTTCGTCTGGCCGACCCGAAAATTTTTCGCGATTACGCCCAAAACTGGCGCGGCCAAAACGGCCAAACCATTCACCTCGCGGAAAATTTCCGCAGCCGCGAGGGCCTGCTCAACTTTGTGAATTCCGTCTTTGAACCTCTCATGCGCCCGGAAATCGGCGGCGTGGGTTATGACGCCGAGGCGCGATTGCAATTCGGTGCGCCCAAAGACCGCGCGGAACTCAGCGCGGCCAACGATTCGTCTCCGCGGGCGGAACTGCTTTTGTTGTTCAAAACAGGCCACGACGACGCGGGCGGGCGCGATGAATCCGGGGATGACGATCTGGCGGATTTGCAGGAGACGGAACGGGAAGCCCGGCTGCTCGTGTTGCGGCTGAAACAGCTTGCCGGGAAACACGAAATTTGGGATGCGGAAGAAAAACGCTTTCGCGCCGCCGGCTGGAACGACATGGCGGTGCTGCTGCGTTCGCCGTCGGGCAAGGCGGAAATTTACGCGAAGGAATTCGGGCGCGCGGGCGTGCCGCTGGTGGTCGAGCGCGGCGGATTTTACGAGAGCGCCGAAATCCTGGATTTGTTGAGCCTGCTGCAACTGCTGGACAATCCCCTGCAGGACGTGCCGGCCATCGCCGTGCTGCGTTCGCCGCTCACCGGCCTGTCGCTCGACGAGCTGGCGCAGATCCGGCTGGAGGCGAAGGGCGTGCATTTTTGGACGGCGCTAAATCGAGCCTACAGTCCACAGTCCACAGTCCACAGTCAAACTGTTGCGAAGGTTTCCGTTTTCCTCGACCGGTATTCGCGCTGGCGGCAACTGGCACGGCAGGCGTCGCTGTCGCAGTGTCTGGAAGCCGTGCTGGCCGAAACGCATTATGCCGAGTGGCTGCTCGCGCGTCCGCGCGGGGCGCAACGGCGCGCCAACGTCGAACGCTTTCTGGGCCTCGTGCAGAAGTTTGACCAGTTTCAGCGGCAGGGATTGTTCCGGTTTTTAAAATTCATCGAGGCGCAGCGCGAAGCCGGGGTGGAACCGGACGTTGCAGCCATCGCGGAGGAAAATGCCGTCCGGTTGATGAGCATTCACCAGAGCAAAGGGCTGGAGTTTCCCATCGTGGCCGTCGCCGACCTCGCCAAGCCGTTCAACATGCAGGATCTGCGCGGGGAAATTATTTTCGACGAAGCATTCGGCCTTTGTCCGCGTATCAAGCCGCCGCGCACGGGCCGGCGGTATCCGAGCCTGCCGCACTGGCTCGCGCAACAGCATCAGCGCCGCGAGCAATGGGGCGAGGAATTGCGGCTGCTCTACGTCGCCACAACCCGCGCGCAGGACACGCTGATTTTGACCGGCGCCATCACGCAAAAGAAATGGGAGACGCTTTGGACCCTGCCGGAGGCGATCGCAACGCAAGCCATCGTCGCCGCGAAAAGTTACGCGGACTGGCTGGGCTTGTGGTTTGCGCAACACTCAAGCGGCGCGGACGCGACCCGGGGCGAACTGCCGCATTTGCGCTGGCGCATCGCGGATGACGCGGAACTTCGCGATGATTCAATCGGCAGCAGCCGAGGTGACGAGGCTCAAATTCAAGATTCGTCAGAGACGCTTGACACCGCGACGGCGGAAAGGCTGCGGGCGATGCTGTCGTGGGAATATCCATTTGCCGCCGCGACGCAGCGCCCGGCCAAGTCGTCGGTAACGGCTTTGCGCCGCCAGGCGGAGGAACTGGATGACGAAGCGGAGCAGGTTTTCAGGCCTCAGTTTACAGAAAGACGGCTCGCGAGGATCGGTCTTCGTCAGACTTCGCCCAGACAAGCGCTCGCCCCACCAGCAACAAATCCGAAATTGAGCGCGGCGGACACCGGTACGGCGCACCACAAATTTCTTCAGCAGGTCGCGCTGGAAAACGCGGCCGATGTTTCAGCGCTCGAAGCGGAAGCCGGACGTTTGGAGCGGGAAAAGGTTTTGTCGGCGGACGAGCGCGCGGCACTGAATCTGGAGGACATCGCGGCGTTTTGGCGTTCGGAGCCGGGCCGGAAAATCCGCGCCCAAGCGGCCAATGTCCGGCGCGAACTGGCCTTCACCGCGCGTTTCAGTCCGGCGGAGCTGGCGGCCATCACCGGAGCGAAATCAGAGCCGGGATTGGAAGCCGAATTTGTCGTGGTGCAGGGCGTGGCGGATCTGGCCGTGCTGCTGCCGGAGGAAATCTGGCTCACGGATTTCAAGACGGATGAAATCCGAAAGGATGAACTGCCGGGCCGGATCAAAGCCTACACGCCGCAACTGAAATTGTACGCCATCGCACTGGAGAAAATTTATTCGCGACCGGTCACCGCGCGCTGGCTGCACTTTTTGGCGGCGAGAACAACGGTTGAACTTTGAATGGGGCGGCCACATGCCGCCCCTCCCCAATCGCGAATTCACTCCGGCGATTCGAGCGAGAACCCGTCCCCGGCTTTTTCCGGCACGGGTGGCGCGGCGGAAGCGGGTTTTTCAGGCTGCGTTTCCGCCGACGCATTCCCGTCGCGCAGACGCACGAGCGCGGGGCGCAGAAGCCGGCCCTGAAACGTGTAACCCGAACCAACGGTTTCGGCGACGACCGCGCCGGTCGGCGGCATTTCCTTGCTGCCCGCGACCTGGTGGCGTTCGGCGTCGAACGGCTCATTGGGTTCGGCAGCAAACGGCGTGAGGCCGAGGCGGCGCGCGGTGTCGCGGCAGACATTCTGGAAAGTCGTGATGGGGGCGGCAAATTTCACGTCGCCGGAACGCATGGCGGCAGCGTGCAGCGCGTAGACGTGGTCCAGTATGGTCACCAGCACCTGCAACCATTCGAGTTCGCCGCGGCGCATCTTCTCAACTTCCAACCGGAGCGTGGTCTTCTCGCTGTCGTTCATTTTTTTCATGAACTCGCTGAACAGCCGAATCTCCTCCGCCATCCGGTCGGCGATTTCCTTCGTGGCGGCGACCGTTTTGTCAGAATTGCCCTGCACAGTTTCCTGAACGCCCGCCCACTGGTTAGTGGCGGAAGAAATTTGCGCGGCGAGCTTTTCCAGATTTTGGATTTTTTCGGCGACCGCGCCCAGGGCATTGACATCAATGAGTTTTCCCATCGCGCGGTAATCAAGGATGAACGGCAGGGCGCCGACCACCGTGCCGAGCGCGGCGGAGGCAAAACAGGCGATGATTTCCCATTTGGCAATTGGGTGCGGCGATTTCCAGACGATAAAATATGCGAGCGCGAGCAACAGCACGTCGCCGATCAAAAAAATCCACTTGGGCACCTTCCAATTTGTCGCATCGTTCATAAAGGCCAGTTTCGGAGAAACGCGGGGCGAACGCAAGCAAACGCCTTATTTTCTCCTCGACTAACCGCCCGGTCGCCACAAATCATTCAGAGCGTGCGCACCTGTGTGATTTTCAACCCGGCGGCCCGCGGCAACAAAGCCCGGCGCTTTCGCCGTCAACTTAATGCCATCGGTTCGCAATGCGCGTTGAAGGCCACCACCGCGCCCGGTGACGCGCGCCGGCTCGCGGCGGAGGCTGTGGGCGAAGGCTTTGATTTGATCGTCGCTGCCGGCGGTGATGGCACGGTGAACGAGGTGCTCAACGGCCTCGGCGACGCGCCGGACGGCTTTGCGCGCACGCGGCTCGGCGTGCTGCCGCTCGGCACGGTGAATGTTTTTGCCCGTGAACTAAAAATTCCATTGCGCATTGAACCCGCCTGGGACGTTTTGCAACGCGGACGTGAAATGCGCATTGACCTGCCGCGCGTGGAATTTTCAACCAACGGCATCCGGCAGCTACGTTACTTTGTTCAACTCGCCGGGGCGGGCTTTGATGCCCGGGCGATTGAACTGGTGGACTGGGAGCACAAGAAAAAAATCGGCCCGCTGGCCTACCTCATTGCCGGGCTGAAGGCCCTGCGCGAGCGGCAGCCAAAAATCACGGTGAGCACCGGCGGCCAAATCGTCACCGGCGAATTTGTGCTGGTGGGCAACGGACGTTTTTACGGCGGGCCGGTTTCCGCCTTTCCGCAGGCCGATTTGCGCGACGGGATTTTGGACATCTGTGTCCTGCCGCGCCTGAATTGGTGGACGCTGATGCGCTGCGTACCGGGTCTGCTCGCGAGCCGGAAGCCGCCGGCGAGCATCGCACAATTCATCCAGGCGGCCAAATTTGACCTGGCGGGCGAACCCCGAACGGCATTTGAACTGGACGGGGAGTGGGTGGGTCATTTGCCCGCGACGTTCTCGGTCGAGCGTGAAAAGTTGCGCGTTGTCGTTTCGTAAACAGGAATTATTGACAAACCTTGGCGCGCTGCCCCGTTCGGAGTTCCGCCTTCAGGCGGTCTGGCGGTGATATTTGTCCGGCCGCGTAAACGCGGAACTCCAAACCGGATCTGCCTGCTTTGCCGGGCGGTTGGATCAAATCAAACCAGGATCAATCCCACAGGCGGAATGGGAGGCCGTTTTGCTCCATAAACACTCCACATTTCGGGCATTTATCCGGCCGGTTCCAGGCGCGGACACGATGCTTTGGCGAGACGGGACAGGCGGGCTTGAATTTCAGCCGCGGTTGCGCGCCGCGGGGCGGCAACCGGCTTAACACTGCGGCGAAGTGGGGAGCGGTTTTGATTTTGCCATCGGCCACGGGAGATGCTGTCGACTTGAATTCCGTCACCGCATCGTAGAGTTCCTTGCAGTCGGCGCAGATAATGGTTTGGATGGCGAAATGTTGGCCCGTGCCCGCGCTGCCGGAGACCCGGGCGCGGTACCCGCATCTGAAACATTCAAACAAATAAGTGCGGCCCATAAACCGGCGCTGGCTTGCCGGGTCGTAGCTCGAAGCGCGTTTATCATTGCTGTGTGATGCCCGCCTGCGCACTTCGTGCTGCGGCGCGGCAGTCTTCACTCTGCGCTGCGCTTCAATCTGGTGGAGGCGGCGGGAGTTGAATTCAACAGGGAGGAAAAATAATTTTTCGTAATCGTGCGCGGTGCGTCACAAAGTCAGCGTCAATAAAGATGTTCGTGCGTGTTTTGATTTTTTGTCGCTCGCCGGTCATTACGCACCGCAACGCATGAAATGATCGCTTGCGTGTCCCGTCCTGTCCCGTCCTCGGAGGGGGGCGGGGGGGGGGTGCTCGCGGTTGCCGGAGTGAGTTGACCCGATGGGTTCGTCCGCGCGGAAAATTTTACAAAAGGACGACTTTTCTCGCTCCACATCGCCGATCCAATTACCTCGGCGACATCGCTCAAGCGGAAATTTTGAATGGCCAGGCTCATACTTCGTCCGGTCATCTTAGCGCCACCGTCCAACCCACGCAAGCTGCCTCATCGGCAAAAAAAACGGCGCGTGGTTCTACCTCCAGCCTCCTTGCCGCGCCGAAATGGCTATGAGGGAGGTGTTCTGGATTCTGCTAAATTCTTGCCTAAAATCCGCAGCAGCTTACGATGCCTTCCAATCGGCATGGCTATGGAAAACAGTCCGCACAAATCCATCGGCAATGGTGGACGCTCTCAAGAAATCGTCGCTTTGAGCCAGCTTGAATCCCACCTCTGGGAATCGGCCAACATCCTGCGCGGGCCGGTGGATGCTGCGGATTTCAAGACCTACGTTTTCCCGCTGCTGTTTTTCAAGCGCATCTCGGATGTTCACGACGAGGAATATCAGGCCGCGCTGACGGAATCCGGCGGCGACGAGGAATACGCCCAGTTCCCGCAGAATTACCGCTTCCAGATTCCCGAGGATTGCCATTGGGACGACGTGCGCGCCGTGGCGAGCAATGTCGGCCAGGCGTTGCAGCGGGCCATGCGCGGGATTGAAAAGGCCAACCCGGAAACCCTCTACGGCATCTTTGGCGATGCGTCGTGGACCAACAAAGACCGCCTGCCGGATTCGCTGCTGCGGGACCTCATCGAGCATTTCTCGCGCATCAACCTCGGCAATCAGGCCGCGCAGGCCGACATCCTCGGCCAGTCCTACGAATACCTCATCAAAAAGTTCGCCGACGCCACGAACAAGAAGGCCGGCGAGTTTTACACGCCGCGCCCCGTTGTGCGGCTGATGGTCAACATCCTCGACCCCAAGGAAGGCGAATCCATTTACGATCCCGGCCTGCGGCACCGGCGGCATGTTGCTGGAAGCGATTCACCACGTGAAAGAGAACCACGGCGATGACCGCACGCTCTGGGGCAAACTGTTCGGCCAGGAGAAAAACCTGACCACTTCCGCCATCGCCCGCATGAATCTGTTCCTGCATGGCGCATCGGATTTCCAGGTCGTGCGTGGCGACACGCTCCGCAACCCGGCCTTTTTCTGCCGGCGACAATCTCGCCACGTTCGATTGCGTCATCGCCAATCCGCCGTTCTCGCTGGAAAAATGGGGCGAGGAAGTTTGGACCAGCGACCCTTTTGGCCGGAATTTCGCCGGGATGCCGCCGGGCAAAAGCGGCGACTACGCCTGGGTGCAGCACATGATCAAGAGCATGGCGCCCAAGACCGGGCGCATGGCCGTGGTGCTGCCGCACGGCGCGTTGTTCCGCATGGGCAAGGAAGGCGAGATTCGGGAAAAGATTCTCGGCATGGACTTGCTCGAAGCGGTCATTGGCCTCGGCCCGAACCTGTTTTACGGCACCGGCCTCGCCGCGTGCATCCTCATTTTCCGCCAGCGCAAGAAGCCAAGGACCGCAAGCACAAGGTGCTCATCGTCGACGCCTCGAAGGAGTTCAAGACCGGCCGGGCGCAGAACGAATTGCTGCCGGAACACGTCGAGCGCATTTACCAGTGGTATCGCGAATTACCAGGACGTGGCCGGCATCGCCCGCGTCGTCACGCTGGAGGAAATCGCCGCCAACGACCACAACCTGAACATCCCGCGCTACGTCGAACCGAAGAACGACCAGGTGGTGCTGACGGTGGACGCGGCGATGAAGCAGTTGCGGGCGAGCGCCACGGCAGCGTTCGCGGCTGAGGAAAATCTTATTGGCATTTTACAGCGTGAAGGACTGCTCAGATAGGAGACACCTATGGCCAAATTGAACCCGAATCAACGGATCTTCGACGTAATGGGCGAGATCCGGCGCGGCACATACCGAATCCCAAACATCCAGCGAGGCTTCGAATGGAACAAGCCGCGCGTCGCCAAGCTTCTCGACTCCATTATGCATGGCTATCCCATCGGGGCCATCATGGTGTGGAAGCCGACACCAGAGGTTCAGGCCGACATCAGCGACCGCGAGTTTGTCCCCGACTTCCACTCTGACCAGGATTACCTTACGGACGCACCCCACGCATCGGACAAAGAGGCGTATCTGGTTCTCGACGGTCAACAGCGCCTCCAGTCCCTTTATCTAAGTTTTTTCGGCAGCTACGACGGCGCGCGGGTGTATCTGGCCATCGATTACGAGCCGAACGCGGAAGACGACGATTATGGATTCACTTTCCTGACCTTGGAGGAAGCTCGCCTACAGCCAAACATGCTTCCCCTTGTTCAAATCGTGGAACTCGACGCCGACACCAAGTCCGAGTTCTCCGAGAACCTAGCCCAACGCCTCGCCGCAGGCATCCCCGATCCCGTAGAGCGCCAGCGCAATGAAAGCGACAAGCGCAAGACGATTAACCGCAACATCGACCGCTTCATCGAGCGGTTCAATATTAACGAGGTTCTCTTGCTTCAGGAAGTCAGCTCTCGCCAAACCTACGACCACGTCCTCGAAATCTTCGAGCGCGTGAACAGCGGGGGCATGGTGTTGAGCAAGTCAGACCTCCTGTTCTCTACCCTTAAACTCAGGTTGCGGGAAAAGGAGTCCGAGTTCAAAGCCACGCTGGCATCTATAAATCACGGCAGCCGCTACGCCTTCGACACGGATTTCCTCATCAAAACATCCCTGGTCGTTCTCGGGAAGGGCGCAAGATACGATGTCAAAAAACTGAAAGACAGTGATTATATTTCCCGCCTCAAGCAGTATTATCCCACGCTCGACAAATGCTTGCGGCAAATCATCGCTTGGCTGGACGAAACCGCCCTCATCAAGTGCGACCGCTTCCTGCCCAGCCGTTCCGCCCTCATCCCCCTTGTGGATTATATGTTCCTGTCGGGCCGCCATGAAAAGCCCGATGGCCCCAACAGCGAGGCGATTAAGCAATATATACACATGGCGTTCTTCACTCGCCTGTTCGGCCGTGCGAGCGACAGCGTCCTCGACCGCATCCACAAAGAGTTGGTCCTCAGCATAAAGGGCGACCCCGAGAAGGGAATACAACCGGAAACGAGCGACTTCCCTCTGCCAAGGCTCCAAAGAATCATCCAGGACGCAACCAATACCCCGTATGCCTTGTATCCGCGCTTTTTCTCCGATGATCCCGATTTAATGCTCAACATCGTGCAAGGAGGGCAGCTACAGATAGACCCCGCTGACCCGCAGAGACACCCAAAGGACCTCAAGCTGGAGGTGGACCACATTTTCCCGCGCAGCGGGCTCCGCAAAACGGAAATGGGCGACATCGCGGACCGCATCGGCAATTACCGCTTGGTCGTATTGCCTATCAACCGGCGCAAGACCGACCACTGGCCCGACGCCCAGACCGACTTCACCGGTGGTCAGGACTCCGCCGTTTCCGCCGCCTACCAGAAGGCCCTAGCCGAGTGGAACCGTGACAACTACACCAAATTTGAATTTGCCCGGGCCGCCTTCATCCAACGCCGCGTCGAAGAGTTTCTCGGCCTCAAGACTGGCGAGCAAACGAATCCCATCCCGCCGCCGCAAGAAACCGCCGCCATCCCAACGCCACAGCCCACGACGCCCCAAGCGGAAGCCTCGGTGGAAGCAATGTGCCAGCAGGCCGATGCGGCGGGGATCGGACCTGACTTCCGCCGCTTCTGTGCGGTTGGACTCCGACTTGGTTTGTATCCAAGACTCTGGAAAACCAGCGTCATGTTCACGCCGCCCAAATCTCGCAACCGTATGCTTTTTACGGTCTGGACTAAGCCGGTGCGCAAGCAACTACGAGTTTTCCTGAGCGCGGAAGCCATCACCGAGTTTTATCCGGTGTCAGCATCAGAGGCGGCAAAAGCCATCGGCAAAGATGGTTGGCGGGAACTGGATAACGAAGCCGTGTCCAACGTGTTGAAAGGTTACGAAGATCTGTTCGCCAGTTTCGAAGGGCGCACCAACGCCACCGAGCTTCGCGACCAATCAAATCCCGATGAAGTCGGCCCGGAAACCCATATCAAAGGAGACCCAGGCTTCTATATCGTCAACACCAATTCCGCCCACAATCCCGATGCCTGGCGCGACATGCTTTCTACTTCCAAGGCTTCAGCTTATTACGATCGCAAACAAACGGTCGCCAAAATCCCCAAAGGCTCTGTTGTTTACCTATTCCAAACCAGTGTCGGGATTATTGCCAAGGGAATGACCACCTCAGCTTGCCAAAAGACTACCTTTGACGGGGACCCGGATGAGGAGTTCTATTTGCCCCTGAATATGGAGTGGAAACTAGACGATCCAAGCACATGGGGCCGGGCTGTAAAAGCTTCGGAGATAAAAGCAAAAATGAACAAATACCATCCATTTCGTGGAACTACTTTCCCGATCACTCAAGAAATGGCCGCCGCAATTGACAAGCTTTGGTCCGACAAACAGACATCGTCAAC
This sequence comes from uncultured Verrucomicrobiae bacterium, assembly GCA_963804345.1. Lineage (GTDB taxonomy): Bacteria > Verrucomicrobiota > Verrucomicrobiia > Limisphaerales > UBA11358 > UBA11358. Next base: position 246,811 of record CAWDPX010000004.1, on the reverse strand, counting down.
ATGAATCCAGTTGCCAACAATAGCATCCATTGGAACCTGCTTTCAAAGGCCGTGGCGACGATACAACCAACGGATTTTAACGAGTATTTTGAACTCAAGCGCCTGAGTCAAAAATCCGACACGGCATCCCGCCGGGAGTTGCAAACCCGGTTTGCCAATTACTATCGTCTGCATATCGGAGGGTTGACCAAAGCCTTCAAGCGCCGTTACCTGGAATTGCTGCTGACTTGCAAACCTCGCGGCAAGCGTGACCCCTACACGCCCTTGTTGAAGGAACTTTACCGGTTTCCACGCCGCAAAGGAGATCGCGCCCTACAAGTATCGTTTGTTTCCAAGCTGGTGGCGTTCCACGACGAATCGCGCCCGCTTTATGACGTTCACGTGAAGATTTTTTTCGGCTTTTCGCCGCCTTCGGTCGGCCCAATCGATTTTCGCATCGCCGGATTCGTCGCCAATCTGCAAAACATCCAGACCCAATACGAGGCATGGTCGGCCAACCCCCGATTCGCCAAAATCATGCAGCCTCTTTTCAAAAAGAATCCGGCGTTGAAAAAATGTCATCCGAACCGCCTCTGCGATTTCCTGGTGTGGACCGTGGGAGCATACGACCTCAAATGACCCGCATCTCCCAACAACAGCTTGAATCCTATCTCTGGGGCGCAGCCACGCTCTTGCGCGGGACGATTGATGCCGGCGACTACAAGCAGTTCATCTTCCCGCTCCTGTTTTACAAACGCCTGTGTGACGTGTTCGACGAAGAAACGCAGGCGGCGCTGGCCGAATCCGGCGGTGACAAGCGTTACGCCTCCGGCAAGGAGCAGCATCGTTTCCAAATTCCGCCGGAAGCCCATTGGCGCGAGGTGCGGCAGGCGGCCAAGAATGTCGGCGCGGCGTTGCAGTCGGCCATGCGGACCATTGAGACGGCAAACCCGGACAAGCTCTATGGCATCTTCGGCGACGCGCAATGGACAAACAAAGACCGGCTCTCGGACACTATGTTGCGCGACATGGTCGAGCATTTCAGCATCGCTCGAATTGACCGTCGCCAATCTGCCCGAGGACGAGTTGGGCCAAGGCTACGAATATCTGATCAAGAAATTTGCCGACGATGCCGGCCACACCGCTGCCGAGTTTTACACCAATCGCACCGTCGTCCATCTGATGACCGAAATGCTCGATGTGCAGCCGGGCGAATCCGTTTATGATCCGACCTGCGGCTCCGGCGGCATGTTGCTCTCCTGCATCACGCACCTGCGCCGGCTGAAAAAGGAGTGGCGCAACGTCCGCCTCTACGGTCAGGAGCGGAACCTGATGACCTCCTCCATCGCCCGGATGAATTGCTTCCTCCACGGCATCGAGGATTTCCGCATCGAGCGCGGCGACACCCTGTCCGAGCCGAAGTTTGTGCAGGGCGACCGCCTCCAGCGCTTCGACGTGGTGCTGGCCAATCCGCCGTATTCCATCAAGCAATGGGACCGCGACGCCTTCGCCTCCGACCCGTGGGGACGCAATCTCTACGGCACGCCGCCGCAAGGCCGCGCCGACTACGCTTTCTGGCAGCACATCCAGTGCAGCCTCACGCCCAAGACCGGCCGTTGCGCCATTCTCTTTCCGCACGGCGTTCTCTTCCGGCAGGAGGAAGCTGACATGCGGCGCAAGCTCATCGAAGCCGACGCCATCGAATGTGTCCTTGGACTCGGGCCGAATCTTTTCTACAACTCGCCGATGGAGGCCTGCGTCGTCATCTGCCGCACCGCCAAGCCCAAGGCGCGGAAGGACAAAATCCTACTCATCAACGCCGTCAACGAAGTCACCCGCGAACGCGCCCAGAGTTTCCTTACCGATGACCACATCGAGCGCATCGTCCAAGCCTACGAGCAGTTCAAGGACGAACCCGGCTTCACTCGCGTCGCCACACTGGAGGAAATCCGCGCCAAGGACGGCAACTTGAGCATTCCGCTTTACGTCGCACCGGCGGTCAATGGCGGATCGGATGCAAATTCGGCAGCGGCAACCAAGGCAGACATATCTGCTTCGCTTACAGATTGGTTGAAAAGTTCAACAGCGGTGCGCCAGTCGTTGGAAACACTCGGAATCACCATAAAAACACGATAATTTACTGAAAATGCCAATTCTTACTACACAGTGAAATAGCGATTATTCAGTAAAATATGGTTGATTTCTTACTGAAATAGCTAATTCTTACTGGACAGTGAAAACATTAGATTTCAATAAAAGCGCAGTCATTCGTTACGAAAGTGAGTTGGTGCATCACTTCCGGCAATTGCTGGATGACGATGGCGAACTCGCATGGCTGTCGCCGTCTGGAGACTCCGCCCAAGAGCGGCTGCCGTGGGTCGAGTTGAAGTTGGACGCCCAAGCTCGCCGGTTCAAGCCGGTGTATTCCCTGAAACCGAGCATTCCAGAACTGGAATCAATCCTCACAACTTGGAGCGACCCGATCCCGCCGCTGCTGGTTGCCCCCGAATTGATCCCCCGCATTCTGGATTTTTGTCGCCAAAAGCGGCTGGCAGCGGTTGATTTGAATGGCCGGGTGTATCTGCGGGTCGAAGGATTGCTCGTGGATCGCCGGGCCTTGCATGGTCGGGACTTCCGATTTGAATTGGAGCCGCGCAATGTCTTTGTCGGGAAAAGCGCACGCATCATTCGCAGTCTGCTCACCGACCGCGCCCGCGTTTGGTCTCAAGGGGAACTGGTCGGGCGCACCAAGGCCAGCTCGGGTCTCGTGTCGCGTATTGTCCAGCATCTCATCAGTCAGGGCTTCATTGAAAAGCAAAGCTCGCGCGAGTTCCGTGTTCATGACCCGCTTGGTCTGATTGACGCCTGGGTGAAATCCGATGACTTTAACCGTCGCACCACGGCTGCCCGTTATACCGTCTTTGGTGGCAGCCCCATTGAAATCGCCCATCAACTCGGCATCTTGGTCCAAAGAACAATCCGTGCCCATTGCCTTCACTCAATGGGTTGCCGGCTGGTTGCGCCATCCTTACACCGAACCCACCGTGACCAGCGCCTATGTTGCGCGTCTGCCGGAAGCCGCCACCTTGGAACGCCTCGGCCTGCGCCCCGTTAACGACGCTGGCAAAGTATGTCTCCTCATCCCCGACGGATGAGGGTGTGTTTCTGGAAACGCAAACCGTCAAAGACCTGCCGCTCGCCACCGACGCGCAAATCTATCTCGACCTGCAAAAGACCGGCCTGCGCGGGCCGGATCAAGCCAACGCCTTGCGTCATTGGGAAGGATTCTGTCGGCCATGAAATACGAAACCTACCGCGAATATAATCCCAATGGTGTCGCCACCGCCGAAAGCGCATTTCTCACCGTCTGGGCCGGGCTCGGTTCGTGGCATGACGATCTTGTGCTCGTCGGCGGTCTCGTCCCGAAATATCTTTGCGGCGATCTTTCCGCGCCGCGCACACTGCCGCGTCCGGTGACGCTCGACGCCGACCTCGGCATCGCCCTCGGCGCAACGCTCGGCCAATACGGCAGCCTGAAAATGGATCTCCAAGCGCATGGCTTTCGACTGTCCAAGGATGAATTCGGCGGGCCGCGCTTTGTGAAGACCATCGGCGACTTTACCATTCCGGTGGATTTCCTCACCGAACGACCACCGGCCACGCAGGGAACGGCCATGGTGGATGACGCGCCTGCCAACATTCTGCCCGGCATAGACCGCGCCCTGGCTTCCGCTCGCCAGATAAAGGTGACTGGTATGGACCTCTACGGCGTAATTCAGGAAAATCTTCCCATTCGCGTCTGCGAAGCCGGGCCATTTCTGGCCATGAAACTTCGCGCCTTCGCCCGGCGGCAAGCGCCCAAGGATGCGTTCGACATTCTTTACACGCTGCTCCATTACGACCGCGGCACAAACGCCGCCGTCACGGCGTTCGCCGAGGAAGTCCGCGCCGGCAATCCCGCGTGCAAAGATGCCGTGGCCTGCCTCAACCAACATTTCCGCGACGAACAATCCTCTGCGCCCATTCGCGCCGCCAGTTTTGTTTTGGGACAGACCGCGCCGGGAGAATCAGAAGACATCCGTTTTCGGCGACTGCAAATTCAGCAGGACATGGTGGACGCAGGTCACTTATTGCAAAAGGCGTTAACCGTATGACCACCACCACCATCACCATGACCATAGTCACCATGGCGAGCAAGAGCATGGCGATGATAACGATGACTATCATCATTACCATGACGACGGCTATTACTACACCAACATCAACATCGTCGTCAGCAACAACGGAACCAGCAACATGAGCAGCAGCACCGCCACCAGCACCAGCAGCGGCAAGCGCACCGGCATCGGCGGCGGCGGCGGCGGCACGGGTGGCGGCGCGGGCGGTGGCGGCGTCATCACCATGCCGCAGGTGAATGTCCACTCGGCCAAGCTGCCGTTGTTCAACCGCAACGACTGGCCGCGTGCCCGTTTTCGTGATGTGAAAGTCTGCAAATGACCACACCCGCTCCAACAATCGAAGCCGACCTTGAAGGTTGGTTGGCAAGACAGCCGGTTTGGTTGCAGCATGGAGCGAAAGCTTTGTTAGATGGAAAGGTGATCGGCCAAACTGAATTTGCCAATTACGCTGAAATGGCAGTCACCGAAGCGAGCGGCAAACTGGCCTTGCCAGATCCGCTTCCTCATTTCAGTTCACTTGGCGCCAGTAAAGGCGGCGCGGTATCGTTGCAATCGTTGTCAAAGATTTCAGGCATCAACCATCTCAATCCCCGAAATCCATTGGATTTTGGGACAGAAAAGCTCACAGTAATCTATGGTCCCAATGGATCAGGCAAAACCAGCTATGTCCGCATTCTAAAAAATTCATGCCATTCACGGCATAAGGGAGAAATCCACCAAAATGTTTTTGAGGCCCAGTCAGTAGAACAAAGCTGCACAATTTCATTCGCTGATGGTTCGGGCCAGCATTCTTTTGCATGGACTCCTGGGTCGAAGCCATCCCCGGAGCTTTCAACCATTGATATTTTTGATGCCCATTGCGGCCAATCCTATTTGTCAACAGAGACACCACCTGCTTATGAACCTCGGCTCCTGATTTTTTTGTCTGCCCTCGCCTCACTCTGCGATCACGTTGCAACGAAATTGTCTGATGCAATTTCTGCTAAATCAAAGGCGCTGCCCATTCTGCCGCTTGAACACGCAAACACCAACGGTGGCAGGTGGTATGAATCGTTGAAAGCAACGACAAATCAATCTGAAGTTGACACGCATTGTTGTTGGATTGAACAAGATCAGGGCGAATTAGATGCGTTGGCAAAATATCTTGCGGAGACATCGCCGAAAGATCGGGCCAAGGAATTGGAGGTCAAACAGGGATTTGTTGATAGCCTTGTCACAACCCTCAACGAGCACTGCGCCGCATATTTAGATGAGGCATCCAAAGCATTGATGACGCTTCGCCGGACGGCGCGAGAAAAACAGCAGACGGCAGAACTTGCTGCCAAAGCCAATTTGAGCGACGCCGTTTTGGACGGTGTCGGCACAAAACAGTGGCTCGATCTCTGGTCTATTGCCCGGACTTATTCGTTTGAGGTTGCCTACCCAGAAAAAAAATTCCCGCACACCGATGCCGATGCGCGGTGCGTGCTTTGTCAGCAGGAACTCTCACCGGATGCAAAACGCCGGCTTCAATCGTTCGATGAGTATGTAACAAACGAAGCGGCAACGGCAGCAAAGACGGCAAAAGAGAAACTTCAAGAGGCAATCGCCAAACTTCCGGCATTGCCAGATGCGGACACACTCAGGGCCAAAGCCACCAGTGCTGGCATGGATAACAATATGCTGGAATCGCTCTTGGGATTTTACGATTTGTTGATCTCCCGACGTGCTGTCCTTATTGCTGACAAAGAAGCCGATGAATTTGGACCGTATCCAGTAATCGAAGAATGGACGGCGGTCGCGAAAACGTTGTCTGACGCCTACGCGCAAAAGGCAAAACACTTCCTCGAAGGTTTTAACGAATCAGAGCGGACCACAAAACAAAACCAACAAAAAGAACTGGCTGCAAGAAAATGGATAGCCGGCCAGAAGACCGCAGTGGAAGCTGAGGTCAAACGGTTGGGCGAAGTTGCTGTTTTGGAAAAAGCAAAAGATTTGTGCGGGACCAAAGCGATTTCACTGAAGAAAGGCGCTCTTGCGGAACAGCTCATCACGCCCGCATACGTTGAAGCATTCAACACCGAACTCAAACATTTGGGAGCCAACCGGGTGAAGGTGTCGCTTGAAAAAACTCGTGTAGAAAAAGGCGCTGTTCTGCATCAGGTGAAATTGAGGGGTGCAATTCGGCATAAACCCATTCAGGAAGTCTTGAGTGAAGGCGAACACCGCATTGTCAGCCTCGCTGCGTTCCTTGCTGATGTAGCCGCAAAACCGAATGGTTCGACATTTGTTTTTGATGATCCGATTTCATCGCTCGACCTCGATTTCGAAGAAGCCGTGGTTCAGCGCTTGGTGGATCTTTCCAAAACCCGTCAGGTGCTGGTGTTCACGCACCGTCTTTCACTTTTGGGCATGTTGCAGGACTACGCCAAGAAAGCAGACATACCCATCAGGGTGATTTCGATTTGCATGGAACCCTGGGGTGCGGGAGAACCGGGAGACCAGACCATCGAGACATCCAAGCCAAAGGCCGTTTTGAATCAGCACCTCCCGGCGAGAATCGCGGCAGCGCGTGCCGTGCTGGAGAAAGAAGGAGATGCCGCCTACCGTTTGCACGCGCAGTCAATCTGCACAGAGACGCGAAAAATCATTGAACGACTCATCGAATTGGATTTGCTTGCTGATGTGATTCAGCGTCATCGCCGGGCTATCAATACCCAGGGCAAACTGGAAAAACTGTCTGACATCAAGCCTGAAGACTGTGCGCTCCTCGATGAAATGATGACGAAATATTCACGCTACGAACACTCGCAATCGTCGGAAGCCCCGGTGGAATTGCCTCAACCCGATGAATTGAACGAAGATATTGCCAAATTAAAGAAATGGCGCGACGAACTTGAGGACCGCCGTAAATGACCACACCTGTTTCACAACTTGCCAAGCTCAAGCCCAATCCAAACTGGGCCAAGCTGCCGCTGTTCAATCGCAAGAACTGGTCGCGTGTGCGGTTTGGGGATGTGGTGGAGAATCTCAACGAGACGTGCGAGCCGGTGGAGGCCGGGCTGGAGCGAGTTCATCGCGATGGAGCATCTTGAACCCGGCTCGCTGCACATCCGGGCGTGGGGCAATGTGGCGGACGGCACGACGTTCACGCGGCGCTGCCGGCCGGGGCAGGTGCTGTTCGGCAAACGCCGGGCGTATCAGCGCAAGGTGGCGGTGGCGGAGTTCGACGCGGTGGTGTCCGGCGACATTTATGTGCTCGCGCCCAAGGGCGACCGGCTGCTGCCGGAACTCCTGCCGTTTCTCTGCCTCTCGGAGCGGTTCTTTCAGCACGCGGTCGGGACATCCGCCGGTTCGCTCTCGCCGCGCACCAACTGGAGCAGTCTCGCCAGCTTTGAGTTCGACCTCCCGCCGCTCGACCAGCAGCGCCGCATCGCCGAAATCCTCTGGGCGGTGGATGAAGCTGAAGTAACGGCAAAGAGTCTTCACTCCGAACTAAAGTCATTTGCGGGGGCAGCGATGGTCGATGTTCTCGAAAATGGATTTCCTGCGAAGAGCAAAACACGCTCGCCAGCGTGGGATCGAAAGACGCTTGACGATGTCTGCGACCTCCAAAATGGACATGGTTTTTCGGCGGCAGTATGGGCGCAGAAGGGCTTGCCGATAATTCGCATCCAGAATCTCAACGGTTCGCGTGAATTCAATTGCTTCGCTGGTGAAACTCAGCCAGAGTGGCTTGTTGAACCGGGAACTCTTCTGTTCGCTTGGGCTGGGGTGCGCGGCGTTTCATTCGGACCGTGCATTTGGTCTGGCCCACTCGGCGTTCTCAACCAACATATCTACCGTATTGTTCCGAATCCGGGAATCAACAAGCGATGGCTTTACGAGACATTGCGTGTGATTACACAGAGAATTGAAAAGAAGGCGCACGGATTTAAAATTGAATTAGTGCATGCGCGTAAGGCAGACATCACGGGGCAGGCAATTAACTGTTCCTCCATCACTTGAACAAGATGCAATTGCAAAATATGCAGAGTCTTTAGAACAAGGCTGCACTTCAGTTTCAAATCAAGTTCAAGCTTTGGCCAGGCTTCGACAGGAAATCCTTAACACGCTCTTTTCACCATGAGCTTCAACGAATCCAACACCGTCGAGCAGATGATTCTCGATGCCGTCGAGAATCTGGGCCGCACCACCGCCGTTGAACCGATGCACGACGCGCCGCCCGGCGCTTCGCTCGGCGATGAGTTTAAGCCGGCGCGCTGGAGTTATGTTCCCGGTCTGCAAGTGCCGCGTCAGCCCGGCGACGTGATGGTGGAATCGTGGTTGCGCGAGGCGTTGCTCCGGCTCAACCCGGAAATCGCCGCCCAGCCCGACCGCGCCGACGAGGTGATTTACGCGCTGCGGGCGACCATTCTTTCCGTGCAAGCCGATGGACTGGTCCGGGCGAACGAGAATTTCATGGCCTGGTTGCGCGGCGAGAAGACGATGCCCTTCGGCCACAACGGCGAGCACGTTTCCGTGCGGCTGGTGGACACCGTCCACCCCGCGAACAACCGGCTCACCGTCGTCAACCAGTGGACGTATCAAACCGGCACGGTGGTGAAGCGGTTCGACGTGGTGTTTCTGGTCAACGGCCTGCCCATCGTCATTGGCGAGGCCAAGACGCCCACGCGCAGCGCGGTGACGTGGTTCGACGGCGCGTTTCAGGTGAACGAGATTTACGAGCGGCAAGTGCCGGCGATGTTCGTGCCGAATGTTTTTTCCTTTGCGACCGAGGGCAAAGCGTTCCGCTTCGGCTCGATTCGGATGCCGATTGAAATGTGGAGTCCGTGGCGCACGCGGGAGAATGAGCCGGAAGGTTCGCTGGCGGACGTGCGGCGGACGGTGGAATCCATGCTCCGGCCCGAGGTGGTGCTGGACATCCTGCAAAGTTTCACGCTGTTCGCCACGGACAAGAAGCATCGCCGCATCAAGGTCATCTGCCGTTACCAGCAGTATTTCACCACGAACCAGCTCATCGAGCGCGTGGTGAAGGGTTATCCGAAGAAGGGTCTCATCTGGCATTTTCAGGGCAGCGGCAAGTCGTTGCTCATGGTCTTCGCCGCGCAGAAGCTGCGGCTGCATCCCAAGCTCGGCAATCCCACGGTCATCATCGTGGTGGACCGCATTGACCTCGACACGCAAATCACCGCCACGTTCAACGCGGCGGATGTGCCGAACATGGTCGGCGTGGCGACGCGGCAGGAGTTGCAGACGTTGCTCGGCGCAGGACGTGCGCAAGGTGCTCATCACCACGATTCACAAATTTGGCGAGGCGGGCGGGAAGCTGAACGAGCGGTCGAACATCATCGTGATGGTGGACGAGGCGCATCGCACGCAGGAAGGCGATCTCGGCCGCAAGATGCGCGAGGCGTTGCCGAATGCGTTTCTGTTCGGCCTCACCGGCACGCCCATCAATCGGGCGGACAAAAATACGTTCTGGGCGTTCGGTGCGGACGAGGACGAGAACGGCTACATGAGCCGCTACTCGTTCCAGGAATCCATCCGCGACAAGGCCACGCTGCCGCTGCATTTTGAAGCGCCGGAGGTGAAGCTGAAAATCAACAAGGCGGCGATTGATGAAGCTTACCGCGCCATCACCGGCGATTTGAGCGAGCAGGACCGCGACGACCTCGCCAAGCGCGCCGCGAAAATGGCCGTGCTGGTGAAAAACCCGGAGCGCGTTCGCGCCGTGGTGCAACCACATCGTCACGCACTTCCAGTCGAAGGTTGAGCCGAACGGATTCAAGGCGCAGGTGGTGACGTTCGACCGCGAATGCTGCGTGCTCTACAAGGCGGTGATGGATGAATTGATCGGCCCGGAAGCCAGCGCCATCGTCATTTCCGCCGCGCCCGGCGACCCGGACGAATGGAAAATCCACAGCCGCGACAAGGACGCCGAAGAAAAGTTGCTCGACCGTTTCCGCGACCCGGCTGACCCGCTCAAATTCGTCATCGTCACGGCCAAGCTGTTGACCGGCTTCGATGCGCCGATTTTGCAGGCGATGTATTTGGACAAGCCGTTGCGCGACCATAATCTGCTCCAGGCCATTTGCCGCACGAACCGCACGTTCGGCCAGGAAAAGACGCACGGCTTGATTGTGGATTACATCGGCATCTTCGACGACGTGGCGCAGGCGCTGGCGTTTGACGAGAAATCCGTGCGGCTGGTGGTATCCAACATTGACGAACTGCGCAAGGTGCTGCCGGTGAAGATGCAGAAATGCCTGTCGTTTTTCCCCGGCGTGGATCGCACCGTCGGCGGTTACGAGGGGTTGATGGCGGCGCAACAATGCCTGCCCAACAACGAGGTGCGCGACAAGTTCGCGGCGGAATACACGGTGCTCGGCAACATCTGGGAGGCGCTGTCACCTGATCCGTGCCTCGGTCCTTACCAGAAAGATTATCGCTGGCTGACGCAGGTTTATGAATCGGTCAAGCCGCCGAGCGGCAACGGCAAATTGCTCTGGCACGCGCTGGGCGCGAAGACGATTCAACTCATCAATGAAAATGTCCATGTCGAATCCGTGCGGGATGACATTGAAACGCTCGTGCTGGACGCACAGGTGCTCGAAGATTTCCTCAAGAACAGCGACCCGGCCAAACGCGGAAAGGAGATCGAAATCAAATTGATTGCCCGGCTGCGAAAACATTTCGGCAACCCGAAGTTCACTGAGTTGGGCGAGCGGTTGGAAAAGATCAAAGAACGCCACGAGCAGGGCTTGCTGACGAGCGTGGAGTTTTTGAAACAGATGCTCGAACTGGCGCAGGACGTCGTGGAAGCCGAGAAAGCAAGCCGACCCGGTCGAAGAGCACGACCGAGCCAAGGAAGCGCTGACCGAACTGTTCAAGGAAGCCAAGACCAAGAACACTCACATCATCGTCGAGCGCATCGTTGCGGACATTGACGACATCGTGAAAAAGGTTCGCTTTCCCGGCTGGAAAAACACCAGCCAGGGCGAGCGCGAGGTGCAAAAAGACCTCCGCCGAACGCTGCTCAAATACAAACTGCACACGGACCAGGAGCTGTTCGACAAAGCCTATGGTTACATCCGGCAGTATTATTGAGGATCTCCCCAAAAGCTAAAGGCTGCGATGTGCGATAATGCCGCACTCGAACTTCAGATCCAAATAGCGATCCACTCCTCCAGTCAGGAGAACGACTACACGCTTGCGTGGATTATTGATATCGGGTTGAAAGATCAAACGGCGGTCATGGAAATCGGTGCGGCGTGGGCCACTGGTGACAACGCGCCGAACATCCAACGCAGTGCTATGCGGTTTGAGATACTTTTCAAAATCGGTAATCATGCCTTTCTGGTTGGGCGTGCCGGTATCGCGCGTCTTGAGTTCGAGCTTGGTTGGCCACTTCTGCCAAAGCTTCGCTACTTCGTCGAGGAAGCGGCAGAGGCTGCGGTATTGCCAGTCGTCCGCAAGCGCGTAGGGGTCTTCGATGCGAAGGAGCGAGAAGGATTGTCCACGACAGAAAGCAAAGTCACTCGCCAGGTCACGAGATTCGCCCGCACGGTATTCACGAAGCGTTAGGTCGGAGGGCTTGGCCGGTGCCGGGACTTTAATTTCTTCCCAGCCCATGCGGAATGCCGGCAGCGCGGCCGTTGTGAAACCGGGTGCCCTCCAAAGCGGCGCAGGCAACGGTTGGTCCAGAAATGCGGCACTCACACCGCCCGGCGTGAACCACGCCACACCGCCGTTGCGACCGGGATTGGTCAAGGCCCGTGGCCAGGAACGGGCGTCGAAGTCACGGGGCAGTTTCCAGAACTTCAGACTGCCATCAGCCAAGCGCGGCTGGAGTTCGTGCCAGAGCGCCAGACTGCCGGAGAATTCCGGGCTGAATATTGGCGGCTGTGCCAGCGCAAGTTCGAGCCGTCTTCCATCAGCACCAGCCATCCACGCAACCAGTTTGCGCACGAAGGCCAGAGTTTCTGACGCGAGGAAGCCGTCGTGGGCTTCGCCGGCTGTCTGAAGATTGAACAGGGTTGGCGCGACAACGATAAGATGGCTGGTTCGCTCCAGTTCGGCGACGAGCAACGGGGTGCCGTCGTGGACATCCAGTGGAGCGGCGTTGAAACGGGCGTAAGGATTGGCCGGCTGTTCCATTCCGAGAAGTTGCTTGAGCCAGCGCAACACTGGCTGGCGGTCGAGTTTCTCCCAGACGCGCTGGTTGTCGTAGTCCTGCAAACACACGCGGCAGGCGTAAGTGCAGCCAGCGCGGCAGTTCAAAGCGTCGCGGGCCGCCGTGAGCAGGTCGCGCATCGAATGCCGGTCCACCAACATCCGGCAGTAGCCCGCGCCGCCGGCTACTGTGTCGTAAAGAATCACCTCTGGATAACCGAAGAGCCGGGTGCGGACGGTGACGGCGAGTTCACGCGGTTCGATGCCAAGCAAGTCACTCCCTCCGCGCCGCACAGCCTCGGCGAGCGTGCGCGTGAAGCGTTCCAGCCAGTCGTCGAGTTCATCCAGCGGAAGGTCCTTCGGCACCGGCAGACTGTGGTCGAGACGAACTTGGAGAACGTCAGTGCGAAACTCATGCGCGAGGTCTTCGTGTGGATGCCAGAACGGCCTCTCGCACTGGAGATTGAACGGCGTCCTGTGCGGGCGAGTCCTTTCCTGTTGGTCATCGTGCGGATTCTTGAGCAGCTTGGCGTAGCCGCAGCCACAACGGAGAAAGCCAGAACCACGTCCCTTGTTTACAACAAACATCCGGCCGTTCTTCGCATCCTGCCACGCCCAGCTTGTGCGTGAGACGTTGGCCGGGTTCAGCAGGAAGGCCGCTTCATCCGCGGCGCTCAACAGCCGCGCCTCCTGCGCCGGAGCTGGGCGCAGACGGGTGAGGCCGGGGTCTTGTCCGTTTGGTTTGTCGCTGCACGTTACGAAACTTTTCGGCTCGATGAACGCGCGGGCCGCTGTTATCGGAATAACCCTTGAGCACTTCGGACACGCACCGTCGAAGTCCGCGCGGGCCTCGGCAGTTTCCACATGACGACACTCCGGGCACTCACGGTAGTATCGAGTCGGCATGAAATGCTTCGGATACTGTCCGACGCCGTAGCTTTCCCACACGCGCCCAGCCGCGATGACCTGTGCGCCCGGCGCGTATTCGCTGATGCCGAGTCGTGCATCCCGCACAAGCAGGATGTCCTCTTCCCACGGACGGTGAAATTGGTCGGGCCGGTCGCCAGACAGCACTTCCAACTGCACGCTGTTCACTGGAAAACTGTAAGTGGGCAGGAAGCCGAGTCGCGGGAAATGCTGAATGAGCAACTGGTCCTGCCACTTCTGCGTTTGCTTCGCCCAAAAATGATTCTCACCGGCTCGTTGCATATCTCCGGCGGTCTCCTGGAAACGTCCGTGGTAATAACGCCACCGCTCACCATACCAAGCCGCACATTCGCGTAATTTTGCTAGAAATTCTTGTGTCAGGATTGCGTCGTCCACGCGCAGCGACACAGCGAGACTGCTCCCCATCTCCTGCGCCTCACGCAAGCGGGCACGACCTTCCTCAGTCGTGAAAAACTTTTCGCACTCGGCCATAAAAATGGTTTCCCGTTCCTCTGAGAAATCCCCGCCGAGAAAAGCCTCAAGAGACGGCGATCCACCATCCTGCCCGACGGCACGGTGCTGAAGCAATCCTCCCAAAAGCACCGAAAACTGATGCCGCCGGAAGAGGCGTTCGTTTGCCAGATGCACAAAAGGCGTGCGCGGTTCAAGACGCAAATAGCTTTCGGATTCCAAGAACACGGACTGGTCATAGTTGCGATCCTGCGCAACGGTCACACTCACGGGAGCGGCTTGCGCCCGCCGGCCGGCACGACCGGTGCGCTGCTGATAATTCTGGATCCCCGGCGGCACGTTGCGACAGACCACGGCCTCCAGCTCGCCAATGTCCACACCGAGTTCCATCGTGGTCGTGCAACTCAGGAGGCTGACTTTGCCTACCTTGAAATCACGTTCAAGCTGTTCCCGCAGGCGGTTGTTGATGGCGGCGGTATGCTCTTTGACTACCATTCCGGCATAACGTGATCGCAGGTAGAGTCCAAAGTAATGTCCCTCATTCTGCTCACGGTTTCGTTCCGTTTCGCTCAATGTTTCCAGTTCGCCATCACAACGGAAGGTGGTGCATTTGCCGAGGACGCTGGTGAATTGCCGCAGGCCGCACTTGCGACAACGATGCAAGGGCGTCGCCCGCCCGTCGCTGAACACCAGTTGATTGACATCTAGCAGAAAGGCACCGGGTTGTTGCGTGTCTTGTATCAGCAACCCCGCTTGCCGGAGTGCCTGAAACGCCTCGTTCAAGACGGCTTGCCAGTTGTCCAGCTTGAGTTGTTCCTTGAGAAAATGGCTTCGGCGATTGGCATAGACACGTCCCAACTCATTGATCGTCGGCATCCAACTGAAACGGACCTGCGGAGATGAGCCGGTCAGGGAAACCCGCAAATTCCGGTTCGCATGGTTTTCTCCCCAGATGAAGGAGTCTTCCAACGACACGTTACTGGGTTTATTGATGCAACGGGCTCGCCGGACTGTTTCCACAAGTGCCTCCAAAAGTGCACCCGCGTGCGGCTTCAAGGTTGCAGGGAGCGAGGCACCAAAGGTCTCTGCGGCCAGAGCGAGCTTGTTCGTATCTAAAGCGACACGCACCAGGCCGAGTGCCTCCAAGGAAGTGCGACGACCGGTCGGCAGACAAAACTCCGATGCGAGTTTGCCGCGAATGAAGTCTTGAAAATCGTCGTCGTTGTCAAAGATTTCGCCGTCACGATCCACGAAACTCCGGTTGGCCGAGAGTAAATCGTGAACGTTTAAGGTAAGCCGGTTGAGACGTTGTCCGCCGGGGTTGTCATCGAAAGCGCGCATGATCGCCCAGCGCAGCAGGATGTCTTGGTTTGTGCGTTGGAGGTATGGTGCAAAAAATGCGGCGTCCTGTCGGTTATCCGAGAACGCCAGCAGGCGGCGGCCTTGTCCGGGTGTCTGCCAGGCAGTCGGTTTTTCCGGCAGTCTTTGATAAAGCGCGTCAGTGACGATGGCGGATAGGGCGAAATTGCCCGGATGAAACCCGGTCACAACCTCGGCGTCAGTCCCGGCGGTGCCGCCGCAGGCCGGACATTTGCGTAGGTAATGTCCGCCGCCTCCGCCTCCGTCATCATCGACGGCCAGTGTCACCAACCGCAGTGCAACGGTCGGCCCGGTGGCGGGATTGATCTCGCCGGTTTGCGGGTTGACTTGCCAGATGTCATCCGGTGTTGCCGGTGTTTCGGCGGCATCATCCTCCTCATCGTCGAAGCTGCTGGCAGGTTCACCCAGCCAAAATATGCGCCGCTCAGCGCGCGGCGCCTTTCGCCGGCTGGAGTGAAGTTCGGTGCCTTCCTGAAAACCTTCCGCATAAGGCTGACCACATTTCCGGCAGACGAGCAGCCGGTAAAGATTGTTGCCATCCAGCTCGAACTTGGCTCCCAGCCGCGCCTCGGCAAAACCCTCGGCGCCAGTCGCCAGCCGCACAGTCACATTATCTACGCCGTTGGCGAAAAAGTGAAATCGCGCGGGAAGTAATGAAAACTCTTCGGGGCGCAATCGGGCGCGGATGCCGACACTTATCAACCCAGACAACCCGGCCTCCGCCTCCGATCCTTCTAATCCGAAGACCCGTTTCGCCAGTGCTGCAAAAGGCATGGCACCCGCACCGGCAAGAGCTTCCGATGCCGCGTGCATTTCCTTCGTCAGGGCGGAGAGCCGCGCCAAACCATGTTCGAGTGGTTCGCCCGCGACAATCTTGATTGTGGTTTTCTGATCTTCGGGAAGCTCCAAACTGTCCACCGCGTTGTTCCAAGCGGCCACTGTTTGTTCATCGGACCGATCCGGAACGGCAAGGGAATTGCCGAGTGCTGCCCACATTCGTGGTGGCAGCGAAACTAACCCGGCCGGCTTGTTGAGTAGCAGTGAATGCGCCTGCCGTTCACCGCGAATGACTTGCGTAAAGGACGCGCCGAAAAGGTCCGATGCAAACTTGGTGATGTCCTTTTCCACCGCTGCCCCCTTTGCCAGACTTGCGCTGGTGCCGATGCAGCGAACCTGCTCCGGTGCAATTCCTAACCGGCACCGCAGTTTTCGCAACAGCAAAGCGACCTCGCTTGCCTGTGCTCCGGCGTAAGTGTGAACTTCATCAAGCACCAGAAACCGCAGCATGGGATGACGGAAAAGTGCGGCGTTTTTCGGGAACAACAGAAGATGTTCCAACATTGCGTAATTCGTGATCAGAATGTGCGGCGGATGTGCGAGCATTTCCTGGCGTGTGAGCTGCCAGTTGCCCGGAATGCTGTTGCCGAAAAGAGTGCGCAACGACGGGTCGGATGCCATAACGTCCTGAACCGCGTTTTCACGGGTGACATCACTGCGCGTCAGGCCGGTGAAGCGTCCGACCTTGATGCCCGCCGACCCGAATCGTCCAACGAACAGTGGAACAATGCGCTTGTAAAGCTGGTCATTGGCCAGCGCGTTAAGCGGATACACGAGCAAAGCGCGCACGCCCGGCCGCTTCCGCTCTTCCGGCGTTTCTTTCAGCAGCGCGTCGAGGATGGGATAGAGGAAGCACTCCGTCTTGCCGCTGCCGGTGCCGGTCGCCACAACTACATTTCGGTGCTCGCCAACGATGGCCTGTAACGCTTCGCCTTGGTGCTGGTGCAACGGACGGATGAATTCATTTTCAGGAAGCATGGCGAAATCTTGATGCAGCAATGGTGCTTCGCCGGTGGCCAAAGCTCGAAGTGATCCCGCTTTGTGATAATCTGGCAACGCTTCGACAAACGGACCTTTCAGCAAAAGACCAGGTTGGTTCAGGAGTCGCTCAATTTCTCCGGCCAGTTTTGGGTATTTGCGACTGATGGGGAGAGCGGACCTAAGATAGCGGCGGATGCTGGTCTCCAAGCTGTGGCCCATTGTCATCGGATTTGTTTCATTCATAGGGTCAGCGGTTTAATGGGGCGCGGTTCGCACGATAAGTTCCCAAAAAAGTAGTTGGTGGCCAAACAATTCGGGCGCGAGACCAACCAGGACGGCGATTCCTTCTTCAGCCATCCATCGCCGCTCTACATGGTGTTCAAGCCACGTAAGCGTCTCATCAAAATCAAGCAATCCGGCGGCAGCAGCGCGAGCGGCCAGAGCGAACAGCGAGGCAAAACGTGGGGCGGCTTCGAGGAAATCCACCTCCGGCGCAGCAAAGCGCGGCCACGGGGCGTTCCACGCGGCAGCGGACATTACCGCTTTGGTGGCGAGGCGCTGATGTAGCCATGCGCGAAAGTCTGGCGCACAATGCAATAACGCATTGGCAGCGGCGGGATTTAGTTCGTGCGTATTTTGGTCGTATCGTCGGACGAGTTCGGCCAAGGCCCACACAATATGCGTTTTCCCTAGAGATCCTTCGCCGGGCCAGTCAGGGGCGAGATGGTCGCGATGCAGCGTTCCGAGGACGTTCCGCCAGTAACGTTCGTGAGCAAAGTGACTGAACTCGGTCGCAGCTGGCTCACTGTTCGGTGCCCCTGCAATCTGCAAGAAATTAGCGAAACAACCGATGACTCCAAGATCAAGAAATGTCAGGTCATGCCTGACCGCATCCGCGACGGAATCCGCTGCGGCGATTCGGCCGCATCGGCGGAGTGCGTCGTTTAGTGGGTCTCCAACTGGCAGTTCCCGATATTCACCCGCTGGAAGAGCCAGAAGGCCGGGGAGGTGAACAAAGCCCGCATGGCTTGAATCTTGGCAAGCGAGATTCAGGAGCTTGGTCTGAAGTCCGTTGTTCTGCGCTTGTCGTGCGATGCGCCCCGCTAGTTGGCTGAGTGAACGCACCGCATCCTTCAGCCAGCCCATATCTTGCCGCGCAGCAGAGGCCATGCCTCGCTGGCGGAGAGCAATAAGCTCCAGCAGGAGTTCAAACAATTGAGCGCGTCCAGTGTCATCAAGCGCAAAGTCGTCGGGCAGTTGCACGCCCAAGGCAGACGATGCCCACAGCATACGTCCGCGAGGCGTGGGCGCGTCTTGGCCGTTGCGGGTCCATACGAATACCGGTGCATGATCGTGTCCGCGCAGGGCGACGGGTTCCCAATCGGCATGTTCATCGCGCCGCACTTCGAGTTCAATGAGCCAGAAACCTTCAGGCCAGCCTTGCTTGGGCACATTCAGGGTGACGGGGTGCCCCGAGATCGCATCTGGCATAGTCTCTACCACGAGATTGGAACACTCGATATGCGGAAGGTCTTCAGTAGCGAACACGCAATGTCCCGATGTGCCGAACTGCTGACCGTCCAAAGCGCGTCGTAGGCCCGAAGCCAATTCTCTTAGAACCGGACGTATCCACGCGACTGGCTCTGCGAAGTGGAATCGGAAACCCTTGTATGCTTCATCGCCCACCGCGTCAAGAGTCACGGGTTGCAATGGACTGGTGAATCGCGCTAACAACCGTTCGTTTCCGCCCAGCCGCAGCCGAATCTCGCCGCCTTGCGGGAACGCCGTCGCCAGACTCGCCAAACTCAATTCCACGAATTCCCGCTGGTCGCCAGCGGTGTCGCGTTGCCACGAGCGGCCGGCTACAATTATTTCCCAACCCGCTTGTCCGGCCAGCCAGATTTTGAGCCAACGATCTGAATTGAGACTTGCGGAAAACGCCTCCCCAATATGATGGGAACGCTGCACGGCCTGTTGGCCGTCGCGGCGCTCCAGCGATTCGAGAAACACACCCGGCTGCGACCAATGAAATGCCTCTGCCGCGCCACCTACGTCGAACGTCAGTTTGTGGCGGCGATTTTGGTCGCTCAGGTGGCGGATGGTTATGTCTCCGAAACCGAAGCCCTGGCACTCCGAGTAAAGGAGATTCTCGGGCGCTGCGACAAGATGGAACCCTTTGGCATCGCGCCGGACGAGACCTTGCCAATACCAGTAGTCAGTCTGCGCCTCCACGCGACTGCGTTCACCACGGCGCAGAGTCATTTCGAGGCGGTGCAACCCAGGCGAGAGAGAGACGAGGAATTCGCCGGAATCGACGCGGCATTTTGCCATGCCACCCGCTTCGTCATCGGTGCGCGTCAAATTCCAGATGTGTTCAATATTCCCATCGCGAAGGTAAATGCGCCATTGCGCGAATCGCTCATGGTCCGTGTCCTCTGCGGGCAGCCAGATGGAAGGCATTTCTGGCCAGCCGAAGCAAATCGGTTCACCATCTTCGTGTGCGAGGCGTTCACCCACCACATCGAAGAATGGCGTCCGTGCAGCAGTGAAACGCCACGAACTGCCAGCCCCGCTTTCGAGTTTAGCTTCGGCCCCTGGATGCACCCGGAAGAGCGAGAGAACGCGCTCGCCATCCAACCACTCGTAACGTTGCTCCGCGCCGACCAGCGTGTCGGCATTGCGATGCAGCAACCAATAGCGACCGGCGGGAAGAGGCCCGCCCACACGACGCTGGCGGCGGGTGCGTTCGTCGAAAAGAATGAATGGCTCCGCGAGGTCGTCCAGCCGGAGCACAAATGTGCGGGGAGGTAGAGCGCCGAGAATAAGTCCGGCCAATTCCAGGACTACGCGCGGTAGGTCGGTGACCTTCAACAGAAACTCATCAGTTCGCGGCGTTGGGATGCGCCGGCCATCCACAATCCATGTCAACCCGCTTGCGGCAACGAGATTCGTATCCTGTCGCGGACCGACGATTTCCAATGAACCGAAGTCTTCACCGAGGCGAAGAAATGGCTGATGGGCTGACCGGCGAAGCGAGCCGCCCCCTGCGTGCTCGAACACGCGTTTCAATTCTTGACCGAGGCGGGGATTGATACCTGCAAAACCACCTGTCCACACCACGTTAAGCGCCACTTCGCAGATGCGCGGTCCGGCAGGGCCGCGAAGCGCGCGTTTAAGCGTGGGGACTGGAATTGGCTGAAGGCTGTCAAGCACGTCCTCGCGTAACTGCTCGCCGGCGTCAGGAGCATCCGCGTCTGGCAGGCCAATACTTCGTTCAACCTTACGGACGTGCTGGGCGAAGCCCTCGCAGCGGTCGAGCGGCAGACCCGCTTGGTGCAGGAACTCGGCGACGATATTATGGCCTCCCAATTCCTCCGGAGGAAGCCACACTGCCATCGTCTTGCGGCAGGCGCGGCGAAAATGTTGCGCGAACTCGGCGCGCTGGTTGAGCGGAATGGAAACGCCTGTCAACGCGCCAAACTTTTCCCAAAAGGCGCCTGCCTCGTAGGCTTCACCCGCTTTGCGTGCGAGCCAGACGGCGAGACAAGCCGGATACTTTTGCAACAACGCAAAAAGTGTCTGCCATGACGAATGCAAGCGTTGCCCCAGTTCAGCGGCGACGAGCTGGCGAATGACCTCAGATTCCTCCTCTGACAGAGGGGCGAGACCGAGCACGGGAGCACAATTTTCGCCAGCGAGATCCCCACGCCACTTAGTTTCCAGTGTTTGAAGAGTCATGCGTTTACCCGTTTCGCCGTTCAGTGATTGGCTTCGAGGGCAGCACGCAGCATTTTACGGACAAGAGCCGAGTCCGGCAAGCGGGCAGTGGAAATCTCAATGCTGTCTGACAGATTGTGCCTGAAAAATCATTCGGCGCGACCATGCCAAATCTGGCATGATTGCGGTTGACGGTAACTGGGCTTCCTCAGCAGATAAGTTCTCGGAGAAGCGCAGTTCTCTTGCCAAGCAGAACAAGGTTTTGCTGCTTAACGGTAGAGACTTCGTGCGATTGCTCTTAAACGCCGGCATTGAAGGTCTCGGCACGGCTTTTTGAAGGCCGGTATGTTGTGGGCAAAAAATCCGGCGGCGCGATTTTTGTTTCAAGCGGTTGCGGAAAATGCGCGCGGGAAAATGTTTCAAATCAATTCACCAGTCGCACCGGACCAGAAGCGAAGCAGCGCGCGGCGGCATGAGCGCGTCGCCAAAAATGGAAGAAGGCTGGCCGGGAAAAGTAGCACGGTATAAAAAGCCGTGTGCAGATCGAGTAGCCATAGAGAAAACATGGCGCGGGGAAAACTGGCCCCCCCATAAACAAGGCCCGCGAATACCCGCACGAAAAGTAGCAGGGTATTAAATGAAGAACAGCCTGCCGGATGGGTTGGGTCGCGGAGAAAGTTTTTCCAAAAGGGCGGCGATTGTGACCTGCAACTGCATGAAACGCCTTCAGGAAAAAGTAGCACCCCATAAACAAAGGCGACTACTACCCGCACAAAAGTAGCCGGCTATAAAATGAAGACCAGCCCGCCGGATGGGTTGGAGCGGGGAGAAAGTTTTTCCAAAACGGCGGCGGGGCGGGCGCGGATCGGGTGAAGCGCCGCCGGGGAAAACTGTGCCAGGCGGAAAAAGGGGCTGATTCTCGTGCCGGCGGGAAAGTTGGACGACCGTAAAGAAAGCCATTGACCCAGCAGAACCCATTCAGCGCCGGGAAGATTGACGCAAAAAGGGTGGTTGCGGTTGTCACGGTCGTCACGATTGTCACAAGGAGAGAAGAAGAATTATGATGATTCTATCTCTCTCAAAAGTGAGTTTTCCAGAATCAGCCGGTGACAACCGTGACATTCGTGACAATCGAGGCGGGCGGTTGTCACGGTCGTCACCGATTGTCACGGGGTTGTCATGGCGGGCGACTGGCGCGGAAATCAGCGGCAGGACGCGGCAATCAGGCCGGTTGTCACGGTTGGCGCGATTGTCACGGGGGCGAGGGCCAAAGTCGCATTTTGGCGAGCGGTTCAGTTCCACGACTGCCGTATCCGCTGCTCCTGAATCATGCAGTTGCAAACGCCGCAGAAATACCTGAAAGCACTCTCGCCGCCGTCGGGAAGTTTTGCCTGGGCAATTTGCACGGCATCCAACACCTGTTCGGGCGGCAGTTTGTGGGAAAACCGATAGACGGTCGCTTTGTAGGCGTATTCCGGCAGGCCGAGCCATGCGTCCATGATTTCGAGCGCAAGCTTGATGGGATGGGGCGTGGCGGCCATAGCTCAACCGGGAACTGGATTCTTAACGGCGCGGTAAATGCGCGTGGTCTTGCCGCCATGCGCCGGGGCGATGTCCTCGGCGACCAGCAGGCCGTCGGCTTCCATCCGCGCCAGCAGCGCCTTGGCAGCGTCCGGCGTGGCCGTGATGCGTTCGCGGTGGACTTCGCGCGCCGTGGTGAAGTCCTGGGACTTTGCGCTGGCGGGTGGTTTCGAGCAGTTCAAGGACTTCATCCTGCACCTTGGCAGCAGCGGCGTGACGGCCTTTGGCGAGAATATCCAGTTGCGACGCGGCGAACCACTCGACGACACGCACGGCATTGGCGGCGGTTTCGGCTGTCAGTGATTCACTGCCGGCGTCACCCGCCCATTGTGCCGCATGAAGCACGACCGCGAGCCGCCAAGCATTTTCCGCGTAGCGCGCGGCGAACGCGCCCACGTCGGCGAGATCAACGGCGCGGCGGTCAACAATGCTATTGTGGAAATCTGTAAAAACCGCAACCGCTGCCGGCGTCGGCGTGATGCCGTGCGGTTTGTCGGCGGCGTGGAAAGTGGCGAGCAGGTCGCCGACGAGTTGCGTCCACTGGCCGCGCACGGATTCAGAAAGGATTTGCGCCTCGCCTTCAATACGGCGTGGCGCGGCGTTGGTGTGGCAGACCAGCAGGCGGGGCAGGAAGCCGCTGACGGACAGGCTTTGCTCGTCGAGCATCGTCGCCAGCAGATCGGGTTGGACGAACCAGCACAGCGCGAGGCAAGGCCGGTTCAGGACGACGGCATCGCGGCCCTGACGGTCAACGCGGACAAAATCGCCGGAGTATGCTTGTAGGTAAAGCGATTCGTCTGTCGTCTTGCCGGGATTGTAGCGGCCCATCAAATTATCCACGAGCTTCCGGGCGTCAGGGCTGGAGGAAAAAACCACTTCGCGGTTGTCGCGCAACAGGACGGCAAGGCGCTCCGTCGTCACGTCTTGGGCGATGATGCAAGGCATCGCGGCGCGGGCGGTCATTTCATCTTTGCGGGCGAGTTTGTATTCCAATTCGCCGCGCAACCGCTCGCGCTCCATTGGGTCGCCAGACTTTGCGGCCTTGCGTTCGAGGGCGGCGATTTCCTTGTCGAGCACGCGGATTTCAGATTGAAGCTGCGGTGATGTCTTCTGACGCCACGTTTCGAGCAGACGTGCCTGGTGATCCACGAGAGGCGCGGCGATGAGGCGGAACGTCTCGGACTTGCCGCTGCCGGACTCCGCGCTGGCGAGCAAATAGAGATTGGCGCGCGTGACGCGGTTCGGGCCGCTGGTGATTTCCAAGCCCGCACCAATGGCGGCGGACACCACACCCAACGCGCACACGGCAGGCAAGGCCAGCGGGACGCGCTCGGTTCGTGACACGGCGGCGATGATGGTCGCCATTGCCGGCGGCAGGGCGTCCACGGGAAACGGCGCGGCTTCCGGCTCGTCGTTTTCATCGGGCAACGGGATGGTCGGTTTTGAAACATTTTTCGGCGGCGCGGCGTGAAGGTCGGGCATGGTTGAAACGGCGACAGGTTGTGCGGCGGCGATGGCAGCTTCGATTTCCGGGCGCAGTTGCGCCCGCGCGTGTCCAGTCGTTCGCGTCCTTGTGTGGCGACGGTGTGACGACCTGAACACATTTGCAACCGCAATGCGCGGCGACGGCAGCCAGCCATTTATCACCCGCGCGAATTCCAGTTTTGGGATTCGGCTCGTCGTTCTGTCCAAACGCACAGACGACGGCATCCGGGGCGCACAGGCCCGCGAGTAATCTGCTGTTTTCAGCTCCGCGCGTGATGACGGAAGCCGTATCGCCGGGCGTGGTGACGTGCCAGCCAAGTTTGTCCGCAACGGCGCAATAATCCCATTGAGACTCGAAGGCGAAAATGGTTTTGGCCGTCACCATGTCGCCGATGATGAGCGGAGAGATTCTTGCGCCGATGTCTTCCAGCCTTGGGAAATAACGCCAGCTTCCATCTTCTTTGCGGCGGTAGTGACAAGCAATGACTTTGCCCTGGGCATCGTGAACGGGAAAAGCGATTCGTTCGCCGGAAAACAGGCCGATGAGATTTTGCGCGTGCAGCCATTCAACAAATTCGGGTGTGTAGCCGCGCCACTCGGCGAGTTTGGCGCGGTGTTCCGGCGTCAGCGCGGCAACGCACGATTGCCAGTCGAACGGCGGTTGAACGGATGGAGACGGATTGGAACTCGACGGCGGCGCGGGCGGCGGCGGGACATCGGCGAGGCGGATGTATTCGCGGCAGGCGTCGGTGTTGCTCAAGCCGCGATGCTTGGCGAGAAAATCAATGGCATCACCCTGGCCGCAACCGGCAAAACATTTCCAGCGTTCCTCACCATCGTCGCCGATGTAGAGGCTGAAGCTGGCGGATGAATCCTCGTGAAACGGACACCGCGCGGATTTTTTGGCGCGGTCGCCGAAGCCGAGTTGCGCCATGAGCGCGGACAGCGGCAGACGTTGCTTGGCCTGCGCGAGTAAATCCTGGCTCACTTTGCATCTCCCGGTTGATGGCTGGCGGTCTGTGTTTCCATGAAACGGACAAACTCCGATTCACGGCAGAAGATTTTCGCGCCGACCTGGAGCGTGGGCAGGCCGTTCTTGCGCCAGCGCCATGCGGTCGTCCGCGAGATACCATAGCGCCGGAGGAAAAAATCCAGCGGCATTGGACAATCCTTGGGATCGTAGGCTTGAGTCATAAAATTCACCTCCCTTCCGAGCCTAGAGCGTGAACGGTCAGATGCTCGCGGATGTGTTGGAGGATTTCCCGGCGGGGAAATCGCACCATTTTTGCGGTGAGTTTGACGAAGCTAATCCGCCGCTGGCGCATCATGTTGTCAACGGAGCGAATTGAAACTCCGAGGAGTTGCGCGGCCTCCGCCTTCGTCAACAGTTCCGGCTCGATTTGTGCCGCCGAGCCGGGGGCGGGATTTTCGATTTCAGGCATATTTCCAACGCGGTGCTGCAAGTGCGGTGCGTTGGATGCGTGTTAATTGCTTCGCCGGTTACGACCGGCTATCCAATGCGTTCCGCGTGGTTGCAGCAGCTTCGCGCTGGTAGAAGAATCAATGCGCCGAATGGAAGGTGCGAGAGGCGGTCTCCCTGATTGCCCCTGTTTAACTCTGATTTGCTCTGACCGGCTCTGACTTCTTGCCGGGATGCCCCCAATTTGGTGCGCCTGGGGGATGCCAATTTGAATCCCAATCCGTGATGTCGAACTTGGCGGCGACGGGAGAATCCTTGCCGCTTTTGGCCGCTGCCCGCACGTCACCGATCTGCTTCACGGGATAGAACCAACGCTCCCTGTGAAGATCCAAAAGAGTCCTGAAGCCGCTGTCATCCTTGGTGGTTCTTTGGTGTTCCGCAAGTTCGCCTCGCCTCACCATTTGAGGGCCAGCCTTGCGCCATTCTGTGCCTTGGACGTTCATGTATTCAAACTGCACGTCAGGCGTGCCTGCGTGCGATGCTGATGCAGCGGTGTCCGTCTTCATCGTGTTCTGTGGTTTCGAGTCGGTCGCACCCGCGAGCTTCGCCACTTCATCCAGCTCAAGCGAGGTCAGTTCTTCACGAAGTTCACAGTCGGTCAAATAGACAACCGTGTTTGCATTGTCCGCAAACCGCGCCCGGTAGCGAACTTGGGCGCACCCTTCCAAGAACTGCGGGTTGTTCTCGAATCTCTCGCCGAAACTTGGCGGCGCTATTTCCTGGCGTCGTTCACGCGCCGTCATGTCGAAGACGGTTGCGCGCGTGCCGGTGCGCGCTTCCAGCCAGCGGCGAAAAACGTGGCGCTGGCGGAACATCATGCCCAATTCCTCGCCGTTTTTGTTCGCCCAATCCTCGTGCATCCAAGCATCGCGGATGCCCTCGTGACCGCGCTTCACGTCTTCCAACGTCAATTTCAACCGCCCCTTGCATGGCATACCGTCAATTGGATTCTCCGATTCCACCATGTCCAATTGTGCCTGCAATTCCCGCAATTTGTTTGCGCGAAGTTCCTCGGTGTCGAAGCCGAGTTCCTGCAATGTCGCCGTCTTCACCCGCTTAATCCTGTCACGCCACAAGGCTGCCTCTTGTTCGTAGGCCGCACGCATCGCCGCGAGCAATTTGTCCAACCGGTCTTGAAGCGGCCCGTCATCTGACGGTTCGAGGATTAGAACCTGATTATGGGTTTGAAAATAAATCCAACGCCACGGCTCAAAGAAAAAATGCCCGTCACGCTGGCTTTCAAATTCCTCGCGCGATTGATAACAGGGCGGCGGCAGCAACCGACATGGAGAGATTTCTACGCAGACCGCTTCGGGGAATGGTTCGCCACAAAAGACAGCCTTTGCGCGGCGGCTCGGATCGTAGAATTCCGGCATGGCCGGTTTCGGTGTAATGACGAGCGGCTTGCCGTCTTGGTCGAGTGCAAAAAAACGGCGGCGGCAATCGTCTCCAGATTTCCAGCCAAGGCATTGAAGGTGACGCTGCGTGCCTTTCGCCAGTTCAATCGTCAACGGTTTCATTTACCACGAGAGAATGCCAATTTGCAGAATGATTCGCAATCGTGCGCGGTGCGAAACCATGCGCCGACATCCTAGCCTGATTCCTGGCCGCGAGCATTGATGCGGAAATGTTGGGCGAGATAGGCGTCCACTTCGGCTTTGGGGAAACGGACGATTTTCGACGTGAGTTTGATAAACGGCAGGCGACGCTGCCGCATGAGATTGTCAATCGTCCGCCGGCTGACGTTCAAGCGCCGGGCCACTTGCGACTTGGTTTCGTAATCTGGAGTGGTGAAAAATTCTGATAGTTCCGCGTCCATGTTCAGCTCCTCATTTTTTAGCCGGATTCTGTCACGGCGTCGCCGGATGAAGGTGTGCGACGCGCACAAGATGGATTGGCCCGGTGACGCCAAAGGTTCACGCGCCGGAAGCCTAGAGGCAAAATCCCGGCGGCGGCGGGCGGGTCAATTTGGAGCGCAGCAGGGTGAAGGGGCGAGCAAGAGATTGACGCGACCGCCGACGCCATACAATCGAACCGGCTTCCGCGCGTCATTTCCCCGGACTTGGTCGCGGACTGAACGCGGACGCCGGATGAGGCTCTTGCGCGGCGATTCCGCGTCTGAACCGCGATCATATCGCGGACGGAAAAAATTAGCTTGGTAAGGGGTAACGCGTGCGTGTGACATAGATGTGGTTACAATGATTGTTCGATATGACATAAAAATCGTAAGACGGAACCTGCGATTCCGTTCGCAGTAGCCTATCGGCACTGGCGCGACTGGTAACGGTCGGGTCAGAAGCTGCCGAGACAACATCCTCCATCCTTCGGGATGAGGAAATCGCCGTGAGGTGGTTTCCGCGACTGCGAGCATCAATGCGGTCGGAGGGACAGGCTGAATGAAATGTCCAACACAAGTGAACTGCCTCGGGCATCGTCATACCCAACGAGCCAAAGATGCTGACAGGCTCCGGCCAAAAGGCACGCAGTCGGTTGCTCCACTGCACGCTTGGAGCACACGGACATACCAGACTGCCGGTGTGGAAGGCAGGGGCTAACTCATTCATGTCATTGCAACTCAACATGGTAAACCCGACATCCCGCCTTCGGGTGGAGGCAGGCGCGTCCGCAAGGAACGCTGTCGGGGTGGCGGGCAGAGGATGCTGGAAAAAGCGAAGGCCGCTCTGTAATGGAGCGGATAGGGACTGCAACATCACTCCGCCGCGCAAGCGGGCAGACTTCCAGCGGGTCGTTCGTGACGAGAGAACTCGCAGAACCTTCACAGGAGGAAATCAGCAAATGAACGCGGAGCAATCCGCGTGTGCATCCTCCGGCAAGGCGAACACTTGGGAACAGATCGACTGGCCCAATGTGAACGCAAGGTCAGCAGGCTGCAAGCGCGTATCGTCAAGGCAACTCAGGAAGGCCGCTGGGGCAAGGTGAAAGCCTTGCAACGGCTGCTGACCTGCTCGTTTTCCGGCAAAGCCTTGGCCGTGAAACGGGTGACGGAAAATCAAGGCAAACGACACGCCGGGAGTGGACGGAAAAATCTGGAGCACCCCGGCGTCGAAGCACAAAGCCATCGGCACGCTGCGGCGGCGCGGTTATCAACCGCAACCGTTGCGGCGCGTCCACATTCCGAAAGCCAATGGGAAGCTGCGACCGCTGGGCATCCCGACGATGAAAGACCGCGCCATGCAAGCGTTGCACCTGCTGGCGCTGGAACCCGTCGCGGAAACCACGGCGGACAACAACTCCTATGGCTTTCGACCTGGCCGAAGCACGGCAGACGCCATTGGGCAATGCTTCCTGACGCTGTCGGCGCAAGGACTAGCGCGCCAAGTGGGTGCTGGAAGGCGACATTCGGGGATGTTTTGACAACATCATCGCACGAATGGATGCTCCGGCACATTCCCACGGACAAGGAAGTGCTGCGCAAATGGCTGAAAGCCGGCTTCATGGAAAATCGAACCCTCTTCCCCACCGAGGCGGGAACGCCACAAGGCGGGATTATCTCGCCGACGCTGGCCAACCTGACTTTGGACGGACTGGAAACGCTCCTGCAACAACGCTTCCCCATGAAGCGTGTGAACGGAGCACCATTCAATCCAAAGATAAACCTCATTCGGTATGCGGATGACTTCATCATCACCGGCGCGACCAAGGACGTGCTGGAAAATGAAGTCAGGCCACTGGTCGAGCAGTTCCTGCGCGACCGGGGCTTGCAGCTCTCGCCAGAGAAAACCTGCATCACGCATATCGAGCAAGGGTTCGACTTCCTCGGACAAAACCTCCGCAAGTTCGGCGGCAAGCTGCTTATCCGCCCTTCCAAGAAGAACACGCATGACTTCTTGGAAAAGGCGCGGAAGCTGATTCGTCAAAATTGGGGGATGAGCCAGACCGACTTGATACGACAACTCAACCCGGTCATTCGGGGCTGGGCAAACTACCACCGTCACATCGTGGCGTGGGAGACGTTCAAGCGGGTGGAATGGGCTTTGTGGCAAGCACTCTGGCGATGGGCCAAACGCAGACATCCCGGCAAGTCGCTCGGTTGGATTCTCAGAAGATACTGGCATCCGATGGGACGGCAAAGCTGGAGGTTTGCGGCGGACACAGGCGAACGGACGCCGGCGGGGAAACCGATTTGGTTGAAGCTGGTGAACCCGACCGAAACCAAAATCCGGCGCACACGTGAAGGTCAGAGCGGCGGCAAATCCGCTTGACCCGCACTGGCACGACTACTTTGAAGACCGTGCGTTCTTCAAGAAGTTTGGCATTCATCGTCGGGAGGCTGGATTGAAACCGTCAAGTGAACCGGCTCCGCCAACGCGGGGCTTTGAATCGGCTTGAGCCGAATGAAGGGAAACTTTCACGTCCGGTTCTGAGGGGAGGGAGCGGCAGCAATGCCGCTTCCTTACCCGACCCTATGAAAATTCATGGGCGGGCTGGATAAGCCTCCCGAAAGTCCAATCTCCATTAAAGGCGAGACGAACGCGGGGAATTCGCATTGAAACGATGTTCGGGAATATTCCCGTCAACACCATGTCAACGCATCCGCTGGTTACCGTGCGCGCGAATTAGAAGCTCGATTGTATGTCGCCGGTCGGCGCGTCAATGTATTGCTCGCCTCATCCGGCTGCGCTCCACATTGCACCCGCCGCCCGGCTCCGGGAGTTTTGCTTCTAGGATTTCGCGCACGAGAAGATTTTCACGCCAGTTCAATTATTTGGGATTGAAGGCTCACTCGTTAAACTTTTACTTTTAGACTCAAAAGGCTCACATCAACTATAACCGTGAACACCGAGAGGGACATTTTTATCAAGGGTGCCGCTGCCAAACTCAAGACTGCCGGCGCACGAGAAATTTACATCTTTGGCTCTGCTGCCAAAGGGACGGGTGATGCCGCTTCCAATCTCGACCTCGCAGTTTCCGGTCTGCCGCCGTCGGTTTTCTATCGCATGGACGCGCGTGGCAATGATTTGATTGATTTAGACATCAACACGCCGTTCACCCGCTACTTCCGCACGGAGAGTGAACTCGTTCGAGTGGGATAAATTCCGCAAACAACAGACTGCGGAACGTCAACAATTACAACGTCTGCTGTGTCGCGCTGGGTTTTGGACATGGCTTTCCTTGGGTCAGGGAGTCAAATTTTGAATTGGGGCGTGGCTCGCCGGTCGATTGGTGAGCGTTGTCAAGTGATCCAGCACAGAGACGACTGGGCCGGGGCTGCCGTCGTCGTTCCAAGCTTCTCTCTCTGGCGCCCAGTACATCACACCCAGCCCGTGCGGCGCTTTCTTTACCGTATTTACAATGTCCACCATGTATTGCAGCCGTCCTTCGGGCGTTTCTGGCCACAACATGGATTTGTTGTTTTCAGCCCGTGAGCGGCCGTAGCCGGATTCGACGACCAGGAAGTCCTTGTTGTATCGCCGGGCACAGTTGTTCATGTTTTCCCAGAGCTGTTCGAGGGTGCCGTGGTTCCATTCCGGGTAGAAACTTTGGGCGATGATGTCGTACTCGACGTGCGCGTCGTTCAGATGATCGAAGAAGCACTTGGTCACCTGCCAGTCCGCGCCCTTGTCAATGTGGATCGCGATGCGCGGCGGCGTGTCGCCGGACGTCTCTTTCACGCCCCGGATGGTGAACGAAACCAAAAAGGTGGACTTTCGCGAACTGCTGCAGCCGAAAATGAAAAAAGTTTTGTTGCTGGGCGTGGTGCTGGCGGTGTTCCAGCAATGGTGTGGCATCAACGTCATTTTCAATTACGCCGAGGAAATTTTCAAAACCGCCGGCTACGACATTTCGACCGTGCTGAAAAACATCGCGTGGACCGGTTCGGTGAACCTGGCGTTCACATTTGTCGCGCTGGGCGTGGTGGATCGCGGCGGTCGGCGTCCGCTGATGCTGCTCGGCGCGGCGGGACTCGCCGTCATCTACACGGCGATGGGTTTTTGTTATCACGACGGTGTGAAAGGATTGCCGGTGTTGCTGCTCGTGTTGTCCGCCATCGCGTGTTATTCGATGTCGCTCGCGCCGGTGACCTGGGTGGTGATCTCGGAAATATTTCCGAACCGCATCCGGGGCGCGGCCATGGCCATTGCCGTGGCGGCGCTGTGGCTGGCGTGTTTCATTCTGACTTACACGTTCCCGATTTTGAATGCCCAGCTTGGCGCAGCGGGCACATTCTGGCTTTACGCCATCATTTGCGTACTCGGCTTTGTTTTCATCTGGAAGAAATTACCGGAAACCAAGGGTCGGACATTGGAAGAGATTGAGGGCGATTTGATCGAAGACGGCAAAACAAACCATCCCGATCCTCGACTGAACTAGCACCGTTATGGCAAACGCAGTTGTCCCTGCTGCATTCGAAGGATTTCTCAAATTCTTAATTTTGGGCAGCTTTTACACTCACCGGTGAATGGCGGTGAATCCTCCTTAAACTTTTGTCGCTGTCAGAGAAAATTACTCCATTACTTTCTAGTTGACAATTGTATTCATTGTAATACCATATCAATTACGATGTTTATTCAGTTTCCGTTCATCGAGGTGCCGAAAGATTTGCGCAAGATTGTTGGCGAGCCAACTCCCGGCACGCGCGCCTACCGGCGGGAGGGTACTCACGAGGAATGTGGCCAGTGGCTGGAAGCCCTCGGCGAACATTACAAAGGAGACGTGGGAATTTCACCCGCTGGCGTTTCCATGTTCGTGCCCGTTTTGCGAGCGGGCGTCCACAAACGCATCAAGGACGGCAAACTGACCGCGTTCTTCTTTTACATCACCAGAGTCGAAAGCACGTTCTTCGGCACCCGGCGCAAAGTCAAACTGCGCCCCTACATTGTGCTATCAGTGAGCGAATGCAAAGCGTGGGCGGCGGAGATGAAACGCCGGGCGGGTTATGTGGACGAACCGGATGAGACGCCCTTGAGAGTAAGTAAACGGCTGATGCCATTGGCGGCAGAGGATGAGCCAAAAACCGAAAAGGAGGCCAAGGAAGCCCTGGACTTCGCGGAGACCGACCCGAAGGACAAGGGCAACCGGAAGGTCAGGTATGAGGAAGCTCTCAATACGGAGAACCGGCAACAGGATATGTTTTTGCTGCTGGCGGAAGCAATGGCCGCGATGGCGTCCGGCAAGAAGGCCGAGTTTTACCGGAAGCGGTTGGAAAAGGGCATGGAGTGGGACAAAAAGGAGAAGACCTGGAAGTGGAAGGAGTGACGTGAAATGCAAACGGAGGATAAATTCAATGATCGCTTGATACGGCTGCCGGAATTGGAGCGGATTTTCGGCGTGTGCAAGCGGACGGTGAGACGGAAGGCGGAGAATGGCGAGTTGCCACCGTTGCGACGGATTGGCCGCGCGGTGGGAATGCTTGAAAGCCAGGTCAAATCGTATTTCCAACGATTGAGTCAACCAAGTTAATCGAAAGGAGAAACATGATTGCTTACATTTACAGGCCCAAACGTCAGCGTAACGGCAAACTGATTTCCAGCCGGATTTGGCGTGCGCGGCTGAAATTGAACGGCGACGTTAAGGCGCGCGATATTTCCCTCGGCGTCTCTGACAAGCAAGTTGCCGAACAAAAATTGCGGGACAACATCCGTGACCAAGAAAGGATGGCGGTCGGTTTGCTGGCACCAGCAGCGCAGCGCGAAACATTTGAAAATCCAATGGAACGGCTGGTGGACGGCTATGTTGCCGACTTGAAGGCGTTGGGACGTTCCGCCGATCACGTTCGGCACGTGGACAAGCGGTTGCGGAGGCTCATGCGGGAATGTCACTGGCAGAGTCTGCGCGAAGCCACGGCGGATTCATTCCTGCGCTGGCGCACCGAACAAAAGCAGGCTCCCAAAACCATCAATGAATATCAGGCGGCTTTGTCGGCGCTGTTTTCCTGGCTGCGCAAACAAAATCGCGTTGCGGCCAATCCGTTTGAACTCGTCACCAAAGTGGATGCTCGCGGCAAGGAAAGTTTCCACCGCCGGGCATTGAATGACGATGAAGCCCGGCGATTGCTGGCAGGACCGCACCGACCGTTTTATCTGCTCGCCCTGCACACAGGTTTGCGTCGCGGTGAAATCAATGCCTTCATTGGGGCGATTTGCATTTGGACGTGGCCAATCCGTTTTATGCTTCCAGTGGCAAAAGCAAGAACCGCAAGGAGCAACCGCGCCCGCTGCATCCTGAACTGGCGACGGAATTGCAGGCGATGAAATCTGCTGGAAAATTAAGCCGGAACCTTTGGTGTTTCCCGAACGAGTTCCGGCGATGAAAGTAATTCGCAAGGATTTCAAGACCGCAGGCATTCCGCTGGAGGATGAGCGCGGTCATCGGGTGGACTTCCATGCGTTGCGGATGACTTACATGGCGGAGAGAGGGGGATTCGAACCCCACAAAATCCCGCCGATAATAAGGGAAACCCGCACGACGACTCACAAAGAGACTCACAAATTTCAGTCTCGTCAAGCCCCGAACTGTCCCAAGTAGTCACTGCATGGGATAAATTGCCGGCACCACTCAAGGCGGCAATTCTGGCCATCGTCAATTCAGCAGAGGGCCAGCCATGAACTTAAATCCGGCTACGGTGCTGAATCCTGTGTTCAACGCTCTGGACGCCCTGATCCAGAATTACGGTGTTTATCTTTACCTCGTGTTCGTCTGGTTGTCCCTGGGAGCGATTGCCTGGGTGTTGGGCGGCGGCTTGCGGCGAAAGTGGCCACAAGTCACCTCCGCCACAATCATTCCCGGCATCATGTTTACGACGCGGCCGCCGAATCAATCACCACCGCCAATCGTAATCACCGATGCCGACCCGGTGCAAAATGACGACAACGAAATAATGGGCTGACCATGATCACATTTCATTCACGGCAATTAGACTGTGCCCGGCACGCTCGCAAAAACGAAAACGCTGGCACGGTTAATTTCATCACGCAAATTGCACCATCAATTTGCACAGCCATGAACACGAAGCGTGTCAAAACCGATGCAACCATTTTTAAGCCAAGGTGCAGTCGCACGGGTATGTGCTACCGCCTTGATAGGGTGTCGGGTAAGGACGCGGCGTTGCCGCCGCGCCCTCCCCTAAGAACCGGACGTGAAGGTTGTCCCTTCATCCGGCTCAAGCCGTTACAAAACTCCGCGTGAGCGGAGCCGGTCAACCTGATTTTGACAACCCAGCCTCGTGACGATGAATGCCCAGCTTCTTGAAAAACGCACGGTCTTCAAAATAGCCGCGCCACTGCGGGTCGAGCGGATTTGCCTCCGCCCGGATTTTGACGTGACGCCGGATTTTGGTTTCGGTTGGATAAACCAGCCGCAGCCAAACGGGTTTCCCCGCCGGTGTCCGTTCCCCGGTGTCGGCTGCAAACTCCCAAGCGCGCCGTCCGCCAAACCGCCAGTATTGACTGGCGATCCAGCCATGCGGTCGGCCCGGATGTCTGCGTTTGGCCCATCGCCAGAGGGTATGCCACAGAGCTTTTTCCACGTTCTTGAAGGTCTGCAACGCCACGACGTGGCGATGGTAATTCACCCAGCCACGAATGACCGAGTTGAGTTGACCTATCAAGTGAACCTGACTTGCGCCCCGGTTTTGACGCACCAGCTTCCGCACTTTTTCCAAAAAGTTATGCGTGTTCTTCTTGGACGGGCGGATAATCAGCTTGCCGTCAAACTTGCGCAGGTTTTGTCCGAGGAAGTCGAATCCTTGTTCGATGTGCGTGATGCAGGTTTTCTCTGGCGAGAGCTGCAAGCCCCGGTCGCGCAGAAACTGCTCGACCAGTGGCTTGACTTCATTTTCCAGCACGGCCTTGTCCGCGCCGGTGATGATGAAGTCATCCGCATACCGGATGAGGTGTATCTTTGGATTGACCGGCACTCCGTTCACGCGCTTCACAGGGAAGCGTTGTTTCAGGAGTGTTTCCAGTCCGTCCAAAGTCAGGTTGGCCAGCGTGGGCGAGATAATCCCGCCCTGTGGCGTGCCTGCCTCTGTGGGGAAGAGAGTTCGATTTTCCATGAAGCCCGCCTTCAGCCATTTTTGCAGCACTGCCTTGTCTGTGGGGACGTGCCGGAGCATCCATTCATGCGCGATGTTGTCAAAACATCCCCGAATGTCTCCTTCCAGCACCCACTCGGCCATCGAGTTGGAACCGCCCCGCAGCATCAGGAAGCATTGCCCAATGGCGTCCGCCGTGCTTCGGCCAGGTCGAAAGCCGTAGGAGTTTCTGTCCGCCGTGGTTTCCGCGACGGGCAGCAGCGCCTGCAAGTGCAATGCTTGCATGGCGCGGTCGGTCATCGTCGGAATGCCCAGCGGTCGCAACTTGCCGTTGGCCTTCGGGATATGGACTCGCCGCAGCGGTTGCGGTTGATAACCGCGCCGCTGCAACAAACCCAATGCTTTGTGCTTGGACGCCGGCGTGCTCCAGATTTTCCCGTCCACGCCCGGCGTCCGTCTGCCTTGATTGTCAGTCACCCGTCTCACGGCCAAGGCTTTGCCGGAAAACGAGCAGGTCAGCAGCCGTTGCAAGGCTTTCACCTTGCCCCAACGCTTTTCCTGTGTTGCCTTGACGATACGCGCTTGCAGCCTGCTGACCTGACGTTCACATTGAGACCAGTCAATCTGTTCCCATGCGTTAGCCGGGCTGGAGGATGCACACATGGACGAGTCCATGTTCATTTGCCATTTCCTCCTGCGAAGGTTCCGCGAGTTCTCTCGTCACGAACGACCCATTGGAAGTCTGCCCGTTTGCACGGTGGGACGATGTTGCCGTCCCTATCCGCCCCGTTACAGAGCGGCCTTCGCTTTTTCCAATTTCCTCTGCCTGCCACCCCGTCAGCGTTCCTTGCGGACGCGCCTGCCTTCACCCGAAGGCGGGATGTCAGGTTTGCCATGTGTGATTGCAATGACATGAATGAATTAACCCCTGCTTACCACACCGGCAGTGCTGTCTGTCCGTGCGCTCCATGCGTCCGCTGGAGCAACCCACTGCGCGCCTTTTGGCCGGAGCCTGTCAGCATCTTTGGCTCCTTGAGTATGACGATGCCCGAAGCAGTTCACTTGTGTTGGATGTTTCATTCAGCCTGTCCCTCCGACCGCATTGATGCTCGCAGTCGCGGAAACAACCTCGCGGCCATTTCCTCACCTCGACGATGGAGGGATGTTGTCCCGGCAGCTCCTGACCCGACCGTTACCAGTCGCGCCAGTGCCGATAGGCTACTGCGAACGGAATCGCAGGTCCGTCTTACGATTTTTATGTCATATCGAACAATCATTGTAACCACTCTATGTCACACGCACGCCTTACTCCTTAGCCAAGCTAAGGTTTTACGACTCGCCAATGGCTCGTCGAAACTTGTGCGGAGTCCCGCGAGATGGGTACGCGATATCCGCGACACAACTGACAAGACATCTGGCGAGATGCCTCGTGTCATAGCTGCGCAATGTCCGCACAACGGGCGGGCAACAGCCAACGCAATGTCGCCAGACGACTGGCGAGACAACTCGCAATCTTGCGCGCAACCATCCGGCAGCGGCGGTGTAACAGTCCGGGCAACAGACAATGCAACATCCCGCGAAACATCCTGCAAGACGACTCGTCGAAGTTTTGCCATCACGTTTTAAACCATAACGCCCAACAATTATGAACACATCAACCAAAACACCTGATCCCGAAGTACTACGAAAAATTGCGGAGGAATTTCAACCCGCCCCGAGCCGCATCCCGTTTCATACGCTCAACCCATACCATGAATTTATTGTCATGTTGCGCGCCAAAAGAGCGTCTTACAGGTCAGTTGCGGAATTGTTGGAAAAACAAGGCGTGAAAACCAGTGTGGCGCGCGTGGCGGAATACGGGCGCATCGTGCTGGACGGTAAAAAAACGCGCAAGCGCCGGAAGCGGGAAAAAATAGCGCCAGCGGCGAATACGCCGGTCACGCCGCAAAGTGTGCCAGCCGTGCCCACAAAACCTGTGCCGGCCTCGACAGCGCCGGCGGGTGATGTCCCGCCGCCGCCAGCCACTAATTCTTCATATCAATCGCGGGGACCACGCATTGCGCGTATCAGAATGCTGGATGGAACCATTGCCGGTGAAAAAAGCCCCGGCCAGACGCCGTAAAGATTCCCTGCCGTGACCAACGCTTGCGCAGCCGCGTCTGCGCGTTCGTCACGGCGGCCCCCCGCGGCTTCCGTCTGGCATTGGCAGCGCCGCTCCGGCGCGCGGCTCCACTTATGCCGTTTCGCGCATCGCCTGCCGCTTTCCGCCGCCAATGCCAGACCGAAGCGTATTCATCACATCCGCTATTTGGCGAATAGCCAATCTTGGTCGTCCGATAGTATTCAATTTTTCACTAGCGACCGTGACACTTCCCGCGTGAAACCTTAATCGCCACCGGTCTTTGGCGAAGCGAGCATCGTCAAGGTGGAAGTCGAAGGCAACAGGGCGAAACGACCTTGACGACGCGCAGCGAGCCATACAATCAGACGGCGATTCACGCGGAGATGAGGTTTTGAAAGGTGTTGATACACCACGTCAAATCGCATCAAGTGGCAACATCGCGGCTCTCGCGTGGACATAATATGGACATTCCGCTGCCGTGGATTGTTCGTGACCGCAGATTGGCCGTGGAAAGGTCGCGGATGTGGGTTGAGCGTGGATATTGTCCATAATCATGGAAACTGCCCAAGCGTTAGCCTTGCTGTCGGGTTGCTGCACCCTGGCCAATGTTTGGACTCAATAATCTGCCTACCGGCAGGAGTAAGGCGTGCCCGGTCTAAAATGGCGAATCTCCGCGTGTGCATTCGTTGTCACATTCAAGTGAACGAGTCGTAAACAATGATCACAATTATTCCCTTGAAAGCAGGATTCTATGGCCGAGCCAACCATCATTTGCCCGAAGTGCAAGAACGAGATCAAGCTGACGAAAGGTCCATAGACCATCATTGCCGTCCTCCACTGCCGCCATTTTGAGAGGATGATACCCGTGTGCTCATTCCAGACCATTCGGAGTCTTTGAGTGACCACCCGCCGCCGAGGGCTTTGTAAAGTTGAACGACCGCAAGCCGACGCCCGGCCTCGATATGCGACAGCACGTTTTCCGCAGGGAAGAGTTGCTGCTGAGCCTCGAGAACTTCGTAATAGCTCGCTTTGCCCTCCTTGTAGCGGTCGGTCGCCGCCGCCACAGCCTCGCGACCGGCATTGACCGCTTCGACCTGCTCAACGCGCTCTTCCTCGAATCGGCGGTGAGATATGAGCGCATCGGACACTTCGCGGAATGCACTGAGGGCGGTTTCTTGGTAATAGAGCTTTGCTTCTTCGCAGGTGGCTTTGGCCTGACGATAACGGCCGGTCAATCGTCCGCCGGTGAATAACGGGCCGGCGGTACTCGCTGCCAACGACCAGGTGTTCGCACTGCTGGACGTGAGGTTGTTGAGGTCGGAGCTGACGCCGCCATAAAAGGCCGTCAAGCCGATGCGCGGAAAAAAGTCTCCAATGGCCACTCCAATTTCCGCGTTGGCCGCTCGGACCTGTTGCTCAGCCGCCCGAACGTCGGGCCGGCGCTCCAGCAGAGTCGAGGGCAGTCCCGCCGGAATTTCCACCGGCATCCCCTGGGCCAGCAGGTTCGAGGTGCGAACCACGGGTCCGGGGTTGCGTCCCAGCAGCGTATTGATTTCGTTTTCTTTGAGGGCAATTTGGCGCTCGATTTCCGGGATGTTGGCTGAAACCGAGTGCAGGGCCAATTTTGCGCGCGACAACTCCAGGTTCGAAGCCAAGCCGGCGACGTGCTGGTCGTCAAAGAGCTTGAAAGTTTGCTCGTAGGAATCCCGGGTGCGCTTGGCAATTGCAAGCTGGTCATCCAATTCCAGAAGTTCGAAGTAGGCCCTCGCGACGCCGCTCACTACTGAGATCATAACCGTCCGGCGCCCCTCCTGGGTGGCCATGAAGTTCGCGCGCGCGGCTTCGTTCATCCGGCGGACGCGACCCCACAGGTCAATTTCCCACAGCGCACCGAAGCCACCCAGGAACCCGTTCATGGTCTGACCGCCGTTAGGGATTGGCAGGTTGAGGAACATGTTCCTTCCGCGGGTGGCTTCCCCCACATAACCTGCTTGGGGCAGAAACTCAGAACGCGCCTGGACCTGAAGCGCGCGGGCCTGGTCCACGCGGGTCAGGGTGATCCGCAGGTCGTAGTTGTTGGTGAGCGCAACGTGGATCAAATCCTGAAGCGTCGGGTCTTTAAACACACCCCACCAAGGCAGGTCGGCCAACGAGTTGGTCGAGACTTGGTCTGTAGCGTCGCGAAAGCCGGTTGGCGCAGTGATGGCGGGACGGTGGTAATTTGGGCCAACCGCGCAACCGACGAGCGACAGCGTCGTAACGCAAAAGAACAGTTTTTTGAAATTTGATGTACGCATAACGTGAGGGTGGTTACTTGATGAATTTTAACTTTGCGCAGAATACGTAGTAGAGCGTCGGCAACATCACCAAGGTCAGCACCGTGGCGAGAAGCAGACCAAAAATGTGGACGGCAGTTAGCGGATGCCAGAGCGCGCCGCCAGTGAGAAACAGCGGAATCAGTCCACCGACTGTGGCGAAGACCGTCACCAACACCGGGCGCAGGCGCGCCAGACCGGCCTGCACCAGTGCTTCTTCCAGGGGCAGTCCGCGAGCACGTGCATCCTCGATGAAGTCGCTAAGCACGATAATGTGGCTTACCATGACGCCGGCC
This sequence comes from uncultured Verrucomicrobiae bacterium, assembly GCA_963804345.1. Classification (GTDB taxonomy): domain Bacteria; phylum Verrucomicrobiota; class Verrucomicrobiia; order Limisphaerales; family UBA11358; genus UBA11358. Next base: position 206,914 of record CAWDPX010000004.1, on the reverse strand, counting down.
AGGCTGACCATCGCCAGCAGCGCCATAAATCCTAGTGCCGAGCCGGTGACCCATAGCCCAAGCAAGGCGCCAATGAGGCCCAGCGGCACCGTTAGCATGACCACCACCGATTTGATGACCGAGCTGAACTGTAGCACCATCGTCAAGGCAATTAGCGCCAGCGATATCTGCATTACCAATCCCATTTCTACCTGGACTTTGCGCAACTCTTCGTCCTCGCCAGCAAACCGCATTTCGTAACCCGGTTCCAATTTGATTTTGGCCAGGCCCGCTCGCGAACGGTTCAGTATCCGCGAAGGCAGCTCCCCGAAAGGCGCGTAGGCTTTGACGGTCACAGTGCGAAGCTGGTTGTAGTGCGGGATTGTGACAAACTCCGGCTGGATTTTGAGTTTTGAGAAACTCTCGAATGGAACGGCTTTCCCGTCGGGGGTTGGGGCATAAAGGCCGCGAATCTTGTCCACTTCGCTGCGGTCCTCGATGCGACCGCGAATCAGCACCGGGATGAGCCGGTCACCCTCCCGCAACTCCGTCACCTTCAGCCCGGTGAAGGAAGCCTGGGCCACCGCGCCGATTTGCTGATTGTTCAGGCCCAGCGAATTAGCGCGGTCCTGGTCGATATCGATCTCAACGTTAGGCATGCGGAGGCCCAAGTCATCAGACACATGATAGCCACCGGCGGCTCGGAGCTCGGCCGCCGTCTGGTTGGCCAATAGACGCAGCTTATCAAGGTTCTCTCCGCTGAGGCGGATTTGAATCGGCTCCTCAACCGGAGGTCCCTGTTCGAGCTGCTTGACCACGCAGCGCGCACCGGGAACCGATTGGTCCAGTTCCTGGCGCAGCTTGAGGAGCAAGCCGGTCACCTCGTCCTCGTGCCGCGTGTTGATGAGAATCTGCGCGAGATAGTTCGCCGGTTCCTTGGGTTCGATGTTGTAGTAAAAGCGAGGAGCGGTGCCGCCCGAGAACACCGCCGCGCTGGAGACCTCCTCATGGCGTTTGACCAATGCCACCACTTGATCCACCGTTGCCCTCATGCTGGTCAGCGAGTCGGTTGAAGGCAGCTCGATATCCACCAATAACTGGTTTCGCTCGGCCGGCGGGAAGAACTGGCTGCCCAGCAGCGGAACCAGGAGGCAGCTAAGAGCCAGCAGTGAATAGCCCACGCCCAGGACCAGCCAGGGGCGCTTGAGGGCTCCTTGGAGCGCGGCGCGATAATGTGGCAAAACAGCGGCCAGGGTCTGGTCCACATACCGAAACAGGAAAAACGACCGGACTTCGCCGCCCTCATCAAAGCCTTTCTGCCCGCGCAGGACGTAATAGCTGACGAGCGGAGTGAAGGTGACCGAAACCAGCAGCGCGGCAAGCAGAGACAGGGTAATCACGACCGGCAGACTTTTCATAAACTCACCCTTGTCCCCGGTAAGCAGCAGCAGCGGCAGGAACGCGAAGATGTTGATCAGCGTCCCAAATACCATCGGGTGCCGCAGGTGAATCGGGCCAAGCCAGGCCGCGCGCAACCGCGGTTCTCCCCGATGCAGCTCGCGGTTGATGCCGTCCGAGGCTACTACCGGCACATCCACCAGCATTCCCAAAGCGATGATGAGCGAGGCAATGGAGATCTGTTGCAAGGGGATGTGAAGCAGTTGCATGCCCACCAACGTCATAGCGACAGTCAGGGGAACGGCCGTGGCCAGCACCAGCGCCGAACGCCAATCCATCAGGAACAACCCCACAATAATCACGATGACCACCGCTTCCGCAAAGCATCTTACGAAGTGATGGATGCGATGCGCGACTGCCGTGGGCTGGTCGGACAGCACCCGGAATTCCAGGCCCTCGGGCAGGCGGGCCTTCATGGCCTCCGCCACCTTCATGACGTCCCGGTTGAAATAGCGAATGATTTTGCCATCGCGCATCTCCACAGCCACCATCACCGCCCGGCGCGTGTCCAGCGGCCCGTTGTCGCTCGTCCGTCCGAGGACATCCACCTTGTAAGGAATGGGCGACTCATACATTCGGCGGACGTCAAAGATATCGCGCAGATACACCGGCGCGCCGCTGCGGCTCATACCCACCACGGTTCCGAGCATGTCCTTCTCGGTTTTGTATTCGCCGGAGAGTTGCACCGGGAAGTTGCGTCCCTCGGTGCGCATTGTGCCCCCGGGAATCACCGCGTTTCGGGCGGCAATCGAGCCCATCACCTGGTCCGGTGTCAGCCCGTAGCCGGCCACATTGGCATCCGAAAACAGCAGATACACGGTTTCCTGCACAATGCCGATCTTGGTGACTTTGCCGACGCTCTCGACTTGCTTCAGTTCGTCCTCAAAATCGCGCGCCAGCAATTCGAGCGTGCGATAGCTGTAACGCGGCGTAGCCGACGCGCGAATTTGCGGCAGCGGGTCCTCGTCTCCCATCAGCAAGATCGGTTGAGTGAAATCGGGGTGGTGTAATTCGCGGTCGGTGCCGGTGATCGTTCTGGTGAAATTGGCGATAAAGCGCTCCAGGTCGGCGCGGCAGGCTGACGTTTCCAGGTCAACCAGAATGAACGAATGTCCTTGAACCGTTCGCACCTCTTTGGCCAGACCAGCCGCGCGGACCGCGGTTTCGAATCGGCCGCGGAGCACCTCAAGGTAATTCTCATCGACTGATGGCAAGAATGCCGCTACCGCGGCATGATTGGTTGCGGGCACTCCCCTCCGAATCTCTACCAGGCGCTCCCGCAGGAGATTGGCACGCGCCACGCACTCTGCATCAGTGATCGGAGGACTCACCAATCCAAACAGCAGCGTGATCGTGTTGCCGAAATCGGTGTTCAGCCACGGCTGGCGCGTCCCCTCGGGCAACTGCACCTCCTGAATTTTGGCCCGCACCTTGTCCCACTCCTGATCGATGGTGGCCGTAGTGGCGGGAAGCTGTTTGATGGTCATCGTAGAGATGCCCGGACGCGATTGCGTCTTGATCTCCTCGATGGACTTGAGCTCGCTGATCTTGCGCTCAAGGGGTTTGGACACCAACTCCTCCACTTTCGAGGCCGTCGCGCCCGGGAACACCGTGACCAGCATCGCCGTTCGTTGTGGAATCGTCGGGTCCTCTTGCTGACCCAGCTTGGTATAAGCCACGGCTCCCCACACCAACACCGCAATCAGTGCGAGCCAGCTCACTTCCCGGTGCTCGACGAAAAATTGAGCGATGCCACCGGATTCGTTTTTATTTTCAATCTTTTTTGACATGTGAATGTCTCTCCTTTCGTGACTCACTTCGCGGTCAAATTATCTGTGGCGATTTCTAGGGGAGCGCCGTCATACAGAAAACTCGCTCCCGAAGTCACCACCTGTTCTCCTGCTCGCAATCCTTCGGTAACTTGGATGGAACTGTTGAGAATGTCGCCGGTCTTCACCGCTCGCTTCACCGCTTTGCCGTTCTGGACGACGAAGACTCCCAATTGCATTTGCCCGTTAGCTTGTGAACTACCGTCGGGCACAAGAGTCACCAGCGCCGAGAGCGGAATGCAAACCGTGCCGGGTGTCATGGTCGAAGTGTCACCAACGTGAATGCGCGCCGTCATGCCTGAGCGGAGCAGGCCGTCCGGATTGGGCACCTTGATTACGACCCGGAACAACCGGCCTTCGCTGCTCGCGGCCACGCCGACTTCCGTAACGCGGCCCTTGAAAGGCGGCATGCCTTCCAGCCCCGACACCTCGACCGGTATTTCCTTGCCGGGTGAGAGTCCACCGATGAGACGGTCCGGCAATCCCAATTCAACCGACATCAAGCTCGTATCGGCAACGCGCAGCACGCTTTGGCCGGGAGACACCGTCACGCGCGAGTTGACATGGCGCGCCAGCACCACTCCATCTTTGGCCGCCACGAGACGCGAATCCCGGAGATTTTGTTCGGCCTGATCCAGTTGAGCCTGGGCTGTGCGCCAATCCGCTTCAGTGACATCGAGTTCCTGTTGAGAAATGGCGTCCGTTTCGCGCAATTTGCGAAAACGATCGAGAGTCTTGCTCGCCAGTTCCGCCTTGGCGCGAGCCGAATTCAAGGCGTTCGTGAAATCGGCCTGCTTCAGCTCAGCCAGGACGGTACCGGCCTTCACCGGCGTTCCCTCGTCCCAATCTGTGCCGGCCGCCGGCCCGATGCCGACAAGGATTCCTCCCACTTTGAAACTCAAGTCCGTTTCTTGGTCGAATCGCACCAGTGCTATGTAGGAGGCCTCGCCATCGGAGCGGATGTTATCCATCGGCTGCACGACGGCGGTGCGCACCAAACTTTTCTCGGGTGATTTGGCTGCGGGCTTTCCACAGCCGGTGAACGCCAATGCAACGCAAAGCAGTATTGGCGTGCTGCCGCCGGCGCACGCGACGCGGAGTAGTGGATTTGAATGATTAGTCATAAGGACTGTTGGTATTTTCATGAGAAATTCGCACTAAGGGTTTCGGATTGGTTGCGTGCGAAGACATTCGCGCACACGTGGTTGACGAGCGGGACAAAGCTGACTTGCTGCCAGTGCGCAACGCGGAGTTGCACGGGCCATCTCATTCGGGAATTTGAGCTTCGTTCTAGTTTCGCGGAAAGTGCTTTTCCTGTGACTGTCGAGTGTCTGTTCATGGTTGGGAAACCTCCGGTTCTGCACCGTTCATATCGAAAGAGCCAAGCGAGCGTTGGGTGATCAAACGCGCCAGGCGCGCCCGATTCGGCAAAGGAGCGGCCAGTTGAATCAGAGGGTGTTCCTGATTCTCGCCCGCCAAAGAGTAAAACACACACTCACTGATCAGGCTCAGCGTTTGAAGGCGAATCGTTTCACTGTGGACGCCAGTGCCATGCAATTCCCGCATCGCGGATTGGAGCAGGACAAAATTCCGCTCCAGCCCGGATACCGCGCAGTGGCGCGTTCCGCAGGCCGGGTTCACCAATTCCCGGGTCAGCAGTTTCGCAATCCATGCGCCCTCAGCGTTGAGTTTCGTCAACAGGGACTCGACGAGTTTCAGCATCCGCTCTTCTGTTGACAAATGCGGAGAGGCAACCAAGCCCTCGTCGTAATCGGAGAGCCGCCGTCCGGCCTCCATGATCACGGCCTGATATAGTCCCTGCTTGTCGTGAAAATGGTAACAGACTCCCGCTACGTTGGTCCCGGCGCGCTTGCAGATTTCACGAAGGTGCGTTCCGTGAAAACCAGCCTCGGCAAACAACTCGCAGGCGACTTCGAGCACGCGGTCGCGAGTGGATAAATGGCCTCCTGTGGAATAGACCGCCGCCTCTGCCCCTTTGCTTCGTGAGATTGAGATTTTCATAATACCTGAATACTCCCTGTCCCACTCAGAACGGTCGCTTGCGCACTTTCTCGGTTTTTGTTCATACTTTCGAATGCAATTCGCATACGAGACATGAGCTACGCAACACAGATGCCAACCATCCAATAAACGCGGAAAGCACTGGATTTCAGTGATTAACAGCAAAGAGGCAACTCGCGGGATGGCACTCGAAATTTCGAGTTTCCGAAAATTCGAAGAACGATCGTTGGTTTAAGGAAGTGCCCAGCAATTATTGATGTGCAGCAGCGGATCGTGTTGTTTAATCCGGCCTCCGAGTGGCTGCTGTTTGTGACGCTGTTTGGGCTCCGGGTGAACTCAGGTTCTCCCGCGCTTTGGCAAGCGCCCGGCCTAAAAAGTCCAACGCACTTGCAAATCGCTCGGCAGTGCTGCCGCGCGGAGCGGAAAACTCAGATCTTTTTTCAAGGTGCAAATCCAGTTCGATCGTTCCTTCGGAATAGCCTTTCAATTCAGCTCCGAGGCGCCAGAGCCAACCCACTACGCCTTCATTTTCTGGCAAGCAGACCGCCCTCAGAATTCCAACTCCTCTTTCCGCTGCCGAAAGGTGGAGCATGGCCAAAAGGGCCCGTCCCAGTCCTTTGCGTTGCATGGCATCGATAACGGCAAATGAGAACTCCGCGATTGCGGGTTGCTCTGGCATCCGGACGAATCGGGCCACGCCAAGGCCAGCAGCGGTAGTTGGCTCGGCGGTCACTGCCACCCACGCGACGTGGTTGATCTGATCCACTTCGGTGAAGTACCGTACCTGGGCTTCCGACAGCCCAGGTGAACTTGTAAAGAACCTGCGATACCGCGATTCAGGCGACATCGAACGAAAACCCATTCTGAAATACTCACGATCACTGGAGGCAACCGGCCGCAGGATCACACCGGTGCCATCCGCGAGCTGAAGCGGTACAACGGGGTCTTGCATCATGTGAATTGAACTGATCTTTCCGTGCATCGGCGCCGAAGCCTCGCCTCGCTCCAGCAGGCCAATGGAAAGAAGAGGCAGACCAAACCACAAAGCACCAGCCAGTCACCGGTGACATCCCGCCATCCTGCTCCAATCTGGTTAATTCTCAGAAGACCATCGATTCCAGCGGTCGTTGGGACGAACCAGGAAATCGCCCGTACCCAGGACGGAAATGCCTCTGGTGGCCACGAAAAACCGCTTAGAAAGAGCAGCGGCAACGAGCTAAAAACCACGACCATCATCGGCACTTCCCGGTCGGGAGACAGGCTGGTGATAGCCAGACCAAGAAAGATGACCGAGAGCAGGAATGGAAGGACGAGCATAAGCAGCGAGACAGCGTCACCTTGCTGGCGGAAGCCGTAAAGACGAGGACAAATGACCAGATAATACGCGGCGTGTCCCAAGTAGAGGGTAAGATACGCTGCCGTCTTTCCCAGCACAGTGGCCAGGACGCTGGCGGTTGCGATGTTTTCCGACCTGCCAGGGGCACCAGATACCATGGTGATCCCGATGAGCAGCGTCTGCTGAAGAATTAGAGTGAAAACGGCTGGAACTACGTAAGCACCGTAACCGCTGGCCGGATTGCCCAATGCCGTCGCGACCACTTGGAGGGGAGCGCGACTATTCATGGCCGCTTCATGGGTCAGCCCGCTCGCTTCCAGGCGTTTAATCTCAACACCAGCGGAGAGGGTACCGACCGCCCGGCTTACACCACCCCGTACTTGTCGGTTCATCAGAAAGTAACCGCCATCGGCATAGACCGAGACCGTTGCCTGATCCTGGCGATAAATCTTTCGCTCGAATTCTTCTGGAATGACCACAATGCCATAGACCTTACGGTCCATGAAGAGTCGCTGGGCTTCGTCCAGATCGCGTGGCCTGCAGGCAACATTCATCTCCTCGGTTGCATCGATCATCCGGCCCAACTGCCGGCTGACGGCGGAGCGGTCGAAGTCAACCAAAGCGATCGGAACTTTTCTCAACACCTCCTGCCGGTAAGGCATCGGGTAAAACACGGAGTAGATGAAGACTGCAAGAACCATAATCAGCAAACTCCCGGGATCCTTAAGGATTCGGCCAATTTCCTGACCCCAAATGCGCAGAAAACTCCTCATGACTTCCCCCAGTAGTGGTCATTCGCGAGCAACTTTCGCAAACGGAAGCGCGCAGCCAGGAGGCCCATCAGCACGAATATGAGCAACGCTCCCAGAGATCCGAGCGATACTCGCCAAGGCGCGCCGCGGATGGCTTGGTCAACAAGAATCCTCAGAAAATGCGGCAACGGCAGGATGCTGCTCCAAAGCTTTGCTGCCCCTGGCATTGCTATCGTCGGGAAAGTTACTCCGCCAAACGCAAAGGCGGGGCTGCAATAGATGGTAGCCGCACTCAGAGCCAGGCGCATATTACCAGCGATGGCGATGAATAGAACTCCCACGCTCTGGTATGCCACCACCATCGCCGCGGTTGCAACGAGCAGAAAAAACAGGCTGCCCTGCTGTGGCATTCCAACGAGCCGAAAGAGCCAGAGGTTAAAGGCGCCTGCGGCGAAGAAGAAGGCAATTGTATAGGGCAGGAGTTTGCCTGCTAGAGCGGTGAACAGATCTCCGTCGGCTGCTTCCAACCAGGCCATAGCTGTAGATCGTTTAAGTTCCAGACCAATCACGAAAATGGTCGTCATGGTGACCACGATTTGAAGGAGGGTTGGCACCAGGGGTGTTGCCAGGAAATGATCGTAGTTCAAGAATGGATTGAACAGAGTGTGCGAGTCGATGGCGACAGGGTTGCTTTGCACTTGGGCGGCAGAGGATAGTTTCCCTCGATTTTGGTAAAGGCGAGCTTTGAGGCGCGTTGTTTCAGCGTTAATCACGCCGCCAATCTCACGGCTGACGATTCCCCCAACTGAGTACCATTGATTGTTGTAGAAGTATGCGATCCTAGGCGCACGGCACAGGTCCGCATCACGTTCAAGATGCTGGGGCAGGACGATCAGACCATATACTTGGCCCGAGAGGACCAACTGCCGTCCACTCTCGGTATCCGTGACTTGATTCCTTAACTGCAAATGGGAGTTACCCTCGAGCGATCGAATGATGTGCCGTGATAGATCGGAATGGTCCAAGTCGCAGATTGCGATTGGGAGTTGGCGCGGCACTCCGTGTTCAAAGATCGCTCTAGGAACCAACAAGGCGATCAGAGGCAGTATCACTGCTAACAAGATATAGACAGGGCGGGAACGAATTCGGCCCCATTCTCGATTGAGCACGCGCCACAACGGTAATATTGTCGGATGGTTCATTCTCCCCCCACCTTTCACTTGAGCTTCCCCCAGGTCGCAAGCACGCTCATTCCAGGGCGCAGCCCCTCAGTCGCTTCTGTCGGCACAGCGCGCACTTCAAAGGTTTTCAGGTCAAAATCGCCAGTAGCTTTTGTAGCGCGCCAGGTGGCAAAATCTCCTTTGGGAGCTATGTAGTTCACCTTGACCGATATCTCTTTGTTACCCAGGGCCGGCACCCGGACGTGAAAGGTGCTTCCCATACGGATGTTGGCCAGCAAGTCTTCGCGCAAGTTAAACGTCACCCAAACGTCCTGTAGATTCACAATGCTCACTACCGGAAATCCTGGACTCACCAATTCTCCCTCTTCAACAATGCGGTCCTGTACCTCCCCATCGATTGGACTGCTTATTTTGAGTTCTGCAACCAACGCCTCCAACTCCTCGACCGTCTTCGACGCTTGCTCCTGCCTGGCGGCAGCCGCCAACTTGTCTTCCTCGCGGAACCCAGCCACAGCCAAATCAAAGCTCGCCTTGGCGGCACGCTCGGAACTTTGGGCCACCTCCCAGTCTCTCTGGGAATCCTGTAGTTGCTGGAGCGAGACGGCGTCGGTCGCCTGCAATTTACGAAAACGGTCGACCGTACGTTCGGCCTGCTCGGTGACCGATTTTGCTTTCAACCACAAGTTGGATTGCGCGCAGATGTCCTCGACACGAGATCCGCGGATTGCTTTGGCGTGTTCGTCTTTGGCCATTTCCATCGAGGCTCGGGCCTGCTCGAGCTTGGCCTGTAAGTCCCGGCTTTCCAGCGAGACCAGCATTTGCCCTTTTTTAACCTGATCACCCTTGTGGACATATAAGGCTTGGACTCTGCCAACAACCTTGGGGGCCAGTTTTATCTCCGTAGCGTCCACTTCTCCCTGGACCAGCAAGGGCGGCTTGCTTATGAGCAAACAGGCGGCGATAACGATTAAGGTAAGACTCAAGAATGCTCCGATGATAAGAGGCCCGGGCTTGCGACGTCGGCTGCCGACCATATGTGGTGGTTCAACGCACTGTGGCGGAGGCGCCACAGCATCTGCTTTCGTGGCTTGTGAACAGCCTGGAGTTGGCTTGGTTTCAGGAGGTAAGGTATTCATGTTATTTGATCGTGGTGCTCATGCCCGGCTAGAACCGGTGCGAAGAGGTTGCCCATTCACGAAGATTGCCCAAGCCGTTAAGGCACGGTCTTGGTTCATCATGTGGAACCTAATTCGCATACAAACCAGCGTTATGCAATTGCCGCGCCAACTCCTGACGCAAGGCAGAAGATGCTGGTTTTCAAGTGCTAGCAGCTTAGAAATGACTCGCAGGATTAAGCTCGAAATTTCGAGAATTCGAAGTTTCGAAGAAAAATCGCGGATTAGAGAGCGCCCAGCAATTCAGCATTCCACTCCACGGATGAAGGTTCTCAGAAGACCAACTCGAACTCAGTCATGATGGTCCGCGCTCGGGTTTCTTCACGCCCCATTTATCCATCCTTGACAGCAAAGTCGTAGGCTTGACGCCCAAAAGTTCCGCCGCGCCATCGGGTCCGCTGATTTTCCAATTCGCCGCCTCCAACACCTGCACGAGGTTGTCACGCTCGCGGCGTTGAAGTTCGGCTTCAGTGAGAAACCCGGGTTGCGCCGGGCTGCCGGTCGAAGAATCCGACTGAGCACTTGGTCGAGTAACAGGCGCGGATGGACCGGTGACGGGCAGGTCAAAATCCAATCCTCTGCCACGAGCTAAAATGATAGCGCGTTCAATCACGTTGCGCAACTCGCGCACGTTGCCCGGCCAATCGTAACTCTGGAGTTTGGCAATTGCCGCCCGGGTCAGCCGTGGTTTCGCGCACTTCAAGTCTTTGGCGGAGAGTTCGACAAAATGTTTTGCCAGCAACGGAATGTCGTCCATTCGCTCTCGCAGCGGTGGAACTTGGATCGGAAAGACGTTCAGGCGGTAGAAAAGATCTTCCCGGAATTTGCCCGCAGCGGCCTCTTTCTTCAAGTTGCGGTTGGTGGCGGCTACGACGCGCACATCCGCCCGGCGCGTTCGGTCGTCACCAACGCGTTCATACCGTTTCTCCTGGAGAACGCGGAGCAGCTTGTTCTGGATGTCCATTGGAATTTCTCCCACTTCATCCAGGAAGATGGTTCCGCCCTCAGCCGCTTCAAAACGTCCAGCCCGATCTTTCACCGCTCCTGTAAATGAGCCTCTGACATGGCCGAAGAATTCGCTTTCGAACAACTCCCGTGGAATGGAGGCGCAATTGACTCGAACCAGCGGGCCATCCTTGCGCGCGCTGCGTTGGTGAATCTCGTGGGCGACCAATTCTTTGCCTGTGCCGGTTTCACCGAGAATGAGCACGGAAGCTTCGGTCGGTGCTACCATGTCAATCTGGCTGACAATGTGTTTCAACGCCGCACTCTGGCCAACGAGATCGCCGAACGCTTTGGCTTCGATGACCGCTTCCTGCAAATAGTCGTTGCGCAATTCCAGTTGAGACTTGAGCGCCTCAATTTCCTCGAACGCCCGGCGAGCTTTTTCTTCGCTCTCCCGCAGGGCTTGATTGGAGGCCTGGAGTTCCGCAGTGCGTTTCTGCACCCGGAGTTCCAGCGTGTTGTGGGCGTTGCGCAGCTCTTCTTCCGCCTGGCGCAGCCGCAACTGCGTTCTGACCCGCGCCAGCACTTCCTCGGCCTCAAAGGGCTTGGTGATGTAATCAACGCCGCCCGCCTCAAAACCTTTGACTTTTTGCTGCGTATCGCCAAAGGCGCTGATGAAAATAACGGGGATGCGGCTATTCTTCTCGTCTGCCTTCAAGCGACGGCACACCTCATAGCCATCCATGTCAGGCATGCTGACGTCGAGCAGGATCAAATCCGGAGTCCTGGCGGTTACGGATTTCAGCGCCAGAGCGCCATCGGAGGCCGGCCGGACGCGATAGCCATGTTTGGCGAGCAGGTCGGTCAGCAGGCGCAGGCTGTCGGGGGTGTCATCCACCACCAAGATGTCCTCCGGCGTTATAGGCGGTTTGTTGTCCTCGCTCATATCATCTGCTCGGTTTCAGGATGCTCCTTTTCCAACAATTTCAACAGGCGTTTGTAGTCGAGCCGAGTAGCCAGTGTGTCCAATGCCCGGCCCAGCGAAGCATCTCGCTTGCTGACCTGCTCGATAAGAGCCTGCGTGCGAGCTGTGTCCAGTTCGATGACGGCCTGACGCAAATCCTGCAGCAGTTGTGCCGGCAGCGCATCCAACTGCTCCGGATTCAGAGTAAGCCCCGGTGCCTCCAGCATGCTCTCCTGACGCGGTGCTTCCTCGTAGATGAATTTCAGGCGCAGGTGCCGGGCCAAGGCCTCGAAGAGCTCTTGTTCGCGAAATGGCTTGCGCACGAGGTCGTCGCAACCGGCGGCCATAATTGGTTCTCTCTCTTCCTCCAAAGCGTGAGCCGTGAGCGCGATGATTTTGGTATCGGCGCCAGCCTTGGTCGCCCGAATCCGCCGGACGGCCTCCAACCCGTCCATCACCGGCATACGAATATCCATCCAAATCAGGTCGGGGTGCCATTGCTCGAACAGTGCCACGGCTTCCAGTCCGTTGGCGGCCTCGCGCAACTCAAAACCGAGCGGGGTAAGAAGCCTTCGCAGCAGCAGACGGTTATCCGGCTGGTCCTCAACAATCAGGAGCCGGTAACGGGGCTGCCCTTCGGCCAATCCCAAAATGCGCCGGGGCTTCAGTTCATCGCGCTCCCCCACCGACGGAAGGACGCTCACTGGAATCTCGAAATAAAACACCGATCCCTTGCCTGGCTGGCTGGTCACGCCAATCTTGCCTCCCATAAGCTCGACATGTTGCTTGCAGATGGCCAACCCTAGTCCCGTCCCCGCTTGCGCGGGAGCCTGGTCGCCCAATTGCACGAAGGGAAAGAAGATGCGCTGGCAATCTTCCTGGCTTATGCCGCGCCCGGAGTCCTCAACCTCAAATCGCACTTTGGCTTTTTCGGACCCGTGGAGGCTGGCGAGCCGAGCGCGGAGCTTCACCCCGCCTGAATCCGTGTACTTGATCGCGTTGCCAAGCAGGTTCAGCAACACCTGGCGCAGTTTGCCTGCGTCCACGGTAACAAAACGGGGGAGGTCGGGATCATGCTCCAAAGCGAAACGGAGGCCCTTTTCCACGGCCCCGACTCCCATGAGCGACTGCATTTCGTGCAGTAGCTGGTTCAAGTCAACTTCGGACTCCTTCAGGGCCACCCGACCGGACTCGATCTTTGCCATGTCGAGAACATTGTTGATTAAATTCAGGAGGTGCTCACCGCTCCGGACAACGACATCCAATGTCTCCTGCTGGTGTGGCGTCACGTCCGAATCGTTCTTGAGCAGTCGGGAAAAACCGAGCACGGCGTTAAGGGGGGTGCGCAATTCATGGCTCATGTTGGCCAGGAACGTGCTCTTCGCGCGATTGGCGGCTTCGGCCCGGGCCTTGGCTTCCGCCAGATCGGCTTCGGCCTGCTTTAACCTGGTGATGTCAATGAGTGTGCCGGTCATCAACAGGGCTTGGCCGTAATCGCCCCGCTTGGCTATCTCGGCGCGCGCATCAATCCATTTGAGAGAACCATCGGGCATGGCCAGAGGGTAAACGGCCCGATAGTTCTTATACTTGCCGGAGATAGCCCCGAGAAGCCGCTCCCTGGCTTCCTCAATGATCGGTGCATAGTCAGGGAATGCGACCGCTGTATCCGTAAACAAATTGGTCCAGCTACTAAGCTTGTAAGTCTTTGCTCCAGTTGGGTCCGGTTTTAGGCCCAGCATCCCGGCAGTATTGTCCAAGGCGTGCAAAGTGTCTGCTTCCTTAAAATCAATCCACAAAGCGCCGACCTCCCCCGATTCGAGCGAGCCATAGACAAGCTGGTTGAGCACAGCCAACTCTTCCGTGCGTTGCTTCACCAGATCTTCGAGGTGCTCCCGGTGCTTGCGCAATTCCTCTTCTGTCCGCTTGCGTTCCGTGATGTCGATGGAGGTGCCCACCATTTGAACGACCTCTCCCACATCATTCAGGACAGGGTGCCGGATTGTGTAAATGTCCCGTATCGTCCCATCGGGCCGCACGATCCGGTACTCCACGAAGGTATTTACTCTTTCGCGGAGCGACTTCTGAAAGCTCTCTTCCACCCTGTTTCTATCTTCTGGGACGATGCGTCGGAGAAATGCTTCCCGGGTCGGTAAACCCGCTTGCGGATCGAATCCAAAAATCCGGAAGTCTTCTTCTGAAACATAGTTATACTTCCCGCTGGCCACGTCCAAAGCCCAGCTGCCTGTGTGGGTCAGCCTTTGCGCCTCGGCCAGACAAGCCTCACTTCTCCGCAGCGCCTCCTCAGCGCGCTTGCGTTCCGTCACATCCATCGCGGTGCCGACATATTCGACGAGTTTCCCGGCTTCGTCGTGAACCGGATGGCCGATCGCATGGATGTGCTTGACGGTTCCATCAGGCAGCACAATCCGGTGATCATGCTCGTAATCCATGCTTCGCTGCGCCACTTTCATCAACAATTCTCGGACATGGTTGAGATCCTCAGGGTGGATTCGTTGCCAGAATGTTTCAGTGGTTGGCACGCCTTCCTGCGGGTTTAAGCCATAGATCCGGAACATTTCATCAGACCAGTATAAGTTCTCGAGAGTGACGGGGCTCCAGGCCCAACTGCCCGTGTGGCTCAGCCGCTGCCCTTCGGCCAGAGTAGCCTCACTTCTTCGCAGTGCCTCCTCCGCGCGCTTGCGTTCCGTCACATCCATCGCGGTGCCGACATATTCGACGAGGTTCCCATCTTCGTCGCGAACCGGATGGCCGATCGCATGAATGTGCTTGACGGTTCCATCGGGCAGCACAATCCGGTGATCATGCTCGTAATCCAAGCTTCGCTGCGCCACTTTCATCTGCAATTCACGGAAACGGTCACGATCTTCAGGGTGGATTCGTTGCCAGAATGTTTCAGCGGTTGGCACGCCTTCCTGCGGGTTTAAGCCAAAGATCCGGGACATTTCCTCAGACCAGTACAAGGGCTGGAGAGTGACGGGGCTCCAGGCCCAACTGCCCGTGTGGCTCAGCCGCTGCCCTTCGGCCAGACAAGCCTCACTTCTCTGTAGTGCATCCTCAGCGCGCTTGCGATCGGTGATGTCGCGCGCCACGTGGACGGCATGTGTCAGTTCACCGTTCTGGTCAAATACGGGGTCAACGGAAACCGACAACCAAGGACCTCCCTTTCTAGCCAGGACCTCCTCTTCTTCATGCCTCCGAGATTGGCGCATTCTGGCGAGAGGGCATTCCGCAGGGGACGTGGACATCCCGTGGATCAGATTGAAGCAATGTCCCCCGACGATTTTGTCAAACGGCAGACCCAGGAACTCCGCCGCTGCACGGTTGGCTCGCAAGATCCGGAAATCCTTGTCGAGCAGCAAAACCAAATCCTGCACCGCGTCAAAGGTAGCCTGCCATTGCGCGGCGGTATTGCGCACCTCTTCCTCCGCCCGCTTGCGCTCGGTGATGTCACGCACGAGGGCCAAGTTGTAAGGCCGGCCTCCATATTCGAGATAATTAGCGCTGATCTCGACCGGGAAAGTGCGGCCATCTCGCGTTCGATGGCGGCTTTCGAGAATGACCGACTGCTGCGCCTTAAGGTCGCTCCAGTGGTCCGACCAACGCGCCGCCGGGAACTCAGGGTCAATATCCGGTATGCCCATGCCGAGCAGTTCCGCACAGCTGTAACCCAGAACGCGGCAGGCCTCCTCGTTGACGTATTGAAAACACCCCCGGTCGTCTATCAGAAAGGCGGCTTCACGCACTTTGTCCAAGGCGAAATTGCGGAGGGTGACTTCCTGCTCTGCCCGTTGGCGTGCGGCCCGCGAACGCAGGGTGACGATGCCGAACGCCAGGTCGCCAGCCAGTTCCTCCAGCAGCCGAATCTCTTCGGATGTAAAAGCGTTGGGCTGGGCGCAATGAACTGCAAGACTGCCGAAGGCGTTGGCGTGTTCATCCTTGAGTGGCACGGCGATGCCGGAACGAAAACCTTTCTGCAAAGCGCTCTCCCGCCAAGGCGCGACTCGAGGATCCGTTGCGAAATCCTGAATGCTGCAAGTGTTCCCGCTCCGGATGGCCGTTCCGGTGGGGCCGCAGCCACGCTCCGTGTCGGCCCAAGTTATGCCGAGGTTTGCGAGATACCCTTCCTCGGCTCCGGCCCACGCGACCGGCCGCACGCTTTTGGCCTCGTCGTGTTCGGCATAGCCCACCCACGCCATGCGGTAGCCTGCCTCCTCGCAGACGATCCGGCAGATTTCTTGAACCAAACTCTGCTCGTCGGTGGCGCGCAGGAGGGTTTGGTTGCAGTTGCTGATCGCCCGCAGTTCGCGATTCAACCGCCGCTCGGCCTCTGCGGTTTCATCACGTTCTTGAGAGGTCAGCTGAACGAACTGAACTAATCGCCTGATGGTGAAATACAGCAGCGAGGCGGTCACAAAGACAAACACAGTCCCCTTGATTGTGTTCACGAACTCGTCCAGCTTGAGATAACTTACGACCGCGTCACTGAACGCGATCCATATAATCGCGATCACAGCGTAGCCCAGTGCAATTCGACCTGGACTCAAGCTTGAAACTCGAGAATGGGGCATTCTTCGGATTTTCATAATCACACTCCTTCCCCGGCCCGGTGGCGCCGCATCCATAGTCGGATCATATTGACCCCTATGGTGCGGGGCAATTGCAAATTACGGTTTTTCGGGGGATTCAATTTTTCGAAACAGGGGAAGGCAAAACAGTAATAATAGCAAGCCGCTTTTATTCAACGCTTTAACTTGCATCCAGCCTCTTGGCACGGACCGTGCCTAAGTCCTTTCGCTGTTGAACGAAGAAACGAAAAGATGAACATAAACGAAACCATCACAGAAGCGACCTTCGAGGCGGAAGTTCTAAAGTCCGAACAGCCGGTATTGGTTGTGTTCGGAACTCCCTGGAGCCGGTCCTGTCAAGTCCTTGATCCCATTCTTCAAGAGCTGGCGCGTGACTGGGCGGGAAAGGTGAAGGTGGTCAAGGTCAACGCAGACGACAGTCTCGATCTGAGTCTTTGGCACGAAATTCAGTCTGTCCCAACCCTGATCTGTTTTGTCGAGGGAAAGCCTTGCTTGCGCATCGTCGGCACTGCGAGCAAGGAAGCGATTTTGAACCTGCTGAACCGACCAAGCGATACCAGCTCCAACCAAGCCTACACGAAAGAAAGGGCATCGAAATGAACATGAACAGCACTCTCTGTGATCAGCCTCCCGCTGAACGATACTCGGCAAAACAGACGCGCCACCACGTAAACTTTTACTGTGTTGCCCCGCAGGCCAAAAGCGTGAGGCTTGTCGGCGATTTTAACGGGTGGGAACTGGCCGCCACTCCGATGCTTCGGATGCCGGACGGGAGCTGGATAGCGAGTTTGGAGTTGAACCACGGTCATCACCGATACCTGTTCATCGTGGATGGCGAACCGATGCTTGACCCCCATGCGAACGGCATAACGCGCAACGAACGAAATGAACGGGTTTCGCTGATCGCGGTTAGTTGACCATGAACACCAAATTCTTCAGCAAACTGCCCCGGACGAACGAACCATCATTGTCTGGCCAGCAGACAACCATGAATGTTCCAGGTCCAACAGATTGTAAGCATTTTCTTTGTAAGAAATGCCTTCAGCGAAGCGCCCCGCCGTGCCTTCGTGTGGATGCCTGTCAGGTTCCAGGCATCGCGGCCATGTCACCGGGCCAACCGGTTACAACTTCCCATCCAGCCGCACCGGCGGGCGCTTCCCTTCGCAACCATCCCGCGCGGGAAAATCATTCAACAAAAACACCAGGCCGATGAAAACACAAAGCACCATTGTAAATCTACTGGCGGATGAAGACATCTCGCCAACCAAGAGATCCGAACTGTCACCTTATGAAACAGGTCCCGAACCCGACGAGGGCGTTCTTAGCTCGGACGTGAACGCGAGACTTGCCAACCCCTGGAACGAGGGGCCACCTCCGCGACGTGTGGAGGCAATAGAATCAAGTCACGAATTGAATGCCATCACCAAGCCAAATCAGCTTATGACAACAACCAACCTTGGCTTGACGCTCGTAATCTGCTCCGAAGACGGATCGCGCACGGAGTTCTATCAAAACGACGAAGCCAGCGTTGCCAAAACGCTACGGCAGTTGCTTTCGCCCCGGCTGTTCAGCCAGCCTTTGCTCACGCTGGCTTCGGAACACAGCGTCAGCGCCATTCCCAGCCGGACCATTGACCTGATTCTGGCTCATACGGAATCGCCACCACCATTGCCTCTGCCGCCCGACTGGCTGGACATTGTTGAAGTCAACGGCGAGGCGTTCCTCGAAGATGCCGGCACCGAAGAATCGCCGGAGGCAAAAGGCAAAACAGTATTGCTGGCGGAAGTCCACACGCTCGGCGACTGGATGATTCGCCTGAAGCTCGAAACCACAAATCGGGCAACGATCCAGGAACGACGCCAGTTTTTGGCTCATTTTTTCGACTTGCCGGGCATTCCATTTCGCCTGGAGGCGGGCGGGATTGGTCTAATCAATCCATCGAAGATCAGCCGTGTGACCGTGTATCCGCCGTTCAAGGGGGTCCCCGAGGCGGCGCTGCCCGCAGATTTGCTGCGCTGTATCCGGTCATGAACAGGAAAACGCCGATGAAGGCACCCTTTGAAAGTTTTTCCATGAAAGATTTCAAACAAAGTTTGGCTACCGTATCGGACGCTCAAATCTCCTCGACGTGCTTCGTTTGTCAGAGGCCGATTGTGGAAAACCAATGGTTTTGCCGGCTTCCGTGGTCGGAGGATGGTGCGAAGGAACCCCAAGCGCCAACAATTTTGCTGTGTTCAACAGCGTGTGCATTCCGCCATTTCGCATCCTTCGAAACCGAAACGATTATGAGCCATCGAACCGAAGGAGAAAAATAATATGGACGCCAACCGCAACAAACAGGATTTGCACGAGAAAATCGCCACCACCGACCGTGCCGCGCACGGCGGCGTATGGGGAATCGTCGCAAAACTACGGAAGGCGATAAGAATCGAAATTCCAATTGGTTATCAGGATGAAGCGGGTTTCCGCGTAGGCGTTAAATCAGCCGATATGGAAGTGAAACGACGCCGGTTTGCTGAAATTATGAAGAAACCGAGTAATTACACGATCCGAAGATGGGCTGGCTGTTTTGGTGTTCGGACAGCGTCAGATAGATCCCGTTCAATTCGGAAAACGTCCACCCGGTCGGCTGAGGTTGGCTCGTTTGCCCCACGGCGGCACCTTGCCCTGTTTCATCCGGTCAACAATCTTACCTTTGGCTGGCAACCTGAGTGCGCGCTTCGTTCACAACACAATAAACAGTCCTTCGCGTACGTAATGAGAAGGAGGAAAACGTGAATGACTTTTTTTACCTGTTTGTGGCTGAATTGTTTGTCATTGCCGCAATGTGGCACAACAAGTCGCCGCGATCTGAAAGGGAACACGAAAGTGGAAGACCGGACCCCGCCGTCTTGTTCTCCCGCCGGAGCGCAAATTTCCGAAAGCAGGCCTTGTCTCTACACGTGCAAACGATTGTAGAAAGGCCCCAGGGCAAACAACAACTGAGAGGTGCAACGATATGAATGCGCCAAATCCATCAGATTCTTCGAGTGTCCTCACGCTTTTGGGAAGTGCCCGTCCCTGTCTTACGTGCGAGGTGGTCGTCCCGCCCAGCGCATCTCACCTGGCCATTCCACCGGGCCAACCTGCCGCAACCCATGACCGATCGCGCAAGCGGGCACTTCCCCAAGCTATGTCTTATTACATAATTTCAACTGAGAATTGCGTGTTCCTCACGTGCGAGGGCATTTCTTCCCTGGATCAACTGACGGCAGCCTGGAGGGAAGTTCGAGGCGAACTGGCCGAAAAGGGCTTGAATCGGGTTTTGGTGGATGTCACGGCCCTGCGAACCAGTCCCACAACGGCAGAGCTTTTCGATTTGGCAAAGCTCTTTTGGCACAATGGTTTTCCTGGGTTCGAACGGATTGCATTAGCCGTTCGGTGGGATCAATCGAGGTTGGCCAAATTGCTTGAAATGCTGATTCGGACTCTCGGGATATGGCTGACAGTTTTCGTAAGTAAGGAGCAAGCCGAGGCTTGGATTTTGGAGGGAACACGGGACGAACAAGCAGTCGAAGCATTTTCACAATGAAAACAACATTACAAAACAAATCCAGTCATCTGAATTGGGAGATGCTCGCCTTCTGGAGTTTTGTGGCCCTCAGTTTCGCGGCGCTTTTCGCCGCCGGTTACATCATTTGGACCAAATGCAACGGCAGATGAATTCCTGAAGTCTTCCAGGCAAGCGACAATAAACCAAACCAACAAATCAAAAAATGAAACAACGAAACAAAAACGCGAAAACGCAAATGCACGAGAAGGCGGAACAAACCGCAGCGCAGCCGAAACCGCCAGCGCTCACACCGGAACAAATCCGGAGACGTGCCCAGGAAATCTACGAAGCTCGCGGCAGCGCACCCGGCCACGAACTTGATGACTGGCTGAAGGCCGAGCAGGAGCTGACAAAAGAAACAAATTAAACAAGCAACCACGAGGATGATTTATGGCACCTGAACTGTCTGCAAAATGTTTATCATGGTATTATTCCGCGCTAGGCCGGCTATGCGTTGCCTTGCTGTTGGCATGTAGTGCAACGTCGGTGATTCTCGCGGACGAGGCAACCAGGGATGATCTCTCGACGACTCAAATCTTCAAGAAAGTTCAAGAGACTTATGCCTCATTGACAAGTTACAGTGATGAAGGACGTGTCGTCACAGCCATGGACGGCGACACCACTCTCACTTTCATTATTTTCACAACCCGGCTGGCCCGAACGAACTTTTATCTAATCGAATGGAATCGGACTGGCGAATCATCCTGCTACACCACGGATACCAGCGCCCAAGGAGTCTGGTCTTCCGGGGCGGGTGACTTTTTGCAGGCGGAATGCGGGGTGCAACCACAAGGCAACCGTGAACTTGCTTTGGCCAATGCAACCGCCTTTTCCGGTGGCGCGACGGCGACTATTCCCCGGATATTCTTTCCGCAACAGGGAGACTGGGAAGAACAACTCGATGATTTGGCGTTAAGTGAAAAGCGCCAGGCCGACGGGAAAGTGGGGGATATAAATTGTTACGTCTTTACACAAGAATCGCGGGGTCAGACAAATACTCTTTGGATTGGCAAGCAGGATTATCTGATTCACCAGCTTCGGACGGTAATAAGCACGGAAGCCGTTCAAGCAGCGGCGGCCAGGGGTTCAATGGGTTCCGAGTTGATCCCCGCGCTGCATGGTTACACTTGGACTGAAACGCACATCAACATCGTCCTGAACCGAAAGTTCTCGCGCTCGGACTTTATTCCTTCGTTTCCCTTATTTTATTCCTCCGACGATGAATGAATTAAAACGATTCCCGGGTCAGACCTATGAAAAAAGCCATTATTGAGTCCCATGACGAGAAGCCAACGCCCGGCTGGAAAAAGATTTTAGCCCCTACTGACTTTTCCGAACGGTCGCAAGAAGCGGTGAGGACCGCAACCAATTTGGCCGAACAATGCGGCGCAAAAATCACGCTCCTTCATGTGGTTCAGTTCCCGGCGTTAAGTTGTTCCGAGACGGAACTGGCGGTGGACGAAGTGATCAACTCATTGTCTTATTCTTTGAGCAAAATTGCCAATGGAATTCCACCGGAACTGATCAACGGAAAACTCGTCCGGTTGAGTATGCAGGGCATCGAGCGGGAAATCATCGAGACAGCGCGCCATATCTCGGCGGATTTAATTGTTATCGCAATGCATGATTGTAGCCCGTTTACGCGGGCATTGCTTGGCGGCACTACTGAATACCTGATTCGTCACGCACCCTGTCCGGTTTTGGTTGTGCGCACAAAGGAAGATTTTTCTGAAGCGAATTAAAAGAGGAGAAATTGACCATGAAAGAATTGAATTTATTGCCGGCGCGAACGGCCCTGGTGGCCATGAAAGCGAGAGGACGCATCTTTGGTAACGGAATTGAATGTAGCGCTATTCTCGCGATCAGTTGGACTGCTGCGACGATTTGGTTGGGAACCGTGCAGGCCTGGTCACAGACATTACCGTTAGTTTCTGCGTCCGATGCCGTCCTGACCTCGAAGCCATCAAATACAAATATCTGGCAGGGGGAAGTTGGCGAGGGTTTTCGTTCTTCGGTCCAGACCGTAAGCCTGGAGGTGGGCGCGGCCGCTGGTTTCCAGGCATTCGGTGGTAGACAGAATCATAATCTGGCTTTGGCCAGCCTCTCATACGGCCACATGTTGGGCGGGGTGGTGGGGGATGATCATTGGTACCGTGGCAATTGGGAACTCCGCGGGGAATTATTCAGCGGCGCACAGTTCTCTCCCTCAACCGAATCGCTGGTTGGACTAACCCCCCATCTGCGTTATAACTTCGCGACCGGCACTCGCTGGGTTCCCTTCAGCGATTTAGGCGCCGGCGTGTCGGCCACCAGCATCGGGCCGCCAGACTTGAGTGGCACTTTCGAATTCAATCTACAGGCAAATACCGGCGTGAACTGGTTCGTGCGGGATAACATTGCCCTTACCTTCGAGGCTGGATACATGCACCTTTCCTGCGCCGGCATTCATCCTCCAAATCAGGGCTTGAACTGTGTCAAGGGGCTGGTCGGTATCACTTGGTTTTTCTGAAAAGACAGCATGAATATCCATACACTCAACCCGGAATGCACCTGATATGCAACTAGGGACATATATGAAGGCGTCACCTACTGCGTCCCGCCTGCCCGGCGCGGTGGCGGCGGATTCAAATCCTAAAGCGGGCAACTTGACGGAAACCGCTGCCGGCAGCAACCGGTTGGTCGAGACGTTGGTCGGTTCGAGAATCTTTCGCGAGTATCAACGGGCCTTCGCGGAGGCGACGGGACTGCCGTTGACGCTGCGGGCGGTCCAGGGCTGGCAACTGGCCCATCAGGACGACCGGAACCAAAACGGCTTTTGCGCTCTGATGTCAAAGGACAACCAATCGTGCGCCGCCTGCATGCGAATGCAGCAACAGGTCTGCGATGGAGTCAATGGCATGCCCTGCACGTTGCGTTGCCAGTTTGGGCTCAATGAGTCCGCAGTGGGTGTGAAAATAGGCAAAGAGATTATCGCCTACCTCCAAACGGGTCAGGTTTTCTTCAAGGCGCCGAAGCCGGAACAAACCCATCGGGTCCCTGACCAGATCAAAGCCTTGGGCCTCAATGTGAATCGGCGGGAGGCGGTGCAAAAGTATTGCGAAACCCCAGTCGTTCAGCCAGGGGAATACCAGGCGACGATCCGGCTGCTCCAATTCTTCGCCGACCAGCTCGGCGTGCTGGCCAACCAAATCCTATTGCAACAAAAAGATTCCGAACCGGCGCAGATCACGCGCGCCCGGCAATACATCGAAGCGAATTCCCAAGAAGACCTGTCCTTGGCTATCGTGGCCAAACAAGCCGGGATGAACTCGAACTATTTCTGTAAGATGTTCCGAAAGGTCACCGGGGTGCATTTCACGCGCTACGTCTCCTGCGTGCGGGTGGAGAAGGCGAAGAACCTGTTGCCAAATCTGAACTACCGGGTCAGTGAGATTGCTTTCGAGGTTGGTTTTCAGTCTCTCACCCATTTCAATCGCCTCTTCAAAATCATTGCCGGCCAGTCCCCCACGGAATACCGCCGGCATCTGTCCACCAACCTGGAGCAATGGAATGAGCGAAAATGCACACCCACTCCGACCTCCGCAAGGAAGCGATTCCATCCAAACTCGAATCGGTCAACCACAACGCATCGGCGCGAAAACAGTACTATGTCGTCTGTGCCAATATCGGAAAGGACTTCACCCTATGTTTTCTGAATCAGCTCCATTAACCGCCGCTCTGCCGCGCGTTTCTGCGAGGCGCGACTTGCATCATGTAAATTTCTTCTGCGTTGCGCCGAAAGCGCAGCACGTGACGCTCGTGGGCGATTTCAATGATTGGGATCCCGCAGCCACGCCGCTGTGCCGGATGCCCGACGGCCGCTGGATGGCCAGACTGGAACTTCCTCACGGCTATCATCAATACCTGTTTCTGGTGGATGGCCGGCCGGTGCTTGACCCGAAAGCGAGCGGCATCGCCTGTAGCAATCGCAACGGGCGGGTTTCAGTCGTGGCCGTCGGTTGGAATACTCCCATGAATCCCTCGTTAGCTGAGAATTGTAAATGAATGGTCAAACCCCCAACGATGCAGCTGTGGACGCCACTGACAAGGGCGGAGAGTATTTGTTCGAATTTGATCTGCACGGGCTGACACAGGAGGAAATCCACATTAGCCGGAATGGTGATGCGCTCTATCTCACCGGCGTGCGCACGAACCCGATCCAAGTTGGAAACGGTCTGCGGACCGAGCGCCCCAATGGAGCATTCGTTCAACGGCTCGTTCTGCCGCCGGATTCTTGCATCAACGAAATTCAGGCCACAATTCAGGACGGAGTTCTGCAAGTGCATGTCCCCAGGAACGCGCCGGAAGATGAAAGCGAGAAACCATTCATCGTCCATTCCGAGGAGCTAAAATATGAACACACCCCCGATTGATATAACCACAAACCGAATTGATCTCACTGTTGAACTTCGTTCCGCGAACGGATCGTCAACGGAATTTTATCAGGCCGATGAGAAACTCGTCCGCGAAACGCTCCGTTTGCTGGCGGAGCCGCGGCTGTTCGCCCAGCCTCACTTGCTGCTGGCCTCGCAACACTGCGCCAGCATGATTCCTTGCAAGGGGATTGACATGATCCTCGTCCGCACATTCGCGCGGACGCCTCTGAAATTCCCGCTGAATCTTCCCCAGGGCCTGTTTGACATCGTTGATCAGCCAGAAGCCTGGCCGGACAACAAATCGGCCGCAATTGAAGATCAAAAAGAGGAGGAGCGCGGGCAGCCGCACCGGCGCAGCGCACAGGTGGAGATACATACCCTCGGCGGTTGGACGGTCACACTGAAGGCGGTGGCGATGATTCGCGGAAATGTTCAGGACGAGCGTCAATTGTTTTCGCATTTGCCTGATGTGCCGACCATTCCCTTCCGCCTGGAGGAAGGCGGCTTCGGCCTCATCAATACCGCCAACATCATGCGTGCGAGCGCATGGCCCAAACCCGAAGCGCTCCCCGGAATCGCGCTGCCACTCGCATTGCGCCGATGGACTCCGTCTCGAATCAAAAGGCCGGCGAATCTCGCGGAGGGATTTCATTCATGAAAACAAGAATTGAAAAATCACAATGTTCCGCACCGGGGAATAACTGCTTACCCACCCGCACCATTCGAACATTTCTGGCGGAGGACTTGCCCTTGATGATGACGTTGCTGGCCAGGATTGTGTCGATGGACAAGCGGGTCGCCATCGTGGGCTCCGCGACGGACGGCCGAAAAGCACTCTGCAACGCTTCAACACTGGGGCCGGATTTGGTGGTCACAGATTTGCATATGCCCGGACTGGATGGCGCGGAAGTCACGCGTCGCCTGAAACAATGCCCGAATCCGCCCATCGTTTTCATCGTGACCTCGGACGACACACCCGAGGCTCGGGCCAGGTGCATGGCCGCAGGTGCGGATGCATTTCTGGTGAAGGCGGCGAATCTGGTCCCACAGCTTCTTTCCGCCATTCAGGTGTTTTTTTCCGATGAACTTGATCCAAACGATGCCGAACCAAAACATCTCCATGCTGAATGGAGAGCAACCATGGTCTTAAAAACCGTTCCGCTTTTCCTCGCTGTTCTGCTGCTGGTCAGCGGCTGCGCACATTTCCCGCGGAACGCACCGTTGGTTTCGACGGACCAGCGGACCGGTTATCGTTTTCAAAACACTGCCTCGCCGACGAATTCCACCGATTTGCTCTTGATGCTCGCCTTTTCCGGCGGTGGCACGCGCGCCGCCGCGCTGTCATACGGTGTGCTGGAGGAACTCGCGCGCACGCCGGTGAGCGCGCAGGGAAAGCAACACCGGTTGTTGGATGACGTGGACATCATTTCCTCGGTTTCCGGCGGCAGCTTCACCGCAGCTTACTATGCCCTCTGGGGCGATCGCATCTTCTCGGACTTCGAATCGCAGTTTCTCAAAAAACATGTGCAGACCGGTTTGCTTCTTCGGGCTCTCGCTCCTTGGAATCTGGTCAGGCTGGCCTCACCGGCATTTAGCCGGAGCGATTTGGCGGCGGAGTATTACGATCACCTGCTCTTCAAGGGGGCGACGTATGCCGATTTAACGGCTCAGGGCGGCCGCCCATTTCTCGGCGTCAACGCCACGGACATCGCTTCCGGCGCGCGGTTCGAATTCACTCAGGATGAATTTGACCTGATACGGTCGGACCTGTCGCGATTTCCGATTTCCCGCGCAGTGGCTGCCTCCTCAGCGCTCCCCTTTTATCTAACCCCTGTGAATCTAAAAAACTATTCAGCGGAGCAAGCGGAGGCCGAGCCGGAATGGATTCAGTCCATACTGGACGACCCGGCGTCTTCGACTCGCCTGAGATACGTCGCTTCGCAGGCGCGCTCCTACGTGGACGGGCATCGGCACTTCATCCATTTGGTCGATGGCGGATTTTCCGACTATCTCGGATTGCGGGGTGCCATCGATCGGGTCATAGCCCGCGAACAGTCCACTCAAGTCCCCAGCGTGCCTTGGAGAATCCCCCGCCGCGTTGCCCTTATCGTCGTTGATGCGGATAGGGACTCAGTCTATGACTGGGACTCGAAAGAACACCCGCTTGGTTTGAGAGCGCTGCTCGGCTCAGTTGGCCAGGTTACTGTGAGCCATTATTCCTTCGAAACCATTGAATTGTTCCGGGAAGTCATGGCGCGTCTTTCTCGTGAGCGCCCCGGCTCGGGCGATTCCCAGCCGCTCCAAATCACCACCTATGTTATCGAGCTGCACTTCAATCAACTGCCCGATGGGTCTGAGCGTCGCTTCTTCAATGCCGTGCCCACGTCGCTTCAGCTTCCTTCAAAGACAGTGGACCGTTTGCGCCAGTTGGCCGCCCGCCAGCTTGCCAATAACGTGGAATTTAAACGATTGGTATCTGACCTTCAGGATCAGCCAATCGAATCGGATTCACTAGCCCGCCCCTCTGTTGCAACTGCGAAAGATGCAATGCAAATGGCAGATCCATGAACACCACACGTATGAAAAACACACCTGAAAGGAACACGACCATGACCAAGACCACCAAAACCATGAAGGCAGCCGTCGTCCATGAGTTCGGCAAGCCACTGACAATCGAGGAAGTGCCAGTGCCGGCAGTCGGCCCGGGACAGATCCTCGTTAAAATCGCGGCAACTGGCGTCTGCCACACGGACCTCCACGCCGCAGAGGGCGACTGGCCGTTCAAGCCGAAGCCGCCCTTCATCCCGGGACATGAGGGCGTGGGCCATATTGTTGCCGTCGAATCGGGCGTAAAATCAGTGAAGGAAGGCGACCGGGTCGGCGTGCCGTGGCTCTACACGGCCTGCGGCCATTGCAAGCATTGCCTCGGCGGCTGGGAGACGCTGTGCATGGACCAGCAGAACACCGGCTATTCGGTGAACGGCAGCTTCGCCGAATATGTCGTTGCCGATCCCAACTATGTCGGACACTTGCCGGACAGTGTCAGCTTCATCGAAATCGCGCCGATTCTCTGCGCCGGCGTGACTGTCTATAAAGGGCTCAAGGTCACGGATACCAAGCCCGACGACTGGGTGGTGATCTCGGGTATCGGTGGTCTCGGCCATCTGGCGGTGCAATACGCCAAAGCCATGGGCCGCAACGTGATTGCAGTTGACGTTGAGGACGCCAAGCTGGAACTCGCCAAGCAGCTTGGCGCGGCCCTGGCCGTGAATGCCCGCAAGGCCGATCCCGCCGCCTTCGTGAAGAAGGAAGTGGGCGGCGCCCAGGGCGTGCTTGTTACTGCCGTCTCGCCGAAGGCCTTCGAGCAGGCTCTTGACATGGTTGATCGCGGCGGAACAGTTGCGCTCAACGGCTTGCCGCCGGGCGACTTTCCCCTGTCAATCTTCGGCACCGTGATCAACGGCATCACCGTTCGCGGTTCGATCGTCGGAACACGTCTCGATCTTCAGGAAGCCCTGAACTTCGCTGGCGAGGGCAAGGTCAAGGCGACCATCGCCACGGAAAAGCTCGAAGACATCAATGACATCTTCGCGCGCATGCATAAGGGCGACATCCAGGGACGCATTGTGATTGACTTCCAGAAGTAGTCGCCCACACGCGATGACGTTCGACGAAAAAATGAAACGCCTGAAATAATTGAAATCGGTTGTGCAAGACGCAAAACAGATAAAGGTTGTCGATCTCAATGGAGACGTGACGAAGCGATTTCAACGATTGGGACGTAACCTCGCTGCCGATGCAACGGCAGCCGGACGGCTGGTGGTTTGTCCAAGTTCCGCTGACACATGGCCACCACCAATACGTGTTTCCGGTGGACGGCGAGCCGGAACTGGACCGGCGTGCCGCTGGATTCGTTATCGGGTTGACACCTTTTGGCAAGGTATCGGTGATTGCCGTGAGTTGAAGGAGAGGAGAACAACCATGGTCTTAAAACCCGTTCCATTTTTCCTCGCTGTTTTGCTGCTGGTCAGCGGCTGCGCACACTACCCGCCCAACGCACGGTTGACATCAAGCGGCATTTTCACCGGCTATCGGTTTCAACACACCTCCTCGCCTACAAATTCCCCCGATTTGCTCTTGATGCTCGCCTTTTCCGGCGGTGGCACTCGGGCTGTGACCTCGGGGGCCAGCCAGGCAAATCGGATTCGCCAGACTTTCGCAAACCCAAGTAACAAAATATGAAACCACACGACATAGATAGCGCAGAATGCGGGCGATGTTCTCGATCCATGCGATGCAAACGCTGCCAATGCAGAGAACTCACGAATCACGCTTCAATCATCACACGGACAGACGCCCGTTCGCCAAGGGAAAAGTTCACATCCGCGCCAGCCGACGGTTTGTGCTTCGTCTGCGGCGGAGATGTGCGTGAAGCATGGTTTACGCGCATGAACACCGGTTGCCGAACGCTCTTTCTTTGCAGCACTGCGTGTGCCCAAATGTTCTTTGAGGTCGAACAGCCTCCAGCCCACGACCACCGCGCGCGTCACAACTTTCAACGAGCCCGGGCCGCGATCCTCAAAGCCGCACGCGGCGCATTAGCGGAAATCGAACGAACCGGTAACGGAGAAGCAGCCGTTTTGACATGAAACAGAAAACTAACGCCAGAAAGATGCGAGCGAGCGAAACAGCGCGTAGCCGAAGCTTCATGTTGGTGCTCAACGCCGGTTCTTCCAGCCTTCGGTTCGCTGTCTTCGACTGCGCTGCGGCACCTGATCGGATTTTCTTCGGAAAGTTTGACCGAATCGGGTCGCCAAAAACATCATTCACGCTGAAAACCATCGCCAGTCAACAGACGGAACGAACAGACCTGCCGATGGCCAGTCATGCAAGCTGTTTGGAATATCTGCTGAAATATCTTGCGGAAAAAACCGGCCTGACAGGCTTACGCGCGGTGGGTCATCGCGTCGTCCACGGCGGTGCGACTTACCGGCATCCGCAGCGCGTGGACCACGCGATGGTCGCGGAACTGCGACGCCTTCGCGCGTTTGACCTGGAGCATCTTCCCGCCGAAATCGCGCTCATGGAGCTGCTCGCTGAAAAATTTCCAAGCACCCCGCAGATCGCTTGTTTCGATACCGCGTTTCACAGCGCGATGCCGCGCGTGGCCAAATTGCTCCCGATTCCGCGCCGGTACGAAGCGCAGGGCGTGCAACGCTACGGCTTTCACGGCTTGTCCTACGAATACCTGCTGTCCCAACCCGGCCTCAGCGGCAGGGCCATCCTTGCGCATTTGGGCAACGGCGCGAGCATGGCCGCGGTGCGCGGCGGGCAACCAGTGGACACCACCATGGCGTTCACACCCGCGGCCGGCCTGGTGATGAGCACCCGGTCCGGCGACATTGATCCCGGTTTGATCGCGTTTCTGGCGCGCAACGACCAGATGACCACAGCGCAGTTCACTCGCATGGTCAACCATGAGTCCGGGTTGCTGGGCATCTCCGAAACCAGCTCGGATATGAGGGACTTGCTCGCGCGCGAAAGCGACGACACGCGCGCCGCTGAAGCAGTTGCGCTGTTTTGTTATCAAGCGAAGAAATGGATCGGCGCTTACACCGCCGCGCTCGGCGGACTCGACGCGCTCGTGTTCACTGGCGGCATCGGCGAGAACTCGCCGGTGATTCGTGAGCGCATCTGTGACGGGCTGGGTTTTCTCGGCATCGAACTCGATGATCAACAAAACGCCGCTAACGCCGGCGTGATTTCCCGTGCTGCGAGCCGGATCACGGTGCGCGTCATTCGCACTGACGAAGAAATGGTGATCGCTCGGGCGGTCTGCAAATTTCTGGAGCAAAAATGAAAACAACACCAACACAAATGAAAACAACACCAACACAAACTGAACTTCATAAAATGGATGCGTACTGGCGCGCGGCAAATTATCTGTCACTGGGCCAGATTTATCTCTACGACAATCCGCTGCTGAAACAGCCACTGCGGCGCGAGCACATCAAGCCGCGCCTGCTCGGCCATTGGGGCACGACGCCGGGACTGAACTTCATTTACGTCCACCTCAATCGCGTTATCAAAGCGCAGGACTTGAACATGATTTACGTGATCGGCCCGGGCCACGGCGGCCCGGGCATTGTCGCGAACGCCTATCTGGAGGGCACGTATAGCGAAGTCTATCCGAATATATCGCAGGACGAAGGCGGGATGAAGCAATTGTTCAAACAATTCTCCTTCCCCGGTGGCATCCCGAGTCACGTCGCGCCTGAAACCCCCGGCTCGATTCACGAAGGCGGCGAACTCGGCTACGCGCTGTCGCACGCGTTCGGCGCGGCGTTCGATAATCCAGATTTGATTGTCACGTGCGTTGTCGGCGACGGCGAAGCGGAGACCGGCCCGCTCGCCACGAGCTGGCACAGCAACAAGTTTTTGAATCCAGCGCGCGACGGCGCAGTGCTGCCAATTCTGCATCTCAACGGCTACAAGATCGCCAATCCCTGTTTCCTGGCGCGCATTCCTCACGACGAATTGCAGAAGCTGTTCGAAGGCTATGGCTACAAACCCTACTTCGTCGAAGGCGACGAGCCGGCAAAGATGCACGAATTGATGGCGGCGACGCTCGATAAGATCACCGCCGAGATTAAACAGATTTGGCAAGACGCGCGGCACAACGGTTTCAAGAGCCGGCCCGCCTGGCCAATGATCGTGTTGCGTACGCCAAAGGGTTGGACCTGCCCGGCTGCCATTGATGGTCTCAAGTGCGAGGGCTACTGGCGCTCTCACCAAGTTCCTATGGGCGACATGGACAAGCCCGGCCACGTCAAAGTGCTCGAAAGCTGGATGAAAAGTTACCGGCCCACGGAGTTGTTCGACAAAACTGGCCGCTTGAAACCCGAACTCGCCACGCTCGCGCCGACCGGCCATCGGCGCATGAGCGACAACCCGCACGCCAACGGCGGATTGCTGTTGCGCGACCTGAAGATGCCGGACTTCCGCGATTACGAAGTGAAAACCTCCGCACCCGGCGCGGCAATGGCCGAGGCGACGCGAGCCATGGGCCGATTTTTGCGCGACGTAATGAAGCTGAACCTCGCCAGCGAAAACTTCCGCTTGTTCAGTCCCGACGAGAACAATTCGAATCGCTGGGGGGACGTGCTGGACGTTACGAAGCGCTGTTACACCGCCGAGATTCTGCCCACTGACGATCATCTCGCGTCTGACGGTCGGGTGATGGAAGTGTTGAGCGAGCACCAATGTCAGGGCTGGCTCGAAGGTTATCTTCTAACGGGTCGGCATGGCTTCTTCAGTTGTTACGAGGCGTTCATTCACATCATTGACTCGATGTTGAACCAGCACGCCAAGTGGCTCAAAGTCTGTCACGAGATTCCATGGCGCCGGCAGATTGCGTCATTGAACTATTTGCTCAGCTCGCATGTGTGGCGGCAGGACCACAACGGTTTCAGCCATCAAGATCCCGGCTTCATTGATCACGTTGTGAACAAAAAAGCCGGCGTCATTCGCGTCTATTTGCCGCCGGATGCGAATTGCCTGCTCAGCGTGACCGATCATTGCCTGCGCAGCCGGAATTACGTGAACGTCGTCGTCGCCGGCAAGCAACCCGCGCCGGTGTGGCTGACGATGGACGAAGCGATCAAGCATTGCACCGCCGGCTTGGGCATCTGGGAATGGGCCAGCAACGATCGCGAGGCCGAACCGGATGTGGTCATGGCTTGTTGCGGGGACGTGCCCACACTCGAAACTCTGGCGGCGGTGGACTTGCTCCGAAAACACCTGCCGGATTTGAAGGTGCGCGTCATCAATGTTGTCGATTTGATGAAACTACAGCCGCCGAGCGAACATCCGCACGGTCTGAGCGACCGCGACTTCGATGCGTTGTTTACCAAGGACAAGCCAATCGTGTTTGCATTCCATGGCTACCCCTGGCTGATTCATCGGCTGACTTACCGGCGCACCAATCACA
This sequence comes from uncultured Verrucomicrobiae bacterium, assembly GCA_963804345.1. Taxonomy (GTDB): domain Bacteria; phylum Verrucomicrobiota; class Verrucomicrobiia; order Limisphaerales; family UBA11358; genus UBA11358. The sequence continues at coordinate 174,669 of CAWDPX010000004.1, read as the reverse complement.
AAAATCTTCACGTTCGCGGTTACAAGGAAGAAGGCACGACCACGACACCATTCGACATGTGCGTGCTCAACGACGTCGACCGGTTTCATCTGGTGCGCGATGTGATTGAACGTGTGCCACATCTCGGCGCGCGCGCGGCCTACGCCAAGCAGGCCATTGACAACGCTCTGATTGAGCATCGCCAGTACATCGCCAGACACGGCGAAGACATGCCGGAGATTCTCGATTGGAAGTGGAGCGGAAACGCAGCAAAACGCACCAACCGAAGTTCAACAGAAGCAGATAACGCGTAACCACCAATGAAGACCAAAATGAAAAATCTCCTCGAACGTTACAACTGCGGGCCAATCAAATTGGCCGGTGACTCCAATGCCTTTTATGAACGTCACGTCACGTTCGACCAGGTCGTCGCGGAATCGGAAACTACCGACCGCGACAAGTTCGAAGCCATCGCGCGTTCCGTGCGCGATGTGCTGTCGCAACGTTGGCTGAAAACCGAGCAGACCTACCAGCAGCGCAACGCCAAGCGCGTTTACTACCTTTCGATGGAATTTCTGCTCGGTCGCGCGCTGGCCAACAACATCACCAACCTCCAAATTAATCCGGAAGCCCGGCAGTTCGCACAACATCACCGGCTCGACCCGTTGCAGGTCATTGAGCAAGAACCGGACGCTGGCTTGGGTAACGGCGGTCTTGGCCGGCTCGCGGCGTGTTTTCTCGATTCGATGGCGACGCTCGGCATTGCCGGCATGGGCTATGGCTTGCGCTACGACTACGGCATTTTCCGGCAAAGCATCCGCAGCGGCTGGCAGGCCGAACAGCCCGACCACTGGCTCGCCCGGCCCGACCCGTGGGAAGTGGCGCGGCCCAACGAAACTGTTGAAGTGAAGCTCAACGTGTCGTTCGAGATTCGTGACGGCGCGTTGCGCGTTGTGCAAGGCCGCCCGTCCTCGCTGATCGGCATTCCGTATGACCGGCCCGTGGTCGGCTATGGCGGCAAAACCATCAACACGTTGCGCCTGTGGGCCGTCAAGGCGTCGAATGATTTCGATTTCGCCCAATTTAGCAGCGGCGATTTCGTCGGTGCGCTGGCCGAAACGCTCACCGCCGAGACGATCACGCGCGTGTTGTATCCCGACGATCACACGACGGAAGGCAGAGGCCTGCGATTCTTGCAGGAATACTTTCTCGTCGCCTGCTCGCTGGCCGACCTGGTCCGGCGTTTCCGGGCCGCAGGCAATGATTGGTCCGCGCTGCCTGACAAGGTCGCCATTCAACTCAACGACACCCATCCGACGCTCGCTGTGCCGGAACTGATGCGGCTGCTGCTGGACGAGGCGAAGCTGAGTTGGCCCGATGCCTGGAGTCTCACGCAACGCACGCTGGCTTACACGAATCACACGCTGCTGCCCGAAGCGCTGGAGAAGTGGCCGGTACAATGGTTCCAGGACCTCCTGCCGCGCCATCTCGAAATCATTTACGAAATCAATCGCCGCTTCCTCGACGACGTCCGAGCCCGCCATCCCGGCGACGAAGGCCGCATCGCGCGCGTCAGCCTCATCGAAGAAGGCGCAAACCGGCAAGTGTGCATGGCGCATCTGGCCATCGTCGGCTCGCACAGCACCAACGGCGTCGCCGCGTTACATTCGGAACTGCTCAAGCAGCGCGTCGTGCCGGATTTCGCCGCCATGTTCCCCGAGCGGTTCAACAACAAGACCAACGGCGTCACACCGCGCCGCTGGTTGTTGCTGGCCAACCCGTCGCTGGCGGCGGTCATCACCGGCGCGATTGGCGATGGCTGGATCACAGATCTGGCGCAGTTGGAGAAATTAAAACCGCTCGCCGACGACACGTCGTTTCGCGCCGCTGTCCGCAAGGCGAAACGCGACGCGAAGACGCGGTTTCTCCGGTGGCTCGACCTGCCGGGGATTGATCCCGACAGCATTTTCGACACGCAAATCAAGCGCATCCACGAATACAAGCGGCAACTGTTGAACGCGCTGCACGTCGTCGTGCTCTATAATCGCCTGCGCGAGAACCCGCGGCTCGACGTTCCGCCGCGCACATTCTTCTTCGCCGGCAAGGCCGCGCCCGCTTACCACTTCGCCAAGCTCGTCATCAAGTTCATCAACAATCTCGCCGGCACGCTCGACGGCGATCCGATCACCCAAGGCCGGTTGAAGGTCGTCTTCGTGCCGGACTACCGCGTCTCTGTCGCGGAATATCTCATCCCGGCGAGCGATGTATCCGAGCAGATCTCGACGGCCGGCTACGAAGCCAGCGGCACGAGCAACATGAAATTCATGATGAACGGCGCGCTGACCATCGGCACGCGCGATGGTGCGACCATTGAAATGGCCGAAGCGGCCGGCGAGGAAAACTTTTTTCTTTTCGGCCTGACCGCGGAACAGGTCGAGGGAAGTCGCGGCTGGTATAATCCGCGCTGGCACTACGAGAACGAGCCGGAAACGCGCGCCGCGCTCGACTTCATTGCCAGCAATCATTTCAGCCGAAACGAACCCGGCATCTTCACGCCCATCCTCGATGCGCTGCTGCAACACGGCGACCACTACCGGCACCTGGCCGACCTGGTCAATTACTCGCAGACGCATCAACGGTTGGGCGAGGTGTACACCGATTCCGAGGCGTGGACGCGCAGAGCAATCCTGAACATCGCCGCTTCCGGCCAGTTCTCCAGCGACCGGACCATTGCCCGATACGCAACCGAAATCTGGAAGGCGCAACCGTGCTCCGTATCATGAACGGCTCCTCCGACGATCAAGTCGTGCTACCGCCATTCAGGCCCAGGCGCCGTAGCTCCGGAGCGCTGATGCATGTGACGTCGCTGCCTTCGCCATATGGTATTGGAGACTTGGGGCCGTCCGCCTTTGCTTGGGTGGACCGGCTCCACGATGCCGGCCAGAGGTGGTGGCAGGCGCTGCCATTGGGGCCAACCGGGTGCGGCAACTCGCCTTACTCATGCCTGTCTTCTTTCGCGGGCAATTCACTGCTGATCAGCCCGGACTTGTTGATCGAGGACGGACTGCTCCGCCCAAGCGACTGTGAACCGGGCCGACGCCTCCCAAAGAGCGCAGTTGATTTCGATGCGGTAATCGCTTTCAAACACCGGTTGCTCGACCAGGCTTGGCGTAATTTTGAGTCCTCCGCGCGCCCGGAGCTTAGGGCCGACTTTGAGCGATTCTGTTCGGGAGAGGCTCATTGGCTGGACGACTATGCTCTGTTCCGCGCGTTGAAGGCGCGTCTGGAAGGCGCTAATCTCCTCGACTGGCCGGACGACTTGCGCAGGCGCAGTCCCTCGGCCCTGGCGCGCGCCCACCGCGACTTGGCCGACCTGATCAACGAAAGCCGGTTTGGGCAGTTCTTGATCTCCCGCCAGGGGAGCCGCTTGAAGGGGTATGCCCATGAGCGCGGCGTGTTCCTCATCGGGGATCTGCCCTTCTTCGTGTCGCTCGATTCCAGCGATGTTTGGGCCAACCCCGCGTGCTTCCAACTCGATGCCAATCTCCGGCCGCGGTTCGTGGCCGGCGTACCCCCAGATTATTTCAGTGCCAAAGGGCAGCTCTGGGGCAACCCGGTGTACGACTGGGAAGCCCTTCGACGCTCGGGTTATCGCTGGTGCATTGACCGGCTCAAGTCGTTGCTGGCCCACGTGGACCTGGTTCGGCTCGACCATTTCCGAGCGTTTTGCGCCGCTTGGCACGTTCTTCCGACGGCGAAGACCGCTGAGCCCGGCCATTGGGTTTCAGGCCCGGGCGCTGCATTCTTTGAGGTTGTCCGGGCGGAGTTGGGCCACCTGCCTTTCATTGCTGAAGACCTTGGTATTATCACACCCGACGTGGTTGCGCTTCGCGATAAGTTCGAGCTGCCGGGAATCCGCGTATTCCAATTCGGTTTCGATGGCAATCCGGATAATCCGCATCTCCCCCACAATTGCGTCCCAAACGCCGTCGCCTACACGGGGACGCACGACAATAACACCACTCGGGCCTGGTTTGAATCTCTGCCGGAGCATGTTCGCCAGGCTGCCCGGAGTTATGCAAGCAAGGCCGGCACCGAAACTGGCGAAGTCGTTTGGGAGTTCATCCGGTCGGTGTGGTCATCCAAGTCCGGCGTCGCTATTGCTCCGCTGCATGACCTGTTGAATCTAGGTGTGGAGGGGCGCATGAACGTGCCTGGCGTTGCCACTGGCAATTGGCGCTGGCGCTGCACGGAGGAGATGCTCAAGCCCTCGATTTTTGAGCGGCTGCTCGAACTGACGATTTCTACTGGGCGCGCCGCCGGAGTAATGGCCAAGCCACAAACCCAGGAAGCCTTGCATTGAAAAACGAACAAACATGAAAGCTATGAAAGTAGGAATCGCCACTGACCATGGAGGCTTTGGTCTAAAAGAAGAATTGGTTGCCCAACTCCAAGGCGCGGGCCACGAAGTGGTTGATTTCGGCGCCCACAAACTTCAATCCGACGACGATTACCCCGACTATGTCGCACCGCTGGCCAAGGCCGTTGCGTCCGGCCAGATTGCCCGCGGGATCGCCATTTGCGGCAGCGGCGTGGGGGCCTCCGTTTGCGCGAATAAGATTCCGGGCGCCCGTGCCTCCCTGATTCACGACCACTTTTCGGCCCGCCAAGGGGTCGAAGACGACCACATGAACATCCTGTGCATGGGTGGTCGCACCGTCGGCCCAGCCGTCGCGTGGGATCTGGTTCAGACGTTTCTCGCAGCGGAGTACACCCAAGCTGAAAGACACCTGCGGCGGCTCGGCAAAGTGGCCGCTCTGGAAAACAAACAAACCGCCATACTATGAAACCAAAAAGAGTTCTTAAATCCCTCGCTGAACTTTCTCCAAAAGTGGTTGAGCCGGAGCCGGACAGACCCGCGCAGGCCAGTCCGAAGCCAAGGCCAGCCGGCGTACAACAGCCCCGGCCAAACCAGTTGTTTATCCTGGTGCCGGAGCACTCCGGCTTCGCGGGATACCCGCATTGGGGATTGAACGAATAGCCCGGCGGAAGCGTAGGCACTTCGCGTAAACGAATCCAGATGGCTCACACGGCGATACACCACACCGCTAACAAAACCGGAACGACTATGATCGCCGAAGGTCAGCCAATACCGCCAGGAGTAACGTGGGAGAGAGACGGGTGGAACTGCGCCCTGTACTCCCGGCACGCGACCGGCGTGACGTTGCTGTTGTACGACGGGAAGAATTTCGTGAAGCCGCTGGCCGTACTCACGCTCGATCCGCTTCAGAACAAAACGGGGCGGATCTGGCATTGCTTCGTGCCGCACATGGCGGGCGCGCGATACTACGCCTACCGGGTCGAAGGCCCGACCGGGGCACGGCACCAGTTCGACGCGCAGAAGGTGTTGCTCGATCCATTTGCCGTGCAGGTGTTCTTTCCGCCGGATTTTTCGCGTGCCGCCGCGATGAAGCCGGGCGCGAACGATGGACGCGCACCGCTCGGCGTGTTGCCGGTGAAGAAGCCGATCACCGGCGAGTTCGCGCGGCCACGGCATCCCTGGCACGAGATTGTCATTTATGAGTTGCACGTCAAGGGTTTCACGGCCCGTGCGAACTCGGACGTGACGACCGGGAAACGCGGGACGTTTCTCGGTTTGATCGAAAAGATCCCGTACCTGAAGGAACTCGGCGTGACGGTGGTCGAATTGTTACCGGTGCATCAGTTTGATCCGCAGGAGGGCAATTACTGGGGCTACATGACGTTGAACTTTTTCGCGCCGCATCATGGCTACGGCGTGCGCGACGCGGCGGCGGAGTTTCGCGAAATGGTCCGTGCATTTCACGCGGCGGGAATCGAGGTGTGGGTGGATGTGGTTTACAACCACACGTGCGAAGCCGACCGGAGCGGCCCGACGTATTCGTGGCACGGCATTGACAACAGCACTTACTACCTGCATCGGCCGGATGGACAATACTGCAACGACAGCGGTTGCGGGAATACGCTGCGATGCGGTCGCGAGGCGACACGCATGATGATCTTGGAGAGCCTGCGGCATTGGGCGGATCTCGGCGTGGACGGGTTTCGTTTTGATCTGGCGTCGGCAATGGCGCGCGACTCGCACGGCCAGGTGCAAACCGAGGAAGCGGCGCTCGTCAGCGAAATGACTGCATTGGCGCTCACGAAAAAACTCCGGGTCGTGGCTGAAGCGTGGGACATCGGGGTGAATTTGCTGGGTAAAAGTTTTCCGGGCTGGCTGTGGGCGCAGTGGAACGGCCGGTATCGCGATGATGTGCGCGCGTTTGTCCGCGGCGATACCGGCAAGGTCGGTGCGTTAATGCAGCGATTGTATGGCAGCGATGACTTGTTTCCCGATGGCCCGGGAGATGTTTACCGTCCGTATCAGAGCGTCAACTTCATCACCGCGCACGATGGTTTTTGTCTCTACGATCTGGTCGCCTACAACCAAAAGCACAACGCCGCGAACGGCCACAACAACACGGATGGCACGGACGACAACGTAAGTTGGAACTGCGGCTGGGAAGGCGATGCGGGCGCGCCATCGGAGGTGCTCACATTGCGCCGGCGACAGGTGAAGAACTTTTTCTGTCTGCTGATGCTGTCGAACGGAACGCCGATGTTCTGCGCGGGCGACGAGTTTCTCAACACGCAACGCGGCAACAACAACCCTTACAACCAGGACAACGAAACCACGTGGCTCGACTGGTCGCTCTTGGAAAAGAACCGGGAAATCTTCCGGTTCTTTCAACGCATGATAACGTTCCGCAAAGCCCACCCGGACATCGCGAACGGCCGGTTTTGGCGCAAGGCGGTGAGCTGGTACGGTGCGACCGGCCCGGTGGATTTTGCTTCGCGCTGCTTGGCGTATTGTTTGCGTGGCGCGAGCGAACTTTACGTCATGATCAATGCCTTCTGGGAGCCGGTGCGATTCCAAATTCAGCAGCCGGGCGATTGGAACTGTGTCGTGGACACCAGCCTCGACGATTTGGCAACGCAGGCTGTCGCTGGGCTGAACTACGAGGTCGCGCCACGGTCCATCGTCGTGCTGGAGCGCGCATGATGAGTGCCCGCACGTGCCCCTGCTGGAAACATGCCGAGTACGCCAAAGAGATTTGGAACATCACACCATGCTCCACCGAATAACAACACTGGGGAAAGCCCGGTCGAATCACCGAGACAAGCGTGCCTCGCGCCTGCAATTGTATGGCTCGCTCGCGCCGTCAAGGTCGAACGCCCTGTTGCCCCGCGTCTCCACCATTGACTGCGCTCGCTTCGCCAGGAATCAGACGGCGCTTAGGATGGCATGCTTGGAAACTGCACGGCTGTTTAAGAGTGGGGTGAATCGAGCACTGCAATGGAAAGTTCAACTCATGTGTGCGAATCCATCGGTGCTCTCATTAAAGCTGGACGGGACTGATTTTATGTTGTAAAAACATACCACTTTTTTCAACATGAAAAGACAGCCTAAATCAACACAAGTCATTGAACCAAAGGCAAGAGCGATTATATTTGGCCACGGCAGGGGTTGGGTCTTCACTCCACGAGACCTTACCCAGCTCGGAGACCCGCGTTCAGTCGGCATGGCTTTGACCCGCCTTTCTCGCAAAGGTGTTATTCGCCAGCTCGCGCGGGGGCTTTACGATTATCCAATTGACCATCCTGCATTGGGCCGCGTGGCCGCATCCGCTGACGCGGTAGCCAAGGCGCTGGTCAGCCGCGACTCTGTCCGGCTTCAACCCGCCGGTGCCTACGCCGCAAATGTCCTCGGTCTTTCTGATCAGGTACCGATGAAAATCGTCTTCCTGACCGACGGAACATCCCGACGGGTCAAGCTCGGCCAGCGTGAAATTATTCTCAAGCACACCACCCCACGCAACGTCGCCACCGCCGGACGCAAGAGCGGCACGGTCATTCAAGCGCTCCGTCACTTGGGTCAACGCCATGTGGATGACAAAGTGCTTGCCATTCTACGTCGTCAACTCGACGACACTGACAAGGCACAATTGCTGAAAGACCGCAAACATGCCCCGGCGTGGGTCGCGAACATTCTGCAACGGCTCGCCGTCGGGACGCCCTGAATCATGGACGGCTTCCTCAAAATGTCGCCGCAAGAACGGCGGCTCGCCTGCCTTCAGGTCGAGGAGCAAATGCGCTTGCAGGCCGCGAGCGTGGAAAAAGATTTTTGGATTTGCTGGACGCTGCGCGAACTTTTCGCGCTGCCGGAATTGGACACACCCACCTTCCACAAGCCACTCGAAATCAACTGCCTATGGCATTGCTGATATGTTGACTGTAAGGCTGTTGCGTTTTATGTCAAGCGTAACTCCATCCAATCGGCATTTGCTGGCACTCCTGCTGGCACTTTTTCACATCTCAAACAAGGCAATGAAATGCGTTGAACGACTGCCGTTTGTCTCCGCCATCCTTTCAAGAGCAGGTAAAACGTTTTACCGGAAACCCAAAGCTTGGCCTTGGGTTGATTTATGTCAGCATTGGACGATCCCGATTTGAAGCCGCTGTGGGGGGAATGCTCGATTAGGTTAAAATCTGATTCATTCGTCGCCCCACCATTTTATCTCAAAATATTCCGGCCGTCTGGTTCCTCCACGCGTACCCGAAGGCTTGTCCTAGCTACCAGATCGTGAGACTGATTTAAAGAGTTAATTGGTTGACACTCCAATGATAGAGGAGTGTTAACATGAATGAACAAACGATAGTAGAGAAGAAGAGGAACAGCCCCCCGAGGGGGGCTGGCGGCGCGAAAAAAATGCGCCGTTTTACCAAAGACGAAAAGCTCAAGGCCGTCCGGCTTTATCTGGAGGAAGGCTTTAACATGACAACGGTCTGTGAGGAAGTCGGCGTCAGTCGATCCTGCCTCGGGTTGTGGCTGGATGCGTTCCGGGCGAGTGGGGAGGCGGGGTTGGAGCCCGGCAAGTCTGGCCCGCGAAAGCACCGGCTGCCCGCGCCGATCACCGACCAGATCCTCGAACTCAAGCGGCAAAATCCCACCTTCGGCATCAAACGCATCTCGCAGGTGTTGCGCCGCTGGTTCTTCCTGCCGGCCAGTCCGGAGACCGTCCGCCAGCGGCTGCATGCAGCCGATCTGATGGGGGATCGCCCACCCCGCAAGCAGCGTAATATCACCCGGCCCCGTTTCTTTGAACGGGCCACGCCCAACCAGATGTGGCAGACGGACATCTTCACGTTCCGACTGGGCGGACGTTACGCCTACCTCATCGCCTTCATGGATGATTACTCGCGGTTCATCGTGGGCGCGGACTTGTTCCGCAGTCCCACGGCGCAGGCGGTGATCGAAGTCTATCGCGTGGCGGCGGGCGAGTTCCAGCCGCCCAAGGAGATGCTCACCGACAATGGCCGCCAATACACCAGCTGGCGCGGCACCAGCCGCTTCGAAGCGGAACTCCAGAAGGATCGAGTGGCGCACATCAAATCCCGCCCGCATCATCCCATGACCCTCGGCAAGGTGGAACGCTTCTGGTCCACCATCTGGCAGGACTTCCTCGTCCGCGCCCAGTTCGACAGCTTCGAGGCCGCGCGGGAACGCATCAAGCTCTGGATCAAACATTACAACCACAAGCGGCCCAACCAGGGCATCGAAGGACTGTGCCCCGCCGACCGCTTCTTCGAGATCCAATCGCAGCTGCGCCAGACTATCGAACAGGGCATTCAAGAGAACCTGCTCGAACTGGCCTTGCGCGGCAAACCTCAAGCGCCCTTCTACATGGTGGGGCGGATGGACGGCCAGTCGGTCGTGCTCCGCGCCGAGAAGGGCAAACTCAAACTCAGTGTCTCCGATCAACAAAACAACGAACAAGAACTTACTTATGACCTCAACCAAAATAATCAGCAGCGAAAAGAAAACGGAACGGAAAAAACGAACCCCCTCACCACTGATCAATGCCCCGGACAAAGTCCAGGCGGTGCTGGCGGTGTGGACGGAGCGGTGCAAGCCGGCGGAAGTCTGCCGCCAGTTGAACATCAACTGGATCACCTTCAACCACTGGCAGCAGCGGGCGATGGAGGGGATGCTTCAGGCGCTGGAGAACCGCGTCAACCTGACCAAGGGCGAAGCCTTGAGCCCGCGTCTGCAGGCGTTGTTACAACATCGCCAGCGGGCGGTGACGGCGACCAAAATCACCAGCCGTTTGGAGCAGATAAACAAGCTTGCCAACCCCACCCTGACTCCGGCAAAAACGGAGTAGATGAATGCCAAAGCCCAACAGCGGGCGGAACTGATCCTTCAGGTCCGCTCCGGCCGGATGACGGCCACGGATGCGGCGCAGGCGCTGGGCATCTCCCGCCAGCAATACTACCAGTGGGAACAGCGAGCCCTCACGGCTCTGTTGTCGGCTCTGGAGGATCAGCCGGCGGGGCGGCCCAAGACGCCCACGGACCCGGAGAAGCAGGCGCTGCAACGCCGGGTGCAACAACTGGAGCAGGAAGTCCAACGCCAGCAGCAACGGGAGCAGTTGCGCCAACTCCTGAACGAGTGGGCGGAACGGAAGGACTTGCCGCCCGCTAAAAAAAAACCGCTATGATCCCCCAAATCCTGCACCAGCTCGACGCCATGAAAGCGAAAACTCCAACCTCGTGGCGGCAGGTGTGCGAACTCGTGCCCTACGCCAGTGTCATGCGCTGGCGGCAGCGGCAGCGACTGGGTAAACCCGTGTGCCAGGCGCCCGGGCCCAAGCCGTTGCGGCCGCTGGACTGGACGGAGCTTAATCCGCTCCTGCGCCAGTTGCACCATGGCCGCGTGCGCACCCGGGGCACCGGTGAACTCTTAAAACGGTTCGCCGGCTGCCTCTCGCGCCGTCAACTCGGGGCGCTGGTGCAGGATTACCGGCGGGATCAACTCCACCTCATGAAACACATTCAATGGCTCAAGCCGGGGCTCGTCTGGTCCTGCGACGCCACCGAATACGGCGACGACGGGATGCTCATCATCCCCGTGCAGGATCTCGCCTCGCGCTATCGCTTCCGGCCTTTGGTCTGCCGCCAGCAGGAGGGGCGGCAAATCGCCGCCCATTTAGAAAGCCTTTTCCGGCAGCACGGCCCGCCGTTGTTCCTCAAACGCGACAACGGTTCGCCCTTCAATAATCAATATGTGGATGAAGTGATGGGCCGTTTCGGCGTGCTGCCCTTGAACAACCCGCCACACTTTCCCCGCTACAACGGCGGCATGGAAAAAAGCATCCGCGATCTCAAGGAAGCTCTGGATCGGCGGCTGAATGCCTCCGTCGAAGTGGCGAACAACTTCGCCCTGACGGTCGAAGTGACCGTCCATGATCTCAATCACCGGCCCCGACGCTGCCTCAACGGCCGCACCGCCTGCGCCGTCTTTCATGACGACGCCCAACGCTTGCGCTGGTCCAAACGCCAACGCCATACCATTTTCCGGTTGCTGCTCGCCCAGTTCGGAGCGATGATCGGGAATCCGACGAACGGCGCTCGCCTCAAACCCGCCACGGCGTGGCGGGTCACTGTGGAAGCCTGGCTCCGCTGCCAGAACTTGATCGCCGTCCGCCAAAACCAAAAAACAAATGTGTCAACTAATTATCAGAAAATATGGTCTCACAATTAACTTGGACGCACAAAAATTCGAGCGGACGCCACATCGATTTCCTACTTCACTCATTCCTTCAGCCTTAGAGACACTATTTCGCAAAGCACTCGATTGAAGTCTTTGTCATGATTGTAGCCCAAACTGCCGGTTTGAAACTGGTCGTGCTTCACAGTTCCCGAACCGCTTTTGCGTTGCCTTTTCTGTAAAACTTCAGAAGTCAGCCTTTCATCAATTCCAATAAACGAATAATCATAAGTCTTCTCCCGAACGAAGACTAGTGAGCATCTCGACTCCCGAACGTAGTGAGCATCTCGAAACTTCTGCTAATTGTCAAAGGAGGGGCTGAAACAAGCAGGTGACATTTTGGAAACGACGAAGCCGGCAAGTAGCGCAGTGCCCTGCTCCAACATGATGAATTCCCAGAGATGCTTGCGTCGCAAGACAAACCGGCGGGCTTATAATCCAATTGCCTGAAGACTTTGCGTTTGAAATATCGCGGACAGGTTCTGTCACCAACATGTAACGCATGTCAAATTGACGCGGCGAGTGCCAATAAATTATATTCTCATTCGTAAAGGCAGTGTGAATATCCACCAAGTTGTTTATGGCGATTCTACTTAAAGTAAAATGGGTTGATCAACCCGCCCTCGCTGCCCGCATCAGCGCCGTGCTCGGTCAGACCGGATGGAAACTCGAAGTTGATCCCGACATGGATGATGGCCAATGCCTTCTGTTTCACTATCCCGGTGTCTTTGCCCCGACCGAAGCTGGTTATGTGCGTCCGGTTGTGAAAATCGAACTTGGTGCCCGCTCCGATGACTGGCCGCATCAGGAAAAATTGATTCAACCCTATCTCGCCGAAGTCTTCCCGCAACTGGCAATGGGTGCGGCCTTTCCCGTCCGCGTTCTCGCTGCCGAACGCACCTTCTGGGAAAAAGCCCTGCTTCTGCATGAAGAAACATTCCGTCCCGCCGACAAACCACGCAAAATTCGCATGGCCCGGCACTACTACGATGTCTGGTGTCTCATCACGCGTGGCGTGGCCGGGCGTGCTGCCCAAGATCGCCCGCTCTTTGACCGCGTGGCCGCGCATCGTGAAATCTTTTTCCGCTGGTCATGGGTGGATTACACCACGCTCCATCCCGGTGCGCTCCGATTCCTGCCGCCCGCTCAACACCTTGAAGCCTGGCGCAAAGACTATCAGGAAATGCGCGGCGGAATGTTCTTCGGCGAAGTGCCCACCTTCGACGAAATCCTTCGTGTCGTCGGTGACTTCGAGAAATGCTTCAACCAATCGTCGGCGGAGGGAGGCGGGTGATAGATTGTCTCGCCGCATACGCTTATCCCAAAATCATCAGAAACGATTTTGTGCCGACAATTTGATTGTCTGAACTACGGCGCGCCGGGATTTCCAACCGGAGATTCCTGCAAGCACATTCAACCGCAAGCCATGCGCAAGACGGCATCGAAGCCGGTGGCGGGAAAATCAAAAATACAATTTCAAGATTTATGGTTGACAACTGTATCCTTAGTGCTACGATAGGGAATATGCCGTTTATTCAGTTTCCTTTCATCGAAGTGCCGAAGGAATTGCACAAGCTGGTCGGCGAGCCGACGCCCGGCACGCGTGCCTATCGGCGGGAGGGAACCTTCAAGGAATGCGGCGAGTGGCTGGAAAAACTCGGTGAATACTACAAAGGGGACGTGGGGCTTTCAACCAGCAGCGTCGTTCTGTTCGTTCCCGTCTCTCGTGCCAGCGTCTATAAACGCATCAAGGAAGGCAAATTGACGGCCTTTTTCTTTTACGTCACTCACGAGGAAACCAGGTTGTTCGGCGCAAAGCGCAGAGCCAAGGAACGCCCCTTCATCGTCGTGTCGGTCAGTGAGTGCAAGGCTTGGGCGGAAGAAATAAAGCGCCGAGTCGGTTTTGTGGACGACCCGGATGAAAGTCTGTTTAAGGAAAGTGAACGTCTGTTGCAGGCGGGCGGCGGGGATGAGCCAACGGAGCAAGAAGCCAAAGAAGCAGGGGAATTCACCGAACGTGACCCGAAGGACAAAGGCAACCGAAAGGTGAGGTATCGAAAGGAACGAAGCACCATTTACGAGGACTACAAGCAGCAGGATATGCTTTATCTGCTGACAGAATTGAAGGCGGCAATGACTTCCCCTGAAAAAGCCGCTGCTTTGCGGAGACGGCTGCGAAAGGGAGTGGAATGGGACAAGGCAGGAAAGACTTGGAAATTGAAGGAGGAGAAATGATGTTTTATGCCAGTCGAGAATCAATTTAATGACCGCCTGATACGGTTCCCGGAATTGGAGAAGATTTTCGGTGTCTGCAAGCGGACGGTAAGACGCAGAGCGGAAAACGGCGAACTGCCCCCGTTGCGGCATATTGGCCGGGCGGTTGGAATGCTGGAAAGCCAGGTCAAAGCGTATTTTCAAAAGTTGAGTCAACCAAGTTAATCGAAAGGAGAAATATGATTGCTTACATTTACCGCCCCAAACGGCAACGCAACGGCAAGTTGGTTTCCAGCCGGATTTGGCGGGCGCGGCTGAAATTGGACGGCGACGTTAAGGCGCGGGACATTTCCCTTGGCGTTTCCGACCGTCAGGTGGCCGAGCAAAAAATGCGGGAAAACATCCGCGACCGAGAACGGGTGTCGGTTGGTTTAATGGCTCCGGCGGCACAACGCGAGACGTTTGAAAACCCGATGGCAAAGCTGGTGGACGGCTACGTCGCCGATTTGAAGGCGTTAGGGCGTTGCGCCGATCACGTCCGCCATGTGGACAAGCGTTTGCGGCGGCTGATGCGGGAATGCCACTGGCAGAGCTTGCGCGAGGCCACGGCAGATGCGTTCCTGCGCTGGCGCGGCGAACAAACACAAGCTCCGAAAACCATCAATGAGTATCACGCCGTCTTGTCGGCCTTGTTCACCTGGCTGCGCAAACAAAATCGCGTCGCGGCCAATCCGTTTGAAATCATCAGCAAAGTGGATACGCGCGGCAAGCAACGCAGCCAGCGGCGGGCATTGAATGATGATGAGGCCAAGCGATTGCTGGCGGGGCCGCGCAAGCTGCTTTATCTGCTGGCCATGCACACGGGTTTGCGGCGTGGTGAAATCAACGCCTTGCATGGCGGCGATTTTCATTTGGATACGGCTAATCCGTATTGGATGCTGCCCGCTGCCTTCGTCAAGAATCGCAAGGAGCAACCGCGCCCGTTGCATCCTGAACTCGTGGCGGAATTGCAAAAGCTGAAAGCCGCCGGAAAACTCAAGCCGGAAGATTTGGTGTTTCCCGATGGTGTCCCGACGATGAAAGAAATTCGCAAGGATTTCAAAAAGGCGGAAATTTCGTTGAAGGATGAGCGCGGCCATGTGGTGGATTTTCATGCGCTGCGGACGACCTACATCACACGTCTACAACGGGCTGGCGTTTCGCCTCGTGAAGCGATGGAACTGGCGCGGCACAGTGATATGCGGCTGACGATGAAAACCTATACGGACGTTGCTCAACTGCCTTTGGCGGCAACCGTTCGCGGATTGCCTTCGATTGGCGACTCACACATAGACTCACAAACTTTAGTCGCCGACCGTCCTGCCGTGTCACCTTCCGTCATCGGTTTGAAGGCCATCAAGGTAGGTAAAACCGTTGGAAACATTGACGGAAATCACGGTGCGTCATCCATTGTCACTTTCAGTCACGAAAATGAAAATGGCGGAGAGAGGGGGATTCGAACCCCCGATACCTTTTGGGTATGCACGCTTTCCAGGCGTGTGCATTAAACCACTCTGCCATCTCTCCACCGGAAACAAAACTTTGGCCATGCGTTCCGCCGGACGCAATCTTTTTCCGCCGGACGGCAACATTACTCGCTCAAATTTCCGCCATGGGTCGCTTGGTGAAGAGCTTCCGATAACGCATCAGCCGGTCCTACAAATTGTCCCGTAAATTATACTTGTCGGAACAAGCATTCAGATGCTTCCCTATCGTATGCCGTCCCGAAAGTTCAAAATTCCCAGTCGCAGCGAGGTAATACGGAATTCACTCCGCGGTTCGATATTTATACTTGTCGTCGCTGTGGGGATGATTCTTTATGGAACTACATCTCTTCGCCACGACCGCCCCTCCCTCCATTGGCCCATCGTTCCGGGTGTCATGATGCAGGTGGAATTGCATAATCCTCCCCGTAATCATTCTTACATTCAAGCAACCTATTCCTATATCGTCAACGGGACCCGGTACGTTTCACACCAAATCCGACTGTGGAACCCCGGTCTCAGAAGCAATCGCAGCGGGGATGTTTATGCCAAACCCTTCGCCGAAGCTCATCCTGCCAATTCTTCCGTTGATGTGTACTACGACCCCCGGAATCCGGACAACGCAGTCCTCATTCCCGGCGCCGACGAATTTACCGACAAACTCTTCATCCGGATAGGCTGTTTTGGTGTCATTCTTATCACATGTCAAATCATCTGGTATCGTAAAGATTACATCCGGCTCTTCGCTCAGCGCCGGGATGACGCGGCCAAAATGCGCGGGTCTACGCGAGCCAAGGAAATCAAGCCGCTCGAATCTGAAATATCATCCCAATCTTTCATGAGCTACGAACCTGCCTGCAAACGCAAACTCGACTGTTTTCCCGACAAGGAATGCCTGCTCCAGGTTCTCGGCCATGACAGCAAAAAACTCCAGGACTGGGAGCCGGACGACCGCGTGATTGATTCCTCCGGTCACGTTTACCGTTTGGTGTATCGCCCCCAAAACAAATGGTACGACATCGAACCCACCGACGAAACCTGGGACTACCCAAAACTCCTCGAATTGGCGGTCGAAGATGCTCAGTCCAGAAAGAAAAATACGAAGGCACTGCGCGATCGCGTTGATCGCGCGCCGGATGCCAAAAAAATCACGGTCATCATGCAATGCGTGGACGATCCGTCCGCAGCCGCACGCTGGGTGATGACCGGTTTTTTTCTTTTTCTGATCTTATTCGCCCTGGCAGTCTTTTTCGGTACCGCTTTCCTCTCCATTTGGCTGCTGAATCGGTTTTAATTCTCGCTTTTCTAAAAGACCAAGTCTCACACGCTCAGAATTCCGCCGCGGCTCGCGTTGGTAACAAGTTTTTGGTAGCGCGCCAGCCAGCCGCCAAGGTCGCGCTTCACCGGCTGGAACGTTTTCTTACGCTCCGCCAGCTCGGCTTCGGAAACTAGGACGTCGATTTTGCGGTTTGGAAAATCAATGCGGATGCGGTCGCCGGCTTTGAGCAGGCCAATCGGGCCGCCTTCCTCCGCCTCCGGTGAGACGTGGCCGATGCACGCGCCCGCCGTGCCGCCGCTAAACCGGCCGTCGGTGATCAAAGCGCATTTGTCGCCGAGACCCAGGCCGGCAATGTAGCTGGTGGGCGAAAGCATTTCCTGCATGCCGGGACCGCCGCGCGGGCCTTCGTTGCGGATGATGACCACGTCGCCCGCCTTGACCTTGCCGGCCAGAATGCCGGCACAGGCGTCGTCCTGGCTTTCGAAAATCACGCACGGGCCTTCAAAGACGAATCCCGGTCCGCAACTCTTTTTGAACTCCGCGCTGATGCCGGCGGTTTTCACCACGCTGCCTTCGGGCGCAAGCTGGCCGTAAAGAATCGCGAGACCGCCGTCGGGCGTGTAGGCGGTTTCCTTGGTGCGGATGCAATCCTTCGCGTCGAACATGAATGCCGAGTCGTACGGCATGAGGCCGCTGGGCGTGACCTTGGCCAGATGCTTCGGATCGGTGTCGAATTCGGCGCGGGTGATGACCCAGTTCTTCACTTTTTTGGCGCGCACCATGGCGAACGGCGTGCGGGTGCCGCCTTTTTCATAGCGCCACATGAGCAAGACCGGCGAATCGCGGAACTCGCCGAGTTCGGCCCGGACCAGGCCCTTTGCTTCCTGAAGCTTCTGCTGAATGTCCAGTCGCAGGAGGTCATGTCCTTTCAGCACGGTTCCGTCAGGCATTTTCACCGTCGCTTTCGGGTCATGCACGGCCAGCAGCGCCTCAATATCGGCGACGTTCCACGCGGCGGCGGCGCGCCAGAGCGTGATGGCCAGCGGGTCGGCGGGGAAAAACAGCATGGGCTTGGGCGCGAGATTGCCACTCGCCGTGCGAGCGGCAGACCCCATTTTGTCGTTCGGATCCACCACAATCGCCGATGCGCCGGAAACGCGCACGGTCCTGGCCCAAGCACCGCATTTTTCGGAGCGGATGTCCCACTCGTCAATGTTCTCGCCGAGGGTTTTGCCGGTGACGGTCTTGCACGAGGTGTTGAGCACGCCCATGCGTTTGAGTTCGCCGAGAATGGTGTGGATGCCGCCGGCGCGATGCACGTCCTGCACGTGGTAATTCGATGACGGCGAAACCTTGCACACGCACGGAATGCGGCGCGAGATGTCGTCAATGCGCTTGATGTCGTAGGCAATGCCCGCTTCGCGCGCGATGGCGAGCGTGTGCAGAACCGTGTTCGTCGAGCCGCCCATCGCGACATCGAGCATGATGGAGTTGTCAAACGCTTCCACTGTGGCGATGTCGCGCGGTTTGATGTCATGCTCAACCAGCTTGATGATGGCGCGGGCCGCGCGGTCGTAGAGCGCCTCGCGTTCCTTCGAGACGGCCAGGATGGTGCCGTTGCCGGGCAGCGCCATGCCGAGCGCTTCGCAGAGGCAGTTCATCGAGTTCGCGGTGAACATCCCGGAGCACGAACCGCAGGTGGGACAGGCGGTTTGCTCAAGCTTGGTCAACTGCGCTTCCGTGATCTTGCCCGCCTGGAGCTCGGCGACGCCTTTGAAAACCGAAATCAAATCCGACTTGCCGGACGCCGGCTGAAGATAGGACGCGAGGTCTTCGTGCGTGGTTTTCTGCTCGGCAATGCCCGCCGCCATCGGCCCGCCGCTGACGAACACGGTGGGGATGTTGACGCGCATGGCGCCCATCAACATGCCGGGAACGATCTTGTCGCAATTCGGGATGCACACCATGCCGTCGAAGCAATGCGCCTTGAGCATGGTCTCGACGCAATCGGCGATGAGTTCGCGCGACGGCAGCGAATACAACATGCCGGAATGGCCCATGGCGATGCCGTCGTCCACGCCGATGGTGTTGAAGATGAACGGCACGCCGCCGGCCTCGCGCACGAGGCGTTTGACGAGGGCGCCGACCTCGTTGAGGTGGGCGTGGCCGGGGATGCAATCGGTATAACTGTTGCAGATGGCGATGAACGGCTTGTCCCAGTCGGCCTCGGATTCGATGGAGCCGGTGGCGCGGAGCAGCGAGCGGTGCGGCGCGCGTTCAAAACCCTTTTTGATGATGTCAGAGCGCATAAAATTGTTTATGATTTACGATTGGCGATTTACAAATTCAATATCGGTTCGCAATATAACTGCGCAAGGCCGGAGTGTCACGCGTTTGCTCGAGCAACCATTCTCCTTGTCAGGCCACCGTTGTCGTGAATAATCCTTGTCGTGTGAGAGCAAGCAAATCAAAACCCTGCGTGCTGGCAAAATTTGCCAGTGCCTAACGGAAGTGGAGTTGAAGATGTAGGCGAACAATGGACATCATCCATCATTACCCTCCAGAGCTGTTTCGTTTGCTGATCGAGACGCTTCCCAAACTCTGCAAAACGAAAAAAGACCTCCTGCAATTCTTTCGAGGTGCAGGGGTTGACCGCTCCATTCTTGCGCCTCACGAAAACTTGCTCGCAACAAATCGATCTGCGTTCAACAAATATACGGTAACGCGGGAAATTGCGACTCAGTTGAACGATCTTGGTGAACGAACTCTCCGGGAACGTCGAGAAATACTCAAACGCGTTGTTGAATTTGCAGATTTTTCTGTTTGCTGGTCTGAGGATCAAGCGCCGGCTCGTGGTCTCGTCGCTCAAATTCGTGAGTTGGTGAATGTAAAAGATACATTCACTCGGATTACCCAAGAGCGAGAAAGCGAGAGATCTGCAAGACTTGCAGAAACAAGAAAGCAAGCAGTAGAGCAGCAGCGGAAGAAGGAAACGCTGAACCAGATTCGCACCGACCTTTGCACCCTGGTGGTGGGAAGAAATCCGCAGCAGCGTGGGAAAGCTCTGGAATCTGTGCTAAATCGCCTCTTTAAGGAAGGCGGCGTTCTGATACGAGAAGCATTTACGATTCGCGGGGAAAACGGAGAAGGGATTGTTGAGCAGATTGACGGGGTAATCGAAATCGACGGGGAAGTTTATCTCGTCGAAATGAAATGGTGGAAAGAGCCACTTGGACCAGGAGATGTTGCACAACATCAAGTCCGGGTTTATCACCGTGGGCACGTCCAAGGCATTTTTATTTCGTATTCGGGATACACAGACGCAGCACTTTTGTCGTGCAAAGAGTCTCTTCAGAGAGCCGTATTTGTCCTTTGCACCATTCAGGAAATCGTGAAGTTGCTTGAGCGCGAGTCAGATTTGAAAGAGTGGCTGAAGACAAAGATCAACGCCGCAAAGATTCACAAGAACCCGTTGTTTGATCCTCTGCGCTGACCACCCCACCCATCCAGAGACGATGAATGAGAACATCCAACATCCAACACTCAACATCGAACATCCAATGGCTTCGCATGCCGGAAGTTCACTTGGATGTTGGGTGTTGGATGTTCGTTGTTCAATGTTTTCCCATCGAGAATTTTCCCTTTCCTCTCCCGCCCGCTTCTGGCTTTCTATGGCATTCAAATCAATATCAAAAATATGAAGACCTATACCAAATCAATCGCGCTGGCGGCGTTCGCGCTGGCATTGGCCGGCTCCGCCTGGAGCGCTGACACCACCGTGGCCGGAAAATGGCAGGGCGAGTTTGACAGCCAGATCGGGGTGCAAAAATACACCTACGAGTTCAAGGTGAACGGAACCAACCTCACCGGCCGGGCCATCGGCATCCGCGACGAGGGCACGAACAACGTGGCCATCACCGAGGGCAAAATCGTCAAGGACGACATCTCCTTCGTCGAACCGCTCAAGTTCGACGGAAACGACATCCGTATCGAATATACCGGCAAGGTGTCGGGCGATGAAATCAAATTACACCGCAAGGTGGGCGATTTTGCCGAGGAAGATTTGGTTGCCAAACGGGTGAAGGAATCCGAACCGAAGGCCGAGGCGAAGCCGGAAGCCAAGGCGGAGACCAAGCCGGGCACCAATTCGCCGGCAGCCAAGCCGTAAAATCAGACTGGGGTGGAATGGAGAAGAACATTCAACATTCAACGCCCAACATCGAACATCCAACCCCGAAAATTAAGTTTCCGCGAATCCGCATCAAAACCGGTGGCGCGCGCAGGTGGTTATGCAAGCAACAACATTGCTTGGATGTTGAACGTTGAATGTTCGTTGTTGAATGTTTCCCTGTCCCGCTTTGACTGCGCCTCAGTTGGAATGATGCGGGTACCCGCCGGAGATGTATTGCGCCATCTGGTCAATCTGCGCGCTCTGGGTGGAAATGATCCAGTTCACCAGGTCGCCAATGGAAACCAGGCCTACAACTTTTTCACCTTCCACCACCGGCAAATGCCGTACGCGATGTTCGGTCATCAGCTTCATGCATTCCTCGACGGAATGTTGCAGCCCGACGGAGATAACCTCGGCAGAACAAATCTCCCGCACGCGGGTTTCCTTGGACGTTTTCCCCTGAAGAATGACTTTGCGCGTGTAATCGCGCTCGGTAAAAACCCCCGACAGTTTCCCGCCCGATAGGACGAGCACCGCGCCGATGTTTTTGTCCGCCATGAGCTTGATGGCTTCATAGACGGTGGTTTCCGGCGGGACCGACCAAATCTCCGATCCCTTGTGATGCAACAACGCGCTGACAGTGCCGCTGGATTTCATAGGTTTGATGCTGTTATCCGCTTCTTGGGCGCATGATTCAAGCAAATAATTGCAATCATTACAACTCTTGGAAGATGGCGCATCTGGAAGGCACCGTTGTCCAGATCATTTTGGAGACGACGGAGCGCGCCCGACCATTGCCTACCAGTATTCCTCGACGTGGATCGTTCCCAGCGTCCCGGACTGGTCAGCCTTGAATCCCCTGCCCTCAAGCATTGCCTTGACGGCTTTCACCATGTCTGGATTGCCACAGAGAAAGACATCCGCCTGCGCCGGATCCAGCGCCACGCCCGATTCTTTTTCCACCACCCCCTGCTCCACCAGCGCCTGCACGCGTCCCGTGCGCCCGTGGAAATGCGGGTCCTGATCGGGCCGCGTGATGCTGGGGATGTAGGTGAAGTTCGGCCGCAGCCGGGCGAGGCTTTCGAGTTCGCCGCGATAACCCAGGTCCCAGCCAAAGCGCGCGCCGTGCAGCACCACGAACCGGCGTTGGGTCTCATTCACCAGCATCGTTCGCAGCATCGAAAGATACGGCGCCAGCCCCGTCCCGGTGGCGATGAGCACCACCGCCTTGCCCGACGGAACGCGGTCCAGCGTGAACACGCCGCTGGCCTTCGGTCCGAGGAACAGCGGGCTGCCATGCTTCAATGCAAACAGGCGCGGCGTAAGCTGGCCGCTGGTGATGAGCGTGAGATAAAACTCCACGTACCGCCGCTCCACGCTCGACGACGCGATGCTGTACGCGCGGCGGATCATCTTGTCCGGTTCGGTGACGGGTTCCTCCACTGCCGCTTCCGGCACGCGCGGTTCACGTCCGAGCAATCCCAACACCGCGAACTGGCCGGGCTTGAAATCGAACATCGCCCCGTTCGTCTCGACGCGGAGAACCAGCAATTGCGGATTGATTTCCTCCCGCCCGATGACGGCGGCATTGTACGGGCTTTTGTTTGTGTCAGCGCTCATGTTCTTGGCGGAGAGAATCTGGCCGCACCGCCATTGCCCGTCAAGCGCCGCCTCTTGATTCCCTCATTGGATGTTGAGTGTTGGATGTTCGATGTTCGATGTTTCCCGCCACGGCCGGCAAATGGATTTGGACTGTGGACTCTGGACTTTTTGCTACAAGTTAGCTTTTCTCATCCGCAGATTTTGATTGCCGAATACCCGCTTTTTTGGCCGCCAATCCGCTTGCTTCCTTGCCGTCAAATCAGGCGTAATGCCGGAAGCCCTATGAACTCCATCGCCTATATCGTGATCGTCGTATCGTACGTCCTGGTAATGCTCGCAGTGGGTTACTGGTGCATGAAGCGCACCCGCGACGTGGGCGATTTCTTCCTCGGTGGACGCAAGCTCGGGCCGTGGATGAGCGCGTTCGCCTACGGCACCACCTATTTTTCCGCCGTGCTCTTCATCGGCTACGCCGGCAAACTCGGCTGGGGATTTGGCATCTACACCATGTGGATTGTGGTGGGCAACACCTTCATCGGCACGCTGCTCGCCTGGATGCTGCTCGCCGGCCGGACGCGCGACATGACCTCGCGCCTCAACGCCATCACCATGCCGGAATTCCTCAGCGCCCGCTATGGCAACAAGCCGTTGCAGGTCATCGCCGCGCTGGTGGTGTTTGTCTTCCTGGTCCCCTACTCCGCCTCGGTGTTGATGGGCTTGAGCTACCTATTTGAAATGACGCTGCACATCCCCTACGAAAACGCGCTGTATTTCCTGACCGCGCTGACCGCCGTGTATCTGGTCATGGGCGGCTACTTTGCCGTGGCCGTCAGCGATTTCATCCGCGGCATCGTCGAATTCGCCGGCGTCCTGGTGATGGTCTATCTCCTGGCCCACCGGCCGGAGACCGGCGGTTTTGTGAACGCAACCAGCCAGTTGTTGTCCGATCCATCCGCCGCGCCCGGGCTCGCGGCAGTCAAACAACTCGGAGCCGGAGGCTGGCTGTCCGTGAGCGCGCCGGGCTGGCTGACGCTGCTGGCGCTGGTGTTGATCACCAGCTTCGGCCCGTGGGCACTGCCGCAAATGGTGCAGAAATTTTATTCCATCCGCAGCACGGCCGACGTGAAGCGTGCCATGACCATCGCCACCGTCTTCGCACTGTTCATGTCGTTTGGCGCGTATTACAGCGGCGCATTGACGCACCTGTTTTACGGCCCGAAGCTGCCGCCGGAATTGATGGGCGCCAAAGGCCCGATCTGGGACAAGATCATGCCGCAGTTCATCACCACCTCCGGTCTGCCGGTTCCGCTGGTGCTCATCATCGTGCTGATGGTTTTTTCCGCCTCGATGTCGAGCCTGTCATCGCTGGTGCTGGTCTCCAGCTCGGCCATCGCCATTGACATTTATGGCGCGTTCGCGAACCGGCACGCCAACCAAAAACAGACGATGGCGCTGTTACGCGTCCTCTGCGCGGTGTTTGTGGGCTGCTCGCTGTTCATCGCCCTCAAGAAACCCACCTTCATCGTCAACCTGATGATTATGTCCTGGGGAACGTTGCTGGGCGTGTTCCTGGCGCCGTACCTGTTCGGGCTGTTCTGGAAGCGGACCACGCTTGCCGGAGTCTATGCCGGAATTGGTGTCGGGCTGGCCAGTGCCTGTATTCTGTTTCCAACCTGGGGCCGGACGGCGTCCCGCTGGCCGGCGCCATCGTAATGCTTCTGCCCCTGCTCGTCGTGCCCGTCGTGAGCCTGCTGACCAAGCCACCCAAACCCGAAATCATCGCCACCGCATTTGGGGACAAGCCATCTGCTTAATGTTACAATTATTGAAATAGCTATTTCAATAATTGTACATCCACGGAAAGCCTGCGGACTAATCGGGGCAGCGGCTGCGAGCTGAAATACAGGCGGCGCATGACAAAAGTAATTGGCCTGAACTTCCAAGCGAGAAAACGCGTGCGGCTTTGAATGATCTGCTGGTGCGGGTGCGACTGGGCAAACGACAAGAATTTCCGGTCAAAACTTTCACGTTTCACAGGCGCTTGCGATACACCTGCTGCGTCTTCTTCAGTTCGTATCCGAGCTTCTGGTAAAACGGGTGGCTTTCCGCGCGGTTGATGTCGCTGCGCACGCTGATGAATTCCGCCCCGATTCCCCGCGCCCAACGTTCAGCCTCCCCGACCAGACGGCTGCCCATCCCGGACCTTTGCGCCACCTTGGCGACCACCAGTCCGGCAATCTCCACCCGGAAACCGGATTCGATGTAATCGGCGCCGAAAGCGTGCAGCCAGCCGCAGACCTCGCCGCGGTCATTCTGCACGACGAGCAGCAAATGCTGTTTCTGGGCGGTGACCTTCCGGACGCGCGCCTCAATGGCTGCCGCGTCACACGGATAACCCAGCTCGTCCGAGAGCCGGGCAATTGCCGCAAAGTCCTGCAAGTTTGCCGTTCTGACGGTCATTCTGTTTTCGCCTGACCATACTCCCTGCTCGAAAAAAAGAACAGCTTTGACGCCAATAGCGCAAATTTGTGTCAAAGCCCTCCGCGCCTTTGCGTCCTGGCGTCTTTGCGTTAAAAATTCGCATGCTTTCGAGCCGGGTTGTATGTTGCAGCACAGTATGAAAAAGGAAGTTTCAATCCAACCCGGCCAGGAACCGGCCGGCGTCCGGCAGCGCCTGACGGATCTGCGCGAGGCGATGCTCCCCCTGCACAAGGCATTGCTGGAATTTGAACGGGTCGGTTATGAAGCGACGTTTGGCAAAATCCAGTCGCCGTATCAATTTCTGAAGCTGGTCATGGAAGATCCGTGGTTTGCGTGGCTGGCTCCCATGACCCAGCTTATCACCGCGATGGATGAAATGCTGGATGCGAAGAAGGAGCCGCTGACGGTGGCTGGCGTGGATGCCGTGGCGGAGCGGGTCAAATCGTTGCTGGTCGCCACCGAGGGCGGTAAAGGATTTCCGCGGCATTACGACGAGGCGTTGCAACGCAATCCGGACGTGGTCCTGGCCCACGCCGCCGTCGCCAAATTGATCCGCCTAAAAAACAAGACTTAATCTTAACAGGAGCAAACGGAGTCAACGGAGAAAAGCTTGGCCCGAAAAAGCTCTGCAATCCATTCTGTCTCTGTTACCTCCGCTCCCTCCTGTAAGATGGCTTCGGAATTCAGGTTGTCTTCGATCAGAGCTTCCATATTCTTCTGTGTTCTTTGCGGTTAAATTGGGCATCAGCAATGAATACGACATCACCAATTCATGTGGGCGCGGTTCTTTTTGAAGGATTCGAACTGTTGGATTTTTACGGGCCGCTGGAAATGTTCGGCCTGCTGGACTCCGCAGCCAGGTTTACCATCATGGCGGAGAAGGCCGGCACGGTCAGAAGCAGTCACGGTCCCTGCGGCGTGGCCGAGGCAACGATGGCGGGTTCGGGCGGCTTCGACGTGCTGCTGATTCCGGGCGGGATTGGGACGCGGAAGGAAATCGCCAACCAACCTTTTCTGGGCGAACTGAAGCGGCTGGCGGAGGCGTCCAAGCTGGTGGCGACCGTATGCACGGGCAGCTTCCTGCTGGCGAAGACGGGATTGCTCGATGACCGCAAAGCCACGTCGAACAAGCGGGCATTTCAACTCGTGGCGAGTCATGCGCCAAAGGTGAACTGGATTGCGAAGGCGCGCTGGGTGGAGGACGGGAAATATTTTACGGCATCAGGAGTCAGCGCCGGGATGGACATGGCCCTGGCCGTGATCGCCAAATTTTGTGGCCGGGAAAAGAGTCTGGAGCTTGCCCGCCGGGCCGAGTACGAGTGGCATGAGGACGCTTCGTGCGATCCATTTGCCGCATCCGCGTAAAGCGCTTTGTGTCACGCATTTCGGGTCTCGGTTTTCAGCCCACAATGCGGAATTCCACCACCCCTCCCGGGGCGGAATAGAATATTTTGTTGGGGCTTGTTCCGGGGCGTTGCCCCCGGCTAATTTCCAACAGTCCTCCGGACTGCCGACTTCACACATTCGTGTTAATTCGTGCAATTCGTGTCAAAGCCCGTTTAACTCCGGAAGTAACGGGCGGCCAGGAGATTGGCCACCGCCCCAAACCCAACCAGCACGGCCAGCGGCAACAGCACCGCGTCGAAACCGCTGCCAAAGCTGATGAGTTGATGCAGCGCCTGCAACGCCCAGCCCGTCGGCAGGCAGAGGGCGATGGTCTTCATCACCGGCGGCCCGATTTCCAGCGGCCACCAGCAACCGCCCAACGCCGCCATGAGCAGGCTCGCCAGCACGCAAATCCCGGTCACCCGATCGTGCTCGGCCACCACCGACCCCACCAGCACGCCCAGCGAACCCGCCACCCACGCGAACACGACCAGCGTCAACGCAACCGCCGGCAGATTCGCGCCGAGGTTGACGTGCAAGACGAACTTGCCAAAGGCCAGGAAAAATAAAATCTGCGCCATGCCCAGCAGCATGAGGCCGAAGATTTTTCCCATGACCAGTTCCAGGCGTGTCACCGGATGGACCATCAGCCGCTTGATCACGCCGTTGCGCCGCTCCGCCGACACGGCCGCCCCGCCGAAGATCAGCAGGTTCATCATCAGATACATCACCAGAATTCCTGGAAGTGAAAAGTTGAAGCCGGATGGCACCGGTTTTCGGCCCGCAAACTTTGCCTTCAAACTCACCGGATTCTGCGCGGCCATGACGGCGCGAAGTTTATCTTCAGTCAGTGCTCCCGGCGAATTGGTCGCCGAGGCGGCTTCGAGCAGGTGGCCGTTCATGGCAATCAATGCCCGCACCAGCCGCACTTCGATGAGCGCCGCGTCCGCCTCCTCCGAGGCATCGTGCCGGAGAAACTGCACCTTGCTCTGCTGCTGCTGCAAAATCCGGCTCGTGAAGTCGGCGGGGATGCGGATGACGCGCGCGGCGGTTTCGCGGTTGGTCGGGTCCAGGAGCCACATGTTCTGCGAATTCAGTTCGTCGAGAAAAATCCGGCTGAGAAAATTGGTGTCCGCGTTTTCGACCAGCACGGGCGGCGTGCGATTGTAAGCCTTGCCGGGGCCGCGATTGCCAACGCCCATGAAATACACAAACAACAGCGGCATCACAAACAACCACACATACGCGCTCTTGTGCTTGAAGAACAGGCGCAGGTCCGTGTAGCCGATGTCGAGGATTCGTTTCATGCCGGGGAGCGCCGGCGTCTCGCCGACGAGTTGCTTGGACAGCCGCGGTGAATCACGCCGGCGGAACGCCAGCGCTCCCAGGTAAGAGCAAATTGAATTGAAGGGATCATCTTCATGCTCGCAAACCCATTTTGAACCGGCGGCGGAACAACACCGCCGCCAGCGCCAACAGCACCACGCTCAACAACACGAGTTTCAACGTCACCAGGCCCCAGGCGACGTTGGCGCCGCCGAATTGGAGGTTGCGCGCCGTGTCCACGAACCAATAGCTGGGCATCAACGTCGTGACGTGCTCGCGCAGGAATACCGGCAGTTGACTCGCCGGAAACGCGCAGCCGCCCACCAGTCCCAGGGCCATTCCCGCCATGTTGTTCAATACGGCCGCGCGGCGTTCATCCGGCATGATCGCCACCAACAGGGCAAACAGAGCCGCGGCGAAACAAGTGTAGCCGGCGACGAGCGCCATCAGCGCCAGGGGGTGCTGCCAGTGAATGCGAAAAATCAAGCCGCCGCCGCCGAGCATTATCCCGCTGCAAAGCAACAACGTCACCATCGTGAACACCGCCTTGCTGGCGATGAATGGCACCAGGGAATCCCGCATCGTCTGGTATCGCTCGAATGTGCGCTGCCGCAATTCGCGGTAGAGATCGCTCATCGCATTGGCGGCGATAAAAAGGAGAAACATCGCGGACATCCCCACCAGCAGAAAGGCGAACACGCTGTTGGTGGAACCGCTCTTCGAACCTCCGGTCTTGGCCGATGCGCCTTTGGATGCCACACCCGTGGATGAGACGCTATTTGTCGTCCCGCTGTTGGATTCAACACTCTTTGACTCATCCGCAGGCTCTTCCTTTTCATAACTGACGAGCGGCGGGTAAACGTAATTTTTCGCGGTCTTCAACTTGTCGCCCGCGCGGTCAATCAACTGGGAGACCTTGTGGTAGTCCGTCTTGCCTTCCAGCACCGCTTGCCACTCCGGAAACTCAGATTGGAAGTTGCGCGAAATCGCATTCAATGCGGTCACCACCGCACCGAGCAGTTCCTCCAGCACGGCGGGATGAATGGACTCCGCCGGGTTCTTGATGAGTTCCAGACTCACCGCCTCGCTGCCGAGCAGATAATTATGCATGAAGTTCGTGGGAATGATGAGCACCGCACTGATTTTGTTGGCGTTGATCTCACGCAAGGCGTCCGCGCGCTCCATGAAAACCGGTTCGAGATATTTGCCGCCCTGGTTTTGATTGGCCGATCCGCGCAGAAAATCGGACAGCAGCGATTTATCCTCGTCCACCACGGCGAACCGGATGCGGCCCAGCGCGCCGTTGTCGGAATGTCCGCCGAACACCAGGCCGATGAGCGCGGTCATTGCCAGCGGCACGATGAGATTGATGAGCCACGGCAGCGGGTTGCGCCAGGCGCGGCGCAGGTCTTTGGCGAGGAGAATGCGCAACATGGCTAAATAAAGTGGAAGGCGGGAAAGCGGAAAGTGGAATGAATACCGCTGTCGCGGATCTCGTGGTGACGGAATGCGAAGAATTTGGAGTGCGGTGGCAGAGCGCAGCGGCGACACCGCTTTTTGCGCAACGACACGCACTGCGAAAGCGGCGTGGCGCTTCGCTTCCCGCCGCAGTCCAAAATTATCGCGCCGCGATCTTCAAATTCAACTGCGATGTTCATCCTGATTCTACTTTTCATCTCATTCCCTCAATTCCCTTCCCGTGAGCTGGAGGAACACGTCATTCAAACTCGGCCGTTTGAGCGTGACGTTCTCCACGTGCACGGGCAGGCCGAGCAATTCCTTGAGGCACTCGGATGGATCACGCGCGCCGATGGCGGCGACGACGAGCTGCCGCTCCGTTTTCTGGATGATGCGGAAACGCTGAAGGAACCCGCCCCAGGCATCCGGCGAGGAGTCCTTGAAATCGGCCTCGAGCAGGAACACGCGGTCGCCGCCCAGCCGCTCCTGCAATTCTCCCAGCGTGCCTTCGGCCAGCAACCGGCCGTGGTCAATGATGCCGATGCGCTGGCAAAGCGTCTCGGCTTCTTCGAGGTAATGCGTGGTGTAAAGAATCGCCGTGCCGGACGCGCGGAGGTTGCGGATAAATTCGAGGATGTTCAGCCGCGCCTGCGGATCAATGCCCACCGTCGGCTCGTCGAGCAGCAGAAGTTTTGGGCGATGCAGCAGCGCGCAACCGAGATTGATGCGCCGCTTCATGCCGCCGGAATAAGTTTTCACCGCGTCCTTTGCGCGATCTGTCAGCGTGAGCGCTTCGAGTAATTCCACCGTTCGCGACCGGGCTTCACTGGAACTCAGGCCCGCCATGCGGCCCCAAAATTCCAGGTTCTCGCGCCCGGTCAGCTCCTCGTAAATCGCCAGTTCCTGCGGCACGACGCCCATGATGCGCTTGGCGGCTTGGGGATTGGACCAGAACGGTTTGCCGCCCACGAAGACCTCGCCGCCGTCGGGCTTGAGCAGTCCGGAAATCATCGAGATGGTGGTCGTCTTGCCCGCGCCGTTGGGGCCGAGCAGACCGTAAATTTCGCCGGGACGAACCGCGAAGCTGACGGAATCCACGGCCCGGATCGCGCCGAATGTTTTGGACAGGCGCTCAACCTTCAACAAGCTCATTCTAGTGATGGTAAGTCAATGCCGCCGGATGACAAGTTGCGATTGGAAAAATGCCAACTGATTAACCGCCTTAACGCAGAGACGCGGAGGCCGCGAAGAGTCGCCGCCGCGCTGTGTCACTGCGTTAAAACAAAAAACGTCCCGGTTTCCCGGAGCGGTTTTGACTTCGTCGGGCAGGGACGCCACGATGCGGCGTCTTCAGACGGCCCGGAGCGGCCGTCCCTACCTTAAATCGTTTCTGGCTTCGCTTTTTTGACAGCGTCGGCTTCCGGCGCGGCGCGCGGCTGGGCGACGGGAACGCGGAAGGGATTGGACAAAACAAAGGTCAAGCCGAGTTTGCGGCGGATTTTCGCGAGGCCGGGCTGGCCGCCGGGTCCGCCGTTGACGGGTGGCTTGATATCCGGATGTATGATTTGGTTGCCGTTCATTATCGGTTGCGAAAGGACGCAAAAAGCGTGCCGTCCGCTTACTGTGGAATCATTTGCCGCCGCCGGCAGTTTTCAGGAAGAGACTGCGTCCAACAACCACACCGGTGCCGGACAAACTGGCTGTTTGTTGGACAGAAAAGTCCAATGCCCAATGCGGGTTTGATTCTTTACCGTAGCGGCGTCTCGGCAGAGCGCCGCACTCTTAAAGAAAATTCAGCGGCGCTCTGCCGAGTCACCGCCAGGAGGACCAGTTCAACATTCCTTGTCGTCAGCGAGGAGCTTCTCGACGTGGCGATCCAGGTCCAGAAGGCTGCCGGCGCAGGTGGCGGCCCGGACGCGGTCCACCAATTCGGCGGCCCAAGCTTCCTCCTCCACCTGTTCCTTGATAAACCAGTGCATCAACACTTGGACGGGATAATCCTTGACCGCCACCGCCGCCTCGTAAACAGCGTTAATCCCACCGGTATTGGACTGTTCCATCGCCTGCGTCTGTTCCACCACTTCCAACAGTGACTTGAAATTCTGTTTCGGCGCGGCGATGGCGGCCAGCTCGGGCGCAACGCCCCGGTCATGAACGTGCTTCATGAGCTTCTCTGCGTGTTCGCGCTCCTCGCCCGACTGCTTGGAGAAGAAACCGGCGAAGCCTGTAAGACTCCGGCTGGCGCACCAGACGGACATGGCGAGATAGGCATGGGCGGCGGTCAATTCGTAATTAATCTGGCGGTTGAGTTCCGTCAGCGTTTTGGAAGGAATTTTGGTTTTGGCCATAAGATTAGTTTGTTGCCCTCTTTATGCCGGAGATTGGCACGCCGGGCAAGCGCGCTCTCGCCATGTAGCGGCAGGCATCCTGCCTGCCGTATCCGGCGGCATCTTGCCGCCCGGGCCACAAAACTGAACCCACGTCATGACTTGGCTACGACATCAGACCACCCGGCTGGAAGCCGGGCAATACGGCAGCCAAGGATGGCCGCCGCTACGAGGCAGAGCGCGTGCTGAATATATTGCCTCCAGTATGCGGCGCTCTTCCGAGTCGCCGCTACATCACATCGTGATCTCACCGCGCAGGTAGAGTACGGCCTGGCCGGCGATTTTCACACGGTCGCTGGCCAGCGTACACCACAGTTCGCCGCCGCGGGCGGAGACCTGGCGGGCATACAGGGAAGTCCGGCCCAGCCGCTCGGCCCAATAAGGCACAAGTGTGCAGTGGGCTGAACCGGTCACCGGATCCTCGGGGATGCCGGCATCAGGCGCAAAATAGCGGGAAACAAAATCACAGCCATCGTCGCCCGGCGCCGTCACGATGATGCGTCCGGGTTTGACTTGCGCGAGCATGGCATGATCGGGGCGCAAGCTGCGCACCTCGTCGGCCTGTGCATACACGCACAGCCATCTGCTGGGCGCAGTGACTACGGCTACGGGCGCGCGGCCGAGACCGCGCACCAGGATGTCAGACGCTTCGCCGGTTCCAGTGTTTGGACGTGCGGGAAAATCGAGCTCGATCTTGCCGTCGGCCAGCCGGGTGGCCACGAGCGGACCGCTACGCGAATCAAAAGTGACCGCCTCCGCCGGCAGCCCGAGTTCTTGCAGGAGCAGATGTCCGCTGGCCAGGGTGGCGTGCCCGCAGAGCTCAATTTCAACCGTCGGCGTGAACCAGCGCAGATGGTAACGCGCTTCTCCGGTGCGGACAAAAAACGCCGTTTCGGAGAGGCCGTTCTCGAATGCAATCCGCTGCATCACAGCATCTGCAGGCCAGCTTTCGAGCGGCACGACTGCGGCCGGGTTGCCACTGCCAACGTGGGTGGTGAAGGCATCAATCCAATAGAGCGGTAATTTCATTTTGTTTTTTTCATGTGTGTTGGTCACAAAAGCAAAAAACCCGCCATCCTTTCGGTGGCAGGTCTGAGAAGCTCTTGTTTTTGGTTGTTAGTGATTCCCAGACTGCCTGCCGAAGGGCGCAACGGCTGTGCCGGTGGAAGTCCCGGTCTTTGCAGCCGGCGGCGTCGCCGCGTTCGTAACAATGGCCATTCGGCTCGCCTGACGCGAGCACGACAAACAGGTCATTGATAGCACGATTCCAATCATGGCAACGCGCGTAGATTACCGTTCCACCCGCGACTGTCAAGAAAAGCGTCCGGCTTGATGTAACTTTTCCGTCCCGGCAGGATATTGTCAGTGTGAGTCACGGTTCAACAAACGTTCAAAAGCTCCGCTGCCAGGACGATGGCGATGCCATCGAGGCAAGTCTTCTTGTAACCTTTTCGTCCCGGCAGGATACTTTCAGCGTGCGCACGCGTTCGATCACTTTCCACGAGCTGTATAGCCGGTATGCCAACGACGTTTATCGCTTTGCGCATTGGTTGACGGGAAATCCCAACGACGCCCAAGACATCACTTCCGAAACGTTCATCCGAGCTTGGACCGCACCGGAAGAGCCAAGAATGGACTCAGTGAAGGCGTATCTGTTCGCCATCGCACGGAACCTCCATCGCAAGCAATGGCGTCGGACGTCACGCCTTCAGGAGTTGGACGAAGAAATGTCCGCCCCCGAAACCGCGCCGGACACGGCGGCGGAGCAGAAAGATGAATTTCAGCGGACGCTCGCCGCCCTGCAGGCCCTGCCGGAAATTGACCGGACGGTCTTGTTGCTGCGCGCCGAGGAGGAACTTTCCTACGAAGACATTTCCGCCACCACCGGCCTGTCCGTGACGGCCGCAAAAGTCAGGGTGTTTCGCGCCCGGGCAAAACTCGCCGCGCTCCTGCAAACTGAGAAAGGATAACAGCCATGAACATCACCAAAAACATCATCAACGACCTCATCCCGCTCTACTTCGCCAACGAATGCAGCGCTGACACGCGGGCGCTGGTGGACGAGTATCTGCAACAAGATCCCGAACAAGCCGCGATGCTCCGGCGAATCGCCAGCACGCCCGTTCCCGGAACCGTGCCGCCGGCAAAAAATCTCGACGAAGCAAACGCTTTTCGCCAGACCCGCCGTCGTCTTCGCCGCCGGTCCTGGCTGATGGCATTGGCCATTTTCTTTTCGCTCGCGCCGTTTTCATTTTTTGTCTCTGACACCGGACGGACGTGGTGGCTTCTGCGCGACCAACCTCAATACGCCGTATTCTATGCCGCGGTCGGCGTTATGTTCTGGATACTGTATGCCGTGGAACGCAACCGTTCGCGCGGGTTCTGACAATCGCCCTTCTGACCACGGGCAATAAAAAAGCCGCTCCGGTTTCCCGGAGCGGCTTTGAACTGGAAGGCACTGCTTCGTCAGTGCCCAAACTTCCTGGTCAGGGCATTGACGAATGCAACGGCCTCCAAATGTTGATTATTTCTTCTTCGCCGGTTTGGCGGCTTCGTCTTCCAACGCGGCTTGCGCTGCGGCCAAGCGCGCCACGGGCACGCGGGGGCGTTGCTTGAGTCTTGTGCTTGCGAACTTGCGCGGTTTGCTCGCGGCAGAGGAGCGTTGCTGGCGCGATGTTTTCGCGGAGCGGGCCGGTTCGCGGCTGGATTTGGCCGCCGGGGCAAACGCGGGGGCGGATTCGATTTCGACGCCGAAAATCTCGGTCAGGTCCGCGCCCGCCAGGGCACCGTCGCCCGCCGGGACACCGGTTGCCGGCGCAGTGGCCGTGGCGCTGGCAGCGGTGATTAGCTCCTGCATGTCCACACCGCGCAGGGTGAAGAACAAATCAGGCTTTTCATCCAGCCGCGCGCCGACACCGTAAAGCGCGGCGGCCACGTGCTTGCACATGTCCGCCCAGTCGGGGCACGAGCAATCCAGTTCAATCTCGCCCGGGGCCGGGAACAGGCCGGCGCCGTGCGCGGTAATGTCCGAGAGGATTTCCTTGGAGAGGCGGCCTTGGAGCAGGTCGAGCAGGTTCGTGATCTTGCCGGCGCAACAAGCCTTGAACTCCTTCCACCGCTTGGGCGGGAGCGCGCGGAAGCCGATGGCGATTTTGTAAAGTTCCGAGCCTTGGACGAGCGCCTCGACCTTGCCGCTCGTGATGCGCAGGTCAATCACCGAACCGTTGCGGACGTAACTGCGCCCGCGCGGCAGGCGATTGGCGTAATCACTGTAGGATTCCAGGTTGTCGCACCAGGCCTTGCCCCAGAAGGTGGCGGCGATTTTGCGGCTCGCCAGATTGATTGGCGCGAGGGGGCGGCCTTTCTTGGCCATCTTCTTGGCGGCGGCTTCAGCCTTGCGGCGGCGCTGGGCCACTGAAACGTAGGGACGGAAGGAATACCAGGACATGGATGGAATTGTTGTCGGGTTGAATTGTTAAACCGTGATGCGTGAATCGTAAATCGTCATCAGAAGATTATTCGCCGGTCGCCGACTTCAAGTCCAGCGCAACGAAGCGCAACAATTCGTCATTCGACATCTCGGTGAGCAGCTTCTCCCCGCCGCCGTCGGGGCCGAGCACGGAGTCGGCCAGCGCCTTCTTGTCGGTGATGAGCGCGTCAATCCGCTCCTCGATCGTGCCGCGGCAGACGAACTTGTGGACCAGCACGTTTTTCTTCTGCCCGATGCGGAAGGCGCGGTCGGTAGCCTGGTTTTCAACCGCCGGGTTCCACCAGCGATCAAAGTGAATGACGTGGCTGGCGGCTGTGAGATTCAAACCCGTGCCGCCGGCTTTGAGCGACAGCACGAAGAACGGCGGGCCATCATCGCGCTGAAACGCCGCGACAAGTTCCTGCCGTTGCTTGACCGGCGTCGATCCGTGCAGGACCAGACCGGGCCGCCCGAAAAGGTCGCGCAACCGCGCGGCGAGCGGTTCGGTCATCTCGCGGAACTGGGTAAAGACCAGCGCCTTCTCCCGCCGGGAGGCAAGCTCCTCGCACAATTCGGCGAGACGCTGGAACTTGCCGCTGTCCCCGGGTGCAAACGCGCCGTCCCCCAGCCAGTGGCTCGGGTGATTGCAGATTTGTTTGAACCGCATGAGAAACGCGAGCACCAGGCCGCGCCGCTGAATGCCATCCTCGATCGTTTCGAGTTTCTCGGCCAGTTCGCGAACGCTCTGCTCGTACAGGACGGCCTGCTTCTTCCCGAGCGAACACCACGCGGTCAACTCGGTTTTGTCCGGCAAATCGGAGATGATACTGCGGTCGGTCTTGAGGCGGCGCAGAAGATAGGGGCGCACAAGCTGGCGCAACGGGGCGAAGTTGGGCGGCTCGGCGGCTTGCAAGTTTTTGACGTAACGCGTGAATTCCGGCGCGCTGCCCAGCAACCCCGGATTGAGAAAATCGTACAGCGACCAAAGATCGCCGAGGCGGTTCTCGACCGGCGTGCCGCTGAGCGCGATGCGGGCGCGGGCGCGGAGACGTTTGACCGCCCGGGTCTGACGGGCGCCGGGATTCTTGATCGCCTGCGCCTCGTCGAGCACCAGCAGCCGCCACTCGCGCGCCGCCAGCCACTCCAGCCGCGCGGCTTGTCCGTAAGTGGTTAGAACCACGTCTTTGCCGGCCAGAAAAGAATCCGCGGTCGCGGCAGATCGCCATTCGCCGGCCGGCGCTTCCGAGGGATGCGCAAAAGCCGCGCGCAGCGTCGGCGCGAAACGGGCCAGTTCGCTCTTCCAATTCGCCAGCAACGACGCCGGCGCAAGGATGAGCGAAGGCGCCGCTACGCCGGAACCATGTTTCATTTGCAACAATAGCGCGAGAACTTGGATGGTCTTGCCCAAACCCATGTCGTCCGCCAGGCAGGCTCCCAGCCCGAGGTTTTGCAGCAGCCAGAGCCATTTCACGCCGGTTTCCTGGTATGGACGGAGGCGCGCGTTGAGATGTTCGTTGGGATCAAATCCCACCACCGAGTCGGGCTGGCGCAAGCGATCAAGGGTTTCGCGCAGCCAGCCACCGGCCACCACCTCGCTCCAGTCGGCCACGGCAGCCTCCGCTTCGTCCGGGGCCGCCGCGCCGAGTTTGACTCCCGCCAGCAGGCGCATGGCTTCCAGGAAAGACACTCCGTCGCCCGCCGCGCCGGCTTCGACGCGTTTCCAATGATCCAGAACACTCCGAAGCTTCTCGCGGTCCACCTCAACCCATTGGCCGCGCAACGAAACCAGCCCGGCGTTCGCATTCAACAGCGCCCGCCACTCCTCCGGCGTCAGCGTCTCGCCCCCAAGCGTGGACTCGATGGAAAAGTTCAAGAGGTTGTCCAACCCCAAGCCGGCGCCGGCCTGGCCGCCGATCCGCACGCTCACCTGCGGACGCGTTCCCCGGCCGTTCTTCCACCAGTTCGGGATGCGTGTAATGATGCCGCTGGCTTCGAGCGCGGGCACTTCGCGCAGAAACGCGTACGCCTGCGCCGCCGTCCAGGCGTGCGGCTGGAAGATGCGCCGGCTTTCCAGCAACTCGCGCGTCCACGGGCTGCGCTCGGCGGCCTGCTGGACCGGTTCGAGCAACGACCGGAGAGCGGCTTGATTTTTCGCGCCGGTATATTCCTGCAACGCGCGGGCCAGCGGCAGATGCACCGGTTTCTCCTGCGCGGACAACCGGTGCGTGTAGGTGGCCATGAAGGCGAACGGCGTCTCAGGCGAACGTTTGTTCTCCGCGAGATGAAACGTGACCTTGCCCAGCAGGTGCAACGCGGGATTGATACGCCCCAGCCAGAGCTTCAAGCCGCCGGCCGCCGGCGCTTCGGCGCGAACCAGCGCGTCCAGTTCCCGCCAGAGCGCGGCGAAGACGTCGGGCGAGGCGTACTCCGCGCCGGGCATGGCCGGAATGCGCAGGGCGAGGCTGAAGCCCAGTTCGGGCGGCGGCGCGAGTTCCGCCACCGTTTGTCCCGCCGGAGCGTCAGGCGTGCGGGCCAGCGCGGTAAGGTAGGCATCGGCCAACTCGCGCCAGAAAACCAGTGCCGCCGGCCAGGCTCCGTACCCGCGCCGCCGCCCCGCCAGCGCGAGCAGGCCGCGCGCGGAACCCTCGGCAAAAGCGGCCGTCAATGCGGGTTCGGCCAAAAATGCCGGCACCGGCGCGGCGTCGCTGGTTTCTTCCAGCAACAAGCGCCCGTGCGGACTGAGAACCAACTGGTGCGACATGGCGGATCAGGTTTTTGAGAAAAGCGGAGGTGTCAACCTTGCTCTATGCTCGTGAATTCATCGAGAGCAAGGGAGTAAAGCCGTCCGACACCCTTGGTGTAATTACCGGGCGAGCGAAATTCCTTGGGAGTCGGATAGACAATTTGCACATCGTCCATGAACGCTCGAAATAGTCCGACAGCCACAGTCTGCATCTTGCTGCCGGTCGGAGACACGAGAATGCGCTCGCGGTCGGAATGCGCATCGTAGAGTCTCAAAAGGCAGTCGAATGTTTCTCGATAGTCCAGGGTACTAGCAAGCAAGTGATCCGGCGGAGTCAAGACGAGCCGATTGATTTTCGCAATGGCCGATGTCCGCCACTGGTTTTCCGGGCTTGGAGGAACTCCGTGAATGCACGTCAGGCGTGAAGGCGCCAGTTCACTGCGCAAAGCCGTGAGCTGATCCGTGCTGCAAGTCGGAAACACGACCAGCCGTGTCTGACTCCCGGCGATGGCAGTGGATGAAAGTTCCGGAATTACCGTGACGTCAAACACGCCAGAGGAGAGAAGCAAAATTGAATAGAGAGGATCTTCTCCGCATTTCTTCAGGGCTAGCTCCACCTCAGCAGCAGTCGGCGGATAGGTTGTCGCTTCAGCGTAAGCGACAAGGCAGTCTTTGAATCCTGATGCGCGTTTCCTCAGAGCGACAAGGCTCTGAACAATCAGAAGTCGCGACATCGCGGAGACATCGAGGAAGATGCGGCCTGGCACCCCGGCAAGTCGTTCGACGAGAACCACTCCAAAGCCGGCTGGATTCTGCCGATCATACGTGACCTCCGTTTTTCTCAGTTTGGCTGTCTCGCAGAGCGAGCGGATTTCGGGGAGTCGGTTTTCTGCAATGAAAGGAAGGTAGTCGATTATGAGCACGGCACAGCGCGTCCCGGCAGTCAGTGCGTTCCTCAGTACGCCCAGCGCTCGGTCTTCAAAGCCTGCACAAACCACCAGACAATCGTCGGCTTGGAGACGGAATTGTGCCGTTGGCTGAAGCAGTGGCTTCGTTAGCGCCGCCAAGCGTTCGTCAGGTCGAGCAACGCGCAACATTCAGTCTCCTTTCCCTTCCATGTCGAGTGGCAGGTGTTTTTGTTGGCTGGCGCTCTTGCCCAAATCTTCCGCGGAGTCATCTAGCTCTGGAGCACGCTGGCGCTTTTGATCCTCGAACTTTGCTGGCTCAAGCAAGAATCGCTCAAACTCGGTTGGCTCCAGTTCAACCGAATCCCTCATGCTGAAAGTGAGGTTGAAATGTGGAATCAGAAACCGCCTCAAATAGAGACGTGGAACAACTTTACCCCGGCGGCTCTTCCCGCGAAAGTCCTCAATGAAGACTGAGTAACGAAGAAGTTCGTCGTAAAGACGTTGGGCTTCGTCCGACAGCATGAAAGGTTCGTAAGGCTCGATCCTGCTGGCTTGGTGCGGAGGGTTTCCGGCCTCATTTCTCGAGTTGCGAAACTTCAGGTAGGAGTGTGCAACATTGCCGAAGGCGGTTACAATGGCAACCAATTGGTCTCCATGCTTGGGAATGCTTCGCAGGTTTTTCAGAAAGCTACCTGCAGCTTCACGGATAGCTCGATTTTGATCACGCGGCAGAATGTGAGGAGCGATCGTCTTGGCGAGTTCTTCCGGTCCACCGGCCAAGACAACCATTTCGCGAACGAGCCCAATAAGGTAGTGAATGTCGCCACTGCAAACCAGGCACAAGGCTTCCTTCCCCCAGAGTTCCAACTTTTTTCTGTCTCTCAACTGGCGAGCGGCCTCATTGAAGTTGTAAGATGGATTACTACCCAATAATTCACCCAATTCCTTCACTGGGTAGCCTTTTGCCGGTGCTGCCAATCGGCGACGAAACACGTCCTCAATGAAATCCAACTTCGGTTGATCCTCTGCGTGAAGGTACACGAGTCCCAGATTGTGCAGAATGAATTCCCTGTTTTCGACATAGATCTTCTCGTCAACGTCGCTCTTGGAAAACGAAACCGGGCTCTCGGTAGAGAGCTTGAAGAAACAAATTGGCGTTCGCTGCATGAAGACACGATTCAGATTTTCTTGAAGCACCTTCGTGACCTTGGGAGATGAATAATCGTCGATAAAAAAATAAAACGGCCGGTCTCTTAGGAACGAAAATGTTTCAGATAGCGAAGCACACGCCTTTTGGATCACCTCCACGCCAAAGCATTCGCCAATCGGACGCTTGGGATCATCCGCAAAACGTTGTTTCTCGGCAGCACGCTTGCGGTGCTTCTGTAACTCGACGGCCACGGCTTTGAGCGTTTCAACGCCAGGCTGCTTCGGTCGCTCAATACCCAAGACTTCCCAAAGCTTCTGCGCTGCTCGGGCCTCACTTCTCTCGAACTCCTCCGCGAAGTTGCCGCGAGCCCATCGCTCCAGCGACTCAAGCAACTCGCTCAAGAGCGTAGCAGTTACAAAATGAACCGGTAGATCCAAAGCTTCTGCCCGACTGGGCAGCTTATAGCGCGGGAATGCAAAATAGAGATCATCACAACGGTAATACACGCCGATGTAATCGACTTTGTTCGGCTGTGCTTCGTTAACTCGCAGTTTTTGACGGAGACTCAAGTTCTTAAAGACCGTGCTTTTGCCGCATCCTCGTGGCCCTGTCACCACGATGTTGTTCCTGCTCTCCACTTCACGAAGACCCAAAAACAACTCGGAATAAAGGGATTTTAACAGGCCAGGCGCATCTCCGATCTGCTCGCAACTCAGAAAGTCAAATGGGGTCAATAGCTGTGTGGGCTCGTCACCACCCGCCTTTTCAAAATCAGTATCAAGTTCTCGTAGCCGCGTAAAAAGCCCGCGCGGGTTCTTGGCAAGTGAATCCAGCGTGGGGTTTGCTTCCACCAAGTGGCGGGCAAGAAATTGGTTGTTGAGCGCGTTGAAAATGAATTTGTCCCTGGGTGACGCAGCTTGGTAATCCACGTTTCCCAGAAGTTGGCCCAAAATGACGGCCAATTGAAGATAGTCGTCTTTGAAACGAGCGTCGCTGGTGGCGCTGGCGACGCCGAAATCAGTCACTCGAAACGCGTATGGCGGTCCGCGTAGGGCATACGACCGGTCTTCGACCAGCACGTTTCCGGCGTGGAAGTCACCATGCATCATCTTCAACGTCGCCATCTCATTGAACAGTTCCAGTATCGTTTCGAGGAACTGCACTACGAAGGCCACAGTGATTTCGTGCCGATTCTTGGCGATGAAATCGCGTAAATTGACGCCAGACACAAAATCAGAGATCAGAACAACGCAGTCGATCTTGTTGGCCGGATCAGTCCATTCCTTCAAGTCAACAAAACGAACCACGACCTCGCTCTGAAGCCTGTTTGCCTTTTCGACTTCTGCGCGCCATTGTGGCTGGCCTTCCAACACGCCTGCCAGATTCGCACGAGGGATAACTTTGCAGGCAAAGTCTCGCTGAAGCTCAGTCGAAAGAGCACAGAAAACGTGACCGTCGTTGCCGCTACCAACAACCCGTTTGATGACAAGGTTGGACCTTGTGGGAATTGCCTTGCCCACAAACCAATTTTTGTCTGGCAGATTCTCGCGCATCTCAATTCCGCTGGAAAACCAGAAAGTGTTCTGTCTTGACGCCTTTGCATTCGTGCCTAGTCCGCCGGACGTCTGGGATTTTGTCGGCAATCACTTTCTTCAGGTGGAGTGACGGAGCCTGCTCACGCATGATGCGAAGCACAGCCTCCGAAGGATGCGCATCGAAACTGCGCTTAAACTCCTCACCAACCACGAAAACACAATAGCCTTTGCGCCTCAGCCCTTGTTCAACTTTCCCCGCCAAACTGGTGATGGCGTCAATGAATGCCTGCCGCCGTTGCGTCACGTCATTGTCAACGGGGTCCACCAAACTTGGGTCAATGAACCACAAGCGCAGCCGGTTGTCCCGCCCATAGTCCAAAGCATTCATGTAGGGCGGACTCGTAATCAGAGCGCCAAAGCGAAACGGCAAAACGAGTTGTTGTACGGATGTTTGTTTGAAAACAACAACCGCCGTCGTACGGGGGCGTACGAACCGTTTGTAACTCCGTTTCACCTTCGCGAGGAGACGCGGTCTTAATGCACGATAGGCGTACATCTCCGGGAACTGGTGCCGAGGATACTTCCGATCCCGGAGATAAGGCACTAGATGGCTGCTGGGGTAGGAAAGGAAACCTGGACGTTGGTGGTGCAGAATACCAAGCAAACAGGCCATCAGGAACTCGTTGCCAGGACGGCGGCAGACAGCTGCGAGATTCAGAACCTCCCGCAACGTGTCGGGATGGTAGAAGCGCCGGACCCAATCCGGAATCGCGCGCAAATCGGGTTTGGGAAGTTGGGTTGCCTGGTGCAAGGCTTCTTCAGCAAGTATCACAGCAGCCTCCAACGACTCCGGCGGACACAGCTTGGCTTTTGACAATATCCGGGCGTACGGACTGATGTCCGCAGCTAGTGCCTGGCGGCCACGCAAGGTCGCCTCGAACGGGATCGTCCCGGCACCTGAAAAGGGATCCACAACCAAATCACCAGGCTTGGAGAAACGCTCAATCAATTCGCCTGCGATGCTGCTTTTGATCTTACCAATGTATGGCGACAACTGATGCAACGAGCACTCCACGTTGGCGCATGGCTTGTTCCACCTGTTCGGGGCTGGCACAAGCTTCACACCATCAAAAAAGAGTTTTTGTTTCAGGTTCAAATGACATCACGAAGCCTAGCCGGTCAGACTCCTCAT
The DNA here is from genome assembly GCA_963804345.1 of uncultured Verrucomicrobiae bacterium. Taxonomy (GTDB): domain Bacteria; phylum Verrucomicrobiota; class Verrucomicrobiia; order Limisphaerales; family UBA11358; genus UBA11358. The sequence continues at coordinate 132,237 of CAWDPX010000004.1, read as the reverse complement.
GGCCAATGCAAAAAGCCGCCCCGGAAACCGGAGCGGCTTTGAATTATCAGAAACTAATTATTTCTTCTTGGCCGGTTTCTTGGCGGCTTCGTCTTCCAGCGCCGCTTGCGCGGCGGCCAATCGCGCCACGGGCACGCGGAAGGGCGAACAGCTCACGTAGGTCAGTCCGGCGCGATGACAGAACTTCACGCTCTCCGGATCGCCACCGTGTTCGCCGCAGATGCCCAGCTTGATGCCAGGACGGGTCTTGTTCCCCTTCTCGGCGGCAATCTTGATGAGCTGGCCCACGCCGCTCTGGTCAATCGTGGCAAACGGATTTTTCTTGATGATTTCCTGTTCCTGATACGCCCCGAGGAACGAGCCGGAATCGTCGCGGCTCATGCCCAGGCAGGTCTGCGTCAGGTCGTTGGTGCCGAAACTGAAGAACTCGGCGGTCTGCGCGATTTCATCCGCCGTGAGCGCGCCGCGGGGGACTTCGATCATGGTGCCGACCATGTAGCTCGACTTCACCTTTTTCTCGGCCATGACTTCCTTCGCCACGCGATGGACGACTTCCACCTGAAGATCCAGTTCCTTCTTGAACCCGACGAGCGGGATCATGACTTCGGGTTTCACCTTGATGCCGGCTTTCTGCACTTCAGCAGCGGCTTCAAAGACGGCGCGGGATTGCATCTCGGAGATTTCCGGATAGACAATGCCCAGACGGCAGCCGCGGAATCCCAGCATGGGATTAAACTCGTGGAGTTCCTTGACGCGCTGTTTGATCTTCGCGACGGGCACGCCCATTTTCTTGGCCAAATCCTGCTGCGCGGCGTCTTCGTTCGGCAGGAATTCGTGCAGCGGCGGATCGAGGAAACGAATGGTTGCCGGCAGTCCCTTCAATTCCTTGAACATGCCCACGAAAGTCTTCCCTCTGGTAAGGCAGAATCAATGCCAGCGCAGCTTTCCGGTCTTCCTTGGTGTCGGCCAGAATCATTTCGCGCATGGCGTCGATGCGGTTGCCCTCGAAGAACATGTGCTCGGTGCGGCACAGGCCGATGCCCGAGGCGCCGAACGCGACGGCGTTGGCGGTCTGTTCCGGCGTGTCGGCATTGGTGCGGACCTGGAGCTTGGTGGCCTTCGCGCACCAGTCCATGAGCTTCTGGAAGTTTTGATAGGTCTGGCTTTCCGCGGGCTTGAGCGATTTCTCGACGAGCACCTGGACGATTTCCGAAGCGGCGGTCGGGAGCTGGCCGGCATAAACATCACCGGCGGTGCCGTTGATGGAGAGGAAGTCGCCTTCCTTGTAGGTCACGCCGTCCACGGTCATCGTCCGGGCGGCATAATCAATCTGCAATGCCGCCGCGCCGCAAACGCAAACCTTGCCCATCTGACGGGCCACGAGCGCCGCGTGCGAGCTGACGCCGCCCTTGGCGGTGAGAATGCCTTCGGAGGCGATCATGCCGCGCAAATCTTCGGGGGAAGTTTCGTTGCGGACGAGCAGGACTTTTTCGCCCTTCTCGGCGCCAATGACCGCGCGGTCGGCGTTGAGATACATTTTGCCGGAAGCGGCGCCGGGGCCGGCGGGCAAACCCCTGGCAATGCAACGGGCAGCCTTCATGGCCTTGCGGTCGAACACGGGCGCGAGGACCTGATCCAACTGGTCGGCTGGCACGCGCTTGATGGCCGTCTTCCAATCAATCAGTTTTTCCTTCTCCATCTCGATGGCGAAACGAACCGCCGCGAGGCCGGTGCGCTTGCCGTTGCGGGTCTGGAGCATGAACAGCTTGCCGTCCTGAATCGTGAACTCGAAATCCTGCACGTCTTTGAAATGCGACTCGAGGGTCTTGCGGACCAGCTCCAGCTCGGCAAAGGTCTTCGGGAGAACGGTCTTGAGTTGGGCGACGGGTGCGGGCGTGCGCACGCCGGCGACAACGTCTTCGCCCTGGGCGTTGATGAGAAATTCGCCGTAGAAAACCTTTTCGCCGGTGGCGGGGTCGCGGGTAAAGGCGACGCCGGAGCCGGACTTGTCGCCGGTGTTGCCATAGACCATCGCCTGCACATTGACGGCGGTGCCCCACTCGGCGGGAATGCCGTATTTGCGGCGATAAACAATGGCGCGGTCATTCATCCAGGAACCGAACACGGCGCCCGTTGCGCCCCAGAGCTGCTTCCAGGGATCCTGCGGAAATTCACTGCCGGTGCGTTCCTTGATGAGCTTCTTGAAGCGCTTCACCAGTTCCTGGAGATCGGACACCGTCATCTTCGTGTCTTCGATGTCCGCATGATGACGGTCGTGCTTGAGCTTGTGGATGGCCACTTCAAACGGCTCGTGGTCCTCGTCCTTGCTCTTCTGGACGCCCATGACGACGTCGCCGTACATCTGGATGAAGCGGCGGTAACAATCCCAGGCAAAACGCTCGTTCTTGGTCGCCTTGACGAGGGCGAGGACGGTGGCGTCGTTGAGGCCGAGATTGAGAATGGTGTCCATCATGCCGGGCATGGAATCGCGGGCGCCGGAACGGACGGAAACGAGCAGTGGCATGGCCGACTGATCGCCGAACTTCGTGCCCATGATTTTCTCGATGAACGCGATGCCTTCCCTGGCCTGCGCGTCGAGGACCTTGGGGTAGGTCTTCTTGTTGTCGTAATAATAGGTGCAGACCTCGGTGGTGATGGTGAAGCCGGGGGGCACCGGGAGGCCGATGCGGCTCATTTCGGCGAGGTTCGCGCCTTTGCCGCCGAGGAGGGGTTTCATGGAACCATTGCCATCGGCCTTCTTGTTGCCAAACAGATAAACGTACTTCGATGTTTTAGCCATAAATGTTCAATTCAAAACGATTGCGCTTTCAATTTCGAAAGGGGAATTCCACCGAAATAAAGCGGGTCGCAATTTATCAGACGCGCGGACGGTGTCAACGAACGAAACCGGAAAAGCCAAAATCTGCTGCATCAATAACAATAATTGATGTCCGCCGTCGGAAAGTGCTGAAAACAACGAGGTTTGAGGCGAATTGCACGAATTTACACAAATTTACCGAGACGTGAGACGCAAGACTTGAATTTCAACCCCATCAACTCTCAACGAGTCCTCCAAACAGAAGCAAACCGGTCCGGGGAGAAATGTCAAAATTCTAGGACCGACCCTTTCAAGGACCCTTTCACGACCCTTTCATTTAAATCTCCGCTTGTCAGTTGTGGGATTCGGATTCAGCATCATCTTATGAATATCAAACGTCTTTCAGTAATCTTCGCGGTAGTATCGTTTCTTCCTCTGCTTGCACATGCACAAAACGGAGAGTCAGGCGGGGGCAGTTCGATGCTTTCCAATATGCTCTGGACGATCGCGCCTTTTATCATGATTGGCGTTCTGTTCTACTTTTTTTTCATACGAGCACTGCGCAAAGGCAGAAAACAGAGTGACGATTACGTGGCGCGTCAAAAACAACATCATGAGCGCGTCGAGCAAATTCTGGAGCGTATTGCCAAGGCGCTGGAGCAAAAGGATAAAGATGTGGTTTGACAACCAACCGTTACCGTCCCGACGTGCCTGAACTCCGGACGTTGGCCTTAAAATGCGCCGCGCTATAATAGTTTGTATCTTTGCTGGATTGCTCACTGGCTGCATTATTTACATTCACGATTCTAGGATTAAAGGGCTGAAACCCGCGAAAGCCGGCTTGAGGGATTATGCGGGTACTTTCAAAAATGATGCCGCATACTTTACTCCACCGAACGCAATGGGATTTGAGGGGAATGAGACTCTCGAAGGCGCGTTAGGAGGCGGGGATTTCGGGACGAACGTGCAAATTGAGATCACGAGCACAGAAGACATCGTACCCGTTGCCGCGTAAAGTTTCACCACGCGGCTTTCCGCATCTGACCCGGCTGGCATGGTGGAACTGATTCTGCGCTGACACGTGACAGGTGGCAAGTGACAAGTGACGCGAAGCTGGTTGAGGGTTGGGCGTTGATTGTTGAGGGTTAAAACGGCATGACAGGACCTCGCCCCACCTTTGCGCTCTCTGCGTTATTTGCGGTTTAATCCGTGTCAAAGCCCTTTGCCTTTGGCTTTCGCCCGATATAGCAGGGCCAGGCCGCCAAGCGAGAGCAGTGCCAGTGCCGAGGGTTCGGGCACGACCCATTGGCCTTCATAGACGTACCACGTTGAACTGTCGGGTGTCACCGGAGCGTCCCAAACGATGGTCCCGGCGTCGTTGATTCCACCGTCCCACTGATATAGGTCCGGATTATTGATCAACACGCCGTGCGCGCTGGAGAAAATGTGGGGTGACGTATAGCCGGCCGTGGGGGAGTGGAGTTCGCCGTTGAAACAAATGTCACCCAGGTTGTTCAAATCCAGCGGATAGGACCCGTAGCTTTCGGGCAGCATGCCGCACGTGCTGGAGAAGGTGCGGGAACCGACGCCACTGACGTATTCGGCCCAGACAATCTCACCGTTGTCATTGATGCAGGGAGAGTAATGATCCGTCGCATCAAAGGTGATCTGGCCACGAACTGTCGAGTAAACCTGGGAATGTCCGGAGGCATCGCGTTTTTCGTAAACCACCTCGCCGCTGCTGTTGACGTCATAAAGGGAAAGATTCACGTCGATGATCCCGCCATAGGTCAGCCGCCCGCGGGTGGTGCTCACCAGGTCCCAATTCGGCCCGCCGAACCAGCCCGCGTAAACCACTTCGCCGCTGTTGGCCAGCTTGGGAAATAATCCGGAATCGGCGAGTTTGCCCCGTGTGCTTGAATACACCCCGCCATCCGAATTGAGAAACCAAACCATCTCCCCGCTGTCATTGATCTGCGGCCCGAGTGCGTTTTGAATGGTCGTTTGGGTGATCGACCAGTAGCCGTCGTCAGCCCGGCCCGGCTTCGCGGCCAGGAGGAGCGCAGACAACGCCAGCAACAGGCACAGCCGGGGATGGAGAGCCGCAGTTTGGATGGACGAATGGAATCCTTGACGGTAAGAAATATTCATAGGTTTTCAGGTGATTATTCATTCCAATCTGAGATTGCTTTCATTATAGGATTCATTGATATCATGGCAAGCCAAATCTCCCCGGAAGCCGGGGAAAATGAGAGTGCGCGACGGTGGCCGTTTTGTGCTGTTCACCGCAGCTTGAACAGCCACGGCTACCATCATCGGGCGCTCCCTCCGCGTCCTGCTTGAAAAACCGAGATGCGCCCAACGACCTGGTATTATAAATTCTTTAGTTGATTATTACAGCAAAGAATGGAAACATTGGCGGTATGGCTGTTTCGGCGCGGGCCGGGCCGAGCGGAACAACCGGTTCAGTTTTGAGAAAGGAGCAAACGCAAAATACAGGTCCCGAAGACGTTCGCCTGTTCGTTGTATTGATGAAACTAAAAAACCAAAACGAAAGGAATCATATGAAAACCAGGTTCACCTCTGTTTGCACCGCCGTGTTGCTGGCCTCATCGCTGTGGCTCAACGCCGGCGAAACCGAAAAATCCAAGTCCGGCTCGCCCGAATTCGAGCGCATGAAATCGCTCGTCGGCACCTGGACGGGCAAAACCGACATGGGCCAGGGGCCGGTGGACATGACCGTGGAATATCGCCTGGTGGCGGCGGGCAGCGCGATGGAGGAACGCTGTTTTCCCGGCACACCCAACGAGATGGTCTCGATGTATTACGACCAGGGCGGCAAGCTGGCCATGACGCATTACTGCATCATGGGCAACCGCCCCCGCATGCTGCTCAAATCGTCGGATGACAATACGATCAAGTTCGACTTCGACAAATCCTGCGGGATCAACCCCAAAAAGGAATCGCACATGCACGCCTTGACCATCACGTTTAAGGACGCGAACACGATCACGACGAGTTGCAAGGCGATGATGGACGGCAAGGAAATGGCGGAACACCCCACCACGCTTAAACGGGTGAAGCAGTAACAAGAAGGCCTTTTACACCATTTCGCGTATGTGGCGATGGGGCACCACGATCCCGGGCAGTGCATTCTGTTCCGGTACCATTGACGGTGCGATTGACGGTGACGGTGCTGGTGCTGGTGTCGGAGTCAGTGCCGGTGCCGGTGACACCGGGGTTTGCGGGCGGTCCGGCTCGTTCAGCTTCAGGAGCACGGCGGCACGGGCGGCGGCCTGGGCCGGATTGTCAGCCGCACGGGCGGAAATGAAACCCGCACCCAGAAGGATGCACAAACCCAAAACAATCCCGGTTTTAATGTGCTGGCGACCTGTGTTGTCTTTCATAACTCGTTCACTTTCATCATTTCCCTCTTCTGTAAAAAATTAACCGATAGTGTCCACAATTTCAGAAATAAGGGACAAATTGGAGGTTTTGAGGGGTGAATTGCGCCCGGTCAGGGGCGTAATGACGAAGAAAATCATCCAATGAATGACAAAGACTTTGCGATCTCTGCGATTCAATCCGCGTCCATCTGCGTCCATCTGCGGTTAAACCCGAACTCCGAAACAGAAAAGGGAGCGCGCCCGCCCCGGGCGCTGTTTTCCGCGCCTCGCGGAAAACCGTGGGTCGTTCGAAATAGTTCCAGACCGGCAGAATAGTTGGCGTCGTGCGAAGTGCGGGACGCGAGGCGCGTCCCGCCACGCCCGTGGCGGGCGTGCTCCCAACTTCGGAATTTGGGTTAAAAATCAGGGCCTCTCCCGCATTGCGGAATTCGCCCTCCTAAAATTCTGCTGATTTGGCCTTGGGGATGCTCGCAAACAGGGATGAAAATGGATAATTCCATGAAAATCAGAATCGCTTTGGGTTTGTGCGCCGTCCTGGGTGCGGATTTCATTTCCGTCCGTGCCGGCGACACCGCGGCCCAAGCCGCCGCCCGTTCAGCTTTGATTCAAAAGCTGAACCAATCGGATGTTTCGCCAAGCCAGCCGCTGCCGGCAACCAACACACTTTCCGAGGCCATGGTGGAACAACCCGCCCAATCCGCAACCACCGCAACTGAAACGGTTCCCGCAAAAGCGGTGACGCTGCAAACCGACCCGATGGCAACAACACCGGTGGCTGCTCCTGTGGCTGTCACACCGGTTGCTGTTGTTTCGCCCGTTGCTGCCATTCCTGCTACCGTTGCTCCGGCTGTTGCTCCTGTTGCTGTCAGTCCTGCGGCTGTCGCTCCGACCAGATCGTTCCTGCTGCTGTCGCTCCTGTTTTTATCGCTGCTGTTGGTATTGCTCCTGATCATGGCGCTCCTGATGATGAAGCTGCGGACGCTGAAGCTCCTGCTGCTGAAGCATCCCGCCATTCTGGCTACAGGCAAGCTTCAACCCGCAGCGGCACCGGCAACGCCCATGCCAACCCCGGCACCGGTTGCGACCAAACGTCCGGTCCAGCGTCGAAAACGGGTCCATCAGCAGAACGGCGCGGAAAGCAATGGCCACCCGCCGAAAAATGGCTGGGCAGTCGCGAAAGAGGAACGGAAGCGGGTCACCCATTCCTAAAAATCTTTTATTTTCCACCGCAGAGTTAAATTTCCTCCGCGGTCCTCAGCGTCCTCTGCATCTCTGCGTTAAGTTCTTTGCGGTTAAAAATCCTGCCGCCACCTTACCATTCGCACAGGCTTTCAACGTACGCCGCGGAACCGTCACGGAGCCAGCCGTCCAGTTGCGACTGGTCCTTGAGCTGGTGGCCGCGCCGGCGCGGCACGACGATGAACCGGCTGTTCATCTCCGGCAGCACGGTCATGTCGCTCCACAATTTCTCGAATTGCGCCACGGGATAAACGTCCTCCTGCCCATGGCCCCAGCGTTTCTTCACATCCTTGAGCGTGATGTAGGTCGGCATTTTGGCCGCAAGCGCGCGCACGGCGTCGGCCACTTTGCCAGCGTCGGCCAGGTCGGCGCGCGTGAGCTGGAACACGGCGAGCAGCTTGTCCAGATTGATCCAACTCGTCATCGAGTTGTAATACGACAGCGCAAATTCCTCTTCTTCGCGCGGCATGGCCAGGCCTTCCACAATGCGCGGCTGGCCGTTCACGCGCGCCAGCCCGCCGCCGCGATCCTCGATGCGCCGGGTGATGACTTCAAAAGAAAGCCCGCCGCCCAGCGTGATGTGCAGACCGAGCATCGCCGGGTCCACGTCCGCGCCCACGGTGTCGATGTTGTGCAGCATCAGGTGCTTCAGGTTGGGCCGCTGCTCCAGCAGGCGCGCCAGCGTGCCGTTGCGGAGCAGGTTGGGAATCTCGAACCAGTGGCCGACGGGATGCAGGCATTGGAGCGGCACGTTGTCGGTGTAATCGCTGCCTTCACCGGTCTGCTGCGCCCAGCCGATAAGCGCGTGGCGGAGGCTGTCGCGCACCTTCTGCTGTTGTTCATCGAGCATTTGCTGCGGCATTTCCTCCCAGGAAAAGCGCAAATCGCGCTCCATCGGGATGAGCCGCAAGCCGACCGTGCGGCCCTCGGACAAAAGCACCGGCCCGGAGTAACCGTAGAATTTTTCGCGCGCGAGGAACGCCTCGGTGGGCTGGTGCGAAATGTAGCTGGTGGTGAAAATATGCGGCAGCGGCACGCCGCCAATCCGGCCAATGCGCCGGCTCTTGGCCAGATGCACTTCCAAAAAGGTGCGATGGCGTCCGCCAAATTTGCAGAACGGATGCAGCGCCTTGACCGTCCCCGCGCCCTGCGTCCAGCGGCTGCCCGCGCCCGCCGCCAGCGTGACCACGGCCACTTCACCCGCCGCCAATGCCGCCATGCCCGCTTCCAGATATTTCTTCGGCAGCTCGCGCGTGGCGTCAAACACGTCGCCTTCGGCCACATCTTGAATTTGCGTGCTGACCGACAGACGGTTTTGCGCCAGGCCGATGCGGCCCGATTTCAAATCCGCGCGGACCTGCTCGTGCTGCGCGCGGTCGAAGCCGTAACGCTCCAGCAATGCCGGCAGCGATTCGTCGCTGGTGTCGTCGGTCTTCAAACGCGGCAGCAGCCGGTCGAAAAGCGTCTGCACCATGCCGCGCAGCTCGGGCTTGGAACGGCAGGCGGCGGCGAATTTGTCCATCTCCGCGCGGTGCAACGGCGGCAGGGTGCGGGCATCCTGCCGCAACAACGGCGGCATGATGAGCGCGTAATATCCCTGCGGCAACAGCGCGGATTTGCCATGCAACAGGTCGGCCCAGGTGCCTTTTTCGTTGATGGCAAAGTCATACACCACCGGCTCCATCGCAAACGGCAGGGAATTTTCGAAATCATGCTTGGTCTGGGTCATCACTTCCTGCAACCGCGCCTGGCCCGCCGCTTTCTTTGCGGGATCAAAAATGAATCCCATGCCGCCGCCCGACATGCCGCCGAGCATCCAGAACCCGAGAAAATCCTTCCCGAACTCCGTCTTCACCCGGTTGATGATGGTTTCCGTGAACAAATTCGTCGCCCACGGAATGATGGTCTGGATGGGACCAAAGAAATTTCGCGTCGTCGCCGCGCCCAGGGCCGCGACATCCTCGCGCTTAAGCCCGGCGAGAATTTCGTCCAGAATGGCGAGCATGCTGAGGCGCGCCTTCCATTCGGCTTCGGAGCGCAACAGATATTTCTCGCTGACCATTTCGAGAATGGGCCCGACGTTTTGCGCCATGCCGCCATGCACCAGCACCAGGCTGTCCTGCAATTTCTGCCGCAAGGCGGGCGAGGCGTCTTCGTGGGTGAGGATGCGATGCTGCGGCATGAGCCGGCCGCGGCTGACGCCAAATTCGGGGTCGCCCTCGGCGGCGAGCACGCCTTCAATCAATTTCATGCCCGGCCAGACACCGCCGGAATCCTGCCAGCCGCCGCCCGAACCGCCGAGCCATTCGCCGAGGATGGCGCGCGCCAGCACCAGCCGGCGTTCGTCCTCCTGGAGCGAGCCATGCAGCGAACTCGCCTGGCCGGTCGCCCGCATGCACAGCGAAATCATCGAGGCCAGCAGGTTCGTGGAAACCGCGAGGCGCGAGCCTTTGGGAATGCCGTTGACGGAGCTGACGAGTTCGAGTCCCCTGCCCGGCCCGACGACCCGCGCCAGCAAATCGGCGAGGCTCTGGCCCGAGCCTTCCACGCCGGGCGGAACGATGCCGCCGGCGATAACCGCCGCCTTGAGCAGGCCGAGATAGTCTTTGGCGAAATCGAACACGTCGGCCAGGTTCGTGATGTCGGCGGTGGCGCCGAGGTCCACGCTGGTAAGGCGCAGCACCGGTTCATCCAGCACGCGCAGGTAGGTTTCGACCGGCGGCCGCGTGGCGGAATCGCGTCCATGCACTCCGAGGTCAATCGAGACGTTCAACACCTTCGCGCCCTCGGGATAATCCATGCCGAGAAAGAAAATGTCGCTCCAGCCGCAATGCGTCAGGTCCATGCGCACCGGCGTGCGCTCGCGCAGGATCGGGTAGGTGCCGTCCTCGTCGCTGCGCTTCAGCAGCTCGGGCCGGATGCGCAGCGGATGATCGGCGGGATGGCCCATGCGGAACATCCATTGATTGCCGCGCACCGACCGCACGCTGCGGCGGACCTGGTCGGCCAGCGTTTGCAGGGCCAGCCGCTGATAGGCCACGGCCAGCGCGCTGGAAATCGCGTCGGACGGCCCATCCGCCGCCTGCGCCTTGAGAAAAGTGGCGACCGCCTCCTCGAACCGGCGTTGCAACAAATGCGTGTAGCCGGAAAACGAAATCAGGGTCCGCGCGTGAACTCCCGGCTTCAACGGCAGATGAAACCGGTGGATGGCGTAAAGGAACAGCAGGGCGCGGACGCGTTCGTAAAGATTTTCGCTGCGATGCCGGAACGCCTCCAGCTCGGCGCACTCGGCCAGCAGTTCCGTCACCGACGCCGCGCGGCAGACGGCGTCCAGCGACTGGTTGCGCACCGCCGGGTCCGGCGACGTGATGAGTTGAACGAGGTTGCTGGCCATGCCTCAAATCAAATTAAACCAACTCCCTCGCCCCGCCCAAGCGGGGAGAGGGCCGGGGCGAGGGGATTGTAATCTAGAAACAATTGGCCGCCTCACCATGAACCTTGGTAGGGCTGACCTGCCGGTCAGCCCGGCGGCGCGGCAGCGCCGCCCTACCAGGTTCAGGGGTTCAAAGCGCACCAATTGAAACCAACTCCCTCGCCCCGCCCAAGCGGGGAGAGGGCTGGGGCGAGGGGATTGTAATTTAGAAACAATTGGCCGCCTCACCGTGAAACTTGGTAGGGCTGACCTGCCGGTCAGCCCGGCGGCGCGGCAGCGCCGCCCTACCAGGTTCAGGGGTTCAAAGCGCGAACACGTCCTCAAGCTGCACCTCGCGAGGTTTGCGCCAGCAGTTCGACGAGCTGCGTCAGGACTTCGTCGCGGTCCTGGCCGTTGAGCGCCAGCGCCAGTTGCGCGGTGAGCAGGCCGTATTTGACGCCGATGTCGTAGCGGCGGCCCTGAAGTTCGCAGGCCAGATAACGTTCGCTGCCCGCCGCTTTCGCCAGCGCGTCGGAAAGGTGCGCGCCACCGCCCTGCCCCACCAGTTCCTTCAAAATATCCATCACGCCCGGCGTCAAGGCGTGCATGCCGAAGAAGCACAGGTAGTGGCCGGCGCGCAGACCGGGCACGATGAGTTTTTGTTCAGCCACGGTCGGCGTGGGTTTTTCCAGTACGCGATCCACTTGATAAAGCCCGGCCTGGCCGACCAGCCGCCGGGCGCCGACCGCGCCGTAATGCGGCAGCAGGCTTTCGTGCGTGGGCTGCACCGCCGACACCGCGCAAGCTTCCGCCGAGGCGATATCAACCAACTGCCGGGCGCAGGATTTCTGGCCATTGGCAACATAGAGATGGTCGCCGACCAACAGCAGGAACGGCTCCTTCCCGGTGAACGGATGGGCGCAGAGCACCGCGTGACCGTAGCCGAGCGGCTTGGATTGCTCGATGAATTGAATGCGATTGACGTGCGGTCCGGCGGCGGCGGCAAACGCCGCTTGATCGCCCGGGGCAATCACCAGGCCGATTTCCTCGATGCCGGCGTGCAGGACTTCCTCCAGCAGGATGGTGAGGGCGGATTTGGACTGGCCGTCGCGGTCCACGAGCGACTGGAGCGGCAGGCGGCGCTGGTCCCGGCCGGCGGCGGTAATGACAGCTTTGCGGATTTTCACGGGAAAGAAGGATGGTTGAGGCAAATCACTATTTTCATGCGTTGCGAGGCCAAGCATAAGGGAACCATCAGCGGTCATGCAAGCTTGCAAGATTCGCGAAATTGATCAACACTTCATCAGCACGAACGAATGTAAATGCTAAAATCACTATTCAACGAAACGCTCGCGGTTGCCGACCATTTTGACGAAGAGGAACGGCTTGCACTCGTCTGCGCTGATTCGTTGGCGCTTTCCAAATCGCTCCCCGCAGATTTCTTTTCGCTCGTGATTTCGTCACCGCCTTACAACATCGGAAAAGAATACGAGGAGCGGTTGACGTTGCGGGAATACCTGGCACAGCAGAAACCATTGCTGTCGGAACTCGTTCGCATTCTCAGGCCGGACGGCAGCATCTGCTGGCAGGTCGGAAATTATGTGGAGGATGGCGAAGTCTTTCCATTGGACATTTATTATTACGAACTTTTCAAGTCGCTTGGCCTGCAACTTCGTAATCGCATTATCTGGCATTTCGAGCACGGACTGCATTGCACGAACCGGTTGTCTGGTCGTTACGAGACAATCCTTTGGTTCACCAAAAGCGACGATTACAAGTTTCAGCTCGATCCGGTTCGTGTTCCGGCAAAATATCCTGGCAAACTTCATTTCAAGGGCGAGAAACGCGGGCAGCCGTCCGGAAATCCACTCGGCAAAAACCCGTCCGACGTTTGGGCGATTATCGCGAATGATTGGGAAAAGGAGATTTGGGAAATTCCAAACGTGAAAGCCAATCACCCCGAAAAGACTGAACACCCCTGCCAATTCCCGGTTGAACTGGTCGAGCGTTGCGTTCTCGCGCTGACAGACAAAGACGACTGGGTGTATGACCCGTATTGCGGTGTCGGTTCGACACTCATTGCTGCGGCAAGGCATGAGCGCCGAGCGGTCGGCTGTGACCGTGATTCAACTTATCTCGCGGCGGCGCGCGAACGGTTGATGATGTTGGCGGAAGGCACGCTGAAACTTCGTCCGCTTGGGAAACCAGTCCACATTCCGAGTGGGCGCGAAAAAGTTGCCCAACGTCCCGAAGCTTGGGATAAAGTGGAAACCTTGTTATGAAAATCGCGGGCGAATTCTCTTTCAACAACGGCGCTACGTTTCTTGCCAAGAAGCATTCAAACCTGCTTGACGAGGTTTACGATGTTATTTCCAAGGTGGATGCCGCTCCTTGCAAGACCAAGACGAGCAAAGAGAAAACCATGCGAGGCAGAATCCTCTACAGCCCGTTCGCCTTGAACAAAAGTTTCAAAGCTGAATTTCAGCCCTTGGGCTGGGCGAATTGCAAGGTTCCCTGCCAATATCCGACGGAGTTTTACAAACCTGGTTACAAGGCCAAGCCACTTTCCAAGGGCGCATTTCGTGACATGGATTTTATCAAGAAGCGGCTCGGCGTGGAAGTGCAGTTCGGCAAATATGCCTTCATGGTTTATAATGTCTGCGCCAAGATGACCATTTTTCACAAGCTCGGCCACATCAATGCCGGGGTGGAGATTGTCCCCATCAAACGCTTTGCTGACCAAATGTCCACCGGCGTTTCCTATTTCGAGCAGTTTGTCTGGGATTTACAGCATCGCGGAGTCTCGGACATTGACATTCCTGTACTAATCATCGGGATCGATGCCTGATCTGCTGTCTATAGGAGAACCTCGGTATAAACGGGAGAAATGTCACAATTCTAGGATTGACCATTTCACTTTTACGCAAGTCGTAAACACTCCAATGCATTTGACAACCCACTGGACGCCGCATCTACTGCCCCGGTCATTTGCAAACCCGAAATCGTGCATGCGGCCTCAATCCGACATGATGAAGACGTCACACCTTTATCGCCGATTTGCCATAATCCTTTCTTCAATGCCGCTACACATTTATCAGACGCGGTGCCAATCCACTTTCTAACATTTTCAAACTTTCGATCACCCGTCTGAATCCAGTCCACGCGAATCCTGACAAGTCGGTTTGTTTCGTCTCCGACAATTTTGAGGGTATACCCCGAACGTAACTCAATCGTCGCCGCCAGCAGATCTGCGTTCCAATCATAATGCGAAGCCACTGTAGGACAACGTGAGACGATTTCCTCCGCAAATATTTCAGGCGAGGTCACATTCTTTGCGCCGCCAAGAGCTTGCTGTAGTCGCCTCAGTTCGCCTGTAATGCGCGTCATATCCCAACGTTCTGTTTGTGAATCCTTGGTAGTATTATTAATTAGACGAGCAAACCTCCTTGGCAAAGAGCGCCAGCTTGCGCAGGCTTGTCTTGCGATTTTATCTTCAAGATGCTTGCCCCAACTCTCATATAGATGCTGGCCAACGGACGGATGTTCGCCTGTTACAAGGAAATACATAGTCATTCCAAAACCGTATGAGTCGACTAAAGCGCTTCTTGTACTCTTTCTACGTGCCGGTTGAACTTGTTCTGGCGCTAGGTAGCTATTCATAGATTTGGACAGATCAAGGCTGGTTTCGGATGCATCCCTATGCCAAGAAAGGTCGAAGTCAAGCACCACCAGTTCCCAACTGTCAGGGGCAATAAAAAAGTTCTTCAGCATGATGTTCGCTGGACGAATGTCACGATGTAACACTCGTTCTGGGACTGAATGAGCCGCTTGGATAATATTAGCCAAATCAGAGGCTACCCTTAGGCGCTCATCCCATTCAGCAATCATCCGCCCATCGACAGCATCTTCCAAGTTTGGGCCGTCGATGAAGTCCATAACAGCAGACGTTGGTATCTCCCATGCGTCCAGATAAGGTACAATTCCGTGTATATGCCTCTCAGACAAAATTCGCATGTAAACGGGTCAGTTCTTATGAATGTAAAGTATGCGCAAGCTCGCACCTTGGTTGTGGCAGGGGAGAGTAGAAAGTAGCTGTTCATAAGAACTGACCCGTTCACGTTCATGACCCGCACGTAAAAAGCTTTCAGCCTCACGTGGCTGGCCCCGCATAAAACTTTTACCCGTTGCAAACCCGGCTGGCATAGTGGAACTGATTCTGCGCCGGAGCGGCGCAATGAGCAAATGCTAAATTCTGAAGGCTAAAGGCTAAAGTTTTTGAAAACAAACGGCAAAACCGCATTCCGATGTTCCGAATTTCAACCGCAAAGAACACAAAGATTTCAATCCGCACAGCTCAAAAACAGAAACTGATCTTGAACAGGAGCAAGCCGAGTGAGCGGAGAAAAAGGCCTCTGCAACCCCTTCGGTCTCCGTTGCCTCTGCTGCCTCCTGTAAAAAAGGCTTCGGAATTTAGCCGGCTGAGTGCCTTTGTGCTCTTTGCGTTCCTTGCGGTTAAAAAATCCATGCTCATCCGTGTTCATCCGTGGCCAGAAAAAGTTCAGCCTTTAGCCTTCAGCGTTCAGCCTTTTTCTTCCGCGGCGGCTTGTCATTCAACGCCAGAACCGATTTTTCGGCGGCCAGATGCCGCAGCTCTTCTGCATTGCGCACGACGGGACCGGTGTGAGGATGCGCCTCCGACCACGTTTGCAATTGGGCGAAAAACCGGTCCACATCATAACCCGCCTCGGCGGCCAGTTGATCTTTGGTCCGCCAGACTTCTTCCAGGATGGGGTTCGCTTTCACAGGTTCATTCTACCGCAAGGTCAATGGGCGTGCAAATCTCCGGCAACACCAGCCCGCGTCCGGCCATGAATGCCCGCAATCGTTTCTGCAAATGCGGGTTGGCCAGATGCCGGCAGTTCCAGGTCAGCAGGTAATCCACCTGATGCAACGAGGCCACCGCCGCATGCAGCGCGTCCGAGACGGCGGCGGGCGGCAGCAATTGTTCCCGCACCAGTTCCTTCGCCAGCAACCGCACTGCGTCATCCACCCGCAGCACCGCAATTTCCGCCAACGCCTCCACCCGGCGGCGGCTCATGGCGGGATCACCCAACGAAACTTCCCGGAGCACTTCCTCGGAAGTCACGCACCGATAATTTCCCCGCTCTTCACGCCACCATTCCTGTGTGATTTTCTGATGCGCCGCGAGGACCAAATCCCGGCTTGGTTTCGCCACCAGGTAGCTGACGATGGTTGTTTCTATGTAAATGGTTTCCATGCACTAATCACCATGCAGATTCGACCGTACGCGTAAAGCATCGTAAGCTGCGCCAGTGGCGGTGGGAAAGGCTAAAATCTAAACGCTAAAGTTATTGAAAATAAACAGCAAAACCGCATTCCGATGTTCTGACTGCGCCAATTTCGTTTCAGCCTTTAGCGTTTAGCCTTCAGCCTTCGTTTTACCATCTGCGTCATCCGTGGTAAAAAAGTTTTACGCGGTTGAATGTTGAGGACCGGCGGGTTAGTATTACAGCATGAGTTTTACGGAAGTTCTCGATGAACTGCCAGAGCTGACGGTCGGCCAACGGCAATTGCTCGTCCGTCGCGCGCTGGAATTGGATGAGCCGCCGCTTTCGCCGGCAGACGAAACGTTGGTGGATGAACGCCTGGCGGCACATCGCAAGAATCCTGATTCCGCCGTGCCGCTGGATCAAATGAAAGCCCGCTTGCATTCCCGCTTCCCGAAATGAGCTGGCGGGTGGTCATCCGACCCGAGGTTGAACAGGACGTTGCCGAAGCGGCGGCGTGGTATGAATCGCGGCAGCCCGGACTGGGCGTGGAGTTCGTGGAAGAAGTCATCCGGGTCTGGGACGCGCTCGCGGAAAATCCCCTGCTCAATTCCCGCCGTCATCCGCGCAAAAACATCCGCTGGCGTTATCCGGACCGCTTTCCTTACCGCGTCATTTACGAAGTGGACGAAACCCGACAAACGGTGATTGTAGCGGCCGTCCTGCACGCGGCCCGTCACGACGAGCACTGGCAAAGCCGCGTATAGCGGCGTGGCCGCCACGCGGCAAGCCGCACTGGTTGAGGGTTGAGCGTTGATCCGCCGTCGCTGCGCTTTGGCGCGACAAGGGGTTAAAACGAATCGGCAGGATCAGCCTTCGCCAGCTTCCGCCTTCGCCGAGGCTTCGGCGCGACAAGTTGCGGTTAAAAAATCTGCGTCAATTCGTGAAATTCGCGTCAAAGCCCTTTTTCAAAAACTTTAGAATTTAGACTTCAGCCTTTCGTATAACATATCATCATATCAAGATACGTTGATTTTTAATTTGCATTGGGGAAGGCTTTTCGTTAGTTTGGGGACGGTTAACTTATCGCCAGTCCATGCCGGAACGAATTGAACATCTGGAACGCCTGTTGCGCGAACGCATCGTCATCATTGACGGCGCGATGGGCACGATGATCCAGCAACGCAAGCTGGATGAGGCGGCGTTTCGCGGCGCGCGGTTCGCGGACTGGCGCGGCCGGGACCTCAAGGGCCTCAACGACCTGCTGAACGTCACCCAGCCGGCGGTCATCGAGGACATCCACCGCCTGTATCTCGAAGCCGGCGCGGACATCATCGAGACGAACACGTTCAACTCGCAGTCCATCTCGCTGGCGGATTACGGGATGGAATCGCTGGCTTACGAACTGAGCAAGGCGGGCGCGGAATGCGCGCGGCGCGCGGCGGACAAGGTCGAAAATGCGCAGCCCGTCCGGATTTGTTTCGTCGCGGGCGCCATCGGGCCTACGACCAAGACGTCCTCGATTTCGACGGACGTGAACAATCCCGGCGCGCGGGGCACGAATTACGACGAACTGGTAAAAGCTTACGGCGAGCAGATCAACGGATTGCTCGACGGCGGTGCGGACGTGCTGCTGGTGGAAACGATTTTCGACACGCTGAACGCCCGAGCGGCGTTTTTTGCCATTCAGAAAATTTTCGATGAGCGCGGCATCGAACCGTTTTCCTTTCGGAGGGGCGAGCTCCGCGAGACCCACAAATCCGAATTGCAAGAAAAGTTAGGGGCTCGTGTAACTCGCCCCTCCGAAAACATCACGGATCACGCATCACGTTTCACGTCTCACGTCCCCATCCTCGCTTCCGTCACCTTCATCCAGGCGGGCAGCAATCGCGGCGTGACCGGCCAGACGGTTGAGGCGTTCTGGAATTCCATTTCCAACGTTCCGCTCCTGAGCGTCGGCATGAACTGCGCGCTGGGACCGAAGGAATTGCGCCCGCTGGTCGAGGAGCTTTCCGGCCTCGCGCCAATTTACGTCAGCGCGTATCCGAACGCCGGCCTGCCCAATCCCCTGCTCCCGACGGGCTTTCCTGAAACGCCGGAGACGTTCGCGCCGCAGCTTCGCGAATGGGCGCAGAACAGCTGGCTGAACATTGTCGGCGGTTGCTGCGGCACCACGCCGTCGCACATTAAGGCCATCGCCGACGCGGTGCGCGGCGTGCCGCCGCGAAAAGTGCCAACCATCGAACCGGCGCTGCGGCTCAGCGGACTGGATGCGCTGACGATTCGGGGAGCACACGCGCCTCGCGTGTCCAGCGTTGCGCCTCGCGACGCTGATTCCCCTGCGGCCGATGTTTCCCGCGGGGCGCGGGAAACTGCGCCCGTGGCGGGCGCGCTCCCCTCCATCAATTTTCTGAACATCGGCGAGCGCACCAACGTGGCCGGGTCGCCAAAATTCGCCCAGCTCATCAAGGCCGGCGATTACGAGGCGGCGCTCACCGTCGCCCGCCAGCAGGTGGAGAACGGCGCGCAGGTCATTGACGTCTGCATGGACGAGGGAATGATTGACGGCGTCGCCGCGATGACGAAGTTTCTGAACCTCATTGCGTCCGAGCCGGACATCTGCAAGGTGCCGGTGATGGTGGACTCGTCAAAATGGGAGGTGATCGAAGCCGGCCTGAAATGTCTGCAAGGCAAGGGCATCGTCAATTCCATTTCGCTCAAGGAAGGCGAGGAAAAGTTTCTGCACCAGGCGAAGCTGGTCCGCCGCTACGGCGCGGCGGTGGTGGTGATGGCGTTTGACGAACGCGGCCAGGCGGATTCGTTTGAGCGGCGAATCGCGGTGTGCCAGCGCGCCTACGATCTGCTGGTCCAAAAGGTTGGTTTTCCGCCGCAGGACATCATTTTCGACCCCAACGTCCTGACCGTCGGCACCGGCATGGAGGAACACGCGAACTACGCCGTGGATTTCATTCGCGCGACAAAGTGGATCAAGGAAAACCTGCCGCACGCCAAGGTCAGCGGCGGCATCAGCAACGTCAGCTTCAGTTTTCGCGGCAACAACGCCGTGCGCGAGGCGATGCACAGCGCGTTTCTGTATCACGCCATCAAGGCCGGGCTCGACATGGGCATCGTCAACGCCGGCATGCTGGCGGTTTACGAGGAAGTGCCGAAGGATTTGCTCGCGCTGGTCGAGGACGTTTTGCTCAACCGCCGGCCCGACGCCACCGAGCGGCTCATCAAGTTTGCCGAGTCGGTGAAGCAAAAGGGCAAGGCCGAAGTCGTCGAGGACGAATGGCGCAAAGGCACGATTGAGGAGCGCCTCAGCCATGCGCTGGTCAAAGGCGTCGTGGATTTCATTGATGCCGACATCGAGGAAGCGCGGCAGAAATATGGCAAGCCGCTGCTCGTCATCGAAGGCCCGCTCATGGCCGGGATGAACGTCGTCGGCGATTTGTTTGGCGCCGGAAAAATGTTCCTGCCGCAGGTGGTGAAGTCCGCCCGCGTGATGAAAAAGGCCGTGGCGTATCTGCAACCGTTCATGGAGGCCGAAAAGAAAGCCGCCGGAGGCGTGCACAAGAACGCCGGAAAAGTTTTGATGGCCACCGTCAAGGGCGACGTGCATGACATCGGCAAGAACATTGTCGGCGTCGTGCTCGGCTGCAACAACTACGAGGTGATTGACCTCGGCGTGATGGTGCCGTGCGAGAAGATTTTACAGGCCGCCCGCGAACAAAACGTGGACATCATCGGCTTGAGTGGGCTGATCACGCCGTCGCTCGACGAAATGGCGCACGTGGCGCGCGAGATGGAACGGCAAGGCCTGAAATTGCCGCTGCTCATCGGCGGGGCGACCACGAGCAAGGCGCACACGGCGGTGAAGATTGCGCCGGGCTACGGCCAGCCGGTGGTCCACGTCCTCGACGCGTCGCGCGCCGTGCCGGTGGTCAGCAGTTTGATCAGCAAGGAGCAAAGGCCGGCATTCGCGGCGCAAATCCGCGAGGAATACGACCGCGTCCGCGCCCAGCACGCCGGAAGTCGGGCAAAGCTTTTGTCCCTGGAAGCCGCCCGCGCCAACGCGCCGAAATTGAAGTACGACGATTTGCCGAAACCGGAGTTTACCGGTGTGCGGGTTCTTTCTTCGGGGAGCGCGCCCGCCTCGGGCGCAGTTTTCCGCGCCTCGCGGAAAACCTCTGGAGCGTCGGGCGATCACGCGCGCTCGGAGCTTTCGGCGAGGGCGCCGAAAGCCGCAGGCGAGGCGCCTGCGCTCCCCATTTCACTCGCCGATCTCGTCCCGTTCATTGACTGGTCGCCATTTTTCCACACCTGGGAATTGCGCGGCGTTTATCCGAAGATACTTCAGCATGAGAAACACGGCGAGGAGGCGCGCAAGCTGTTTGCCGACGCGCAGAAGCTGCTGGACGAAATCGTCGGCAAGAAATTGATCCAACCGCACGGTGTTTACGGTTTCTTCCCGGCGAACCGGGTGGGCGATGACGTTGAGCTATACACCGACGAATCGCGCAGCAAGGTGCTGACCAAATTCCATTTTCTCCGTCAGCAAATTGAAAAGGGAGACGGCACACCAAACTGGTGTCTGGCGGATTTTGTAGCGCCGAAACATTCAACATTCAACATTCAACATTCAACGCCGAATGACCATATTGGCGCGTTTGCGGCGACCAGCGGGCATGGATTGGATGAACTGGTGAAAAAGTTCAAAGCCGATCACGACGATTACAACGCCATCATGGCCGAGGCGTTGGCCGACCGGCTGGCGGAGGCGTTTGCGGAATTTCTGCACAAACGCGTCCGCGAAGAATGGGGCTACGGCAAAGCGGAGAAGCTGACTACCGAGGATTTGATTGGGGAGAAATATCGCGGCATCCGCCCGGCGGCGGGCTATCCGGCGTGTCCCGACCACACGGAAAAGGGAATTCTCTGGAAACTGCTCGACGTGGAGAAAAACGCGGGCATCAAATTGACGGAAAGTTTCGCCATGTGGCCGGGCAGCAGTGTGAGCGGATTGTATTTCGCCCATCCGGAATCAAAATATTTCGCCGCCGGCAAGCTTGGGCGCGATCAGTTGCTAGATTATCACGTCCGCAAAGGCCTGACCTTGCAGGAAGCCGAACGCTGGCTGGGGCCGTATTTGAATTACGAACCGGGCGCGGCGACGGGTTCGACGGCGTGCAGTTGCGGCCAGCCGCATTGAAATGAGCGGAGCGCGGCTGTCCCCCGCGGCGGCCAGGTCCCGAGAAGAACACACGAAGTTCCAAAGGTTTTTGAGTGGTCGGGCGTGCTGCGGCTGGGACAGCCGCGCTCCAGTTTGCTTGTGATGGTGGGAGCAGGTTGCGTGCTCCCGCTGTGATTACCTTGACAGGCCGTGCTTATTGTGTGGCAACGTCCACGACCTGCCGGTGGGGCGCGAGGCTGCTGACGAGCCGGTTGGTGGCACGTTGTTCTCCAGAAACGGGACACGGCAACATGCCCAAAAGTGATGGCCGAGGCCCAAGCCAGGCGGCAGCAAAACAAACGAGCTGGCACGGAACTTGCGTTTGTGTGGCGATGATGAACGAACGCACTTCCCAGCAAAGACACATACTGGTGGTGGACGACGAACCTCTCGTCCGCCAGACCGTCCAGATGCTGCTTGAGGATGACGGCTATATCGTCGAGGAGGCCGAAAGCGGTCCCCAGGCGCTGGCCATGTTTGAGCCCGGCAAGTTCGACATGGTTTTCACCGATTATTGTATGCCGGACATGAAAGGCGACCAGTTGGCGGCTGCGATCAAAAAACGTTCACCCAAGCAGCCTGTCGTGATGATAACAGCCTTTCCTGAAAAACTGACGTGTTCGGACTGCCCCCTGGGTGGCGTTGATTCCTTCATCTGCAAACCTTTCGAACACGAGGCCCTGCGGACGGCGATCACCCGGTTCGCTCCGGTCTAAAACCTGGAGTCCACCATCCAATAACTGGCTGCTCGTACCGGCGCGCCCGGAAACCTTGGTTCCCGATGCCCGGGTCTATTTTCTTTCAAAGTCGATGAAGCCTTTGGCCACGTTCACCGACGCCAAGCGGACCCGCACGGGGTCGCCAACGTCGATTCCCTGCGCACCCCGGACCACCATGCCTTCGGCGGGGAATTTCAGCAGCCGAACGTAGGTGCCTTTGGGCGAGGCGCCGGCTCAACAGGCCGGCGGCGGCCACCTTGCGCATCAGGCGCTCCACTTTTCGGGCGGCATCCTCCCGCTCGGTGCAATGAGCGGCGATGGCGCTCAATTCCGGTTCCGAATACGGACCCGGGCCGCCGGTGGTGGTCGCCTTGAGCAATCGCTGCGTCACCAGGTCGGCGTAGCGGCGATTGGGCGCGGTGGAATGGGTATAATCGTTCTCGGCCAGTCCAAAGTGCCCTTCGTGTTCGGTGCCGGGAGGTTCCACAATGTATTCGCCGGGGCCCAACAGTTTTACCACGGAGAGCGAAAGGTCCTGAAAATGACCGGGGTCGGCAGCCTTGCGCTGATCCAGAAAAGCAGACAGCGCGCGCGGGTCGGGCGCGGTGGGAAGCTGGAAACCGAATTGCGAGCGATGGCCTGGTGCGCCCGGGCTTTAAGATCGAACGGGGTCGTCGTCACAACGCCATTCTGATTCGAGTCGGGGAACCCAGGCAATCAGAAACCGTGTCCATCCGTGGTCAAAGTTGTGCGGTTTTGGCTGGCGGAACGGGGAAATTTACGGATATTGATCTGACCATCATCAACGCCGATGTCGCTGTTTGTGGATCAAACTATGAAAACGCAGACCGGAAAATCGTCAGGTTTCACTCTCGTCGAAATTCTCACCGTCATCGCCATCATCGGAATTCTGACAGCCCTGCTGCTGGTGGCGGTGGCAGTGGTCAAGAACCGGGCTTTGAAGGTCAGGGCGCAGAAAGAGATAACTGACATTGTCACCGCCCTTCAGGCCTATGATTCGGCTTATGGCCAGTTTCCCGTTTCCGCCAGCGTCCAGAGCATGGCCGGCACCCAGGATTTCACCTATGGCGACGCGCTCCTGACGGCGGCCCTGGGTCCCGGCAGTTACGGGGCGAACAATTCCGAAGTGATGGCGATCCTGATGGACATCACCAACTATCCGGCCGGTGGCCCGACGGCCAATATGAATCATTCCAAGAACACGCAGCAGCGGGCATTCCTCACCGCCACCATGGTCAGTGACGCGACTTTGCCGGGATTTGGTCCGGATTTGGTCTATCGCGACCCTTGGGGCACGCCGTATGTCATCACTGTGGACTTAAGTTATGACGAGCGATGCCGGGATGAATTTTACCGTCGCGCCGCCGTGTCCGGTCTTGGGGGAACGAACGCGAATCCGGGTTTCAACGGTCTGGTCAATCCGGACGGCACTCCCGACAATTTCCTGTATCACGGCAAGGTGATGGTCTGGTCCGCTGGTCCGGACAGGGCCATCACAACCAATTTCCCGGCCAATCAAGGGGCCAACAGGGACAACATCCTGAGCTGGGCGAACTGATTTGGAAGCAAGACGGGGGAAGCCGGAAATGACCAATCTTCGCCGCGCTGCGACCCGGCCGGCCAGTGGCTCGCGGTGGACGAATCATCCGGGTTCATCCATTTCCATCCGTGGTTAAAAACAGGACCTCGCAGAGCTTCGCCCTCCGAAATTCGCGTGAAAGATTACGCGGGGGGGATTTTTTTCCGCTCGGTGCTGTTGGGTTCCCGGAAATCGCTGAGTTTGCCCTTTCTGAAGGTGCCATCCGCGAGCTTCAATGTGATCTCCGGCGGCCAGCCGGCCCTGGCCTCGATCACATTTTCCACCACGCCCATGGCGTGGGAAACTCGATGGACCATGGTTTCGCCGAGATAACCCGCCCCGGTTTCCGGTACTTTGGCTTTGCTCATGGCATCGAGCATATGCCGAACCGCAACCCAGTGTCGAGCCGTCTTCTCGCGCATTGCTGGCGGAGTTTGGTCTTATTTCGGGTCCAGGGTTTTCCGCAAGGCCTCGGCAAGTTGTTGCGGCGCATAGGGCTTTTGGAGGAAGTTAACCCCTTCCATCAACCTCAGGCGTTTATCGGCCAAATCCTCGCTGTAGCCGCTCGTATAGATGATCTTGAGTTGCGGTTTTTCGGCCTGTAACTGTCGGGCCAGTTCGTATCCGGGCATGTTGCCGGGCATGACAATGTCCGTCAACAGCAGTTGAATCCGGTCCTTTTGTTTCTGCCACACCTTGAGCGCTTCGGCGCCGGATTCGGCCGGCAGGACGGTGTAACCAAAGCGTTGCAGCAGGTTGCAGACGGTGAGGCGCACGATGAGTTCATCTTCCACCACCAGGATGGTTTCCATGCCGCGCGGCAGATTTGAAATCGCCGGCCCGCTTTTCTTCTCCGTCGCCGCGCCGGCCATGACCGGGAAATAAATGCGAAACGTCGAGCCTTTGCCGACAGTGCTATCCACCTCGATCCAGCCCTGGTGCTGTTTGATGATGCCATATACCGTCGCCAGGCCGAGGCCGGTGCCCTTGCCCACTTCCTTGGTGGTGAAGAACGGCTCGAAGATGTGCGGCAGATTTTCCGGGGCGATGCCGCTGCCGGTATCAGTCACCGTGAGCCGAACGCTTAATTCGGCCGGGGCGCCGGGGTTTTGTCCGGCGGGTTTCGGTGCCAGGGTTTCGGTGCCCGTGGTGATAATCAATTTTCCGCCTTGGGGCATGGCATCGCGGGAATTCACGGCCAGATTGAGGAGGATCTGTTCAATCATGCCGGTGTCCGCCAGGATGGCCGGCAGGCCGGCCGCATAATTGGAGACCAGGGAAACATCCTCGCCGAGGATGCGCTGGAGCAATTTGGTCATTCGCGCCACCACCTCGTTCAAATCCAGGCGGATGGGCTGGATGACCTGCTTCCGGCTGAACATCAACAACTGGCGGGTCAGATTGGCCGCGCGTTCGGCGGCTTCGACAATTTGCTGCGAGCGGTCCGAGATTTCTGCGGAATTCGGTTGTTCGTTCAGCAGCAACAGCGAGGCATTGCCGTTGATGACCGTCAGGAGATTATTGAAATCATGGGCGATGCCTCCG
The DNA here is from genome assembly GCA_963804345.1 of uncultured Verrucomicrobiae bacterium. Taxonomy (GTDB): domain Bacteria; phylum Verrucomicrobiota; class Verrucomicrobiia; order Limisphaerales; family UBA11358; genus UBA11358. The sequence continues at coordinate 106,976 of CAWDPX010000004.1, read as the reverse complement.
GCCAGCCGCCCGATGGCCTCCATTTTTTGCGCCTGCAAAAATTGTTCCTCAAGCTTCTTGCGCTCCTCAATCTCGCGCTCGAGGTGCTGCTTTTGAGCTTCCAGTTCAATCGTTCGCTCTTCGACCCTGGCTTCCAAAAGCTCATGGGCTGCCTGCATTTCGCGCTGCCGCTTCCTTAGATGTCCGACTCTCCAGGCGTATCCCCCCCAAAGTCCGGCCATCCCCAGCATGACGCAGCCCAGGTCAAACCAGGTCGTTTGATAAAAACTCGGGAGCAATTCGATTTCGAAGGAATCGCCGGCGGTATTCCAGACGCCATCGGCGTTGGCGGCGATGACGCGGAATTTGTATTTCCCCGGCTTCAGGTTCATATACGAGGCGGACTTTTTGTTTCCCGATTCAATCCAGTCATGGTCATAGCCTTCCAACTGACAACGGAACTGCACCTTCTGGGGCGCGATGTAGCTCAGGGCCTTGTACTGGAATTCCAGATTCCCTTTGCCGTGAGGGAAGGCGGTAACCTTGTTGTCTGTCAGTTCTTTTCCATTGACGTGAACCTGCCTGATGCAAACGAGCGGGGGGGTCGGATTGACGCCCAGGTTGGCCGGATCAATCATCACCACGCCCTGGGAGTCGGAAACCAGATCCGGCCATCCCTGGTTTTGCAGCCGACCCATTCCTGATCCGTTTTGCCGGCCGTTTTGACCATTTCCAATCCGTCGTAAGCCTCGCACTTGACCTGATCGGTTTTGCCATCGCAGAAATCATTCAGGCTTTGCCGGCTGACGCGGAAGATGCCCCGCATGGAATCCACCCAGAAATAGCCAAAGTCATCGGGAATAATCGCAAAAATAAAGTCATCAAACAAACCGTTGACCCGGGTGATGTTTCGGATCTGGTTGTTTTTCAGTCGGGCCATCCCGGTCAGCAACCCCGCCCAGATGGTGCCGTCACGGTCCTCAAAAATCCAATGCACGTTGTACCAGGAAAGACCTTCGGGCACCGACCACTGCTGCCAGGTTCCATCCTTCACCCGAAAAATCCCATTGACGGTGGCGAGCCAGAGGGAACCATCCCCCCCGATGGCCAGGTTGTGAATCCAGACGAATGGGGGCGCCTGGCCGTTCTTGAAAGAATACGGGACAAACTCGGTTCGGCTAACCCGAAACAAATTGCTTACCACTGACACAACGACGCCTTGAGCGTCTTCGGCCATGGCCACGGGCATGCCTGAAGGTGTATACCGCGCCACCATTTTCCCTTCCGCAAAAATTCCAACCGTCGGGCCGTCAATCAGATAAAGGTCGCCGTTTTTCGCCTCCAGAACCCGCTTGATGTAGGGATTGGGCAATCCGTCCGCCGGGGTGTAATTCCTGGCCCGTTTGCCATCAAAGTAAGAAATGCCGCCGTTCATGGCCGCCCAAAGCCCCCCAGCTTGCGAAACACTCACGGCATGGCAGGATCCGCCAATCAGCCCTTCGGTGCTGGAATAAATGGGAAACTTCAAATCCGTGATCTGGCTCAAACCATCCCGGGTTCCAATCCACAGGCTCCCCTCGCGGTCTTCAAAAAGGGCGGTCACGAAGTCGTTCACCAGTCCCCCGCTTTTTTTGAAGGAGGTAAACCGGCCGTCTTTGTAGCACATCAAGCCGTTTCCGCTCGTCCCGATCCAGACCACCCCGTGCCGGTCCACAAGCAGGGCTCTGACTTCGAAGCGGGGGATGCCAATCTCTTTGCGCTGGAAGTTCGCATCGTAACAGCGCAGCCCGTTTTCAGTGCCAACCCAGATTTGACCGGTGAAATCTTCAGCCACGGCAAAGATGATGCTCTGGTTGATTGAATCGTCCGGGAAGAGGGCGACCTTCCCATCCTGCCAATAATAGAGTCCATGTTGGGCGGTTCCCACCCAAACGCGCCCCCGGGAACCACTGCCAATCGACATCCCATCTTTAAATTGGTTGCCGAACGACATTTCGTTGGTCGCGCCTCTGATGAACTTGCCGGTTACAGTTTGCGCCGCGACCCAGACCACGGCATTGCTGTCTTCCCAGATCGAACGTGCGTCCATGCTCCGCTCCACCCAGCTCACATTCGTAACCGGAGAGAATTTTTGTCCGTCATAGTAGCCGAGAGAACCGGCGTTGAGTCCGAACCACAACCCGCCCGCTTTGGAACTCGAAAGGCTGGAGATGACCTGGCTTCGGAATTGGACATTGTCGGGCAGGCCGATCACCTTGAACTCAAAGCCGTCGAACCGTACCAGCCCCTTGGAGGTTCCCAGCCAAAGATAGCCGTCTTTGGTCTGCATAATGGCATTGATGCTGTTCGCCGGCAGATCCTCCCGGCGGGTCCATGACTGGCAGTTGTACTGATAAACAGTCTTGGCCGGGTCGAGGGCAAGGCTGCGAACCGGACCCAGAAGACAAAGGAGCGCCATCACCGTCAGAAATGACCGGTAAAGCTGCCAAAATGCCCTCACCCCCGCGCACGGGTGACACTTGCCCAACAAAAGGAAACCACGGTTTCGATTCCGAAGCTCGAAAGGAAGTCCAAGCTTCACGCCGCGCTCCTTCTCCATCAATGACGGAAATTCAATCCTGGCAGCCATTTTGTTGATATTCGCGGAGCTAAAACCATGCCGGTTTGGTTATAACTTACTTGAATTTTATTCAATATCAACCCCTCCCCGCGCCGGCTGGTCTTGCCTTGCGCGCCGGTCGCGGGCATTGACGCCAGTTACACCAAATTCTCACGAAGTAGAAAAAAGTGTGTCCGTTTTGGCGTCCGCTCTGATCAGCCATTCCTCCTTCGTTCAGATGTGAATGGTGATTGAAATGGGCGCTGCCAGAAGGGATGCCGCCGCCCGGCACGGCAAGCTGTTGCTCCATTGCCCGTATGGGCCGGACGCCTGCCTGCGCATTCGTGTCCATTCGCGGCAGCCTTCCGCGCCGGCTTGCGCGCCGCTTTATGCCGCTGCGGGGACGGTCTCTGCAACCAGGCTGGCTTCGGCAAGTCCCCTGCCCCGGCCGTGATCCATGTTGATGAATTGTTTCGTCTGGGGGATGTAAAAGACGATGTTGAATTTGCCAATCGGTTCTTGTTTAGCGACCTCAAAGGCGGCTCCGGTGGCCCCGAAGTTTTTGCCTTCGGATGCTTTTTTTGTCCAGCGGTTGTCGCTGGTCAAATATTCCAGCTTCTCGGCGTCTTCAATCAGGATGTTCATGAACGAGGATGTTAGCACATTCTCCCGAACCACAAGCATTCAATCTGACAAATCGGCGATTTATTTTTGCCGGCGATGCGAGTCCATCGGCCAGCCGAAGCGGACATGAACGAGAACCGCTGATCAGCGCTAATGAGCGGAGCGGAGCGGTTGAAAGGTTTTCTATTCCATTCCCACCGGACGGCGCGACGCCTTCTTGTCGGCGTGATGGGATTTGTCGGCGAGCATCCGGTTTTTCGCCCGGCGGCTGCGACGGCGTTTCTGGCGGCGGATCTTCTCAATCTCGGCGCGTTGCGCGGCCACGTAGCCGCGTTTCATCGCTTCAATCTTGTCCAGCAGCAGGCGGCGGGCGATGAAGCGGTTGAGTCCCTGCTGTCGCGTGGCCTGGCATTTCACCTGCAGGCCGGTGGGACGGTGCAGCAGCATGACGCAGGTGGAGGTCTTGTTGACGTTCTGCCCGCCGTGGCCGCCGGAGCGGACAAAGGTTTCCTCGATGTCGGCCTCGCGCACACCCAGCGCGGCCATGCGTTGCGTGAGCTGGCTTTCCTTTTCCGGGCTGACGGGGAACGCGTTCATGCCATCAACTGTAACCGCGGTCCCTGATCGACGCCAAGTGTTTATACCACTGCCCAATGATAATCGGCGCCTATTCCTGACGGGGCGGCATTGCGCGTGGATGCATCATTTCATCAACTCCCGCTGCCAGTTCATCAATTCCGGCGCGTGCCGGTCCCAATCCCGTGCCAAATCCCCCAGCACCGCGCGCGGGGCGATGAGGGTGGGGTCAATGCCCAACTGGTGCGCGTTTGCGTCGCGGCGTTTTTCCAATTCGCGATAACGGCGCATCTCGGCCTCGGTGGGCCGGGTGGAATAATGCCGGATTTTTTCCGGATGCCGGTCGTGCGGCAACGCCAGGCCGGCCCGAATGGCCGCCGTCAGGGTGTCGCGGCGGCGCGGCGACAGCCGCGGCGACAGGAGGGGTTCGATGGGCTGATGCGCGGCGGCGGCTTCGGCGAGTTCAACCATTTTTTCGTGGCTCATGATAAAATACGGCGGGCGGTTTGCGGCTATGGCCTCGGTTTCGCGCCATTGCCAAAGCTCGCGCATCACGGCCAGCGCATGACGATTCAGCGCATGGCTGCCTTTCACCCGCCAGATGGAATCCCCGTCCACGACGGTTGGTTGCGAACAATCCACAATCAATCGCGCGCACGCTTCCTGGTGCCAGCCCAGGCGGTTCTTGTTTTGGAGTTCAAGTTTCAGCTTGTCGGCCAGCGGTTTGAGGTGATGCGTGTCGTTGCGCGCGTAGATTTCCATCCGTTCGGTGAGCGGACGCCGCGCCCAATCGGCCTTTTGCGAAGCCTTGTCCAGTTTCACGCCGAGAAATTTTTCCGCGAGCGAACTCAAACCGAAATGCCGTTCGCCCAAAAGCCGCGCCGCCAGCATGGTGTCGAAAATGGCGCGCGGGACAAACTCGTGATGTTTGCGGAACAGGCGCAAATCGTAATCTGCGCCGTGCATGATGAGTTCGTGGCCGGCCAGCGCGTCGAGCAGCGGGTCCAGATTTGTATTCGCCAGCGGGTCAATCAATTCGTCGCCGGCGGCCGTGCTGATTTGAATCAGGCAGACCTTTTCCGGATAGGCGTGCAGGCTGTCCGCCTCGGTGTCGAGGGCCAGCCAGGTTGCGGATTTCAACGTCGGAAGGTAAGCGGCAAGCGTTGCGTCGGTATCAATCACATTTTTAATAAATATATTGGCTGGCGGGAAGGGGGGAAGCGAAAACGGACGGTGCCGGCCATTTTTTAATGAAACTTCTTGTGTGATTTTAATTGAATAATGCGGTGATGACGGTGTAATAACGCAACCATACGGCTGGTGAAGACCGCCGCGGTGGCAGTTCTGAAACGCTGCGGCCCAAACCGTTAAACGGAACGCCTTATGGCAACGATTGCGTCACTGACCATCGAAAAGGAGCGAAGCCGGCTGCAACGCGCGCTGCTCATTGCGGCGTGCGTTGCCGGGGTGCTGGTGATCCTGGCGCTGGTGGCGTATCTGGTCGTGACGAGTTCCGGTTTCATCAAACGCGTCATTCTGCCCCGCCTGAGCGCCGCAATTCACGCGGACGTCACCGTCACCGACATCTCCGTCCATCCGTTCAGCAAAATCACCGTGCGCGGCCTGAAAGTGCAGGCGAAGGGCCAGGAACCGTTCATCACCGCGCCGGAAGTCCGCGCCACCTACAGCCTGTGGAGCATCCTCCGCGGCAAACCCCGCATCGCCGAAATCGTGCTCATGTCGCCCACGGTCAGCCTGATCGAAAACCCGGACGGCAGCAGCAACTGGGACGCATTGAAGGCATCGGAGAAAAAGCCGTCCGAATCCAAACCGTCGCGCCCCGGCAAATCCTCGAAGCCGCCGCAAATTGAGGTGCGGAAGTTCACCCTGAGCAACGCCACCTTCCGGAAGATTAAAAATTTTCCCGGCAACCGCCGCGATTCCCTGGAAGTGGGAAACGTGAATGTGATGTTGGCCAACTTGAAAAACGGGCAGTCCGGCACGCTTCAGTTGGGTGCGCTCATCCAAATGGAGAACAACCCGCCCACCGGGCAGGCGGGACATTTGCAGGCCGCCGTGCAGGGCAATTATAATTTCACATTGAGTGCCGGCTTGAAACCCGCTCCCGTCACCGGCCAGGCGCGCCTGGACGTTTCGCGCGCCGATGGCGTGTTCGGCGACTTTTCCGGGTTCAGCGCCGTGCTGGATTGCGACGTGACCCCGGCGCAAATCAAACAGGCGGTGCTGCATTTTCAAAGAGGCGGGGCGCCGCTGGGCGAACTGGCCGTCAGCGGACCGCTGGACATGGCGAAAATGGAAGGCCGCTTGAAGGTGGAACTGCGGGGCATTGACCGGCGATTGTTGAACCTGGCCGGAGGCGCGGGCGGGATTGATTTCGGCACCACCACAATCAGTTCCAGCAACGACATCGAATTGACCAGGGCCGGCTCCGTCATCAACGCCACGGGCCGGTTCGACGCGGGCCATGTGCAATTGACCCGCGCGGGGCAAACAACGCCCACCCTCAATCTCAGTGCCAGCTACGCCGCCACGGTGGACGGCCCGGCGCAGACGGCGCTGCTCAGCGGGCTGAATGTGGCGGGCACGCAGAACGGCAATCCGCTGTTGACCGCGCGCCTGACCCGGCCCATGAACCTGGCCTGGGGAAAAAGCGCCACCGGAGCCGGAGATTCCGCGCTCGATCTGGCCGTCACGGGTTTGAGTCTCGCGGATTGGAAGCCGTTCGCCGGCAACGCCGCCCCCGCGGGCAATGTGGATTTAACATTGAAATTGTCATCGCAGCAGGGCGGGCGGCAACTCACCTTCGACCTGGTTTCGCAGATCAACAATTTCGCGGCCCGAATCGGCGGCAATCAACTGATTCTGTCGTCGGTGAATTTGAAAGCGCGCGGACAGGCGGTGAATTTCAAACAATTCAACTTGAGCGAATACCGGTTGCAAGCCATCCGGCAAAACCAGTCGCTGGCCATCGTCACCGGTTCCGGCACGTATGACCTTGCGGGCGGAAACGCGGACCTGCAGGTGGCGCTGCAAGCTTCAATGGCTGTATTGGCTCAGGCCATTCCCCAACCGGGCATGAGCTTTTCATCCGGCACCGTTGAATTGAAGGGACGCGTCACCCAGAAACAAAACACGCAAACCGTCACCGGCAAACTGGAGTTCGCCAATCTCACGGGCCGGGCCGGCCAGAACCAATTCCGCGATTACGGAAGCACAATGGACCTCGACGTGAGCCAAACTCCGGAGCAAATCCAAATCAACAAAATCACGGGCAAATTGACGCAGGGCGGAAATGCCGGCGGCGCCTTTGAAGTTACCGGCAAATTCAACCCCGCGCATGAAACGGCGCAACTGGCCGCCAGCCTGTCGGGTTTCAACCAAAACGGCCTGCGCCCGTTCCTGGAACCGCTGTTGGCGGACAAAAAACTCGTCTCCCTCACCGTCAACGGCAACGCCTCCGTGCAATATGATCCCCAGGCCAGTTCCGCCATCAAAGCCTCCCTGCAGGTGGCGAATCTCGTCGTATCCGACCCGCAGCGGCAGCTTCCCGCCACGCCGCTGGAGGCCCGGTTGGAAATTGACACCGCCGTGAAAAAGCGATCGGCGGACATCCGTCAATTTCAAATCACCCTCACCCCCACCAAACGGGCGCAAAACCAGGTCCGGTTGCAGGGACAGGTGGATTATTCGCAGACGAACGCGGTCCGCGGGAACCTCAAGCTCACCGCCGATTCGCTCGACGTGACCAGCTATTACGATTTGTTCGCCGGCGGTCCGAAAGGTGGCAATAAACCCGCCGCGGCGGCAACCCAAACCGCCCCGGATTCCGCCGGCGCCGGCCAGGAACCGCCGGCAAAAAATTTCCCGCTGAAAAATTTCACCGTCGCGGCCGACATCGGGCGGCTCTATCTGCGCGAAATCGAGATCACCCATTGGCAGACGACGGTGACCGTGGATGGCGGGCACGTGACGATGAAGCCATTCCAGCTCACACTCAACGGCGCGCCCGTGAACGCCATGGTGGATTTGAACCTGGATGTGCCGGGTTACAAATACGATCTGGCCTTCGGCGCCGACCGGGTTCCGTTTACACCACTGGTGAATACTTTTATGCCCGATCGCAAAGGTCAGATGGGCGGAACCTTTACGGCCCAGTCGAAGCTCAACGGCGCGGGCATAACCGGCGCGAGTTTGCAAAGGAACCTCACGGGGCAGTTTGCCGGCGGCGTCACCAATTTGAACCTGTCCGTGATGGACGTGCATAGTGCCATCCTTAAAACATTGATTAATGTCATTGCCACCATCCCCCAGCTTTTGAGCAGTCCGGAAAGCGCCATCGCTTCGCTGTTGGGCCAGGTGACCGGACAGGGCGGCGGATTGATGGATGAACTTAAAAAATCGCCCATCCAGGTCATCAACGCCCAAATCAAGGCGGGCGGCGGGCGGATTGATTTGACCTCAGCTTCGGTGCAAAGCGCGGCCTTCAAAGCCGACGGCCAGGGTGGCATCGCCCTGGCCCGGGTGCTGACCAACTCCACCATCAACATTCCCATCGCCGTTTCTGTGAGCCGGTCCATTGGCAAACAACTCAATCTCGCTTCCGGCAACGCTCCCGCCAGCGCCGCCTATGTTCCTTTGCCGCAATTTTTGGCGATGGAGGGAACGATTGGCAATCCGAAGGCGGACATCAACAAGCTGGCCTTGGGCGGCATGGCCGTAAAATCCCTCACCAGCGGCATTGTCGGCACGGCCACCAACGGCGCTTCGCAGGTGGGCAACCTGCTGAACAGTTTGCTGAAGAAAGTAAAATAACCGCGGGAATTAAACTTCGCGCCGCCGGGCGATGGCTCAACCGGCGGGAAGAGCGTCCTCGCGAAACGAAAACCCGCAGTCATTTGTCAACCTCAAGACCCGTTTACGCCGGAGGGTCGAACTCTGCGAGACCCATTTTAACCACGGATAACCACGATCTTCGGAAGGGCGAGTTGCACGAGTCCCAAACTCAACAACCACGACAGGACACGATCTTCGGAAGGGCGAGTTACACGAGCCCCCATTCGACGTTGGATGTTCGACGTTGGATGTTGAATGTTGAATGTTGGATGTTTCCCTTCCTCCTCGTTCTTTGGCGCGGCGACTTGTCTCGGCGCAGCCCCGCAAGGCGGGACGAAGACGGAAGTGTAACGAAGCCGGCTCGTCCTCGAAATTATTATCTCATTGTTCGTCGGAGGGGCGAGTTACACGAGCCCCCATTCGATGTTGAATGTTGAATGTTGGTTGTTGAATGTTGAATGTTTCCCACTGCGTAAAAACCGCGTGGCGGCTCCGCCGCTTTACGCGGCCATCTCCAATTTTCCAGACGCCAGACCCTTACAACGCATCCAGCGGACTTTTAACTCCAATGCCCGGCTTTTGCATGACGTGCGTGTAGATTTGCGTGGTGCTCACATCCTTGTGCCCGGCAATTCCTGCACCGTCCGAACATCGGTCTTGTGCCCTGGGTGCATCTTGACACAGGCACCATTTTTTCTCCCTCGCCTCCCTCAAGGAGGAGAGGGCCGGGGTGAGGAGCCAATGTTTACAAGTACGAACCCCTCGCCCCAGCCCTCTCCCCGTTTGGCGGGGAGAGGGAGTTGTTTTCGTTCGGTGCGGGCATCAAGATGCACCCTCGTTCCCTGGAGAATTTGAATTGGGTTTGCAACGCCTGGTTTTATTTCCAATCCTTGGCCCTGTGATTCATCTCACCCACACCACTCCCGGACGGCTGTTGCGTCATTTGCGCAAACTCACGCGCGCGGGCGAATCGCTGCTCGCCCGTCCGCCCTTTCTCACGCCGCTGGACGAGGTGCCGTGGGACGTTCGCGTCTGGCGATGTTTGGGGAAAATCGCCGCTCCCGATGCCTTCGCCGGCGCGACCCAGTTGGACAACGCTGACGTTGGCGATATTGACCTCTTGGATTTCGATCATCCTGGCCGGTCGGTGGCGGAACTGGATGAACTGTTGCGCCGGCGCATCAACCGCCGGCTGGTGACCCTGGCCAGCGTGATCGAGAAGGTGGAATCGCTCGCGGAATTACCGCCGCGTTCCACCTAAATCCGATCTCCCAGACCCCAGACGCCAGACCCCAAAACCTAAAGGCTGTCCAGCGGACTTTGTACGCCGATGCCCGGATCCGCCGTCACATGAGTGTAAATTTGGGTGGTGCTCACGTCTTTATGTCCGAGCAATTCCTGTACCGTTCGGAGGTCGTATTTCTTTTCAATGAGATGGGTGGCAAACGAATGTCGCAAACTGTGACAGGAGGCTGATTTGTTAATTCCCGCCAGGCGCACCGCTTCCTTCACCGCCCGTTGCAGGCCCTGCTCGTTGACATGATGCCGCCGCAAGGTAGGGCGTGTCACTCCGTGCGCGCCGGCTCCTACACTCCGCGGATCACGCGACAGTCCCGCTGCCGGAAAAACATATTGCCAGGCCCACTCCCGTTCCGCGTTGGGATACTTCTTGCCCAAGGCAAACGGGAGATACACCTTGCCCTGCCCCGCTGCCAGATCTTTCTCGTGCAACAACTTCACCCGTTTCAAGTGAGTTTGGAGCTTCGCCTTCAGGCTGTCCGGCAGCATCGTCACCCGATCCTTGAATCCTTTGCCGTCGCGCACCATGATGTGGTTGGCGGCAAAATCAACATCTTTGACTCTCAATCGCACACATTCCATCAACCTCATGCCCGTCCCATACAACAAGCTGGCCATCAACTGGTGCGTGCCCGTCATCCCGGCGAGCAACCGATGCGCTTCGGCACGCGTCAACACCACCGGCAACCGCGCCGGGCGCCGGGGCCGCTCGATCTTGCCAATCTCCCCCAATTCCATGTGCAACACTTCGCGATACAGAAACACCAGCCCGTTGAGGGCTTGATTTTGCGTGGACACCGCCACCTTCTGGTTCATCGCCAAATCGTTGAGAAACGCCTGCACTTCAGCGGCTCCCAGCTCGCGCGGATGACGCCAGCCCCCGGCGGACACCGAACCTCCCCGCCGATGAAATTGCAGAAACCGTCTGACCCATTGCCGATAAGCTTCCTCGGTGCGGATGGAGTAATGTTTGAATCGCGCCACCTCACTGAGTTGATCCAGCAATTTGAGCTTGGGATTGGGAATGAAGCCTTCCAGTGGCCGTGACGCCTTTGCCGTTTCAATATGAGGGTTCACATCCGTGATAAAATCTTATGGACAAGCCAGAAAGCAAGGAATATTATGATTCCATGACGCCGAGATAGGCGTCAAATATGATATCGAATTAGAATGTTCGGCTGCATTTAGCACGATGAGGCATCTTTCAGCAGCCCTGAGCCTCGACAGTTAGGGCATCTCACCATGTGGTTTTTTTCGCTGGGACAATCTTCTCCCCACGCGCTTGGGCCGGCGTCCAGATATTCCACCATGCCCTCGCCGCCGCATGACGGGCATGTTGGTTCTGTTTCTCCGTCCCAAAAGTCATCTTCCGCTTCGGGTGCTGGCTGGTTGTTGGACGTTGCCGCCGAACAAACCGGATTCAGCGAACGGGTATTGGCCGTTTCAGTTTGGCCAGCCCGTTCCCTTTCCTCAGCTTCGAGGGACAGCCGGACATGCATCATTTCGTCTCTAAACATTTGCCCCATTTGGTCGCTCATAAAGTCTTTCTCAGTTCGACCCGTCGCTGATCCGGGTCGTTAGGCGTCGCACCATGAGAGCACTATTTATCATGCCGCTGATTTGCGCGTTGATGAGTTTGCTTGCCATCTTCGGGCTTTCAGCCATGACGGTTGTTCCTCGCACAGGAGCCGAGAGTTTTCGCGGACACATGATTTTCGCTGCCGGTGCATTTTGTGTCGCTTGGCTTTGTCTGGCGTTTTGGTTGAGGGCGCGCTCGCAGGCATCTCTGCCGAGATGGTTCAGCCGGCTTTTGGTGGTGGTCAGCATTTTTTATGTGCTGGCAGTTATCGTTTTTGTTATTGGATGAGTATGTCCACGACGCCTAAATCGCTGCAGGCAACGCGGGATGGCCGGTCCAGTTCCGCTTCGCGGTTCACGCTGGTTGGTCCCGCGCGCCTGAGCTCTGGACGTTAGGCTGCACAGACTTTATGCGCTTATTCGGATACATATTATTGCTAGTGGGATTTGCGTGGTTTTGCTATATGCCTGTCACATTATTCTCCTCGGTTCGTTCTTTGACTGACCAGCAGATGGCAAAGATTCCCGAAAGACAGTCTTACTCGCGAGATGATGTTTATCAGGATGTCAGAAGTGGGATTTTTGCATTTGCAGAGCAGTGGCCGTCGTTTTTAGCAGGCGCGTTGCCGATGTTGGCCGGCGGCATCATTTTAGATTTTGCTGGCAGACGGAGACGAGTGCAGCCTAATGACCAAAGGATTGAATCGACCGGAGCGCGAGTGGGAGGTTCGTAGTTTGGGAGGGGTAGTCGCGCGGAGCGTCGAATCAATCCGTTGTTGAACCAGCCCGGGGAACTAACCTGGCAACCTTCGCCAAACGTGAAACCGGCAGTCAAAAAAGCCAATGATTTAAAAGCGGCCCCCCTTAAACCCCCGGAAAAAATATGCCTTTTGCTTTTATCACATCCGCCTTGCTTTTGCCAGAACTTAATCCGATTCTGCCATCGAAATTTGATTTAAGTCCGAACCAAGTTGCATGAGCCGATCATCAACTCTTGACGCAGGATTGTCAACCAAGCGCCCGGCAAGCGTTCCTGCCGCGCAGCGGCTGGGTTCAACACCGCGCGAGGCTGTGTGAAAAGTCCGGCGCGGGGTGAGTGATCGGCGGGGAAAAAGTTTGACCGGCGATCTGGTTTTCAGACCGCCGGTTTTTTGTCGGTTGGAGATTGCGTTCGTCCGGACAGCTGCCCGGGAGGATTAAGGGATGATCCAACGAAAAAAAGGCTCCGCCCGCCCCGTTCAAGCCCTTTGCGGGACTTTCACTCCCACCGCTGCCATCAGTTTCTCGAAGCTCACCAGGTTCAGCACCCGTTTGAGATTGTACGCCAGCGTCGTCAGACTCCATTCCGTCCGTACTTTCACCAAGCCCTTCAGCAAAAAGTGCGTGTACCCAAACCACCGCTTGATCGTCCCGAAGGGATGTTCGGCCAAAGTCTTCCGTAACTTGAACTTCTCCGGTTGCGCCGCCATCCGCAACGCCATCGCTTCCATCAAGCCTTCATTCTCCTCCCGCGTGATCGTCCGGTTGGCCTTGTTCCGCGTACATTGCTTCTTCAACGCGCACCCCTTGCACCCGCTCGCCCGATAATATCTCAACTCCCGTCCCAGTTCATACGTGTTGAACCGATGCGTTAACTCCGCTCCGGCCGGACACACGTACACATCCTTCTGCGCGTCGTACTTGAACCGGCTCTTGCCATACAATCCCCGCGCCGTGTTCGCACTCGTGTCCGCTTTGGGTATGTAGGCCGTGATTCCTTGTTCGGCACACCGGTCCACTTCCGCCGCGTTATAATAGCCCGCGTCCGCCAACACTTCCGCCGCCTTCAACTCCAGATTCGCCTTGGCGGTAATCGCCAAAAAACGGGTCAGTTCTTATGATTGACTAGTATTAGGGCTGAACCCTACTCTGCCGGTCATGGCGCGGAAACTGAGAGTGGAATATCCTGGAGCGATTTATCATGTGATGAATCGGGGCGACCGGCGCGAACCCATCTTCGGGGATGATGCCGACCGGAAGCAGTTTGTGGAGACCTTGGGCGAAGCTTGTGTCCGCAGCGGGTGGCAGGTGCAGGCGTATTGTCTGATGCCCAACCACTTTCATCTGGTGGTGGAGACGCCGCAGCCGACGCTGGTGGCGGGAATGAAATGGTTTTTGGGCACCTATACCGGACGCTTTAATCGGCGGCATAAACTGTTCGGGCACCTGTTCAGTGGGCGGTACAAATCGCTGATCGTGGACGGCTCGGGCAGCGGGTATCTCAGGACGGTGTGCGAGTATGTGCATTTGAATCCGGCGCGGGCCAAAACGTTGAGGCCGGAGCAGGCGTTACGGGAGTACCGGTGGAGCAGTTGGCCGGAGTATCTGCGGGCGCCCAAGAAACGACCGGGTTGGTTGCGGGTGAGACGGGTGATGGGGGAGTCGGGGATACCCCAAGACAGTGCGGCGGGGCGGCGGGAGTTGGAGCGACAGATGGAAGCAAGGCGAGCGGCCGAGAACGGCGCGACCTACAAACCGATTCGGCGGGGTTGGTTTTTCGGCGAGCAGGCGTTAAAGCAGGAGTTGCTGGGACAAATGAGCAAACGGCTGGGGCCGGAGCACTACGGACAGGAGCGACAGGAAAGTCAGATGGTGCAGGCCGAACAAGTGGTAAAGGAGGAGTTGCGACGGCGCCGATGGATGGAGGCAACGCTGGGGGAACGGAAGAAAGGCGAGATTGAGAAGGTGAAGATTGCAGTGCGGTTGCGGCAGGAAACGCTGGTGCCGGTGGCATGGATTGCGGCACGCTTGCAGATGGGCAGTGTGGCCAATGTAAACACCTTGTTGTATCGCTGGCGGCAGGGGAAATGCAAAAAGTAGCTGTTCATAAGAACTGACCCGTTTTTTAAAGCAGGAGTTGCTGGGACAAATGAGCCAACGGCTGGGGCCGGAGCACTATGGCGAGGAGCGACAGGAAAGTCAGCAGGAGCAGGCTGAACAAGTGGTAAAGGAGGAGTTGCGACGGTGCCGGTGGACGGAGGCAACGCTGGGGGAACGGAAGAAAGGCGAGTTTGAGAAGGTGAAGATTGCAGTGCGGTTGCGGCAGGAAACGCTGGTGCCGGTGGCATGGATCGCGGCACGCTTGCAGATGGGCAGTGTGGCCAATGTAAACACCTTGTTGTATCGCTGGCGGCAGGGGAAAGGTATAAAGTAGCCATTCATAAGAACTGACCCGTTTTTCTGCCATTTATTTGTGCCGACCAACGACGGCGGCTACTTTGCTTAGAGGTTTACCGCGGCAGCGGATGGAAGGTGAATCGCGCCGGTTGGTTCGCCGCCGGGTCAATTTTCATCGTGTAATAGCCGCCATCGTTCAGCAGTTCGGTGCCGGACAGGGCCGGGCATAATCGCACCCGGAACGGCCACCAACGATGCGCCTCATGCAGCGCCGAACTGAACCGGCTGACATTCCGGCCCAGAAACCGGATGGGCGGAATTCCCGACAACACCCGGCTTTTCCATAAAATCAGCCGCGTGTGCAGGTGCCCGATGATGGTTTGTTCCACCTGCGGCAGGCGGCGGCGCACCGGGTCCTCGCGCCACAAAAACGGCAGCGCCGTGGGGTCGTGACAGAACAACAGCACGCGTTGCCCCGGCTGAAGCGCGTCAAAGGCGGCGCGGATTTCGGCGAGGTGAGCCTCGCGCAAAAGCTGCCATTCCGGCCAATCCGCCGGCGGCACGTCCGCCTGGTTTGCGGGCAGGGCGATTAGCGGCGAGGCCACACCCAGGAGCAGGTAACGCCCGATGGCCAGTTTCCAGAACGGTTGCAAACCGAGCTGCTGCGTGGCGCAACGCCAGCTCGCCAGTTGCATCCCTCCCTTCCCGCCAAACAGGGTCAACTTGCCCAGTTCATGGTCGCCGATGGTGAACCGCGCGCGGTCGCCGAATTTCGCGCGGAGCTTGCCGAGACATTCCTGGGCGCTTTGGAACGATCCCGGGTCGCTCACGCCCACATATGCGGTGTCGCACGCGTAATCCCCGTTGGCCACGACATAATCCACCGGCCCGATTTCGGCCAGAAAACGGTCGAGTTGCCGTCCCTGGTCGAGCGGGTGGCGCATCCAGATCAAATGCCGGTAGGCGCGCGCGACGGCGCGGAGCATGGGATTGGCGATGGTGCAAAATTCGTAATCTTCGCCGCGGGCGCGCTCGGCGGGACCGGCTTGATGGATGTCGCTCAAAACGGCGATCGTGACATCTCCCTGCGCGCGGGTTTCCATGCGGGGTCAATTATCCAGCCGCCGCATCGGCGCGGTTGTTCTGGTCGAGGCAATCGCGGACGGATTTGGCGAGTTCGGCGTGGGAGTAGGGTTTTGCAAGAAAACACGCGCGGGTCCGGGCCAGCACTTTCTGGTTCACTTCATTGGCGGTATAGCCGCTGGCAAAAACAACTTTCAGGCGGGGCCGGCTGGCCAGCAATTCTTCGGCGAGGTCCGCGCCGGAAATGCCGTCGGGCATCACCATGTCGGTCAGGAGCAAATCAATTTCATTCGCGCGCTGACTCCATACGTCAAGGGCTTCCCGGCCGGATGACGCTTCCAGGATCCGATAACCGCACTCTTCAAGGATGTCGCGGGCCATGCTCCGCAGAACCGGTTCGTCTTCAACAATGAGGATGGTTTCCGAGCCGCCGACGACCGGGCCAGCGGAGGCCGCGTCTTCTGCTGCAAAGGCGGGCACCTGGTCGCTGGCGGGAAGAAACACGTCGAACGTGCTGCCTTTGCCGGATTCGCTGTTCACTTCCACCCAGCCTTCATGTTGTTTGACAATGCCATAAACGGTCGCCAGGCCGAGGCCGGTACCCTTGCCGATGTCTTTCGTGGTAAAAAACGGTTCAAAGATGCGGCTCAGCGTGGCGGAATTCATGCCGGTACCATTGTCCGTGACGCGCAAACGAACAAAATGTCCCGCCCGCGCCTGGGGATGGGTTTCGATGAAAGCGGCGTCAAGGTCCACGGTCTCGATGCCGATGTTCAGCCGGCCGCCGCGTGTCATGGCATCGCGGGCGTTGAGGGAGAGGTTCATCACGACCTGTTCGATCATGCCGCTATCGCCCAGAACAAATGAATTTTCCGCTGCCGGCTGAAATTCAAGCGCGATGGTTTCCCCGAGGAGACGCTCCAACATCTTGCTCATGTTGCCGACAACTTTCTGCAAATCGAGCAGCTCGGGCTGCATGACATTCTTGCGGCTGAACATGAGCAACTGGCGCGTAAGGCCCGCGGCGCGTTCGGCGGCAAAATAGACGGCCTGCACCGAGTCAACCACCTCCGGCGGCAAGGTGGGCTTGGAGAGCAGCGAGCTGGAATGGCCCTGAATGATCGTGAGCATGTTATTGAAGTCATGCGCGACACCGGCGGCGAGCTGGCCGATGGATTCCATCTTTTGCGCCTGACGCAGTTGCGCCTCCAGACTCAGCCGTTCGGTGATGTCTTCGACGTAGCAATGCACCACATTGCTCGGCAGTACGGGATTGACCGACCACGAAAACGTGCGCCCATCCAACTTGGTTTCCAGACGCACCTTGCCTTGTCCGCTGGCGAGGCATTCGCGGATGATGCGGTCAATTTCCGGCGGCAATATTTCATTGGGATGATTCCGGGAAACGGAAGCGGCCAGATGTTGCGCGGCCTCGTTGAAATAGGTGATGGTCCCGTTTTCGTTCAATTCCATCGCCGCGTCCGGGTTCAACTGGACGAACGCAGCGAGTTTGTGCAATTCGGCCTCGGCCCGTCTGCGCTCGACGGCCAGGCCGATGGCGGTGGCGGAGGCCATGAGAAATTGCACTTCATCCGAATTGAATTTCCGCTGGTGCGTGCTGTAAATGCCCAGCATGCCATAGGGCTGGTCGTGAGTGGGAATGGCGACGGTGATCCCGCTGACAACACCGTGTTCGGCCAGAAACGGCGACGCCGAGATTCGCGATTCGGCCTTCAGATCGGCGGTGACAACGGGGTCGCCGGATTTCAAAGCCGAGACGATCGGGGAATTCTCATTTCCGGGGATGGAGGTCTGCCGGTCGTACTCCGGTTTCCAGCCAACGCCGGCTTGCAGCCGCAGCGGCCCGGCCGGCAATTGCTCGAACACGGCGGAGTATTCCACGCCCAGGGTTTGCGCCACGAGCATGACGGTTTGATTCAGCAGCGCATCCAGATCACTATTGGTCAGCGCAAATTGTCCGAGCGCGGCGACAACGGTTTGCTGGAACGTGCGATTCAGCAGGTTTTTTTCCGCGGCTTCGAGATTTTTGACGTGCCGCTCCAGCGAGTCGGCCATCAGGTCAAAACCCTTGGTGAGCTGGCCGAGTTCGTTTTCCGAGGGTTTCAGCCCGGTGCGGGCGCTAAAATCACCCTCGGCAATCCGCTGAGCGACACTGGACAAGGCGCGCACCTCGCGCAAAATGAAGTGTTCCCCGCCGAACCACGATGCGGCCAGCGCCAGTATCCCCACCACAAACCCGCTCAGGGGCAGGTCAAAAATATACATCACCAGCCAGGCCGGGGTGATGAGCAAAAAAACGCTGCCGACCAACTGCATTCGCAATGTGGAGAATCTGAAATATTTTCTTGTCATTTCGATCGATTTCCTAAATTGCGCAATAATCATGCCATTAGGGCGTCATTTCGGAAAGCCCTATTGTTCCCAGCGGGCGCCTCCAACAGCCGGGCTAATCATCCGTCAGGGCCGTTGTGCGCCCCCGCGGCAGGCGCCCCAGATGAAACATCAGAAACCCATCAAGGAACTGCCGCAATTCGCCGGCTTGCGCGCGGGTGGGCTTCAAACGCGAACACGCCGCCCAGTCGTTTTGCATCAGCGCGCGGACGATTTGTTTGGCGCCGGGCGTCAGTTTGGTTTCCCCCAAATCCGGTTCCAGGCCGAGTTCATGCAGGAGCTTGAGTTCAAAGGCCAGAACAATTTGCGGCGCGGATTTTTGCCGGCAAAGGCAGCCCAGAAAACCGTTCATCAATTCAAAAATGCCGGGCAATGGCGTCCCGGTTTCCGTGGCCTGCTCGACCAACGACGCGGCGTAGGCGGCCTGGCGCAACCGGCGGAGGTCCTGACGCAGCGCGCCGTGGGTCTCGCGCAAACTGATTTCACGGAGCGTGTGCAAATCGGAACGGCGGCTGCGGCTGAACGAAATATCCGCCACATAAAACAAATCCAATTTGCCGAGAAACGGCGATTGAATCCGGCGCGCGCCTTTGGCGACAGTGGCGATGCGCCCGAAATCCGGTGCGAGCCAGTGGACAATGAGGCTGGTTTCCGTAAGCGGACGCGTCCGCAGGATGAGGCCGGTGGCGGATTCAATCATCGGAAGAATTTAACCACGGATGAACACGGATGGACACGGATAAGACATGGAGTGACGGGTAGGGCGGGCAGTCCCCTGCCCGCCGTTCGTGCGAACACAGACCGCGGCGCGCACGGAGTGACGCACCCTACCTGCAAACAATTTGCCATTTCTTTTTCCAATCCGTGTTTATCCGTGTTCATCCGTGGTTGATAATTTGGAATAGGGCGGCGGCGGATATTCCTGCGAAATCGAGCCCAGGCTGACGATGTATTTGATGGCATCGGTTACGCTCATGTCGAGTTTGGTGAGTTTCTCCTCCGGCACCAGAAGTAGAAAGCCGGAGGTGGGATTGGGCGTGGTTGGGACAAAGACACTAACGAGGTTCCGGCCGGCCTTTTGCTGAATTTCGCCCTGCTGTTCGCTGGTGATAAAGCCAACGGCATAATTTCCCGGCCCGGGAAATTCCACCAGCACGACGGTCTTGAACGAATGTTTGTTTCCGGCAAACGCATCGTTGACCTGTTTGATGGCCCCGTAAAATTTATTCAACAGCGGCACCCGCATCAACACGCGGTCGGTCCAATCAATCACTTTTTTGCCAATGTAATAACGCGCCAGCACGCCCGCGGCTGAAATCAAAACCACGGCGAGCACCAACGCCACCAGGCTCCAATACCAGAACATCGGGCCCTTGCCGTCGTTGGCGTTGACCAGGCTTTCGTGCGTGAGGGTGCGGGGCAAAAAAAACAGAAGCAAATCCGTCACGCTGGAAATCGTGCCCACAAGCCATTTGACCGCCGCCAGCGTGACCAGGGTGGGGAAAGTAACCGCCAGCCCCGTTAAAAAACTCGACCGCCAGCGGGCAAGGAAGCTTTTCTGTTCCATGCGCCGAGTCTAGGGCCGCATCAAAGTTTGCTCAAGGGAAAGCGGCGGGTGATTTCGCGCAACCGGCGGGTTTCCTCCCGTTTCATTTTGCGCCGGGCGCCCGCGCTCGAATCATCAAAACCGAGCAGATGCAAAACCCCGTGGATTATGTAGCGGATGACTTCCGACTGCCAGCTCGTGCCAAATTTGCGCGCCTGCAAAACCGCCTCATCCACACAAATAAAAATTTCGCCGTGAAGCGTAGGACAAGCATCCTGCCTGTCTCTGACATTTCGAATTTTAGAATGAGACAGGCCGGAAACCTGTCCTGCACTGTCCTGATAATCGAATGTAATCACGTCCGTCGAACCTTTGTGTTTGAGAAAGGTCTCATTGAGCCGCGTCATTTCCGGTGTGGCGACAAGGCAGATTCCAATTTCGGCCTTTTGAATTTCCAATTCCGCGAGCAGCGTGTTGGCGATTTTCCCCAACAGCCGCAGGTTGATTTTCCGCGTGTGCTGATGGCTGGCGACGGCAGCATTCATTTTTATCGGAGGGCGGAATTTCACGACGCCCATCACATTGGGGGGCTCGCAGCGCCCGCCCCTCCGGATTTTTGGCCGCGATGATCCTCGTAAGCCGAAATGATGCGCTGCACGAGCGGGTGACGGACGACGTCGCGCTTGCCCAGTTCCACAATCGAGATGCCTTCGGTGTTTTTCAACGCGCGGTGTGCTTCGAGCAATCCCGAATTTTTGTGCGGTGGCAAATCAATCTGCGTTTCATCGCCGGTAATGACGGCTTTCGAGCCGTGGCCGAGCCGGGTGAGGAACATCAGCATCTGCTCGGTCGTCGAGTTTTGCGCCTCGTCAAGAATGATGAAGGCGTTGTTCAGCGTGCGCCCCCGCATGTAGGCCAGCGGCGCGATTTCAATGGTGCCGCGCTCGGTGTGCTTCTGGATTTCCTCGGCGGGCAGCATGTCATGCAGCGCGTCGTGCAGCGGGCGGAGATACGGCGTGATTTTTTCGTAAAGGTCGCCGGGCAAAAAACCGAGCGCCTCGCCAGCCTCCACCGCCGGGCGGGTGAGGATGATCCGCGAAACCTTTCCTTCGCGCAACGCCGTCAATGCCATGGCCACCGCCAGATAGGTTTTGCCCGTGCCGGCCGGCCCGACCCCAAACGTGATGTCGTGCCGGCGGATCGCGTCGAGATATTTTTTCTGGCCGACGGTTTTGGCGGTGACGCCGGGCTTGCGCTCGTGCGTCAACACGCGGTCGCTCACCAAATCCTTGAGCGTCGAAGCCCCCTCGTGCTTGATGATGTTCAGCGCGTGGGTGAACTCGCGGTTGCGCACCGATGAACCGGCCTTGAGCATGCTTTCCAGCGACACAAAAAGCTGCTTGGCGCGCTCGACGGCATCAGCGGCGCCTTCGAGTTTGATCCAGCCTTCGCGGGCGGTGGCCTTGACGCCGAGTTGTTCTTCGAGCGATTTAAGATTGCGCGGCTCGTGATTGAAAAGCTGCTGCGCGACGCGCGCGTTTTCAAAATGAAGGGTTTCAGTGGCCATGGTTGAAATTATTTTTTCAGGCCCGGATCGCGCAGGTTCAACTTCTGAAAATAATCCCGATAATAACCGCGGTCACGCGCCAGCAAACCATCAGCGTGAAGTTGGGCGTGCGCCGCAATCAAAAAATCAGGAACCACTCTTCCACGTTTGCCGCCGCGCTCCAGATACACTCGGAACATCTCCCCGGCCAGGGCCGCGCTTTCGACGGATGACGGGATGAATTTGATTTGCCAGTCGGAAAGAAATTCGCGGATGGATGCGCCTGCCAGCACCGGCGCGATTTCCGCGATGACCACCTCGCCAGCGACCAGACCATCTTGCGCCATCGCTTCGCGCAGGGCGGCTTCCGAAGATTTGGCGTGTTGCGGGTCGGCCAGCAGCACGTCCAGCAGGACTGAACTGTCAACTGCCGTTGGCATCGCGTGTCAGGCGCAGATAATCATCCGCGTTTTTTTCGGCGGGCAAATGGCCGCGCCCGCGCCATTTTGCAAAGGCGGCATCGGCCATGCCTTGCTTGAACGATTTGGGAATCCAGGCATCATCCTGCTCCGTGACAAATTTGGCCACCTGCGCCCGTTCGTTGGCGGGCAAGCCTTTTATCTGCTCAATGATTTCTGTCGCACTCACAACCTAATTTCACGCCAGAACCCCGGCAAAGTCAAGCGGGTGAAAAGCGGGTGAAAAGCGGCTGCGCGAACGCGGGTTCTCGAAATGAAGGGTTTCGGCGGGCATCGGAATTACTGGCCGTTTAAAAGCGGATTGGTAACCCGCCCGAGAAACAGAATAACGCCTGTTTTATTATCACGAATGAAAAACAAAAAAGGATGATCGGCGTTAAAGAGCGTTGGACCACCTTTAGTAAAGCTGACTACCGTAGCCGCAGCCGCCTCGGTGCCCGCTTCATCCACATCCACGCACGCCTTATGAAGAGCTTCATCAATAAAGAAAGGTTTTTCCGGAGTAATCCCGGAGAAATCGGCGCTCTCATTAAAAGCATGCTCCATTCCCATGACCTTCAATGGTTTCTTCAGATCGAAATCCGACCCTAATTTGAATCGGGGCAGAGAAACGCCAACTTCTTCGTTCACACATTTATGGCGCAGTTGCTCGATTAAAGTCGGGGTAAGTGTTTTCTCAACGTCCTCCAATTTTAGCTTTAGATATTCGTATGGCATAAGAATGATCATCGAGAAACGATTGGAAACGTATGGCAGTTCCAAGACTTGAAGCATTTCGGTTCCTCCATACCGAAAATGGCCACTTGTATGCATTGTGGGAACGGAAATCGTTTCGCTTGGGTTTGGATGGAATGGGGAATCCGCGGTTTTTGCCTTATCAAATTGGGTTACCCATGTCCCCTTAAACGAGACGCCATTGACAAGAATCAATTGTGTCTCGGGGTTGGGTAATCTTGGCGGAAGTATCTCGGTGATTTTGTTCCGCGTTTGTTCTGCAACCCAATCATTGATTGTTTTACGCGCCGCGGCTGCTATGGTTGGATTGAATTCATTAGGCCAGCCCGTCAGGTCAATTTCATTCAAACTGGCGCTGTAATCGTCACGAAGTAGTTCCTGATACGGTTTCAAAAATGGGAATCCTTTTTGTGCCCAGAGCGAATTGGCGATTTCGAGCTGACAACCGGTGACGTTCGTCTCGTTCAATTCTTTCAGCAAAGTCTTAAAGCAAGCATGGATATTTGTGTTCCCGTTTGACAGATGAAGGACTCCAGCCATCTGGCGGGCGGTTTCTCCCCGCGCACCGGCATAGGACATGGCAAGGGCGGTATCAATGGAGAAAGGGGACACCACAAGATTCCCCGGCTGTTTGGCCAAATTTTTATACAAATCCAAGGCGAAAGCATTGTTTGCCTTGACGACGTCGCTGGTCGCCAGCATCGGCTCGGACCAAAGGGTTTGGGCTGAAAGGAAAGTAGCAACCAGCCAAAGGATTGGATGGCGTAATTTCATAAAGATGTTTTTGATAGTTCCGCGCGCAATTGGGCGGCGACCTCGTTCAGCGCCGATGGCAAAACGGTGGTGTTGGCCAGCACCGGCATGAAATTCGTGTCGCCGTTCCAGCGCGGCACGACGTGGATGTGCAAATGTTCCGCGATGCCCGCGCCGGCCACCTTGCCCAGATTGATGCCCACGTTGAAGCCGTCGGGCTTCATCACCACCGTCAGCGCGTTGATGCAGCGGCGGGTGAGCTTCCACAAATCCGCCAGTTCCTCCTCGGTCAGGCCGTTCAGGTCGGCGGCTTGTTTGTAGGGCACGACCATCAGGTGTCCGCCGTTGTAGGGATAGGTGTTGAGCAGGGCGAAGCACGTGCGGTCGCGGACGATGACGCGGTTCGCCTCGTCGTCATTGGACTGGGCGATGCGGGTGAACAGGCTGGTGTCGAGTTGTGGCTTGGGCGCCAGGATGTATTCAATCCGCCACGGTGCGTGCAGCGATTCCATGTGCCCAGAGTAGCGATGAAGACGCGGAAAGTCAAAACGTGGTGGTCTCCTCAATTTGGGTGGGGCAAAGCTGCTGCTTTGCCAAATTTGGGCGGTGCGGCAGCACCGCCCTACCTTGGAGGTTCAAACAAACTCAAAATCGCCGCGGCCGCATGCTTGGTCGCGCCGGGGCCGCCCAGGGACGAAACAACTTCCGCCAGTCGCTTTTTGATTTGAATGCGGCGGGGTTCATTTTGCAAAAGCTCGAGCGCGGCAGCGGCGATGTTTTCTGGTGTGGCGGCGTTTTGGACGAATTCGGGGAAAATTTCCTCGTCCGCCAGAATATTCGGCATCGTCAGCCATTTCACCTTCACGATGCGTTTGCCGATCTGGTAGGTGAGCCACGAAGTTTTGTAGAGCGTCACCGTCGGCACGCCAAAAAACGCGCACTCCATCGTCACCGTGCCGGTCGAGGCGATGGCCGCGTCGGCCCCAGCGAGCGCCTGCGGCAAATTACCGATTTGGATTTCCATGTCCGAAGGAAGCGCGGACAGCCTGCCCGCGAGTTGTTTCAAAGTTTCATCCGGCAAAACCATTTTTGCCTTCGCCGACGGCAATTTTTCCCGGATCAGTTTCAACGCGCCGAGCATGGGCGGCAAGTGCCGACGCAATTCATCGGCGCGGCTGCCGGGCAGCAGAAGAATTTGCGATTGACGATTGGCGATTGACGCGGGTTCTTCACTTCGGCGCGTCAATCGTAAATCGTCAATCGTAAATCTCCCAATCATGGGGTGTCCGACAAATTCCACGCGCAACTTTGGCACGCGTTTGGCATACCAATCCTTTTCAAACGGGAAGATGCTCAGGAGCAGATCGTAATCCGCCGCGAGCAAATTCGCCCGGCCCGGCCGCGACGCCCAGACTTGCGGCGAAACGAACTGGATGATTTTCGGGTTCCACGGCGTGGACACTGATTGATTTTTGCGGACGTATTGTTTGATGGCATGGCCGAAGCGGAGGTTGAACCCGCCGTAATCCACGCCGATGACGACGTCCGGTTTGCGCTCAATTGCCAGCGCGAGCAACTGGTTGAACAGCTGCCGGAACTTGAAATAATTTTTCAGCACATCGGATATACCGATGACCGAGTGCTGCGTCAGGTCGAACGCCAGCTCAACTCCCGCCGCCGCCATGCGCGCACCGCCCGCGCCGAAAAAAACCGGCGAGGATAGAGGATGGAGGGTGGAAGATTGAGCGTGCAAGGCGGAAACCAGTTCCGCCGCGAGCAAATCCCCGCTCGCCTCACCGGCGATGAGCATGAACGATTTTGGGTTCATTTGCTCTGCTGCACCTGCCGGGTGATTTCAAAGGCCAGGTCCAGCGCGCGTTTGGCGGATTCGCCGCTGACGACGGGCGTTTGTTTTTCGCGGACGCAGTTGACGAAGCTTTGCAGTTCGAGCTTGAGCGGTTCATCCTTCGCAATCGGCACGGGCTCGCGCACGATTTTCTTTCCAGCAAATTCGCTGACGATGGTCGAGTCCTTGCCGAGGCCGAGTTTGGCAGCGAGAACTTTTTTCAGCATCGAGCTTGCCTGTTCGTCGTCGCGGGCGACGCGATAGATGAAGCCTTCCTGCACGCGGTAATCGAGGGAGATGTAGCAGGGATTTATTGGACCGCTGAAGACGCGAATTTTCCGCATCTTTTCGGGGCTGATGCGGCTGGCGGTGAGGTTGGCGACGCAGCCATTGGCGAATCGCAGCCGCACGTTGGCGATGTCCTCGCTCTTGCTCAAAACGGGGATGCCCACGGCGTCCACGCTGGTGACGGGCGATTTTACAAACGCCAGCACCACGTCGAGGTCATGAATCATCAAATCGAGCACGACACCGATGTCGGTCGAGCGGGCAGGATAGGGCGAGAGCCGGTGGCACTCGATGAAACGCGGCTGGGTGGCGACCGTTTCGAGGTATTTGAAAACGGGATTGAACCGCTCGACGTGGCCGACCTGCAGGACGCAATTGTTCTGTTGCGCGAGTTGGACCAGTTCGGCGGCCTGAGTGGTGTTGTCGGTCATCGGCTTTTCGACGAGGACGTGTTTGCCCTGCTGCAACAGCAATTTGGCGAGTTCAAAATGCGTGGTGGTGGGCGTGACGATATTCAACGCGTCGGCGGCAGCAGCGGCTTCCGCGACGGAATTGAAAATGCGCGCATTATGTTTGGCGGCGATTTTGCGCGCGGTATCGGCCTGGGTGTCGAAAATGCCGGCGAGTTCAACCTGGCCGGTTGCGGCGAGTTCAGCGTAAATGCGGACGTGGTTCTGTCCCAGCGACCCGGTGCCGAGAACGGCGACTTTGACCTTTGATGCCATGCGGGCAGCTTAAAGGCCATAAAGGCTGGTTTCAAAGCTGAAAGTGACGGCTGGTGATTCTGCCATTGTTGATGAAAACAGGAGAAGCGGGCGCATCCTGCTTCTTGTGCGGTTGCCGTTCCGGTTAACGAGGAAAATTATTTCTGGAAAGCGGCGGGGTTTTCCGCCAACTTGTCCCCTGTTAATTATGGATGTTAAACTTCCTAAACTTGGAGAGGGCGCCGAATCAGGCGTCGTGGTCAATGTTTTCGTCAAGGAAGGCGACGCGATTGTGAAGGACCAGGCCATTCTTGAATTGGAAAATGAAAAGGCCGTGGCTTCCGTTCCGTCCACGGCTGCCGGGGTCGTCACAAAAATTTACGTCAAGGCGGGCGACAAGATCAGCGTCGGCCAGCGTCTCATCTCATTGAGTGGTGGTGATCAACCGGCCGCCGCCGCCGCTCCCGCAGCGAACCGGTCCGCGCTGAAGCCGGAGCCTGAAACTCCCGCTGAGGAACCTGCTGCCGGGGCCGGGGAGGAAATTCCGAAGCCGGTGGCCGCGCCGGTCGCCTCGCCGTCGGTCCGCCGGCTCGCGCGCGAACTCGGCATTGATTTGTCCAAGGTGCGCGGCAGCGAGGCGGGCGGACGAATCGTCACCGGCGACATCCGCGCCTATCTTGCGCGTTTGCAGAAGGCGACGGAAAAAGGCAAATCAGCCGCCGCGTCTGCGAAACCCGCTGCCGAACAGATTGATTTCTCAAAGTGGGGACCGGTGACAAAGAAGCCGCTGACGCAATTGCGCCAGGTGATTGCGCGGCGGATGCGGGAGAGCTGGAACGCCATTCCGCATGTCACCCAGTTTGACGACGCCGACTTCACGCGGTTGAACGAATTGCGGAAGAAATACGCGCCGGTTTATGAGAATAAGGGCGCAAAGCTCACGGTCACGCCGCTCGTGCTCAAGGCGCTGGTCGGAACTTTGAAGAAACACCCAATTTTTAACTCCAGCCTCGATGAAATCGCGCAGACGATTGTGTTCAAGGATTATTTTCACATCGGCATCGCGGTGGACACCGAGCAGGGCCTGATTGTGCCGGTCATCCGAGATGCGGACAAAAAGAGCGTGCTCGATTTGGCGAAAGAACTGGAACAGCTTGCACAAAAGGCCCGCGACCGGAAGGTGACGGCGGAGGAGATGAAGGGCGGCACGTTCACCATCTCCAATCAGGGAGCCATTGGTAGCGCGCATTTCACGCCCATCATCAACAAACCGGAGGTGGCCATTCTCGGCCTCGGACGCGGCGCGATGAAACCGGTCGCGCGCGACGGCAAGGTCGAGGTGCGCATGATGACGCCGCTGGGATTGTCGTATGATCACCGGGTGATTGACGGCGGCGCGGCGGCGCGGTTCATGGTGGATTTGGTTGTGGCGTTGCAGGATTTCAATGAGGAAAGCATCAAACTGTGAGACAAATCGAGGCCAAAGATTACGCTCGCCCTCACCCCGGCCCTCTCCCCCGGGGAGAGGGGGAGGCAAGCAATAACGTCTGGCAATGCGTTTATCGTAATTGCAGTCACCATCTTTCCCGCGTCCGCTTCAGGAAGCGTTCGATTACCCGTGGCTTTCATAACTCCAACAAGCAGCGGATGATTCTCCCTCTCCTGGGGGAGAGGGCCGGGGTGAGGGCGGAACTTTTCAGCTAACATTTTTCCTATGGACCCAATCAAAACTCAAATCGTGGTGGTCGGCGCGGGGCCGGGCGGATACGCCGCGGCGTTTTATGCCGCGGACCTGGGCATGAAAGTCATCCTCGTCGAGCGCGAGAAGCGGCTCGGCGGCGTCTGCTTGAATCGCGGCTGCATTCCATCGAAGGCACTGCTTTACGCGACGCACCAGATCACCGCCGCCAGGGATTCCGAACATCGGGGCATCACGTTCACGCCGCCGACGGTGGATTTGGCAAAACTGCGCGCGTGGAAGGAGTCCATTCTGGAAAAACTCGCCGGCGGGGTGTCGTTCCTGGCGCAAAAACGCGGCGTGCAGGTGATCAAAGGAAAGGGTTATTTCGAGGATTCGCAGACGTTGCGCGTCGAGACGGAGCAGGGGCAGCAATTCATCCAGTTTGAAAAGGCCATCCTCGCTGTCGGTTCGCTGGCGGCCATGCCCAAGGTGTTCGACCTTGGCAATCCGCGCATCATGACTTCCACCGAGGCGCTCGAAATTGAGGACATCCCGGAAAATCTGCTCGTCGTGGGCGGCGGTTACATCGGCATGGAAATGGGCACGGTCTATGCCGCGCTCGGCAGCAAAACCGTGCTGGTCGAGGCGCTCGACAACATTTTGGCCGGCGCCGATCCCGACCTTGCCCGTCCGGTGGCGGCCAACGCGAAGAAAATGTTCAAGGAAATCCGGCTCAAGGCCAAGGTCACGAAGATGGCGACCGCCGGCAAACAAATCAAAGTAGAGATGGAATACGGCGGGCAAAAGATCGAGGAACTTTATGACCGCGTGCTTGTGGCCGTGGGCCGCGTGCCGAACAGCGCCGACATCGGCTTGGGAAATACCAAGGTGGAACTGGATGAAAAGGGTTTCGTCAAGGTGAACCATCATCAACAGACCAATGACCCGAACATTTACGCGATTGGTGACATTGCGGGCGGGATTTTGCTGGCGCACAAGGCGCACAAGGAGGCGCGCATTGCCGTGGAGAACATCAACGGCGAGGACGTCACCTTTGAAAACATTGTCATTCCGGCGGTCGTGTTCACCGACCCGGAACTGGCGTGGTGCGGGCTGACCGAAGCCGAGGCGAAGGCCAAGGGCTTGAAATACGAAGTGGCGAAATTTCCGTGGGCGGCCTCGGGCCGGGCGATGTCATTTGATCGCACGGACGGCCTGACGAAAATGTTGATTGACCCTGACAGCGACCGGGTGCTGGGCGTGGGCATCGTGGGCGCCAACGCGGGTGAATTGATTTCCGAGGCGGTGCTGGCGCTGGAAATGGGCGCGACCGCCGAGGACATCGCGCTGACGGTGCATCCGCATCCGACGCTGTCCGAGACACTGATGGAATGCGCCGAGGTGTTTTACGGCCACGCGACGCACACAATTTCAAAAAAACGGGCCGGGAGTAAAACCTCCTCCTTGTCCTCAAAAGATTTGGTATGAGGCTGTTAATTGACGAAGCACGTGCGGTTGTCTACGTCTGACTTCGGCGAGGCAATCGGGATGTAGCGTAGCGGCGTCTCGGCAGAACGCCGCCATCTGAAAATTTGCGGCGGTCTGCCGACGCGCCGCTACGCAGCAGGAGCATCGTTCGCCGTCCTCTTGAAAATTTGCGCGCCGGCATTTGCCGGACGGTCTGCCGCCAAACCGGAAACGTGCGATTGCCATTCCTTCTCCCCGGGGGAGAAGGCCAGGTTGAAGGTGGGCGTAAAACACAAATTTAGTTCCACGCGCCACCTCACCCCGGCCCTCTCCCCCAACTCCGTTGGCGGAGAGGGAGAATCATCCGCCGTCCCCTTGAAATTTCGCACAACGGGATTGCGAAGATGCTGGCGTAGCCAAGATGATTATTATCCGCAACCTCGGATTCATTGACACCGGCATCGAGGTCGTTCCCGTAAAAGCGATGTCTGATGGGATGAGCAGCGGCGCTTGACAAATATTTATTCAGGGAGCATAGACGGAACATGCGTTTGGGGACATGTATTGCCCTGGGGCTGTTGCTTATCGCGCTGAAGGTTTGCGCGGATGAAAAATTGCCGGCGCTCAAGGTGGGGGACGAGGTGTTCAGCAATGTGACCGTCACCGCCGTTACGCCCACGGAAATTTACTTCACTTACCCCGGCGGGATGGCCAATGCCAAATTGAAGAAACTCGACCCGGAGTTGCAAAAGCATTTTCACTACAATACGACCAACGCGGTGTCGTTGGAGAAAAATCAAAGCAAGGCCAACGCCCAATATCATGCTGATCCCGCCAGTCACCCGGCGCGGCTGCCGTCCACCGAAGGCCGGTCCGCGCCGACGTCCGCCGCCGCACCTGATTCTGCTTCGCCGCGCGTGCTGTTCATCGGCAACAGCTATACCGGCGTCAACAACCTCCCGCAGATTTTCCACGATGTTGCCGCCACCGGGGGCCACGCGCCGGCCGAAATCAAGGCCGTCACACCCGGCGGGGTGACATTGTATCAACAACTTAATTCTCCCGACACGTTGAAGCTTATTGACGAAGGGAATTGGGACATTGTCATCCTGCAGGCGCAAAGTCTGGAAGCGGCCATGTCCGAGCAGTCTCCGAACTGGCGTTATTATTTTCTCAAGGGCGCAGCCGGCCTTTACGACCGCAGCAAGGCCGGCAGCCCGCATGCCAAAATCATCCTTTACCAGACTTGGGCGCGTCACGCCGATTACTGGAACGATCCCAAAGCCGACCGGAGCATCGGCAACAATCCCGCCGACATGCAGGCGCGCATCCGCAAATGGCATCAAAACGCCGCCGCGCAGAAAAATGACTTCCTCATCGCGCCCGTCGGCGATGCGTGGGAATTGAATTACAAGAACCCGAACCCCGTCCGCCTTCACGCCAGCGACAATTCGCACCCCGCCTTTAACGGTTCCTACCTTGCGGCGCTCGTGATTTACGGCACTATTTATCATCCGCCAAACCTGAACGTCTCTTACTACGGCGAGCTCAGCCACACCGAGACGATTTATCTTCAGACCATCGCAATGCAGGCCACGCAGACGAGGTTTTCGCCGTGACAAACACTCGCCCTCACCCCGGCCATCACCCATCCGCCTTCATCTGATTTCGGCGCGACAAGCGGGATTTGGCGTAGCGGCGTCCCGGCAGAGAGCCGCCAGCAGAAAATCAGCAGGAACATTTGCGGCGGTCTGCCGACACGCCGCTACGGAGCGGGAAAATCGTTCACCGCCGCTTTTGACCTCGCGAACGGCGCAAAGTTTTCGTCATGCCGTTGTTTTGATCTAACAATTTCGGTCGTCCCTCCGGGACTTGTCATTGTTTCTCGACCAACCCGGCGTTAAAACGCCGGGCTATTATCATCCGTCGCACCGCGACGTTCAGCCCGCGCCACGGAAGCTGGTGGAATCCAAACCCCACCTGCGCGCGTACGCGAGCAGTTCCCGGTCGCTGTGCAGGTCCAGTTTCTGCCGGATGTTTTTGCGGTGCGCGCCCACCGTGACGGGTTTGATTCCCAATTCTTTTCCGATGCGCGCTTCATCCCAGCCGCACGCCATCCGGCACAGCACTTCCTGTTCGCGTTTGCTCAACAGCTTCTGGAACGCCTCCGGCTGGGACAACCACTCGTGTTTGACTTGGGCAAAAAGCTTGCTGTAGAACACTCCGCCGCCGGCCACCGTCTGGATCGCCTCCAGCAGCAACTCCGGCCCCGCCGTCTTTTCAAGATAGCCATGCACCCGGCTCTGGCTTACCCGCCAGATGGTGTGCGGGTCCGTGAGTCCGGACATCGCCAGCAGACGCACCCCCGGCAGCTCCACCGCCAGCCGCCCGGCCAGTTCCATGCCGTCCATGCCGGGAAGTTCGAGGTCCAGCAGCACCAGGTCCGGGCGCTCCGCCAGACACATCGCCAAGCCCGCCTTGCCATCATGGGCGCACCCCACCATCTCGATCCCCCGCTGACTGGCCACCCAAAGTTTGAGTCCCGCTGCCATCAGTTCCTGGTCTTCCACAATCGCCACCCGAATGGGTTTTGCCGACATGACTTCAGGATGGCAATGGCCGCCGGGTCCGCAAGCCAGAACTACCCGAATTAAGGTAAAATTTGGGTTTTGAACCCGCGCCGATCTATCCGATGGTTAATCTCAAACCGTCATATAGAAAATAAAAACCATGAAAACAAAAATTTTGTTTCTATTGGGCATTCTGACCGCAATCGGTGTTGCCTCTGTTGAGGCGATGCCGCTATACACCACCAACACCCTGACTTTTACCGGGGCAAGCTGGAACGATGGCGGCTCTCTGGATGGTTATTTTACCATCCAATACCAAGGCGGCACGCCAACCGCGGTGTTGTCCCTTGATGTGACCACGGGCAACGGCACCTCAGACGGCTTCATCGGTTATGATTACATTTACAACGTGTCTGGCCAGGCAGACACGGTCACCCTCCTCGGGCCGTGGAGCTACGTTACGAGCATCAGCCCATACGCGGTGTCGGCTGCGAACGGCACGAAGTTCTACCGCGCAGTCGAGTAAAAGCGGTCTTGGGTGGGACTGTAATTAAAAATCAGCCAAATGTTGCCGACAGTTGAGTAATTTAGAATAAAACCTTGGACTAACACAAATAAAAGTAATCGCTATGAATCCAATCACTCAAAATATCGAACCTCAACCGTCAGCCCAGTGCTGTAAGGCAGTTGCCGGATGTTTCCTTAAGACGATTCTGGCAGTTCTGTTGCTCGCCGTCGCCATGGAGTGGCCGGTGCTGGCGCAGACGACTAATGCGGCGGATGATGGCACCGTTCTCAAGCAAATCATCATCTTTGGCCGCCATAGCATCCGCGCTCCTACAAGTGACACCAACGAATTGAACCTGTGTTCCGCCGATCCGTTCCCCATTTTCGTCGGGGTCCCAACCGGCTACCTGACTCCGAACGGCCGGCTGGCGGCCGGCTTGATGGGCTCCTATTTCCACGAATATCTGTTGCACGAAGGGTTGCTGACGGGCGACACGAATACAGACCTGACCCGTTCGTATTTCCGCGCCAATGTCATTGAGCGCTCCTACATCACCGCGGCCGAATTCGGGGCGAGGTTGATCCCGGGGGCCAGCATACCGGTTCACACGTTTCCGACGGGCAGTAATGACCTGGTTTTTGATCCCCTTTCGGCCGGGGTGGCGACTGTGATCCCAGCCTGCGCCGTGACCGAAATTCAAGGCATCTACGGCTGCGGAAGCAATCTGATGTCCGCCTACAGCGGCGAACTTTCCCTGGTCAGTCAAGTGCTCTATCCGACCGGAACACAGCCAACCTATCCGCCAGCAACCAACGCCTTCCAAGGCTCGGTGGATCCTACCACCCAGCCGATTACGCTGGTGGCCAGTGCACCCCAATCATCCGGGCCGCCGTATGCGACCGGGGAGGTGATTAACATGGGCGGACTGGATTCAACCGTGTCCGCCGCCGACCCGTTTGTCATGGAATACGCGGATGGCTTTCCGACCAACGAAGTGGCGTGGGGCCGGCTGACGTTGGATACGCTTTCGCAACAGACCCGGCTGGTGACCCTGCAATTTGATATTTGCATGCGTTCGCCCTATCTTGCCCAGGTGCAGAGTTCGAGCGCTGCCTCTCACATTCTCCGTTCGATGCTTCAGGTCACGGGCGGGACGCCGCTGGACGGGGCATTGGGGACGCCCCAATCACAGGTGCTGGTCATTGTGAGTTCCGACGCCTTCGTGGCGGGTTTAGCGGGACTGCTTGACGTGCACTGGCTGCTCCCCGGCTATCAACCGGACTTTTGCGCTCCTGGTGGCGCCCTGGTTTTCGAACTGCGGCAGGTGACCGCGACGGGGCAGTATCTGGTTCGCGTATTTTACACCGCCCAAACCTTCGACCAACTGCGCAATCTGACCCCGCTGACGCTTGCGGCACCCCCGGCAACCATGCAGCTCCTGGTTCCCGGCGGCAGTTCGACCACGAATCTGGACATTGATTTTACCACCTTCACCAATCTGATGAACGCTGCCATTGGTCTGGAATATGTGAAGCAGCCGTTCGCCGACGAGGTCCAGCCTGGCGTGCTAGACCCTTACACCACCGATAATCCGACGAACATCACGGCCAGCGTTAGCAGCAACAGGCTCACGATCTCATGGCCGGCTGATCATATCGGTTGGATTCTCCAAGCCCAAACTAACAGCTTGAGCACCGGCCAGTGGTTCGATTTGCCCGGCTCCGACGCCGTCAATGCGGTGGTCATTCCCATAAATCCAGCCAACACGTCAGTGTTCTATCGCCTGCGCATGCAATAACCGAAGCGATCAATTTACGATCAATTCAATCAGGACTATGAAAACAAAAATTATCCAAATTATCAGCCTCTCGATTCTGTCGTTGTTTCCGATTTCTGGAAGTGGAGCCGAGCTGGGAACACGCCAGCGGACCATCACGCCGGTAGCCGTAACGAACGCGCCGGTGCCGTCAATTTTCCCGTCAGCCGTTTCCAATTACGCGGTCTATGGCTACAGTGCCTGGAAATGGGGGCTAGGCGAGGATGAAGGCCAGCAGCTCACCAACATGCCGGCCGGCTACCCGGGAGCAACCAATGCGGCCAGGCTTTTTGCTTTTCTTAGTATCAGCGACGCCCATATTACCGACAAGGAGTCTCCCTGCCAGGCGATCTATTTCAGCTACCAGGAGAGCGGTACCAACAGTGTGTCCGCGTGCTATTCACCGGTGATGCTCTACACCACGCAGGTTCTCGACGCCGCCATCAGGACCGCCAACGCTGTGAATCGTCTGCTTCCTTTCGACTTCGCCATTTCCCTGGGCGATGATGCCAATGGCCCCCAGTATAATGAACTGCGCTGGTATATTAATGTTCTGGATGGCCAGTATATCACGCCGAGTTCCGGCGCCCATGCTGGCGCCACCAACATTGATTATCAGGAACCCTTCCAAGCTGCCGGCCTTGACCCTGCCATCCCCTGGTATGCAGTGCTCGGCAACCACGATCACCTCTGGATGGGGGGATTGCCCATCACCAGCAGCGCCTCCGAACAGGACTTTACCAACGTGAATGTCCTCCGTTTGGGAGACATTTACATGGGCACCATTGACGGCAGCACGCCTTACGGTGACGTCATTGATGTGGGATCTGTCACCAACTTCATTGTCGGTGGGGTTACCAACTTTCCCACGGTTGTGGCAGACACCAACCGCTATTTTCTCACGGTCAGCAACTGGATGGGTGAATTTTTCAACACCTCTTCGAAGCCGGTCGGTCATGGTTTCTCAGCGGCCAACATCATCAGCAATTTTGCCTGCTACAGCTTTGAGCCGCTGACCAATCTGCCGCTCAAGGTCATGGTGCTCGACGACACCATGACGGATCAGGATTATGATCCCAACGGGCAGGCGGGTCTGGATGCCAATCAATTGGCCTGGCTGGTGCATGAACTGGGCAAGGGTCAGGCTCGAGATCAGCTCATGATCATCGCTACGCACGAACCAATTGAGGATATTGCCTTGCCAGGAAGCACCAACTCGGTCATATCCAACTCAAATATGCTGGCCTTGCTGCATACCTATCCGAATCTCATCCTGTGGATGTGCGGACACACGCATCAAAACAATATTATAGCGCAACCGTCACCCTACTCGGACCGTCCGGAATACGGCTTCTGGGAGGTCCAAACCGCCTCCTTGCGGGATTTTCCCCAGGAGTTCCGCGCTTGGGAGATCCTCCGCAACACCGACAATTCCATTTCCATCCGGGTGACGGACATTGACCCGGAGGAAACCAACAGTTCGCCAGCCGCAGTATCGCGCGGGTATGCCGTCGGCGCCGCGCGGATATTCGGCGCCCCCTGCACCTCCCTCACCGATACGAATTCGTACGCGCATAATGCGGAGTTGCTCAAGCTGTTGACTCCACCCATGCAAACGAAGATCGCCAATTACGGAGGGCCGTTGGGACATAACGTGGCGATTGATTACAACGGAAACGGAGTGACGATCAACTTCCTCGGTGACTTGCAGTCCGCAGACACCCTGCTCGGACCGTGGAGCTACGTTACGAGCATCAGCCCCTACGCGGTATCGGCTGCGAACACTGCGAAGTTCTATCGCGGAGTCGAGTAATAGCGCACTGAAACGAGACCGGTTTCGCTTTTCCGTTGAAGAGGCAAAACTTCGACGGGTGTTAGTTTAAATCTGATGGGGTGTTCACCCCATTGCAGTTTGTGTTGGCAGTGGTCAAAATTAAAACGATTCGCCTATACAGCCGGACGGTTAAAATCGAATATGAAATTTATGAAACTAAATATCTTCCAAATCATGGGCATGCTGGGTCTGCTGTTGCTTCCGGTTTCCGGAAACGGGGCCGATCTGCCACCGACCACCCGCGAGCAGACGGTCAGACCGCTCGCCCTGCCGGCGGACACGCGGCAGATTTCCCCGAAGGACGTCCCCCTTTACAAGTTCTATGGCTACAGTGCGTGGCAGTTGGGACCCGGTGTGGACGAGGGCCGGAAGTTCAACCTGATGCCGGCCGGCTACACGGGAGCAACCAATGCGGCGCGGCTTTTGTCGTTCTTCTCCATGAGCGACGTCCATATTGACGACAAGGAATCCCCGGCCCAGTTGCCCTGGTTCGGTTGGAGCGCACCCTTTGGCGGAGGGGGGCTTTTTGTGTGTGCCTATTCGCCGATCAACCTCTCCACGACCCGCGTCCTCGACGCCGCCGTCAAGACCGTCAACGCCTTGCACCAACAGACCCCTTTCGATTTCGGCATTTGTCTTGGTGATGTGGCCAACTGCGATCAGTTTAATGAACTCCGCTGGTTTATTGATGTCATGGACGGACAGCGTATTACGCCCAGTTCCGGCGCTCATCTCGGCGCCGATACCATCGCTTATCAGAAGCCCTATCAAGCCGCCGGGCTTGACCGTTCCATCCCTTGGTATGAGATCATCGGCAACCACGATCAATTCTGGATGGGTGTCGGCTTTCCAACCGACAAGGTGCGGAAGACCCTGGTCGGCAGCACGATCCTTAACATGGATCCCAACCCCCTGGTCGCGAACGCCACCGAAGGGACCGGCATGTATATGGGCGTTGTGGATGGGACCACACGCTACGGCGACGTGATCAACGGAGGCCCGGCGAAAAACTTTGCGACACCCCCAACCGTCGTCGCCGACCCGAACCGCCACGCCCTCACGACGGTTTCCCCTTCGGGCACCATTTCTTGCACGAATTACATGAGTGAATTCTTCAATACCGCGTCCTTCCCGAAGGGGCATGGATTCAGCCGGGCCAACATCGAGAATAATTCGGCCTGCTACACGTTCGAGCCGGTGAAGAACATGCCGATCAAGGTGATCGTGCTTGACGATACCTGCAAATTGATCGGCCCCTCCGGCGGTCCGTTATTTTATGGCGGCGGCTGGATGGACGCAACACGCTATGCTTGGCTCACCAACGAACTTCAGCAGGGCCAGGACGCGGGCCAGCTCATGATCCTCGCGTGCCATATCCCCATCAATCCGCAGGCGGACCTCTTCGATACGAACCGCGCCCCCCAGCAATTCTACGTCACTTCCAAGAATCAAACTGATGCGCGATTTTCCAGTGACAAAACTGAAGCGCAAATGATCGCCACGCTCCACAACTATCCGAATCTCATCCTGTTGATGGCGGGTCATCGACACATGAACACGGTGACACCGCAACCGTCGCCTGACCCGGCTCATCCGGAAAACGGTTTCTGGGAGGTCGAAACCCCGTCACTGCGGGACTTTCCCCAGCAGTTACGCACCTGGGAAATCCTCCGCAACAGCAACAATACCATTTCCATCATGACGACCGACGTGGATCCCCAGGTCGAGGACGGGTCGCTCGCGGCGGATTCACGCGGGTATGCCATCGGCGCCTCGCGGGTATATGGCAACACGGCCCTCTCTGATACGACGTCGCATGCCTATAATGCGGAGTTGGTCAAGCCATTGAGCCCTGCCATGCAAACGAAGATCGCCGATTACGGAGCGCCACTGGGTCATCCAGTCCATTGATCGCCACGGAACCGGAGTGGTGGGACAACTTCGCATGTAACGAAAACCAGTTTCAATGTTGCCCCTGCTGGCTGCAAAATGTGTTTTCACAAGATTCTGGCCTGCAATCAGATGACAATACTTTGATGCAGGTGAATCAAAGTTTTGCATGCTGTTCTGCCCGCATCGGTTCATGGAAAGGACGGTCGAAGGACAATCCCCGCTTGTTTCACTGCTGACCCGCCGCCGCGTGTTTGGTGGCGTGGTTTCGGAGGTGGCTGAAATTTCCCTCCTCGCAGCAGGCCACAAAACCTTCCGTCACCGTTTTCAATTCCTCCCAGCGCGCGCGGATTTCCTTGGCCTCCGCCTGAGTGATCTTTTCATCAGCGGTGGCGGCGGCGATGACGTGAAGCAGGTCGGCGAACTCCTGGACGATCTGATTGGTGGCGGGAATCAGGAAATGCGGATGCGGCGTGTGCTTCGGGTTTTGAATGAAAAAGCCGCCGGCGCGCTGGCAGACCCATTGCACGAGCCGGTGGTCGCCGGTGCTTTGCAGCAGGGCTTCGATGCGGTCGAGCGGATTGCCGGTGCCGCTGCCGGAGGCATGGTTCGGCGGTTCGGCCCATTTATAAACCATCGAAAGAGACAGGCCGAGGTCGGCGGCGACCTGTTTGGGGGCTTTCTTCTCAAAGACTTCGCGCAACAATTCGTAGGAATGCATGGCCAGACGATGGAAAAGTGGGGCGGGCCGGTCAAACCTAAAAATCCGAATGCCAAATGCCCAAGCCCGAAAGAATTCCGAAATCCAAAGCCCTAACCGGATGCTCTCTACCGCATGCACTTCCTTCGGATTTCGGGCTTCGGGCTTCTTTCGACATTCGACATTGCGGCATTCGGATTTCATCTGGCTTACAAACATGGCGGGAATTTGTAGATGCGATGGAGGACGAGATGGTGTTTGATAAGCATGACGCATGAAACATAACGACAAAACCCGGTATTCCTTTCGGACTTGCTTTGGAGGCAGGTTGGGGTTCTACTCGCCCCAACAACAATTCAGCGAGGACTTATGAATTTTCTTGTCTATGCCATCTGCTTCGGAGTCGGGCTGGTTTTCACCTTGGCCAGCGGGATATTCGGCCACGTCTTTGGCGGGCATGACGCCCACGCGGACGTGGGCACCGGCGGTCACGCCGAAGCGGGTTTTGAACATACCGGCATGCCGGGCATCTCGCCGTTCAGTCCCACGACCATTGCCTCGTTTGTCACGGCCCTGGGCGGATTGGGGATGATTTTTTCAAGCATCAATGCCACCAAGAGCGTTTGGATTAGCGCGCCGTTGTCCCTTGTCGGCGGACTCATCATCGCCGCGGGAGTATTTTGGCTGTTTGACATGGTTTTCGGCAAATTGCAAAGCTCCAGCGAGTCGCACGTGGCGACGCTGTTGGGCCAGACGGCGACCATCATCACGCCCATCCCGGCAAACGGCGTCGGCGAAATCGCCTACGTGCAGAGCGGCACGCGTTACTCGGCGCCGGCGCGTTCGGAAAAAGGCGAGACCATCGCTACCGGCCAGACCGTCAAAATCATCCGTGTTGTCGGAACGCAGTTTTACGTTCAGTCCGCTTAACTTCCAAACATTACAACTTAAAACCAATCCTCTATGAATCACTTAACTCTACTGGCAGAAATTATGAGCAACCTCGGGGTTGTCGCCGTGGCCGTGGTCGGCATTGTCATCGTCATCATTGTTTTCATGGCCGTCTGGGCGAGCCGTTACACCAAGGTCGGCCCGAACCAGGTGCTCGTCGTTTCCGGCCGCAAACATGCGGTGGTCGGAGCGGATGGCACGACGCAGTTTCGCGGCTTCCGCGTCGTCAAAGGCGGCGGCACCTTCGTCATTCCCGTCATCGAAAAAGTGGACTTGCTTTCGCTCGAACTGCTGACGATTGATGTGCAGACGCCGGAGGTTTACACCAGCAAGGGCGTGCCCGTGAAGGTGGACGGCGTGGCGCAAATCAAGGTCAAGGGCGACGACGTTTCCATCGCCACCGCGTCGGAACAATTCCTGAGCAAGGGCGTGGACGACATCAAGAACATCGCCATGCAGACGCTGGAAGGTCACTTGCGCGCGATTCTCGGCACGATGACGGTCGAGGAAATTTACCAAAACCGCGACGCCTTCGCTCAGAAGGTCCAGGAAGTGGCCGCCGGCGACATGGGCAACATGGGCCTCGGCATTGTCAGCTTCACCATCCGCGACATCCGCGACACCCAAGGCTACCTCGACGCGCTCGGCAAACCGCGCATCGCCCAGGTCAAACGCGACGCCATCATTGCGCAGGCCGAGGCCGATCGCGATTCCGTCATTCGTTCCGCGCAGGCCAATCAGGCCGGCCAGGAGGCGAAGTTCCAGGCCGACACGAAAGTTGCCGAGGCGCAACGCGATTACCAATCGAACGTCGCGCAATATCAGGCCACGGTGAACGTCCAAAAGGCGCAGGCCGACCTCGCGTATGATTTGCAGAAATTCAAAACCGGCCAGCTCGTGAAGGCCGAGGAAGTCCAGGTGCAGATCGTCGAGAAGCAGAAGCAGATCGAGTTGCAACAGCAGGAAATTTCGCGCAAATCTCGCGAACTCGAAGCCACCGTGCAAAAACCCGCCGACGCCGAGCGTTACAAAGTCGAGACGCTGGCCAACGCGAAGAAATTCCAGCTCGAAACCGAAGCCGCCGGTGCGGCGTCCGCGACCAAAGCGACCGGGTTTGCCGGCGCTGACGTCGTCAAGGCCACGGGTCTGGCCGAAGCCGACGCGAACAAGGCGCGCGGTCTGGCACAGGCAGAAGTCATCGAGGCGCAAGGCAAGGCGACCGCTGAGGCGATGCGCGTAAAAGCCGAGAGCTTCAAGCAATACAACGAGGCGGCAGTTATCGAGATGATTGTGCGCGTGATGCCGGAGATTGCGGCCAAGATCAGCGAACCGCTGAGCAAGACCGAGAAGATGGTCATCATCAATGCCGGCAACGGCCCCGGCGGCGGCGCGAGCAAGCTGACCGGCGACGTGACCACCATCATCAGCCAGTTGCCCCCGGTGCTGGAAGCTCTGACCGGCGTGAAATTCGAAAAACTGCTGGAGCAGGTCCCCGCGCTCAAAAAGGCGATGAGCAAGGACGACGATAAAGGGAAATAACAGGTAGGGCGCGGTCTCCGTGCCGCGCTCACCAAAATTCGGAGGGGCGAGCTCTGCGAGTCCCAAACTGAATAATTCCCAAAAGGGGGCTCGTGTAACTCGCCCCTCCGACAGATTGAAACATCATGAAACTGTGCCGTTCATACGACGACAGCCGGCTCGCCGGGGTTTGCGGCGGGCTGGCGAAGCATTTTGAACTGCCATCCTCGAAGCTGCGCGTGGTCTGGGTTTTGGGAACACTTTTCAGCGCGGCATTCCCAGGCGTTTTGTTGTATCTGGCGCTCTGGTATTTGCTGCCGGAAGAACCGCCGCCGTTGCAGCCGTGGAAAAAGGCGACGTGAGGAAGGTTATGGCCGAAAATGAATCAACCAAAGTCTGCCCGCTTTGCGCTGAAACAATTCAGACAACCGCCAAAGTGTGCCCGCATTGCCGATATTGGCAGAAACGATGGTCGCTGCAAAACCCGCAAATCTGGATGACGCTTTGGATATTGTCATTTGTTGTGGCTTTGGCTTGTTTTGGTATTTTTTATGACAATGCCTTTGGCCCAAAGGAACCATTTGCAGCTTACCGTGACGAAATTGCGATTGTGAGTTCACAATTCAGCCGACGGATTTCTGTTTCTGGTTGTGATAGTAACGTTAATGTGTATGTCACTGTTGTTGGAACACTTACAAATCGAAGCAATATTACCTGGAAAGACGTTGGCGTAGAGGCACAGTTTTTAGACAAATCCGGTAAACAGTTTGACGCAATAACTGTGAATGCGGACGGATATCGCGGTACGACGGTACTGCCGCACGGCGAAGCAGCGTTCAAGATTGAAGGCAGGGCTGCTCAACCTGAGTCGGATTACGGTACATGCAAGGTCATCGTGCGTTGGGCGAAGGATGTTAACCAGATTTTCTGATTTGGCAGATAAATTATGCGCCTGTTTGAAGCCATTATTGATGCGAACCACCGGGCGGTGGCCGGTGACAAGGAAGCCGGTCTGCATCCGGCGGATTTCGCGGACGAACTGCCGGTCGTCGCGCTTACTTGCGTTGATCCGCGATTGAATGCGATTTTTCCCAACGCGCTCGCGCTGCCCGCTGAGGAGTTCATCTGGCTGCGCAATGCGGGCAACATCATTACCAACCCGTTGAGCAGCACCATGCGGTCGCTGGCGCTGGCGTGCGCGGTCAAGGGCGGCAGGGAAATCGCCATCATCGGCCACACGGACTGCCAGGTTTGCAAAACCACGGCGATGCAGTTGCTCGACAAATTGAAAGCCCTGGGAGTTGACCGGCATCAGTTGCCGGAAAATCTCAACGAATTTTTCGGCATGTTTGGCAGCGAAAGGCAGAACGTCATCAAGGCCTGCGACATCGTCCGGCACAGTCCGCTCATCGGCCCAAAAATCCCGGTGCATGGTTTTTTGGTGGACATCGAAACCGGCAAGCTTGAATGGATTGTGAACGGCTACGAAACCTGGCAGACGCTGCCGGTCCCCAGCGCAGCGATCAAAAAAGGTGATGGGCAGATGACCGAGGAGCTAGGCTCGTTCACCGCATTCAACATCGGCGAAATGAAATTCCCTGAAGCGAAAATCGGGGAGCTGGCGACGAAGGCCGAAGGCTGGCTGTCGCAAAAGGTGGAAAAGCTTGAAATGGCCATCCCCGGCACGCCGGAGACGAAAGCGGCCGTGGCCCAACAAGTGGTTGAGTATGCCAAAAAGCACTGGCCGCAGCCGCCGGTCGTCCCGCCGAAAATTCCGTTGCCGCCGCCGATCCGCCCCAAAATCATTCCAACCCGCGGCCGGCGGTGACGGTTTGGACTGCGGTGACGTGTCACCGCTTTTCAAAGCGCCGACATGTCGGCGCACTCCAAAACAAAAATCTTCGTGATTGAAACCGGCGGCGGGCAGGTTAGAATGAGCGCTCCAATGGTTCGGGGCGTAGCGTAGCTTGGCTAGCGCGCTTGCTTGGGGTGCAAGAGGTCGTGAGTTCAAATCTCACCGCCCCGACCATTTTTCCAAATAAAAACGATTTATTTACAAACTTCCATCCGTTTTCTTTCCTGCGGGGAGGTGAAAGCAGAAGCAGCAGACGCCCCGGTGGAATACAGGCGCAAATGCACCCGACTATGTCACGGATTGATGGGAATCGTAATTTCAATAACGCGGGGTGAAAATGCTTGAACCGGAAGTTGCTGGCAGCTTAAATCAAATGAATTATGCGCATCAATGTCTTCTTCCTTTGTGTGGCCGGATTGACGTTGCCGGTTTTTGCCGATGAAAAGCTGCCGCTACTCAAGGTCGGCAGTCAAACTTACAGCAACATTACTGTGACTACGGTATCCGCCACGGACATCTACTTCATCTCCAGTCAAGGAATGGGCAATGCAAAATTGAAGGACTTGGATCCCGCGTTGCAGAAACATTTTCATTATGACCCGGCCAAGGTTCGGGCGACGGAACAAAAGCCGAGGACGGGCGCCGCTCTTTACCCGCTTCAAGTCATTAACGAGGCGGACAAAACTTCCGGCAGGGCGGCTGTCAAAACGGAGTTGAATAACGCAGTCTTGCGGGTTGAACAAATCGTAAATCAACCGGTGACACAACTTAACCGCACCCCTGAAATGTCGGTGTCAATCTCCAGCCCGGGTTGGTTTCATCCCGGGGCCGAAAGACCGGATTTCAAAACGGTTGATATTCGCACCACCCAGGATTTGCATTATGCCGAGAAACAATACGTCACGTCGGACCTGAATCCCGGCGCGGTCTTTCTCGGCAAAGAACTCGAATTTAATTCCAAAACCAAGTATTTTTATACTGACCGCTCACTGCCAAAAAAGAAACTGAGCGAAGCGGAGATGCTGGAAATCAACCGGCTTTATCGTGTCATTGCCCGCGACGAAGACGAGTTATCCCAAAAGTAACAATGATTCACGCGGCGTGAACCGCGTGGCGCGTAGCGCTCTCCGCGGACAGCAGTTTCATCAGGGCTTCCACGGCAACATCGGCCTTGACGGATTGCAGTGGGCCACCGCGTGGTTTGAGTTCCACTTCACCCTTCGCCAGCGATTTCTCGCCGATGCCGATGCGAATCGGAAAGCCAACCAGTTCGGAATCCTTGAATTTCACGCCGGGGCGTTCGTCGCGGTCGTCCAGAATCACGTCCACGCCGCGCGAGGTCAGTTCCGCGTAAATTTTTTCCGCCAGTTGCATGACCGGGCCGTCCGGCGCCACGCCCAGCGGCGTGATGCAGACGGTGTAGGGCGCCACGCTCAACGGCCAGATGATGCCGTCCTTG
Source organism: uncultured Verrucomicrobiae bacterium (assembly GCA_963804345.1). Taxonomy (GTDB): domain Bacteria; phylum Verrucomicrobiota; class Verrucomicrobiia; order Limisphaerales; family UBA11358; genus UBA11358. The sequence goes on along the minus strand of CAWDPX010000004.1, from coordinate 62,670 downwards.
TCGTTGCATTGCTCGATTACGGCCTGCATCGTGCGCGTGACGCCAATGCCGTAGCAGCCCATGACGGCGGGCTTGCGAGTGCCGGCCTCGTCCAGAAAGGTTGCGCCCAGCTTTTCGCTGTATTTCGTGCCTAGCTTGAAAACGTGGCCGACTTCGATGGCCCGGCGGATTTTCAGAGATTTGCCGCACTTCGCGCAGGGTTCACCGGCAGTCACCGTCCGCAAATCGAACCACTGCGTCACCTGGATGTCGCGTTCGATGGAGACGTTGCGGAAGTGGAAGCCGTCCTCGTTCGCGCCGGTCGTCATGCCGTTTGCGCCGCGCAACCGTTCGTCGGCGAGAATTTGCGGAGCGCCAGCCTCCGGTACGGCGGGTTGCTGCGGTTCACCTTCGAGCCGTGCCGGAGGCCGGCGTTCCAATGTACTCGCTACCGCACCCAGACTTCCCGGCTTTGCGCCGAGTGTGGCCACGCATTCATCCGGCGTGGCCGGTCGCGCCACGACCGCGCCCGTCTTGGCCATGAATTTCGTCTCGTTCAACTGGTCGTCGCCGCGGATCAAGATGATGACCGGCTTGCTGTCGGCGATGTAAACCAGCGTCTTGATCTGGCGATTGGCCGGAACGCTGTAAGGCGCTTTGCTCAGGGCCTCGATGGTGACGACGCCGGGCGTGGCGAATTTTTCAACGGCGGGGCCAACTTCGCGCTCGGCAGTTTTGGGAATGCCGCTGGTGGCCTTCTCGATGTTCGCCGCGTAACCGCAGGCTTCGCAATAAACCACCTCGTTCTCGCCGGTCTCCGCCGGAACCATGAACTCATGCGAAAATTTCCCGCCGATGACGCCGGTGTCGGCCTCAACCGGAAACGCCTTCAGTCCGCAACGGGCAAAAATGCGCGTGTAGGTGTCGTACATTTTTTGATAGCACACCTGCGCCGCCTCGTCGTTCACGTCAAAACTGTAGGCGTCCTTCATGATGAACTCGCGGGCACGCATGAGACCGAAGCGCGGGCGAATTTCGTCGCGGAACTTGACGCTGATCTGGTAAAAATTCTTCGGCAGCTGCCGGTAGGAATTAATCTCGCTGGCGGCGATGGTGGTGATGACTTCCTCGGCCGTGGGGCTGAGGACCCATTCCCGATTGCCGCTGTCCTTCAATTTGAACAACACGTTGCCGGCGGTTTCGTACCGGCCGCTTTGCTGCCAGATTTCCGGCGGCTGAAGCGCGGGCATGAGCAGTTCGAGCGCCCCGGCGCGGTCCATTTCCTCGCGGACGATCTGCTCGACCTTGCGCAGCGTGCGCAGGCCGAGGGGCAGAAAGGTATAGACGCCACCAGCGAGCTTGCGGATGAGGCCGGCGCGAAGCAGGAGTTTGTGGGAAAGGATTTCCGCGTCAGCCGGGGCTTCGCGGAGCGTCGGAATAAATGCGTTGGTCCACTTCATGTGGCGGAGAATTTAACAATAGAGCGGCAAAGGAACGAGGAATTTTATTTTTCGCCGTAGCGGCTCCTCGGCAGAGAGCCGCAAATTGAAAAGAATGCGGCGCTCTGCCGAGACGTCGCCACGGTCTCACTTCACGGAATTGACCAGCGGAGCCAAACCCTGTATCCGCACTTCCTACTTGTCGCCACTCTGAATCGGGCCGATGCCGCCGGACGCGGGTGGCAGCTAATCCTGCCGGACGCGGAAGTAGTTTAGCGGCGACGCGGGCTGGGAGACGTTTCGGATCGTGGGATTGTTCGTGGCTGTGAATTGGTCAACAATGGTTGCCCAATTGGTCAGGTTGGTTGACCCCAAAATCGTGTATAACTGGCCCGGCGTGGTGGCAATCGTGAACGCGATCTGTCCGGAAGACACCTGGAAGGTGTTGATCTGAAGCGGGACGGACACCGGAGCCCGGGCCACCCATTGTCCGCGAAGCCGGTATTGGACGTCATTCGCACTGACCGCGGTGGCGGTGCCCGAGTCGTCAACCGGAATGGTCAGAACCAGTTGCGCCCCCTGAACGATGAGCGTCGCATTGTTCAAGTTGTTTGTCGAAACCCCCTTCAACTGTTGGCTGCCACTTCCCGTCCCAAGAAGGCCGCTATAGGAGTAATCCAGAACCGAGGTGGAATTCGTAGGATAGTTAAAATGAAGTCCCTGGCCGGAAAACGAGCCGCCCGTCACCATTAACGCACTGCTGGTCACATCCAGAAGCGTATTTCGCACTGCCGCCATTACAGTGGTTAAAAGGACATTCACCTTGACGCCGAAATTGGCCGGCGCATTGCCGGCAACACCTCCAGGGCCGGGCTGCCAGTTTCCGCTGTTCAATGCGACAATTGCCGACCCGCCGACGAAGGTGATGTTCGAGCTGGTGACCTCCGCTTTGATCGTTCCGCCGATTTTCGTGGTCAAACTGCCTGCTCCCTGCTGCTGGAACGCTGTTCCGTCCAGAGTCCCCGAAATGGTCAGCGAGGAGTTGTTGGTATCGAGCACAAATGTTTTTAGTTCTCCGCGGGCCGTGGTCGAAACCAGGCAGCACACCATTGCCAGGAGCGCCGACAGACTTGCCGGGCATTTGCACCAAGTAGAGTTCATTTTGGTTGCGGAATTGTTGTTCGCGTTTGCGATGGCATTGCAAATCACTTGACGGAATTGACGAGCGGCGCGAGACCCTGGATCCGCACTTCCAGCTTGTCGCCGCTCTGAATCGGGCCGATGCCGCCGGGGGTGCCGGTGAGGATCACGTCGCCGGGCAGCAGCGTCATGTTCGTGGAGATGAAACTGACCAGTTCGTGCGGCTTGAAAACAAGCTGCTTCGTGTTCGAATTCTGGCGCAACTGGCCGTTTTGGAAAAGCTGGATGGTTAATTCATTCGGATCAATTTTCGTTTCCACGAACGGACCGAGCGGCGTGAAGGTGTCGAACGATTTGCAACGGGCCCATTGGCTTTCGGAATTCTGGATGGTGCGGTCGCTGATGTCCTGCGCGGTGGTGTAACCAAAAATGTAGCGCGATGCCTGCGTAGGCGAGACGTTGCGGATTTTGCGGCCGATGACGATGGCCAGTTCCGCCTCGTAATCCGTGCGATGATCGCGAAAGGGAATTCCGATTTTCCCGCCGTCGGGAATCAGCGACGTGGTGGCTTTGAGCCAGAATAATGGCTCTTTCGGCAGTGCCTTGCCGATCTCACGCGCGTGGTCGGCGTAATTGAGACCGACGGCGATGACTTTGGACGGCACGACGGGAATCAACGTGCGGATACCCTTGCGCGGAGTGGGCTTGCGGTCGAAGGACGGGGAGCCGAAAACATCACCGCGCAGCCGGAACCATTCGCCGTCCACGACCTTGGCGTAGAAAATCTCCTCGTCCTTTTGAAATCGGCCAATGGCTGCCATATTGCGGGTGAAAATTATCAAACACCGCAAAGCCGCCGCAAGATTAAAGCCGGTCTTCCCTTGTGGCGGCAGGCATCCCTGCCGCCCAGGCCACAACACCGAACCACGCCAGGACCTCGCTTCCACATCAGATCTCACCCAGCTGGAAGCCGGACGATACGGCAGCCAAGATGAGACTGTCTCAAAACAATTTCTAGTCGGAGGGGCGAGTTACACGAGTCCCCATTTTCAGAGGCAATTGATGAGTCAGGGGCTCGTATAACTCGCCCCTCCGATATTTTGAGCCGGCCTCAAGATGGCCGCCACTACGAGGCGGCACCGGCGCGCGCCACTCCGCAGATCAGGGCCATATTAGTGCGACTTGCCGAAATGGCCGTATTTCGTTAAATTACTGTCATGAACCGCTTGACGAAACAGGAACGAATGGTTCTCTGTATTGTTCTGGGTTTGCTGCTGACCGGCTGGGCGGTTAAAACGTATCGCACCGCCCATCCAGCGACGGTCGCAACCCGGGTGGCGACGCCTTAAAATGCAAGAAATCAATTTTGATGAAGCGTTGGAGCAAATCCTGGCCAGGGATGCGCGTTACACACGCGAAGCCTATCTGTTTGTCCGCGAGGCGCTCGACTACACGCAGAGGCTCGCCGGCAAGGAAACCCGCGGTGCCATCCGCCATGTCACCGGACGGGAATTGCTCGACGGCATCCGGCAGTTTGCGCTGAATCAATTTGGGCCGATGGCCGTGACAGTGTTTGAAGAATGGGGCGTGCATAGTTGCCGGGACTTCGGCGAAATCGTTTTCAACATGGTGGAAAGCAGCCTGCTCGCCAAAACCGAAAAAGACACACGCGACGATTTTCAAAACGGCTACGATTTCACCGACGCCTTCCGCAAGCCATTCCGGCCGCAGGGCAAATCCAGTTCCGAAACCAAGCCGCTGGTGGGTTGAATTCATTTTGGGATGGACGAGCCAGGGCGAGGGCGTTTGGCCGTCGCGGAGCGACGCAATGATAATAGCCCGGCATTTCAATGCCGGGTTCAATCCGTAAACATTCCAAGTCCCGCAGGGACGACCGAGGTTTTCAAAACGATATGATGGGCAACGACGGAAACCCTGCGCCGTCCAATCAGCCGTCCCGATGGGACTCAGGCCGACGCTGACGATGACCCGGCGTTGAAACGCCGGGCTATTCTCGGGTTGTCCCGTTGGGACGAACGAAAGCGGGCTGGTTGAGTCGCGTAAGGCGGGACGAAAAGGAACTCATTTCCTGAATTCATTTTGGGATGGAATACAAACAGGTTCGTTGATCTGGTTTTCAACATTCCAAGGCAATGTATAAACATGAATTGCACGGATTCGGATTGCCCAAAACGCATTTTCTCATATCCTTTCCGTCCGATATAACTTTGTGATGACAAAACAATTTCAACCTTCAAACTCGGGCGCCCCGGTTTCCGGCGGTCTGATTTCATCGAATGAGTGACACCACTTTTTCAACCAGGATTTCGGCGATGAAAATCCCATCGCTGCCGGCCGGGGTCACGCTCACCACGCTCGACAACGGGCTGATGATCATTGTGCGCGAAGATCACAGCGCGCCGGTCGTGTCGGTGCAGGCGTGGTGCATGGCGGGCAGCATTCACGAAGGCAAATGGCTCGGCGCCGGCCTGTCGCACGTGCTCGAACACATGCTGTTCAAGGGCACGGCCACCCGTCCCGGCAGCCGCATTGACCAGGAAGTGCAGGAAGCCGGCGGCTACATGAACGCCTACACCAGCTTCGACCGCACGGTGTATCACATTGACGTGCCGGCCACCGGCACGCGCACGGCGATTGACGTCCTGTGCGACATCATGCAGCACGCCACCCTGCCCGACGATGAACTGGCCAGGGAACTCGACGTCATCCGCCGCGAAATGGACATGGGCCAGGACGATCCCAACCGCCGCGCCAGCCGCCGCCTGTTTGAAACCGCCTACACGCGCAGTCCGTATCGCTTCACCGTCATCGGCTATCCCGACATTTTTGGAGAACTGAAACCCGATGACATTCGCAGTTATTACGCTGAAAAATACGCGCCGAACAATGTGTTTTACGTCCTTGCCGGCGACATCAAGAAAGACGAAGTCATCGCGCAAATCCGCACCGCCTACGAAAAAACCAAGGCCCGGGCGCTCCCATCAGTCGTGTTGCCGGAGGAACCGAAGCAAACCGCGGCGCGTGAAATCGTCGAGGAAGCGCCCATTGAACTCGGTCATTTTCATTTTGCCTGGCACATTCCCGAAGTGCGGCATCCGGACATGCCGGCGCTCGACGTACTCGCCGTTTTGCTGGGCTGCGGCCGCAGTTCGCGCCTCTACCAGCAGGTCCGCGAGAAGAAAGGCGTTGTGCATCACGTTGACGCGTGGACTTACAGCCCCGGCAATCCGGGTTTGTTTGGCATGAGCGCCATCGTGGACGCGGACAAATTCACCGCGGCGCGCGATGCGATGCTGGCCGAGGTTGAAAAAATGAAGACATCGCCGGTTACCGCCGGTGAACTTGGCAAGGCGGTGAAACAATTCATTGCCGCCACGCTGGCCGCGCGCAAAACGATGGAAGGCCAGGCGCAAAACCTCGGCGGAAACTGGCTGGCGGCCAATGATTTGAATTTTTCCGAACGTTACCTCGCCGCCGTCAAGCGCGTCAGGCCCGACGACCTGCTGCGTGTCGCGCGTGAATATTTCACGGCGGAAAACCGCACCCTTTACACGCTGTTGCCTGATGGCACCGCGCCTAAAGTGGCCGTGGCCGTCGTGGAAAAAACCGAGCACGCGATCCAGAAATTTGTTTTTCCGAACGGCCTCCGCCTGCTCGTGAAGGAAGATCATCGCCTGCCCTTTGTCGAATATCGCGCCATGTTCCAGGGCGGCGTGCTCGCCGAAACCATGGAAAACAACGGCATCAGCCAGTTGACCAGCCGGATGCTGCTCAAAGGCACGTCGCAGCGCAGCGCCCGGGACATTGCGACCGAAATCGAGACGGTCGGCGGCAGCATTGACAGCTACGGCGGCAATAACAGTTTTGGGGTCAACCTGGAAACCATGAGCAGCGATTTTACCACCGGCCTCGATTTGCTGGCCGACGTTCTGCTGAACCCGGTTTTTCCCGCCGACGCGCTCGAACGCGAGCGGGAGGTGCAGATTGCCGACATTTCCGCAGACAAGGACAATCTGCTGAAGAGCGCCAGCCTGGCCATGCGCCGCGCGCTTTTTGGCAACATCGGCTACGGCTTGGATTCAACCGGCAGGGAAGAAGCCGTGGCCAAACTGAAGGCCGCCAGTTTGAAATCGTTTCACAAAAAACTGGCGGCGCCGAACAATTGTGTGGTCGCCATTTTCGGCGACGTGGAAACGGCGGAGGTTAAATCGGCCGTCGAAAAACATTTTGGCCATTGGAAATCCAGCAATGCGGCGAACGATCTGATTCGCACTTCACCCGGCACGCCTCATCCTTTGTTGCCGCGAGTTGAAGAAATCCGCGACAAAAAGCAGGCGGTGATTGTCATCGGTTTCTCCGGCACGACGATGCACAACGAAGACCGTTTTGCGCTCGAGTTGATTCAAGAATCGTGCAGCGATCTCGGTTCGCGGCTGTTTCTACGGATTCGCGAGCAACTGGGCCTCGCCTATTACGTCGGCGCGCAACAATTCGCCGGACTCAAGCCCGGCTACTTCGCCTTTTACGCCGGCACCGAGCCGTCGAAGGCCGCGCAGGTCGAACAGGAAATTCTCAAGGAAGCCGGACTCCTGCGCGCCGAGGGCCTGACCGCCGAGGAACTCAAACGCGCCAAGGCCAAACTCATCGGCCAGAAAAAAATCGCGCGGCAGGACCTGGGCCATCTGGCCTCCACCACCACGCTCGACGAACTTTACGGCCTCGGCTACCAGCGCGCGGAACTCGACGACGCGAAATACGAGGCCGTGACGCTGGAACAAATCAAGGCCGTCGCGCAAAAATATCTCAAGCCGGATGCCCTGGTGGTGGCGGTGGTGAAGCCGGAGAAAATCTAGGAGCGCCGAGCACCGTCTCGGCTCGTATTCCCGCTGACATTGGAGCGCCGAACTCCGATTCGGCTCATTTCTGTTCGTTTCACCATCACGCCGTGCCGGAAGCCGGCGCTCCATGTTGCTAAATTTTCTTCCGTCGCCAGCCCGCGATGAACATTCCGTTGCCGTCCAAATCCTGCGGCCAGATTATTTTTGCCGCCGCCGACGCGAAGAACTTCTGACTTCCAGGAATTTCCGGGAACACCAGCGGCTCAAAATCCGGCCGGCTTGCGTTGAAATGTTCCACCACTTCCGTCGTCTCCGCGCGCGATAAAGTGCAGACGGAGAAAATCAGTTTGCCGCCCGGTTTCACGCCCGGCGCGGCATTGGCCAGCAGCCGGCGCTGGATTTCCGAAAGCTCGCGCACATCGTCCAGCGTCGTCGTCCAGCGCGCCTGCGGATTGCGCTGCCAGGTGCCGATGCCGCTGCACGGCGCATCCACGAGCACTCCGTCGAATTTGGTTTTGGTTGGCAGCTTCGCGCCGCCGTCCCAGAACACGGAACGATAATTGAACACCTTCGCCCGGCCGGCGCGGCGCTTGAGTTGTTTCAGACGCCATTCCGCGCGGTCGCTCGCCCAGATCAGTCCCTGGTTCCGCATCAGGTCGGAAAGGTGCAGCATCTTGCCGCCTTCGCCGGCGCAGGCATCCCACCACGTTTCGCCCGGCTGCGGCGCGCACAACCAGCCCACCAGCTGCGACGCGATGTCCTGGATTTCAAATTCACCCGCGTGAAATTCCGGCGTCTTGAACAAATCTTCCTCGCCATCATAAAGCAGCGCGTCTGGAACACCCGGTAGGGCAAGCGTCCTCGCGAGCCGAAGTTTTTGCGCCAGCCACTCCGCCCGGCCGCGTTTGGCGCGCAGCCACAGTTTTGGTTCGCGCTGCAAGGAACGCAGCCAGTCGTCGTTCACCTGCATGACTTCCATCGTCCACGGCGGAACCGCCAGGGCGCGCAGTTCGGCCAGCGGGACGCCGGATTCGTTTTCCTGAAACTGCCGGTTCAACCGCAGGGCGAGCCGCATTTTGGCCTCCACACCGCGTTCGTCGCGCAGCCAGACATGCCAGCGGTAATAAATGAAAACCGTCCGGGCGACTTCCGTGGCATCGAATGGCGCGAGGTCGCGGATCGACTTTAGCACCTCGCGCAACGCGGCATCCGCCGGCTTGTCCCTGCCGGCCTTGCGGATGACTTCCGCCGCAATTTCGTGAACCGGACGAATCATTGCCCGCAGCATACGCGATTGAATGCCGAGCAGCACAACGCGGACGAAATGGAGGAACGCCGGCCTCCGGCACGGCTCGTTCACATTCTCTCACCATCACGCCGTGCTGGAAGCCGGCGCTCCGACCGGAATCTGTAGCCGGCGAAATTCATCCCGGAAACGCGCGCTGCTGAACGGCCAATCTTCGGCCAGTTGAGACAACTTTGCTTTAATCGGGTTGCTTTCGATGTAACGAACGGCCTTCCGTTCCTGCTCCTCATCCCGCATGAACGTGTCCCAGTATTCCCGCTGCCAAAACGATTGGAGCGCCGAACTCCGATTCGGCTCGTTGAGATTGTCACGATCACGCCGAATCGGAGTTCGGCGCTCCACCCGCAACAGTTTCAACGCTCGCGTTGCCGAAAAACGCTTCCAGCTTTGGATTATCTCATCGAGCGGCATCTGCCAGACATGAACCAGCACATGCACGTGATTCGGCATCACACACCAGGCGATCAGTTCATAGTGTTCATCGTGAAAATGAAGCATGGCGTCCTCGGCAATTTGGGCAATTCGCGGATCGCGCAAATGGCACTCACCGATGCCACGATCGAGATATTCTTCCAGTTTTGTGCGCTTCTTCCGGTCATCTTCAATCTTCAGCAAATGTTCCCACTCAACACGGCGAGATTCAGGCATGGAGTCGGCAAGGCGAAACGTGACAAACTGAACGAGACCGGGAAAATCACAGTGCAGCAGATAGCCGCGTTCGTGCCAGCCGAGAAAGCCCAAGACTTTCTCAGCATCTGTCAGCGGAGGAAATGCCGTATTCTTTCCTTCGACCAGCCGGCGAAGATATTCGCGCTTGGTTCGAGGTGGAACAGGCATATCCAAACACTTACCAAACCTCTGTCAAGGAAGCCAATTCATTGGAGCGCCGAGCACCGTCTCGGCAAGTTGGAACTCGATAGCTTTTCGTGCCGAGACGGTGCTCGGCGCTCCGCTCATGCCTTCGCCACCAACTGCCGCAACACGAAAGGCAAAATGCCGCCGTGCTGGTAGTAATCAATCTCAATCGGCGTATCAATCCGGCAGCGCACCGGCACCTCTTCCACGCCGCCGTCCCGGCGCGTGATGCGCAAGGCGAGGTCCTGCTGCGGCTTGAGGTTCGCGTCCAGGCCGACGATGTCGTAGGTCTCCGTGCCATCGAGCTTCAGGCTTTGAGCCGTCGTGCCTTCCTTGAATTGCAATGGCAGCACGCCCATGCCTACGAGATTGCTGCGGTGGATGCGTTCAAAGCTCTGCGCCACGACAGCCTTCACACCAAGCAGGTTGGTGCCCTTGGCCGCCCAATCACGCGATGAACCGGTGCCGTATTCTTGCCCAGCCAGCACCACCAGCGGAACTTTTGCCGCCTGATATTTCATCGAGGCGTCGTAAATGCTCATTTGATCGCCATTCGGCTGGTAGTTTGTCACGCCACCTTCGATGCCGGGCACCATCAGATTCTTGATGCGCACGTTCGCGAACGTGCCGCGCGTCATCACCCGGTCGTTGCCCCGGCGCGAGCCGTAGCTGTTGAAGTCGGTCGCTTCGACCCCGTGTTCGACGAGATATTTTCCGGCCGGCGATGTTTTCTTGATGGAACCGGCGGGCGAAATGTGATCGGTCGTCACGCTGTCGCCAAAAATGGCCAGCGCCCGCGCGCCCTTGATTTCGGCGATGCCGCCGGGCTGCAGGGAAAAGTTCGTGAAAAACGGCGGTTCCTGGATGTAGGTGGATTTGCGGTCCCACTCATAAACGTTGCCGGCGAACGACGGGATTTCGTTCCACCTGGGATTCTGCGCGGCGAAATCCATGAACAGCCTGCGATAAACTTCCGGCTGCAACGCGGTTTGCATGAGGTCGCGGATTTCACGCAGGCTGGGCCAGAGCTCGCGCAGATAAACCGGCTGGCCATCCCTGCCCTTGCCAATCGGCTCGCGGCTCAGGTCAATGTCCACGCGGCCCGCGAGCGCGAAGGCGACGACGAGTGGTGGCGACATGAGGAAGTTCGCCTTGAGGCTCTGATGCACGCGCGCCTCGAAGTTGCGGTTGCCCGAAAGGACGGAGGCCGCGACGAGATCGTATTTGCTGATTGCGTCTTCGACTGCGGGCGGCAGGGGGCCGGAATTGCCGATGCACGTCGTGCAGCCGTAACCCACGAGGTTGAAGCCGAGCTGGTCGAGATAGTATTGCAGGCCGGTTCGGTTCAAGTAATCGCTTACCACGCGCGAACCGGGCGCGAGCGACGCCTTGACGATGGGATTCACGCTGAGTCCGCGCTCCACGGCCTTCTTCGCGAGCAAACCGGCGGCGAGCATGACGCTGGGATTCGACGTGTTCGTACAGCTCGTGATAGCCGCGATGAGCACGCTGCCGTGGCGAATTTCGGACTGCACCCCGCGAAACGTCGCGGGCGGGACCTGCTCCGCGGTGTGAGGGGCGGGATGTTGATCTCGCATCTCGGATTCGCTGGGCTCCACGTCCAGCTTGCGATGGCCATAGCTGTGATCAACAGGCGGATGGGCCTCCCGCGCCGTGTTGACCCGCGCGGTTACATACAAATCCTCGGGATGCTTGCCGAAGCCATTGTCCATGAGCGAACGCGTCATCGCCTTCAGGAACGCGTCTTTCATCTTTGGCAGTTCGATGCGGTCCTGCGGGCGCTTCGGGCCGGCCACGCTGGGAACCACCATGCCAAGATCCAGTTCCAGCTCCTGCGAGTAGGCGATGTCGCCTTTCTTCGGAATGCCCCAAAGCCCTTGTGCCTTGTAATAATTTTTGTAGGCCACACAAAGCTCCTCGCTGCGGCCGGTGGCGCGGAGATAATTCACGCTCTCGGCGTCAATCGGAAAGAAACCCATCGTCGCACCGTATTCGGGCGCCATGTTCGCGATTGTTGCGCGGTCCACCACCGGCAATGCCGCCGCGCCGGGGCCGAAAAATTCGACAAACTTGCCGACGACCTTTGCCTTGCGGAGCATTTCCGTGACGGTGAGCGCCAGGTCGGTGGCGGTGACGCCCTCGCGCAGCGCACCGGTGAGATGCACGCCGACGACGTCCGGCGTGAGGAAATAAACCGGCTGGCCAAGCATGCCCGCCTCGGCTTCGATGCCGCCGACGCCCCAACCCACGATGCCAAGGCCGTTGATCATGGTCGTGTGCGAATCCGTGCCAACCAAGGTGTCGGGATAGAAGATGGAAGATGGGAGATCGGAGTTGGGAGATGGGGAAGAAAGCACGCCCTTGGCGAGATATTCCAGGTTGACCTGGTGGACGATGCCGATGCCGGGCGGCACTACCTTGAACGTGTCGAACGCCTGCATGCCCCATTTGAGAAACTGGTAACGCTCGCGATTGCGCCGGAATTCCATCTCCAGATTTTTCTGCAACGCATCCGCGCTGCCGGCAAAATCCACCTGCACCGAATGGTCCACCACCAGGTCCACCGGCACGAGTGGCTCGATGATTTTCGGGTTTTTTCCCAGCCGTTGAACGGCGGAGCGCATCGCCGCCAGGTCCACCAGCAGCGGCACGCCGGTGAAATCCTGCAGCACGATGCGCGCAACGATGAACGGAATTTCCTCCGTGCGGGTTTCGACGGGCTTCCAATTCGCCAGCGCACGCACGTTGGATTCGCCGACCTTTTTGCCGTCACAATTCCGGAGCACCGACTCGAGCACGAGCCGGATGGACACGGGCAATTGGGAAACCGGCCCGACCCCGGCCTGTTCCAGCGCCGGCAGGGAATAAAACGATCCCTGCTTCCCGCCACCCAAGTCAAATTTCTGGAGCGTGTTAAACAAATTGTGCGGTGCGTTCATTTAATTTCTTGAATCAGCAATCAAAATGAAGCCTGCGCGCGGAGGTGTCAAGGTTGGGACAACGCGCTACGCCTTGGTAGGGCGGTGCTGCCGCACCGCCGTGTGCCGCGGCAGCGGCACACCCACCAAATACAACAATCCGACCAAAATCACTCCACCGCCGGCGCGGGATGCAACAAATCGGCGATGCGGCGTTCCAGCCGTTCCAGGTTGAGCGGCTTGATGAAGAAATCGTCGGCATGCAGCGCCACGGTACGTTTGGTCACTTCGCTGGAAAGCGCGCTCATGAAAATGACTGGGGTCTTTTTGGTGGACGGCTGGCGGCGCAGAATCTTGCAAACGGACAGACCGTCGAGGTCGGGCAGCAGGATGTCGAGCAGGATCAAATCCGGCTTGAACAGCCGCGCCTGGCTCAACGCCTGCACCCCGTTGCTGGCCACGATGAATTCACAACCCAACCCGGCGAGGCGATATTGCACCAGCTCAATGAAATCGAGCTCATCATCCACAATCAATATGCGCGGTACCATTTGGGGTAACTTACACCACCCCGGGCCCGGCGGAGTGACGGTCCGGTTAAGGTCGGGTTACGAAATGGAAACGGACGTGACTGGCGAAGTCATTTCAAGTCCCGTAGCAGCCGAGGTAACGAGGTTCTGACTGAATGTAGGATATGTGATTTACGATTTACGAATCCACCTGGAATCCGTGTACATCGCGTAAATCGGACATCGTAAATCGAAATAATAGCCTCCTCACGTCGGCTGCTACGGGTTTGAACAAGGTTCGGGCATCGCCAAAAATCTTGTTTGCCGCGAGCAAGTGTGTGATAAGTCAATGCAACATGCCAACGCGCCAAGGCTCTATCCGACTCTTCCAACTTTTCGGCATCACTGTCTATTTGCATTGGTCCTGGTTTCTCGTCGCGGTGTGGGCCGTTCAAAGCAGTGGCAATACTGATGCCTCGCTCTTCTGGCGCGTCCTGGAATATCTAACCCTGTTTTTAATCGTGTTGATGCACGAATTTGGTCATGCACTCGCCTGCAAACAGGTTGGCGGACAGGCAACCCAAATCGTCCTCTGGCCGCTCGGCGGCGTCGCTTACGTGTCACCGCCCCAGCGTCCGGGCGCGATGTTATGGAGTATCGCCGCCGGACCGCTGGTGAATGTAATTCTACTTTCTGTTTCAGCAATTATTCTCCTGATCGGTGGTGCCATGGGATGGGATCATAGCCTGCCGGACTTTTTCGGATATATTGCTGTTGTCGTTTACATCAATTGGATCCTGCTGAAATTTAACCTGCTTCCAGTTTATCCGCTTGATGGAGGACAGATTTTGCGATCGCTGCTTTGGTTTCCTTTTGGCCGGGCACGCAGCATGATGATCGCCACCATCATCGGGTTCATCGGCGTCGCGGTAATGATTCCCTACGTGATAATGCAGAACTCCGGTTGGTATTATGTTTTGGCCGCCTTTGTTCTGTTTAACTGCTGGGGCGGTTTTCAACAGGCCCGCGCGCTGGCCCGCGTCGCCAATGCGCCGCGTCACGACGGATTTGCCTGCCCGGCCTGCAAAACCGCTCCCCCCCGCGGCGCCTTCTGGGGTTGCGGCAAATGCCGGAAACCTTTCGATACATTTGAAACGCGGGGCGTCTGTCCCAACTGCGGAACTCAATTTGCCATAGCGTCCTGCCCCGAATGCGGCAACGTGCGACCGATGAACGAATGGATGGCTGCTTCAAACGCTCCGCCGAAGCTGTGATTTTCAACCACGGATGGACACGGATGAACCCGACGCGGCGTGCGCCGCCACCACGGATTTTGGACTGCGGCGGGAAGCGAAGCGCCACGCCGCTTTTGGAAGCAACCGGTCGTACGGAAAGCGGTGTCGCTGCTGCGCTCTGCCACCGCAGTCCAAATCTTGGTCGTCCGTGCGCGAAGTTGCAGGATTGGATTACGCATTTAACAATCCACCAATGCACCAATTGTCCGGATTGAAATTTGTTTCGCGTGTCCTGAGTATTCCGCGGTTCAGTTTTATCCGTGTTTATCTGTGTCCATCCGTGGTTAATAAATTCCCAAAAAACAGGCCGCCCGAATGAGCGGCCTGAACGGACACGGCCCGGTTAATTATTTACTTCAACTTCGCCAGCGCCGCCTTGATGGCGTCGAAGTTTGGCAGGTCCTTTGGCGTTGGCGTCTGTTCGCTGTATTGCACCACGCCCTTCTTATCAATCACGAACGCCGCGCGGGCCGAGGTGTCGCCCACACCGGCCAGCATCGGGAAAATAACGTCGTACGCCCGGGCGGTGGTTTTGTTCAAATCGCTGGCAAGCGTGATGCCGATTTTTTCCTGTTTTGCCCATGCTTCCTGCGTGAACGGACTGTCCACGCTGATGGCAATGACGTCGGCGTTGAGGCCGCCGTAGGCCCCGAGGCCGGCGGTCAGGTCGCACATCTCCTTCGTGCAAACGCTCGTGAACGCGAGCGGGAAGAACAAAACGACCGTGTTCTTTTTGCCGAAGTTGTTGCTGAGTTTCACATCCACCAGGCCGGACGCCTGCTTGGACTTGAGGGTGAAGTCGGGAGCTGTTGATCCAGTTGGAATTGGCATAATCGTTTTTGGTTGTCTGGTTAATTCCTTTTCGTCACGGACATTTTCAGGATTTGCCGCATTTCTGTCAAACAAGGATTGCGCGTCCAGTCGCTGGATGACCTCCGGTCATCTCAAGCTGGCGGGCAGGTTGAAAACGTAGGCATAAAGCCGGGCCAAGTCTTCGCCGGTGTGCCGGGCGCGAATGTCCTGGCCAAATGAGAAGGTTACCTCCGAAGCAAAGTCATGCAGCACCAGGCAGTAGGTGCTGTTGGCCATGATCCCCAAGAGCTCGCCGGTCCGGCTGAAAACCAGGTCGCCGCGCGAGGGATTGAATTTTCCGAACAGCCCCTTCAAAAGGTTGCGGTCCAGTTTGACATATGCCGGCGTGTTCAGATCAATCTGGAAACTGCTCTGGCCGTAATAGTCCCCTTGCGCACCGATCACAACCGCATCCTGGAATTTGTATGGGTCCGAGGCAACCGGATAAACCTTGCAGCCGAGCTGGAGGGCTTCCGCCGGCGTGATCAGCATGAACACCACACGCGGATCCTGAATGTGAAAGGACAACGAGTGGATGGGAACCTGCGCCTGGTCGTGGGCCAGCGTTCCGGTGAGCCCCTCCCAGTCCGTGCCAGGGTCCCACAATGTCAACGGCGTGTCCTGCACATGGCATAACGCGTAAGTATGGGTCCCGTCGGTGACCAGCACTGTTTCGGTGGTTTTGTTCCTGCCCAAATCAATGCCGAACAGGCCGGTCCGGGACGCGACGAAACTGGTCAGGACCCGGTTGGTGACAAACTCACTGAAGATGGTGTTGGGAGCCAGGGCCCGGTTCTCCCGGATTTCCTGGGTCAGGGCGCCGGAATTGGTCGCCAGCGCCTTGAAGCCTTCGGCCAGCCTGGTGTTTTGGGCGTGCTCGGCCTGCACCTGTTGCTGCATCAGGGTGGCTTTTTCGGCGGCGGCCCGCTTCTCAACTTCCACCATCTGGAGCTGGCCGGCCAGCTTCTGCTTTTCATCCTGGACAACCTGGTTGGTTTGCGCGAGTTGGGCGAGTTGCTTCTGCAAGGCGGCGGCCTGCTCGGCCTGCTTTTGGATGGCAGCCTCCTTCGCTGCGAGCTGTTCCCGGGCCTTCAAGATTTCGGCGGCGCTGCTTGATAATTTCTGGTTGAGCGCCTGGATATTGGCCTGGGCTGCGGCGTACTGTTGTTCGAGGTTCGACTGTTTCTGTTGCAATTCTTTGGCCTGCTGGTCGAATTGCTGCTGCTGCTGCCGCGCCGCCTCGCGGCCCCTGGCCAGTTCCGCCTGCAATTGTTCGCGGTTCTGTTGCTCCTCGGTGAGCGCCTGTTGCATGACCGCCGCGATATCCTTCGAGTAGTTGTCCCCCGTTTTGGGCAGGACGTCCACCTTGATGGTCGCCGTGGAGCCTTCATTCTCGCTAACCATCTTGTTGAGGTCCGTCGAGAACGTCAGCAGGCTCAGCAACAGGAAGTCGCAGATGACAATGAGGATGCTGCGGTTCATGATGGCGTGATCAGCGTTGGCGCGGCGGTCCCGGAGGCTTCGGCTTCGGCTTCCAGCAACAATCGGCGGCGGGCCGGGCGCAGGTTGAAGATTTTAAACACGCATACGAAGATGATGCCGAAGGACGTGGACGAGTAGGCGGCCATCAGGCTGAATTTGATGAGCCCCATCGAGACGAGGATCAGCGAGATGATGGTGCCGACGAAGCCCAGGTACAGGCCGGCATCGAACAGGTGGTCCTCGTTTTCAAGCAGCCTGAGCTTGAAGCGCGGCGGGACGTTCTGCCGGCGGATTTCCGCCAGCTTCACGAGGCAGGCAATATAGATCAGTGCCTGCAGCACGAAGAACAGCAGCAGGGTCAGCAGGATCATGTTGTTCATAATGTTGGGATGATTGCGGGCGAATCCGGCCAGGACCGCCGGGCCCGTCGTGGGCACGTGCAGTCGAAAGGAGAAGTCCTCTTTCCGTGTGTCCTGGGCGAGAAACGGCTCGCTCAGAAGCAACACCACCAGCAGGAAACCCAACGCAAACAAACTCTCGCGGGCCACATGGAACCCGCGCACCTGCAACGGTTGTTCCAGGACTGATACGGCCGGTCGCACAAAATGCAGCAATGCGGCCAGAAGAAATCCACTCAACAGGTAACCCAGCCATTTCAGCATGAACGCCAGCCCCGGCAGCCGCAGGCTGCAACCCAAGAACAGGGGATGGCGGTAACCGGTGCGGTAAAGCAACTGGTCGCGCGCCAACAGTTCGTTCACGCCGCCCGCGCCGAACCGGAGACTGTAACCGAGATCGGTCAATCCGGTCTGGGGGAAATGCGTGACATATTCCACCACCACCGCCGGCTTGCCGGAAAGCGCCACGGCGGAGAAAAGCACGGGCAATTGCCCGCCGGCAGCGCGGACCTGGTCGGCGAGGGCATGCAGCGTCCCGGCGTCCTCGATGCGCCCGGTAAACGCCACAAGCTGGTCCCAATTGAATCGCCGGCCCAGCGACATCAGATCCATCAGCACCTGCTCCAACGGCAGCGAACTTCCGCCGCGATTGGCGGCCGAGGCCAGTTTGAAAATGTTGTCGCCCAAACTCGTCGTCAACCGCCCTGCCTCCACCAGCAATCCGCACGTCGTCACCGCCACATCAAAGACCTGGCCGGAAGCCGACTGCGATGGCGTGAACAGCACGGTGCCGGTCAAGGCGCGGCAGCGCAGCAACTCCTGCACGGTGGGACTGGTTGAGGCGCGCAGCAGGTCCAGCGCGGCCTCCCGGTTTCTTTGCCGGACGATGAAGCCGGTGAACGGTTCCGGCGACGGGGTTTCATTCCCAAAGAGATGCTTTAATGCGGAGTCATTGCCCCAAACCAGCCAGTCGGGATGCTGCCGCATCGCATTGGTCACGGCCAGGCCGAGATTTTCCCGGCCGGAAATTCCCTCCGCCTGTGCCGCCTGAAAAAACAACCAGGCGGTTCCCAGGTTCTGCTGGTTTACGAGCGACAGCCCCTGTGCGGTCAGGGCCGGCGTGTCCCGCCCGGCCCGTTGGATGACATTGACATCCACTCCCCGCAAATACACCGGCACCAGCAAGCCGCAAAACAGCAGCAGCAAGCTGGAAACGGCGCAAGCCAATGCCCATTGCCAGCGGTTAATCATAACTTCAATCCATCCTAATTTTACTTAGACTGTACGTTTTAAACCCCTGTTCAAGCACGAATAATGCCTGATGGGGGTGTCATGTCGCTGCGGTAGGACAGGCATTGTAAGCTGCTGAATCCAGGCGCAAATGGATGGGGTGTCGCAAAACGAGACCTTTCGGCCTGATTTTGTCCACAATGCTTCCGGTGATTTTCCGCGCACCTGTCAGATTTTACAACGTCGCCAGCACGTCTTGCGCGTGCTCGTCTGGCTTCACTTTCGGCCAGATTTTTTTGATGCGCCCGTCCGGCCCGATGAGAAACGTCACGCGATGCGTACCCTGATATTTCCGGCCCATGAAGGTCTTCTCGCCCCAAACACCGTAGGCTTGGACGATCTTTTTGTCCTCATCCGCCAGCAACGTGAAAGGCAGCTTGAACTTCTCCACGAATTTGTCGTGCGACTTCACCGGGTCGGTGCTGACGCCGAACACAACGGCTCCCTTCTTCCTGAACCCGGTGAAATGGTCGCGGAACGCGCAGGCCTCCTTCGTACAACCCGGCGTGTCGTCCTTGGGATAAAAATACAGAATAACGTTCTTGCCCCGCAAATCGGCCAGCGAAACTTTTCCGCCGCCGCTGGTTGCCGCCGAAAACCCCGGCGCGACATCGCCTTCCTTTAATTTCAATTCAATTTCCCTGGCCATAATTTTTTAATTGTTGTTTATATTTTTGTTGGCGAGCTGGCCGGATGCGAGCCGAGCTGTTTCACGCCATCCCAGACGTACAGCAGTCCCGAAACACCCGTGCAGATCGCCGCACTCAGCGTCCAGATTTTGAGCCAGCGCGCATTCAAGTCGCGGTCCCAGTCCAGCAAAATCCAGATGACCACGATCATTTGCAGCACCGTCGCGATTTTTCCCATGACGCGCGGGCGCACGATCACCTTGCCCACGGTAAGCCGGATGACGGCAATGCCGATGAGCAGCAGCAGGTCGCGTCCAAGGATGGTGCCGGTGAGCCAGAGCGGAATTTGTCCGATATACGACCCGTGGTTGAAGCTCAACGTGACAATGCCCGACACCAGCAGGAACTTATCCGCGAGCGGATCGAGAATCGCGCCCAGCTCGCTTTTTTGGTTGTAACGCCGGGCGATGTAACCGTCCACGCCATCCAGAATCGCCGTTACGGCAAACGTCAGCAGGGCCAGCAGCCGGTGAACTTCGTTGCCGGTCTCGAGGTAATAAATCAATTCAACGACAAAAAACGGGATCAGCAGGATTCGCAGAATCGTGATTTTATTGGCGGTCGTCATGGCCGGTGCAACGGAGTCTGACACGAATTTCACGAATTTGCACCATTCAATTCAGATGACTTTCAATAATATATCCGCTAGACTTTTCTTGAATGAAAACGGGTGAAACCAAACCTTTGGTCGGAATTCTCATGGGCAGCGACTCCGACTGGCCGACGATGAAAGCCGCCGCCGATGTCTGCACGCAATTCGGCATCGCGAGCGAGGCGAAGGTCATTTCGGCCCATCGCACGCCGAAAGATTTGGAGCAATACGCCGGCCAGGCGCTCGAACGCGGCGTGCGCGTCATCATCGCCGGCGCGGGCGGCGCGGCGCATCTGCCGGGCGTGACGGCGGCGTTCACCACCCTGCCCGTCATCGGCGTGCCCATCGAAAGCAAATCGCTCAAGGGCCTCGACTCGCTGCTCTCGATTGTGCAAATGCCGCCGGGCGTGCCGGTCGCCACCGTCGGGATTGGCGCGGCGAAAAACGCCGGGCTGCTGGCGGTGCAAATCCTGGCTGTGGGCGACGCGCGGCTGCAAAAGGCGCTGGTGGAATTCAAACAAAAGCTCGCCGAGGAATCGCGCGCGAAAAATCAAAACCTCAAAGGGTGATTGGGCGCGCACGGACGAACGAGAGTTGTTGAGTTTTCTCAGAAACGCGCCGGAGCGCCGAGCACCGTCCCGGCTCGCTACCGTTGGGGATTGAAACTGGCCGAGACGGTGCTCGGCGCTCCGATTGCGAAAACGGCAATGCCCTGCCCCACCATTAAGTTTCTCCTCACCATCACACTCGCCAATGGTCATTCGACAATTGCCCGCCGTTTTGTTAGTCTGCGCGCGACAAATGAGCAATCCGAACACAGGTAATCCGCCGCCGGCCGCCGCCCCGTCTGATTTTATCCGCGACATCGTCGAGAAACACGTCGCTGAAAAGAAATATCCGCGCATTCACACCCGCTTTCCGCCCGAACCGAACGGCTACCTGCACATCGGCCACGCCAAAAGCATCTGCCTGAACTTCGGCATCGCCCGCGAGTTCGGCGGCGTCTGCAACCTGCGCCTGGACGACACCAACCCGACCAAGGAAGACGTGGAATACGTGGATTCCATCATCGAGGACGTGAACTGGCTTCTCGCCGGCTGGGCCGACCAAAACCTCGGCCTCAAGCCCAAAGGCAAAACGCCCGAAACCATCACGTCAAACGGCAAGCCGGATTTTTACCTTCCTGCCTTCGTAGGACAGGCTTCCAGCCTGTCTCCAACTTTTTCATTTGAAGATGGAGACAGGCTGGAAGCCTGTCCTACGTTGGAACCATTTTATGCCTCCGACTATTTCGATCAAATCTACGAATACGCCGTCGCGCTCATCAAAAAAGGCAAGGCCTACGTTTGCGACCTGACGCCGGACGAAACCGACGAATACCGCCGCAACGCCAAGGAAAGCCCGTTCCGCAATCGCAGCATCGAGGAAAGCCTCGACCTTTTCACGCGGATGAAAAACGGCGAGTTCCCCGACGGCACGCGCACGCTCCGCGCGAAGATTGACGTGACCGCGCCAAACGTCTGGATGCGTGATCCGCTCATCTACCGCATCCGTCACGCCGAACATCATCACACCGGCGGCAAATGGTGTGTTTATCCGATGTATGATTTCGCGCATTGCCTGAGCGATTACCTCGAAGGCATCACGCACAGTATTTGCACGCTCGAATTCGAGGTGCATCGCCCGCTGTACGACTGGATTCTGGAGAATCTGGATCTGCCGCGTCCCCTGCCCCATCAATACGAATTCGCCCGCCTCAGCGTCGGCTACACCGTGATGAGCAAGCGCAAGCTGATGCAGCTCGTGAACGAAAAACTCGTCACCGGCTGGGATGACCCGCGCATGCCCACCATCAGCGGCATCCGGCGTCGCGGGGTAACTCCGGTTGCCCTCAGGGCCTTCGCCTACAACATTGGCATCACCAAATACAACGGCCTCACCGACGTGGCCGTGCTCGAGCACGCCATCCGCGAAGATTTGAACCAGCGCGCCCTGCGCCGGCTCGCCGTGCTGCGCCCCCTCAAGGTCGTCATCACGAATTTTCCCGAAGGCAAAACCGAGGAACTGGACGCCGTCAACAATCCCGAGGATGAAAACGCCGGCAAACGGAAGATCCCGTTCAGCCGCGAACTGTTCATTGAGCAGGACGATTTCAAGGAAGTGCCACCGCCGAAATTTTTCCGGCTGAAACCCGGCGGCGAAGTCCGGTTGAAATACGCCTACATCATCAAGTGCGACGAAGTGGTGAAGGACGCCGCCGGCAACATCACCGAATTGCGCTGCACCGCCGACCTCGACAGCAAGACCGGCGGCCCGACGGCGAATCGCAAGGTGAAGGGCACGATTCATTGGGTGAGCGCCGCGCAGGCCATTGACGCCGAAGTCCGATTATACGACCGCCTGTTCACTGCCGAGGAGCCGGATGCGGCTGGCGATTTCAAATCCACGCTCAACCCACACAGCCTGGAAGTGGTGAGGGCAAAGTGTGAGCCAAGCCTGAAGGAGGCGAAACCGGAGCTGCGCTATCAATTCGAGCGCCTCGCCTATTTCGCCTTGGACAAGGACTCTCAACCCTCAACCGCCAACCCTCAACTGGTTTTCAACCGCACCATCACGCTCAAGGATGCGTGGGCAAAGGAAGCGCGAAAGGGATAATACCGGTGCGAACCACCCATGGTTGGTTCTGGACCAGCCAGGTTGATGGTCAAACCACTGAAAGGAACCGGCTTTCAAGTTTGGTTCGTGAGGGAACTTTTCTTATTGCTGCCACGTCAGAGAATGGAATGAAGAAAAAGTTGAAATGGATTTTCGCCGCGCTCGCCGCGGTGTTCGCGCTGTTGCAGCTCTCGAACCCGCCGCGCACGAATCCGCCGGTCGTACCGGGATACGACTTGATGGCCACCAACGCGCCGCCGCCGGAAATCGCCACCCTGCTGCACACGGCCTGTTACAATTGTCATTCCCACGAAACCCAATGGCCGTGGTACAGCCGCGTCGCGCCGGTGTCATGGCTGGTGGCCGGCGATGTCACGCGCGGGCGCGAGCGGCTGAATTTTTCCGAATGGCCGCGGGCCTGGCCCGAACGCGCGGCCAAACGGCTGGAGCGGATCAGTGAGGAAGTGGATTACAAGGACATGCCGCCCGCCAAATACACCTTGCTGCACCCCGAAGCCCGGCTCACCGCCGGCCAGCGCCGGCAATTAATGCTTTGGGCGGACCAGGAAGCCGCGCGGTTGAAAGCGACGGCAACAAATGAATGATGAGCAATACGCCGTCGGGCATGGCCGGACACTGCCATCGGAACGCCGGATTCATCCGGCAGCCTCATCTGCGTTCACCCGCTGCCGGATGAATCCGGCGTTCCGGGGCGGGGCGGTTTGACCGGAGCGCGGGTGTCCCCACCCGCAGCAGCCCGGATTGCCAAATGAGCGCTCGAAATTCCACGGGTTTTGGTGCTGTCGAACAGGCTGCGGCTGAGACAGCCGCGCTCCAATCCAATCTCGATTCGTTTGGACATTGACGGAACCAAGCCCGCCAAACATGCTTTTATTTTTATGTTGGACAGCGAATTGATTCCCGCTGCCGAATCCCGCCCGACCGGGACACGGCGATTGATGGTGATGTTGCACGGGCTGGGTGACAGCGCGGACGGCTGGCGCTGGTTCCCGGAGGCGATGAACCTGCCGTGGCTGAATTATCTGCTCGTCAACGCACCGGACGACTACTACGGCGGCTACTCGTGGTTCGATTTGGACAATATGGTTCCCGGCGTCCAGCGCAGCCGGAAATTGTTGTTCGACCTGCTCGACGATTTGCGCGCCAAGGGTTTTCCCGCGGAACAAATCACGCTCGGCGGTTTTTCGCAGGGCTGCCTGATGGCCATTGAAGCCGGGCTGCATTATCCGCACCGGCTGGCGGGCATCGTCGGCATCAGCGGCTGGATTTATGAGGCGGAAAAACTGGTGCGGGAACTTTCACCCGTCGCGCGCCAGCAGCGCCTGCTCATGACGCACGGAACGAGCGATCCCATGATCCCGATTGACAAGGTGCGTCCGCAAATTCCGTTGCTCAAGGCCGCCGGCCTGAATCTGGAATGGCACGAATTTATGAAGGCGCATACCGTCGCCGGTGAAGAGGAAATCGCCGTGATCCGCAATTTTGTGCGCGCCGGGTATCCGGCCTGATTTTTTCGGAGGGGAGAGTTATACGAGCCCCTAAATCCATCCGCGCATCAATTCAGGGGCTCGCAGAGCTCGCCCCTCCGGTTGATTACACCTTTATTTCGCGGTTGGCGCCGGGAATCCAGATTTGTTCCGGGCGCGGCTCGCCGGTGGCTTCCATCGCGCGCTCCACGATGTCGCGCATTTGGCTGAACCACCAGCCGGCACGGGCGATGCGCCCCTCACGCCGTACTGCGTTCGGACGTGGTTGAATCCCGTTGAATCCGAGTTCCAGTTGATTGTCTGTCGCGTTTGTCATATTGAACCTTTCTTTGCGCGACATTCTGGCAGAGGGGGTTGGACATTGGCTGTCCAAGTGACGGAATATATTTAAAACGGAAAAACATCGAACATTCAACATCCAACGCCCAACGCTGAAATTATTCGGCGTTGAGTATTGGACGTCCGATGTTCGACGTTCCCAACTATTCGCTAATGGTAATCGTATCGCCCGGTTCCAACGGCACCACGTGGCCGTTGAGCAAATCTTTCGGATTGATGCTGGCCTGTTCGCCCTGGCGGGTGATGGTGATGGTTTTCGGGTTGTGGTGACCGGTGTAATTGGCCGTCGTGATGGCCTGCGACAGGGTCAATCCCTCGACCCACGGGACGTTGGAATATTGCACCGGGCCGACGATGGCGACGCCCTGTCCTTGCCCCGGGATGCTGGCCAACGCAGCCTTCTGGCCGGCCAGATAAGCCGCCCGCGCCTGGGCATTGGCCCGCGACCGGGTGACGCAGCCGCAAAACGACGTTGCCAGCAGAAGCGTCAAAATTCCGCCGACACAAAACAATTTCTGGAACCCGTTCATTTTACTGCGGCCGTTTAAGAATTTTCCCGAACTCGCCTTCGACCGGTTCGATTTCAATCCGTTGGCCTTCACGCGCGCCCGGAGCCGGTGTCGCAATCCCGATTTTCTTTTCCGTTCTGGGCGCGGCGGGACCGGACGGCAGCGGCGCGGCCACAAACGTCGCATCGGCCGGTTCGCTGTCCGGCGGCTCCGCACCCTGGCCGGGAACGAACAAATTGGTCCGCGTCTCCAGCCATTTGCAATAACGTTGAAAACCCCACATGCCGTGATCAGCGCCGGTTTCAATGGCGGAGATGATTTTGAAAAACTCGCGGTTGCGGATGAAATTTTTCACCGCGTGCGTCGCCACCAGAATCTCGCATTCGGGCACGCGGATGTTCAAGTCCGGCCGGAAGCGGAGCCGTTGCGAAATGACCGCGACGAGACAATCCGCCAGTTGCGCGCAAACGGCGCCCTGGATTTCCGCCGGAAAGGCCGATGCCACGCGCTGCAAAGCTTCCGCGCAGGACGATGAATGAACCGTGGCCAGGACGAGGTGGCCGGTTTCGGAGGCGCTCAACGTCAGACGCATCGTTTCCGGATCGCGCATTTCCCCGACCATCAGCACGTCCGGGTCTTCGCGCAGCGCGTCCAGCAGCGCCTGCTCGAAGCTCGGCGTGTCGCGCCCGACTTCGCGCTGCCGGATGTAGGAGCGCCGCGGACGGAAGGTGTATTCGATCGGACTTTCAACTGTGACGATGTGGCGGGTTTCGGTCAGGTTGATTTCCTGAATCAAGGCCGCCAGGGTCGAAGATTTGCCGCTGCCGGTCGGGCCGCTGACCAGAATCAAGCCATGCGAATTTTTGACGAGCTTTTTGAGGTCGGGATGCAAATTGAGTCTTTCCACCGTGGCTTGAAATGAACTGAGCAATCGGATGGCCATGCCAATGCCGCGCGAGGTTTGCATGATGTTAATCCGGCAGCGGACGCCGCGAATCGTTTTGGACATATCAAACGAACGCCGTTCCAGAAAAAACGGCCACTGCTCCTCGCCGATGAGCCGGCGCGCGATTTCCGCCAGCGCCTTCGGTGGAACGGCATCGCCGGAAACCTGCAAGGCGCCGCGAACGCGCACCGCCGCCGGCATCCCGGCTTCCAGGTGCAAATCGCTGGCGCCGCCGCCCGCCGCCGATTCAATCAATGATTCCAATTCCATTTGCCTACTTTAATGAACAATTCAGCCGGTGAAAAGTTGTTTGGTTGTTGAATTTCGCGCAAGTGGGCAACGAACCCACGTTGGACCGGAGCGCGGCGTTCACGCCGCTTCAACGTGCAAATCGAAAACTGGCCAAGAATTTCCAGCGTCTCGTCATTGCGGAGGGCGAAGCGGGGCTGAACCCCGCGCTCCGCGACGCATTTTCGCAAGCCTCATTTGGCTAGGCTGGCGCAAGGGAATTTTTCCAGGCCGCCACTGCGGATTTGATTTCCACTGCACAAGCCGCCCGTGGCTTCACGAACCGCGGCGTAAACCACGGAAACAACCCGACCAAATCCAGCGTCACCAAGATCTGCCCGTCGCAATCGTCGCCACTGCCAATGCCGATGGTGGGAATGGGAATGCGCGCTGTAATTTCCTTTGCGACCGGTGGCGTCACCAGCTCGAGCACAATCGCAAATGCGCCGGCGTCGGCCAGCGCCAGCGCGTCGGCGAGCAACGCCTGATGCTCCGTCTCGTTTTTGCCTTTGACGTGATAGCCACCTTCCTCCAGCACGTGTTGCGGCAACATGCCCAAATGCCCGCAAAACGGAATCCCGGCGGACACAATCGCGCGAACCGGTTCGATGATTTCGCGTCCGCCCTCGGCCTTCACAAATTCCGCGCCCGCGGCGGCCAGTTTTTTTGCATTCTTCACCGCATCCGCCACGGTCTCGCAACTGCGGAACGGCAGGTCCGCGCCCAGCAACGCGCGCGGTTGGGCGCGGGCGGCGGCGCGAACGTGATGCTCCATTTCAGCCATCGTCACGTGCGTCGTGTCGGGATAACCGAGCACGACCATGCCCAGCGAATCGCCGACGAGAATCAGCGGAATCCCCGCCTCGTCGAGCAGCTTCGTCATCGGAAAATCGTAGGCCGTGAGCGCGGCAATCTTTTCCCCGCGCGCTTTCATGGCGCGAATCGCATCGGCGGTGATTTTGGTTGAATTCATTTTGGAACCACGGATGGACACGGATTAGCCTAACGTGGCCTTTGGCCGCAACCAGCCGTACGGAAAGCGGTGTCGCCGCTGCGCTCCAGTCTTCGCTGCGCTTCGCCCCGGCAAGCTGCCACCGCAGTCCAAATCCTTGTCGTCCGTGCGCGAAGTTGCAGGATTGTATTGCGGATTTGATTCTCAACTTTATCCGTGTCCATCTGTGTTTATCCGTGGTTAAAAACTTTTCAACAATTCCTCCGGTGTCGCTATGGCGGTGCCGATTTTGCCGACGACGATGCCCGCCGCGTGGTTGGAAAGAATCGCCGCTTCAATCGATGATGCGCCCGCCGCGATGGCCAGCGTGAACGTGGCAATGACCGTGTCGCCGGCGCCGGAAACGTCGAACACTTCCTGCGCGACGGTGGGAATGTGAAACGGTTTCTGCCCGCGCTGACAGAGCAGCATGCCGAGTTCGCCCAGCGTGATCAGCAGCACCACCGGGCGCAGTTCATTGAGCAGGCGTTCTGCAACGAGCATGAGATTTTTGTCGGCCAGCGGATTCGCATGGCGCGTTTCATCCGGCAAATTGGCCAGCTCGAAAGCCTCCTTGCGATTCGGCGTGATGAGCGAGAGGCTGCTCAAATTCAAATGATGCACCGGCTTGGGATCGAAGCTGAGCCAGATGCCGCGCGCGCGGCAAAGCGATTTGATTTCGTTGAGCAACGGCTGCGTCACAACGCCCTTGCCGTAATCGCCGACGATGACGGCGGCGGCTTTCGGGAGTTTTGATTTAAATCCGGCGAGCAAACGGCCGGTCAAACGCCCGTCCAAATGGTCGCGCGTTTCGCGGTCGATGCGCACCATTTGCTGTTTGTGCGCCACGACGCGGGTTTTGACACTGGTATGCCGCGCGGCATGCGTCACCAATCCGCTACAGCCGATTTTCTGCTCGTTTAACAATGTCTTCAACCGGCGGCCGGCGTCGTCGCGGCCAATCGCGCCAAATATTTCCGTGTGGATGTTGAACGCGGTGAGGTTGCGCGCGACGTTGGCCGCGCCGCCGGGCATGAAACTTTCGCGCTCAAAATCCACGACCGGCACCGGTGCCTCGGGCGAAATGCGCGACACGCCGCCCCAGATGAATTGATCCAGCATCACGTCGCCGAGAACCAGCACGCGGGTTTTGGTCGCGGCCGCCAGGATTTGCCGCGCCCGGGAAATTGTCAGATTTTTTGCGCTCATGTTTTGTTTAACCACGGATTAACACGGATGAGCACGGATGAAAAACAAAATCCCCTCACCCGTCGCTCCGCGCCACCCTCTCCCCACCTGGCCGGGGCGAGGGGTTGTCGTGTCGAGCCTGTGGCTCGACTCAGTTCGGCCACAGGCCGCACGCTACAGCTTGCTCCCTCTCCCCGCCAAACGGGGAGAGGGCCGGGGCGAGGGGCCGATATATTTAATTCGTCTCAATCCGTTTTCATTTGAGTCCACCGTGGTTAAATTCAATCCAAAAACGCCGTCAACGGACTCGTCGCGCTGGCGGTTTCCTGCGTGGCACCGAGTCCGGCTTCAAACGCCGCGCGACCGGCTTCAACGGCCATTTTGAACGCGACGGCCATGCGGTTCGGATCACTCGACACCGCGACGGCGGTGTTGACCAGCACGGCGTCCGCGCCCATTTCCATCGCCTCCGCCGCGTGACTTGGCGCGCCGAGACCGGCATCCACAACGACCGGCACGGTGGCCTGCTCGATGATGATGCGGATCTGGTCGCGCGTCTGGATGCCGCGATTAGACCCGATGGGCGAGCCGAGCGGCATCACGGTGGCCACGCCGACATCCTGCAACCGCTTGGCCAGTACCGGGTCGGCGTTGATGTAAGGCAAAACGGTGAAACCGTCCTTCACCAAAATTTCGGCGGCCTTGAACGTCTCCACCGGGTCGGGCAGCAAATAGCGCGGGTCGGGATGGATTTCGAGTTTGACCCACTTTGGCAGACCGGCGGCGGCGGCGAGCTTCGCGAGACGAACGGCTTCGTCGGCATTCAGCGCGCCGCTGGTGTTGGGCAGCAGCAGATATTTTTTCGGGTCAATGAATTCCAGAATGTTGGCGAACGGATCTTTTTTGCCGCTCAAATCGGCGCGACGGAGGGCGACGGTGACCATTTCCGCGCCGCTGGCGGCAAGGGCGTCGCGCATGGCTTCGGGCGACGAAAACTTGCCCGTGCCCATGATCAGGCGTGACCGGAACGTTCGTCCGGCGATGACCAATGATTGACTGGCAAACGACATTGCAGCCAATGTAAGAAATTACGCCGGTTTGTCGAGGCGCGATGCGAAAATGTCCGGCGGGAATTGTTTGAACTGAAAAACTATTTATTCGTGGCCACCGTGCTGGCGCAGCAATTCTACCACATCCTTGTGATCCATTGTCGCCGCAACATCCAAAGGTGTGCGTCCGTCCTTGGCCTTGGCATTAACATCCGCCTTGTTGACCAGCAGCAACTCCACCAAATCTTTGCGGCCTCCAGCCGCCGCATACTGTAAAGGCGTCTCGTCTTGATTATCTTTGGCGTTGATATCAGCCTTGTAAGTCAGCAACAACTTCACCATTTCCATGTGGTCTTTACCCGCCGCGAAGTGCAAAGGCGTCTGACCATTGTTGTCCTTGCTGAAAACCAAATCAGGATTGGCTTTGATCAATGCCTTGACTGTTTCCAAGTCACCACGCTTGACCGCGTCATCAATCGCCCGAACCTTGTTACAACCGACCAAGCCGATCAATGCCACCACGACCAGCACGAAGGCGGCGAGGCGGAGAATTAATAGCTTCCGGTTCATGGCTTGGGAATAGCCCGTTGGCGGAAAATTGGCAAGCGTGGTTTTGGCAGGCGTAGCGGCTCCTCGGCAGAGAGCCGCACCATTCCATTCTTCAGATGGCGGCTTTCTGCCGAAAGCCGCTACGGTTCTCCAATTTCCGCTTGGCAATTGCGGATTGCGGAGTTGCCTCATCATTGCCCATGAGCGGTGCTGAAGCCACCGCAGTCCAGACGCTACCGCGACCAACTGGCATTTCCGTGGCGCGCGAAGCGTCTGGACTGCGGCGTGTTTACCGCCGCTTTTTGATTTCCGATTTGCGCGCGGACCGACAAAATCCGCGTCAATCGTAAATCGTATATCGCAAATCAACCTGTGACTTTGGCGGTGAGATTTTAACTTGCCCGCAGATTACGTCCGTGTCCAGACCTGCCGGAAGGGAAAGTGAAGCCAATCACCGGCGGCACTTCCGGGAAGTCCTGAACGTTCAATTTTTCGGATGGACTTCAGAATGGAGCACGCGCTGCAATGTCTGCAACAGCATGAACCCGCTGAACGGCTTGGACAGGCGGGCTTCGATCGGCACACCCAGGTCGGCGGGCAAGCTCGACTTGGATTGATATCCGGTCACCGCGATGACCCGGACCTGCGGGTTCAATCGCCGCAACACCCGGATGAACGCCGGACCGTCCATGACCGGCATCGCGAGGTCCGTCACCACCACCTGCACTTCCTTCTGGTGCGCCACATACTGGGTTATCCCATCCGCTCCCTCCGCCGCCTCGATGACGCGATAGCCGTTGCGCTCCAGGAGTTGCCGCGTCACCTGCCGCACGCTTTTCTCATCATCCACCACCAGCACCAGTTCCCCGCCGCCTTGAGGCAGCGGCTGGTTCGCCTTGCGGGCCGGCTGGGCTTCCGCCGCCTCGCTGGCGGGCAGGTAAGCCCTGAACTCCGTGCCGCGCCCGGTCTGGCTATGGACCTCGATGAACCCGCCATGGCTCTGCACAATCCCCAGCACGGTGGACAAGCCCAGCCCCGTACCCTTGCCCAGTTCCTTGGTGGTGAAAAAAGGATCGTAGATTTTGTCCAGATGCTCCGGCGCGATGCCCTCCCCGGTATCGGTCACACTCAAGCACACGTAACGTCCCGGCCGGGCGCCGGGGGTCATCCGGGCGAACGATTCATCGAATTCTTGATTTTCCAGTTTAAGGGTGAGCGTGCCGCCTTCGGGCATGGCGTCGCGGGCGTTGACACACAGGTTCATCAGGACCTGATGCAACTGGGTGGCGTCGCCGTTCACCAGCCAGGTATCCGGTGGCGCCTCGCGCCGGGAGATGATGTTTTTGTGAAAGGTTTCCCGGATGATGCCGGACATTTCGCTGACCAGGGCGCGAAGTTGCAAGGGCACGCGCTCGCCTTCCATGCCCCGCCCAAAGGTGAGCAATTGTTTGATGATGTTGCTGCCGCGTTGGGCGTTGGTTTCAACCAGGTCCAGCATACTTCGCAATTCCGGATCCTTGACGACCTCGCGGAGCAGCGGCGGCACCATGAGCATGGGCGCGAGGATGTTGTTGAGGTCATGGGCGATGCCACTGGCCAGCCGGCCCACGCTTTCCAGCCGCTGCGTGCGCAGCAAGTGTGTCTCCAGTTCCTTGCGTTCCGTGATGTCCGTCCACGCACCCACCACCTCGTGCGGCTGGCCGGTGGCGCCGCGCAGCAGCCGCAACTCATCGTGAACCCACACCACGCCGCCGTCCCGGCGTAGAAAGCGATATTCGTGGACAATATGTTCGCGGGCCAGAATGCGGCCGGAGTCGGTAATCACTCGCGCGAGGTCTTCGGGATGCACATGCGCACTCCACCAATGTGGTTCCAGGGCCTCCGCGACGGTGTAGCCAAATAGGCGTTCAAGGTTGGGGCTTATCCACGTGCGGCGCAAATCCTGATTTTCGATCCGAAAAGCGGAAGTGACGTTGGGGCTGGCCTCGAAAATCTGCCTCAGCCGCTCCTGACTGGCCTGCAAGGCCGCCTCCGCCCACTTGCGTTCAGTGATGTCACGGAAATACCATACCCGGCCATGGCACTTCCCTCCATCGCCGAGCATCGGGGCCGAATAACGGTCGAATGTCCGGCCATCCTTCAGGGCAATCTCATCCTGGCTTATTTCATTCCGGTCCTCGTGGAGCTGTTCCAGCTTTCCGACGAATTCCCCGGGAGTTACCAGTTTATTCATCACCGATTTCAGGATCTGCTCATCGGATTTGGAATCCGCTATGTCCGAAGGAACATCCCATATCTCAACGAACCGCCGGTTAAAGGAAATAATTTCGCCATTTTCATCCACCACGAGAATTCCGTCCAGGGAGGCCTCCTGCTGCGTGGAGAGAATGATATTTTTATATTCCAGAGCCTCCTCCGCCTGCTTGCGCTCCTGGAGCAGGTCCCATTCGTGCAAGGCGTGGGTGACGGTGTGCGGCATCCCGGCAAAAGCCTCCGGGGATTTCACCACGTATTCCAGCGCGCCCGCCTTGATTGCCTCCACCGCCACCTGCTCGTTGCCATAACTCGTCATCACCAAAATGGGGAACTGTCCCGCCTCCGGCGGACAGGTCAGCACCTCCGTGGCGCGGCCATCGGGCAGGTTCAAATCCATCACGGCGATATTCGGCGGCCGGTCCACGCTGCTCCGGCGAAACTCCCGCAGCGTGCCAACGACCTTGACCTCAAACTCCGACCCGCTGGCTTCGACGGCGCGCTGGATGGCCGTCGCATGGGCCGCGTCATCTTCCACCAGCAAGACAAGCATGGGTTTCTGTTTTTTTTTCACGGCGGTTTACCTGGTTGGAGCCGGGCCGGCAGGGACGCCGCCGGCCACGGCCGGCAGGATTCCCGCCACTGTAAAGTGATTGTTTGTTGGTTGCCTCATGTGCAGCCGGGATTCGTAGGCCTTCATTCTGGAAACCGGTTCCACGCCAGCCAGTAGAAGCCGAAGGCCTCCATCAGTTTGGAGAACTTCTCGAAATCCACCGGTTTCACCAGGTAGCTCCCCGCACCATGGGTGTAGGCGTTAACCATGTCCGATTCGGCGCCCGAGGTCGTGAGCACGACCGTTGGGACGGTCTTCAGTTCTTCATCCTCCTTGATCCGGCGCAGCACTTCCATCCCGTCCACCTTCGGCAGGCGCAGATCCAGGAGAATCAGGTTCGGCCGGGGACTGGTCATGGGATCGGCATAGGCGTCATGGTGAAAGAGATAGTCCAGCGCCGCCTGGCCGTCTTCCACGTGAATAATGCGGTTGGCCACGCGAAAGCTTCCCAAGTTGCGCCGCACGATCTCGGCGTGCGCCGGGTCGTCTTCCACGAGCAAAATGGTGACTGGACTTCCTTTAATCATAATGTGGTCTCCAAGGTTTTATACAGCAGTTTACGAGCCGTTTTTCGGGATGCCAAACAAAAGGTGTGCCGCCCGCCGCCGGCGTAGCGGCAGGCTTCCAGCCGGGTGTTTGGATGGGAATTGCAAGTTCATGGAATTCATTCATTTGCTTTCCGGCCGGGCGGCAGGATGCCGCCGGACACGGCCGGCAGGATGCCCACCGCTACGGTTGCGGCAGGCTTCCCAGCCTGCCGTGTCACCCGGCTTCCAACCGGGGGTTTGGGGTGCCAGATCAAGGTTATTTTGTCACCTTGGAGGAGTCACCCAGGCCGCCTTCCGCCAGATCCGGGTACAACTTCTTGATGCAATCCGGGCATATGCCGTGGGTGAAGGTGGCATCGGAGTGGTTCTGGATGTAGCTCTCCACCTGGCTCCAATAACCTTTGTCATCGCGGATTTTTTTGCAACTGGCGCAGATGGGCAGCAGTCCGCTCAACGACTTCACGCTGGCCAGGGCTTCTTGCAAGTCATGGATGAGCGTGTCGCGTTCGACCTCGGTCTGTTTCCGCGCGGTGATGTCTTCCTTGACGGCCAAGTAATGGGTGACGCGGCCCGCCAGGTCGCGGATAGGCGAGATGGAGGCGCTTTCCCAATAAAGCTCGCCGTTCTTTTTCTTGTTGTGGAATTCACCGCTCCATTCCTTGCCCGCCGCGATGGTTTGCCACAGCACCCCGTAGGCTTCCGGGCTCATCTCGCCGGATTTCAAGACGCGCGGGTTCTTGCCCAGGACCTCCGCCAATGTGTAACCGGTGACGGCGACAAACTTGGGATTGACGTATTCAATGTCACCGGCGGGATTGGTAATGACGATCGAGGCGGGACTCTGTTCCACCGCCCGGGACAACTGGCGGAGCTTGTCCTCCGCCTGCGTGCGTTCGACGACCCTGC
The DNA here is from genome assembly GCA_963804345.1 of uncultured Verrucomicrobiae bacterium. GTDB lineage: Bacteria > Verrucomicrobiota > Verrucomicrobiia > Limisphaerales > UBA11358 > UBA11358. The sequence goes on along the minus strand of CAWDPX010000004.1, from coordinate 28,704 downwards.
CCAGACGTTCGGTGATCGCGTTGATCAGGTTTCTCTCTTCCTTTAAGAACGGCCCGTCGTCCCTGATGGGCCGCTCTTCGAGGTAGCACATCTCAATCATGCCGACCGGCTGGCCATCCACCTTGAGGGCGGCGGACTGCCGCCAGTCAGTGGCGCGGAAATTTCCCGTTTGATATTGTCGCTCTTTAAAAATGATGCGCGCGCAGGCCACTTCAGTATGGACCCAGCCCTTCGGCATGATATCAGCGCTGCCCTGTAATATCTTCTCCAGGCTGTTTTCTTTCTCAATCAAGTCGGCGATGGCATAGAGGCAGTTCAATTCCTTGGCCCGTTCCCGCAGCGCCTCCGCCGACTCATATTGCGCCCGGTAGAAACGGGATTGCTGCCGCCGCCAGACCAGACCCACGCCGGTCGCCGAACCGAAGATCAGAACGCAGATCATGACGGCCACCTGCCAGAGTCGCGCCCGCATCGGAGCGAACACTTCGGCGGTGTCTATGCGCGCCACCAGAAACCACGGCGAATCCGGAATGGCACGCAGGGCCGCCAGCACCGGCTCCCCGCGATAATCCGTGCCTTCCACGATGCCTTTCTCCCCCAAGATGGCTTTCACCGCAGGCACGTTGGTGTTCTCAAGGGAGATGCGCCGGTTGAGGGCGGTGTTGGTCTGGAACTTCAATTCATTGAGGAACAGCGCGTCGTTGCCTTCCCGCCGAACGAGCAGCGTCTCCGCCGTCCGGCTGGGCACGGGCCAGTGCTGGACGAAGGGATAAAGATACTTTTCCGGGTCGATGCGCAGATAGAAAACGCCCAGCGGCCGGTTGGCATTCTGTTTGTCGAAAAATGGAATCAGAATGTCCAGATAAACCCGCTGGTCATGTTCGTTCCGGTGGAAATCCTGGAAAGCCACCCGGCCCGATCGCAAGATTTCAGGAATGCGCTGCGAAACAAAGGAAGATATCGGCGGCGCTCCGGCCGGTGATGACAGGCGGGTGACGCCTTGAGCATCCAACAGGCGGACCAGGTCATACTGATCGGTCGCCATCAATTTGTCCGTCCACTCCTGAATCTGCCATCGCGCGTCCGCGTCTTCCGGGTGATCGAAAAAGCGCCGCACCAGCCTTGAAAAAGCGGCATTGTTGAAGAAGATGGCGGCGTCTTCCAATCGCTCCTTGCGATATTGCGCCAGCTCGCCGACTTTCAATTCCGCGATGGCCGCAAGCTGGCGCTCGGCGGCGGCGCGGAATTGGCGCTCGTAGTGACGGTAGTAAAAGGTGCCGCCCACGACAATTCCCAATGACAGTCCGGCGAAGATCAGCAGGAGGCTCCACTCGGTGTGGCGTTCGGTTGGCTCGGGCAGGTTCATGGTGCTGATTTGTATTTAGCCGGTATCAGCCTGTTTGTCACCTGCCATCGGGCGGCAGGATGCCCGCCGCCACACGGGGCGGCACGCTGGTTGATGTCGTCATTGAGTGTTTGGGCTGCCGCGATCCACCTTCGCGAGAAACTTCCGGGCGCACTCCGGGCAGTAGCTGTGCGTGAACCGGGCGTCGGTGTGCTCCTGAATGTAGCCTTCCACCTGGCTCCAGTAGCCCTTGTCGTCGCGGATTTTCTTGCAGGCGGAGCAGATGGGCAACAGGCCGCTCAAGGTCTTGACCTTCGACAGGGCCTCCTCCAGTTGGGCAATCAAATGCTTTTGCGCGGCCACGGCCTCCCGGCGTTCGGTGAGCAGCTTCCATTCGCGCAAGGCGCGCTCCACCGTGCGCGGCATCGTCGCAAAGGCTTCCGCGGACTTGACGACATAATCCAGCGCGCCCGCCTTGATCGCCTCCACCGCCAGCTGCTCGTTGCCATAGCTCGTCATGACCATGATGGGAAACGGGCCGGCCTCGGGCGGATTGGAGAGGATCCCCACCGCGCGGCCATCCGGCAGGTTCAAGTCCAACAAGGCAAGGTCCGGCGGCTGGCTGGCGCTGCGTTGACGGAATTCCTGCAAGGAACCCACCACCTCGATTTGAGTTCCGGGTTCGTCGGTTTCGAAGGCGCGCTGAATGGCGGCAATGTGGGCCGCTTCATCTTCCGCGATCAACAAACGTAAAGGAGGTTTTCCCATAACAATTTGCTTTACGACGATTGCTCCGGATTGAGGATAACCGCTGCGGGCAAAGTGAACAGGAAATTCGCGCCCTGCCCCAGCCCCGGAGACTCGACCCAGATTCGGCCCTTGTAAATCTCGACGATTCGCTTGACCAGAGCCAGTCCCATTCCCGTGCCCTCGCCTTTCGGATCGAGCTTCTCAAACAAACCGAACACTCTCGCCTGGTAGCGCGGCTCAATGCCCGCGCCATTGTCGCGCACGAAAAACACCATTTCCGATCCGCGCTGCTCGACCCCGATCTCGACCCGCGGCTTGGGCTGGTTCCCCATGAACTTGCAGGCGTTTTCCACCAGGTTCTGCCAGATTTCCGTCAGGCGCGGGCGGTCGCCCTGCAAGACCACGGCGGCATCGGCCACCTGCACCTCCGCGCCGCCCGTGCTGATGCGTCCGGCGACCAGCCGGACGGCCTCCTGCGCCAGTTCCTTGAACGTGACCCGCTCGGCCGGATTCATTTTGCGGCCCACGCGCGCCAGATTCAGCAGTTCATCGAGCAACTGGCCCATCTTGTCCGCCGCGGTGTGCATGTAGGTCACATCCTGCTTGACCCGTTCCTTGTCCGAACCGGCCAGGTCCTGTTCCAGGTAGCCGAGGAAGGTTTTCACTGTTACCAGCGGGCTTTTCAAGTCGTGCGACACGGTGTAGGTGAAACGTTCCAACTCGGAGCTTTTCTCAATCAACTCCCGTTCCTGGCGTTTGCGCTCGGTAATGTCGCGGAAGGACCACACCCGGCCAATGACCACTCCGTCCAGCTGCATCGGGAAGCCATGGCGTTCCAAAATGCGGCCGTCCTTGAAGACCAGCGTGTCCACAGCCACCGCGTCCGTGCCGTAAAGCTCATGCACCCGCTTCAAAAACGCGTCGGGATCGGCCAACTGGTTCAGCACGAAATTCCGCATGGCGTTGTTGTCTCCGGCATCAATGATGGATTGGGGAATCCGCCAAAGCTCGGCATACCGCCGGTTGGTTTTGATCACCTTTTCCCCATTGCGATCCACGGCCAGAATTCCGTCGCCGGTGGATTCGAGGATGGCGCGGAGTTCCGCCTCGCTTGCGCGCAGCGCCTCGTCCGCCCGCTTGCGCTCGGTGATGTCATGCCCGATTCCCACCAGGCCGCAAATCCGGCCCTGGCTGTCCCGAAACGGCACCTTGCTCGTCACCACCGTGTGGTCCCGGCCATCATAATAAACGCAGATGCTTTCCCGGTTGATGACCGGCTCTCCGGCAATAACTTTCAGTTCCTCGGCGCGGAACTTGGCGGCCTGTTCGGCGGGGAATAGGTCCGTGTCGGACAGGCCCAGCATCTGGGAGGGATTCTCTTTGCCCCATTGTTTGGCCAGGGCTTCGTTGACCACCAGAAAACGGCCGTCCAGGTCTTTGATGTAAAATGTTTCGGGCAGCAGATCAATCAAGGTGCGGAGCAACTGGCGTTCGCGGGCGATGGTTGCCTCGGCCAACTTGCGCTCGGTGATGTCCCTGATGGCTCCCACCCTGATTCTTTGTCCCTCATCTTCTATTTCTCGAACTCGAATCTCCATCGGGAATCTAGTCCCATCCTTCCGCACACCGATGGTTTCATACGGTCCGAGGCCGCCGTTCTCCACTTGTTTCATCATGTCGTCCAAGACTTCGGGAGCGACCGTCAGCGGCAGAACCTGTTTTCCGAGCAGTTCATCGGGGGTGTATCCGAACATCTTGAAGTATTGGTCATTGGCGTTAAGCAGAACACCGCTCTTGTGAATGGCGACGGCTTCAAACGTTGCGTCGGAAAGGCGGCGAAAGCGAGCCTCGCTCTCCCGCAGCGCCTCCTCCGCCTGTTTGCGTTCGGTGATGTCCTGGAGCAAACCGTCATAGGCCACCAAGGCGCCGCGCTCATCGCGATGGGGAACGAAGGTGTTTCTCACCCATCGCTCCGTCCCGTTTTTGCGGACGATGCGATGTTCGATGGGCGGCGGGTCTTCGCCGGCCAGAATCCGCCGCGCCTGTTCCTCCACTCTGGGGCGGTCCTCGTCCGCCACCATGCGAAACCATAGGAACGGATCGTTGGCGAACTCCTTCATCTTGTAGCCGGTGACGGCCAGGCAGCCCGGGCCGTGCGTCGTTTCCACGGCGCGCCCGTCCGCCACGCGCACGGTGAAGATGTAGTCGGTGATTGCCTCCGAAATCCGCTGGTATCGCGCTTCGCTTTCCTTCAGCGCCTCTTCGGCCCGCCGACGCTCGGTGATGTCCCGAAGGGCGACCAGTGCCGTCGGACGCCCCCGGTGGATGATCTGATTGGCGGCGATTTCCACGGCGAACCGCTCGCCATTCTTTTTGCGATGCCAGCGGAGCGGAACATGGACATCGCCCGAGTCGATATGGTTGCGGGTTTTTTCCGGTTCGGCGGAAACATCCTCCGGTGTCATCTGAAGAAACTCCTCCCGGCTGTAGCCGTAGAGCTGCTGCGCGGCCCGGTTGACATCCACATAGCGATGGGTCTCCCGGTCCACCAGGACGATGGCGTCGGACTCCAGTTCAAAAAGCTGGCGGTAACGCTCCTCGCTGTCGCGCAGCGCCTGCTCCGCCCGCTGGCGCCCGGTGACATCGAACAGGATTCCCTGCGTGCCCAGAATTTTTCCGGTGGAGTCCAAAACCGGTGATTTGATGGTGTGATAATTCCGTTTTTCGCCATCCGCACCGGCATGGATCTCATCCGCTTCGATGGGATTGCCGGTTTGCATGATCGTTGCGTGGTCGCCGGCACGTTTGGCCGTCAGCGCGGCATCCTTCAAACCCAGCTCCAGGACGGTTTTCCCCAAAAGCTGATCCGGCGTCATGCCTTCAAGCCGGCAAAATTCAGAATTGACGAAGACATAACGGCCTTTTGCGTCCTTGCGGAAAATGCCGGCCGGCATTTGGTTGACGAGCGAATGATAAAGCGCCTGCGATTCGCGCATTTCCGCCTCGACCCTTTTCAAGTCGGAGACGTCGGTGGAGATCCCGAAAATCTCCCAGCGATTTTCCGCCAGTTTTCGGACGGTCACCAACTGCTGCATCCAATGCCCGATCCCGTGCCGGTCAATGCAGTGGAACTCGTTGCGGTAAAAAGGCAGGTCGTTCAGAAAGGCATTCCCTGAATTCCAATTCATCTGGGCGTTATCGGTGCGATCGCGGCTGCGGTACCAGGCCTGGTGGTATCGTTCGCCCGGCGCCAGTTCCAGCGGCAATATCTTTTGCGCCGCCTCTTCATTTTGTACTGAAAAATCCCAGCGGAACGGCGATTCCGGATGCAGCGCCCGTTCCCGCCAGCCTTCCTGACCTTCCACCTGGCCGGAACTCAGGATGCAGCGTGTCTGCGAAACAACCTTGAGCAACCGTTCCTGGTTCAGGCGCAACAATTCCTCCGCCCGCTTGCGCTCGGTGATGTCCCAGAAGACGCCCTGCACGCCGATGACCCGGCCCTGGGCGTCCCGCAATGGCGTCTTGATGACGTGGACAAACAATTCCCGGCCGTCGGCGCCCACGTGTTTCTCCTCCTGATCCAACACCTGCCCCGTATCCATGACCCGGAGATCGTCCTTGCGATAGGCCTCCGCCAGATCCGGCGGGGAAAAATCGGCGTCGGTCCGGCCAACGATGTCCTCCGGGGAGCGTCGCAAGTCCCGGCAGAACCGGTCATTAACGAACTGGAAACGCCCGGCGCGGTCCTTCCGGAAAATGCTTTGCGGCAGATTTTCCACCAGGGAATAATACAGCGCGCGGGAATTAAGCAGCGCCTCCTCCGCCTGCTTGCGCTCGGTGATGTTGCCGATGATCGCAAGAAAATAGCGGAAGGTTCCGTCCGCGTTTCGCACCACAACCACCTGCACCTGTCCCCACATTTCTTTCCCGGATTTGGCGACATACCGTTTTTCCGTGTGGTACACGGCAAGTTCGCCGCGCAGCAGACGCCGCACCTGTTCGACATCTTGGTGGACGTGGTCCGGATGGGTGATGTCCGGGAAGGTCATCTTTTGCAGTTCCGCCTCGGAATACTCCAGCATGGCGGCGAAGGCCGGGTTCCCCCGGATAAAATGAAACGCCTCATCGAGCATCGCCATCCCGGTCGGGCCTTCCTCGAACACCCGCCGGAAACGCTCCTCGCTCTCCCGCAGCGACTCGGCTATCTGATACCGATCCTTGTAGAACCGGACGCGCTGATGCCGCCAGAGAGCGCCCACGCCCAAGCCCGCGCTGATCAGCAAAAGGCTTGCGAGCAGGATGGTCAGCTTCAACCGCTCGCGCAACGGCGCATACACTTCGGCGGTGTCCATCTTGGCCACCAGAAACCAGGGCGAATCCGGAACGGATTTCAGCGCCGCCAACGTCGGCACCCCGCGATAATCCGCACCTTCCACGATGCCTTCCTGTCCCAGCACGGCTTTCACTGCCGGTACGTTGGTGTTATCAAGGGAAATACGCAGGTTGAGGGCGGAGTTGGTTCGAAACTTCAGTTCGTTGAGAAACAGCACATTGGTGCCGTCCCGCCGGACGAGCAGCGTCTCGGCCGTCCGGCTGGGCGTCGGCCAGCGTTTGATGAACGGATAGAGATAGGTTTCGGGATTAATCCGCAGCGTGACAATGCCCAAGGGCCGGCTGTAGTCCGGCCCATCAAGAATGGGCACCAGCAGCGTCAGATAGACCTGCTGGCTATGCTCGTGGAAGTGAAAATCATGGAAGGTAATCTTCCGCGACCGCAGGACTTCGGCAATCTGCCGCAAAAGAACGGCGGAGACCGGCGACACGGCCGCGGAAGAGGCCATCCGCTCAACACCCTTGTCGTCCAGGAGAAACACACGGTCGTACTGATAATAGGTCTGGTATTTGTTCAGCCACCCCCGAAGCTGTTCCTGCGCTTCCGTGTCCTCGGGGCGATCAAAAAAACGCCGCACCAGCCCGGAAAAAGTGGCGTTCTGAAAAAAAGAGTTGGCGTCGCCCAATCGCTCCTTGCGATACTGCGCCAGTTCGTCCGCCTTCAACTCCGCAATGGCGGAGAGCTGGCTTTCGGCCTCGGCGCGGAAGTGCCGCTCGTAGCGCCGGTAGTAGAAAGCGCCCCCCACGACAATTCCCAATGACAGGATGGCGAAGATCAGCAGGAGGCCCCACTCGGCGCGGCGCCTGGTTGGCTCGGGTAAGTTCATGGTGCTGGTTTGTTTTTAATCGGTGTCGGCCGTTTGTCACCAACCATCAGGCAGCAGGATGCCTGCCGCCACACTGCTATCTGTCCAGATCGTCGCGTGTCGCGAGATTTTCCGAACAAACATCGAACATTCAACGCCGAACTTCCAAGTTTTCCCGCACCCCGGTCATTGGGACATTGGATGTCGAATTTTTTCAGTTGCACAGTCATGGCGGGGCGGGATGGGGTTGGGTTTTTGCCAGGGTGAAACGGAACGTGGCGCCCTTGCCAATCCCGGCTGATTCCACCCAGATTTTGCCGCCATGCACCTCCACGATCCGTTTGACCAGCGCCAGGCCGATGCCCGTGCCCTTCGATGCTGGATCGTATTTCTCGAACAGGCCGAAGACCTTCGGCTGATACCGCGGGTCAATGCCCATGCCGTTGTCACGGACAAAGAACACATTTTCCTCCCCGGCCTTCTCCACGCCGATTTCCACGCGCGGCGCCGGTTGATCGCCCATGAACTTGATGGCGTTGTCCACCAGATTTTGGAAGACTTCCACCAGTCGCGTCCGGTCGCCGCACAGCATGATCGGTTCTTTCGTCACGACCACCTCCACACCTTTCTGGATGATCCACCCGGCCACCAGGTCCAGGGCGTCTTTCACCACCACTTGCAGCGGCATTTCTTCCGGCGGGTTCATCTTGCGCCCGACGCGCGCCAGATCGAGCAGTTCATCCAACAGCCGGGTCATCTTGTCCACCGCGGTGTAGATGTACTGCCGGTCCTTCTTGATTGCCTCGGCGTCCTGGTTGCTGGTGTCCTGTTCCAGATAGCCGAGGAAAGCCTTGACCGTCACCAGCGGACTCTTCAGGTCGTGCGAGGCGGTGTAGGTGAAACGCGCCAGTTCGTCGTTCCGTTCCTGCAGCTCCTGCGAGCTTTTCTGCAACGCCTCCTCCACCCGCTTGCGTTCCGTGATGTCATGGCCCAGACCCACGAACCCGGTGATCTCACCCAGATCGTTTCGCAGGGGCACCTTGGTGGTGGAAACCCATCGGTTTTTCTCCGGCTTGCTGGCGTCCACCGTGGGGCCTTCGTGACTGTACAACCCCTTTCCGGACCGGAGGATCTCCTGTTCATCGGCGCGGTATCGTGCCGCCAATTCACGCGGGAAAAGATCGAAATCCGATTTCCCAATGACCGCGTTGGGAGACTCAAATCCCAACTGGCGTGCCACCCCCAAATTGGCAATGACAAACCGGCCTTCAGCGTCCTTGGCATAAACATAGTCCGGCAGGCTGTCAATGAGCGTGCGCAGCAGGTCGCGCTCCCGGTCCAGGACTTGTTCGATGCGTTCCCGCACGGCGATTTGCTGTTGCAGGGTCGCGTTGGCATCGGCCAGGGCCTGATTCCTTTGGGAAACTTCCTCCGTGCGCTCGGCGAGCGTCTGCTCCACCCGCTTGCGGTCGGAGATGTCGAGGGAGATGCCGCAGGTGCCGATGACCCGCCCGGCGGCGTCGCGGAGGGGCAGTTTGGTGGTCAAGACCCAGCTCACGGTGCCGTCGATCCAGGTTTCCTTCTCCTCGACATTCAACAGCGGCCGGCCGGTGCGGATGATCTCCCGCTCGTCGGCCAGGGCCTGCTGCGCGTGTTCCACGGAAAAAAAGTCCGCGTCCGATTTGCCGATGAGTTGGGCCGGATCATTCAGGCCAAACTTCCGGGACAGGGCGCGGTTCGCCCGAATAAAACGACTGGTCGCGTCCTTGAAGTAAATGGCGTCGGGAACATTCTCCATCAGGGTCGCCATCAAGGTCTGTTCCTGGCGCAGCGCCTCCTCCGCCCGCTTGTGCTCGGTGATGTCATGCCCGATTCCCACCAGCCCGACAATCTTTCCAGTTTGATCGCGCAGCGGCAGCTTGCTGGTCAACAACCAGCGTTTCTCGCCTGCTTCGTCGAAGAAATGCTCCTCCCGGTTGATGACCGGCTGGCCCTGAATCACCTTCTGGTCGTCGGCCCAGAATTGTTCGGCAACGTCCTTGGGAAAAAGATCAAAATCGCTCTTGCCAACGGCCTCGGCCTCGGTCTGGCAGCGGAGATTTTTCAGGTCGGCCAGATTGGCCATCGTCTTTCGACCGGTGGCGTCCTTGGCGTAGATGGCATCGGGCAGGTTGTCAATGAGCGTGCGCAGCAGGAGGCGCTCCCGGTCCAGGACTTGTTCGATGCGTTCCCGCTCGGCGATTTGTTGTTGCAGGGTCGCGTTGGCGCCGGCCAGTTCGGCGGTGCGCTCGGCGACCCGCTTTTCGAGTTCGTCGTGCGATTGGCACAGCGCCTCCTCCGCTTGTTTCTGCCCGGTGATGTTCCGGCCAATGCCCACCAGCCCGACGGTCTTTCCGTCCTGATCGCGCAACGGCAGCTTGCTGGTCAACTGCCAGTATTTCTCGCCCTCGTCATTCACGGTCATCTCCTCCCGGTTGATGACCGGCTCGCCGCGAATCACCTTCTGGTCGTCGGCCCAGAATTTTTCAGCAATATCCTTTGGAAAGAAATCGAAATCGCTCTTGCCGATGGCCTCGGCCTCGGTCTGGCAGCGAAGATTTTTCAGATCGGCGAGGTTGGCCAGGATTTTCCGTCCGGCGGCGTCCTTGGCGTAGATGCAATCCGGCAGGTTGTTAATCAGCGTGCGCAGGAGCCGGCGTTCCTGGGACAGCTCGACGGTGCGCTCGGCGACCCGCTTTTCGAGTTCATCGTGCGCCTGGCGCAAGGCCTCCTCCGCCTGCTTGCGCTCGGTGATGTCGCGGATGTTGCACTGGATTACCTTGTGATCGTTCACCAGATAGACGTTGCTGACAAACTCCACATTGATCCGCCGGCCATCGCTGGTTTTCAACGGCAGTTCTTCGTAGCGGATGTATTCCTTGTTCTGCAATTCCTCGAACTTGGCCTCGTTGGCAACGATGTCCTTGAAAAATCCAAGTTCCCAGATCTTTTTTCCGAGCAAGGCCTCGCGCGGGAAACCCAGCTTCTCGACCAAAAACGGATTCACATCCATTACCGTCCCCGTCCCGGCATCGAGGATCAGAATGCCGTCCTTGGCCGTCTCGAAGAGCCGGCGGTAACGGACCTCCGAAGCGCGCAGGGTCTCGGCCATCTTATACCGCTCTTTATAGAACCGGCTGCGCTGATGCCGCCAGATCGCGCCCACGCCCAAGCCTGCGCTGATCAACAAAAGGCTTGCGAGCAGGATGGTCAGCCTCAACCGCTCTCGCATCGGCGCATACACTTCCGCCGTGTCCATCTTGGCCACCAGAAACCAGGGCGAATCTGGAACGGCATGCAAGGCCGCCAGCGACGGCTCCCCACGATAATCCGCGCCTTCCACGACGCCTTCCTGTCCCAGGATGGCCATCACCGCGGGCACGTTGGTGTTTTCAAGAGAAACACGCAGGTTGAGGGCGGTGTTGGTTCTGAACTTCAGTTCGTTGAGGAACAGCGCATCGTTGCCGTCCCGCCGGACGAGCAGCGTCTCGGCCGTCTGACTGGTCGTCGGCCAGCGTTTGATGAACGGATACAGATAGGTTTCGGGATTTATCCGCAGGGCGAGAACGCCCAGCGGACGGTTCGTGTCCGACTCGTCAAAAATGGGCGCCAACAACGACAGATAGGCCTGCTGGTCGCGCTCGTTCCGGGTAAAATCCTGGAAGATCACCCGGCCCGACCGCAGGATTTCCGAAATATTCTGTGAAACAAAGGAAGATACCGGCGGTTCAGCGGGTTCTGCCATGCGAATGACGCCTTGCGCATCGAACAGGCAAACCAGGTCATACTGCTCGGTCACCAGGTATTTGGCCGCCCAGTCCTGAAGCTGCCCTGGCGCTTCGGCATCCTCCGGGTGTTCGAGAAAGCGCCGCACCAGCCCGGAAAAAGTAGCGTTGTTGAACAGGGTGTCGGCGTCCCACAGCCGCTCCTTGCGATACTGTGCCAATTCGTTCACCTTCAACTCCGCGACGGCGGAAAGCTGGCTCCCGGCCTCCGCGCGGAAGTGCCGCTCGTAGTTCCGGTAGTAGAAGTAGCCGCTGGCAACGATGCCCGCCGCAATGAGGGCGAAGATCAGGACGAGCGGATACGCAACACGCCGTTCTTCCTTTGCAACGGCTTTCATAGGTAACTGCGATTATGAAGCGAGACCGACAAAGGGCAACCCTCAAATTTCCGGGCGCAACCGGATGGGAGCATCCGCGCACCGCCCCCGGAGCGCGGCTGTGTCGAAGACCAGCCGCAGCAGCATCGCAAAACCGGCCTCCTGAAATATGCTTGATGCCTCAGAGCCTTTCCAAGTGCTGCGGCTGGTGCTTTGCACACAGCCGCGCTCCAACCCGATCGCGTTCGGGGGCAGTGTTAAGATGCGCGATTGCTCCGGGCGCAACTTGGGACTTGGAACTTCGCCCGTGGAACTTTAGTTTGCGCACATGTTCCGTCCGTGCATCGACCTGCATGAAGGCAAAGTGAAGCAAATCGTCGGTGGCTCGCTCGGCGAGGCCGGCCTTCCCCGCACGAACTTTATCTCCGACCGCTCCGCCAAGTGGTACGCGGAACTTTACCAGCGCGCCGGCCTCACCGGCGGCCACGTGGTGATGCTCGGCCCCGGCAACGAAAATGAAGCGTGCGCGGCCATCGCGGCCTATCCCGGCGGATTGCAAATCGGCGGCGGCATCAACGCCGGCAACGCCCGCGACTGGCTCGACGGCGGGGCGTCGCACGTCATCGTCACCAGTTGGGTCTTTCGCGAAGGCCAGGTGGATTGGAACCGGCTGGCCGAGCTGGTCAAAGCCGTCGGCAAAAAACGGCTGGTGCTGGATTTGAGCTGCCGCCGCCGCGGCAAAAAATATTTCGTCGTCACCGACCGCTGGCAGAAATGGACGAAAGTGACCCTGTCGCCGGAGACGCTTCAACAGTTTGCCGGCAGTTGCGCGGAATTTCTAATCCATGCCGTGGACAAGGAGGGTCTGTGCCGCGGCATTGACCGCGACCTGGTCAAGCAGCTTGCCCAGTGGACGCCCCTGCCGACGACCTACGCGGGCGGCGCAAATTCCATGTCGGATCTGGAGGAGGTCACCCTGCTGGGCGGGGGAAAAATTGATCTGACGATCGGCTCGGCGCTGGACATTTTTGGCGGCACCAGCGTTCTGTTCGCCGACGTGGTAAAATTCAACCGCCGGCAGAGCGAAAACTCCGGCGGCGGTTCAGTGGGGATCAATTAATCAGGTTTTGACCGGCTCAATCTTGGTCGGCGTCATCATCTGCTTGCCGTCCTTTTCCGTGACGGTGCCGGTGACGGTTACTTTTTCGGAGCTGCCGCCGCAGACGGCCTTGTGACTCGCCTTGCTCACGTCATTTTGCAACAGGTAATAATTGACGGTTTTGCCGTCTTTTTCGACTTGAACGACGTTCTGGCATTTATCGGTTTCATGCAGCATGCATTTGCCGCAGACCATGGAACCGGTGATGGTGACTTCCTTGCTCGCAGCGTCCACCGCGAACAGGCGCGCGGTGGAAACTGCCAGCAAAAGGCCGGCGGCGACCGCGAGAAACAGTATGGATTTTTTCATAGATTAATAGTTTGTTTGATTTTCAAGACTAAGACAACACGTTTGAGGCTTTCGTTCAAGCAAATCAATTTCAAGAAATGGCCGGATTTACTGAAAAACCTGGACGCGATAGAAGCGAACGCCGTTGGTGCCGCCGGCGTCAAGGTATTGCGTGTTGGTGCCGGTGGCGGTGACGACCGGGCCATTGCTCCCCCATGAGCCGGTCAAAAGGTTGGTGCGGCTCAACACCTGGTAGCTCTTGCCGGCCACGCTCAACCAGCGCACCGCCGTGCCGCCGGGGCTGTTCGTCGGTGACAGCAGCTTGAAGACGGACGCGGCGTTGGTCGGGTTGGTCCCGGCGATGTATTCGGCGAGGTTGTTCATGCCATCGCCGTCCGGATCGGCGGTCGGCGCCGCATTGGTTGCGGTGAACAGCGGGAAGTAAGTGCGTTGGAATGTGTCATCCAGCCCGTCAAAATTGTAGTCCAGAATCGCCGGGCGGATTTTAAGATAACCGCCGGCGTAGGCGAAGTTCGTGCCCTGCTGGACGATGAACGTGCGGAGACCGGGCGTGGCGTTGCTGGCGATGCTGATGGGAATGAAAATGAAATTCAGCCCGCTGCCGCCGAGGTTTCCATAAAATGTCGGCGAACCAAGTGTCAACCCATCCCCAGATATAGTGAAAGCCGCTCCGCTCGTCGGCAAATTACTTGATGCGACACCGATGGTATAATTGCTTTGACCAACCGTCATGGCCACCGGCAGGGGACCGTAAAAAAATGAGTTCAAAGGGCTGGGACCGGGAATAACGATTTGAGTGATGCGGAACGGCTGGGCATTGCTGACGACCGTGAAATTGACCGTGTTCGTGCCGTTGGCAACCACGGTCACGGACAGGTTGGTCGTGGGCAGGAACGACGTGAAGGCGTTGTTGTAAACGGCGCTGATGTCCGGCCCGGTGCAAAGCGAGTCAATGGACCGGGTGGCGGCCGGGTCCAGCGGGGCGGCCCGCAGGCGGTAGGTGCCGGGCGGGATCGCGTTCATGGCGTAATTGCCGTTCGTCCACGTGAGCGTCCCGGTGAAATCGTTGCTGCTCGCCGCATCCTGCGCCACGACGATGGCCCCCGCCACGGGTGTGCCGTTCACCGTCACCGAACCTTTAATGGCGCCGAAGCCCGTCAGATTGGTGCCATACAAATAGCGCATCGCGGCGATGTCATCGCTGCTCGCGCCGTCCTGGACGTTTACGCCCGAGTTGCCGACAAAAAACATCGTGGCGCCGCCGAGCGGCGAGTGGTTGATCCCGAGAAAGTGGCCGCTTTCGTGCAAGGCGACGGACTCCACAAAAATGCCCGGATTGTTCGGGTCAAAAAAGTCAGTGAACCATTCATACTCATCGCCATTGAAGACGATGTCGGCCTGGAGCAGTTCATTGTTCGTCGTGGTGGAGGAGGTGATAGTCACGCCCAGCGCGCCGCTGATGTCGGTGCGGCCATTGACGATGGTGGTGGTCTTGGTCCAGTAAATGATGTTGGTGTTGTCGGACGTGTTCACGTCCACCGGCGGGTTCACCAGCCCGGCTTCCTCAAATTTGATGACGGTGTTGGGAATGGCCTGCCATTGGGCGAGCGCGGCGCGGACACCGTTCAGTTCCGCCGCCGTGTTGGCGGTGGAATAACCATCGGACGCGAGATAAAAACGAAGCGCGTGCGTGGTGCGGTTCAAGACATTCGTGGGCACGGCGCTGTTGGGCGCGAGAAAGTTCCAATGCTGGACGTTGGTGAACGAATTGTAATTCAACACGTAAGCGCGCGCCGTCAATCCGGCGCCCAGCAACATCGGCAAAACCCATCGGATCGTTTTCATGGCGCAACTTGTTGGACTTGTGATTTGAGTTCGCTAACGGGCAAAGGCGCGGACGGGTTCCGGTTGTCGCCGGCCGCCGGTTCGGGTTTGCCGTGAAACAGGTTGTGGGCGAATTTTTCGCCGGTCTGCGGGTCGCGCCAGACGTGGAATTTTCCCTGGGCCAGGCCAATCGTCACCGGTTCGCCGCGCGAATTAAAGACCAGGAACGCCACAAATTCCTCGCCGGCATCATATTGAACATCGCCCGAAACCTCCTCGCGCACGTCACCCACCGTGCCGCCGCCCTGCACAATGGTCAGCCCCGGCGGCGGCGCATTGGTGGGCAGCACGCCTTTCCAGACTTCCGCCACCCGGATGTTGACCCGGGTGTAAATCCGGCCGGCGTCGTCGCGCAGGCAGGTCTTGTCGAGGACGGTCCCCTGGACAATCAAATCGGCCTTGCGCGCCAGTTCGTCAACGGCCAGCGGACGCATGAGAACGGCCTGCGTGTTGGAAAGGGAAAAAACCAGACCGGTCAGGGCGAGAAACAAACGGGAGCACTTCATGGCCGGAATTTCAGCACATTTCAGGCCAGCCAAACCACTGGAAAACCGCGGATTAACTGGTTTTTGGCTGCGTGGCAAACAGCTCGGCAATGACAATTTGAAATTCAGGAATCAACGCCTCGGCCAGCACTTCGCTCCCGGCCAGAATCCCCTTCAACGCCAGACCCCATTCCGTGCTGTGGTAAACCTCCACGTTGTCATAACGCGGATCCACCATCCACAACCGCGGCACACGAACGTCCTCGTAAATCTGTTTCTTGATGACGGTGTCGGCGCGGTGATCGTCCGTGCTGACGATTTCCACCGCCAGCCAGAGCTTGCCCGTGGCCGCCGTCACCAGTGCAAGGTCGGGACAAAGCGTCGTCTTCCGGGTGATGCGGACCTGTTCCCGCGCCGCGAGCAGCCGGATGGCGGCCAGGTTCGCAACGCTGGCGGTCATCAACGCGTGCAGCCGGTCGCAAATCGCCTCGTGGCGCGCGCCCGGCGCCGAACGCGGCAGCGACCCGCCGTCCAATATTTCCTCGTATGGCCCGCTCATTGACACCAGCAAAGCAGTGATTGGCATGGTCGGCAAGCGGCCTTTTCGTCCAACCGGTTCGTGAGGGCGCAATTTGACACCACCGCCATATTTTCTCCCTCGCCTCCCCCAAAGGAGGAGAGGGGCGGGGTGAGGAGGCCGATTATTCAGACTAAAATCCCCTCGCCCCAGCCCCAGGGGCGTGTGGCCCCCACGGGGCTTTACGCCCTCTCCCCGCTCGGCGGGGCGAGGGAGTCGGCGGCAGTGCCAAGTCGCGCCCGATTTGGGAAGCCGCGCCCCGCAACCGGCTCCGTCTAAAGTTGCGCCAAATCGGCTTTGTAACTTGATGCGATTGCATTATCATCCGCGGCGATGCCAGTTCAAAACCGCATTGTCAAAGTCCAGAAGCGCAACCGGGCGCTGGTCAAATTCGATTCGGACCGCATCGGCCGGGCCATTTTGCGCGCCGCGCAGTCCATCGGCGGGTTTCAGCCGGATTTTCTGCCGGGCATAAACGACAAGATTTTCAGCGCGCAGGGGTCCGACGAAGACATCGCGGGGTTTCTGGCGGACGCCGCCACCGTCTGCCTCAACTCCGACCCGCATCACCTGATATCGAATTTTCCGCCGACGATAGAGAGCATCCAGGACGAGGTGCTGCACACGCTGCGCAGCTACGGTTTCCAGAACACCGCCGATGGCTACGAATGTTATCGCTGGGGACGGCATTGGCTGCGGGAGGGAGCGCTGCCGCCGGAAAAATTCGCCGGCAATGGTTTTCCCCGCGAGCGCATGGGGCAAATCCTCGACTGGAACCGCAAGCAGGGCGTGGACACGGTGGCCGGCCTCAATGAGGCGGTTCGCAGCGGGCGCATCAAGGAGGTGATCGCCGCGTCGCTGGCGGTTTACGAGGCGTCGCTGGACGAGGCCGCCAAGAAGGTTTTGTCCCGCCTGAACAACGGCGGCAACCGTCTGCGGATGATGTGGGTGAGCGGTCCCAGTTCCTCCGGCAAGACCACCACGACGGTCAAGCTGACGCAGCGGCTCGAAAAACAGGGCCTGCGTTTTTTGATGCTCAATCTTGACGACTATTTCTGGTCGCTGGTCGAGCATCCGACCGACTGGATCAATGACCGGAATTACGAAACGCCGGAAGCGCTGGACATTCAGTTGCTGAATCAGCACCTCCGGGCGCTGCTCGACGGGCAGACGATTGAAAAACCGGTTTACAGTTTCATGGAAGGCCGGCGCGTAAGCACCAAGCCGGTCAAGCTGGAACCGGACCAGATTTTGTTGCTGGATTGTCTGCACGGGTTTTATCCGCCCATCACCGAGGGGATTGATGCCTCCGCGCAATTCCGTCTCTACATCGAAACGCTGAACATGTTGTACGAAGGCGACGGGAGCACGAACCGGCTCACGCAGTTCACCGACGTGCGTCTCATCCGGCGCATGTTGCGTGACGCGCGGCATCGCAACCACAGCGCGCTGCGCACCATTTTGCACTGGCATTATGTCCGTTACGGAGAGCTGTTCAGCATCATTCCGCTCATGGGGCTGGGTGATCACATCATCAACGGCGGGTTCCCCTTCGATTTGCCCGCGCTCAAGCCGTTCTTCATCGGGGAAGGCGGGCTGCTGCCCCGGCCGGAGGATTTCGCGCCTTACGCGGGTTTCCTCGATGCCCGCATCCGTTTCGACCGGGTAAAGGCGCTGCTCGAATCGGTGGAAGGTTTCACGCAGAAACAACTTTCAACCGGCGACCTCATCCCGGGCGACGCCGTGATCCGGGAATTCATCGGCGGGAGCACGATCAAGATTCCGCACAACGAATAACGGGCTGTCGTGTTTCGTAAAAACGGGCGACAAACCCGCGCTGGGTTCGGAGCGCGGCGTTTACGCCGCTTCAACGTGCGAAATGAGAGCCGGCTCATTATTTCCAGCATCTTATCGTTGTGGACGGTGAAGCGGGCTGAAGCCCGCGCGCCATTGCTCGTTTTTGCGAGTCTCAGCAGGATTCCGTTGGCATTGACTTAACCCGGCCGGGAGACGATGGTTTGCCGGACCAGTCATCCGTTGAAACAAACTTGATTTTGCCCGAATCATGAAAACAAAACTCTTGCTCGCTGTCGCGACCGCCGTCCTGCTGTCATCGAATCCATTCGCCCCTTCGGCGTTTGCCAGCGACGCCACCACCGAACTCAAGGCCCTGGTCGAGAAAATCAGGACCGACCTGGCCGACGGCAAAACAAACAAAATGGAACTGGCCACCGACCTGAAGCAATTCGATGTCCTGCTGGCCGAACACCAGGGCGAAAAAACCGATGCCGTCGCCAACATCGTGTACATGCAGGCCATGTTGTATGATCAAATTCTTGACGACCCGGCGAAAGCCGCCGCGCTCGTGAAACAGCTCAAGCTTGACTTCCAGGGCACGGAATTCGTCGCCGCGCTGGAAAAACGCGAAGCAGCGCAGGCGGCGGCCCGGAAAATGCAGGCCGCGCTGACGGTGGGAGCCACATTCCCCGACTTCAACGAAACGGACGTGGCCGGCAAACCGCTTTCCATCGCCAATTACAAGGGCAAGGTGGTGTTGATTGATTTCTGGGCGACGTGGTGCGGGCCGTGCCGCGCCGAACTGCCCCATGTTATTGCCACCTACAAAAAATATCACGGCCAGGGATTTGAAATCATCGGCATCAGCCTGGATCAGGATCAGGCCAAACTCACCGGGTTCACCAAAGAAATGAACATGACCTGGCCACAATACTTTGACGGCCAGGGCTGGCAGAACAAACTGGCCGTGAAATACGGGATTGAAAGCATCCCCGCAACATTCCTGCTGGATGGCAACGGCAAAATCATCGGCCGGGATATGCGGGGCGAAGAATTGACGCAAGCCGTCGCCAAAGCCCTGGGCAAATAGCGCCGCCCAGGGACAATGGCACCATGGGACGGCTTCATAATTGAGGAAGGTGAAGACAATATCGGCGGACAACTCCTCCTCTTTCCAGTTGAATTTGTCAAGGAAAACGGCGGGTGGAAGATTTTGGAGTTCTAAATAACAAAAGCCAAGTTTATGAAAAAGCCAAGAAAACAAATCATCCGTTTCACCATTGTTTTAATCCCGGCAATCTTTTGCCTGGTTGCCGTTTCCCATGCCCGATCCAGCGAGCCGACCTGCAATGGCAAGCCGTTAAGTGAATGGCTGCTAATATTAAAAACAGGGCACACCCCGGCGGGGGAACCGGTTAAAAAAGCAGACGCACAGGAAGCCATCCAGCAAATCGGCACAAACGGCATACCCATCCTGATTGACCTTTTAGGCGTAAAAGATGAGAACGTAAAAAAAGTTTTGTCAAAAATTCATGATAAAAATCTCACGTTTTATTACAAATGTGATGAAAACACTATAGCTAGCCAGGAGAGTTTAAGAAAACTGGGGGTGGACGGTTTTGCCATTTTGGGAACCAATGCGGAATGCGCCGTGCCGCAGATCGCCAAAGTCTTCCATGAATATGATAATGAAACTGCTTTTCAAGCGGCTCACGCCTTAAGCAAGGTCGGACCAAAGGGTTTCTCCGTGCTGACCAATGCGATAAATGACCCGGATGCGGGGGTTCGGGATGTGGTGCTCCAGGTGATTGGCGCGGAAGGCGGTGGCGATCCACAGGTGGTCAGGCAGTTTTTTATAAATGCTCTCAAAGATACAAACACATTCATCCGGTTGGACGCGGCTGGTTTTCTCCGGGGCAAAGACCCGGATATGGTCATCCCAGTGCTCATCCCACTGTTGGACGGCAGCGGACACGACGCATTCGCCGCTGCTAGAATGCTGGGTGCCTGTGGCCCCGCCGCCAAAAACGCCGCTCCAAAACTTTTATCCATGTTTACGAACATAGTTGTCGGGCCGGAAGAAAGATTAGCCCAGAGCTTGGGTGTGGACTTGATGGAAGCGTTAAAGGCGATAGATACGGATACTGCCGCAAAGGCGGAGGATTTTCTGGTCAACAGCGGCCCATTGAATTATGCCCGCAATGGCTATACGAGAACATTGTTACCCAATGGAAAAGAACTAATTGCGGGAGGCTGCATTCACACTGAAATCCCAAAAATAACTAATCGAGACCTTGCTAGTACAGAATTACTCGACTCTACAACTAAAAAATGGACCGAAACCGGAGAAATGAACGTTGAACGTTGTTATCACATGGCAACCTTGCTGCGAAATGGGAAAGTGCTGGTAACGGGTGGGGTTGACGGGAAGGGGCATGACTTGACCAATGCGGAACTATACGATCCAACGACTGGGCAATGGACGGTTACGGGTTCGATGCATGACTCGCATTGGAGTGAACACATGGCCTTGCAACGCGATGGCAAAGTGCTGGTTTATGAAGGTGGCTTCGACCAATACCCGGTTGTGGGACATGAATTGTATGACCCGACTACTGGCGTTTGGACTGTGATTCCAAAAGAACAAGAACGCAGCCGGGCATGGCGCCCGTCACCGAAGCAACAATGAAAATACCGATTTTATGAACCACTTCAGACAAATGGTTACGCAACGCCTCTGGCTGGTGGTCGTTGTATTTGAGTCCTGATGGCACTCAACTCTTCTTCGCCACGTCCACCAACGGTGGCGGCATGACGAATTTGTCTGCCACCATCTCATGGGCTTCCAACCAGTGGTATCAAATTGCGCTGGCCTACTCGCCCACGGGCACCAGCTTGTTTGTGGATGGCCAACTGCTGGCCACTGGAGATGGAATCACTTATTTCCCGAATGCCGATGAACTGACCAATGGTTTCAGAATCGGCAGCGACCAGGACGGAAACAACCAGGCCGGAGGCACCTTTGACGAACTGGAAACATTCGCCAGTCCTTTGGCTGGCATCGGCACTCCGGTTGCTGATACCTATTGGTTTGGCATACCGGATTATAAGGCGGATCCCAACGGCACATTGGCTGCCTGGCAAATGCTGTACTTTGGCCATTTGGGTTTGGACCCCTATGGCGATTACGACGATAACGGCACCAACAATTTGCAGGAATTTTTGAATGGCGCCGACCCGAACAAAATCAGCTTTTCATTCTCGGTGCTCAACCAATACGTCACGACTAATTTGGTGGATGGTGTCATTATCATTTTGGGCGGCGTGCCTTCGAGCATGGCCGTGCTGGTGGACAATACCAATTTTGCGGGAGCAACCTGGACGGCTTACAGTTCAAACGTCACCGTAAATCTCGGCGCGACCGATGGTTCGCATGACATTTGGGTCGGACTCCGGGGATTGCCGGCAAATGCGCAGCAGACATGGGTGGAAACAACCTTGGTTCTGGATTCAGTTTTGCCAACGATTATAATTACCAACCCGGTTAATTCTGTCTCTTTGAATGCGTCCAGGGTGAACGTTTGTGGGAATTTCACCGCCGCTTCCCTGAAACAAATCACCGTCAGCGGTATTCTTGCCTTTGTGAACGGCACAAACTTCGAGGCCCGGAATGTGCCGCTGGCTGCCGGTCCAAATACCATCACCGCCGTCATCGAGGATTTGACCGGCACGACCAATGCTGCCTCCATCACAGTGATTGGAACCACCAATTCCGACGGCAGCATGAATTCGCCGGTCCAACTTCAAGCAACGCCGGTCGCCGGCTTTGCACCGTTACCAGTCACGTTCTCGGTTCAGGCCAATGTGCCGGGAACCATTCAACAGGTGCTCTATGATTTCAATGGCGACGACATTGCCGATTTTGTCACCAACAATCTTGATTCTTTCACTTATACTTGCGCGACCAATGGCGAGTATTTCCCGGTAGTGACGATCCAGACAGATGCCGGGCGGTTTTCCAGCGTGGGCGGATGGAATGCCATGTCTTTGGACCCAAGCAACCAGCCGGTGCGGATCAACGTTCAGAGTCCGCCGACACAAACGGAGACGCTTCCCTATTTTCAAAACCCGGTGGATCTCAAATGGGATGGAACGCATCTTTATGTCCTGTCCGGTAGTGGAGCGGCCATTTATGAATTTGCCACCAATGGTGGCACCAGTGGCACCATCCGTTCTCTATCCCTTCCTAGCGGCTCGAATCCATCCGGCTTGGATGTTGACGCCGCTGGCAATGTTTATGTGGCGGTGACCGGCAGCAATCAGGTCTGGAAATTCAATCCCACCACAAATTCATTTCAAGCCGATACGAACTTTGGCGTCGGCGGCTGCATCGGCCTGACGAATGGAGCTTCCGGTGCAAACAACGGCGAGTTCAATGCGCCGTTCGATGTCGCGGTCTCGCCAGACGGTTCCCAAATCTCCGTTTCGGATTCGGGCAACAATCGGATTGAGCAATTCTCGGATGCAAACGGAGCGTTCGTCGCATCGTTCGGTTCATCAGGCGGCGCCGTTGGCCAGTTCAACACGCCCAAGGGATTGACTTATGATTCCAGTGGCACGTTGTACATCGTGGATTCGATGAACAACCGGATTGTGCTGGCCTCTTCATCCGCAGTCGTTGGAGTGAGTGGCGCCAGCGGAGCAGACTTGGGCCAATTCAGCGGGCCGGTGAACATCAGCGTGGGCAAACGCGGCGTTTATGTGGCTGACACCGGCAACGATCGCATCCAGAGTTTCGACCTTCTCGCCAATGGCGTTTATAGCTTCACGCCGTCCGACGTCAGATTCGCAGTCTCCACCAATATCAGCCAACCATTTGCCGTTGCCGCCGTGGACAACCTGACGAACGAGCTGTTTTACGTGGCGGACACGGGCCACAACCGGGTTCTCCTGTGTCAAATGCCCGACAACAACGAGGATGAACTTCAAGCCGTCTGGAACAATATGGCGGCGCATGTTGCCGCCGGGGACATTCCCGGGACCGTTTCCAGCTTTTGCAGCGATACGAAAAATGGTTACCGGCAGGCTTTTATTAACATTGGAACAAATGATTTGGCTTCTGATATCAGCCAAATTGGGACATTGACGCCTGTTTTTATCAGAAATGATGCCGCTGAATACTACTTTGAAAAGAACATCGAAGGTCACACAATTCTCTTCCCTGTGGAATTTATGAAGGAAAACGGTGTCTGGAAAATTATCTCATTCTAAACAATATGAAAACATCAATTAAATATTCCATTAACTTTTTCGGATTAACTTTTCTCGCTTTATGTGCGGCTCTTGTTTGGAGCGTTGGATGCGCTACACCGAACCCACTAGCCGGTTGGAAGGTTAATTTCGATCATGATCTCGACCAAACTATCGTAAAGGACTATCAAGACTACATCGAGAAACTTCCACCAAAAGAAAAGAAATTCGCTTACCTGAATCATACCTTCGAAAATGGAACTGGTCAGCACGCTGTTCAAATTGAAATCCCTCTAAATGGAACATGGTGGGAACACGTCCTGATTTATGACAAAGACAACAAGCGGATTAAGACGATAAAGTATTCACCTGGTGGTTATCGCAGTTAATATGAAAGCAAAACATCTCGTAATTTTATCCTTTAGTTTATTTGGAATTGGTTCGTTCGGACATGATATTCCTGTCCATCGGGCAATTACTATAAATGCTGCCGCTTCTGCGTATGATGCCTCTCCGGCTTACGTCAGTTTTGTTAATATGATTTCGTCGGATTTGTCTTATGCAGACCAGAATGGCCGGAGCGGTGTAACTAATTATATGGTTGAAGGCAGCGCACATGAAGATGACAAACTCAAAGACGATCCTATCGGAGGTTACAGATCATTAAATCATTTTTACGATCCAACCAAAAATCCCCCGCTGGGGCTAACAGACCAGCCTTGGCCATTACGCACAGCGGCAATAGGTCGTGATTCTTTCACTTGGGCTTCGATCTCCAATTCTCCCGGCAAAGATTCATATTTGGAAAGCGGAAAATATAATATCTGGTCATGGCAGAATGCGCGTTACTATGAATGGCTCGGATTGACCGCAACCAATCGATTGGATCGTCAAACGAATTTAGCCAATATGTTTCGCGCAGTGGGACAAGTCATGCACCTTTTGCAAGACACCAGCCAACCGCAGCATGTCCGCAACGAACAGCATTTGAATAGCAATGACCAAAAAAGTTAAATTTATGACAATACAAATTAAAAAATCCATTATCCGTCTCGGTTTACCATTCCTCGTCTTGTTGACAGCTCTGGTTTGCATGATTGGCTGTGCTACGTCGCATCCCGATCCGTTGGCAGGCTTCCATTTCTCTAGCCTAAACAATCTCGATTCCAATAAAGTAATTACTGATGATTACAAAGACTACATTCACACACTTTCATCAGAGGAAAGCAAATATGCCGGCCCGATTCATTTTTTTGAGGATGGAACAGGGCAGCATGCCGTTCAGATTACAATAGGCATAAACGGAACGGTGTGGGAACACGTCTTAATTTATGACAAAAAAAATGGTTCCTCGACGTTTTTAGTGGGTAAAGCGGGTGGAATTGGTTTTTCTGGTGGGGCGTATGATACCGGAAAAAGTGTTTCAACAGATATTGGCGCTGGGTGAAGCCTGGCGGGTGGTGCGTATGGATTACCAAGAAAAAGAACAGCGGGTGTTGATCCGGGTGGAGGAGCAGCCAGCCCTGTGGAAACAGGAAAGCTGTCCGCATTGCAACTCCAAGTCTGTGCGCGGCTACGATCACGCGCCGGAACGCCGGTGGCGGCATCTCAACGTGTGCCAGTTGCAGTCGGAGATTGTGTGTGCCCTGCCGCGTGGCGAATGTCAAAGCTGCCGGAAGATTTACACGGTGCGGGCGCCGTGGGAGGGACGCAGCCGGGGATTGACGCAGGAGTTTGAAGCGTTTGCGCTGACGCTGATGCGGGAGATGCCGGTCAAGAAGGCGGGGGAGATTTTGGGGGAAACGGATCAGAAATTATGGCGGGCGTTGTTCGCCCATGTGGATGCGGCGTGGCAAGATTTGAGCTGGGAAAATGTGATTTGGGTGGGAGCCGACGAGATGAACCGGAAGAAAGGGCATAATTACCTGACCGTGTTTGCGGACTTGCAGGCCAAGCGGGTGTTGCTGGCCGTTGAGGGCAAAGACGCGGGCGTCTGGGAGCGGTTTGCCGCTGAATTAGGCAATCATAACGGGCATCCCAAGGCGATTTCGATGGTGGCCATTGACATGAGTCCGGCGTATGCAAAGGGGGTGCGGGAGAACTTCGGGAACGCCCGGATTGTGTTCGACAAGTTTCATGTGGTCAGCCAGGTGGTCAAGGCGGTGGACGAAGTGCGGCGCAAAGAGGTGCGGGTGGACGCGCAGGCACGGGCGCAATTGGAACGCAGCAGTTGGTTGTGGCGCAAAAATCCCGAGGCGTGGACTGCCGGGGAAGAAAACCGCTGGGCGCAACTCAAAGACAAACCGCTGGTCACGGGACTGGCGTATGCGATGCGGTTGGAACTGCAACGGGCGTATGCCGCAACCACGGTCGAGCAGGCACGGAAACGCTTTGAATCCTGGAGCCGCTGGGTGCAAACCGAGGCGGCGGACTTGAAGAGCGGATTGCTGGAGCCAATGCGCAAAGCCGCCGACATGGTGGAAGGACATCTGGAAGGCATCTTGGCCCACTGGCGGCAAGGGTTGACGACGGCCTTCTTGGAAGGACTCAACAGTTTGTTCTCGGCGACCAAACGCAAGGCCCGAGGCTATCGCTCAATTGAATATCAGACCGCCATGCTCTACTTCGTCGCTGGCAAACTGGAAATTCCTTACTATGGCTAACTACCCATTACAAACGTCGAGGAACCAAAAAAATAAACGCATAAAGACGACGATAAAACACACGAGTGGTGGCTATAGGAGCTAAAATATGAAGATAAGACATATTCTGATTTTATGTTTTAGGGCGTGTTTTCAAAATGGGTTTTTGAGCCAGTCCAGTATTGCAGCCATCTGAACGAAGCCCAGGAAATACAAATCACGTTTCTCATAACGAGTCCCAATTCTGCGATAGCGTTTCAATCGTTGAAACAAGTTTTCCACCTTGTGCCGTTTCTTGTAATGACCGCGATGCCAGCCCACCGGATTGAGCCGGTTGCAGCGCGGTGGAATGCAAGGGTGGCTGCCCCAGCGCCGCAACAGCGCGCGAAAACCGTCGCTGTCGTAACCCTTGTCGGCCACCGTGGTCGTGCCACGCAATGGCGGACGCGCGGCGGTCTGTGCGACGCACACATCGGCGTGCTGTCCTGGGGCCAAGCTCAAACTCACCGCCCGTCCGCGCCCGTCCACCCACGCATTGATTTTGGTGTTCAGCCCGCCCTTGGTGCGTCCAATGGCTTGATTTTGTTGGCCACCGGCGGGATTGCTGGCGTCTTGATGCACTTTGACATGGCTGGCGTCGAGAAAGCGCAACTGGCCTTGAGCGTTGCGCGCCAGTACGGCCAACAACCGTGGCCACAGTCCACACTGGCACCAGCGACGCCAGCGCGTATAGACCGAGTTCCAAGGCCCGTAACGGGCGGGCAAGTCGCGCCACGGAATACCCGTACGCAAGATGAAGAGCATGGCTTCGAACATCAACCGATCGTCTTTGGGTGGACGACCGCGCCGCCGTCGGCGCGCAAACGATAACGTAAATCCAGCTTGCTAAGTTAATTTTTTTATCCGCTCCCAGAGCAGATCCGACACCTGAAACCGCGAGGATGTTTTCATAAAAAGAACTCCCATCATAGACGCCGCTGATCGCATTTGTGTTCATTTTTTGATTTTGAAAACACGCCCTAGTGTCTTTGAGGCTAATTTGTTCGGACACGAACAAGTAGTTCATCAGGCAATCACTTTCAACGCGGCAAAATCCGCATATACGGGATCTTCTGCTTATGCCGATTTTCTAAATGATTTGTTTTGTGAAGAATTCCGTGACATTGGCCCCGTTGTTTTACCCGCTGATGACGTATCAATTTCTGCTGATGGTAAACGCCTGAGCGTTCAGATGAGTGCGACTGATTGTTATGACCGTGGTGGACTCATCGGCTGGGAGCCTGTCATAATTAAATGGAAGGCTTGGTACGGAGACAACCCATAGCGGGGTCATGCTCGCTGGCAACGGTTTAGCCCGCCGCTGTTTTCTGGATTTTTATGCGTATTTTATGCAAATTTGCGTTGTGCAATACCCAGCAGGACTACTATCTCTAAGAACTCGCGCTGGTGTACCGCCGGATGGAGAACCGCCAGAACCATTCGGAAACGAGCGCCCAGACGATACCCAGGCCGATCAACACCAGCCACGCGGCGGGCGAAGTTAATTTGTCCGCCAGCACGCGCACCGGCACGTTGGACACCAGCAGCACCGGCAGCGCAAAGGTGAACACCGCCTTGAACGCGCCGTGAAACGCCTCGTCCGGCATCCGCGCGATGTTGAACAGACTGTAGTAGCCCCACACGATGCCCTGCGCGCGCACCGTCCAAAAACTCACCGAGGCCAGCATGAACATGAGCGAGTAATGCACCAGAAGCCCGATGACACACAACGCGCCGAAGCCGAGGAACTGAACGACCGTCGGGTGCAAATGCAATTTCCCCGCCGCGTAAGTCATGACGCAAACGGCAAAAGCGGCGTTGGCAAACGACGGCAGGTCCACCTGCCGCGTCGAGACGACAAAGCGCGTGTTGACCGGCAGCAACAGCAGGAAATCCATCTTGCCGGTCCGCACGAGTTCGGAAAGGTTCGTGCAGTTTACGAGAAAAAATGCCTGGTAAATCTGCTGGATGAAACTGCTCGTGCCGGTGAGCAGCACCACCTGCCACACCGTCCACGTGCCGACGGTGGTGGTCTGGCTGAAAATCACGCCCACGAAAGCGAGTTGCAGCCCGAACCAGGCCAGCTCGACGATGATCCAGAGCAGGAAATTGCCCTTGAACGACATCTCACGCGTCACCGACGTCTTCCACAACGCGGCGTAAATGGCGAGGTAACGAGTGACGGGTGACGGGTGACGGGTGACGCCACCTTCCGGCTGTGGACTTTCGACTGTGGACTGTGGACTCATTTAGCCTCCAAACGCCGCGTATTTTTTGATGCCCCGCCGCCAGGCGAATCGCGCCAGCGCATACGCGAGCAGCAACCAAAGCGATTGCACCAGCAAACCGAGCCCGATGCCGGCCCCGGCGATCTTGCCCATGTAAATGCCGATGGGCACGTAAAGCATGGACGGAAACGGCGTGCAGAACAGCAGTTGTTGCAGCGCCGGCGGCAGCAGGTCGAGCGGGAACAAATGGCCGCTGGCCAGGTATTCAAAGGCAAACAGGATGAAGATGAACGTGGAAATTTCCAGCAGCCAGAACGCCAGCATGGCCATGGTGTAGGAAATGAAAAATTGCAGCAGCGCCGTCAGCACGAGCGAGATTATAAAGGCGGGCAATGCCGCGCCGCCGGCCGGCCAGACCACATAATCCCGGAAACAGAAAATAAAAACCGCCAGCGGCACGCACGCCATGGCGATGAACGCGATGCGCCCGGAAAAAAACAGGCACAGCCGGTACCACAAATAATCAATCGGCTTGAGCAGGAACTGGCTGATGTTGCCCTCGCGGATGTCCGCGGCAATCTGCCAGTCGTCCTCGTTCACCGCCGTCAGCACGTCCACCACGGCCACGAGCAGGTAGTAAAAAATCATCTGCGCCTGGGTGTAACCGCCGAGCGCGCTCCCCTGCCCTTTCCCCGCGTAAATGGTGCGCCAGAGCGACAGCATGGCGAACAGCGGGATGAAGCTGAACAGCGTCCGCGCCAGGTAATTGACGCGATACGTCAGGTTGTTTTGAATCCCGATGCCGATGACGTGCCAGTATTTTTTCATTCCTTTGCGATCGCGCTGGAAATCTAGCCGCCTTCCGCCAATTTGCGAATGCAAATTTTATTGCCGAATTTT
>CAWDPX010000003.1:0-131586 GCA_963804345.1 uncultured Verrucomicrobiae bacterium | reverse complement strand
AAACGGGTCAGTTCTTATGATTGACTGGTTTTGGGTTGAGCCCTACTTTGGTTGGCATGGCGCGCAAATTGAGAGTGGAATATCCCGGAGCGATTTATCATGTGATGAATCGGGGCGACCGGCGCGAACCCATCTTCGGGGATGATGCCGACCGGAAGCAGTTTGTGGAGACCTTGGGTGAAGCTTGTGTCCGCAGCGGGTGGGAGGTGCAGGCATATTGTCTGATGCCCAACCACTTTCATCTGGTGGTGGAGACACCGCAGCCGACGCTGGTGGCGGGGATGAAATGGTTATTAGGCACCTACACCGGACGCTTTAATCGGCGGCATAAACTGTTCGGGCACTTGTTCAGTGGACGATACAAATCGCTGATCGTGGACGGCTCGGGCAGCGGGTATCTCAGGACGGTGTGCGAGTATGTGCATTTGAATCCGACGCGGGCCAAATTGTTGAGGCCGGAGCAAGCGTTGCGGGAGTATCGGTGGAGTAGTTGGCCGGAGTATCTACGCACTTCCAAGAAACGACCGGGGTGGTTGCGGGTGGGTCGGGTGCTAGGGGAGTCGGGGATCCCCCAAGACAGTGCGGCGGGGCGGCGGGAGTTGGAACGACAGATGGAGGCACGGCGAGCGGCCGAGAACGGCGCGATCTACAAACCGATTCGGCGGGGGTGGTTTTTTGGGGAGAAGGCGTTAAAGCAGGAGTTGCTGGGACAAATGAGCCAACGGCTGGGGCCGGAGCACTATGGCGAGGAGCGACAGGAAAGTCAGCAGGAGCAGGCTGAACAAGTGGTAAAGGAGGAGTTGCGACGGCGCCGATGGACGGAGGCAACGCTGGGGGAGCGGAAGAAAGGCGAGATTGAGAAGGTAAAGATTACGGTGCGGTTGCGGCAAGAAACGCTGGCGACGGTGGCATGGATTGCGGCACGCTTGCAGATGGGCAGTGTGGCCAATGTAAACACGCTATTGTATCGCTGGCGGCAGGGGAAATGCAAAAAGTAGCTGTTCATAAGAACTGACCCGTTTATGTTCATAAGAACTGACCCGTTTACGCGTTTACGAGTGCGCTATGAAAATACGATACGAGACTTGGCGGAGATATACACGAGTAGGAAGCATTCTCACTATTCCATTTGCAGTGCTCCTATGGGTTCGACCACACTTTGGAGCTTGGACTGACACTGTTTGGTATGGGAGTTTGATTGTGCTTTTTTCCTTTGCTGGTTCAGGCGCGTTGTTGGCCATTTTGACGAGAACCGGAGTCATTGAGCTTACATACTCCGATACCGACAAGCAGACCACGAATCACAAAATGGCCAAGCACGTTGCCGAGATGGAGCAGAGTCAGAGGCGTGGATTTTCAGACAGTTATTATGAGGGCCTTGGCGTCACGCCTCCAAAGAGCAAGGGACCAGATGACAAAACAGCCGCCTAACCACCAAAGGATTGAATCGACCGGAGCGCGTGTGGGTTCAACAAGTCGCCGGAGCCGCCGTTGGCGCTGTCCGTTCCGCTATCGCGGTTCACGCCGCGAGTCGGCGGTGGTTCAGCTCTGGACGTCTAGGCATCATTACGCGCCATGAAAAAACTCACAATTATTGGATTGTTAGTTGTCATTGTCGTTGCGTGTCTGTTGCTGCATTGGCAGCACATCAAGATTTCTAGATTTGACAGCGAGTTTCGCCAAACTTTGGCTGGAACTTGGTCGAGTGAGCTCGACAATATGCGGTTTACAAACGTGGTCATGCCTGATGGCAGTTTCACCAACCATTTGATATTTATTCATCCTGGGCGCACAAACACATACCAAGAGACGGGCACATGGCTCATCAAAGATGGAAAAATGATTGAGACGGTAAAAAGCGATACCAACCCAACCGCATTAGCGCCACGAACTATTACCGGACGGATTATTCGTGCGGACGCACGCGAGTTTGCCGTGCGTTGGGGGATTTCCCCCGACGTGTATGTATGGCAAAGGATTATCCAATGATGCCTAACAAGTAATATGAGGATGGGCGGCGCCGCCGAAGCTTCAAATCGTTAAGGGAAGGAGCCGATTATTTGGCCGCCTCGCGCCGCGCCCAGGCATCTGCCTCCAAAATCTGTTCCAGCGTGGGATGCGAAACGACCTTGTGCGCGTCCATCGAGCGCCGGACGATTTCCGTGATTTGCGGGAAATTGATTTTGCGGTTCACGAACGCTTCCACCGCCACTTCGTTCGCCGCGTTCAACACCGCCGGCAACGTACCAGCCACCTCCCCTGCCCGGCGCGCGAGTTTCAGCGCCGGGAAACGTTCCGCATCCGGTTCCTCAAACGTCAAACTGCCCAGTTTTGCGAAATCGGTCTGCACCCGCCCGCTCGGCGCGCGATCGGGATACGTCAACGCGTATTGAATCGGCAGGCACATGTCCGGCGTCGAAAGCTGCGCGAGCAAGGCGCCATCCACAAATTCCACCATGGAGTGAACGATGCTTTGCGGATGCACCAGCACGCCCACACGTTCCATGCCGATGTCGAACAGCCAGCGCGCTTCAATCATTTCCAGCCCCTTGTTGAACAGCGTCGCTGAATCAATGGTGATTTTACGGCCCATGACCCACGACGGATGTTTGAGCGCGCGCTCGACGGTGATATTGGGAAATTCCTCCTTCGGGGTGTTGCGAAACGGTCCGCCGGACGCCGTAAGCCAGAGTTTGCGGACGGAAGCGGGCGGCTTGCCATCGAGACACTGAAAAATCGCCGAATGTTCGCTGTCCACGGCAAGCACGCGGACGCCGTGCCGGCGCGCCTCGCTCATCACGATTTCGCCGGCCATCACAAGAATTTCCTTTGACGCGATGGCGATGTCCTTGCCCGCGCGAATCGCGGCGAGCGCGGGCTTCAAGCCCGCCGTGCCGACGATGGCAATAAGGACGATGTCCGCCGCCGGCAGCGTGGCGAGCTTGATCAAGCCTTCGTCGCCCGAATAAACCTGTGTTGCCGCCCCGACGGAATTTCCCAAGTCGCGGGCTTTCTGGGGATTATTGATTGAAATGGCCTCCGGCCGGTGTTTGCGCGCCTGTTCGAGCAACAATTCGGCGTTGTTCCCGGCGGCCAGGCCCAGCAGCCGGATGCGGTCCGGCAAATCCTCGGCCACCTTGACGGTGCTGGTGCCGATGGAACCGGTTGAACCAAGTAAAACAACGTTCTTCATTTACGATTTACGATATACGATTGACGCTTCCATTGGATGTTCGCGCGGTTTTCGCCGAAGAGACGATGATGGCCAGAATTTCATCAGCCTCCTTCATCAGGCCACCAAGTCGGGACCGCTTGATGAGATTGTTGTCCACCAGCAGTTCCATCCCAAAAAGCGATTCGTCACATTCCTCCTCGACAATACGAAGCTTGTTGATGAAATCCGGGTTGGATTTGGCGCGGCAGACGGCGCGATAGTTCGCCCCCACCGAAGTTCCGCTGCGGAGAAGCTGCTTGCCCAATGTTTGCGCGACCCAATTATTCGGCAGCGCTGCGCATACGCGAACGATGCGATTCGCATATTCCTTCGTCCGAGATTTCATTTCCTCACGAGTCATAGCAATTCGGTCGTTGATTGTTTAATCATCATGGTCTGCCAACGCGGGAGTAAATCGTATATCGCAAATCGTAAATCTCCTCATGGGTGCGTCAAGATGTGCCGCAAATAGAGATACATGATGGGCGCATTGAACAGCAAACTGTCCAGCAAGTCGAGGATGCCGCCGATGCCGGGAAACATCCGCCCGGAATCCTTCACCCCGGCTTCACGTTTGAACAAGGATTCAATCAAATCACCGATGACCGCCGTCAATCCCAGCAAAACGCCGAGCACAACGGCATGCAGCCGGTTCATGCCCGCCATTTTGCCGCCCAAAAAATGCACAAAAACGAGGCTTGCCACCGTCGAAAGCAAGATGGCGCCGCCAAAGCCCTCCCACGTTTTGCCGGGACTGATGCGCGGAATCATTTTATGCCGGCCGATGAGCGAGCCGACGGCATACGCGCCGGTGTCGCTGAACTTCGTGACGAGGATGAAATAGAGGACATAGTACCGTCCGTCCACCCCGGGGAAAAAATTGATTTTCTGGATGAAATTCAGCAGCCACGGCACATACATCAGGCCGAACAACGTCGTGGAAATTGCCTGGATGCCCGTGGTATTGCTGCGCGAAACGAACTGCCGGACGCACAGGCCCAGCACAAACAGGATGATGAAACCCGTTTCAAAGTCGTTGGGCCGGGCCGGTGAGTCATAAACTCCGACATAGCCCGTGGTGACAGCCGAGATTTGTCCCGTCAGTTGCAAAAACGTGCCGGTCATGAGCAGCACGCCGCCAAGCAGTCCGCACCATTTGAAGCAGACCAGATTGCGTTTTTCAGCCAGCCCGTAAAATTCCGCAAGCCCGGCCGTCGCCAGAAACACCATGATGAGAATGAAAACGCCGTTGGAAATCAGCCGATTGCTGGAGAACAATGCCATGAGAATCACCGTCCAGAGAATCACCGTGGTGATCAACCGGCGGAGAAACACCTGTGCCTTCGAGGGTGTTTGGGCCACAACAGCCATGTCGGACATGCGCCCGGAAAATAGCAAGGGCGACAGGAATTGCCAATTCCGAATCGCGCGGCAACGTGAGCCGGGGTGCATCTCAATATCTTGCAGAGCTATTTTTCTCATTAGCACCCGGCTTCAGCCGGGTGAATCGTGCGCGGGGAAAATGGAAACGGTTTCAACCGTTTTCCGCACCCGCAGCCATAAAGCCGTTGAAACGGCTTGGAGCCGCATCGCCAGCACCCACCGGGCTGAAGCCCGGTGCTAATGTGAGGTTGCAAGAAAGTGAGATGCGCCCACTGGCGCAATCACTTCTGGGTTGCGCGCGGCAATTTTTATGGCAAAGCTATTGGCAGTTGACGTGGATGGGGTCGTAGCTCAGTTGGCAGAGCGTCTCGTTCGCAATGAGAAGGTCGCAGGTTCGATTCCTGTCGGCTCCACCATCCTGGACTATTTGCATGATGTTTTACACCTACATCATTGAAAGCATCAGCCGCCCGGAAAACCGCTACATCGGACACACCTCTGACCTAAATTCTTTTCACCATGAAAACACCATTGAAAGACAAATGGGTCTTGATCACCGGCGCGTCGAGCGGATTTGGCGCGGCCGCGGCGCGGGCGTTCGGCGCGGAAGGCGCAAAACTGCTGCTCGGCGCCCGGCGCGTTGACCGTCTGGAAAAAGTCGCCGCCGAGGCGCGCCAGGCAGGCGCAGCGGAGGCGCATTTTCACATTTTGGACGTGACCAAAACGCCGAGCGTGGAAACATTCGTCGCCTGGGCGCGGGGGAAAATGAGCGGGCAAAAGGATTTGCTGGTTTTGATCAACAACGCCGGCGGCGCGCACGGCCTGGACACCGTCGCCGGAGGCAAGGACGCGGATTGGGAGGCGATGATACAAACCAACGTGCTCGGGATCTTGCGCGTGACGCGCGCGGCGCTGCCGCTCATGCCGCAGGACGCAGGCGCGAGCATCATCAACATCGGCTCAACTGCCGGCCACACGGCCTACGAAGGCGGCGCGGTGTATTGCGCGGCCAAGGCGGGCGAGTTGCAAATCACCCGCGCGCTGCGGATGGAATTGAACGGCACCGGCATCCGCGTCGGCACGGTTGATCCCGGTCTGGCGGAAACGGATTTTTCGCTCGTGCGTTTCAAGGGCGATGCGGAACGGGCGGAAAAGGTCTACGCCGGCATGAATCCCCTGACCGCGGAAGACATCGCGGAAATTCTGGTCTGGGTCGCCAGCCGCCCGCCGCACGTGAACATCGACGAACTGCTGGTCAAGCCGGTTGACCAGGCGGCGATGCACAAAATTTACCGGCGCCAGACCGGGTAATTTTCAAATTCCGCGATTTGCGCGCCAGAGGAGCACCGCGCCGACGGCCTGAAAGATAAAATTGGGCAGCCAGAGAATCAGATGCGGCACCAGCTCAGGCCGGGCGGACAAGTGTTCGGCGGTAATGATGAAGCTGTAATAAACGAGCACGAGCATAAGCGCGATGGCGATGCCAACGTTCGTTTCGCGCCGATGCACGCGGATGCCGAGGGGAATCCCGACGAGCGTGAAGCCAAAACACGCAAATGAAAACGATATCTCGCGGTTCATCTCCACGCGAATCGGCTCGGTCAAATCGTTTCGCTGGCTGGCAAGTTCACGGGTTTGGGCGCGCAATTCATCGGCCGTCAAGTCCGCATCCGGCGGCAGGCAGATTCGGCGCTCCAAATCGCGCAGTTCGTCCCGCAGTTGCCAGAACGTCATGTCGCTGAGTCTGGGTTTGCCCGGCTGGTTTTTCGCCGTGTTCAGGTCGATATTATATGTAAATTCCGTGGTCGAAGTGACTGTCGAAAAGGCGCCGACGGTCACGCTGCGCGGCTCGAACAAATGCAGGATGAGTTGTTTGTTGGTCACATCGGTTTCCAGCCGGCCTCGCGGCGCGCGCACCGTTGTTCCCACATTGGTTCCATTATTGAGCAGGAAGATCATCACGCCCTGCAAATTGCCGTGTGAATTTTTTTCCGTGTAAAAAATGTAGTTGGTGGAAACGGGTATGAACCGGCCCTCAGGCAATTGGGCATTAACCAGTTCAGCCCGGACCCGGAAAAACAAGTCCTTGTAAGCCACACGGGAACGCGGGCCGAGGTCCGTGTTGATCCAGGCGCTGAGGCCGCAGCAGAAAAGACTTAACAACAAAATAGGCGCGATGAGCGAAAGCAGGCTGACGCCGCTGGCGCGCGCGGCGGTGAGTTCCTGATCCGCGCTGAACCGGCCGAACACCAGCAGCGTCGCCGTCAGCAAACCCATGGGCAGCGCAAAGACCCAGACAAAAGGAATCAACAGGCTGATGGCCTGGAAGATGACGCCGGGACGCGCCTGGCCGTTGATGAGCAGGCTTAAAATCTCCTTGATGAAATTGCCGAGCACGAGCACAAAGGTGAACACGGCCACCGTCAGCACCAACGAGGCGAGCACCTGGCCGGTCAGATATTTGTGCAGTGTTTTCACATTATTTTATGCAGCTGCCGGCACAATCCTAACCCGGCGAAGCCGGAACCAAATTATCGTCGAAAACATGTTCGCTGTTTGTGAGAGAGATACTAAAGCCGGGGAACGAAATCCGAAACCCTAAAATGAAGCGACCGGCCACACGACATGGCGGATATATCAATTTTTACCCTGAGACAACCGTTCGTTAAACCCGAACTCCGAAGTTACTTCTTCGCAAGTAGCGGTGACGCCTCGTCACCAAAGGGTGGCAGCGACGCCCTCGTCGCACTTTTTCACACCTTCGGGAAAGACGCCGAGCCAACGGGCGACGATGGCGTCGCCCACACCTTTCTGCGACGGGGCGTCGCAGCTACCTACAGGCCGACTTCGGAATTCGGGTTAAAGGCCCGGGTTGATTTGGGTCCTAGATTGCGGCCGGCTTAAAGCCTGGGAAAAGGAGCGATCCTTATTTGCTATCGTTAACCAGATCCGTAAATATTTTGTCATAAGCAACGCAAGATGCCTGCGATTGCACGGTGACAAAAGAATTTGAGGTGGCTATGGCATATGCCCCGGGGCTAAAGACAAAATTGGCCGAGCCATCGGTGAAAAGAACGACCCAGCCCTTGGACGGCCAATGCGCAAATTCAGCGGCATTAAATGGCATTCCGCCGGATGAAGCGCTTTCCATAAAATCCACGGAAAAAAGATCGAAGTGACGTATGTCGGTTGATCTTTGATAGACCCGCGTTGTCGGTGGATCGGACGATAACCCGGTGTAATCTTTTGCATCGATCACGCGCGGATTGTACAAAATGGTGGATTTAACAACGCCCTGGGAACTGTCTGTGCTCATAAACCGCGGCGTGGAATACGCGACCATCCCCCGCGAGTTGTTGTCTGCGAAACAGGGACAATATAAAACTTTGCCATCGCCTATCATGTTTAAGGAATACAAATAACCGAGATTATTAAACTGAGCAGATGACGACGGCGGCACGGGCGTGTTATTCCCGGGGCTGGCAGGACCGACGACGAAACTGGCATAGTCTTCGGCATGAAGTTCATTTAATTTATGTCCACTCGTATTATTTTTGTCATACCAAACCGGAAACCAATCATTGGAATCCGCCACATACACCATGCAACCGGCATACACCTGGCGCATATTGGAAATACATTGCATCCTCTGCGCCTTGCGTTTGGCGCTGCTCAGCGCGGGCAACAGGAGCGCCGCCAGGATGGCGATAATGGCAATGACGACGAGCAATTCAATCAACGTGAATGCACTTTGTTTTTTTGTTTTCATAGCATCCATATGTGGCAGCCTGTTTAATTACGGGACAAGAATCAGATAGAATTGTTGCGGCACGTTGAGGTTCATTGCATTGGTCCAGGCGAAATTCCCATTGGCGTCAAAGTTGTTGGTGACCAGCGGTGTCCATTGCGCCAGCGGCAGGGACACGTTGGTCGAAGCCAGCACATGATAGGGATGTCCAGGCGTTCCGCCGCTGCCGTTCAGGATGAACCGGCCGTTTAAAACCAGCGAGCCGTTGATTTGCGGCGGTGTCGTCAACGTCACAATGGCGCTGACAGGCAATGAGTTTGTGCTGCCATTAGGATTGACTGAGGCGACGATATAATAATTCGTGCCGAGGGGCGCGGTGGTGTCAAGGCAGGTGGCATTGGTGATGCCGCTGCCGACCACCGGCCCGATGACGTTGGCGGCAACGACCGTGTAAGTCCCGTTGCTGCTGGTTGCGCGCTTGACGGCATAGCCCGTCGCGCCGGGCATGGCCGTCCAACTCAAGGCGACCTGCGAGTTGTTGACCGTCGCCGTCAGGCTTGCCGGCGGCGGCGGAAGGTAACTGGACAGCTCCAGCCGCAGGTAATCATACATCGCGCTTTTTTCCGTGGAGCCGGTTTTGGTCATCGTGAAGTCCATTTCATTTTGTCCGGCATGAAGGTCGCCGATGGGGACACTGAGGCGGACATCGGAAAACACGCCATGGATGCCCAATCGGATCATGGTGTCGTCGGAGCCGCTGGGAGGCGTGACACCGGAAGTCACCGTGTTGCCGTTGGCCACCACCTTGACCGGGCCTTGATAATCGGCGGAAAAGCCCATATACAGCGAAGCTTGGGCGCCGCCGGCGGGAGCCTGGGGCAGGTTGAAAAGAACCTTCCAGGTTTCCGTGCTGCTGGCGTTGGTGCCCAGGGCGGCATGAGCAAAGTTCCAGCCATTTGACCACTGGCTCTGGCCGACCGTATAGACCAGGCCGGTTGGAAAGTCGGTCGCAAAATCAAAGCTCTTCATCCAGTTGGGACTGGGATTAGCCGGGCTGGAGCCGATGTCCGCCAGCCACCAATCCGTTCCGTGCAAAAACTCATGGGAGGAGCGATCCGGCACGCCGATTTCCCACACCGTCGGGCCGACGCGCGCCGGGGTCCAGGTGACGTTGCCGAGATTGTTGGTGGCGCCCGCGGCGACCGTGACGCTGAAAGGAGTCGCCGGCACGTTCACCGTGCTCAAAGCGGTTCCGGTCAGGGATTGAGACTGGAAAGTCCCGATGGCGCCGGGGCCAAAGGCAAACAGTGTATAGTTGGCGCCGGCGATGACGTTGGGGATGGTGAAGTTTCCGTTTGCATCGCTCCTGACCCAATACTGAAAATTCTTTTCCCACAGTTGAAAGTCCGCGCTGTTCCCGCTCGAAGGCGGCGCCTGGGCCACGCCGACCCACAACCCGGCGGGCGACGCATTCGGGTTGCCGCTGTCCGCAATCTGGATCGTGCCGGCCACCGTGCCGCGGCCGGATTTTTGAACATAATTGGCATTATGCCACCAGGGGTAAGGCCAGGCGGCTTGTTCGGCGATGGCCTGGGCTTGCGCGTCGGCGAAAAGCGCCGCGGGCGCGTTGCTCGTGCCGGGGGGGACGCTGTTCGCGTAAATCAGCCACGGCCCGAAAGTTTTTGAAAAGGTTTCGCCGGCTTCAATTTCGCCGTCGCTGCCCATCATGTAATGCGTGCCGTTGACCATGTTCAGCAAAACCGGACCAACGCCCGCCTGATTGTCGTGGCACATCAACTCGCGCTTCATCGGACCGCCGCTGTAATATTCCTGGCTCGGTTTCGTCATCCAGAGGCCGAGGTTGTCCGTCGTGCTGCTCCAGCCCCAGGCATTTTCGTCGCCATAATCCGCGCTGTAACCATACTTGCACTCGTATTGTCCCTGATAGATGCCCGCCGTCCAAAGCTGGAATTCCTGCGGCGCGCCCGGCACGGAAACCCACGGCGTTGACGCCGGAGCCATGAGCCGGCTGCGCAGGGCGTCCACACTCAACCAGTCAAAAGTGGTGCCGGTGTAGCACACCATGCGGAACTCGCCGCCGGGATTGTCCGGATAGCTGGCGGGATGAGAAATGATGGAACTGGCATAAAATCCCGGCGAACCCTGCAGCAGAAAATAATGGATGTCCACGTCCAGGGCCGCGTTGTTGGTATTACCGTTCCAGGGGCTGAACAAATCCACTTCGGCAACCGTGCCGCCATTGGCTGACGGGTCCTGCACCAGGGCATATTGGGTGACGACGGGATTTTGATAATTAGGCTGATTCCAACTCCAGTAAAATTCGCCGCCGCTGTACCCGCCGGCCAGCAGATTTTGTCCCTGATAATTCATGGTGGCAATGTGCGCGTCGGACTTGGTGATGACGATGCTGACAACCCCGTTGTCCAGGGTGACGGTGCTGCCATTATCCGTGACCGTGACCACATTGGTGACGAGCAGGCTGACCTGACCCGGCGTGTTGGTGATGATGGAATAGGATTTGCCGGCGGGCGGAGCGGCCAGGGCGACGCTGCCGGCCAGACTGCCGCCGTAAGTGAACAACGGATAGACTCCCCCCGGCAATCCGCCGGGATTGGCGACATTGAGCGTGCCGCCGAGATTCAAATTGCCGCCCACGGCGATGGAATCATTGTTCGAGTTCAATTGGAAATTGAAGATGCCGCCCGGGTTCAACGTCAGATTGTTGTTGATCGCGAGCGGGCCGTTGAGATTTCCCGAGGTCAGCGTGCCGCCGCCATTGACGGTCAGCGAGCCGCCAATTTTGCCAGTGCCGGACAGGGTGCCGCCGCTGGCGACGACCACCGGGCCGCCACCCGTTCCGCTGCCGGAGAGATTATTGACCTGCAACAGGCCATTGCTGACGGCCGTTCCGCCGCCGTAAGAATTGCCGGCGGTCAACACCACCGTGCCGCTGCCGGAAAGCGTCACGCCGCCGTTGCCGCTGATGACGTTGATTACCGTGCTGTTACCGGAACCGTTGAAATTCAGCGTCCCGTTGTCGAGGACACCGCCCAAACCCAGCGTGCCGCCGTCGCCGACCTGCAACGTCGTGGCGTTGTTGATGGTCGTGCCGCCGCTGTACGAATTGCTGGCGGTGAGCGTGACCGCGCCCGGACCGGCTTGAAGCAACTGGCCGGTACCGCTGATGGGGTTGCCCAGCGTGCTGCCGCCCGGCGGTTGCATCAGCAAAAGTCCGTTGTCCACGATGGAACTATTTCCCAGCGCGCCGGAGGAGATGCCGTTGCCCAGTTGCACGGTTCCCTGGGCGATGGCCGTCACGCCGTTGTAATCATTGGCCGTCAAAATGATCAAGACGCCGCTGTTGGTCTTGGTCAAGGACAGCGCGCCGGAAATTTTGCCCGCGCCAGCAAAGGTGTAATTATTGGCCGCGTCCACCGTGACCGAGCCTGGTTGCAACGAGCCGGCGAGGTTCACGACGGTGTTGGTCGAGGTGTCATTGAAAACCGCATAATCGCCATCCCCAAAATCCACCAGGGTGCTGCCAAAAAGCCAGTTGGTGCTGGTGGCATCCCAAAGATTGGCCAGGCCATCGCCCTGCCAGACGAGTGAACTGCCCGCGCCCGGGCTGACGTCCAAATCCACCTCCGTAGCCGTCACGTTAAGCGCCGCCTGCAATCCGTTGCCGATGGATCCGGCCAGTTGAAAATTCGCCGCCCCGCCGGAACCCAGGCTTCCAAACTGGATTAATTTATAGGTGCCGCTCTCCAGGGTGCCGCCCAACGGATTGATTTGCAACGTGTTCACGCCGCTCAAATTCAACGCGCCGACGACAAGAATCTGGTCGTTGCCGGAAGCCGGAGTTGTGGCCAGATCGAAGACGATGGTGTTCCCGCCGTTCAAGGCGAGGTTGTTGCTGAAGGTGAGCGTGCCGACCACTCCGTTCGTCGCGGGGGAAATCAGATTGTTGGCGGCGGAAACATTTCCGTTCACAGCACCGATGCCGGAAAGGGTCTGGCCGCCGGACAAATCGAAGCCACTGATGGCCGAAACATCAAAAACCGAAGCCGTGCCGCTCAATATGATTGCCGGCGTATTGGAGATGGATCCGCCCGCGCCCAAAGCCAGCGTACCGCCGCTGATGGTGGTCGCGCCGGAACAGGTGTTCGCGCCGGTCAACGTCAATTTTCCGCCCTGAATGGCCAGCGCAACCGTGCTGCCGCCGCCGGGCAGGGTGTCCTGGATGGCGCCGGAAAAGGTTGAAGCGGCCGTGCCATTGAAAATGAAAGTGGCCGGAACCGACGCGCTGCTGCCAATGGTTGCGCCCGATGATCCGCCGCCGTTGTTCAACGCGCCGACGGAAAGGGTGTTTCCAAACAAGTCCACCGTTCCCGCCGTTCCGCCGCCGCCGAGGATCAACGCCGTTCCAGCCGGAATTGCGCCCGCCGCGCCGATCAATATCGTTCCGTTGTTGGTCACCGTCGTGGAACCGGCATAAGTGTTGCCCGCCGAGAGCGTCAAAATACCGGAACCCGCCTGCACCAAGTTGCCGCCGCCGCTGATGGCATTGGTGACGGTCAGAGCGTCCGGTCGCGCAAATATCAACGTGGAATCATTGGTGACCCCGGCGGTTCCCAGTGTTCCCGCGCCGCCGGTGACACCATCGCCAATTTGCAACGCGCCGTTGCCGATGGTGGTCGGGCCGGAATAAGTGTTGTTCCCGCGCAGTGTCAGCGTGCCGGAGCCGACTTTGGCAATGGCGGCAAGCTGGCCGGCGGCATGGTCCTTGACGGTTCCGGCAAAAGTCGTGCTGGTGTTTTTGCCGCCGATGCTCCAGACGGTTGTGCCACCGCCGCCACTGGTGCCGTCCAGGGAAGCCGCCGGACCGCCGGTCAATTCCCCAAGATTGATTGTCCCCGAATCGCGGCTCTGCAAATTAATCGCGCCGGTCCCGAGGTTGAAACTCGCGCTGGCGCTGCCGAAGTTGTTTGCGGTCGAGGTGTTGTTAAACCGCAAATTGCCGGCGCTGCCCGTGCCCGCCGCGTTGGTGCTGATGACGGTTATCGCGCCGGTGAAATTCGCCATGTTGCCGCCGGTGCCTCCGCCAAAAGTCAGGGTGGAACCGCTCCCCGTATCATTGGTGACAAGAATGGTGCCATCGCCCGACCAGGCGCCGTTGAGATTATAGGCCACCGTTCCGCCCGCCATGTCGATCATGGATGTGCCGGTGACGAAAAACGCATTGGTCATGATGCCGGCGGCGGGGAACCCGCTTAAACGCAACGTGCCTCCGCCATTGGTCACGGTTCCGGAGCCAAAGCTGCTGATCGTATTCGGCTGCACAATTCCATTACTGATGGCCGTGCCCGCGGAATAAGTGTTGGCGGCGCCCAAAACAACCGTGCCGTTGTTGGTGATGGTAAGCACGCGGGCGCCGGAAACCACCCCGGCGACGGCGAGCGTCTGGCCATTCGTCACGTTCCAGGTTTGATTCGCGTTTAAAACCACATTATTGCTCAGGGTCAGGCTGTTCGCCGCCAGACTCAAGTCAATGCCTGAAGCGCCATTGGTCAGCGTGTATCCCGCCGCGAGGGTTATCGGGCCGGCCGGATCCAGAATTTTAATTCCGGACCAGCTCAAATTCGCGCCCAGGGCGGAATTGGTATTGATGACCACCAGGTGATTCCACGTCGCAACATCCGACGCGCCGGGCGCCACACTGTTGCTCCAGGAGGAGGCGAGATTGAGATTGTTCGCATTGTTGGCTTTGAAGATGGTCGCGGCGCGCGTGATGGGCAGGCAAAGACAACCGATCCCGGCGCAAAGCCAGGCCGCTCGGGAAATATGTGTCATCCGGTCAATGTGCATGATAAAGAATTGTCACCCCCATCCGCAGGATTCAAGAAAAAGCCGGAGCCGCTGCCGGCCAAACATCCGTTATGTTTTTTTGAAAACGCCTGCAGTCATTATTTCGCCGCCGAAATGGATTGGACATACCGCAAATCCTGATGATTGGGGAACGCCACATCATTCCAGACGGTACGGTTGATGGCGAGGGTGGGGCCGTCCATCCATTTGCGAAAACTCGCATGACCGTCCGCAAAGGAAAAATTCGCGCCGCGATGCCAGAGTCCGGGAACGTTCTCCCAGACGTTTTCCGGGCCCGCGCCAGGCAAGCCGCTGGGCGTGAAGCCGAAGTGTCCGTCATCAATGGAAAATTCAGCTTCTTCGACAAAAACAAAGGCGTCCGGCGGTCTGGGCTTGGTAATGTCAGTAAGCGTTAGATTCGTATGATAACCGCTCAACTGGAAGTGCGTTAAACCAACGTCTTCCCCGCTCATGTAGCAATTCATCGAATAGCTTCGGACGCGGAATGTAATTGGCGGTGCCGGTGCCAATCGTTTATCCGGCAGGTTATCGGCCGGGCAGCGGTAGATGCCCGTTTGTTTGTTATAGGGAAACAACTGACCGGACGCGATGAGGGCGGTATTGGTCGCACCCGAGGGATCCGACACGTCTCCCTGAATCCAGGCATTGCCCGTGGAATTTTTTGGATTCAACGGCAGCACACCGTTGGCATCATCGGCATACATCTGCCAGCAAAGCTGCAATTGCTTGAGGTTGGCCAGGCAGGAAATTTGCTGCGCCTTGCCCTTGGCCCGCGCCAAGGCGGGCAGCAGCAGCGCCGCCAGAATGGCGATGATGGCAATGACCACCAGCAATTCGATCAGCGTAAATCCGCGCTGTC
Organism: uncultured Verrucomicrobiae bacterium; assembly: GCA_963804345.1. Taxonomy (GTDB): domain Bacteria; phylum Verrucomicrobiota; class Verrucomicrobiia; order Limisphaerales; family UBA11358; genus UBA11358. Next base: position 116,475 of record CAWDPX010000003.1, on the reverse strand, counting down.
TTTTGATTATCCGGTCAATGGGCATGATAATAATTTTTATTCAATTACCCCCCCCCGGCGTTCTTTATCTTTAATTCCGAAGCCATGCCGGCCTGAAAAAATCCGTCATTTTACCAATTGCGTTTTCATTCTGCCGCCCGGGCACGGCAAATTTAAAAAAAAGTCCCGCATTTTTGCGGGAAGTTTTTGAATGCCGACAGCCATTCAAGCGGGTGCCGCATCGCTCACGGGTTGTCGACAGTTGGATATTGACTGCCAACCCACGGTTGATCATGCACACTGTACGTATTCGCGGCGGTTTGTTCTGCGCCACCGCTATCTTTGCCAGCACTTGTGCTGAGGGCAAAGGCGATGGTGGTCCCGTCCATCCATTTATGCATCGCCGCGTGGCCATCCGCATAGTTGAAACAGGCCGTGGTGCCACCATGGAAAGCAGCCGGTGAATCCCCAAATTTCGCGTCGGAAAAGCCAAGTGCCCCGGTTCCGTTGGTCGTCATCTGCCAGGAACCGACATTTTCACCGCGAGCGTCAGCGCCCTCCACCCAGATAAACCGCTCACTCGGATGCATGACCTGGGTTCGTTTTGAAAGGTTGGGTTTGTTTTCGCCGTTAAGGCCGTTCACCCCAGAGTAGCTGTCCCAACGAAACCCTTTCCCCACGGCCAACTGATAAAACGGGTCACCGGGACAATGTATGACGGCGGTGTTGGGCGCGTACTTGAACAGCGGTCCGTCATACCTGGGGTCTGGATGGCTGTATCCCCTTTCGACTTTCCAAATCACCTGCTGATCTGGAGGTAATGTAGTCGGGCAGCCGGTGATATAGCTCATCTGCACGCGCCAGATGGACGAGTTGTTCGGATATGTGTTCAAACCGACCAACAGATCATTGTTATCGTCAGCATACATCACCCAGGCGAGCGCTAGTTGTTTCTGATTGGTCAGACAGGACATGCCCTGGGCTTTCTGTTTGGCCTGGCTGAGCGCCGGCAACAGCAGTGCCGCTAGAATCGCGATGATGGCGATCACCACCAACAGTTCAATAAGCGTAAACCCACGGTCGTACGCGCCGGACATTCTCAAGTTTTTCTGTTTCATGTTTTTTCCGGGCGACTGCGCCCGCTGTCACCTTAATTATACTCCAAATCCGCTGAATCGGGGTTCCGCCCGCCACCTAAAACACCCGAATCAACTGAATATCAAGCAATTATCGTTCCAGCCATTTCCGGCCGGCCAACCCCGGAACCGGCCCTGTATTCGTTGATACCTTCCAAAGACCGGTGTGGAAGATTCGGACTTCCACACCGGCTGAACGGGCTCCGCCCGCCACTTAAAACACTTCAATCAGATAGAACTGCTCGGCACTTCCGGGATTCATCGGAACGGTCAAACTGTATTGGCCGGTGCCGTCGAACACATCGTTCGTAATTGTCGTCCAGGCGCTCAACGGCGCTGCAACATTGGTCGAGGTGACGACCATCAACTTACCGTTGGACAAACCACCGGTGGAACTCAAAACAATATTCGTTCCGCTCACCGCGAACCCCGTGGCCGGCAGCGGCAAAAGGCCGGTAACCGTAATGGTGCCGTTGCCGCCCGTCCCCAGTTGACTTATGTTCCACGTATAGTAACCCTTGTTTATTGTCGTGAAACTGCCGGACAACGTGCCACTAAAAAGATGGAACGTGTCGCCGGTTTGAAGCCTCGAGCCGAGGACTTGCAAGGACAGCGTACCGCCCAAACTGATGGCCGGGGCGGCCAATTGGTCGCTCACGGGCGCGCCGTTGTTGTGATCGACTTCCATCAGCGCGTTTCCGCCGACCAGGTTTACCGTGTTGGTAACCGTAAGCGTGCTGATGGAGGGGTCTTCTCCTGGAGCAATGGTTCCACCGCCGCTGACATCAACACTGCCCAAAACCGTTCCTTTGCCGCCAATGGTTTGGCCGGTGTTGAGGGACAACGTGCCGGCTGCGGAAACATCGAGGAAGGCGCCGGCACTGACATAGATGTTGGTGCTGGCAAGACCATTCACGGCGAGCACGCCGTTGCTGATAATCGTCGGACCGGTCCAGAGATTATACCCATTCAAGGTCCATCTGCCGCTGCCAACCTTGATGATGGTCGTGGAACCGTCATTCTCGATGACGCCGTTAAACGTGGCATCCGTGTTTAACCAGCCAACGCGGTAGGTCGGATTTGCGCCGCTGCCAGTTCCGGGGCCCACAGTGGCGTTAGCGGTTCCATTCAATGCGCCGATGTCATTGGTGGTGTTGGCGGTGTAGGAGCGATCCAGGATGACACCGTCGTTCAAGACGAACGTGGCATTCGCATAACCGAAGTTGTTGTTGAGGCGCATTTCGTCCGAGCCGGTGTAGGAGGTCGCGTTGATCACGCCATGGAAACCGGACCAGTCGCCGCTCAGATCATCCCGCAGATAGTTAACCACCAGATTCAAGGTGCCACTGCCCGTCAGGCTGCTTTGCAACCCAGAGGCGGCTCCGCTGTTGACGGGTCCGCGGGGGAACATATACAGCGTTCCAGTCTGGCCGGCGGGCACCACCAAAGGATTGTAAAACGTGTTGTAGTTGTTGCCCACGGCGAGGCCGACTCCGTACAATTGCAGGGCGCCGCCATAGAAGGTAACCGGCTCGTTGGTGGGGCCGACGCCGCTGTGGCCGGCTCCATCATTGTTGGCGGGATTGGATCCCAAGGCCAGCACGCCGTTGCTGAGGACGGTGCCGCCGGCATAAGTATTGAAATTTAACAGAACCAAACTGCCGCTATCCGTCAAGGTAAGCGCGCCCGGACCGGTCATTGTGCCGCTGTTCGTGAGCGTTACGCCGGGAGCCACGTCAAAGGTGCCGCCGGACCCGTTCAAGGTCGCACCACGGTCGGTGCCTGTGGTCGGGCCGACGTAGCTCAAGGTCGAGCCAAAGAACACCAGGTTGGACGGATTGCTGCTGGCCGCGCCAATGCTCGAATTCAAGGTGCCATTGGCCAGGGTCGAGGCGACGAGCGTGCCGCCGCCGATGACGGTCGGGCCGGTGTAACTGTTCGCCGTCTGCATAATCAGGGTTCCGGAATTTGTTTTAACCAATCCGGTTGAACCGCTGATGGCGCCCGAGCCGGTGATGGTGTAAGTGGTCGCAACCGTGTTGCTCACGACCACCGAGTTCGTCGAGGCCGGCGAAACGGTGACATTCAAATTGACCGTCGGATTCGCGGCGCCGACCTGGTTGAAGCGCACGCTGTCACCGGTCTTAAAAGCGAATTTGGTCACATTATCAACACTATCAACCCAGTTGCTGGTGCCGATATCCCAGACGTTTGCCCCGCCATCACCCACCCAGGTCAAATTCGTTGGGCCGCGCTGAGGCGGACTGAGCGTCACCGTGATCGCGCCCGCCGGATTGGCAAGGACAGCGGTATTGTTGGCCGCAGTGACCGAAAAGTTGGCCAGACTGCCGCTGGCAAAACTGCCGCTGTAGGCAAGCAATGTGTAAGTGCCGGGGGGAATCTGTCCACCCGCAAAACAAGTGAGGGTAAAATTATTGACGCCGCTGACGTTGAGGTCGCCCGTGACATTGATGAGATCGTTGGTGGCGTTGCCAACACTGGACAATTCAATTTTATTGATGACACTGCCATTTTCAGTCAGGCCGTTGGCAAAATTCAACGTGCCCCCCGCGTCCGGCGATCCCGCCACGTTGTTGACTCCCGGGCTGATGGTTCCACCCGTTGTCTGCAACAATCCATTGACCGTGCCGAAACCGTACAAGGTTGAAGCCAGCGTAAAGGCCGGATTACCCGACACATTATAGAAGGTTCCACCGGCCAGGAAGACCTGCGCCCCAATGGTGGCCGCCGCGCCCAGCGACAAGGTGCCCTGGTTGACCATGAGGGTGCCCGACATGGTGTTGGCGCCGTAGTAAGTCATGTTGTCGGTGTTTTCCTTGATCACAGTCCCGGACCCGCTGACGTTGTTGGTGATCGAGAAATCATCCGGTTTGTTGAAAACCAGTGTGCCCAAGGTGGGGCTGCTGTTGACGGTAATGGCGCCGGTGCCGAGCGCCCCCGCGCCGGTCGTCACGCCGTCGCCGATTTGCAGATAACCGTTATTGACGGTGGTGGCGCCCGTGTTGGCATTGTTGCCGGTCAAGATCAAAGTGGCGGTGCCGGCTTTTTGGAGCGAGGAACCGGCGCCGGTGATGGTCCCGGCAAAAGTTGTGGTGAGGTTCGCCTCGCCGATCACATAAGTTTCCACCGAGGCCAACTGCGTGTTGGTGCCGCCGATCAAGGCGCCGAAGTGAGTGATCGTGTTGGCGTTCTTTTCAGTGAAATGCACGGAGCTGCTTGGCCCGCCCAAATTCAGGGTCATGGAGGGATTGCCCAGATTGGCGCTGGTGCCGCCGTTGTTGAATCGGAGGGTGCCCGATGCGTTGGTTCCCGCGGCAACCGTATCCGCAACAATGATTGAGCCGGTGAAACTGTTGAAATTTCCGGTTCCGCCGTTGTTGTTTCCATTGCCGCCGAATGTCAAAGTCGAACCGCCGATCTCATTAGTGACCAAAATCGTGCCGCTGCCCGAAAATGCGCCTTGAAAAACCATGGATACAGCCCGGCTGCCCATGTCAAAAACGTTGTTTCCGGTCACGATAATGTTATTGCCCATGACTCCACTGGATAAATAATTGGTAAGTTGGAAAGTCACTCCATTGATGGTTACGTTGTTAGTGGCCACACCAAAAGACCCGGTGGAATAGCCGACACCGGTACCGTTGGGCTGCACCGTTCCGCCATTGATCGCCGTGTTGCCGGCAAAAGTGTTGGTGCAGTTTATAATAATCGTGCCGCTATTATTCAAAGTAAGATTGCCGGCGCCTGAAACCACACCGGCGAGCTGGAGCGTCTGGCCGCTGGCCACATTCCAAGGCTGATCCGCGCCCAAGGCAACGGCGTTGCTGAGCGACAGGCTGGCGGTGGCCGAACTCAGGTCAATGCCCGAGGCGCCCAGAGTCAGGGTGTTGCCGGGGCTGATGGCGATGCCGTTGCCGGGATTTAAAATCTGGATTCCGGCCCAACTCAAATTCCCGCCCAGCGCGCTGTTGGTATTGAGCTGCACCGTGCTGTCCCACCCCGCCACGTCCGACGGGCCCGGGACCCCCCCGAGCACCCAAGAGGCGCCCACGTTCAGGTTGTTGGCGTTGTCCGCCTTGTAAAGGGCAGCTTGGGCTGATCCCAAACCGAAACACAGCAGCACGGCAAGCAGCCATGCGGTTTTAATGGTTTTCGTGGTTTGCATAGTACGTATTTATGTTGGGTTTTTAGTTACGTTGGGTTTTAAGCTAAATTATATGGCTCGGATTTTCTTAAGACTAACATATTTTGCTACTTTGATGCCATCGGATGTTTATCCGATGTCCTGGCGCCAGGGCCGGCGGCGATCATCCCCTCCCGGCCAGCCTCATCGCCGCCTCGGTTCGCGAATGGACGTGGAGTTTTTCATAAACGGCGCTGACGTGGGTGCGCACCGTGCTCATGCTGATCGCCAGGTTATCGGCGATTTCCTTGTACATGTGGCCTTTGGCCAGCAACCGCAGAATCTCCAGTTCGCGGGCGGTGAGTTGTTCCAGCTCCGAGTCGGGTTTCATCTTGTGGAAGTGATTGATCACTTTGCGGGCGATCTGCAACGACATGGGCGCTCCGCCGGCATGGACCTGCTGCACGGCCTGCACGATCTCCTCCCGGCGCATGTTTTTCAGGAGATAACCGTTCGCGCCGGCCCGCAGGGAATCAAAGATCAAATCGCCGTCATCGTAGGTGGTCAGCATCAAGACCTGGAGGTTGGGCTGGTGCCGCTTCAACTGGGCCACACACTGGATGCCATTCATGCCGGGCAGGTTGATGTCCATCAGCACGACGTCCGGATTCTCCTTGGGAATGCCCCGCAACGCGTCCTCCCCCGTGGCATGAGCGCCGACACAGCGCAACCCTGGCGTCTTGCCCAGACACTCGGCCAGGCTTTCGCGCATATCCCGTTGATCTTCGATGATGGAAATGTTGATCATTTTTTGCCTTGTTATGCCCCCATTCTGCCTGAAAATTTTTAATCCGCCATCGGATGAATGTATGAACCCCTTCAAGCGGGCGACCAGGGCAGTTCCACGATGATTTCCGTGCCCGCGCCGACCCGGCTTTGAATCCGGCACTGGCCGCCCAGCTCCTGCATGCGCTGGCGCATGTTGCGCAAACCGTCCGCCAGGGCGTCTTCCGGCGCCCGCTCGAAACCGCTGCCGTTGTCCTCAATCACAATCCGCAAACCCTGGGTGGTGGCACCGACCCGCAGCCACACTTCGGTTGCGCGGGCGTGTTTGACGATGTTTTGCAGCGCTTCCTTCACCACGAGAAAAACATTGTGGCGCACGTTGGTGGGAACTTCGCGCGCCGGCGCATTTTCGGGAACGTCCAGCAGGCAGCGCACGCCGGCGGCACGAAGGTAATCAACGGCAAACTGCCCCGTATAATCAATCAGGTGCGCCAGCGTGTCGTTGCGCGGATTCACCGCCCAGACGATTTCATCGAGTGACTTGACGGCCTGCCGCGCCGTGCCGGCCATCTTCTCAATGCGTTCGCCGGCCCGCTCCTGCTGGGCGAGATCGCCGAGCACGGCGATCAACGTCAGGTTCGCGCCCAGGTCGTCGTGAATGTCCTTGGCGATCCGGGCGCGTTCGCGCTCCACGGCCTGCTGCCGCGCCAGTTGCTCCATCTTCCGGTGCAACCGCCGCGTGACCGCAAACCAAACCGCTCCGGCAACCAAACCGACCGCCGCCATCCAGGCCAGGATGCGGAACCACAAGGTCTCATAAAAATGCGGCAGGATTTTCAGCGTCAGAGAGTCCCCCGTCTCGTTCCAGATGCCGTCGCTGTTGCACGCAATGACATGAAACTGATACGCGCCCGGGGGGAGCAAATTATATTGCGCGGAGCGCCGCGTTCCCGCCTCGACCCAGTGGTCATCGGCTCCTTCCAGCCGGTACCGGAACTGCACCCGGTCGGGCGAGACCAGGCTCAATCCGGTGTAACGAAACTCAAATTGATGTTTCCCGGGCGACACTTCCAGAAATTTTTTATCGCGGTCATAAGCCATCCCGGCCGGAACCGGTTTGCCCGGCGCCGGGGTGGTGGCATTCCAACTTTTCCCGTCAATGAGAATTTCCTCAATCACGACGGGAGGGGGCAGCAGGTTCCGCCGGATATCCACCGGCTTGATTGAAACCACGCCTTTGATGGTGGTGAACCACAGCCGGCCATTCTGGCCGCGCCAGGCCGCCGGCTGGTAGCCACCCGAACATTCGAGCGAAGGCAGACCATCCCACCGGCCAAACTCGGTGCCGGTGACGGAATCAGTTTCGCCGCGCGCAAAATCATTCAATACCGATTTCGCCACGCGAAAAATGCCCAGATGCGTGCCCAGCCAGAGATTGCCCGTGCCATCGGGGAGAATCTGGCAGATGATATCGTTGGGCAAACCTTCATTGTTGCTGAAACGTGTGAATTTCCCGTCGCGCAAGCGCAGCAGACCGCCCCGGAAAGTCCCGGCCCACACCGTTCCGTCATCCTCGGCCAGCAGCGACCAGATTGCGTGGGGCGCTTTGTCGTCGGCGGGACGAAACGCGGCATGGGTGTTGCCGGTGATGCGAAAGAGCGTGCTGTCTTCAGCCCCCACCCAGAGATTGCCGTGTCCGTCCTCGGACAAAGCCCGCACGTCGTGCCGGCCAATTCCCTTGTATAATTTGAAATCAGCCGGTGATTCACCGTCGGAAAAGTAAAGCCCGCTCTTGGTGCCGATCCAGATGCGGCCCGCCTGGTTCGCCAGAATCACTTTCACACCATGGACAACGGGCAATACCCGCTTGAACTCGTCATGTTCACGGACATACAAGTCTTCGTCCCCCGCGCTCACCCACAGCCGCCCCGCGGCATCCGGGTAAACGCAAAAAACAAATCCCTTGCCCGTTCCACCGGGCACCGTCAGGTTGGTGAAAGCTCCCGCCTGCCAGCACGCCAGACCATCGCCCACGGTGCCAATCCAAAGCGTGCCGTTGGTCTCCTGGCAAATGGATCGGGCCGGGGTCGTCGAAACCGGCCCGCCCGTGTCAATGGTTTGAAACCGCCGTTCGCGGATGCGCACCAATCCCCCGACATCCAAACCCGCCCACCAATTGCCTTCGTGATCTTCAAAGAAACAATTCACCCGCTCTCCGGGAAAACCTTCCGGCAGACCGAACCGCCGCACCTGTCCGTCGGCGGCGACATGCGACAGACCCCGCCCGTAATCGAAGAGCCACACGCCGCCGCGATGATCGGCGTGCGCTCCCATCCGGCTCAAGTTGCCGGTGAACATGTTCCGGAGCGGTTCCGCTTCAAGAATCCACCGGCGATCCATCGCCTCGCGCACCCGTCCGTCCGCGCCCGCCCACAAGCGGCCGTTTTCAGCAACCGAAAGAAACGCCACGTCCACCGGCAATTCAGCATTCGTCGGGGTGACGGTTTGAAAGCGGGTGCCATCCCACATGGCAATTTCCTTGTCCGTGCCCACCCACAACCGGCCCCGGGAATCCGTGGTCAGGCAATTGACCCGGCTTCCGGCCAGTCCGTTGGTTTGCGGCTGCGGCTCGAAGCCCCTGGCCGTCACCGGCCATAACAGTTTGTCCAAGCCGCGATACCACTTCGTCCCGTCGCCATCTTCCACACAAAGCGTGCCGACACTCCGGCTGGGCGGAGTCAAATCTTCCCAGCCGGTTCCGGTCGAATTGGACTGCGCCTTGCGGCGGAGAAACCCGCGATGCAATAAAAACGTCACCTGATTCGATCGCGATGAAACCAGCGCAACATCCGGGTCCAGCCCTTCCTCGCCGGTCCATTCCCGCGCAAATTTTCCCTGTTGCAGGGAAGTCATCGAACCATCAAACGTATTGATCCAGAGGGTGCCCCGGGCATCCACCGAAAGTTTGCGCACGCGCGCGTGGGCGAGGGCCGGCGTGTTCGCCGGATCAAAAGTGACAAAGCGCATCCCGTCAAACCGCGCCAGCCCGTTGTAGGTGCCAATCCACAAATAACCGTCCGGGGTCTGGACAATATCCGTGACGGAACTGTCGGGCAGGCCATCGTCAGCCGTCCAGACATCGGTCAGATACTCCCCGGCAATTCCAGAACCATGAACCCGCAATCCCGTCCCCAGCACCAGCGTCAACGCAGAAAATCGCGCCAGTCCCGCCAGGACCAGTGCGAACCCTGTTGTTTTACGGCGCAGGTTCATTGCCTCAACTATGGCTCCCGCCGATGGCAAAAACAAGGCCAACCGCGTGCAAAAGACCGGCGAACCCGCTTACGGCTAAACCCGAACTCCGAAACAGAAAAGGGAGCGCGCCCGCCCCGGGCGCTGTTTTCCGCGCCTCGCGGAAAACCGTGGGTCGGTCAAAATGGTTCCAGACCAGCAGACTGGATGACGTCGCGCGAAGCGCGGGACGCGAGGCGCGTCCCGCCACGCCCGAGGCGGGCGTGCTCCCCAACTTCGGAGTTCAGGTTGAATCATTTTAAAAGTCCAACCCGCTCATCGCGCCAGCGTCACGCTCATCAGGCCGATGACCACTTCATTTGCCAGCGCGCGAACGGTCAGCGATTTTAATTCCCTGGCCGGGTCGAGCGGCAAATCCAGAACCGTCGCCGCCCCGCCGGGAATTTTCCCGCCTTTGCCCTTGAAGCTTTCCACGTCGAGAATGCGGATATTCCCCGTCCGCAAATCCACGCGCGGCGGAATCGGCCCGTCGCGGCGGAACGCATAATCATCCATGAAATAATCCTGGTCAATCGGCCACCAGTTCTCCGGGTTCCGCAACGTCAATTTCGCCGTCGAGCCGTCGGCGTAGGTCACGATGACTTCACCATTGTCAAACCGGCTTTGCAGCGCGCCCGTCGAACCGGCCATGAGCAAAAAGACGTGCGATGATTTCCCCGCCAGCGGAACGGAAACTTCGCGCGGATAATTATCCCATTGCGACGTGAAAATGATGTTTTTTGCGCCGGGTTCGCCCGGCGTTGCGAATGAAATTCCGTCCGGCAAAATGACTTTCCCGCCATTTTTCGCGGCCAGCGAGCGCAACCCGGTATCGTCCACGTCAAAACTTGCGTTCGGCTCGCACCAGCCGCCGATGCCCTGTTTGGGCGACGCCAGCGACGCGAACGGCGAGCGGGGCGAGCGGTAATCATTGCGGAAAATCCGCGTGACGTTGTCGTTGAAAAATGGCGCAAGATTGACGGCCTCAAGTTTTTCGCCGGCGGAAATATTTTTGCTCCAGTCAAATGCCTCGATTTTTTCCGGCGCGACGGGCGCCACTTCCGGCGCGGTTTTCGCGGACGGCATTTCGCCCTTCCAGTTCACCACCACTTCAAGTTTGTCCGCCGCCGGACCCGTGATTTCAATCCGTCGCACGCCAAATATATCTTCCACCCAGGTCCCTGTCGCGGGTTTTCCGTTGACGGTGACTTCCGGGGCGGTGCGCAGCGCGCAAATTTGAAGTTTCAATTTCATCGGCTTGGAAAATTTCGGTTCGACCAGATAAGTTTCCGCCAAACCGTCGCGGCGGAAATCAAAATTGAAATCGGGATGATGAATGCTGGCGTGATCCCATTTCGCCGGAAAGCCGGGGACGATTTTCAATTCGCCCGCCAGCGCGTCCGGCTTGATTCCAAAAAGCCCTTCGACGAGCGCGCGGGAATTGACGCCGATGGCGTCGGCGAAATCGCGTTGCGCCTCGCCGCGCGCCATGTCGTGCGGCGTCATGCAGCCGAGATTTCCGGGACACAGGCCGAGGAACATCGAGTCGAGCAGCTCGCCCTTGAACAGTTGGAACGCCGTTTCCGGCCGGTTCGCCTGCCAGAAGCCGAGCGCCGTGTGCGCCGCCTCGGCCATGACGACGTTGTTGAGCGACCATTGATACGGCATCCAGCTCGTTTCCGGCAGCGTGTATAGATTTTCATCCGGCACATTCGCGCCATGAACCGGAATGTGCGCGAGGTGCATATCAATCCAGCGCGACATCTGCCAGGCCTGCGTTGGCGTCGGCACTTCGGAATCAATCGTGTGGTAAAAGGTCCAAAGCCCGGAGTTCGGATGCACGAGCTGCAAACCGAGCAAATCCTTGCACTCGGCAAAATTTCCCTCGTCCGCCAGCCAGAGATATTGGTTCATGCCGCGCAAAATCAAACCGGCCTCGCGTTCGTAAATGGCCGGGTCCGCGCCGAGGATTTTGGCGACGCGCGCGGCCATTTGGTTCGCATAATAATTGTAGGCGCTCGCGTGCGCCGTGCCGCCGCCGTTGTAATTCAAATCGTCGCTCGCCCAGATCGCGGCGTAGGCCTCGTAAAGCGGCAGGTGGTCCGGGCCGAATTCGCGGCGGAACAACCGGCGTTCCCACGCCAGATGCCGCTCAATCACCGGCCACATCTGGCGCGCGTAATTGGTGTCGCCCGTCCAGAGCAGGTGACGGAAGAACGCGTCCACAGCGACGAGATTCATGTCGTAATGATTTTTCGACATGTCGCCGTTGGAGTGGATGGCGGCTTCGCTGCGCGCGAGGTTGAACTGTTCGTCGGCGGGAGGAATGGTTTCCGGAACCGGGCTGGTGTTCTGCTGCCGGGCAAAGCCCGCGAAGTGTGCCGCCGTGCGTTCGTGCCAGCCCAACGCGTCGCCCGCATATTGTCCGCGCCAGCCGAGCAGGCGCGTCCGCCACGCGACCGCGCCGTGCATGAACGATTGCTGTTTCCCGTCCCAAACCGCGTCGGCGGCGACGTTCAACGCGGCCGCGGCGGCGTTGATGAACGGGTCGGGTGTCTCGATGACCACGCGCTCCGCAATCGTGCGGCGATATGCCTCGGCCCCGGCAAAAACCCCGGGCAGGTCGGATGCCTGGTAAACGGCAACGGGTTTGTCGTTGGTCGCGGATTCACCAGAATGATTTTTGCTGACTTCGCGATAAACCGGCAGTTCTTCCCCGCCTTCGCGCGACAACTGCTGCCAGGCCAGATAAACCGGCTGGCCCGGCGGCACCGCAACCTGTCCGACGACCACGGGCAGAGGCGCGGACCCGGCGGCGGAAGCCAGCAACGCAGCCGGCGATTCCCATTGGGCCGCGTCGGCCACGGACAAGGTTGCGCCGGGCGGCATCACGCCGGCGATGGTGGTTTTTTTGTTGCGGAGCGTGAACGTGTTTGTCCCGATGGAAAAGGAATCGTCGCGGCATTGGTCCGGTTGCAGCCGAAAAAACTCCGAAACCGGCTGGTGCTCACAGCCGATATCACCATCGCGCGAGCCGCGCAGGCCATTCGCGCCGCCGAAAGCCCAGATCAAATCGGCCGGAGCGGCGCCGCGCCGTTCCGCGCGCACAATGAAACCTTTGGTGGCCGCCAGCGGCAGCACGGTCAAGTCCAGTTCGCCGTCGCCGAGGAGCGGATCCCGGATTTCATAAAGCAGCGAGCCGGGACGGTAGCGCGTGACGATTTGCCGCGCGTCGTTCAGCCATTTCACGCCGGCGGAGGTTTTGATGCCGAAACGCAGATTGCCGCCGCGCCCCGGCAGGTAGAGCGAGAACTCCGGCCGGTCGCCACCGTCAATGCGGAAGCTGGAGTTCAGGCCATAAAGCGGACGGTTGAAAAATTCCGCGCCGTTCGTGATGACGAAATCCGTCCCGACCGGCCAATAGCGCAAAGGCCGCGCGGTCTGGTTCGTAAAATTGCCCCTCGGGTGGTAAAGCAACTCCGGCCGAAACGCGGGCGCGCCATTGGTGGCGGGCACGGCTTGCGCCAGGGCCGTTGTGCCCAACGCCAAAGCGGCGATGAAAAGCGCAGCGGGCATGACGGTGGTTTTTGTGTTCATACGGTGATGAAATAATTTGCGTCCGACCCGGATGCGGTTCATGGCAGTTGCAAGCGGTAAAATTGCTGCACGGCATTGGTCCCCCAGACATTGGTGAAAACAAAGCCGCCGTTGTTGTCAAATTGATTGGTCGCGACGCGCCTCCAGGCGGCCAGCGGCGGAGCGAGGTTCGTGGACGCCAGCACATAATAATTGCCGCTGGCGGTGCCGCCGTTGCCGCCGAACACCAGACCGGCCGCGGTGTTGCTGACCCCGCCAAACCGGGGCAGCGCCGAAACCGCCACCACGAGGCGCACCTGGTTTGCCGTGCTGGTGAGAACCGTGCAACGGTAGCCGACCGGCTGGCTGCCAACGGCCAGCGAGCCGGACAGCGCCCCGCCGTAAGTGAAGAGGGTGTTCGTGCCCGGACCGAAGCCCGCGAGGTTGGTCACGTTCAGCGTGCCGCCCAGCGCCAGGGCATTGGTCACGGCGATTTTGTCGGCGGTGCCCGGCGCGCCCACCTCGAAGTTCAAAATCGCCCCGGCATTCAGGGTCAGATTGCTTTTAATCGTCAGGGTGCCGATACCATTGCTGCCGGGCGCGAGCGCGCCGCCGGCGTTGACGATGACCGGGCCGAAGATGAAACCATTGCCGCCGAGCGTGCCGGCGCTGTTGACGGTGACAGAGTTCGTGCCGGTGGCCGAGCCGGACGTGTTGTTGACGAGCAGCGTGCCGCCGTTCACGACGGTCGGCCCGGTATGCGTGTTCGCGCCGGTGAGCGTGAACGTGCCCGTGCCGACCTTGGTGAGAAGGACGGTGCGCGCCGGGATGACTTCGGTGATTTTTCCGGCGAACGTCGTGTCCAGATTTTTTCCGCCAATGACGTAAGTCGTTGGGTTGCTCGCCGACGAAGCGCCTTGCAGGACGGTGTTCGGACCGCCGATGAGCGCGCCCAATTGGATGGTGATCCCGCCGTTGCGGTTGTTAAGCATCGCCGAGGTGTTTCCCAAATTGAATATGGCGTTGGAACTGCCGGTGCCGAGGTTGGGATTGGGATTGCCCAGCGAGGGGTAGAAGCGCGGGTTGGTGATGGTGCCCACCGCGATGGTGCCGCTGAAGGTGGTCATGTCGCCCGTGAAGGAGAACGTCGTGCCGGTGTTCAAGGTCAGCGTGCCGTCGCCGGTCATGCTGTACACGGCATTGTTGCCATTGTTGACCGTGAAATTATTCGTGCCGATGACGTTGAGCGTGTTGTTGAGGGTTCCGCCACTGATGCCGAATTGCAGCGTCGCGCCGTTGGTGTCGCCGTCGAGCGTGATGACGCCGGCGCCAAAACCGGCGTTGTTGCCGAGCACCACCGCTCCTTCCGTCACCGTCACCCCGCCGCTGAACGTATTGGCGGCGCTCAATGCCAGACTGCCCGTGCCGGTCTTCGCCAGGGTTCCGCTCCCCACGATGACGTTGCTCATCGTCAACGTGGTGGCGCTGGAACTGACCTCAAAGGTTCCGCCGCCAGGATTCAGCGTCGCGCCATGGTCGGTGCCGGCGGTGGGACCGGTGTAACGCAAGGTGCCGCCGTTGAAAACCAGATTGCCGGGGCTGGCGGCCGCCGCGCCGAGCGGGCTGGGGATGGCCGAGTTCGCGATGATGGGAACGCTCAACGTGCCGCCGCCAATCACCGTCGGGCCGGCGAAATCATTCGTGGCCAGGATGGTCAGCGTGCCGGAATTGGTTTTCGTCAGCGTGCCGTAGCCGCTGATTCTGCCGCCGCCGCCCAGGGTGTAATTCTTCGTCGCGTTGAAGGTCACGGCGGCGGGCGTGTTGGTGCCAACCAGATTGATCGCCGGATTAGTGGAGCCGGTGTCGTCGAAAAACGGCGAGTCGAAGAAGTAAAAGACGTCCGGGCTGGCTCCGTTCAGCCAGTTCGTGGTCATGCCGGTGTCCCAGGTGTTATTCACGCCATCGCCGGCCCATTTGAGATTTGCCGGCGTGCGAACGTTGTTCACATAAACGTCAATCTCGCCCGGCGGATTGGTCAGGACGCCGTTGGCGTTGATGAGGGTGAAGTTGGTCAGGCTGCCGGAGAAGCTGCCGTATTTGAACAACGTGTAGGTGCCATTGAGGAGCGGCCCGTTCAGGAGATTGACCAGAATGGTGTTTTTGCCGCTCACGGTCAGCGCGCCGGTCACCTTGATTTGATCGTTCGCTTTGACCAGGCCGGTCGGGTCGTTGCTCAAGTCGAAAAGGTTGATGATGCCGCCGGATTCAGTGAGCGGGCCGTTGACGGTCAGCGTGCCGGCGGCGCCGATGCCGTTGCCGGGGGAAAGGTTCGCGCCGGAATTCAGCGCGGGCGCGAGACCCAGGCTGCCGCCGCCGCCGAGGGTCCCGCCGGCCAGCACCGTCACCGGGCTTTGGCCCAGGCTACCGTTGACGAGCAACGTGCCGTTGCTGACGGTCGTGGCGCCGGTGAAATTGTTCGTGTTGTTGAGGGTGAGCGTGCCGGCGCCGGCCAGGTTCAACGTCATCGCCCCGGCCAGCGAACCGGTCCCGCCAAAGACATAATTCTGCGCGGCGCTGAACGTCACCGACGCGGGCTGCAGCGAGCCGACGAGGTTGACCGCCGGGCTGGACGAGCCGGAGTCGTCAAACGTCACGCTGTCGCCCGGATGAAACGGATAGAGCAGCGACTGGCCGTTGAACCAATTGAAGTCGCCCCGATTGTTCCAGTTGTTGGTCAGGCCGTCCCCGTGCCAGATGGGATTGAAGGACAGCGCCAGCGGCGTGAAGAACAGGTTCATCGGGCGCGTGAGCGTGCTGCCGTCGGCATCCACGACGGTGAACTGAAAACCCGCCGGGCCGATGTAGCCGGCGGTCGGAACAAACTGCGCAAAGTGGCCGTTGAACAATGTGACCGTGCCGTTGGTGGCGTTGGCGACGGAATAGACGGGGTTGGAATTGGTGAACCCGCAAGTGAACTGCCGCAAATCCACGCACACGGTCGTGTTGGTGAGCGCGATGCCGTGCGGGTCGGCCAGCCAGTTGAGATAGTCTTCCAGCCGCGTGTAACCGGTGCCGTTCGGGCTGGGATCGTTGCTGTTCGCGACGTTCGGGTTCGAGCCGGTGCCCAGTTCCCAGAAATCCGGCATGCCGTCCTGGTCGGTGTCGGGATAGGGCGTGCCGCCATTGACAACGCCCGGCCCATTCATCGGCGATTCGTACTCGCTGTTGATGGTCTCGCCGAGCGCGCCCCACGACGTGAGTTCGGTCAGCATCCGTTCGTCCACCGAGTCGCGCTGCCACGAGTCGCCGACATCGCTGACGGCGAGCTTGAGCGCGGTCAACGCCGGCAGCGCGTTGGTGATTGGATAGGAAAACGGCACGGTCTGCCAGTCGTTGCTGTCGTAATCAGCCTGCGTGAGCAACACGCCGTCGAGCACGCCGTTCCGGTTGGAGTCGCGCCAGTTGTCGGTGGCATACAGATTGAAATTCGCGTTGCCGCGGTCGAAGGCCGGTGCGGCGCTGTCGGGACCATCAATGAAATAATTGCCGATGACATTGGCGCAGGAAGGCCCGGCGGAATCGCCGAGAATATACGCGTCGGTCCCCCAGTTGTAGATGACGTTGTTGACGAATTCGTTGGTGCCTTTGACCTTCGGATTGCGGGTGTCGTTGTCAATGTAAAGGCTGCGCAGGATGCTCACGCCGCCGTCGGTCTGGATCAGCCCGCCGGCCGAGTGTGTTTCGATGCCCTGGGAAACGATGGTGCTCTGGATGGTGATGTTCGTCGGGTCGGTGCCGCTGACGGAAAACGTTTCATCCAGCCCCCAGGAAACGGAGAGATGATCAAAAATCATGTCATGGCCGTTGGCGATGGTGATGGTGTCGTTGTCGTCGCCATTGAGGCCCATGCGGACGCGGAGGAACCGGGTGATGGTGTTGTTGGCGCCGGAGTAGGAAAGGCGATAGCCGTATATCGAGACGCCCCCGCCGGGGGCGGTCTGGCCAGCGATGGTGACGTTGCTGGCCACGGCAACCACGTTGCTGATGCGGATGACGCCGCCCACGTCAAAGACCACCGTGCAATTGGGCGTGGTCGCGCCGGTGCGGAACGAGCCGGCGCCGGAGTCGTTGGTGTTCGTGACGTGATAGACCGTGCCGCCGCGCCCGCCGGTGGCAAACCGGCCGAAACCTTCCGCGCCGGGGAAGGCCGGCAACTGGGCCAATGCCGCCGGACTCAAGGCCGAGGCCAGAACCAGCCCGTAAAAAAAAGTTTTCACGTCGAAAAAACCATGGCACCCGGGAAATCCGCGCGGGTCATTGGGCAAAAAACATATCATGTCTGGCGGTGGAAGCCATCAGACAAAAATATGAGGAATCAAACTCGAACCCGAAGTTGCCGGCGGTGGCGGGGCGGACGAGGCCAGGCCGGAGAGCGCCCGTCCTCGGGCGCAGCAACTATTCCAAACGGAACTGGTTCTTTGCCCGCGTCGCCGCATCAGTGCCCGACATGAAAAGTTGTTTTATCGAAATGATGTTTCATCGTGCGGAAATGTCTTCCATCCGCTGGTTGAACGCGCATCGGAGGGTGGCTTTATTTAACCGCGCATCGCCCGGGAAATGCATCAGACGTTTATCTGATGGTCAGTTGCCGGATTTGAAAACATTTTATCACTGCTGGAGCGCCGCCGGCTTTAATCTTGTTTCCGCCCGGCTGATTTTTAACCATGGCACGCATGACCATCCGCCCATTGACCGGAGTTTTTTTTGCGGCGCCTGCCGCCGGAAACCCGCATTCATGTTACCAATGAATAAAATCATCGCCGGCGTCTTGCTCGCCGCGCTGGGTGCGGCCGTGTCCACCGCCGCGCCCGCCGAACCGGCGCGCGTCACCCAATCGTTCGACACCGGCTGGCGTTTTCTGAAAGCCGATGTGCCGGGCGCGGAGCAGTCTGATTTTGCCGACGGTGCGTGGCGCCAGCTGGACGTGCCTCACGACTGGAGCATCGAAGGACCTTTTGCCGAAACCAACCGGACCGGAGGCGCGGGTGGATTTTTGCCCGGCGGCGTCGGCTGGTATCGAAAATATTTCACCCTGCCGGAGAATTTTTCCGGCCGCCGGGTCTTCATCGAATTCGACGGCGTGATGCAGAACAGCGAAGTCTGGATCAACGGTGTGTCGCTCGGCAAACGCCCGTCCGGCTACGTCAGTTTCGGCCATGAACTCACGCCGCACCTGAACTTCGGCGCGGGCCGGACGAACGTTCTGGCCGTCCGCGCCGACACTTCGGACCAGCCGGCGTCCCGCTGGTATTCCGGCGCGGGCATTTACCGCCACGTCCGGCTGGTGGTCACCGATCCGGTTCATTTCGGGCAATGGGGCAACTTTGTGACGACAACGCCAGCAGCAACATTGACCATGCAACCGGGAAAGATCACTCCGAAGGCGATGGTGCAAGTCCAAAGCACAGTGACGAACCAATCTGAAGCCACCCGCGACCTGGTCGTTCAGCTAACCGTGCTGGATCCGGATGGGAAAAGCGTTGCAGAAAGCCAAACCGCACGGCAAACGCTTGCACCCGGCCAGTCAGTAATTTTCAATCCTGGTGCGCTGGTGCGCAACCCGCAACTCTGGGATCTCGACCATCCGAAACTTTATCGCGCCGTCTGCCAAATCCGTGACCGCAAAAAAGTCTTGGATGAGCAGACCACGTCCTTTGGCATCCGGGAATTTCATTTCGACGCCGACACCGGTTTCTGGTTGAACGGCAAAAATTTCAAAATCAAGGGCGTGTGTTTGCACGCGGACGGCGGGGCGTTCGGCGCGGCGGTGCCGCTGGGGGTCTGGGAAGAACGGTTGAAAACCCTGAAATCGCTCGGCGTGAATGCCATCCGCACGGCGCACAATCCCCCGGCGCCGGAATTTCTCGATCTCTGCGATCGCATGGGCTTTCTCGTCATGGACGAACTGTTCGACTGCTGGACGGTTGGGAAACACGGCCTGGACGGGCAGCGGCTTGCCGATTATCACCTGTATTTCAACGACTGGTCGAAAATTGACACCGCCGACACTGTGCGGCGCGACCGCAACCATCCCAGCGTCATTGTCTATAGCGCGGGCAACGAAATCCACGACACGCCCAAAGCCGGGCCCGCCAAAACAATTCTCTCCGGCCTCGTCGAAGTTTTTCATGCGAACGACCCGACCCGTCCGGTCAGCCAGGCGTTGTTCCGCCCGAATGCGAGCCACGATTACGACGACGGCCTCGCGGACCTGCTCGATGTGATCGGGCAAAATTATCGCGAGAACGAAATCCTTGCCGCGCATCAACAGGATCCCGCACGCAAAATCATCGGCACGGAAAACCGGCATGACCGCGCGACCTGGCTGGCGTTGCGGGACAACCCGCCTTACGCGGGACAGTTTCTCTGGAGCGGCATTGATTATCTGGGTGAATCGCGGCGCTGGCCGGTGGTCGCCGCCGGGTACGGACTTTTGGACCGCACCGGAGAACCGAAACCGATGGCGTTCGAGCGCCAAAGCTGGTGGTCGGACCAACCCATGGTCTGCCTTGTCCGTCGCATCGCGCCGAATGCCGCCGGGCCGGCCGACCCCGGCTACGAACCGGCCGCGCAGGATGTCTCGAGCCATCCCCAAGACCTGTTCGCCGACTGGACGCCGACGAACTCCGCGCCGCATGATGAAAATGTGGAGGCCTATTCCAATTGTCAGGAAGTTGAACTGTTCCTGAACGGCAAATCGCTCGGCGCCAAACCATTGCCCGCCGACGCCGCACCGCGCGTCTGGAAGGTGGCTTACGCCCCGGGCACGCTCAAGGCCGTCGCCAAAAACAATGGCAAGATTGTCGCGACCGACGAACTTCTCACCGCGGGCAAGCCGGCGAAAATCATCCTCCGGCCGGATCGCAAAACACTGGCGAACGATTGGGACGACGTCGCACGCGTCACCGCCACATTGGCGGACGAAAACGGCGTGGCCGTTCCCGGCGCCGGCGATTTGATTGCCTTCAGGATTTCCGGGCCGGGTGTGATCGCCGCCGTGGACAATGGCGGGAACACCAGCCACGAGCCTTTTCAGGCCGGTGAACGCCGGGCGATTGAGGGCCGCTGCGTCGCGTTTGTCAAAGCCGCGGCGGCATCGGGAAAAATCATCCTGACCGCAACCGCTCCCGGTTTGAAAAGTGATTCCATCATCATCCAAGCGCTCCTGCCAGCCTCCACCCAATGAAAGCGGCAACGTCGGCCCACAACTCGCCGGAGCCGGATGTACGCCTTTGTTTTCATTCGCGCGATGGGGGTTGACACACCAGTGCAATCATGGAGCATGATCGCATGAATGAGCCATCGGTGTCCCGTTCTCCGCGCTGCCACCGGCCCGGCCGGACTCGGTGGAAGAATATTTTTCCGCCCGTTTTCACGCTTGCGGCCTGGCTCCTGTTTTTATATCCCGCCGCCGCGCTGGAACGGACGAACGTCGTCTTCAAAATATTCCAGTTCCCGCCCAATCTGATTCCGACGATTGATGGCCGGACGAACGATTGGGACATCGTCCCCGAGGATTATGTCATCGGCCTGGACCAACTGGTGGATGACACCGGCAAACATCCCGCGCCGGACCCGAAAACGCTGGACGTGCGCGTAAAAGTCGGCTGGGTCAAGGGGCTCAACCGGCTGTATTTTCTCTACGAAGCCTATGACGATTACTGGGATTTTTCCGAGCCGGGGTTGCACAACGACACGTTCGAACTGGTGGTGGACGGCGATCTTTCCGGCGGACCCTTTATTGAACGATTTCTTCCGGCCCGGAATATTCTCGGCACCTGGGAGACGTATTTCACGCTGCAAGGCACGCACGCCCAGAACTACCACATCTTCACTCCGGCGGAGGGCAAGGACTGGTGCATGGTGTGGGGCCCGGCGCAATGGCTCAAGGAATTGCCCTATGCCAATGCCGCCTGTGCCTACAACTTCAAACCGGGCCAGCCCGGCCGCCTCGTCCTGGAATTCTGGATCACGCCTTTCGATTACGCCGGCGCCGAAGGCCCGCAACGCGCCGTGGAATCCGTGTTGAAGGAAAACAAAATCATCGGCCTTTCCTGGGCGGTGATTGATTATGATGACGTTCATTCCGGCAACACCAACAACGGTTTTTGGAACCTCTCGCGCCAACACACGATGTATGGCAACGCCGACCAGCTGGTCGCCTTCCGGCTCATGCCGCTGGAACCCCGCTTCCGCAAACTCATCGAAGCCCAATGGTCGTTCCAGGTCGTGGACATGGACCGGCGGCTCGTCGCCTTCAAGGACCTTTCGGCCGGTAAAATCACCTCTTGGAAATGGGATTTCGGCGATGGTGAAACTTCAGCCGAACCAAACCCGGTTCACACCTACAAGGAGGCCGGGCATTACGTTGTCGTGCTTTGGGTCGAAGGGCCGGAAGGCAAATCGCGCCGGGCAAAAGTTTGGGATGTGGCGGTGAAATGAGAACATTGTGGCGGCGCGCTTCCAGCGTGCCAGTGATGGCGGCCGCCTGCCGCCAGTTTCAAAATATTGATCAACCATGAAACCGGTTAAAACCAAAATCGCCCTGTTGGCCGCTGCAACCGCGTTCGTCTTCACGTTGCCGACATCACTCGCAGCCGCCAACGCTCCGAAAGTTTTCAATATTCTTGATTTCGGAGCTGCTGGCGACGGGATGACCGTGGACACGCCCGCCATCCAGCGCGCCATTGACGCCGCGGCTCAAGCGGGTGGAGCGCGAGTCCTGGTGCCGCGCGGCCACCGTTATCTGACCGGCACGCTCGCATTGCGCGGCAACATTGACTTCCACCTCGAGGGCGAACTGATCATCAGCACCAACCCGGCGGATTACCGGGGTGATGGCGTCATCACCGCCTGGAACGCGGAAAATCTCCACATCACCGGCAACGGTTCGATCGCCGGTCGTTCGCTGTCATTCATGACCGGCTATGAAAAGACAAACGAGTGGTGGCTGTTCCAGGAATGGCGGCCCAAGCTGTTCATCCTCACCGGTTGTACCAATCTCGAGATCCGCGACATCACGTTCGGCGACGCGCCGTTTTGGGGGTTGCACATGCTGGGCTGTAAAAATGTCCTCGTGGACCACGTCACCGTTCGCAACCGGCTCGATGTGCCGAATTGCGACGGCATCGATCCCGACCATTGCCGGGACGTGGAAATCCGCAACTGCGACATCGCCTGTGGCGACGACGCCATCGTGGTCAAAGCCACCCGCCAGACCAACGACTTCGGTCCGTGTGCCAACATCCACGTTCATGATTGTGTGCTCCGGACGCAGGATTCCGGCTTGAAAATCGGCACCGAAACCACCAGCGACATCCACGACATCCTGTTTGAACGCTGCAAAATCCTCACCGGCAGCCGCGGTTTGACCATTCAGCTCCGCGACGAGGGGAATGTTTATCGGGTCACCTTCCGCGACATCCAATTCAACTCCCGGTATTACTCCGACCCGTGGTGGGGCCGGGGCGAAGCCATCTCGTTCACCGCCATTCCGCGCACGAATACGACCGTGCTGGGCTGCCTGAGCAACGTCGTCGTGCAAAACGTCAGCGGCCAGGCCGAGAACAGCATCCGCGTCCAGGGCACCCCGGAAAGCCGCGTCCAGGACGTGCGTTTCGACCATGTCACGGTCACGCTCGAACGCTGGACGAAATACCGGGGCGGCCTGTTCGACAATCGTCCGACCCGGGTGCTCGACCCGATCGAAACGCACGGGAACCCCGGATTCAGCCTCCGCAACGCCGACAATATTGTCCTGAAAAACTGTTCCGTGAATTGGAGCGGGAACCGTCCGGATTATTTCACCTGTGCGCTCGAAGCCGAGAGCGTGACCAACCTGCGCCTGACTGGATTCCGGGGAAAGGCCGCCCACCCCGACCGCGAGGCCGCCATCGTCTGCCATTAAACCCGAATTCCGAAGTTGGATTTCTGGTTGGCGGAGTGCGACCAACCCGCCGCAGCCTGGTGAGGTGGACAAGGGGTTG
The DNA here is from genome assembly GCA_963804345.1 of uncultured Verrucomicrobiae bacterium. GTDB lineage: Bacteria > Verrucomicrobiota > Verrucomicrobiia > Limisphaerales > UBA11358 > UBA11358. Next base: position 93,517 of record CAWDPX010000003.1, on the reverse strand, counting down.
CGAAATTTTCCGTGGCAGGAATGAAGCCGGCTGCTGCGCCCGAGGACGGGCGCACTCCGGGCGGGCCGCCCCCGCCATTATTTTGTACAACCTATCATGCCATTTGCACAATTAATGAAATACCTATTTCATCCATTGTATCGTTCATGCTGGCGCTGGGCAACATTATCGGCGCGGCAAAAGCATTGAATTCCATTTTCGTCGGAACAATTTTGCGCGCAGTCTTGTCTTGTTGGACATTTCGCCGCAAACTCACCTCGTGCGCCTTTTCTGCCAGCCATTTTGCGGGGTGGTTTGCCCGCGCCGGTTGCGACGGGTGGCGATATTCGCCCTGATTATTTTCACCGCGCTGGCGGCATTTTGTTCGCCGGCCGGGACGGCGGATTATTTGATTGATCTTTGGACGAGCGACAACGGCTTGCCGGACAGTTCGGTGGCGGCGATTGCGCAAACGCCCGACGGCTATCTTTGGATCGGGACTTACAACGGTCTGGCGCGGTTTGACGGGGTGCAGTTCGTTAATTTTGATCCGTTCAACACGCCTGAACTCAAGCACGCGCGGGTGGACGGGTTGTTTGTGGACGCGCAAGGCACGTTGTGGATCAACACGCACGACGGTTCGATGACGGCATGGCGCAAGGGCGTCTTTACCCACGAGTGGCAGGGCGGCCTGGTGGCCGCCGTTTTTTCCCGATCGAATCAAATTTTCTTTGCTCTGCTGCGCGGCCAGCTGGTTTGTCGAACCGGAAAGCTTGATGAAAACGCGGAATGGCAATCCGTTCCGCTGGTCGGGACAACGGCCGGCTATTTATTCCACGAAGACAAGGCGGGTGTCATTTGGTATTCCACCCGCGACGGCGCGCTCAACCGGCTGATCGGAACGAACGCCGAAGCGGTTTCCAGCAAAGACTATTTGAATGGCGAACGGGTCAACTGTTTGACGGCGGACAACCGCGGCCGCATTTGGGTGGGGACGGAAAAACGCATTTTACTCTGGCGTGGCGGCCGTTTTGAAGACCAAACCCCGACCAATGGCGAGCTGGTGGTCAACACGGCGTTCATCGCCTGCACCGCGAACAATGGTTGTTGGGTTGTGGCGGATGGCAAGGTGCGCAAATGCGAGTCCCGGCGCTGGGTGGCGACGGCGGAATCGTGGCAGGATTTGACCGATGTTGACCCCGCGTTTTTAGGCGCGTATGAAGATCAGGAGGGCGGAGCCTGGATTCGCCATTTCGGCAAGGGATTGTTTCATGCGAAGACGGACGGAAGCACGCAACGCATTTCGTCGGCGGACGGCCTGCCGGACGACCGGGTGAGTTGCTGGTTTCAAGACCGCGAGGGCAATATCTGGGTGGGCGTGGATCGCGGCGGCCTGGTGTGCTTGCGTGAAAAAAAGTTTCATGTGATTGGCCGGGCCGAGGGACTTCCCATTCCGGCGGTTTCCACCGTATGCGAGGATGGCGACGGCAATGTGTGGATCGGAACTTTTGGCGGCGGTCTGAACCGCTGGCGGGACGGCGCGCTGACGCGGTTTGATCTTCCCAAGGGAGTCAACAAAGGCAATTTCTTTTCCGCTTATCCGGACACGCAAGGCCATGTCTGGTTAAGCGGCGGACGGGAGGATTTGTTTATCCTGGGAAATGAAAAATTTTCCCAGCCATCCCAGTCAGTTCATGGCATCAAGGTGATTCTGGTGGATCATCGGGGACAAGTGTGGATGGGAAGACAGAACGGACTGACGTGTCTGTCGAATGATGTGGCAACCGACTTCGGCACGGAAAATGGATTCGAACGAACGGATGTTCGCGCTCTCGCCGAGGATCGGCAGGGCAACATTTGGATTGGGACTGGCGACGGTGTTCTTTACGAATTCGCCGGCGGAAAATTCACGGCACACCGGATGAGTGACAGCCTGGAAAACCAGGCCATCTGGTCGTTGCTGCCGGACGCGGACGGCACGCTGTGGGTGGGAACATTCCGCGGCGGGCTGTTGCGATTCAAGGGCGGCAAATTCACCCGCTACACGGCGCAAAGCGGATTGCACAGCGACATCATCTGCCAGATTCTTGACGACGGATTGGGAAAACTTTGGATCGGCTCGCGCAATGGAATTTTTTATCTGCCCAAGGAATCGCTCAAAGAGTTTGACGCGGGAAAAATCCAGTCGCTGCCGTGCATTGCCTACGGTTTATATGACGGCCTGCCCACGCTCGAATGCACGGGCAATTACCAGCCATCGTGCTGGCGCGGTCACGACGGAACTCTTTGGTTTGCGACCGTGAAAGGCCTGGTGTCGGTCCGGCCCGGCGAAGTGCCGGTCAACCGGCTGCCGCCGCCGGTGGTGATGGAAGAAATTTTCGTGGACGGAAAATTGCTTGAAAAAGAAATCCGCCCGCCGGACAAAAATAAAACGCCGGATGCAATCGCTCCCGCGCTGTCCGCCATTTCTTCATCCGCAACCACGCTTCAGATTCCGCCGGGCAAACATCAATTTGATTTTCACTACACAGCCTTGAGTTTTGCCGCGCCGGACAAGGTTCGTTTTCGTTACAAACTCGAAGGGTTGGACGAAGGCTGGATCGAAGCGGACGGCAAACGTTTCGCGCACTACGGGCCGCTGCGTCCCGGCAAATATCGTTTCCAGGTCATCGCGTGCAACAACGACGGCATCTGGAACGAGGCGGGTTCAGCCATCAACTTGAAAGTGTTGCCGTATTTTTGGGAGACCTGGTGGTTTGACGTTCTGCTGACGGTCATAATGGTTGCCGCCATCATTGGCGCGGTGCGTTTTGCGGTGACCCGCAACCTGCGGATAAAACTGGACCAGTTGAAACAACAGCGCGCCATCGAACGCGAACGCGAACGCATTGCCAAGGATATTCATGACGATCTGGGCGCGGGGCTGACTCAAATCCTGCTGCAAAGCGCGCTGGCCCGGCGCGAGCCTCAGGAACAAATCCAGGCGCACCTCGTGCAAATTTCCGGCACGGCCCTCGAACTCGTCGGCGCGATGGATGAAATCGTCTGGGCCATCAATCCGGAGAACGATAATTTGGACGGCCTGGTCACCTACGTCGGAAAATATGTCCAGGAATTTGTGACCCTGGCCGGACTGCGGTGCCGGCTCGATTTGCCCGCGCAACTTCCGGCATTGGTTTTGTCGGCGGAAGTGCGCCACAATTTGTTCCTCGCCGTCAAGGAGGCGTTGAACAACGCCATCAAACACGCGCGGGCATCCGAGATCTATTTTCGGTTGAAAATGCAGCCGTCTGGTTTCAGCTTTGTCATCCAGGATGATGGCCGGGGTTTTGTTCCGGGTGCGGTGGAGCCGCCGGCGGCGGACAGCGGCCGCGTTTCATCCGGTCACGGCCTGCGCAATCTGGTTCACCGGCTGGAAAAGATTGGCGGCACCTGCACGATTTGGAGCGAGCCGGGGAAGGGAACGGAAGTGGAGTTGACAGTCATGATACAACGTGGCGGTCACTGGTTGCGGGACGGTGATAAAAAATTCACGGCACAAAATTGATCTCGTGACCATGCGAAAATAATATGCCCATCAAAATTGCCATTGTGGAAGATGACGTGCGAGTTCGTGGCAGCCTCGCACGATTGATTGATTCCACCGAGGGTTTCTGTTGCGTGAGCCAGCATCCCACCGCTGAAAACGCCCTGGCGGAACTCAAGGTGACCCGGCCGGAAGTCGTGCTCATGGACATCCACCTGCCGGGTTTGAACGGGGTTGAATGTGTGCGCCAGCTCAAGGAAATGCTTCCTGAAACCCAGGCCGTGATGCTGACGGTCTATGAAAATACCAACATCATTTTCAGCGCGCTGGCCGCCGGAGCGAGCGGGTATCTGTTGAAAAAAAGTTCGCCGGAACAGCTCATCGAGGCCATCCGCGAAGTGCATAATGGCGGTTCGCCGATGACCAGCCACATCGCGCGGAAAGTCGTGGCGTCATTCCAACAGGTAACCAACCCGGTGCATGACTATGAAAAACTTTCTCTGCGCGAGCAGGAGGTGCTGGATTATCTCGCCAAAGGATACCTTTACCGGGAAATCGCCGAGCGGCTGAAGATCAGCTATCCCACGGTGCATACGCACATCCGGCACATCTACGAAAAACTGCACGTTCGCTCCCGCACCCAGGCTGTCACCAAGCATTTTCAGCAGGTTGGCGGTTTGAAGGGCGAATCCGGAAAATCACCGGCCAAATCCGCCGCCGCTGGCAAATAGTCGCGGCTGGATGGATCCATTCGTTTACCGGGCATTTGTCTGTCCGCAAACGCCCAATCTGTGTTTTCACAGCTTGACGGCCTTTTCGCCGCCATCATCAGAACTGTTGACCCCCCCCTAAAAGTAACCATAACTGGCGATTTTTTTAAATGCCAGTTCTGTTCTAATCTCACCTCTATAAGCCAATTACTCATTCAGAAAATTTGTCTTAAAGCCATTTGCAGGCATCTACAGCAAGGCGTTGGGGCATTGGATCATCTGAATGGCATATGCAACTTATTATGTGCGCCGATCAGAAACAACATCCCATCCGTGTCAACTCCATCATCATGAAAACAAAAAATCACCCTGTAATCTGGAATGGTCCGATAAAAAATTTAAGCTGGGGACTGGCCCTGCTTGGCTTGTTTGCTTTTTGTGGAACAAATCACGCCGCCAACGTGTTCAAGGCGAACAATGCCGACAATCTTAATCTGGGTACGTCCTGGACCGGTGGCGTGCCGCCAACCTCCGGCGACGTCGCCGTATGGGACAGCACGGTGGGGGCGGCAAATTCCGTGGTTTTGGGTGCGAGCACAAACTGGGCTGGAATTAAGGAGAGTAGTGTCGGCGGCGCGGTAACTGTGAATCCTAATGTTTACGCGGCCCCCTTTTCGACAGGCGCGGGTCTCCCCACGCTTACTTATTCCAGCGCGCCGGCCAATCCGCTGGTCAACGGCGATCAAGTCTTCATTGGCGCAACCAATGTGGGATTTACCGTCGGGCCGCCCGCCACGTATTACGTTGTCAATGCGACAGCGACCACCTTCCAGCTTTCCACAACGACCGGGGGCATGCCGCTCAACGCCACCAAAACCCAGACCAGCCCCATGACTCTTCCAACCGTCACCGGAGGTTTCCTGACCCTTGGCACTGCCGGCATTGACACCAGCCTGGCAAGCTGGCCTCTGACCTTGGGCTGTCCGGTGGTTGCAGGCGCGCCTCAAAATTGGAACCTTTTTCTGTCCTTGACGACGGTGTCCAATCTTTTAGGCGCTAATGCTGTCGGCAATGACGTGACGGTAACCAACGGCACATTAAGCGTCGTCAACCTGACACTTTCAAACCTTGTGGTTAACCCCGGCGCTACGGTTCTAATGTATGGGGGGAGCGGCCAGGGCATCATCGCCTTGAATGGCGGGACTTGGTACATGCAATACAACGGTACCATGAACGAGGGGGTATATGCGACGCCGTCGGTAGGGGGATATCTTAAAATCAGCAACAGCCGCACATGGGGTGGCAATCTGACCGGCACCGGCCCCCTGACCTTGCAGTTGCGCGGCAACTATATGAATTGGAATGGTAATAACAGTGGATATAGCGGAACCATTGCCCTTACTACTTGGGATGTCTCCCCGAACAACTTGGGAGGGCTTCGGCTTAATAATACCAATACCGTCAACGCTAACACTGCTTACACAATGGATTCCGCAGCCCTGGCCTATATGGTGTTCAGTGCCCCTGGCACTTACAACCTCGGCTCTCTTTCCGGAGGCGGTCTTAATGTGCTGGATACCTCCGGCTACATCGGAACTTCGAGTGGCATCGACGATCCAATTGGAACTAATGATTATTGCATTGGCGCATTGAACACCTCCACCAGCTACAGTGGGAATATCTGGGGTGGGGGCGGAATCATCAAAGTCGGCACCGGCAGGCTGACTCTGGACGGCACGGTTACTGCGAAAACTTACACGGGTCACACGGTCATCAGCAACGGCGTTCTACAAGTCGGCAGTGGGGGCGCCTCAGGAATGCTGGGTTCGGGCAGCGTGACGAATCTCTCGCAATTGGTTTTCAACATCAATGGCAGACAGACATTTGCCAATGTCATCGCCGGCACTGGCAACGTGACCAACATCGGGTCCGGCACAGTGAACTTGACCGGCGCAAACAATTATAGCGGTTCCACCGTCATCACTGCCGGCGAACTCGGCATCGGCTCGGCTTCGCTGGTGTCGAGTGCCATTACCGTCGGCAACGGCGCAACGTTGGGCGCGGTTCCTGCCACTGCAAGTGCGACGGTTACGGAAGGCGCGGTCAACTTCGGCTCTGGCTGCTCGTATGACTTTAACCTGGGCACCTTGCCCAACCCGACCAGCACCTCGGTGGTTAGCAACACGGGCAGCATCAATCTTAATGGCAATATCACTGTCAACTTGACGGGCACGAACACGTCTTTGACCTCGGGCACCATCACGCTTCTGCGTTATGCCAGCCGCAGCGGGACGGGCAGCTTCGTTCTGGGTTCCCTGCCGTTCAATATCACCGCCAGCGGCCTCGGTCTCGTTGACGATACGGTGAACAAGGAGGTCCGGCTGACGATAAATATTCCCCCGCTGAATGACGTGACCCGTGTGTGGGTGGGCAATGCCATTGGCAACTGGGACATTGGCAACACTGGCAACAAGATTTGGAAGGTCAGAGGCACAGGTCAGCTCACCAACTACAACGAGGGAGATGCCGTGTTGTTTGATGACACCGCCACCGGCACAACAAACATCAATCTGACCACCACGCTTAATCCGTCGGCAGTCACCGTGACCAACAACAGCAAGACCTACACCTTTGGCGGCTCCGGCTCGCTGGCCGGCTCGACGGGTTTGAAAAAGCAGGGAACCGGGACGCTGATCACCACCAATGCAAACAGCTATGGTGGCATGACTGCGATCGAAGGCGGCACCCTGAAAGTCGCCGGACGAAACGCTTCTCTTGGCGGTGGTGGCGTGACCAACAACGGAACTTTGGTTTTAGACTTGTCCACCGCCGGGGCGTCCTACACGTTGCCGTTCTATGGCCAAATCACCGGCGCCGGCAGCGTGACCATCCTCGGGATGGATCCAAACGATTCGATTGTGCAAATGAACATCGCCGATGCAATTGGCGCCGGCGTTGCTGGCAATCCCTATGGGGGCGGAACAACTCTCAGCAATGTTGATGTCCAGCTCGTCCCCAATCCCTATGATCCAGTCACCGCGGTTGCGGCCAAGAGCACCGGTTTGGGCACCAATACCATCACGTTCCTGGGTGCATCCAGCGTGGAAGAGCCGGACTTGGGCTTGCAAACCAGTTCCAGTTATGCAGGTGATTTCACGGCGCCCATTTATGTGCCCGTCGGCCAATCTGGGACATTAAATACAGCAGGCCGGACGACTGTATCCGGCCCGGTGACCGGTGGAGGCACATTCAACCTGGGTATTTCCTGGGTTCGGGACGACATCAATTGTAACTTCAGCGCGTTCACGGGCCAGATCAATATCTTTCCGAATGCTTCGGCCGACTTCCGAATTGACAACACCAACGGGTTTCCTCTGGCGAGTCTGTATTTGGAGGCCAATGTAACCGCGTATTCCCAAGCCGGGAGCGGCACGGTCTTCAAGATTGGAGAATTTTCCAGCGACCCAGCATCGGTTATTGGCGAGGGAACCACCGCCACTGCAACCGGCACTCCTTGCACCTGGCAGGTTGGTGCGCTGAATTCGAGTTCCACCAACGCCGGCAACATTGGCGGTGGCATCGGAGAGGTCTCGCTGATCAAGGAGGGCACGGGCACCTGGACGCTTTCCGGAGTGGACACATACAGCGGAAGCACCACCATCAGCAACGGCGTTCTGGCCTTGATCGGTGACACCGGAGTTTCCAACAGCCCGACGATTTCCATATCGTCGCCCGGTGTGCTGGATGTTTCCGGCAGAAACGATGGGACGTTGTCGCTGGGTACGGACATAACCAGCCAGACGCTTCAGGGCAACGGAACCATCCGCGGCAGCCTCGTGGTCGGCAGTTTGGGAACCGTGACGCCCGGCTTCTCCGTTGGCACTCTCACCGTGACCAATGCCGTGACTCTGGGCGGCGCGGCGGTGTTCGAGCTTGACCGGGCCGGCTCGCCGAACAGCGACCGGATTGTCGCCAAATTGTTCACCGGCGGCGGAACGCTCACCGTGACCAACATCGGCGCGGGCCTGCAGGCGGGTGACACCTTCCAGTTGTTCAGCACCAACATCAGCGGATTTGCCGCCGTGAATCTGCAGACGAACGACGCGGCCAATTACAAGGCCTACACCTGGACCAACCGGCTGGCGATTGATGGCACCATTAGGGTGCTGACCGCAGTGCTGACCGTAAACACGAACCGCCCGATCATCGGCTGCGCCGTGTCCGGCAACACGCTCACGTTGTCCTGGCCGACTAATGCCGGCTGGACATTGGAGGTGCAAACCAACTCGTCAAGCACCGGCTTGAGCACCAACTGGGTGGCCGTTCCGAACTCGCAAAACGTAACCTCCACCAACATAACCATCAACCCAACCAACGGGTCTGTGTTCTATCGTATGGTTTTGCCGTAGGCAAATAATCTGAGAAGCCGCTTGTGTCTGGCGGTTCGACTTTTGAGCCGGAGCGACTCAGGAGTTGACCGCCAGATGCAGCGGCAACATAAATACAAATCATGCATTGTTCAACGACATCAAAAGACCGGGTGAATACACCGTGGAGGCAACCACATGCCTTTACGCTCATCGAGTTGCTAGTCGTGATCGCGATCATCGCAATACTGGCGGCAATGCTGTTGCCCGCCCTGGCCGCCGCCAAAGAAAAAGCCAAGCGCTTAATGTGCCTCGCCAACCTGAAGCAGATTGGCCTCGGCGCGACCATCTATGCAAACGACTATTATGACTATCTGCTTGCGGTGAAAAGCAGCGGCGTCCATGATGCTTATCCAGACGTTCCCATCAATTTCGACAAGGTGGGTGCTGCAGCGGCAGCTGTTATGAATCTGAATGTTATAACAAACGGTGGTCAAAGTGGTAGTACCGTTTGGACTTGTCCCAATCGTCCCGGGTTGCCTTTTTTGGACTCCAGCGGCCAATGGAACCTTGGTTACCAGTATTACGGAGGTGTTGTGAAGTGGTACAACGTGGCATTGACTGAGGGGATTGCCTCTCGCAGTCCGGTCAAGTTGAGTACATCAAAGCCATACTGGATGGTGGCTGCGGACGCGAACGTGAAAGTCGCGGGTGTTTGGGGCGGCATAGATCCGAGCTACAAAGAACTTTGTTCCAATATACCCGCACATAAAAAGGGCGGCGCTCCGGCCGGAGGGAATGAGGTGTTTTGCGACGGTTCCGCCAGTTGGTGTAAAGAAATGTATTACTTTCACACGTGGAATAGCGTCTTGGGCCTTACCACTGGAAACAAGGCGTGCTACTTTTATCAGGATCCTTCTGACTTTGATCCCAAATTGGTCCAAGCAATGCCAATGCTGAAGGGACCTTGAATTGAGCGCACTTATAATACCAGCCTATTCCATTTGACGAACGATGCCGCTATTTGTTTGGGCACATTGGCCAGCGTTGGCATGTTGACCGTTACCAATGGCGGCGCGACCGCGCTGGCGGCGGGCGGCAGCTTGAAACTGTTTAACGCCGCGATTTACAGCGGCCTGTTTGCCATGCTGAAACTTCCGCCGTGGCCCGCTGGTCTGGGTTGGAACCCAAATTACCTGAACCTTGGCGGCACGCTGTCGGTTGTGGCCACCGCCAAACCGGTCATCAGCCCGGCTTCCATTTTTGGAAATGGGTTTGTGTTCGCCGGAACGGGCGGTGTCGCCAATGCGATTTCCATCTGCTCCATTTGCCGTGACCAGAAACCACATCCATGAAATCCTGTCCGCTATAAAGTTGTCGCTTATGAGAAAATTAATAACATTCACTGCTTTGTTTTGTGCGGTCGCCACCCTGCCGCTACGCGCCGCCGCTTCGTCTTACACGCCGCCCGCGTCGCCGTGTGCGACCTGCAATTTCAATCCCGGATGGAAATTCATCCGCGAGGATGTCACCAACGCGGAGAAAATTGATTTTGACGATTCAAAATGGGCGACGGTCAGCGCGCCGCATACTTACAATGACACGGATTCCTACACCGACATCATCAGCCACAGCGGCGGCGACCGGCGGGCCTACGCGGGCATCGCGTGGTATCGCAAACATTTCAAGCTGCCGGCGGACACAAAGGGCGGAAAGGTGTTTCTGGAGTTTGAAGGACTGAAACAGGCCGGCCATTTTTGGGTGAACGGAAAACCTGCGGGCAGATTCGAGAATGGCGTCACCGCGTGCGGCCTTGACCTGACCGATCTGGTGAATTTTGACGGCGACAATGTCATCGCGGTCAAAGTGGACAACAGCAACGATTACCAGGAGGAGGCAACCGGCGCCGAGTTCGAGTGGATGGGGCGCGCGTTCAATCCGAATTATGGCGGGCTGAACCGTGACATCTGGCTGCACCTCACCGGCAAGGTCTATCAGACGCTGCCGCTTTATGAAAATTTGAAGACCACGGGTATTTACATTCATCCGTCAAACTTTTCCGTCAGCAACCGGACGTGCGACGTGAAGGTTGAATCGCAGGTGCGCAACGAAAGCGGCGACCCCCAATCCATCACCCTCTCGACCGTCATCGTGGATGCGAACGGAAAGGTCTGCGCGAAATTTCAGGGCGACGCCTCGGATCTGGTCAGCGGCGAAACGGAAACGCTCACGGTCGGCGGCAAATTGACGGACGCAAAATTCTGGAGCGATGAAACCCCGAACCTCTACGACGTTTATTCCATTTTGACGGTGAACGACAAGGTGGTGGATGTGCGGAAAACCAGGACCGGTTTTCGCCAGGCGGAGTTCAAAGGCGGCACGGGAACCGGCGGCGTTTACCTCAACAGCAAATTCGTCTGGCTCGCCGGCTACGCGCAACGTTCGTCGGACGACTGGGCCGGCCTCGGCCAGGCGTATCCCGACTGGATGCACGACTTCAACGCGGAACTGGTTCGCAGCACGCACGCGAATTACATCCGCTGGATGCACATTTCACCGCAGCGCGTGGACGTGACCGCGTGCGACAAGGCCGGCATCATCGAGGTCTGCCCGGCGGGCGACAAGGAAAAGGACGTCCAGGGCCGGCAGTGGGAGCAGCGCATGGAAGTGATGCGGGCCTCGATGATTTATTTCCGCAACCATCCGAGCATTCTGTTCTGGGAGGCGGGCAACACGTCTGTCACCGCCGACCAGATGCAACAGATGGTGGCATTGCGCAAAGAACTGGATCCTGATGGCGGGCGCGCCATGGGAGTGCGCGACGGCGCGCTCGACAACGAGGCGCTGACTCCGATCGAGGAGTATTACGGGGTGATGATGCCGCAGGACCGGCGGCTCGATGCACAAACCAACCCCACGGCCCTGTTCCGCGGCTATAGCATCGAGCGGCGCGACCGGGCGCCGGTGATTGAGGCGGAAGATTTTCGCGAGGAGGCGGCCCGGAGATTCTGGGACGATTACTCCCCGCCGTCTTTCGGTTTCAAGAAAGGTCCGAATGACACCTGGAACCTTAATTCGGAGACGTTCTGCCTCGCGGCGGCGGGACGCTACCACGATTATTTCATCAACCGCATTTCCAACCCCGACCCGGCGCATTCCAGATGGTCGGGCTACGCCTCCATCTACTGGTCGGACTCGAACGCCGACGGCCGGCAGGACAGCAGCGAGGTCTGTCGCGTCAGCGGCAAGGTGGATTCCGTGCGGCTGCCCAAGCAGGCGTATTACGTTTATCGCGTCATGCAAAACGAGTCGCCGGACATCCACCTCATCGGCCACTGGAATTATCCGACGAACACGGTCAAAACGATTTACGTCGCGGCGAATCATTGCGATTCCGTGGAACTGTTCGTGAACGGAAAATCGCATGGCGTCAATTCCAAGCCGGTCAACGGCTTCATTTTTGCGTTCCCGGAAATCAAATTCGAGGCGGGCAAAATTTCCGCCGTGGCAAAAGCAAACGGCAAAATTGTCGCGCAGGACGAAATTGAAACGGCGGGCGCGGCGAAGGCCATCAAACTCACACCGCACGCCGCCCCGAACGGGTTGCAGGCGGACGGCTCGGACGTGGCGTTCTTCGACGTGGAGGTGGTGGACGCGCAGGGCCGCCGCTGCCCGACGGACGAGGCGCGCGTGGATTTCAAGCTGGACGGCCCGGCCATCTGGCGCGGCGGTTACAACAGCGGCAAAACCAATTCGGTGAACAATCTTTGGCTCGACACCGAGTGCGGCGTCAACCGCGTCGCCCTCCGCTCGACCCTGACACCGGGCAACATCACGCTGACCGCGACGCGCGCCGGCCTTGAACCCGCCACCCGGCAAATCAAATCTCAGCCGGTGGAAATCAAGGACGGCTTGTCGCGCGCCACCAATGAGTGAAACCTGCGCCCGCGGAATTCCGTCTTCTGGAATTGTGTAAACCGGCAATTTGCAAAAGGAATGGAATAACGCCAAAGTACGTGGATGATTCGATCAAAACCAGCCATGCGGGCAACTGCCGGCCCAAAACCCATGAACCGGCTCCATTGTTTTGCCCGCCGTATCGTCTTCCCGGCGGCATTGGCGGCCTGGGTCGCCGCCGGTCCGGCGCACGCGCAAACCAGTTTCAAGTTTGATTTCGGCGGCGGCAAACCGAAGTCCGGCTGGACGCACATTTCGCCGACGAATTATTATTCAAACGAAACCGGCTGCGGCTTTGAGCCCGGCGCAGCCATCAGCGCGGGGAAAAGCTCCATCGCCGGCGACGAGCCGTTTTATTTTTCCGTCAAACTGCCGGAGGGAAATTACCGGGTGACGGCGACGTTTGGCGGCGAGGGCGAATCCACCACAACCGTGAAGGCCGAGTTGCGGCGGTTGATGCTGGAAAAAATCCACACCGCCGGGGGAAAAACCGGGACGCGGAGTTTCATCGTGAACCTGCGCACGCCCGCCATTTCCACCGGCGGCGAAGTCCGGTTGAAAGACCGCGAGAAGACGAGGGAAATTTGGGACTGGGATGACAAGCTGACGCTGGAATTCAACGGCACACATCCGACCCTGCGCTCATTGGAAATCAAACCGGCGAAAGTGCCGACGGTTTTCATTTTGGGCGACTCGACGGTCTGCGACCAGCCCGCCGAGCCGTGGAACAGTTGGGGCCAGATGCTGCCGCGATTTTTCAAACCGAAAATCGCCGTGGCCAATCACGCCGAATCCGGCGAGTCCGTCGCCTCTTCGCTCGGCGCGAAACGCTTTGACAAGGTTTTCAGCCTGATGAAACCGGGGGATTATCTTTTCATGCAATACGGCCACAACGACATGAAGGACAAAAACCCCGACGCGCTGGAAACCTACCGGGCGAACCTGAAAAAAATCGTCGCGCGCACGCGTGCGCTTGGCGGCACGCCGGTGCTGGTCACTTCGATGGAACGCAAAAAAGGCGTCGAACAGGACACGCTCGCCGGTTATCCCGATGCCATGCGCGAAGTTGCCAGGGAGGAACATTGCGCGCTGATTGATTTGAACGCGATGAGCCGGATTTTTTACCAGGCGCTCGGCGCGGATTTGGACAAGGCGTTTCAAGACGGCACGCACCACAACAATTACGGCAGCTACGAACTGGCGAAGTGCGTGGTCGAAGGAATCAAACAGGACAAATTGCCGCTGGCGAAATTCATCGTGGATGATTTCAAGGATTTTGACCCGGCGCACCCCGATTCCGTTGCAAGTTTTGAGATGCCTGCCAGTCCGGTCGGTTCCAACGCAAAGCCGTTGGGGAATTGATGCGAGGCGCTTCTGGCCCAGGCGTTGGCATTACCCCAACATCAGACAGCCCTGATCATTCTTGAGAATTATACCGAACAGGAGTTTGGCGACCAGTTTCGCGACCGCGGCACACCCTGGGTTGTTGGCCTGCGGAATCTCGGATATCAACACATCGTCTTCCTAAAAGGCGTGGACGTAGCCAATCCGGAAGGGTTGATTACCATCGTCCAATATTATTGACGAAATCGTTGCCCACCGGATGGAACTGGACCACCGCGCCGACCACAACGTCCTCAGCACCGCTCCCGTGAAAGCAGCGCAGCCGGTTTTGGAGCGGATGACGCGCTGAAACAAAGCATAGGCAGGCAATAATGGCAGGGCTGCGATGCTCCGCAGCCCAAATATCAGGGCGGCGCGGCAGCACCGCCCTACCAGATCAATATTTTAGTATCGCTGCCGCCGATGTCCTGACGGCTTCCCCAATTCACTGCTTGAGCCGGAAAAACAAATTCCCCGGCGACGACGTGAGGTTCAGATAGTTTGTTCCGTTGGAGGTCGTCACTCCGCCGCTGGCCGTCCAGTTGGCGGGCAGGGTCAGGTTGTTGTTCTGCTGCAAACTCCAGCCGGAGACAACCTGCCAAAACACCGTCACGGAGTTGCCGGAATGGCTGATGTAGAGCGTCGGCGCGCCGGGCGATTGCACCACGGAAATCAGCGCCCAAAACCCGCCGGTGAGCGAATAATTGCCGCCCGTCATCGGCCCGCCGGCATCCGGCTGGCCGATGGTGCCGCTAACGTTGTAAGTGCCGCCGGTGCTCGTGCCGCCGCCACCGGCGATTTTATACCAGTCAATGCTGTAAGTCTGGGCGAAGGCTGACCATGGCAGGGCAAGCAGCAGCACAAACAGGGGAAGCCACTTCAAATTGATGATTGAAAATTGACAATGGCCGGCCAGCCGAAGTGCGGACGACGTTGGTTCGGATTTCAGATTCATAAGCCCGGTCTTCATATCTTTGTTTGACGGCGGTTACTGGTTGTAGGTGGACATCAGCGTGCCCGACCAGAAGTAGTCGGCGCCATAGCGTGACAGCGTCACCTGCGTGAGGTGCTGGCCCGCGTTGTAGGTAATGCCGAAGGTGCACTCGAAATGCGCGACGCCGACGGAGTTCGAGTAGATTTGCACCGTGCCCGCCGAGGCGGGGCTGGGCAAATTGGTGTAAAAGTTCCGTTGCACACCGTTGGTATCCATCCCCAGGCAGGCAATGGTCACGTATCCGGGATTGGCCGGATACTGGATCTGGAAGCCGGCGGCGGTGCCATCGCGCACGAGGGTAAGGCTGGCCGTGCTGTTTTGGTTGCGCGCAACGGCCACCACGGTGTTGGAAGTAGTGGAAGTGCTGTTGATCCGGCGTACAACCAGGCCAGCCGGGCTGGGCGACTCCGCCGTCCCGCTTTCCGAACCCGACCGGATCAGGCCGCGCAGTCGCGTGTCGCCCGCCACTTCGAGCGGGAACATGGGCGTGATCGTGCCGATGCCGACGTTGCCGTTATTGTTGACATTCATGCGAATGGTGTTGGCCGTGTAAAAGTCCAGACCATACTGGTCGGTGCCGGAAGTGCGTTTGGAGGAAATGCCTTCAGTGCTGGCCGGGCCGCCAAAAATCAAGCCGGGGAAGAGCAAGCCGGTGTTCTGCGCGCCGGTATCAGCATAGATTGTGTTGTTGGCATTTAACGTGCCGCCGACTTGGACGAGACTGTTCATGGTGACCGGAGAGTTGAAGGCTACCTGGGCGGAAAAGACCTGATTTGAATCGAGGTAAGCTACATCGGACGGCAGGCTTACCGCCGTCAATCCGGTGAGGCCCGCGCCGGAGCCGATGAAACTGCTGGCCGAAACCGTGCCGTTGACGTTTAGAGCATAGGCGGGGTTGTTGCCGGTATTTATGCCGATGCCCTGGCTCGACGAGAGCATGAAGTTGTTGCCAGCCGAGATGGTGAGGTCGTGGGTGACTGAGAGAGCGTGGTCATGGCCTGCCGAAACGGTCAGGTCGTGACTCGCCGAGGTGGTCAAGTTGTGACTCGCCGAGGTGGTCAGGTCGTTGCCCACTGAGATGGTCATATCCTTTTCGGCGGTGAGGCCGAAGAGTTCCGCTCCTATCTTATCGTCAAACTTGATTTCGTTATAGTTGGCGCTGCTTCCGCCAGGGGTAGAACGCGTCCTGATGCCACTCACTGTTTCATCGGTCGGCAGATTATACGGAGGCATGTTGGCGGCATTGTAAAAGCTGCCGGTGATGACGGGCTGGTCGGGGTCGCCCTGGATGAAATTCACCATCACTTCCTGCCCGATGCGGGGCAGAAAGAGCATGCCCCAATTCTTCCCGGCCCACAGGGTTGCGACGCGCAGCCAAGCGCTGGAATTTTTATCGAACGTGCCATAACGATCCCATTTGAACTGCACCTTCACCCGGCCGTATTCATCCACACAAATTTCGTCCCCGGAGGGACCCGTGACGATGGCGATGCAAGGTTGGGCCTGCGGCTTGGGCGTTGCCAGCGGCGGCCGGTAATAGAGTGAAGCGGGAACAACTTGAAATTGATTTCCGTAAAACAAGGTGCTCACGCCATTCGTCACCCGCACAAAGCCGGCATGGTGGACGGAAGTGACCAGATAACTGCCGCCAAGCCCGGCGCTGGTCTGATCATTGAGCGTAAAGGTATAACCCGCGCGCAAATCCGGTGCCGTGCTGGAACCGGCCATGGTGGCGCGCGCCACGGTCTGACGACCCAGCCGGACGCCCGCGATAATATCGTTGTAACCTTTGCTCGGGTCCGAGGAAGAACCAAACTCGAAAGTCTCACCGACTCCTTCCGTCCCGGTAATGTCTGCGAGCATCGAGCTCGCGGGTTGGATGAAATTATAGCCGCCGACAAGGGAAGTGAGCGTTGACTGGTGATACGCCTTTGCGAAGGTTTGGATATATTCCGTCCCCGCCGTGGCGTTGGTGTTCAGGTTTCCATAGTAGGCAAAAGGCGAATTGGGCGAAGACAGGTAGGCGGAGAGGTTGTCGCCCAAAATCAGACTGGGTGGACTGGCGCCCTGGTTGAAGAAATAGAAAATGCCTTCGTATTCGAGGATGCGACTGAAAAAATTCAGGTCCGTTTCTCCATATTGGATAAGATTTACATGGGGGGTATAACTCCCGTGGAGGTTTAGGCTGGCCGTGTTAGTGGTATCGCTCAAATAGAGCGCCGCCGCCACTGCCGGGGCCGTCTTGCCCTGGTTGATTTGGTAATCCGTCGTGAGCGCCATGTTGGCCAGCGGTGATTCCAAACGAAACGTATAGAGCAAACTCGCGGTGTTGGACGCCGACAAGGTGCAGGCCGTGACGATGCCGCCAAAGCTGGTCGTCCGGCCGTTGCGCGTGTAAGTCAGACTGCCATTCAGACCGAGTTGGGCATCGGGATCCAGCGGGGCACCCGAGGAAAATACCTCAATCTCGTAAGCATAGGGCTGGGAAATCGCTTCATTGCCGGAAAATCCCAGGACCGCGTAGGTTGAACCATTCAGGGTGAAAGCGAATGATGGCGTGCCGCCATTAATGACCACGCCAGGTGCCAGACTGGCAAAGGCCACCGAACTGTCGCCACCGACCGGTTGAACCGCGTTCAAAAACCCTTGATAGGTTGAACTGCCGCCATCGTCAATGCTGCTGCCGGGCAACAAGCCGCTGAAACCGGCCGGGTTGAGATTCGTCAAGCCGGCGGCATTGCCGTTGACGGTTCCCGCGATAAAGGTCTGCGTCTGGCCCGAACCGATGCGGATGATGTTGGTGTCGGTGGCCAGGCCCGGGTGACCGATGTCAATGTTGGAACTGCCGGAGGTGAGGTTGTAGCCCGCCTGATAGCCGAGCGCGATATTGGCATTGCCGTTCGTATTCAAGTAAAGCGTTTTGTAGCCGCTGGCCGTGTTATTGGAACCGCTCGTGTTGGAGAAAAGCGCCATATAGCCGTTGGCGGTGTTGGCACTGCCGTTCGTGTTCAAGAAAAGCGCCGCTGCACCGTTGGCGACGTTTTGGCTGCCACCCACGTTGTAGCATAGCGCATTGACGCCGCTGGCGGTGTTTTCACCGCCGATTGTATCTCCACCCAACGCCCCGTAGCCATAAGCCGTGTTGTTGCCCCCGGTGGTGTCGGCATCCAGCGACAAAGCACCAACCGCCGTGTTATAGTGGCCGCTCATCGTCAAATTGCCCGCGCCGATACCGGCGAAGAAATTTGCCGTTCCGTTTCCCCCCACATAGACAAAGGGGTTGCCGCCGGAATAAATAATGCCGGCGCTGGCCGTTGCCGTCGGCAGATACAAGTTGGTGCTGAGGGTAATGCTCCCGGCGGAGAAATTCCCGGCGGCATCGCGTTTCACCATCGTGCTGGCCGTGTTCGCGCTGGTGGCCGTGTCACCCAACATCACCGCGCCGTTGACGGTGCTGGCGGTGATGTCCGGGTTGCCGGTGACGGACAGCACTCCGGCATTGTTCAACGTCGTCGCGCCACCCAGCGCCACCGTGCCGCCGCCGCTCAAGCCCGTTCCGGCGGCGACGGTAACGGCATTGTTGGCCAATTGGCTGTTGGCCACCGTGCCGCCGAGCTGGGTCGCGGGCAACGAGCCCAGCAGGTTGCTGGCCGTGTTGGCCATTACCGCATAGGGTGTGGGCGTGAGTTTCTGGCGCGGCGAAAGCGTGGTGAAGGCGCCGCCGCCGTTGGTGCGCACGCCGATGTCCAGCCAGCGCGCGGAACCGGTGAACACGCCTGAGCCGAAGTCGAGCATGACGGTGAACAGACCGTTGGTGACGGGCGTGGCGGCGTTGGTCAGCGCGGAGCCCGCCACGCTGCCTCCCGACACAGCGTCGTAAACCGTAAAACGCAAATCGTAAATTCCGGTGGCCGGATTCGTGCCGCTATTGAGCCGTCCCTGGTAGGTGAAGGCCGTGCCTTGGGCGCGGGCGGTTGAGAGTTGAAAGTTGAGGGTTGAGAGCAAGGCCAGCGTGACCCAGGCGGCACACAAGACTTTGCCAGGGCGGATGAATAGATGATGGACGCGTGTCTTCATAAAGCTTCCTGAGGAACAGTTCAGTTAATCCTTAAATTTAAGGAATATTACTTTATTAGTTTATATCAGATTAGCATATCTTGTCAAGGTGATTTGCAATGAGATTGCGCATTCATTGCTCACTTCGCAGATGACGCGGATCATGTGGCCTTCCTACTTGGCAGCAGCCGGGGTTGTCACCTAAGTGAAGGAGCCATTTGCAGTTGAGAGTTGAAAGTCAAGCGGTGAGCGCGAAATCACACGCGCTGTTTCAAAATTGCCTCCGCCGATTTCCTGACGGCTTCCGCCAGTTCACGCGGCTTCAAAACTTTTGCATCGCCGCCCCAGCCCAGAACCCAGCGCTCGATTTCCATCAGGCTGGAAAGTTTCATTCTCAATTCCACTCCCCCGCCCTTCAATTCGCGGAGTTGTTGCGATTCGTGCCATTTCTTTTCACGCACGTAATCGGCGGCGCGCGCGTTGAACCGGATGACGACTTCGTATTCGCCTTCGCCGGAGTGGACGCCGAAGCTGTCGCGCAAACGTTTTTCGAGCGAGAACTTTTGCGGGCGCTCGAAGGTCTGGCCGGTCGGCTTCACGGACTGCACACGGGCGGGCACGAAGGTGCGGATGTCCTTGCGCGCGTGGTCGTAGGCGAACAGATACCACTCGCCGTTGATGTTCGCCAGATGATACGGGTCAACCAGGCGCTTCTCCGGCTGCGGCTGGCCGGGTTTGCGATAAGCCAGTTCGATTTGTTGCCGGTGCGCGGCCGCCCGGGCCAGCGTGTCGAAAATTTCGAGATTCAAAATCGGCTCGGCGCGGGTGCGGAAGGAAATCGTCTGCCCGATGTCGGCGAGATTGAGCGAAATGGTGTCGGGTAGCGACTGCTCCATTTTCCGGATGGCGCTGAGGATTGGCTTCTCGAAGCTCGTGCCGCGATATTGCTGGAGCGCCTTTTCGGCGACGATGAGCGCGAAGAGTTCGCCCTCGGTAATCTGGATGTTCGGGAACGCGCTGACTTCCTCGGTGTAGGCATAACCGTTTTTGCCCGGGTTGAACTCTACCGGCAGGCCGAGCCGGTCGCGCATGAACTCGATGTCGCGATGAATCGTCTTGGTGGCGACCTCGATGTCGCGGGCGAGCGTGGAGGCGTTGGGGAATTTGCCGGACTGAAGCGCCTGATGGATGCGCAACATCCGCTCCAGCGGCGGACGCGAATGGAGCGACCCCGCATCCGTCATTCCCGGCTGGGATTGGTTCTTACGTTGAAATTTCATTTTTTTCAGGGCTTGCTGGCGCATAGAGCAATGGGTCTTGCCGGTAGAATTCCTTCAATTCGGCATACAACGCCGGATGCCGTTCTTTGAGTTGAGCGGGTTTCTCGAAAAAACATTCCGTGGCCACGGCGAAAAATTCCGCGGGATTTTGGGCGCCATACGTGTCCAGGACCGTCTCCCGGCCGTCTTCCGCCGCGCGGCGAAGCTGGTGGAATTCCGCGCTCAGAACTTTGGCCCACGTTTGGTAGCGGTGGTGGATTTGCCACAAGTTTGACCCGCTCAGAAGCGGAGCGCCGTCAGCGATACCGTCTTCCTCGTCAAGCTGGTGGGCGAATTCATGAAGGACCAGATTCCGGCCTTTGTTCAGCTCCACCGCGCCGGCAATCGCCCCATCCCACGCCAGGACCACCGTCCCGTGTGGCCAGGATTCACCTCCCCGCACCTGCTCCCCCTCGGTGATCGTCCCGTCCTTTTCCCAATGCCACGTTTTGGCGATGTAACTTGAAGGATAAACCAGGATGCTGTGCAGGAGCGGGTAGCAGTCCGTGTCCCGGTGCAACAGCAACAGGCACGCCTGCGCCGCGATCAACACGCGCACTTCATCGGTGATTTCCTGTCCGCCACAGCCCTCGAACCGTTTCTCCGCCAGGAAAACGTGAATGTGTCCCTCCAATTCCCGGCGATCCTCCGGCGGGAGGCGGGAATACATGGAATAATGGCGCGTAAGAATGTCGCGCCATTCGGAAGGGAACGGCCGGCTCCGAATGCTGTCACGGCGGCGTTTTTTAAGAAATCCGAACATTGCCAGTCCCGAACGCCCGCCCGCGTTCCGGCTCAACCGCCCTTTTCAAGCCGCGCGAGCAACTCTTCGTTGGTCTTGTGTTTCTTGAGCGCGGCGGTGAGCGTTTCCATCGCTTCGATGGGATTCAAGTCCACCATCGTGCGGCGCAATTTGCGGATGGCTTCCAGATATTTGGCCGGGAACAGTTTCTCCTCCTTGCGCGTGCCGCTCTTGGGAATGTCAATGGCCGGGAACAGCCGGCGGTCGGACAGCTTGCGGTCGAGTATCAACTCCATGTTGCCCGTGCCTTTGAATTCCTGGAAAATCAATTCGTCCATGCGCGACCCGGTGTCCACCAGCGCGGTGGCCAGAATCGTCAGCGAACCGCCCTCCTCAATTTTGCGCGCCGAGGCGAACATCTTGCGCGGGATTTCCAGCGCGCGCGCGTCCACGCCGCCGGTCATCGTGCGGCCGCTGCCGCCGTGAACGCTGTTGTAGGCGCGGGCAATGCGCGTGAGCGAATCCATCAACACAAAAGCGTCCTTGCCGGATTCAACGATGCGCCGGCAACGCTCGATCATAAAACGCGACAGGCGCACATGCGTTTCCAAATCCATGTCGTTCGACGATGCCACCACCTCGGCTTTGACCGAGCGCTGGAAATCCGTGACTTCCTCCGGGCGTTCGTCAATGAGCAGCACCATGACATAGACATCGGGATGGTTCGTGGTGACGGCGTTGCAGATTTGCTTGAGAATGGTGGTCTTGCCGCTGCGCGGCGGGGAAACAATCAACCCGCGCGTGCCCTTGCCAATCGGTGTGACGAGGTCAATGATGCGCGTTTCGATCAGGTCGGGGCTGGTTTCGAGGTTGAACTTTTCAATCGGATCAATCGTGGTGAGGTTTTCAAAGCGGACGGCTTTGGTATAATCCTCAAACGGCATCTCATTGACCTTGTCAACGGCCTTGAGCTGCGGGCTCGTGCCGCGATGCGGCGGCTGCGTCGGACCGGCCACGTAGCTGCCTTCGCGCAGGAAGCTGCGCCGGATGGTGTCCGGCGTGACAAAAATGTCGGTCGGTTTGGGGTGAAAATGGTTGGCGACCGTGCGGAGAAACCCGAAACCCTTTTCGGAAATCTCCAGAAAGCCCGCACCGTAATTCGACGTTTTATCGTCGTTGTTGTTTTCTGAACCGCTCATATGTTGTGCGCTCGAAGGCAGGAATTAATCCCTAAACCAGTTTTGAATTGTTGAATCTTGGGAAGCAACCCCGCAAAAACGAGGTCCTTAAAACCTTCGACACCCAATAATTACGGGCAAAACCCGCCAAACGCAACAATTATTTTAATGAAATTGGAGCAGTGGAGTAGTGGAGCAATGGGCAGGCGGGGTTCAATTTCCATTACTCCTCTTCCTTTATCCGCCCACTTCCGCCTTCGCTTCGGCGGCCAGGGGCGTGCTGAGGTAACGCTCGCCCGTGGACGGCGCGATGGTGACGATCAGCTTGCCTTTGTTTTCCGGTCGTTTGGCCACTTGAATTGCCGCCCAGACGTTGGCGCCCGATGAAATGCCGCACAAAATGCCCTCTTCCTTGGCCAGCCGCCGCGCCATGGCAAACGCGTCTTCGTTGGCCACGGGAATGGATTCCTTGATCAGCGGATTACCCTGCGCATCCTTCAAATGCAGGTTCTTGGGAATAAATCCGGCGCCCAATCCCTGGATTTTATGCGGGCCGGGCTTCAATGGCTGGCCGGCCAGTGTTTGCGCAATAACCGGCGAATCCTTGGGATCCACCGCAATGGCTTCAAATGACGGTTTGCGTGCCTTGATTACTTCGGCACAACCGGTGATGGTGCCGCCCGTCCCGACCCCCGCGACCAAAATGTCCACCTTGCCGTCCGTGTCGGCCCAAATTTCCTCCGCCGTGGTCTTGCGATGAATTTCCACATTGGCCGGATTTTCAAACTGCTGCGGAATCCAGGCGTTCGGCGTTTCCTTGGCGAGCTGTTCCGCGCGGGCAATCGCGCCCTTCATGCCCTCCGCGCCAGGCGTCAAAACCAGTTTCGCGCCGAGCATGGCCAAAAGTGTGCGACGTTCCACCGACATCGTTTCGGGCATGGTCAAAATGATTTTGTAACCCTTGGCCGCCGCGACGAACGCGAGCGCGATGCCGGTGTTGCCGCTCGTCGGCTCAATGATGACGGTGTCTTTTTTGAGGATGCCGCGCTTTTCGGCGTCCTCAATCATCGCCATGCCGATGCGATCCTTGACGCTGCTGAGCGGATTGAAATATTCGCACTTGAGGAGAATCGTGGCGGGCAGGCCGGCGGTGACCTTGTTCAATTTGACCAGCGGGGTGCGGCCGACGGTTTCGACGATGTTGTTGTAAATGCGTCCCATAAGTTCCTTTCAAAACTCGCTTAATTGTTCTTGTTAGTCAAGATTGTGATGAGTTTTGGGCAAGAGCAAGTTTTTTTGGCATGAGAATGGTTGCTCCGTAGCGGCGTCTCGGCAGAGCGCCGCCGTCTTTTTGGTGGGGCGAGCGCCTGTCGCGCCGTAGCCGGGCGAAGGCTGATCCCCGCAAGCCGAAAGGTGGGGCGCGTCACCCCGTGCGCGCCGTGTTTTTGCGATTGGCGGTCGGCGGGCAGCCGCCGTCGCGCCGTAGCGGCGCTTTGGCGCGCCGCGAAGGCGGAAGGACTGCCCGCCCTAGCAAATCAATAAACCTGCACCAGCACCGCCGCGGGAGAAATTTTAACGCAAAGGCATAGCGCGGCGGAGCTGCAACCAAAGGAGCGCGGAATTCATTCCGCTTCGGGCCAATGCGTGTAAACCAACGTTGAAGCACATGCGGCTGGGGAAGCGGAATAAATTCCGCGCTCCGGAAAAATCTTCGCCGTATGCGACGAAGTTATGAGATAGCACTGCGAAGGCGCAAAGCGGATGAAGCCGGATCCATCCGGCTTGCAAAACAGTGACCGCAGCCGGCCTGCCTGAGAAACCTTTTCCCCTTGCGTCTTTGCGCCTTTGCGACTTTGCGTTAAACCCGGTCGTCATTCAATAAACGAGGACGAGAACGGCGGCATCCTGCGCCGACTTCACCACATCCGCAAACTTCCGGTCAGCCGTGACCGGCGTTTTGAGCTTGGCCGAAACCGCCGGCACGGATTCAAGGAAGCCGACGAACGGATTCCTTGACCAGTCCAGAAGTCGAGTAGGAGCACCGTGGTGCTGCGCATACGCCATGACCTCCGCGACCGTCCAATCGTGAAGGCTGAAGCGGCTTCTAAATTCCGCAAGTATATCACACTCGTCCTGTTTCAGAAGGTCAATTGGCAAATTCGTCCTGGTTCGACAGAGCTTCGGCAGTAACTTCCAATTATCGCAATCGTGTCCGCGATAACAAAGAGCGGGTATAAGAGGTGTGCCGTTGAGTGGGCGGCCAATTTGGATAATGATGTGTGTAGCACGCCACGCCACCAGGTTCACCGGGACTCTC
This sequence comes from uncultured Verrucomicrobiae bacterium, assembly GCA_963804345.1. GTDB lineage: Bacteria > Verrucomicrobiota > Verrucomicrobiia > Limisphaerales > UBA11358 > UBA11358. The sequence continues at coordinate 68,989 of CAWDPX010000003.1, read as the reverse complement.
GAGGAAAACCGGCTCAAATTCTGACCCGCCCCAAACTTTAATCTGTATGTCTCCTTGCTGAACCACCAGTGATTTTGACCATTGCTCAACTTGGTTTGGAGCGCCAGTGCTGGCCGCAGATTCGCTTTTTTGTTTGTCTGTTTTTCTTGCGTCACGGCTTGTTGAATAATCGTGGCTAAAACTCCCGTCATGGCGAAAGCAATGAACACGGACAAGACACAAACGACAAGCCCGCTAATCGGGAAAGCAAATCCGGTCCTTTTGCTGACACCAGCCATGATTATTCCGGCACCGGCCAATAAAAAGCCGATGGCAGAAATTGGGATGATAAAAAGTCCGAGAAATGGAATCCAACAAAACAAACACGCAACGATCCCCAAAACCAGCGATGCAATACCAAGCGGACTCACGCCGCGTTTGATTTCAGCTCGAACATCTTGGGGAAATGCAGGGACGTATAATTTGGTTTCTAATCCGCAATGTGGGCAAACAGTCATTTGCCCAGCCATTTCTGTTGGAAATGAGATGTGCTCACTGCAATGCTGACAATTACATTTGGCTTCGGTGCTCATAATTTCCCCTCTGTGTAAAATCATTCAAACGCCATTTGCCCCAATCGTCTATCCCAAAATGAATTCAGAAAAGAGTCCGTTACAGGTGCGGAATTCGGATTGCGGAGTGCGCGCCCCATCCGGCTTCGGCGTAGCGGCTTTCGGGAGAAAGCCGCCAATTGAATTCCCGCACAATTTGCGGCGCTCTGCCGAGACGCCGCTACGTCTGCCCGTTTCCCCTGCGGAAATAGGATGGCGGGACAAGAACGGTTCCCAAAAGCAATAAGTCCCCCGTCGTCTGCAACATCGAACAACCAACATCCAACACCGAACATCCAATGAGGCGCAATCCGCGCGGCTTGTTTTTCAATTCGATGTTGGATGTTCGATGTTCAATGTTGAATGTTTCCCCATCCGTAAAAACAATAAGTCCCTGCCCGGCCTTTCGGTCGAGCAGGGACAAATGGGGGATGGGAGTGCGCCAAGCTCTCTTTCCCATGCCGACATTAGGCGCGCCCCTTTCGGAGGCTGTCAGCTTCCCGACGCCATTCTCCACGGCAAGCGGAGTCTTCGGCCTCGTGGCAGGGCCGTCCAGCGCCTTGCGGACACTGGATTTTGAGTGAGGCTTTTCAGCCTGCTTGAACTGATGGTTGCGCCACCAGCTTGCAAACCAGATGAAGACACGTCTGTGATTTGCTCTTCGCGTCTTCACCACTTAGCCCCGGGTCAGCCACCGCTCTTGACGGCGCGTTCGCCCGAAGCCACGGGTCTCGCCTCTTCACTCTCAGGTTGCTTTTCGCTCACAGCCCAGCGGTGCCGTTTTTAACATCGCCGACGCTTGGAAGGTTTTCACGCAGCCTGCCGAGCCGTCGTGTCCTTCCCGGTGCGAACGCTCATTTTGTCCCGCCTTTCGGCGTCTTTCTTTTGGCTGATCCCGTTTTTTGCGTGACCGCCAGAGTCGCCCGTCCGTGCTGATGCGCAGTAACAACCGGATACCCTCTGGGTAACTGCGATTCGCCCAGGCTCGAAACCGGCCTGAACTACTTGACCCGGCTTGGAGCGGCTTCTCATCGCCCCTCGCCGCCAAGTCCCTCATTCGCATTTGACGGTGTGCGAACACCGCCAGAGGAACTGGTGAATTCTGCCTCCTGATCAAACCTTGCGATCCAACTTCAGAGGAGCCGGGCCAACCAGCCTGACCCAACTTTTCCCCAGTCACCTGGGATTATCCTGAAACGGACAACTCAATCTTTCGATCTTTACCGCCCGCTTCGTTCTTTCAATGAACTGTGAACATCATAACTGAAATTCCCAAACCGACAACGATTTGATATGCACAGTTTGTTCACCGAAATCGCCCCGTGAACAACTTGCGAACAACTCGAATCCGCCAATGGAATCAGGCTGTTCGTTCAATTTGAACGAAGAATTATTCACCGGTTTTTCGGAGGAAATTCCGCGCGGTGAAGAAGTTTGTTTTTGAAGAATTTAAAAAATTGCGCAAAAACAAAAAGGCCACCCGTTCGGATGGCCTTTTGATTTCCCGAAAGAGTGGCGCTCACGCCGCGGGTTTGGACTTCGCGGTTTTTTTCATTTTCGCCGCCGTCCGTTTGCGTTTGAGGTAGCTCTTCCGGCGTCTTCGATTTTCAACTTTGTTGGATTGTTTGCCCATAAGTGTCTTTACTTTGTTCGCGCGTTGCGGTTTTGTGAGGCCCACTATGAAAGTTTTGGCGCGACGATTCAACATCTATTTGGCGCTGGCATTCCTGCTGGGACCGGTTTGCGGCTGCCAGACCGGCAAACCGAAAAAGGAGACCGGCGCTTTGCGCGTGCATATCGAGGTGAGTCCCGACCCCGCCGGCACGAGCCAGGACATATCGGTGCTTCGCTCCAACCCCGTGCTCGTCACCATCAAGCGCGAACCGATTTTGACGGAAGCCAATATCGTCTCGGCCAAAGTCATTGACACGCGCGGGGGTTTTGCCATCGAAATTAATTTTGATGAAAACGGCGCCTGGTTGCTCGAACAATATTCCGCCGCCAATCCCGGAGGTCATTTCGTCATTTGGAGTCAATGGAGCGAAAATGATTACTCGCCGTTTTCAGCGAATGACATCGTCGATCTGCCAGCCCTGTCCGGCAAATTAAAGCAGCCGGCAGACGCGGTTTCCCTCTATCTCAAGAGCCGTTTGTCCGCGGCAACGCTGGAACTACTGGCGGGCTACCAAGGGACAAACTCCAGCCCAATCCCGCTGCAAACGGCACTCGTGGAGGACCTTAACCGAATCATTCGCGGCCACTCGATCTATGATGCTCAGCGTTTTTCGGGTGTCGTTTTGCGGCCGAAAACGCAGCAACTCCTGGCTCAGAATGCCCAGAACCCGGAGGGAAACTCCCCGCTGCGCCTCAACCGGCTGCTGCTGGAGGATGCTTACCCGCTGGAATTGTCCAGGAATCATAAAAAGGGTGCCAACAGCCGCTGGCTCGCCGCGCCAGTCATTTCGCGCCGTATCGGCAATGGCGTGCTGGTGTTCACCGCCGATTGTGAGCGCGATGAGGCCGATCAATTGGTGCTTGGCCTCAACAACGTCGCGAAGCAAATCCATAGATCCGATTTAAAATGATTTTCCCCGCTGTTGACCGCGCCATTTTTTCCGCCGTTGCGCTGTCCCTGGGATTGGGCGCCAGCCTGTTCGCGCAATCGCCGTTCCAATTCCCCACCGCCAATCACGCCTTGTACGAAATCGGCGACGAACTGAAATTCTTTGCCCCGACCGCGCCCAACAAGGAGTGGACGAGCGGCAGCTTTGGCTGCGTCCGCAACGATGGCAACAAAATGCACGAAGGCCTCGACATCCGCAGTCTCCAGCACGACCGCCATGGCGAACCGACCGACTCCGTCATGGCCACCGCCGATGGCACAGTGGTCTATTTCAGCACCCGGCCGTCGCTCTCGAACTACGGCAAATACGTTGTTATCCGCCATATCATCGAGGGCATCGAAATCTATTCGCTTTACGCGCATTTGAGCGAAATCCAGCCCGGCCTCGCCATCGGCAAACAAGTCAAGGCCGGCGAAGTCATCGCCACGATGGGCCGCACTTCGAGCGCGGAAACGATCTTGAAGGAGCGCGCTCATGTGCATTTCGAATTGAACGTATTCGTCAACGAGGGCTTTGCCGGCTGGTATAAACAAACCTTTCCCAACCAGCGCAACGACCACGGCATCTGGAACGGCCAGAACCTCAACGGCCTCGACGCGCGCGAAATTCTGCTCGCCGAACACAACCCCGCCGCCAAATTCAGCCTGTTGAATTTCATCCGCGGCCAGACCGAGCTTTGCCGGGTGCTGGTGCGTTCGACGAACTTTCACTACCTGAAACGGTATCCGATGCTGGTCCTGCCCAATCCCATCGCCCAGAAAGAGGGCGTCGCGGGCTATGAAATCGCCCTGAATTACAATTGTGTCGCGTTCGCGCTGATGCCGCGCGCCGCCTCGGAAATCCACGGCCAGGGCCGGTTCCAATTGCTTTCGGTCAATGAGGACGAGGAAAAAGCCAATCCCTGCCGCCACCTGGTGGTCCGCCGCGGCAGTCGCTGGCAACTGACCGATACCGGCATCCGCGAACTGGAAATGTTGACTTATTGAGCCGCCACGACCGGCGCTTTAGACACATCAAACTTCGGCGAGAGCGCGGTTCATTTGGGCAATCGCTTCGTCAATTTGTTTTTCGCCGGTAAAGCCGATGACCACGGCGTCTATGTCCTTGCTGGCCATCGCGAAGCGGATGGATTTTTCCCGGTCCGCCGGGTCGGTGAAACTCCCGGCGGCAAAAATTTTCATGCCAATCACGCCGACGCCCTTCGCGTGCATCGTTTTGATCTCCTGCATCACCGGGGCGATGTCATGTTGGATGCTGTTGCTCCAGTCCGCCACCTCGCCATCGGTGTAGATGCCCTGCGGATTCACGCGCGCCAGGATCACCTCGGTCCATTCGCTGGCGGCGGCGGCGCGCAACGCGGGCAGCGAGTGGCAGGAAACGCCCTTCGCACTGATCCATTTCTTCTCCCTGGCCTCATTGAATCCATCCGTGATGCGCTTCCATTCGTCGGTCCATTGGCCTCTCGTCATGCAATGGACCAGCAGGCTGTCAATGTAGTCCGTGTTGAACACCTTGCGGTGGTGGTCAATCACGGCCAGCACATCGGCCGGCTTGCCGTCCACCTTGGACTGAATAAAAAGTTTTTCGCGCGGCAATCCTTTGACCGCACCGCTGATCCACTCAAAAGTGCGGTAGGATTCCGCGGTGTCAATGTAGGTGATGCCCTGATCGTAGGCGTAATGGATGAGTTTGGTGAACCCATCCCGGCCGATGGCGGTTTGCTCCCGTCCGTTGTTGCTTCCGGTCCCAAAGCCCAGCCGGCTGAGTTTGACGCCGGTTTTACCCAGCGTTACCTGGTCCACCGCGGTGCGTTTGCCGGCGACAGCGCTGGCGGGAGTGGCGGCGGCGCGGAGGTTGGAAATTGCCCAGGGCGACAGCAGCGCGCTGCCGGCCAGGAGGGCGGAAGACCGGATAAACTCGCGGCGATCAAGTCCGTGGTTTTTCCTGCGTGAATTTTTCATGGATGAATCCTTTCAATGGGTGACGGGGTGCAAATTTTCCCGGGCCGCGCAATAAGACGCGACCGGCAGACAATCTGGCCATTTCGTGACACAGATTTACTATTACCACCAACCACTTAAACTGCAACCTCGATTTGAGTTCCATTTACCGCGGCAGGCGCGCAATGTCTTGGTTTCCCGTCCCGCGCCGGTTAAGTTGCGGGCGTGTTGCCGGACATCAAATCGCAGACGCGCAAGGAACTGGAAACCCAGTTCGCCGCCTGGACGCAGCCCAGGTATCGCGTGGCCCAGTTGCTCGAATGGCTTTATGTTCATCGGGTCACAAGCTGGGAAGCGATGACGAACCTGCCCGGGCCGCTCCGCGAAACATTGAAGGAAAACTTCTCGCTCCAAACGCTCGAACCCGTCCGCAAACAGGGCGCACGCGATACCACGCAAAAATTTCTCTGGCGGCTCCACGACCAGTCGTTCATCGAAAGCGTTCTGATTCCTGCCAATCCCGCGCTTTACGGCGACGCGAGCGACCGCCATACGCTCTGCGTTTCCACCCAGGTCGGCTGCGCCTACGGCTGCAAATTTTGCGCGAGCGGCCTCGACGGCTGGAAACGCAACCTGACCCCGGACGAAATAGTGGAGCAGGTCCTGGCAGTCGAACGCGACGTGGCAAGTGACCAGCGGCAAATGACAAGTGACGCGACCCCGCCACCCGCCACCCGCCACCCGTCACGCTTCGTGGACAATCTGGTGGTCATGGGCATGGGCGAGCCGCTGGCAAATTACGACAACCTGCTCCAGGGGTTGCGCATTTTGAATGCGCCGTGGGGCGGCGGCATTGGCGCGCGGAAAATCACGATTTCCACCAGCGGGCTCGCGCCGCAAATCCGCCGGCTCGCCGCCGAGCCGCTGCAATTTCGCCTCGCGATATCGCTGCACGGCGCCACCGACGAAGTGCGCAGCAAAATCATGCCGGTAAACCGCAAGTACCCGCTCAAGGAACTGGTTGCGGCGTGTGAGCATTACCAGGGACAAAAAGGCCGGATGCTCACGTTCGAGTATGTTTTGATCGCCGGTGTAAACGATTCGATTGAGCAAGCTAAACCGCTGGCCGCGCTCGCGCGCAGACTTTTTGCCAAGGTGAACCTGATTCCTTACAACCAGGTCGAGGGCCTGTCATGGAAACGTCCGGCCGAGAAGACCCAGGAAAAATTTCTCGCCGCGCTGGAGAAACAAAAGGTCATCGCCACGTTGCGCCGTGAAAAAGGCCATGACATTGACGCCGCGTGCGGACAGTTGCGATTGAAAGCAGAAAAGGAATCAAGCAACGCAGTCAGTTAATTTATCGTGCCCGAAGTTTTGAGTTTATAAACGATGATATATCGCCCCCTAAAACTGTGATAATTTCTGGCTGCGCCGTCCCAAAAGTATTCAGATTTGCCATTCGGGCCTTCGTCAACGACCCCGGCTTGTTCGTAAAACTGTCCGGCATACCGGTCAAACCAGTGGAAAATCGTGCGATCCGAATTGGGATTAAAGATCCAGGAAAGTTCATGAGACACATACACCATGTATTCCGGTTTGTTTGATTCGATTTCTCGCATCATCTCATGCTGCATCCTCGACGCATCCGGCTGCGCTTCCATCAATGCATAGGTGTAAATGTAACCGGTGGCGGAATGCCTTTGCGCGTAGAAATAAATTTCAGGCTCGGAGCCGAAGACGGCGATTCGTGCGTTTTTTTCGGAATGTTCCCGTATGTATTGAGCGACGACGCGTGATTCAACAACCGGATTCCACATATAAAGATTTTGGGCGATCTTATCGGGCGGCCATTGGAAAAAATATTGTTCCTGATAGAAAACAAACCAGCTCAAAACCGTGGCCAACAGGATGATGGGAATGCTTTTGAACACATCCTCGACCACCCCAAATCGCAAGGCCTTTTGCAGGGAAGCGATGCCCAGGCCAACGGCGATGGCAATGGCAGGAAGAACCAGGATGAAGTAGTGCGGACGAAAATAAAGACCCGCCGCGGTGCCGAGGAATGAAAAGATCCCAAAGAAAATCGCAAAGAAAATTTGATGCCGAATGTCCCGGTTAATAAACGCCGGAGGCAAGCCCAAAATTATTATTATCCAAAATCCCAGAAACTGATCGAAGGTATTTATCAGATATGATTTGAGGCATTGAATTCCCACTGACATGGGCATGGACGTCACGTAAGACCAGGCATACGTAAAAGTCCAAAACCAGAACTTGTAAAAAACGCCGGCCAGCGACAGATAAAAACACATTAAAACAAACGGCAATATCATTCCCAGCCCGAACACCAGACCCGTTCCGGCAAAATCGCGGGTAATATTGGACCCGTTCCGCACCGCCAGCCAAAGCAGAAAAAGCGAACCGAACAGGCCGAAGCATATTCCCTGCTGCTTCATCAGAAATGCCAGCCCATAGAGCAATCCGCTGAAGAAAAACGTGCTTCGCTGTTTTGATTCGGCGGCTTTCCAAAACAGCCACGTCGCCGGCACCGCAAATAAAATCACAAAATGCGTCGCATGAGCCGCCAGCCCCGCAACCGCCGGGCTGACCGACATGACCCCGTAACTGGCACAGCTCACCCAACCTGCGGTCACCCCAAACAGTTTTCGTCCCAACAAAAATACAAAAACAATCGTGAGGCTGTTTGCCGCCAGCAACGTCAGATGGACTCCCGCAATCGTTTGACCGAAAACCGCCATGCCCAGCGCGTAGGCATAATAAGTCCCCGGCAGCTTCATATTATACGCCAGTTCGTAGGGGGGAATTCCTTGCAGGATTAGTTGCCCCGCGTAGGCGTATTCTCCTTCATCACGCTCTAACGGCACGTCCAGCAGCCGAATCCGGATGAAACCCACGAACAAGAGCGCCAGCAAAACCATGAGCCAGGGCCAAAACCGGACCGCCGAACGTCGGGCAGATGCTGCGATTGGCGCTGAATGGCTATCCATCTGCCAGGTGGAATAACATAAAGAAAATCTTTTCCAAGGTTTTTTGAAACCAGGACGGCATTTGCTTCAAAAATCTGTGTTTCATCCGCGCTGAATTCGTGGCTAAATGGAGCGCGTGATTGCTTTGCTTGATTACGGCTCCGGCAACCTGCGCAGCGTCCACAAGGCGCTGCTCAAGGTCGGCGCGGACGTGCGCATCGTGCAATCGCCGGATAAAATCGGCGACGCGCGGGCGATGGTGCTGCCCGGCGTCGGCGCATTCGACGATTGCATCACTGCCCTGCGCAAACAGGAACTGCTCGAAGCCGCGCGGGCGTTCATCAAGTCCGGCAAACCGTTCCTCGGCATCTGCGTCGGCTACCAGGCGCTGTTTGAAAAAAGCGGGGAGTTTAACAGTTGCGCCGCCGGCCTCGGCATTTTCAAAGGCAACGTCGTCCGCTTCTCCGAAAAGCATGGACTGAAAATTCCCCAAATCGGCTGGAACCAGCTTGAAATCGTAAAACCGGATTGTCCGCTGTTTCGCGGCGTGGCCGAAGGCAGTTACGTCTATTTCGTCCATAGTTTTTATCCGCAGCCGGTGGATGCGGGCATCGTCGCCACGCGCACGGATTACGGCGACAAATTCGCGTCATCGGTCTGGCGCGACAATGTTTTTGCCACGCAATTTCACCCGGAAAAGAGCCAGAAGATTGGTTTGCAACTGCTGAAGAATTTTGTGGAACTGGCGGCCCCATAGCGTTCTCATTGGGGTGTAGAGTCGGCGCTGTGCGCCGAATTAATCGAGCCGCAGGCTCGACACTACGCCAAATTACGGGTTCGGCTGACACAACGAACGATGACCAACACATCTCTATGAAACTGATTATAAATCCGATCCTCCATTTTTTACTGGCGATTCTGTGCGCTGGTTTGGCCGGCTGCATGACTCCTAATCCGGCTGTGCCCTTGGGCGGCGGTTATGAAGAAAAAGGCCACCCGAACAGATCCTCGACTGAACCCGCCGACACGCGGGTGTCATTTCAATACCACGCAGCGAACGGTAAAATCATCCTCATCTGGCCTGCATTGTACGGCGTTGGCGAAGTCGTCAAAGATGACGTGGCGATCTTTGTGGGCGACAAGGCCTATGTGTCGCCAGACCCGGACGATTCCCGGGGCACCAAGCCGCGGCTGTTTGCGGTGCGGTCACCCGGCCTGCCATTGGACATTACCGACGAAGTTTTATGGCGCTGGTCGAAGGCAACAGGAAAGGGCTTCGCGAAAGCCGTGCAGTTGTTCAGCCTGGCGACCCCGGCGGAAAAAAACGGCCGGTTGGAACTGCAATTGGAGTTTTGGACGCAGGAAAGAGACTGGCCAGACAAGACGACGTTTGAACTGGATTGGGGCCAGGTATCGGACATCATGCGCGAAGTGAAGGAGAAAGGCGTCATGCGCAAGGATCCGCGCTGGGACACGCCCTACATCGGGAAGGAACTTTAGGTTGACGGCACAATGCTGGTTGTAGGCGCAAAATTAAATCAACTCTCGGACGCGTCTCTTGATCAAGAAATGGGATGGAGCCAGGGCGGTTCGGAAAAGCCAGTTAACGCAGGAAAAAGTTTGCATTGAATTTTCGACGGCGCATTTTTTGCAGTTGCCAGGAAATGTTTAATTGTCCGCACTTGCTTTTTTTTCGCCGGTGGCGCAATTTGATTTCAAGGATTAACAAATCGAAACGAAAGGATTAAAAATTATGGCACATGAACTACCGCCCCTGCCCTATCCCAAGGAAGCCTTGGAACCGCATATTGACGCGCTGACGATGGAAATCCATCACGACCGCCATCACAAGGCTTACGTGGACAATCTCAACAAGGCCATCGCCGGCAACGCCGCGCTGGAAGCCAAACCGCTCGAAGCGTTGATCCGGGACCTCGCTTCCGTGCCGGACAACATTCGCGGCCCGGTGCGCAACAACGGCGGCGGCCATTGGAACCACTCGTTCTTCTGGAAAATCCTCGCGCCCAAGGCCGGCGGCGCGCCCACCGGCAAGCTCGGCGACGCCATCAAGGCCGCGTTCGGCTCCTTCGCCGATTTTCAGGCGAAGTTTGAAGCGGCGGGCATCGGCCGGTTCGGCAGCGGCTGGGCCTGGCTCGTCTCGAACGGCGGCAAGCTGGAAATCGTCTCCACCGCCAACCAGGACAATCCGCTCATGGGCAAGGCCATCGCCGGCGTCGAAGGCAAGCCGCTGCTGGGCGTGGACGTCTGGGAACATGCCTACTATCTGAAATATCAGAACAAGCGCGCCGATTATCTGAAGGCAATCTGGAACGTGATCAACTGGAACGAAGCCGCCAGGAACCTCTGAGCCGCGAAGTTTTTTGGTAGGGCGGAGCTGCCGCTCCGCCATTCGTTGTCGGGGCGGCGCGGCAGCGCCGCCCTACCATCTGTGTCAAATCCCCCGTTCGTCCACGATCTTGTTTCCTTTGCCAAGCACGACGACACGTGGCTGCCACTTTTTCGCCTTCGCGTGGCCGACAACCGCAAAGTTCATAATGGTCAGCAAATCGCCTTTTTTGCCGAGATGCGCCACCGCGCCGTTCATGATGATTTCGCCCGAACCGCGTTTGCCGGCAATCGCGTAAGTCTCAAACCGTTCGCCATTGGCCATGTTGCCGCAGAGGATTTTTTCATACGGGCACAGGCCGACCTTTTCCATCAGGTCAGTCGCAATGGTGAGGCTGCCCTCATATTTCACGTTGCCGCCCGTGACCGTGGCGCGGTGTATTTTCGATTTCAGCAAAACAATTTGCATGAGCTTTCAAGTGTAACGCACCCAGCCATTACTTCAACCGGAGAAAATTTTTAATAATCTGACGCCCGTTTTCAGTCAGGATGCTTTCCGGATGAAATTGCACGCCCCAGATCGGCAGTTGCTTGTGCCGCACACCCATGATTTCGCCCTCATCGCTCTCGGCGGTGATTTCGAGGCAATCGGGCATGGTGTCGCGCTTGATGACGAGCGAATGATAGCGCGTAGCGACAAAGGGATTGGCCATGCCCGCGAAAAGGTCCTTGCCGTTGTGTTTGATCGGCGAGGTTTTGCCGTGCATCATGCGGTAATTGACCACCACCTCCGCGCCAAACACGTGCCCGATGCACTGGTGACCGAGGCAGACGCCGAACACGGGCATTTCCTGCCCGAACGAGCGAATGACCTCGTTCGACAACCCGGATTCGCGCGGTGAGCACGGACCCGGCGACACGAGAATACGCTCCGGCTTCAGTGCGCGAATTTGGTCGAGCGAGACCTCATCGTTGCGCCGCACCTGCAATTCCACCTGCAACTCGCCGAGATACTGCACGAGGTTGTAGGTGAACGAATCGTAATTGTCTATGACCAGAACCATGTTTGATTTTGGATTTATGATTTGCGATTTATGATTTCATCGAGTGCGCGGTTAAGCAAATTTTCCGGCACGCGCTGTCCCCAGGTTACGTTGCCGATTTTTCGGGCAAGCACAAATTTAATTTCACCGCCGCTGACCTTCTTATCCAGCCTCATCGCGGCAAAAAGCTTCCTTCGCCGCGGCGTGCTTAATTTGATGCCCACCGGCAGGCCGGCACGCTTGAATAAATCCCGGATCCGTCCGGCTTCGTCTTCTGACAAACCCGTCAATCCGGCGGAAAGTTTTGCCGTGGCAACCTGGCCGATGGCAATCGCCTCGCCATGCAAAAATTTCCCGTAGCCGGAAATGTTTTCAATGGCATGGCCGATGGTGTGGCCAAAATTCAAGACCGCCCGCAGGCCTTTTTCAGTTTCGTCCTGGCCCACGACTTCCGCCTTGATTTCACAGCAGCGCGCGATGACAGCGGCAAGCGTCTTCGGTTCGCGCCGCACCAGCTTCGGCAAATCACGTTCCAGTTGCGCGAACAGCCTGGCATCGTAAATGATGCCGTATTTGATGACTTCGGCGAGCCCGGCGCGAAACTCACGTTCGGGCAAAGTGCGCAGGGTATCGAGATCGCACAGCACCAAACGTGGCTGGTAAAACGCGCCGACTAGATTTTTCCCGGCCTTTAAATTGACGCCGACCTTGCCACCGACGGAGCTGTCCACCTGCGCCAGCAGCGTCGTCGGCACCTGTACAAACGCGATGCCACGCAAATACGTCGCCGCAACAAACCCGGCCAGATCCCCGACCACGCCGCCGCCGAGCGCGACGATGAAGGATTTGCGTTCGAGCCGGTGCGCCGCGAGCAGGTCGTAGCAGGTCTGGACGGTTTTCAAACTTTTGGCCGTCTCGCCCGCCGGAACCACAATCAGTGAAGGCGAAAAACCTGTCGTGGCGAGGGAATTGAAAGCCGCTTTGGCAAACCGTCTGCCGACGTTGGTGTCGGTGATAATGGCGCACCGCGCGCCGAGCTTCAGGCGTGCGCATTCGCGGCCGAGTTGGTCAATCAAACCCGGCGCAATTTTGATCGCGTAACTGCGATTCCCCAGTTGTACGGAAACGGTGCGCACAGACCAAGAATAAAGGCTGAACGCGCGGTGTCAAAGTTTTGCCGGTCATTTTCACCCTTGAAATTGGGCGCGAGGACGGATCTGAAAAACGATCCGCCCGCAGGATGAGGCTTGGAAACCTGCGGGCGGGATTTGTAACCCGAATTCGCTAATTATATTCGGCAAGGGTTATCAACCCCTCGGGGTTGGCGATGCCATTGCCTTGCAGGAAGACGATGTGCTGATATCCGAGGTTTCGTAATCCGACGAACCAAGCCGTGCCACGATCGCGGAACTGTTCACCGATCTCCGGCTCGGTATAATTCTCCAGGATCACCACTGCCGCCTGATGTTGGGGCAGCGTCATGGCCTTTGCCAGAACCGTCTCGTTGTTCTCCCCCTTGGAGGCTGTTGGTTGGATCATCTGGCAGGTTCCGTCATCCAAAGACGCGATGACCAGAGGGTTATTGTCAGTATTGTGAAACGCCTGCGGCGGCAGTGGCTGGGTCGCGCAGGAGGTCAATGTGATGGCCAATGCCACGAGAGCCATTGCATTGCTTATTTTCATAAATTTCATTTGATTTCGCTGTTGCAGAATGTTTGCGATTTGCTCATTGGCGTCATCAATTTATTCCTCCAACGGTCTGCCACAGCGTAGTGCAGCTTTGATGCCATCGGCTGTCACTTCAAATGCTGAACACTTTTTCTTCTGGTGTATCACTTTTGGACGACTTCAAAAATGTTTCTAGGCACGTAATTAGGCACGTAATATTTTGGCGGGCGGGGAAACCGTCAACAAAAAAATATGGCGGCCATTCTCCTTGGAATCAGGATCCCGCACTGCGGGATTATGAGCCTGACGAACTTTGCAATTCGGTTAAAAAACTGAAGCCTGCTCCGCCATTTAGCGCTTCAGAAGTTTCTACAATCGGCACGCATGGGATGACTAACAACAGGAGGTTAGCACTGGCTGGTCTTTGTTAGAGCACAACAGCCACCCTTTCTCATGCAGACGAACAGCTTGGAGGCAGGACAAAAGCCAAAAGCCGCCGTTGTTTTAAGAACGCAAAAGACGGCCAGGCAATACCATCCGGCTTGAGGGGCCGCCAGCATGGTCACCATGACGGCGAGAGCCATGACCGCGCCCATGCCGTGGGCAAAGCGCATGGCCGGCACATCCATAAAAACATAATGCTGCGTGGGAAAAATCCGGAGCATGGTCTGCTGATAAAGCTGGATCATCGGTGAACGCTGGACTTTCAAAATGACCGACAACACCAGAATGGCAAACACCGCAACCACCAGCCAGACACAGTGAAAGTACAATGCCACCCAGAGCAACACTGTCAGGGAAATTCGGCAAAACGCAAATGCCGGTTTGGGCACCGGCGCAACTTCGGGCCCCATTGAAACCGGGAAAAACATGCCGGTCCGGTCGCGATATTCCGCGTAGCCGGGAAATTGCGCGCTCAACGCCTTCTCTTCCAGCTTGCCGCGGTAATACATGGCGGGAACGAAAATGAAAACGGTGGCCACCAGCGAAGCCCAATTCTGAAATACCAATGACGCGCCGATAAACATCCAGATGAGACTGGTATAGAGCGGATGCCGGACGAAACGATAGATCCCGCCGGTGACAAGCGTGTGGTCCTGGTAAATAATCACCTGGTTTCCCCAATTCCGGCCCAGCGCAAACCGGCCCATGATGTTCACCGCCGCTCCGACCACCAGCAGCACAAGCCCGCCGATGGCCGCCGGATAATATATTGCCGGCAGGTCGTAAACCCCGATGCGGAAACGGATGAGCAGATAAATGGCGGCAAAAAACGCCAGCATGGAACCGGTTTTGACAAAACTGGGCCGTTCGTTGCGGATGGAGTGTGACTGCCGGGCGAGTTGGAAATTGATGAATACCGCCGTCAGGACCGATACGGCGCAGAACGTCACGATCAGCCGGGCGCACCCCTCGAACGTTTGCAGTTCCTGCGCCAGCCGGTGCAGGAGGTCAGTGGATTGAAGCGTAGTGGTGGACATATTTGGGTCGGTGCAACAGGTTGTAAGCGGAAAACGGCACCTTGTGCAAATCCGGAGTGATGACGTGGACGCATTCCTTCTGCATGGCTTTCATGTCGAAGTTCCAGGCGTCAATAAAGGAAGCCACGCTCATGCGGAACAGGTTGTCGTTGATGTATTGCACGCGTTCCTCCCGGGATTTGAGCAGGAAGGACGGCGAAAACTTGCTCAACATCCCGCAACACGAGCCGGAACCATCCGTGGCCTGGATAAATTCCTCGGCGCGGAAGGCGAAGGTGTTGCGGATGTAAGGAAGGAATTTTCGGAGGTCAACGCCACGGGTGACGGGAACATAGGCGCCTTGCTTGCGATAAAGAAATGTCACCGCTACCCGGTCCACGTGACATGGCAACGGGGCAAAATCGGCGGCTTTGACCAGCCCGGCAGTTTGTGCTTCGATTTTTTTCAGGACGCCCGTGAGCGTGGCGCGGTCCGGCCCGGGCGCGGCCACGGGACACCGGCCGAAAAAGGCCACCGGTTGAAAACTGATGCCGCGGATGTTCCGGTGTCGCATCGCCAATGCCACCACGTCGCCGATTTGATGATCGTTGACTCCGGCCTGAACGGTCATGACCAGCGTGGTGGGCACGTTGTGCTTTTCCAGCATCTCGATGGCCCGGAGCTTGTCCGGCACGCAATCGCGGCCGCGCAGGCGGGTGGACGCCTGCCCATCCAGCCCGTCAAACTGCAGATACACTTCAAACCCTCCCACCAGATGCGCCAGTTCCTTGACGAACGGTTCATCGCTGGCGATGCGCAGGCCGTTGGTGTTGAGCATCACATAGGCCAGCTTCGTGCTGCGCGCGTAGCCGATGATGTCCAGGATTTGCGGATGGAGCGTGGGTTCGCCGCCGGACAACTGGAGGATTTCCGCGTTGCCGTGCTCGGAGGCGATGTAGAAATCAATCATCCGCTGAATCACCGGCAACGTAAGCTCGCCCGCCGGGCCGGATTCCGCAAAACAGGTGGGACACCGCAGATCGCAACTGGTGTTGACCTCAATCAAGCCGATGCAGGTATGCTGCTCGTGATTCGGGCAGAGGCCGCAGTCATACGGGCAGCCGTTGACGGTCTGGGTTTGCAATTCGCACGCGGACCCCGGACGGCTGAACTCGTTGCGATGGATGAAATACTCCGCGTTGTCCTCCAGCAGCTCCTCCTGCTGTCCGTGGACCGCACACTGTTTCCGGATGTAAACCCTGCCGTCCCGCGCCACGATTTTGCCGGGAACCGGCTTCAAACATTCCGGGCACAGGCTCATGGTGTATTCCAGAAAGTCGTAGGTTTTTTGAGGGGAGTCCATGCTTCAGTGCTGATTCACTTTGTCGGTTGATTGCTGCCGGAGCACGAAACCAGCCGCTCCCAATCCCGCCACCCCAAGCGCGGCGATTTGATAACCGGAAATGGGGCCGAGAATTTGCGGCGTGTCGCGGAGAAATTCGTGGAAGAAACGGAAAATTCCGTAGGCCATCAGGTAAATGTGAAAAAGCTGCCCCGGCGCGATTCTTCCCCACCGGAAAAGCAGAATAACTCCCAGCATCAGCGCGTTGAAAATAAATTCCACCGGCACAGCCGGCCAGCGGGCGACTCCGTGGATGTCATTGATCGTGTACCAGCTCGCATGGCACACGCGCCCCAGACAACAGCCATGCAGCAGACAGCCAATTCGACCGAGCATGATGCCGACCGGCGCGATGATGGCAAACCAGTCGCCGGTGACGCCGGTGTATCCGAGCAGGCGCTTGGCGATTTCCACCGCCGCATAGCCGCCGAGCAGCGCGCCGGTGATGGATTTGCCCGTGGCCAGAATGAGCCAGCGGTTCGGGTCGTGCCAGTGCAGCCAGCCTTCCGCGCCGAGATAGACCAGCTTCGCGCCGAGGAACGCGCCCGTCAGCGCCGCGATATAAACCAGCACGAGCCGCGAGTCATGCCGCGCCAGCCGCGACCAGAGCACGATGCTCACGAAAATTCCCGCAAGCATCAGCCAGCCGTAGGCGGTGGAGTCTGAGTAGGGCATGGTTTGGATCAAAATTTCAACGAAGCACAACAGCCGAAAAAGAAGGCGATAAAGCCGTTCAAAAACATCAGCAATAATGCGCCGATAATTGCCCCGCCAGTTCTTCGTCGGAACAGCAAGGCGGACGAAATAAAACAACAAACTATGCTGGCAGCACAGGCCAACCAGAGAAACGTATTTTGTTCAGACCCCGAAAGACTGCGACCCAAACCGCTGAAGAGCGCCATCAAAATGGATGCCGGCGCAAATCCGAGGCACAAAGCGATGACTGGAGAACTGGTTGGCTTTTGCTTTTGATTGCGGTCAGGTTCGTTATCCATAGAGCAGTTCGTCAAATTCCGTGTTTTGTAACTGTCGAAGCGCCGATGCAGCCTATAAAACAAAGGAAGAAACTCAGGCAGCACAAGAGAAAAGCCAAACCCAAATGCGCCAGCACCTTATTTGCCCCCGCGAGGTTGACGCCCTCCATGATCATGCGGGCGCACACTAAACCAGAGATTAAAGCGCCGAACAAACCGGACAAGACGGCCAAACCGCCCCAATCAACGGCCAGCGCCAGAAAACAGGCAGCTGACGGCGCCAACAACACAATGAAAAACTTTGGCCAGCTTATGTAATTCGATTCGAAGGCTGGTTGTGATGGAGGGTTTGCCTCGCTGGGTTCCAGATCGCGCCCGCAGAACGGACACCACTCTCCCGCATAATTGGCGGGCAGTTCTTTTTGGCAGTGCAGGCAGTTCATCGTTTTTTTCAGCGGTCCCGGAAATCAGCTCGAGATGGCGACCAGGCAGCCAACAAACAGAAGCCCGAAAGCCAAAATTATATAAACGAAAATCATCGCGAATGAATACAACAGGCCCGCCAGAATCATCCCCAGACCGGAATTGTTTTTTATCTTCGCCAGGTAAAATCCGAAGAATAGCGCGCACAGAATAAAGCACAATTCCACTGCCGCGACACCCGCACGATGCGTGAGGAGGATGAACGTCACAAAAAATGGCAAAAGCAGGAGCACCCACAGGGGCAGCAGGATTGGCTGTTGATGTTCTCGCGATTCGGAAGTGTGCTGTGCCCATCTCTGTTCGGACCAAAGATCGAGGGTGGCGGAACGG
This sequence comes from uncultured Verrucomicrobiae bacterium, assembly GCA_963804345.1. Lineage (GTDB taxonomy): Bacteria > Verrucomicrobiota > Verrucomicrobiia > Limisphaerales > UBA11358 > UBA11358. Next base: position 51,142 of record CAWDPX010000003.1, on the reverse strand, counting down.
GGATATAACCGCTCTTTAAAGGCAACCGGCGGCATCAAGGTCATATTGCCCGCCTGCAAGGGAACAAAAGCCGCCCGTGGCGGGATGAACAGCTCCCTTCCGCAGCCGGGACAATCAATTCGCTCGCCGCAGTAAAGGTCATCGCACGCGATGTGCAGAAAACAATGCGGACAGGCGAATTTAATTTCGCTCATACCGGCCCGGGTTTGGCTGGATTGGGATCCGCGCCTTCAATGCCGCGAACCAATCGCGGCTGGCGCGGGTAAAGCACAAGGTAGCCGAGCGACATCAAGCCCGCGATGATGATGCCGAATCCCGCCTGCTGAAACGTCACCGTTCCACGCGCGAGGCAAACCAGACCCAGGACCACCTCGGCCGCTCCGCGCGCGATACCCACCTGCACCCACACCACGTGGCGGATGGGATTGGTGGCCGCCACGACATAACCCAGGCCCATGGTGGCCATCGCGCAACCCCAAAGACCAATGATATAGGCCACACCCGCCGGCAGGTCCTGGAAATGAAAGGCCAGTTCGACCTGTTTGGGCAGAAAGATGAGCAGCGCACCCAGTAAAAAAAGCACGGCCGCATCGAGCACCAATAAATTACGCAGCAGGGTAAATTTCATAATATGATTTTTGTTCAGTTCAAACATTTGTTGACACGCATCCAATGGTATTAACGGCAACCAATTCAAATAACAAGACAGCCCACGAAAATGATGCCCACATAAACCAGCAACACGCCAATCGAATAAACGACACCCGAAAAAATCACCCCGACAATTGTTTTGGAGCGCACTTTGGCGAGTGCAAAACCTGATGTCATTGCGCCGACCAAAGGGAAAGCCAAAATGTTTCCGCGATTCCCCAAAAGGAAACCCAATACCGGACCGCCCCAAAAGGCCATCCAGAAGACCAGCCAATAAATCCGTTTATTGGACGGAAATGATTCTTGAGCATCAGTTGCATTTTGCCGCGCCGACAAATCGCATCCGCAGAACGGACACCAAGCTGCCACATCATTTGCCGCCAGTTCTTTTTGGCAATGAGGGCAGTTCATTTCAATCAATTGAACAACAGCCCCCACCCGCCGTCATTAGCCAGTTCACCGACCAAAGCAAAGCCGCCACCAATGCCCCGAGCATCGTAAAGCCCACCCAGTTTCCACGAAACCCGGCGGCGAGCCAGAAGCCGGCGGCGACCGGACTGAGCGCCGCGAGTGGATTTGTCACCCAAAAACCATGCAACACCAGATGGAAGATGCTGGGCGAAAATGCCAGCGCAAAAAAGAGCGGCAGCGCGGCGCGATCAAACGGATTGATGAATGGTCGCTGAAGATGTTGAATGGAAAGAATGAGTGTTTTCATGCTTCAACCATGCGCCTGACGCGACGATAGCGGTTTGCCGGTTAGGGGCAAGTAATTGTTAGCGCCAAATTGCTGAAGCCAACGGATCAAGCAAGCCTCGAAGCCGGTGATGGGGACAGTAACGGTGATCCGCCTCAATGGGATCAAAATCACTTTCATGCGTCTTCTTTTACCGGGCCCATTCGAAAGGTGTTAATTGATAAAAGTTGTCACGGCATCAAATGAATCAATGGCAAAAAACGGATACCGTATTTATGTTCCCGCAACCGGATTTGAACATTTTCACTCAGCCCGATGTAAAACTTTCCGGTGGCGTTCCTGATTACATAAACCTGATAGAGGTTGGTCACGGACATAAAAAACCCCGCACGTGGCGGGGTTGAGATTGGTTGCGGGGGCTGGATTTGAACCAGCGACCTTCAGGTTATGAGCCTGACGAGCTACCGGGCTGCTCCACCCCGCGATTAGAGATAATTAGTATGTCGAACGCTGACTCAGACGCAAGAAATTTCGGCTCCCATTTAAAATGGACAAACGCCATAGCGAATCCAGTAGCCGATCAACTTCGCGTATTCCAGCCGGATGCGGCTGCCGATGCGGTTATGCGACCAATCGGCGCGGGCAGAGGCAAAATAGGACGGGCGCGAATAAAATTTTATCTCCGGCGCATAATGCCGGAAACACGCCACCGCGCGGCGCGAGTGATACCACGACGTGACGAGGATGACGCGCTTCAGTTTCTGTTCGCGGAGCAGATTGACGGTGAACTGCGCATTTTCCCTGGTCGTGCGGGATTGGGTTTCCAGTTCAATCGCATTCGCCGGCACGCCCGCCGCCATCAACATCCGGCGGCTGGCTTCAGCATCGCCAAAGCCGCTGATGATGATGCGCGGCGCGGCGTGTTCCTTGAAAAGTTCCGCCGCGCGTTCCGGCCGTTCGTGCGAACCACCGCCCAATACCACAATCACATCGGCCTTCACCGGCCCGCTGTCCACGGTCAACAACGGCTGCGGAAAAAACAGCGCGGCCACGGCCAGCATCAGCAGCAAAACGAAAAACCCGAGCGCGGTTCGTTTGATTAGTTTTCTCACGCGCGGAAAGAATTACACCAAACGGCGGGCTTCGGCCAGCGCAGGATTTAAACGCGGAAATGGAACAACAAAAACGCCAAGGCGCAAAGTTTTTTACCACGGATGGACACAGATGAACACGGATTTACTGGAGATATAAAAAGACGATAAAGTACATCAATCAACCGACAACGATTCACCCCCTTGCCTCAAACGTGGAAAGGCCGGGGGGAAGATGGCGCATCCCGGTTCATCCTCCGCTTTTCCTGTCACATGTCACACGCCTTCACTCACCCGTACAGCGGCCCGAAATTCCGGCAGGCCAGATAATCCGCCGCCTGCAGCTCCAGCGCGCCGAACAGGTTCCACGAACTGGGCCGGAAGATTTTTTCCCCGGACACGTTGTGCATCGCCACCGGGATGCGCAGCATTGAGGCCAGCGAAATCAAATCCGCGCCGATGTGGCCGTAGCTGATGCTGCCGTGGTTGGCGCTCCAGTTGTTCATGACCGTGTAAACGTCGCGGAACGCGCCCTGCCCCGTCACGTTCGGCGCGAACCATGTCGTCGGCCAGGACGGATTGGTTCGCTCGTCGAGGGTCTGATGCACTTTTGCCGGCAAATCCACCGACCAGCCTTCGGCGATTTGCAGCGCCGGTCCGAGGCCTTTCACCAGGCTGATGCGGCTCATCGTCATGGGCATCCCGCCGCGCGACAAATAACACGACGAAAAACCGCCGCCGCGGAAATACTCATAAACCGCCGCCGGCCACGAAGTCGCCGCCAAACATTTTGCGGCTTCCTCCCAGCTGATTTCCCAGAAGGGCTTCATCGCCGGTTTGCCGTCGCGCGTTTGCCGGCCGGTGCCGTCGAGCGTGGCCGCGCCGGAGTTGATGAGGTGCAGCAAACCGTTTTCACTTTTGCCCGCCAGCGTGTGGCCGGTGACGCGCTTGACCGCGTCGGGACTCCAATACGTCCGCACGTCGGCAAATATTTGCGCGGTGTTCGTCAGCAAATAACCGAACAACATGCCCGCGCCGTTGAGCGCGTCGTTTTCCGTGGCGAAGACCATCGGTGGGCGAATGCCGTTCCAGTCAAACGACGACGTGAGCATTGCCTCCATGAAATCGCCGTTCGGGAAATGGTCCGTCCAATGCCGTTGCCCCTGGAAACCGCCGGCGATGGCGTTGTGGCCGAGCGCCTCCTCGCCAAAACCAAGTTCCGCCAGGCGCGGATTGCCAATCATCAGGTCGCGCGCAATCATTGTCATCTTCACGACCGTCTCCCATTCCCAATCCTTGCGCGCGGCATCGTGCTGCGCTTTCGGCGGGTTCCAGTCCCGGCCTTCCTTGCAATTCGCCCGCGTCCAGGCATGGGCGCGTTTGTATTCGCGCTCGTCATAAATTTTTTCCTCAATCCGGCGGACAAATTCCGCCATGTCCACGCACTCAACGCGCATGCCGAGGTAACTTTCAAAAAATGTCTGGTCCACGATGGAGCCGGCGATGCCCATCGAAACGCCGCCCAGCGACAAATAACTTTTGCCGCGCATGATGGCGGCGGCAAGGCCGGCACGGGCAAAACGCAGCAGTTTTTCCTGAACATCGGCCGGGATGCTGGTGTCGCCGCCATCCTGCACGTCGCGCCCGTAAATGCTGAACGCCGGCAGCCCTTTCTGGCTGTGACCGGCGAGCACGGCGGCAAGATAGACCGCACCGGGACGTTCCGTGCCATTGAAACCCCACACCGCCTTCGGGAGCCGCGGGTCCATGTCCATGGTTTCACTGCCGTAGCACCAGCATGGTGTGACGGTCAGTGACAAACCCACGCCTTCGCGCTGGAATTTTTCCGCGCACATTGCGGCTTCGGCCACGCCACCGATGCAGGAATCGGCAATGATACATTGAACCGGCCTGCCGTTCGGATAACGCAGGTTGGCGGATAAAAAATTCGCGGCGTTTTTGGCCATGCCCATGACCTTTTTTTCGAGCGATTCGCGGACGCCTTTGCGGCGGCCATCAATGGTGGGCCGGATGCCGATTTTGGGGAGGGAACCGATGAGTGGAAATGGATTTTTCATAATATGATGATTGGCAGTTTTACAAGCGGCACAACGGCTGTCACTAATTTTTTCAAGGCCGGTTGAACAATTTATAGCCGGCCCGGGTCAAGAAAGGCACATTGCAAGGTTGTCCATCGCCACGCAGATCAAAGCATCATAAGAAAATCCATGATTTTTGTTTTGCTTTGCGCAGTGCGTCATAGCATTTTTAATGAACTCGAATTGCGAGTCGCAGAACCCAAAGGAAATTTATGCAAAATGCAAAACGTTTGATGCAGTGGTCGTTTGTCTCTTGTATTTCGGTGGTGGCCGTCATTTTATTCACCGGCTGCCAGTCATCCAAAAACAGTGGTTGCGACAAAATGCCGTGCCAGATGACGACCGCACCGGCCACAGCGACCGCACCGGCCACAGCGACCGCACCGGCCACAGCGACCACACCAGCCGCAGCGACCGCACCAGCCGCACCAGCGGCGTTGACCACTCCAGCCGCACCAGCGACAGCGGCCGCACCAGCGACAGTGCCGCCGCCGGTTCGCATCAAGGCCGGTCTGTCCACCCCGTTCACGGATTCCGACGGCAATGTCTGGCTTCCTGATCAGGGGTTTACCGACGGCGACGTCACGGAACGTCCCGACGACATGCAAATCGCCAATACGAAAGATCCGGCACTCTACCGCACGGAACGATACAGCATGAGTTCCTTCTCGTATCCCGTGCCCAATGGCAAGTACACGGTGAAGCTGCACTTTGCCGAAACCTATGAGGGAATCAGCGGGCCGGGCGGACGGGTGTTCTCGTTCAATGTCGGGGGCAAGGAGTTCAAGGATTTTGATGTTTTTGCGAAGGCCGGCGGTCAACAGCGCGCCTACATCGAAACCGTCAACGTGGAGGTTACCGACGGCAAGCTGAACATTTCTTTCACCCCCAACGTGGAAAACCCCGAGATCAACGGGATCGAAATCCTGCCGGCGCCCTGAAAGGTTGATTCGCCTCCGCCCATCTCGCGCCTGACACGAACGCGAACAGGTGTCGTGTGCCTGGGTTGGCCTTCGGGCGTACCGAAGCTGGGGCTTTGCACACAACCCCGTTGCGGCTAAAAACTCCACATCCCGGTGTCCTTGGACAACCGGCAGACGGTCCCTCCCAACGGCAAATCCGGTGCTGGCCAAAACCCGCCGATTTGTTACTGTGGCCGTGATGTCCAGTCTTTCTGCCAGCAAACGCGTGAACGCAGCGTTCGCCGAGCTGGGCCAGATCACTTTGCTGGCCCGGGAGGTGGTTGCGTCGCTGCTCAAGGGAAGGACCTCGTGGCGCGATTTGCTCTACCAGATTTATTTCATCGGCGTAAAATCGCAGTCGGTTGTGCTCATCACCGGCGCGTTCACCGGCATGGTGCTGGCGGCGCAGACTTATTTCCAGTTTCACAAGGTCAAAATGGACACGGCCACGCTCGCGGTCGTGAGCGTCTCAATGTGCAGTGAACTCGGCCCGGTGTTGACGGCCTTGATGGTCGCCGGCCGCGTCGGCGCGGCCATCGCCGCCGAAATTGGCACGATGCGCGTGACAGAACAAATTGATGCGCTGCGCACGCTGGCGACGCATCCGGTGGATTATCTCGTCGTGCCGCGGCTGATCGCGTCGCACATCGCGCTGCCGTTGCTGACCATGGAATCCATCTGCGTCGGCATCGGCGCGAGTTATCTGGTCGGCGTCCACCTGCTCGGCATTGACGCGACGTATTCGTGGACCAACATGCTGAAATACACGCATGACGCTGACGTGGTGATCGGGCTGATCAAGGCGTTTGTTTACGGCGGCATCATCGCGCTCATCAGTTGTTACAAGGGCCTGACCTGCCGGCTGGGCGCGGAAGGCGTCGGGCGCGCGACGACGGAAGCGGTGGTGTATTCGTCCATCGCCATTCTCATCACGAATTTTTTCCTGACGCTGGTGCTGGGCAAAATCGCGAGCGTGTTATGATTGAGGCGCGGAATTTACGGAAAGGTTTCGGCACGCAGCCGGTGCTGGACAGCGTCAGCTTTCGGATTGAAAATGGCGAATCGGTCGCCATCATCGGGCGCAGTGGGTGCGGCAAAAGCGTTTTGCTCAAGCTCCTCATCGGCCTGTTGCCGCCGGACGCGGGCGAGGCGCTGATTGACGGCGAAAACATCGTGCCGATGAACGAACGCCAGTTGCTGCGCGTGCGCCGGAAATTCGGCATGGTGTTTCAAGGCTCGGCGTTGTTCGACTCGATGACGGTCGCGGAAAATGTGGCGTTTGGGTTGCGCCGGCATGAACATCTGACCGAGGCGGAAATCGCCCGGCGTGTGGCCGGAGCGCTCGAAATGGTGGATTTGCCCGGCACGGAAAACAAACAATCGGCCGAACTGTCGGGCGGCATGCGCAAGCGCGTGGGACTGGCGCGCGCCATCATTTACGAACCGCAGATCGTGCTTTATGATGAGCCGACGACCGGTCTGGACCCGATTGCATCCGACAGCATTGACCAGTTGTTGGCGCGGGTGCGCGACCAGCTGAAAGTGACGACGGTGGTGGTCACGCACGACATGCGCACGGCGCGGCGGATCGGCCAGCGCGTGCTGATGCTGCACGACAAAAAGATTTACGCGAACGGCACGGCGGACGAATTTTTTGCCTCGCCAGATCCGGTGGTGCGACAATTCATTGACGGCGTCGCCGATCCGAAGGAAAATTTGCCTTGAGACATGGATAAATCGCGATTGGAAACCAAAGTCGGCCTGTTTGTGTTTATCGGGCTGGCGCTGCTGGCGGCGTTGCTGATTCAGTTCAGCAAGGGCACCAGCCTGTTCAGCCGCACCTACGAATTGCGCCTGCACGCCAGCAATGTCGGCGGCCTCAAAGAACGCGCGGGGGTTTTGCTCGCCGGCGTGCAGGTGGGCGGCGTTTCCAGCATCCAGCTCGCCGAAGACGGCAAAAGCGTGACGATTCTCCTGAACATTTACAAAGAAACCAAAATTTACCACGACGCGCGTTTCGTCATCGAGCAATCCGGCTTTCTCGGCGATCAATATGTCTCCATCATCCCCACTTCCAATGCGCCGCCGGTGCTGGTAAATGGCGACGAGGTCAGCTGCCAGGAGCCGTTTAACTTGCAGGAAGTCGCGCGCTCAGCTTCCGGGTTCATCCAGCGCATCGACGATACCGCGAAAAAACTCGATGACTCGGTGACGGATTTGCGGCGCGTCGTGCTGAACGAACAGACGCTCACCAATTTTTCCGCAACCATGCACAATCTGCGCACAGTTTCCGAGCAGGCGATGGGCACGGTGAACGACGTCAATGCGCTCGTTGCGACCAATGGCTCGCAAATCAACCTCGCGGTGAGCAATGTCGTCTTCTTTTCACAGGAGTTGACGCACCTGGCCAACGCCGCCGAAGGCGTGCTGGCAACCAACAGCACGGATATCACCACCGCTGTGAAAAACATTGAATCTTCGACCGAAGTGTTGAAAAGTGTGTTGAATGATGTCCAATCTGGCAAAGGTCTTGCTGGAACCATGCTGCAGAACGAACAATTGGCCACCAACGTGCAAGCCATCGCGAACAACCTCGCCATCGCCTCGAGCAATTTGAACCGGCTCGGACTGTGGGGTTTGCTCTGGCACCATGAACCGCTGCGCACAAACGCACCAACGGCTTTGCGCCATCCTGAACCATGACTCCACTCTGGGCCATCCGGATTTTGTTTCTCGGTCTCTGCACGACCGCCGGTTACGCCATCAGCCAGGTGCGCCCGGAATTTACCGGGCTAAGTCATAGCGGCTTCTACGGCATGGCCATCGGCTTTGGTTTTGGCGGGTGGATGGTTGCCGTGGACGAAATGCTCAAGGGTTTTTCGCTCCGCGCGTTTTCGGCCACGACGTTCGGTCTGTTGCTCGGCACCGTCGTTGCGCTGCTGGTGGACAGCTCCGGCCTTTTTGAAAACGCCGAAGCAAATGTCCGCTGGCTCATCCGGCTCGGACTGTTCCTGGGCTTCGGCTACATCGGCATCATCCTCGCCATGCGCAGCAACAAGGAGGATTTTTCACTCATCATTCCTTATGTCCGGTTTGCGCCGCAAAACAAACCGGACAATCTGTTGCTGCTCGACACCAGCGTCATCATCGACGGGCGCATCGCCGATTTGATTGAAACCGGCTTTCTGGAGGGACTGATCGTCGTGCCGCGTTTTGTGTTGCAGGAAATCCAGCAGATTGCCGATTCCGCCGACCCCATCAAACGCGCCCGCGGCCGCCGCGGACTGGAAATGCTCAACCGCCTTCAGCGCAACGCGCACACGGAAGTCCGCATTCACGATGGCGATTTTCCCGAAGAACATGAAGTGGACACCAAACTTATCCACCTCGCGCACAACCTCAACGCCCGGCTTTACACCAACGATTACAACCTGGCCAAGATCGCCGAGCTGCAAAAAATCAGCCACGTGAATCTCCATGAGGTCGCCAAATGCCTCAAGGTGATCTTGCTCCCCGGCGAAACCCTGCAACTGAAAATCGTGCGCGAAGGCAGGGACAAGGGACAGGGTATTGGCTACCTGCCCGACGGCACCATGGTCGTCGTCGGCAACGGCCAGTCGCGCGTCGGCCAGCAGGTCGAAGTCCAGGTTCTGAGCCTCCTCCAAACCGGCGCGGGTGTCATCGTGTTCGCGGAAATAAGAGTGCCGACCGTCTGAATGCCATTCCGCGCCAATCAAACTCAAACTCCGTCATGGACTTCGCCACCGTCTTCACCGCCCTGAGCCCAGCCGACGCGCAGCTTGTCCGCTCCCGGCTCGAAGCGGCGGGCTTTCATCCGTTCGTGGCGGGCGAACTGTCCGCCTTGAGCATGGACGGTTACTCGCTCGCCGCCGGCGGCATTCACGTCCAGGTGCCCGAAGCCGAAGCCGCCAATGCGAAGGAATTTTTGGAGACGCCGACCGCGCCCGCCGAATGATACCACTTCCCATCGAAGGTAGGGCGGCGCTGCCGCGCCGCCAGAAATTGAAGGCCGCGCAACAACGCGATCCCGCTTTGCACAAATCACCCTCGCCCCGCCCAAGCGGGGAGAGGGACGGGGCGAGGGGCGTTTAGTTTGATCCGATTCAGTTGGGCATTGCCATGAGTCCTGCAAAATCAAAACTGCTTTACCGGCTCAAAAAAATCCTGCCGGGTGAAATTGTCCTGGCACCCGCCACGCTGGCCAAATACGCCGGTGACAAATGGTTCGCTTCGCATCAGCCGGACGCCGTCGCCCTGCCCTGCTCCACCCAATCCGTCTCGGCGATTTTGCGTTTTGCGAATCAGCATGGAATACCCGTCACCGCGCGCGGCGCCGGCCACGGCTACGTCGGCGGTTGCGTGCCCGTGCGCGGCGGCATCGTCCTGTCGCTCGAACGCATGAACCGCATCCGGGAAATCAACGCCGGCGATTTCGTCGCCGTCGTCCAGCCGGGCGTCAACACGGAGAAATTGCAGGCGGCCGTCGAGAAACGCGGGCTGTTTTATCCGCCCGACCCCGCCAGCCGCGCGGATAATTTCATCGGCGGTAACATCGCCACCAACGCTGGCGGCCCGCGCTGCCTCAAATACGGCGTCACCCGTGACTACGTCCTCGGCCTGGAAGTCGTCCTCGCCAACGGCACGGTTGTCCGCCTCGGCGGTCGAACGCATAAAAACAAAACCGGTTTCGACCTTCACCGCCTTTTCGTCGGTTCCGAAGGCCTGCTCGGCGTCATCACCGAAGCCACGCTCAAACTGATTCCGCTGCCGCCCTTCCGGGCCAATCTGGCCGTGAGTTTCGGTTCCATGAAAAACGCCGTGGGCGCGCTGCAAGCCATCCTGGCCGCCGGATTTCTGCCCTGCGCGCTCGAGCTGGCCGATGAATTCACGTTGGCTGCCGCTTACAAACGCACCCGGAGCGAACGCCTCCGCAATTGCCGCGCCCATCTCATCGTTGAACTCGATGGCCAGGAAAAATCTGTCCGGCGCGAGATTCGGGATCTGGGGAAAATCATCCGCCGGCAAAAACCGTTGTTCATCGAGCGCGGCCTCGGTGCCGCCCAATGCGAGGCCATCTGGAAAATCCGGCGCGAATTTTCCTACGCCCTCCGCGACACCGGCCTGACCAAGCTGAACGAAGATATCGTCGTGCCGCGCAGCCGGCTGGCGGACTTGTTCCAGTTTGCCGCTCGCCTGCAAAAAAAACACGGCCTGCCCGTCGCGTGTTTCGGCCACGCCGGCGACGGCAACATCCACACCAACGTCATGGTGGATCTGAACCAGCCGCGCGCCAAAAAACGCGCTGAAGCCGCGCTGGATGAACTTTTTGCGCAAGTCATTGCGTGGGGCGGCGCCATCAGCGGCGAACACGGCATCGGCCTGGCGAAGAAACGCTGGTGGCCGCAGGCCGTTTCAAAAGAAGCCCGCGCCCTCCATCGCACCGTGAAGCGCGTGCTCGATCCGAAGGGCATCCTGAATCCGGGGAAATTTGTTTGAGGCAACAATCTGCCCAGCGGCGTGCTGGCAATGTTTGCTAGGAGGGATGGCGCGGTCATAATCGGCGCAAAAGAATATGTTGGACAACAATTTCAGTCTGTCTCACAGTCTTTTTATGAAAACGGATAGACTGCAAAACAGGCCGTCCGTTATCTGTTAGGGGTCATTTGAGCGCCATGAAAACATTGCTTACAATATGCAGTCTGATCATCTCCTGCTACTGCAATGGCCAATCAGTCGGTATTACAAATACACCCCAAAGCGATGCCAAGCTTACCCGACAGATTACTGGCACTTGGACACGTTGGGGACTTTCCAGTTGGACAAATGAGCCACTTGTCAGCAGGACCATTTCGCCTGATGGTAGTTTTACGACGAGTATTGGTCACAGCAATGCTCTCGTTACATATCAAGGCACTTGGCTGGTCAAAAACCAAACACTGGTTATGACCGTCACAAACGCAAATGGCACGGGAAATCACCAGCCCGGTGCTCTCGTGGGTAGCGTTGACAGCGCTAAAATTATCCATGTGGATGATCACCAGTTTATCTACGAGGCAGGCGGACATACAAACACCTTGAATCGCTGATGATTTCTAACAGCCGGTTGCTTGGCCACAATTTAGTCCTGGCGCAAAATCCCGGACAGAAACTCCCGGGGTGAAAGGCAGGCGATCCCATAAGGTTTTTTCAAATCCAACAGGTCGCCATCGGTGGTGACCAGGAAGGCCGCGCGGACGGCAACCGCCGCCATGACGACGGGATCGTCCGTCGGATCGCGTTTGACGGTCTTTTTTATGGGAATGTCGTCCGCCAGTTTCGAGGAGCGTTTGAGCCATTTCCGTCAGGGCCGTGCCGATTTGGAAATCGGCGCTCCAATTTGGGTCAGAAACAGGCAGGAAACTATTTTAGGTTCAACCAGGCGGCCAGGGCGCGGTTGATTTCCAGCATTACCGGCGGCTCAAATTTTCCAATCCGGCGGACAAACTCAACCCATTTCACCGGTTGAATGCTTTGGGCGTTGACGTAGCTTTGTTCTTTCAGCCACGGCACACGCGGCAGGGTGGCTTCAAACGGCGTACCGGAATGTTGCGTGGTGATTTGCACCACACTGCTGACGGCCAGACGGGCATCCGTGCGGCTGGCGATCACCAGACAATAACGCGGCTTGGCGTCATAGCCAAAATCCACGAACCAAACTTCACCGGGCAGCGGGTTTGCCTTCATTCATTTCATCCCAAAGGGCCGTGCGGCGGCGGGGCGCGGACAGGATTTCGTCTTCCAGTGTGTCTGCCTGGATCGGGAACGGGATGGTCCGCCGTTTGACCATTTGCTTGAACATGAGCCGGACAATCTCGCCTGGCGACGTGCCGATTTCCTTTGCAACCGCCTTGGCCTCCCTGGCCAGGGCGCGTTCCATGCGACATTGAAACACTTCAGTCATACTTCAATTGTAATACACCGAATATCACTGTCAAGCTTTGCGGTTCAAAATCCGCGCCTATCCGCCACCTACTCGAACCGGTACACGCTGTACGTGCGTGGTTGCTGCAACACTTCAAAGACCGTCGTCTCGCCGTTCACGTAGCCGTGCAACTCGCGGCCGGACTGGAGATTGAACAGTTTGGCCCCCGCCTTTTTGATGACGATGTTATATCGCACCGGGAAAGGCTGATAGGACTTGGCGATGAAGGTGTTGTTGTCATAGGTGAACAGGCAGATTTTGGCCGGGCTGTCCAGATACACCGGGATGTCGTCCATCAGGTCCCGCCGGATTTGCGAGAGAACCTCCGGCGGCAGATGATACAGGTCGTCAAAATTCTCCGGGATGGTCAGGATGAAAAATTTGCCCCGGGGCAGGCCCCGCACCTGAATCAACAACGGATAACGGCTGGTCTCCTTGTAAAGGCCCTGGATGATTTCCTCCGAATCCACCAGGCCGTAGGCCAGTTCCGGAATCAAAATCCCGCTGTCCGAGTTATACACGTTCGCCGGCTCCTCATCCATGAACCGCCGGAACGTGAACTGGCTCACCAGCGCCTTCCGGCCCGTGTCCTCCACTTCCACAACCTTCTCGATGCCTTTCCCTTGCAGCGCTTTCAAAAGGCCGGAGGTGATGACGACGGTTTTGTCCGCGTTCAGGTGCTTCCAAATTTTGCCGACGATGTCCGGATCGAACTTGGCGGATTCCGTGAGGAAAACGGTTCCGCGCTCTTCCGGAAAATACGGATACAAATCCATCGGCACGCCGATCATCCCCACGAAATTGTGCAGATACATTTCGCCCGACGACGCAAAGGGTTTGTAGCTGGCGACGCCATAAGGCTGGCCGAGTTTGCCGAGAAACGCGTCCAGTTTCGCGAAGGTGTCGCCCGCGTCCGCATACAGGATGCTGGTGATGTTGGTTGTCCCATCCGCCGCCCGCAACGTTTCGAGTGCGTTGCCATAACACCAGAGCGTGATCTCCCTGGGCTTGGCGAACAGCGTGTCTTCGAGCTGTTCGGTGTAGCGGTTCAGGGTCTGACGCGCGCCGGGATCCACCCAGCCGCCGCCGAATTTGCCCGGCTTGGTGTGCTCGTAATACCGCATGATGTCGTAGCTCTGGTACTGCTGGAGGTGCATGACGGTGTTGTCCGGGTCCCGCGTTTCCGTGCCGCAATAAATCATGTCAAACGCCTTGGACTGCGCCTCCAGGTTATAGCCGCAGAATTGATATTGGTCGTACCAGTTCGGCGGTTTGATGATGAGATTGACCTTGGGGTTGACGCTCTTGGCGTTCTTGACGACAAGGTCCTCGCCCACTTCCTTCATGACCTTCAGGCGATAATCGGTCCAGCTCAGGTCGCCCTTGGCCTGTTGATCGAAATCGGACCGGGAATTGAAAATAAACAGGTCGTCGAAGAGGATTTCGTCAAAAAGGCCGGCGGTGTAGGCCACCACCTTGCGGAACTGTTCGCGGTCGGCCGGATTCCCGTAGTCGAAGCCGGTGAGGCGGTCGCCGGGCCGGCCCGGTTTCGTGCACATCAGGCCGCCGGACACCTTGATGCCCTTGCTCGCGAAGAACTCCTTGACCTTCCGCACGTCGGCTTCCGGAGTAAGTTGGCCATCCCGGTAGGTTTCCAGCCACACCTTGTCCATCTTCAGGTAATGGCTGATCAGGTTCCAGCTCTCCTCCATCCATTTGGGGTCGGCGGCCATGTGGCGCATGTCCGCCAGCTCAACGAAGACCGCGACATCGAAGTTCTGATAACTGTTGGTGTCCGCCGCCGTGGCGGTGAACCGGGCGCCCGGCATCAGGGCCAGCATCACCCCGATGAGAAACACGATCCTGCCGATAGACATGCTTTTTTTCATTTTGAATAATCCTTCCATCAGAATGTTGCGCGTGGTCTCAGATTAATATGAATCTTCCGGTCAATAGCCTTGCCGGCGATGAGAGCGTGCATGGCCTGCAAAAGTAATGTTCAATTTTTTACAGATGGTCAACCACCAAACACACCATCAAACACACCGGGCGGGGCCACGGGCGCATCCGCGCATTGCCCCCGGAGCGCCGAGCACCGCCTCGGCAAGATTCGCTGGAAATCGCCTGTTCGTGCCGAGACGGTGCTCGGCGCTCCGCTTTCCGTGGTGCGGCATGGGGGGGCAGTGTCAGTGTTGCGCCCGGGAGCCACTCGCAGTCAGTTTCATTGGAAGCGCGCCCTCGACCCGAAACGCATCCTGAATCCGGGATAATTTGCGGAAGGCAACGATCTTCTCAACCTCACGCCTGTAGTCTTTGCTGGAAAGGTTTGCGGGGTCAACGGGCGCATCTCACTTTCTTGCAACCTTTCATTAGCACCGGGCTTCAGCCCGGTGGGTGCTGGCGATGCGGCTCCAAGCCGTTTCAACGGCTTTGTGGCTGCGGGAGCGGAAAACGGTTGAAACCGTTTCCTTTTTCTCCACGCACGATTCACCTGGCTGAAGCCGGGTGCTAATGAGAAAAACAGATGCGCCCGGGGTCATGGAGGGCGTGAGAATATGTTGGACAACAATTTCAGTCTGTATCACAGTCGTTTTACGAAACAGGATAGACTGCAAAATAGGCCGTCCATTATCTGTTCCGTCGTCACCTGTTGAGCGATCTGTGAGATATTTTTTGCTGGGCAAACAGAGTAATCGTATATAGAATAGCGCTGCGAGCAGGCGCAGTGGCTCACGCGAGCGTGGAGCCAACAGCGACCTCTCGCAGCGTAGTAATAAGAGCGATGCTATGATTCTTGTGGGCGAAAGATATTCCCTTCGGAAGTTGAACGAGGCACAACCGGTGCGACGGAACAAATCGTTGGAGCTGACACCGGGACACGGGTATGGGTTGGCCAATAGCTGTCACGCCGGCTGCTTGCGCAGCCGTAAAATGAATCGTGCCAGCGGCTCGCAGGTTGAAGCTTGGTCACTGGCCCGGATGCAGCTCAACTCTATCCGTTAGGCATCGTTACACGCTATGACACTTAAAGAGTTTCGAGCCAAGAGGACAGCAAAGTTCATTTTGCTTAAGATGTTGCTTTGCTATGTGATTTTTTTGCTTGTTGGATTTCCCGTATTTTGGATTTTCGACCGTCACTATTTTGAACGCAGAGGTTTTCACGAATTTCTATTCAATGGGGCATTTTTGTCTGTTGTTATAGTATTGCTTCCCATACTCGACCGAATCGGATTGAAGGAACCGCCACAAAGAAATCAGGAACCGAATTCAACAGAAAAGAAAAAGGATGCTTAACCACCAAAGGATTGCATAGCTTCCTTCAAGAATTAATCCCATATTTTCCAAAGCACTTCAGCCAATTTCGAGGGCCGGTTGATCGTCAACCAAAGATATCCGTTTGCGCAAAATCACTTCACCAACTCAAACTCCGCCGGGTCACCGGAAGCGGAATCATTACAAATCCAAACCTGGAATTTGCCCGGTTCCACCAGCCAACGGGACAAATTTCAGCGCGGTGATCGTCAAATCCGCCTCCATCGCCTCGCTGTCTTTTCCCAAAGCCAGCACGAGTTCTTTGGTGCGGGCCAGACCTGGCGTGGCCGGGAGCGGAACATGGATTTCCCCTGCTCCGCTTTCCGTCGCTTTGAACCGCACGAATATCTGAGTGGGAAACTGCGGTTCGGCATAAGGGCCGCCTTGAACCTTGGTCAGCGTAATGACCGCGTGTTCGACCGGCGTTGAGGCGCGGTAACGGATGAGCAATTCACCATTGGAGAGGTTGACACCTCCAGCTTGCGGCACCGTCAATGTGATATGGCCATTCCGTAGCGGACGACCGGCGATGTAAAACGATTTTTTGTCACGGGAAAAATTGATCGGGCTGCCGTCGCTGGTCCAGGAAATGATTTGCGTTTCCGGCGACAGGAAATCCACGGCGTTGCCGGGCGCGTACCACGCAAGCAGGTTGCCGTACAATCCCTTGAATTCGAGATAGCGCCGCATGTTGTCCGGCGCGGAGCCGATGCCGCCAAGAATGAGCGCGAGCGTGTGGGCGGTGGTTTGATATTTGATGGCGGTGCGGCGGTCAACATTGTCAAACGGTTGCTGGGATTCTCTTCGGATAAATTGTGACGCGCCCCTCGCCCCGTCCCTCTCCCCGCCAGGCGGGGAGAGGGTGTCCGCAGGACGGGTGAGGGGTTTGACTCTCATTTCCGGAACTTGTTTTTGGCAAATACTCCATCCTTCCCACGGCCCGTGTTTCGTGAAGAGACGCGAAATCGCCGGCCAGTTCGTCTCCAGAAAACGCTCAACCTTGTCCGGCGCGATCTGGCTGGCGGCGCCCAAGGCGTAAAGCGACGGGGCGTTGGTGATGCGCAATTCTTCGGCGATGGCGATATCCGGAATGCCAATCCGGCCCGTGTATTCGACACCCTGGCCGCTGTAGGCTTCCGACAGAAACCCGGGCAACTGGTTGCGGGCGGCGAAATCCAGTTCGATGTTCACCGTGTTCTCCATGATTTTGCGCCAGCCGGCGTTCTCCAGCTCCTGCATGAACAGGGTCAGGCCGGACGATTGAAACGCCGACCCTTCCCACGTGGCCAGCGTGTAAATGTCATCGCCGGCCCGGGTGCGAAACGGTTTGATCGTGAATCCCGCGTTGGCGACCGCCGCCGCCGGGAAACCGTACCGCAGCGTGACAAACGTCAGCGGGCCGCGAAATTCATTCACCAGATAATTCATGTGTCCGACGGTGTAATTGCCGACGGCGTCTTCCCAGCCAAACAACCGGTCCCGTGTGGCGTCCCAGCCGAAAACGAACGTGCCGGTCTTCGCGTCGAACAGATGCGCATAGCCCGCCTGCTGGTTTTCCAGAAAAAGTTCCATCTCGGTTCTCAATGCGCCGATGGCGGGGTCATCCCGCACTTCAAGCAATGCGCCGATCGCCTTGGCCATGGACGCCGAGAGGTTGGCGTTGTCGCCGAAAACGATCTGCACCACCCGCCGGTCCATCAGCGCCATAATCCGCGCCGTGTCCGCATCTGCCGCGAAGGGCGCCAATGGCCCGTTAAAATAATTCGTTCCGTATTGGCCGCTCCGTCTGATGTCGGCTTCCTTGTCGTCGTGGTGGGGAACAATCCAGCCTTTTTCGCGCATCGCCTTCCAGAGGATGGCGGCCTTTCCCTCTCCGTACGCATCAATGAATTTCTGTTTCTCGATGATTTCTGAAAGCGGCGGTATGCGCTGCGAGTTCTTAAAGCCAATGAAATTCACCAACAGACCTTCGGCGCTGACCCGCGGGTCCTGCTGGTCGTGGCGCAGACTCCCGACAATTTGGATAAGCCGCGTCTTCGCCTCGTCGCGTGAGATGCAGGGATTGTCCGCGTAACCGGCGGTGATGTTGGCCATCAACTCCAACCACTCGCCGATGGCGGTCAACTGCGTGAACTGGCGCAGGTAAAGTCCCTTCTTCAGATTCTGATTCCAGCCTTCGACCGGATAACCGGACGCCGGGTCGGTCATGGCATTGGCGGCGCCGGTATAAAGCATCGCATTCTCCAACAGCAGCCGTGTGTGCGTGCGCGCCGGATTGACATTGGGAAAATTGAATGCCGTTTGCTGGTGCGGAGACGCCGTCCGGCAGCCCGCCACAAGCACGAGCAATAATAATAGAGCAGCGCATCTTGACATTACCCTCACGGTAGTGCGTCGCTGCCGCGACGCCCAAACTGCCGCAAAAACAAGCGAAGCGATGTTTTTGCCCGTCCGGTCACTGACATCATTCCGCTCGCCGACACCGCGACCAAGGCAAAGCGGCAGCTTTGCCCTACCAGAATCGGGGTTAGTATCATGATGCGTCCACCAAAGCGCCGGCAAAAGCACGGCGGCGTTGGAATTGATCTTTCGGAAAAAAATGTTCATGCCGGTTGGGCGGCAACCCGTGCCGCCAAGCAATGTCCTCATTTGTCGTCGGCTTGAAAACCAATGCGGCGCCTCGGCAATTCGGGCGGCGGCGCGAGCAGCGGTTGGAGCTTGGTCCAGATGGTGCGTAACGCCGAATCATGTTCCAACAGCGTCTTGTCAATTTCCGCCAGCCGCTTGAGAATGGCCGCGTTGGCCGCCAGTTGCTCGCGCATCTGCATGAACGCCCGCACCACAAACACGCTCATCGCCACGGCTTCGGGACTGTTCAACACCGTCGCCGCCATGATGGCGCCGTGTTCAGTGAAGGCGAATGGCCGGTAAGCCGCCCCTCGATGCTGTTTCGAACTGGTCGCAAATTGCGACCAGTTCGGCACAACGTCTTCTTTTTTAGGAACTTCCAAACTTGAAGACGCAATTTGCGACCTCAGGTTGCTCCATTCCTGCCCGGTCAACTGAAACATGAAATCTTCCGGGAAACGGTCGGCATTGCGCTTCACTTGTTCGTTGAGCCGTTTTGTCGGTACGTCATAAAGCTCCGCCAAGTCGGCATCCAAAATCACCTTCTGGCCGCGCAGGTTCAAAATCAGGGTTTCAATCGGCTTCTTTGGCTTCATAATCTTCATGGGTGGAAAAATCCGACGGCACGCAGCGCGCGACATTCCCGCTCCGCCGCCTGCCAGTCGAGACAATCCAAAATGTCCTCCGGCAGTGGCGAGCGCGACCCAAGCAACCGGCGTAACGCCCGCTTGTGTTCGTAGCTGCGCCACACCGCCTCATCTTCGTTGAAACGGCGCGCTAGTTCCTGGGCTTCAATCATCGGTTTCACCATCGCTTTTTCCCAATTAAATTCAGCACCAGCATGGAGTTTTTGAAATTCTGACGCGGACGAGAGTAGCGGAGCGAGGGGCGGTTGCAAAGCGGAGTTTGATTGAGTTGCAATCTGCGAGGATTTTGCAGTGGCAAAGGGCAGCGGCGACACCGCTTTTTCGACTGCGGACAGAGCTTCCAAAGCGGCGCGGCGTTTCGCTTCCCGCCGCAGTCCAAAAAGATTTGGTTGCGGCTAAATTAACAGCGGAATTTAGGATATTTCCCGCTGCAAACGCACGATTTTCAAATCACCGCGAGGCAGTGCCAGATCATCCGGCAACACCACGCGATTGTTGACCAGCGTTGCGCCGATCACGCCTTCGCAACTTTGCCGCAACATCCAGCCGGCGGCGCCGGTGTAGCCGTTCCAAATCATCCGGCCCGGCTCAAAGTTGGTGAGCAGGTCCGCCGCCTGCTGGTTCGGCTGGCCGCCGTAAATTTCGATTTTATCGGGCGTGACGTGCGAAACCGGCGCGATTTTTCGCCACAGGCGGATCGTGGCGTCGCGGTAAAATTGCGCCGTCGCAAGATCGCCATCCGCCGCGAACTGCCCGGCAAGCAGACGCGCGGCGCCGATCAACCACTGGACGCCGTGGCAATACATGCCGTTCTCCCGCACGCCTTCCGGATAGTGACTGCTCCGGCCCAGATACGGCCTGGAATCCTCGCGCAGCGCCGGCCAGCCCAGCAGGATGACGTCGTCGCGTTCGAGGACGCGCAAGGCGGTGTCGAACATGATACGGCCGCGCTCGCGGTTGATGCCGGGCATCACCGCCCACGCGGCGTTCAACGCGTCAATCTCCCAGATGCCGCTGTCCTTCACGCCGATTTCCGTGCCGTCGTCGTGAATCGCGCGCAGATAGCGGTCACCACGCCACACTTTTTCGATGGCAGCCTTCAACCCGTTCAGCCGTTCGCAATAATATTGCCGGCGCGCAGCGCCTTTGCGCTTTTCAATCACGCCGAGGAGATGCTCCAAGGTGTAATGGAGGAAGAAACCGAGCCAGACGCTTTCGCCGCGACCTTCGCTGCCGATGGCGTCCAGTCCGTCGTTCCAATCGCCCGAGCCGATGAGTGGCAGGCCGTGCGCGCCGAAACGTTCTTCCAGAACCAGATCCACGGCGCGCAGCACGTGATCGCAGAGCGTCTCCTCGCGCGGCGAAACATGCGCGAACAGCCCCATCCCGTACCGGCCTTCGGGCAATGGCGGCAGCGGCGTTTCCGCCACGAGATACGGCAGCGTCTCGTCGAGAATGGATTCGTCACCGGTCATGCGCACGTATTCGGCAGTGGCCCAGCCGAGCCAGAGCAGGTTGTCGGAAGCATGCGTGCGCGCGCCCAGACCCGTGCCGCCATTCTGCTGGAGAAAAAACCAATGCAGCACGTCGCCCTCGACGAATTGTTGCCGGGCGTGCAGCAAGATTTGCCGCCGCGCCAGGGCCGGGTCCACCCAGATCAAATTGACCGCGTCCTGAAGCTGGTCGCGAAAACCAAACGCGCCGCTCGACTGGTAAAAACCTTTGCGCGCCCAGAGGCGTTCCGCGAGCGCCTGGTATTTCAGCCAGTTCAGGTGGCGGTCAAATGCCGGGTCGGTGGTTTCAACCTGCAGAGTCCGCATCAGGTCAAGCCACCAGGCGCGGGTGGCGGCCAGTTTTGATTGCGCGGCTGCCACCGTCCGGCAGCGCCGCACCACCGCCGCCGCCTGTTCGAGGGTGTCGCTCTGGCCGAGCATGACCGAGATCGTGCGGGATGCTCCGGCGGGAATTTCCAGCGTGACGAGAAAACTGGCGATGGCCGCCACATCATCAGTTGGCCCGGCCCAAGGTTCGCCGGTTTCCACCATTGCGGGATGTGCCGGGGAACGTCCCGGGCCGAGGAAACGACCGCGCCGCGTCTCGATTTTTTCCGGCGGCATGGAAATCGCCGCGAACGCCGGGCCGGAGCGGAAGGTGTTGCGCGGATTGGTAAAATAAACGGTGGCGTTCGCCGCGTCCGTCTCAATTTCCAGCGGCCCGGAGTTTTCCGGCTGGTCGGCCAGCGCGATGCGGAAATACGGCGCGAACCGGATTTTCCTCGGCGCATCGCCGTCGTTGCGAATGGTGAGAAGATAAAAGCCCGCCGGCTCGTCGGGCGGCACGAACGCCGTCAATTCCGTGGAAAGTTTGCCGCGCTGCATGCGGAATGTCGCCGTGCCGTCCACGCCAAAATCCGTTTCGTATCCGGCTTCGGCGTCGCGCAACGGCAGCCAGGTGGGCGAGAGCCAGCGTTGCTCATCAACATCATAGAGATAAAATATTTCAGACGGCAGTTCATTCGTCACCGTGTCGGCCCAGTCCGTCGTGAGCCGGTTCTGCTGCGCGTTCAGGCTGGACGAGGTGTGCAATCCGCGATTGGTCACGCAAAGGACATGACCGAGCGCGTTCGCCATCGTGTGGTCAAAGGGGCGCGGCGTGAACGGCGTGCGGACGCGGAGCGTGTTGCCGCCATCAGTGAATTCAAAATACGGCTGCGGCGTGCCGGGCGGAATTTCGCCATGACCGATGCGTGGCTGCCGGGCCGATGATTTTTCGGCCAGCGCTCTGGGATCAGTCTGAATTTTCAAATGGTGAGAGATTAAATCCGCCGCCTGCTGCCGATCTTCGGCACAGCCCATCAACAATCGCAATTTGCCGGTCGCGCCGGGTGCCAGCGAAACGTTCAGCAGCAAACTGCCGATGGCATCAAAGCTCGGACACGGTTCGGTGGTGGATGGCTTCTGGAATGCGAGCGTTTCCAGCGCGCGCGGTTTCCAGACGCTGCCCGCGCGACCGATGAAATCCACTCGCGCCGACAAAAATCCTTCCGGCGGCGTTTCCGCCGCCAGCAAACCGGTTTGTCTGGTTTCGTGATGCGTCGCAATCAACGCATTCAAACCGGCGTCATAATTCACTTCGTGGAACAGGCGGTTGTATTGGGTGTGGCTGCGGTCCGACTGCGGCGAATTCAACACCCATTCCAAATACGGCACAACTTTGAGGTCACGCGCCCGCGAACCGGAATTGGTCACGGTGATTTCCCAAAGCTCCACGGCGTCGGAATCCGACGGCAGCGTGATGCGCACCACTGTCTGGATTTCGTTGGCCGTCTGCGCCAGAACGAGAACCGAGTCACCCTGTTCAACCGTGGCCGGCGGCGCGATTTCTGCCGGGAAATTGCCGATGACCGGCCACGACTTTGGCTGCCCGGCCGGCGCCACATCGGCCACGAACAACGCGCGACCCGCAGGCTCAAGGCGGTCGTAGGCGCGGCGGGTGAGGTCGCATCCATGTTCTGTCAGCGTGCTGGTGATTTCGCCGCTGGATTTCCATTCGACGGCATAAGTGTGGTTGCCCAGCCGGAAACTGGTTTGCCGGCCTTTCGCCGAGCGTGAATGCCAGGCGCGGACACCAAAGGAAACAAATCCGACGGCCAGCACCGCCGCGATTCCCGCCACCGCCATTTGCAGCGCCGAAAAATGTCCCAACGTTTCCGCCAAACCGCCGCCGGACGCCTGCTGGATGGCTTCGGATTGCGACCACGCCCAGTCCCAATCCTTTCCCCTCGGAATAAAAAACGGAATCAGCAGCGGCGCCCAAGTGGTGAAGCGTTTGACGCCTTCGGGAATGCAGCGCGCTGCGGCGGCGACCGGGCCGATGAAGCGCGAGAGGCGTTCGTCAAGCCGGTCCATGCCGATGAAACTCAGATTGACGAGGGTGGCGACTCGCAGACCCATGTGATCAATCCAGATCAAGATGCGGAATAAATCATAAGCGAGCACCCACATGAACACTTTCAGACTCCATGCCTGGAAGCTCGCCGTGTCCAACGTGACACCTTTGAAAATGCAGAAAACAGTGTGGACCGCGCCGTCTTGATTATACCAGGTCGGCACGGACATTTGTTTGAGGAAGGTGAAAATGATCGGCGCCATCCACAATCCCCAGCGCAGGACTTGAATCGTGTTTTCAGTCAGTTCGGCGACACCCTTGCGGGAAAACATCCGCCGGATGGGCGCGGTATCGCGTTGGAACAGCGCGGTGAGGAACGAGCGATTAACAGCGAACAGCCAGGCCGCCACGCCCCAGCCAATCACGCCTTTCAACGCTTCGTTGAAAAGCAGTTTCGCGCCGCCGGCATAAGTGCCGAGCTGGATGTGGCCCCACTTGCTGAGCAGCGGATAAAAATCATCCGCCGCCGGTTTCAGTCCGAAAGTGTTGTAAAGATTGAGCTTATCCAGCACGACGGGAATTTGCGCGTTGTCGAAATAGAACGCGAACGCGGCGCCGACAAACGCGCCCAGCCCGCCTTCCACCAGATACACGCGCCATGATTTCAGCCCGCCGCACTTCCTCATGCCGTAAACCAGATCGCGCAGTACACTGACGCCGGCATAAGTCAGCGCACCCGCCGCCAGACCGAACGCCACGCGCTGCCAAGTCGGAAGCGCCGGCAGATTTACGCCCAACGCGATGGCGCCGGCAATGCCAACGGCCACGCCGCGCGCCATCAGCACCGGCTGGCGCCAGGCACTCAGTGCGCGATGAAGAAAAGACCGGCTGCCGTCAAAGGTTTCGATGATCGCCTTGAACAACGGAAACGCCATCGCGCCAGCGACGGCCAGCAACAACACTGGAAAAGTCCGGCAAAGATTTTGCACAACCGGCGCACCGGCGACAATGTGGAGCAGTTGCAGGAGCGTCATCAGGACGCCGCTGAAAACCATGCCCTTTTTCATCCCACTGACGGCGTGCGCCTTCATCGTGGCGCGTGTTGGTGCTATTACGCGCATGCCGTCCATGATCATCCCGGTCACCATGAAAACTTCCGCCCACAATGCGCCTTGCGAGAGCAACGTGGCCAGAACGGCGACAACCGGTTTCAACGCCCCGGGCAATCCGGCGGCGAAATTTCCTGAACCCAAATCCGCCACGCCCGGAGCGATGATGGACGCAGCGGCGGCCAGCAGCAGGCAGAGATGCGCGCT
This sequence comes from uncultured Verrucomicrobiae bacterium, assembly GCA_963804345.1. Lineage (GTDB taxonomy): Bacteria > Verrucomicrobiota > Verrucomicrobiia > Limisphaerales > UBA11358 > UBA11358. The sequence goes on along the minus strand of CAWDPX010000003.1, from coordinate 26,869 downwards.
CACGCTGGTCAGCGGTCGGCGGGACGCGGTCAGGGCCAGTGTCTGGGCCAGGAGCACGTTGAACAAAAACAGCAACAGCGCCCGGCCGATTCCCATGCACCAAGCCGGAGAACCCGACAGCAAACCGGCCGTGACGGGGTTGCCCAGTGAACCCGCCAGTTGATCCGACAGCAGTGCGAGCGGCAGTCCCAGCGCGAAGGGAATGACCGTGATTGCCGCGCCCGCAATGGTGTCCAGGTGTTTCCTTGAGTTCACCAGGCGATAGGTGTTGGCGGCGTGATAGAGCAGGTAAAAAACCGTGGCGCTGATGGGGCTGAGCTGGACCAGCCCGGAAAAGTTTTGCGGTGCCTGCCAGAGCAACAGGTGGCGCGCCGAAGCGGCAAGCAGGCCGCTGAACAGAAAATCCCGGACCGCTTCGCCAAGCGTCAAAGCGCGTCCGGTGAAAATGAATTTCAGAATGCCGGCGGCAATCATTCCCGCCAGGGCCGGGCCGAGAAAGCGCCAGCCGGCGGGCGGCGAAGTCAAATTGCCGGACGTGTAAACCGCGAGCGCGCCGCAAACAATCAACACGAGCGCGCAACCGAGGCCCAAATCGTGAACCAGCGACCAGCGCCCGGAAAAGCGCGCTCCGCTGGCGGGGGGTTTCTGAAAATGGTTTTTGCCGTGTCCCGGATGCATCATTTAATTGTTCCCACCATCATCAGGAATAACGCGGTTTCCATTACAGCGCATTGTGGTTTGTCAAAGAATTGAATTCAAACCCATTTATTTTGGAGCGTCGTTCTCCGACCCGGTGAAAAGTCGGGAAACATCGAACAACCAACATCGAATGCTGAACATCGAAGTATCCATCCATTCGACTTTTGATTCGATGTTCGATGTTGGGCGTTCAATGTTCGATGTTTGTGCCTTGCGGCCCCACCAACACCACAAATTCCCCCTTCAAACTCCGCTTCTTCGCCATCGCCAGCAGCTCCGCCGGTTTGCCGCGCAGAAATTCCTCGAATTTCTTGGTCAGCTCGCGCGCCAGCACCACCTGCCGTTCGGGGAAAACTTCGCTGAGTTCGACGAGCAGCTTTTCAATCCGATACGGCGATTCGTAAAGCACCAGTGTGCCGTCGAAACTCTTGAGCGATTCCAGTTTGTTCCGTCGCTGGCCGGATTTGTGCGGCAGAAAACCGATGAAATGGAACTCGTCCGTTGGCAGACCACTGGCGGTGAGCGCCGCAACCAATGCGCTCGGTCCCGGCACCGATTCAACACGAAAACCGGCGGCAATGGCCGCTTTGACCACGCGCTCGCCCGGATCGCTGATGCCGGGACTGCCCGCGTCCGTGACCAGCGCGACTTTTTCGCCATGCAGGAGGCGCTCGATGATTTCCTCGCTGCGTTTGGCCTCGTTGAACTGGAAATAACTGAGCAACGGTTTGGAGATTCCGAAATGCTTCAATAGTTGCCCGGAATGGCGCGTGTCCTCAGCGGCGACGACGTCGCACTCGCGCAACACGCGCAGCGCGCGCAGCGTGATGTCCTCGAGGTTGCCAATCGGCGTGGCGACGAGGTAAAGCGTCCCCGGTGTCAGTGGCGGCAATACAGCGTCCATGCCTTGACTTAAACAGAAATCCGGCGTGAAATAAACCGGATTCGGCAAATGAAAATCATCAGTACAGCCTGCAGCCTTTGTCGGACATGAAATTCAACAATTCACAGGCAAAGGATTTGTGTATGAAAGGTTTTTGCGAAATCAAAAAAAACATGAATCTTGATAGGCTGCATTCAATGAGCAGTCCATTACTTGGTGGTTAGGCGGCATTGAGCACATGAAAAAGTTTCTCAAAACAGCGAGTGTCGTAGCTATCACGAATTTACTATGCTTCTGGATTAGCTACGCGCTGCTGGAAGTTCAGTGGTCGCACATCTCTCTTTTGCAGTTCTTTGGATTTGTGCCTACTCCGCCGCCATCACATTTCGCGGTCTTTGTTCAGTGGGCATTCATAGTTTTAGGCGCACCGTCGTCCATCTTGCTTGATGGCGTCAGCAGTGCCTACCTCATGCCTGCCCTGATTTTGTGTTCAGTTTTGAATAGTATCGTCTGGGGTATTTGTCTGGCTTTTCCGATTTATGGAGTCAGCAAGAGATTTCGACATGTTGCCGCCTAACCAGGCTGATAGGCTGCAAATTTATCATCTCCGATAAAATGAAACCTGCCGCAAAATTCGCCGTTGTATTGGTCACCGCGCCAAATTTAAAAATTGCCCGAGTGCTCGTGCGGGCGGCATTGCAAGCGCGCCTGATTGCCTGCGCGAATCTCATCCCGAAGATCGAATCGCATTACTGGTGGCAGGGAAAGATTGAATCCGGCGCGGAGGTTTTGCTGGTTTTGAAAACGCAGAAGTCAAAACTAGCCGCGCTGGAGAGATTGGTTCTCGCCCGGCATCCCTACGACACGCCGGAGTTTATCGTCCTGCCGTTGAGCGCGGGGAATAAAAAGTATCTCGACTGGCTGGCGGCAAGCTGAATCTCCTTCCAATTCACGCCACTTCGCTCCAGCCCTTTCCATGAACCGGCGGGCGGAACAGCATGCAATACTTTGATTCACCTGCATCAAAGTTTTGTCATCTGATTGCAGGTCAGAAACTTGTAAAAACATATTTTACAGCCAGCAGAGGAGCAACATCGAACCGGTTCATGGCCCCGATGAGCGTCCATTGTTGGAGGTCGAAGCTCCCCATGAACCTTGTAACAGTGGACGTGAGTCCGCTCCATCTTGTTCAAAGCCATGTCAGAGCCGACTCACGTCGGCTGCTACGGTTCAGGGGGTCAACGCGCGAATTCGTTCGGGGAAATCTCTTCCCCATCGGTGACGGCGGATAGGGAGCGGCTACGACTCTCGAGGACAGCTCGCCGTCCCAATAATCAGGGTCGCTGACACGGCGGGCGCAACTTGATACAATCGTTATTTTTCTCCCTCTCCGCCAACGGAGTTGGGGGAGAGGGACGAGAGGTGGCGCGTTAAAATTCAAATCCCCTCGCCCCGACCCTCTCCCCGCTCCGGCGGGGCGAGGGAGTTGATGGTGGTGTCAAGTTGCGCCCGACATGGCGACCCTCCCAGATTTTGTTTGAACCCGTACGATGGGCGGGCGTAAATTCAGAACGTGAATCAGATGAGTGCAATTCCGCCGGCATTGCTGGCTATGCTTGGGTTCGTGTCTGGTTTGGGCATAATGATGCTCATTTGGATGACTGCACTGCACCGCCGGGCGCGCCTGGCGGAGTTCAAAATTCGGCAGATGGAAAAATTCCCCTTGTTCCATTCGGCGTTTGGCTCGCGCCCCACCTGCTGGCTGGCGGTCCGTTCGCTTAATCCCAAAGCCGTTCAAGCCGCGCTGGGCCTGGATCATTTTGCGCCCTGCCCCTGGGCCGAAGGAATGACGGGCGGGCACGGGTTTTTCATCGGCCCGCCGGTGAACGGCTGGATCATTGTCACCGGTTCCGGCCTGCCGAATCCGGGTTGCGACGTGGACGAGTGTTTTCATTTTCTGACCGAACTCAGCCGCAAACTCGGCCACGTGCAATTCTTCCAGGCGGAACGGGTTCTGCATCATCACGCCTGGATGCGCGTGGAAAACGGCGTGGTGACGCGCGCGTATGCGTGGGCGGGCGAAACCGTGTGGAATCAGGGCCGCAAAACCGCCGCCGAGATGGAATTAAGCATGAAATGCTTTGGCTACGGGGAACATCCGGATGCCGCCTCATGGGCGGCGGCGGAATGGACGGCGACCAATGTCGGAAAAGTCCCATTGCTGGCGGCGCGCTGGAGTCTTGATCCGGCGCGCATCGACGAACGATTGCGGAACCACGCCAACGGCGTTGCCGGCGAATCGCCACAACCGGATTGAACGGGCACGATGAGAAACTGTTCCTGACGAAGCTAGCTGACTGTTCGGAGTCCCGCCTTCAGGCGGCCAAATCGCGATGTTTCGCCCGAACCGCCTGAAAGCGGAACTCCAAACGAGAACAGGGCGAGTTGCAGCGGATTGAGTCTTGCGTTTTCGGGTGCGTGAGGCAGATTTTCATCAAAATGGAAAGGAAACATGTCATTCAGCATTGAACTTGAACTCCAGCGGTTTCCCAAAGTCGTCCAGCTCAAGGATGGCACGAAGGCGACATTGCGCCAGTTGCGCCCCGACGATGAAAAGGAATTCCACAGTTTGTTTCTCAGCATCCCCGAACATGAGCGGATGTTCATCAAACATCGCGTCGCGGAAATTGAAACCATCCGTGACTGGTGCCGGAACCTTGACTACGGGCGCAACCTGCCGCTGGTTGGGTTGGTGGGCGGAAAAATCGCCGGCGACGCCACGCTGCACCAGCAACTCGGCGGCTGGAAGCGGCACGTAGGCCGCGTCAGCGTGCTGGTGCATCCGGAATTTCGCGGACGCGGCCTGGCACGGGCGCTCATCGGCGAGATCATCGAAATCGCGCGGCAGGTCGGCCTGGAAAAGGTCGAGGCGGAATTCATTGGCGAACAGGCCGCAGCCATCAAGATGTTTGCCCTGCTTGGTTTCAGCCAGCTTTTGCGCCTGGAAAATCACGTCAAGGACATGCAGGCCATTTCCCACGATTACATTTTGATGGAGCTCGGGTTGAAAACCGACGAGGAATACGCCGGTGTGGGCGGGTGATTTGCGATTTGCGATATACGATTTACGAGTCTCATAATTCTTCGACAACTGGCAAAATCGGATGGCACGCGTAAATCGTAAATCTGAAATCCTAAATCCTTATGACTCCTGATGTCTGTCCGAACTGTGGCGCCGAAGTGCCGCGGAACGCCAGGGTGTGTCCCGAATGCGGTTCGGACGAGCAAACCGGCTGGTCGGAAACCGCGTATGCCAGCCATCTTGGATTGCCGGATGATAACTTCAACCACGACGAATTTGTAAAAAGGGAATTCGGCCCGGAGCCGGTCAAGCCGCGCGGCATCGGATGGTTCTGGTGGGTGGCGGCACTGCTGGTAGTGGCGGGGATGCTGTTCTTCTGGTTAAGATGAGCGGGAACATCCAACATCGAACGCCGAACGTCGAAGTGTTCTATCGTTTAACTTTTCATTCGATGTTCGATGTTCGGAGTTCAGTGTTCGATGTTTCCGCCCAACAAAAAAGCCCGCTCGAACGAGCGGGCTTTGAAATGTTATCGGGGATCTGCCGGCATCAAGCCTTGGCTTCGGCCTTTTTGGCGGTTGATTCCTTGGCCGGTTCCGGCGTTTTCGCTTCGGTCCCGGGCGCGGTTTCCTCCGCCGCCGGCGCCGGAGACGTGAAATCCACCCATTCCAAAATGGCTCGCTGCGCGGCATCGCCCTGCCGCTGGTTCATTTTGACGATGCGCGTGTAGCCACCGTGGCGCTCCTTGAACGCGGGCGCGATGTCATCAAAAAGAATCCTCAGCACGTCCTCGTTTTGCCGCCATTTCTGGCGTTCGTCCTTGGTCAATTGCTCCGTGGTGCCACGGGTGTGCAAACGCGCGGCCACCAGCCGGCGCGACTGGATCGTGGCGTGCTTGCCCAGGGTGACGATTTTTTCCGCAACGGAACGCGCGGCCTTCGCCTTCGCGAGGGTCGTGGTCACACGTTTGTGTTTGATGAGGCTGCAAACCAGGTTGGCCAGCATCGCATCGCGGTGCCGGGAGGTGCGGCCCAGTTTGGCCGTTCGCTTCAAATGTCGCATAGCTGGTCCTTATTCCGCCTTGGGTTCTTCCTTCGGCGCTTCGAGCAATCCCGGCTCGAAGTTCATGCCGAGGGACAGGCCCAAAGCCGTCAATTTGTCTTTGATTTCGTTCAGCGATTTCTTGCCGAAGTTGCGATACTTGAGCATTTCCTGCTCGGTCTTCATCGCCAACTGGCCGACGCTGGTGATGTTCGCGTTGTTCAGGCAGTTCGCCGCCCGGACGCTCAACTCGATTTCGTTGACACTCATGTTGAGGAGCTTCTTCATCTTCGACTTCTCCTCGTCCTGCTTGTCGGCGGCTTCCTCGAATTCGATCGCGTTCTTGTCGTAACCGACGAACACGTCAAGATGATGCTGCAAAATTGCCGAAGCCTGCGTGAGGGCGTCATCGGGCGACAGCCGGCCGTCCGTCCAGACTTCCAGGATCAGCCGGTCGTAATCCGTGCGGTTGCCGACACGGGCGGCCTCAATGGCGTAACGCACGCGGGTGACCGGTGAAAACAGCGAGTCAATCGCCACCACGCCGATGGCCTGTCCGGGTTTTTTGTTTTCATCCCCCGGGCAGAAGCCGCGGCCGATTTTCACGGTCAGTTCCATCTCGAGCTTTTTCTTCTTGTCCAGCGTGCAGATGAGCTGGTCGGGGTTGACCAGTTCGACGTTCTGGTTGACCTGGATGTCGGCGGCGGTGACCGGCCCTTCCTTGTTTACGGAAAGCAACAAAACCTGCTCGTCGCGCGAGTGGGCCTTGAACTTGATTCTCTTCAAATTTAAAACGATGTCGGTCACATCCTCGACCACGCCTTCGATCGTGGCGAACTCGTGCATCGCGCCGTCCACCTTCAACGAGGTGATGGCCGCGCCCTCGAGCGAGGACAACAACACCCGGCGGAGCGAGTTGCCGATGGTGTGGCCGTAACCGGTTTCAAACGGGTCGGCGATAAATTTCGCATAGGTGGCGGTGGCGCTGGCGTCATCCTTTTGCAACCGCTTGGGCATTTCGAAACGACCTAGACGTACTGGCATGTTTTCCTTTCAACAATTTTAATCTGACCCCGTCGCTGTTATTCCCGGCAGCAATCGAAGTCCGTATAATTGTTATGTTTTTGGTTTTTACTTAACGGGAATAAAATTCGACCACCGCCTGCTCATTGGCAATCGGCTGGATTTCGTCGCGCGTCGGGATGCGCATGACCGTGCCTTTGAACTCTTCCTTGTTCATGGACAGCCAGTCCGGCACCGAGCGGCTCGTGGCGGTTTCTAGATTCTTCGTGGCCAGCTGGCGCGAGACGTTTGAATTCTTCGCGGCAATGGTGTCGTTCACCTTGAGGCAATACGACGGCACATTCACCTTGCGGCCGTTCACCGTGATGTGGCCGTGCGAAACCATCTGGCGCGCCGCGGCGCGGGTGTTCGCAAAACCGAGGTGGAAGACCACGTTATCAAGGCGCGTCTCCAAAATCTGCAACATCTGCTCGCCAGTGACGCCACGGCGTTTGCGCGCCTTTTCATAAACCCCGCGAAACTGGCGTTCCATCAGCCCGTAGTAATAACGGAGCTTCTGCTTTTCGATCAGGCCGAGACCGTAATCGGTGTGCTTGCGGCGCGACTTGGGACCATGCACGCCGGGACCATAGTTGCGGCGCTCCAGATATTTCGACGGGCCGAAAATCGGTATTCCGAACCGGCGGCTGATGCGAACACGAGGACCTGTATAACGAGCCATACTTTATGATTTCAAATTTGAGATTTACTAGACGCGACGTTTCTTGCGCGGACGGCAACCGTTGTGGGGCACGGGCGTCACGTCCTTGATGGCGCTGATTTCCAGTCCGATGGCCTGCAACGCGCGGATGGCGGATTCGCGGCCGGAACCGGGCCCTTTGACGCGCACTTCAACTTCCTTCATGCCATGCGCCATCGCCTGGCGCGCGGCATCCTGGGCAACCTGCTGTGCGGCGTAAGCGGTGCTCTTGCGCGAGCCCTTGAACCCGACCCGCCCGGCCGTGGACCAGCCAATCAGATTTCCGTGCATATCCGTGATGCTGACCTGTGTGTTGTTGAAAGTGGCCAGAATGTTGGCGATGCCGGAACTGATGTTCTTGGCGTGCTTGGCCTTGATGACCTTTTTTGCACCGGCGTCCTCACCTAAAAGTTCAGCCGCCGTCGGCGCCACCGGAATAACCGCCGCATCCGCCGGCTTCGCCGCATTGCCAACGGAAGCTTCCGCAGCGGGAGCGCCCTTTTTCGCAGATTTTTCTTCAGCCGGTTTGGCTGCGGCCTTTTCGTCCGGTTTGGCCGCAGCTGTTTCAGCCGGTTTGGCCGCGGCGTTTTGGGCCGGAGCCTCGGCAGCGGCTTCCGGCTTTGCCTCCTTCTTTTTGGGAGCGGGTTTCTTTTTTTCTTCAGCCATACGAAATTTTAGTGGATGCCGGTCTTGGCATTCGGGTTGCGTTGCACGCCCACCGTCTTGCGCGGACCTTTGCGCGTGCGGGCGTTGGTCTGCGTGCGCTGGCCGCGCACCGGCAATCCGCGCATGTGCCGGATGCCGCGATAGCATTTGATGCCCTGCAGACGCTTGAGGTTGATGCCGAGTTCGCGGCGCAAATCGCCTTCGATGACGTATTTGCCCTCCTGAATTGCATGGACGATTTGGGAAAGCTGCTGCTCGGTCAAATCCTTCGCGCGAATGTCCGGGCTGATGTTGGCGCGCTCCAGAATCTCCTTCGAGTTGGACGGGCCGATGCCGTAAATGTAGCGCAGCGCGATTTCAATGCGCTTGTTCGGCGGAACTTCCACACCAATGATGCGTGCCATAAATCAAATCAACCTTGCCGCTGTTTGTGCCGTTTGTTCGTGCAAATCACGCGAATGACGCCGCGGCGGCGCACAATCTTGCAGTGCTCACACAATTTTTTAACTGACGCGCGAACTTTCATGTTCTTTCGTAATTCGTTAAATCTGCAACTCGTTAAACAAGTGATTGGTCAAATCGCACGTACAGGCAACCGTTTAACCAATCACTCATTTAACCGGTTTAACCGTTTCCACCAAAATCCGCCCCGCGGACAAATCGTAAGGCGTCAATTGCAATTTCACCCGGTCGCCCGGCGCCAGGCCGCCAAAGCGCTGTTTCGCCCGGCCCGCCACAAACGCCAGCAGCCGGTGTCCGTTGGCCAATTCCACACAAAACGTGCGGTTCGGCCTGGCTTCAATCACGACACCTTCAACGATGAAGGCATCTTTTCCGGCCATGTCAAAATCTCCGGTTCACTTTCGGTAATCAGCACCGTATGCTCAAAATGAGCGGACAGTGAACCATCTTGGGTGACGACTGTCCAGCCGTCTTTCAAAATTTTTACCGCCGCCTGACCCGCGTTGACCATCGGCTCAATGGCCAGTGTCATGCCCGGCCGGAGCTTCTGGTTGCTCTTCGGATCGACAAAATTGGGCACCTGCGGCTCTTCATGCATCGAACGGCCAACCCCATGCCCGACAAATTCCCGCACGACGCTGAACCCGTTGCCCTCGACGTAATTTTGGACCGCGCGCGAGATGTCCGTCACCCGATTTCCCGGCACGGCCGCCGCAATGCCTTCGTGCAGCGCGCGCTCCGTCACGTCCATCAAACGCTGCGCCAGCACGCCGCAACCACCCACCGCCACCGTCCGCGCCGTATCCCCCACAAAGCCCTTGTAAATCACGCCCACGTCCATGCTCACAATGTCGCCAAAGTGCAATTCGCGATTGCCGGCCAGTCCGTGAACGACCTCTTCGTTCACCGAGATGCACGTTTGACACGGATATTTGCGATAGCCCAAAAACGCGCTTTTGGCGCCGTGCGCTTTGATGCGCGCCGCGGCGAACTCATCCACCTGCCGCGTCGTCAATCCCGGCTTGATGAACGCGGTGATTTCATCCAACACCGTACCCGCCACCGTACCTGCCGGACGCATCAGTTCCAGATCGCGCTGGCTTTTTAGAATGATCATTTTGCCTCTGCGAACGCGCGGCTAAAACCGCCCGCGCAACCGGCCCTTCTTCAAAAATCCGTCATAATGCCGCATCATCAAATGCGATTCGACCTGGCGCATGGTGTCCAGCAAAACGCCGACGGTGATTAAAATGCTGGTGCCGCCGAAAAATTGCGCCACGTCATACGGAATGCTCATCTGGCGCGACAAGATAATGGGGATGGTCGCGATGATCATGAGGAAAATCGCGCCCGCCAGCGTGATGCGGCTCATGGACTTGTGCAAATAGTCGCTGGTGCCCTGCCCCGGACGCACGCCCGGAATGTAACCGCCGTTCTTTTTCAAATCGTCGGCGATTTGCAATTCATTGAACTGCGTGGCCACCCAAAAGTAAGCGAAGAACAAAATCATCAGCGAATAAATCGCCAAATAAAGCACCGAGCCGGAATTGAGGTCTTGCGCGATGCCGATGAAGAGATTCTTGAGGAATGGCACGCTGACCATGTTTCCCAAATGCAGAAAAATGGTTTGCGGGAACATCAGGATGGATTGCGCGAAAATAATCGGCATGACACCGGAGTAATTCACGCGCAAGGGCATGAACGAGGTGCCGCCGGAATACATCTTGCGTCCGATCGCGCGCTGCGCGTATTGCACCGGGACTTTCCGCTGGGCCTGGGTGATCGCAATCACGCCGCCAATGACCAGTACCAGCAAGATCAGCAGCATCACACCCGTGCCCGCCAGATGGTAGTTGGATTGAATACCGCCGCCGGGCCAAAACATGTCTTTTAACGCCACCAAGGCCCGCGGCAGCCGGGCCACGATGCCGATGGTGATGACCAGCGACACGCCGTTGCCGACGCCCCGCTCGCTGATTTGTTCGCCCAGCCACATCAGCAACATGGTGCCCGTCGTCATGATGAGCACGGTCTGAATGCGATACCACCAGATGTGGTTGCTATCGAGCACGAGATTCCCTTGAAACCCGTGAAAGATATTTTGGGGATGTTCCCAACCGATGGCGAAAAACAATCCCTGACCCAAACACAACAGTACCGTCAAATAACGGCCATATTGGATGATTTTCGTCCGGCCGTTTTCCTCGCGGGCCAGTTTGCTCAATTTGGGCCAGACCGCCGTGAGCAATTGAATGATAATCGTCGCGCTGATATAAGGCATGATGCCGAGCGCGCCAATGGCGCAACGTTCCGATGCGCCGCCCGCGAAGGTGTTATACATGCCGAGCAACCCGCCGCCACTTTGAGCGTTGTGTTGGAAGAATTCAGTCAGCGCCACTCCATTCAGATTTGGAATGCGAATCCAGGCCGTCAAACGGCAGATCGCCAGCACGCCCAGCGTGAACAAAATCCGGGACTTCAACTCCGGAATTTTGAAGCAGTTGACGAACGTGTTGTAGATGGAGCGGAACATGCGTCAAAAGCTAATCCAAGCCATCAAACGGCAGATCGCCAGCAAGCCGAGCGTGAACAAAATCCGGGACTTCAACCCCGGAATTTTGAAGGTGTGGATGATGGAGCGGAACATGCGTCAAAAGTGCGTTCAGGCCCTGGCCGGTGCGGCAGGCTTCGCCGGTGCGGCGGATTTGGGTCCCACCACCTCGCACGCGCCGCCCTTGGCCTCGATTTTGGCGCGGGCGGACGCGCTGAACGCGTGCGCGCTCACCGTGAGTTTTTTGGTCAATTCGCCGTCGCCGAGAATTTTGACGCCGTCTCCGCGGCCATTGGCCAGACCCGCCGCGCGCAACGCCGGTTCATCCACGCGCGCGCCGTTGTCAAACTGGTTCAAATCGTCGACGTTCACGCCGAGGTAGCGCGTCGTGAACCGCGCATTGTTGAAGCCGCGCTTGGGAATGCGGCGGATGAGCGGCATCTGACCGCCTTCAAAGCCGATACGGATCGAGCTGCCCGAACGCGCCGTCTGGCCTTTGCCGCCACGACCGCTGGTTTTGCCATGGCCGCTGGATTCACCCTGACCCAGGCGCTTGGTGCGATGTTTCGCACCCGGACGAGGTTTTAGATTGTGCAGTCGCATAAAAATCAAGCTGTTGCCGGGGCCGCTTCAGGGGCCTTGGCCGCCTCCACTTTTTTAATTACAAAACCGCGGCCCTTGTAAATATCTTCGCGCAGCCGCAGACTCAACAAACCCTTGAGCGTTGCCTTGACGACGTTCGCCGCGTTGTTCGAACCGAGCGATTTGCTCAAAATGTCCTTCACCCCGGCGGCTTCCAAAACCGCGCGGACCGTCCGGCCCGCAATAATGCCGGTTCCGGGCGAGGCCGGACGCAACAGGATTTTTGCGCCGCCGTACGCGCAGAACACTTCATGCGGGACCGTCGCGTCCTTGAGCGACACCGAAACCATTTGCGTGCGGGCCAGTTCGCCGCCGCGGCGGATTGCGTCCGCCACTTCGCTGGCCTTGCCCAGCCCAATCCCGACGCGGCCCCGCTTGTCGCCGACGACAATCAGCGCGCTGAAATTGAAACGGCGTCCGCCTTTGACGACCTTTGACGAGCGGTTGATGAACACAACCTTCTCGGTCAATTCCTGGGACTCTTGTCCCTCCAACAGGACCTCCGGCGCTTCGCCGGGGGGTTTGTTACGACGCCCGCGCCCGCCGCGGGGCGCTCGTTCTTCGGCTTTGGTTTTGATGATGTCTGCCACAGTTTTCTATCTCCGTTGTTTAGAATTTCAAACCCGCTTTGCGCGCGGCGTCGGCCAGGGTCGCCAGTTTGCCCAGCACCGTTACCGGCTTGCCGTCCTTGCCCTTGCCCTGAGAGCGGTGATAACGGGCGCCGCCGCGATCAAAAACGACGGACTTGATGCCCTTGGCGAGCGCAGTTTCCGCCGCCAGTTTGCCGATGACTTTGGCCCCGGCCACGTTGGCCGCAAGCTGGTCACGGTCGGACACGGTCTTGCCCGTCGTTGAAGCTGCCGCGAGTGTCACGCCCGCGTCATCGTCAATGAACTGGACGTGGATGTTTTCGTTGGTGAAGCAGACGCTCATCCGCGGACGATCCTTCGTGCCGCTGAGTTTGTTGCGTATCCGCCATTTGCGGAGCTGCTTTAACTGATGCTTCTTTTCCGTTCTCATTTCAATGCGTCACGGATTGGGCCGTGAACCAAAATTAATTTTTATTGGACGGTTTTGCCTTCCTTGCGCTGGACGTGTTCGCCCGCATAGCGCACGCCTTTGCCCTTGTAAGGTTCCGGCGGGTAAAAGCCGCGAATCTCGGCGGCAACCTGCCCGACAACCTTTTTGTCCGGGCCTTCGATGGTCAGCTTGGTGTTTTCCTCGACGGTCACTTTGATCTGGTCGGGAATCGCGTAATTAATCGGATGCGAAAAACCGAGCGCCAGGTTCACCACCTTGCCTTGAACGGCGGCTTTGAAGCCGACGCCCTGAATTTCGAGCTTTTTGACGAAGCCATCGGTCACGCCCTTGACCATGTTGTTGACGAGGGCGCGGCTCAAGCCGTGCAACGCCTTGGCCTGCGCGTCATCGCCTTCGCGGCTGACGACGATTTTACCGTCCACCACCTTGAGGCTGGTGCGTTTCGGCAATTCCCAGTCGAGTTTGCCCTTCGGGCCTTCGACCAAAATTTTCTGCCCCTTCACCTCCACCTTCACTTGGGGAGGGATGGCAATCGGTTGTTTTCCAATTCGCGACATAAATCAAATTTTTACCAGACGTAACACAGCAATTCGCCGCCCAGGTTTTTCTTGCGCGCCTCCGTGCCGGTCATCACGCCTTCCGGCGTAGAAATCACCGACACACCCATGCCGCTGAGCACGCGCGGGATTTCCGTCGCGCCGACATAATGGCGCAAACCCGGCTTGCTGATGCGGCGCAACCCTTCGATCACGCTTTTTTTGCCCTGGTACTTGAGTTTGATCTTCATCGTCCTGGGCATGCCAGGCTCAACGGACACATCCGCGACGTAGCCTTCCTTCTTCAAGATGTTCGCTAGATTTTCCTTCATCCGCGAATGCGGCATTTCCACCATCGGCAGCAAGGCACGGCCGGCGTTGCGGATGCGGGTCAACATGTCAGAAATCGGATCGGTCATAAAATTTACCAACTGGCTTTCACAACGCCGGGAATCAAACCATTCAAAGCCGCCTCGCGGAACGTCATGCGCGAGCAGCCGAACTTGCGCAGATAACCGCGGCGCCGGCCGCTGGCCGAGCAGCGGTTCACCAGCCGCGATGGGCTGGCATCGCGCGGCAGCTTCGCGAGACCGGCGTAGTCGCGCTTGGCCTTCAATTCCGCGCGGATCGCGGCGTATTTTTTCACCGTTGCAGCTTTGCGCTTGTTGCGCTCAATCCATGCTTTCTTGGCCATAAATTCGTTTATTGTTTCGCTGGTTCTTTGGCTGCTTCTTTGGCCGCGTCTTTGGCCGCCTTTTTGGCCGCTTCTTCCTTGGCCAATTCCCTTGCCGCTTCTCTGGCTGCTTCTTTGCCCGCTTCCTGGGCTGCTTCTTTGGCCGCGTCTTTGGCCGACGCTTCCTTCGCCTCCGCCAGCGGAAAACCCATGAGTTTCAGCAAATCCAGCGCCTCCGCATCGTTGGGCGCGCTGGTCACAATCGTGACGTCCATTCCCTGCGTCCGCTTGATTTTGTCCAAATCGATCTCCGGGAAAATTGTCTGTTCCGCAATGCCGAACGTGTAATTGCCCCGCCCGTCAAACTTGCGCGGCGATAACCCGCGAAAGTCACGAATGCGCGGCAGCGCGGTGGCAATCAAACGGTCGAAAAATTCATACATCGCGTCGCGGCGCAGCGTAACGCGGCAGCCAATGGGCAGGCCTTCGCGCAGCTTGAAATTCGCGATGTTGTGGCGCGACTTGCTAATCACCGCCTTGCGACCGGTGATCAACGCAAGGTCCTTCGCCGCATCCTCAATGGCGTTCTTTTCCAGCGACGCGCTGATGCCCATGTTCACCACGATTTTCACCAGATGTGGAATCTGATGCACGTTCCCGTATTTGTGCCTGGCCTTGAGGGCGGGCACCACATCGTTGACGTATTTGTTATAAAGTCTGGCTTTCATCACTCTCGGTCACGGATTTTGCCGTAACTATGGTTTGTAATCGTATTGGCAATCTTTCAAGTCTGGGCCGGCGGCGCCGCCCCGCCCCGCTTCGCCGAGCGGGCGTCAAATTGATCCGCTTTCATCACGTTTGAAAGGTGGAGGGTGCCTTCACGTTCGACAATCGCGCCCTGCGGATGGTCCTGGCTCTTGCGCGTGTGGCGCTTGATCATCTGCACGCCCTCGACGATGACGCGCTGCTGCTTCCGCAGAACGGCGATGATTTTGCCACGCTTGCCCTTTTCCTTGCCGGCCAGCACGACCACTTCCTCGCCTTTTTTCACATGAAATTTTGGCATAAATTCAAATCACCTCCGGCGCGAGCGAAATTATTTTCATGAACTTTTTTTCACGCAACTCGCGCGCCACCGGGCCAAAAATACGTGTACCCTTCGGGTTCAACTCCGCGTCAATGATGACCACCGCGTTGCTGTCAAAGCGCAGATACGAGCCGTCGTTGCGGCGGATGACCTGGCGCGTGCGGACAACCACCGCGTTATGCACCTCGCCCTTTTTCACCTGGCCGTCCGGCGCGGCGACCTTGATATGCACCTTGATGATGTCGCCGATCCCCGCGTAGCGCTGGTTGCGGCCCAGCACGCCGATCGTCCAGGCGATTTTTGCGCCGGTGTTATCCGCAACGTCCAAATGGGAACGAATTTGCAACATATTTCCTCGCTATTCCGCCGCCACCGGTTCCACGCCCCGGCTGCGTTCGACAATTTCCATCAGCCGCCAGCGTTTGATTTTGGAAAGCGGCCGGGTTTCTTCAATCCGCACCCGGTCGCCCACCTTGGCCTCGCTCTTTTCGTCGTGGGCGTATAATTTCTTGTAGGCGGTCATGACTTTCCGCAGCTTCGCGTGCGGGAACCGGCGCTCAACGCGCACGACGATGGTCTTGGCCATCTTGTTGGAGATGACCTCGCCGACGCGCTGTTTACGATGTCCGCGCGCCGCTTCCGTTGAATTCACAGTGTCAGCCATATCAAGCCGCTTTGTTGCGCAAATGGGAGATGCGCGTTTCCAGCCGCGCGATGTCCCGGCGCAGCGTCCGCAGGCGCGCCGGCTTCTCCAGTTGGGCGCTCGCCTGCTGCAGACGCAGGTTGAACATTTCATGGCGCAGGTCCCGGCTCTTGGCCGACAACTCCACCAGCGTCATGTCTTTCATTTCCAAAAATTTCATAACTGAATTCCGTTTACCGTGTGCGGCGATGCCGCGAAACAAACTTGGTCCGGATCGGCAGCTTGGTCGCCGCCAGACGCAGCGACTCGCGCGCCATCACTTCCGTCACGCCGTCCACTTCAAACAGCACGTTCGCCGGACGAATCACCGCCACCCACGATTCCAGCGGGCCTTTGCCCTTGCCCATGCGCGTTTCCAACGGCTTTTTCGTGAACGACTTTTGCGGAAAGATGCGAATCCACATTTTTCCGTGCCGCTTCATGTTGCGGGCAATCGCCACGCGAGCCGCCTCGATCTGCTTCGTATCGAGCCAGCAGCGCTCCAGCGACATCAATCCATACTCGCCAAACGCCACCGTGCTGCCGCGGTAAGCCAGGCCGGCGCGGTTGCCGCGGTGCATCTTGCGGTACTTCACTCTTTCGGGCATCAGCGGCATAACAAAAATCCTTTCAAAAAATCAGGTCGCAACGGGTTCGGCCGGCGTGATCGTCACGGGCGCAATCGGCGTTGCCGGCGGAGGGGCAGCTTTTTCCTTTGACGGTTTGTTTTCGCCCTTGCAAATCCAGCACTTGATGCCGAGTTTGCCATAAAGGGTTGCCGCCTCGGCAAAACCGTAATCAATGTTCGCGCGCAACGTGTGCAACGGCACGCGGCCCCAATGATACGTCTCCACCCGCGCCAGTTCCGCGCCGCCCAGACGGCCCGCGCAACGAATCTTGATCCCTTCCGCGCCGAAATCCTTCGCCGTTTGCAGCGCTTTTTTCATCGCGCGCCGGAACGACACCCGGCGTTCAAGCTGCAAGGCGATGTTTTCCGCGACCAGTTGCGCCTCGATCTCCGGCGTCTTGACCTCAATGATGTCCACATAGACTTCCTTGCCGGTCATCTTGCTCATCTCTTCCTTGAGCTTGTCAATTTCCGCGCCTTTGCGGCCAATGACCACACCCGGACGCGCGGTGAGAATGGTGATGCGGCAGCGGTTCGCCGCGCGCTCGATCAAAATCCTCGGCACGGCGGCCGCTTCGAGTTTCTTCTTCAGCAGCTTGCGGATTTCGCGGTCTTCGCCCAGCAGCTTGCCGAATTCCTTCTTCTCGGCATACCACTTCGAACGCCAGTCCTTGTTGACGCCGACACGCAGACCGATTGGATTTGTTTTTTGTCCCATACTATTCGTCCGACAACGTGATTTTGATGTGGCAGCGGCGTTTGAGAATCGGCCCGGCGGAGCCGCGCGCCTTGGGCATAAACCGTTTGATGATCATCGCCGAGCCGGTCACAGCTTCCTTCACGCGCAACAATTCCGGCTTGAGGCTCTTGTTGTTTTCGGCGTTGGCGATGGCCGACTTGAGCGTTTTGGCCACAAACCGCGCGCCTTTGCGCGGCACCACCGCGAGCACCGCCTGCGCCTGTAGCGCGGGCAGCCCCTGAATCTGCCGCACGACCTCGCGCATCTTTTGCGGGGACATCGGCACGTTTTTGGCAATTGCGAAAACTTCCATATTATTTCCCCTTCGCCTCCACCTTGGCCGTGTGCGCACCGTGTTTCTTGAACGTGCGCGTCAGGGAAAACTCGCCGAGCCGGTGGCCGACCATGTTTTCCGTCACAAATACCGGGTTGAAAATCTTGCCGTTGTGAACACTGAACGTCAGCCCCACGAAATCCGGCGTGATCATCGAACGCCGCGACCACGTCTTGATCGGCGTCTTTTGGTTTGTGCTCTTCGCCACCTGGATCTTGTCCAGGAGGTGAAAATCCACAAACGGACCTTTTTTAATCGAGCGTCCCATAAATTATTTGATCTTCATCGGCAAACCATTGCGGCGAATAACAATGAACCGGTTTGAATGTTTGTATTTGGGCCTCGTCTTGCCGCCCTTGGCAATCTTGCCCCACGGCGACGTCAATTGCTGCCAGCCGCCGCCGGACTTCGACTTGCCGGCGCCGCCACCGTTCGGATGGTCAACCGGATTCCGCGCCACGCCACGGCTGATGCCGCGAATGCCGCGATGCCGTGAACGACCCGCCTTGCCGAGAACCACATTTTCGTGCTCCGGGTTGCCGACCTGGCCGATGGTCGCGTAGCAATCCCCATTCACCTTGCGGATTTCGCCGGATGGCAGACGGATCTGGGCGTAACCTTCGTCGCGCGACATCAACGTCGCCGCGCCGCCTGCCGAACGGACCATCTGGCCGCCCCGGCCCGGCGTCAGTTCGATGTTGTGAATTGCGATGCCAACCGGAATTGATTTGAGCGGAAGCGCGTTGCCAATTTCCGGCGGGGCCGTTGGACCGCTGGAAATGGTCAGCCCCACCTTGATGCCCACCGGCGCGATGATGTAACGCTTCTCGCCATCCTTGTATTCGAGCAACGCCAGACGCGCCGAACGCATCGGATCGTATTCAATCGCCGCGACCGTCGCCTCCACGCCGTGCTTGTTGCGCTTGAAATCCACGAGGCGGATTTTTTGTTTGTGGCCGCCACCGAGACCGCGCGTGGTCACACGACCGTAGTGGTTGCGGCCACCGGTTTTCTTCCGGGTGATGACCAGCCGTTTTTCCGGCGTCGACTTCGTAATATCGCTGAAGTCCGCGATCGTGATGTATCGCGTGGACGGCGTTAGCGGTCTAAATGTCTTGACTGGCATAAAAACAATGATTTCAGCAGCAACTCTGGGAGTCGGCAGGCCATCATTCCTGTCCCTGCGGGGAATCAGTTATCGGTCTGCAACTGCTGTCCTTCCGCCTGATTGGACCAAGCCGCTCTCCAACGCAACCGGGATCCTGCTCTCAAGCGAAACGGAGCGCATAAAATATCAAAGACTCGCTCCGGTGCAAGCGATTTTTTGAAGAATTTTGGTTGGGTAAAACGAATCCAAATACAATGTGAATTACACGGATTTTCGCCAATTTCCCTTATGGGAGGGCGAGCACCCCCACGAACCGTTTAATTAATCGGAGCCAGAACCCCCCAGTGGCTCCGCATCTGAGGTCGCCATTTGTTGCAACGCTTCGTCGTGGCCCAAGGCCAGAGCCGCGGCGATTTTCTTCGGCTCAACGGTGAAGGAACCCACTGGCAGCGGCCGGAGCGGCCGGAACACCTGGAACCGGACTCCCGGCGGCGGCTGTTTCATCAGGTCGAGGGCGGCGTTGTAATTTACATTTTGCCGCGCGGTCCAGACCCGGGCCACCATGGGCCATTCCGGGTAGGCCAGTTTTCCCATCCAGCGCGGCACCGGCTTGAGGCGGAAAGCGGGGTTGTGCGTGAGTACCACGGTGATATCCGTCGCGCCATCCTCTATCGCCCGCCGGATGGGAATGGGGTCCGCCACCCCGCCGTCGGCGTAAGGCTGGCCATCCACGAAATCAAATCCGCGCGTCGCCAGGGCCATGGAAGACGTGGCGCGGAGGGCCGCAAACACGCGGTCGTCGCAGACGTGGAAGTAAACCGGTTCCCCCGTGTGACAGTCGGTCAGCACGATGTAAAAACGGGTGGGCGCTTTTTGCAGCGCTTCGACCGAAAGTGGAACGCGCTTTCGGATGATATGGTCCACCAGGTAAGCCAGGTCAATGATCGGTTTGCGGCGGAGGAAATTGCTTTTGCGAACCACGTTGCAGGCCAGTTCGCGCCAGATGGCCAGACCCGGTTCCCACATGTCGGCGACGAAATAAACCGCCGAGCAGGCGCCGGAAGAAGCCGCATACACGAGGTCGTATTGCCGCCGCCCGCTTTCTTGAAGATAGGCCAGCACACCCGCCGCCCACGCTCCGCGCATCGCTCCGCCTTCCACAATCAGTGCGGTTTTACGGCGGGCACCTGACCCTGCATTTCCAACCATCGGCGGCGACATCCCATTTCCTTTCAACGGCGGACCCGGTTGCGTCCTGTGGGTCCTCAGACGGGATTCCTTTGGTTTAAGATAGCATACCCTCTGCCAAATCATGGCGGGCTATACGAAATCAGGAGGACGAAGTCTCCCATCAGCCCGAACATTTCACGCCTTGTTTGACATCTCATTAGCACCGCGGCTTCAGCCCGGTGTAAAAGGGCAGGTAACAACATCGAACCGTTTCAACGGTTTGCCAGGCTGCAAAAAATGTTACAATTAGTGAAATAGCTATTACAAGAATTGTATCATTCAAGAGAATTCATGAAAACGCTGAGGAAAAACCGCACCCAATTCAATGGTGGAACTGGGATTGTTTGCTGACCTTGGCCAGCCGTTTTTCCCAGTCTCCCTTCTGCGCCAGCGGGTCGGCGTCCGTGCCCCAAAGTTTCTTCACCATCTCGCGCTGCGGCACGAAAGGACATTTCGCCTTCGGATTTTTGAACGCGTCCTCCAGCTCACGCAGCGCCAGTTGCGCACCGGTCATCACCGCCGTCGAGCCGAACCGCCCGTTGAGCGTGTGCGCCGCGTCGTCGAGTGCGCCCCAGCGTTCCGCGTCAGTGCGGCCCCACAACGTCGGCTGCGTGTCCAGCCGCGCCAGGTTCCAGAACGCGATGCGAATCTGCCGCACCGGCCTGGCCTGGTCGCCCATGATGTGGCGGAAAATCGTCTTCAACACCGCGTTGATGACGGAATTCTGGAACTGCGGCTCATGGAAACGATGTCCGCCGCCGACTTCGGTGAAATCGTTGAATCGCACCGTCAGTGCGAGTTCCCGGGCCTGCAACTGTTCGCGCCGCAACTGGCCGACCAGCCGCGTCGCCTCGCTCAGCGTGAACGTCAGCGCCGCCTCATAATCCGGTTCGTCATACGGCAGCGTCGTGTTGCTGGAAATCGTCGTGCGATCCTTGACTTCGAGCAGCAGCGGCTCGTTCCACAGGCCGTTGGCGAACAGCCAGAGCTGCTGGCCCCAGATGCCGAATTTCTGCCGGAGCAAAGGCGACGGCAGTTTTGCCACGTGACCAAAGGTCGTCGCGCCAAGTGCGGCCAGCGAGCGTTGGCGGTTTTTGCCAATGCCGGAAAGTTCGCGCACGGAACGGTCCTGCAAAAATTCCTTTTCCTGTCCGATCTGGATTTCGATGAAGCCGGGTTTGGCCGCATCGGTTGCCAGCTTGGCGAGCCGCGATGAATTCGCCAGCCCTGCGGACACCGGCAGTTTCACCTCCCGCAGAATCCGCTGGCAGATTTCCTTCACGTATTTTTCCGGCGTGGTATCGCGCCAGACGTGGCGGTCCATGGTGGTGAAATCGAGGAAGCCTTCGTCAATCGAGATGGGCACGAGCGTGGGCGAATATTCCTCAAGCACGCGAAACATCTCCGCCGACAGCCGGCGGTATTCGTCGTAGTGTGGCTTGCAGAGCACGCCGCGCGGACAAAGCTTCTTCGCCTCGAAGCACGCCATGCCGGTTTTGATGCCGAATTTTTTGGCCGCGCGATTGGCGGCAATGACGATGCCGTCTCCGCGCCGGCCGCCGCCCACCCACACCGGGCGGCCCTGCAATTGGGGATGCAGGGCAATCTCGCAACTGGCGAAGAAGCTGTCGCCATCCACGTGCAGGATGCGGTTGGGCGGTTTCGTGTTCACGGGCAAACCTTATTTGTACCCAAATGAAGGTCCTGTCAAATTTTCGCATCAGGGGTGGGACAAAGGCGGTCCAAGGCTTCCGGATTAATTGTCATTAAGACCAAACTCCCTCGTGCCGAGACACTCTTTCCAGCGATTTTCTCTTTTAATCACATCCTGCGCTGACATCGTGGCTTATATGGACTGCGCCGGCAGAGCGTAGCGGCGACGGCGCTTTTGGATTTGATGGGGGCTGAATTTCGGGATGCCTTCTCCCAAAGCGGTGTCGCGCTTCGCTTGCCACCGCAGTCCAAAACCTAGCGGCAACTCGAATGATTCCAGCCTGACTTATACCATCGTTGGGACGCCGGCGCTCCCGGGACAAAAAGCAGTTGAAACCACGAAACACACCAAAGACACGAAATGACATAGCTTTGGCCAAGCACCGCAGATTCACCCAAGTAGTAAAGTCTGCCACCGCATAATATGATCGTTTCCCATCCACTTTTCGTGTATTTCGTGGTTCATTCCATCTGCCGCTTTAGAGTAATTGAACCCAAATTCGGGCCGTGTCAAATCCTCGCACAACGCCGTGGACAAAGGCGGTCCAACCGCCAAACCTGACGGGAGTATGTATTCAACGCAAATTGGCACCAAAGCTAAAAAAACCAGCGCTTTATTTGCTGGGTAAACCCCGCACGAAGGACGAAATTTGCGTTAAGTACATACTCCCGGAGAAGTTAGAGCCGACTCACAGCGGCTGCTACGATGGAAGGCGGTGGTGCTGGTGCGGGTTTATTGAGTAGCAGCCAAATTAATCATTTCCAATCAGCCACAATTTTGATGGATTGTAATTTGTGAATGTCGTTGTCTGGTCAATCTTGGGACTGATTCTCGCCCGGCTGGCGGCGGAACTCTGGCTGGCATCGCTCAACCGCCGCCAAGTGCTCGCGCACGCGGACGAAATACCGCCGGCTTTTCGTGGAATCATTGACGAGCCGGCTTACAAAAAATCCGTCTCGTACACGCTGGCCAAGGGCCGGTTGGGAAACATTGAGGACACCTGCAACACCGTGGTCTTGCTGGTCGTTTTGTTTAGCGGCGTTTTGCCGTGGGCGTTTCATCTGTTCAACCACGGGCTGGGCCGGTCGGCGTGGGCGATGGCGGCATTTCTGTTTGCGGCCGGGTTTGCGGTGTCGCTGCCGGGCTGGCCGTTCGATTGGTACGCGCAGTTCCGGCTCGAACAAAAATTCGGGTTCAACACCACAACGCCGAAAATCTGGTGGTCCGACCGGTTGAAAGGTTTGTTGCTCGCCCTCGTGCTCGGGTATCCGCTGCTGGTGCTCATCTTGAAAATTGTCCAATGGACGGGAACGTGGTGGTGGTTGTGGGCCTGGGGCGCGTTGCTGGCATTTCAACTCCTCATGAGCGTGCTCGCGCCGGTTTTGATTCTGCCGCTGTTCAACAAATTCACGCCGCTGCAGGAAGGCGACTTGCGCGAACGGCTGCTCGAGCTGGCGCGGCGAACCCAATTCCGCGCCCAAAGCATCCAGTTGATGGATGGCAGCAAACGTTCGCGGCATTCGAACGCGTTCTTCACCGGCTTCGGGCGGTTTCGGAAAATCGTGCTGTTCGACACGCTGGTCCAGCAACTGACCGGGCCGGAACTGGAAGCGGTGCTCGCGCACGAAATCGGTCACTTCAAGAAAAAGCACATCCCGAAAATGCTGGCCTTCTCGGCGGGCAGTTCGCTCGGCGTCTTTTATTTCATTTCCGTTCTGGCCCGGCAGGAATGGTTTTACCGCGCGTTCGGATTTGAACCGGGAAACGTTGCCCCGGCGCTGCTGCTGTTCGGGCTGCTGGCGGGAACGGTCACGTTCTGGCTTTCACCGCTGATTCATTGGTGGTCGCGGCGTTACGAATATCAGGCCGATGCCTTCGCCGCCGAGGTGATGAGCGGGGCGCAATCCTTGATTGGCGCATTGCGCAAGCTGAACGAGAAGAATTTAAGCAATCTCACGCCGCATCCCATCTACAGCGGATTTTACCATTCGCATCCCACGTTGCTGGAACGGGAGCAAGCCCTGGCGGGGAAAACGTGACGGGGATCCCTTTTTGCGGGGTGGCTACAAGGTTCATGGGGAGCTTCGACCTCCAACAATGGACGCGCCTCGTGGTCATGAACCCGGGGAGGTTTGAAGTTGGGGAAACATCCAACAACCAACATCGAACATCCAACTTCGAATAACTCTATTTTGTCCCAATCCATCCATTGGATGTTCGGCGTTCGATGTTCAATGTTTTCCTTACCGGTTCATGGACCGGGATGGGTTCGCTCCATCTTATCCCAAACAATGTCAGAGCCGACTCACGTCGGCTGCCACGGTTTAAGGTTTCAAGGCGCGGCGAGAAGCCGTGGGCGCGAGCGTCAGATGATTTCGCTCGTGCCAACGGCTCCCCGCCTGCAACCGTGCCCCATTGTATGTTGGCGCGATTTCATACGGCGAGCAGTTCGCAACTGCTCTCGAAAATGCGCGCCTGGTGTTCAACCTGGCGGAGAGCAGCCTGGGTTTTTTCCTCGAACAGCACCGGGAACACCAGCAATGGGTAAAGTGTCGCCCATGCCAATGCCGCCGCCTCATTGGCCGCGCGCCGCAACGGAGGGTTCAACTCCGGCGTCGGCGCCTCGGCCAATTGCCGCGCGAGCAAACGGTTTTTCAACCGTTCGAACTCGGTGTCCTGAGTGGCCCGAAATGGCACCGGCGGCGCCGGTCGCACTTCGAACCGCGTTTCGGGGCCGAACCTGGCCGGCACCCGGATTTCATTTTTGTTCATGTTTGTTCCTTTCATTTGGTTTTGGGTTAAAAAGCGAAAAACCCGCGATTGACTGGCAATCGCGGGTTTTTCAGAAATCTTTGTCCTTGTATCAGAATTTCACTCCCTCGATGCCAAAACGCCGGCAAACGCGTGTCCAAATGGACATGCGTCCATTGGTCTGCGCGTGCTTCAGCGTTGGATTAAACGTGTTTTTCATGTTCAACTGGCGGGAAGAAACACCATTTTGGCGTGTTTGTCAAATGGTTTTTGATGCCGGTAAAATGCGTTTTCTCAGCTTGTCGGATGACCGGGCGGTGGTAAATTGAATTAAAACATGAGCGAACCACTACGAATGGTCACCTGCGGATGGTGCGATGCGAAGGTCTTTATTCCCGGAGACCTGGCTCCCCTGGCCACCGAACCGTGCAAGAAATGCGGCCATCCGATCATGATGCCGATGATGATCCGGCAATTCGAGTTGCGGAGCGTCGTTGGGTCGGGCGGCATGGGCACGGTCTATCGCGCCTGGGACACGACCCTGGAACGCATGGTGGCGGTGAAGCTGATGAGGAAGGAGTTGCTTTCGGACCCGATTGCGCTGGAAAGTTTTTATCGCGAAGCGCGCGCCTGCGCCCGGCTCAATCACACCAACATCGTCCACATTTACGCGTTCGATGAATGGGAAGGACAACAGTATCTCGTGATGGAACTGGCCGACCGCGGCAGCCTGGACGCCCGCATTGAGAAATTGCGCCTGCTGTCGGAATTGGACATGCTCGACATCGGCATCAAAATCGCCTCGGCGCTGGACATGGCGCTCAAATACGATCTGCTCCACCGCGACATCAAGCCGGGCAACATTTTGTTCAATGCGGATCACGAACCGAAACTGGTGGACTTCGGCCTGGCGCGCAAAGCGGATGTGGAACATCAAGTGGAAGATGTGACCTGGGGCACGCCGTATTACGTCGCGCCGGAAAAAATCAAACGCGAGCCGGAGACCTTTCTATCGGACATGTACAGCCTGGGAGCCACGCTTTATCACGGAATGACCGGGCACGTGCCGTTTGATGCGCCGACGGTCGAGGAAGTGATTGTGGCCCAGGTGCAAACGCCGCTGACGCCGCCAAATCTGGTTGTGCCCGAAATCACGCAGCCCACGAGCGATGCGCTGGTGAAGGCAATGGCAAAAAATCCGGCGGAACGTTTCCTGAGCTATGACGAATTCATCATGGCGCTGACGGCGGCGCGCAGCCAGTTGCTCGTGATACAATATCAAACGCCGCACGCTCAAAAGTCCAAAAGCCTTACCAGTTGGTGGAAGCGGCAATGAAAAAGGCGTTCATTGCCACAAGGCGGATACTTCAAATATAAGGCAATAATGACAGGCTAAAACGTGCTTGACATAGGTGGACTTTAGCAGTAATTTTAGCACCGTTATGGCAAGCGTTCATCAAAGACCAAAGTCCCCTTACTGGCACGCCTCTTACCTTGGGCCGGATGGCCGGTGGATTCTCCGCAGCACCAAACAGCAAGACCGCCAAGCGGCCCTGGCCGTGGCGATGGAATACGAGCGGGCTTCCAAACTCGCCCGGCGCGGCGAACTGGTGGAAGCCCAAGCCCGCGAAGTCCTGAAGGACATAATGAAGCGGGCGGACACGGGCGAAACCTTGCGGGGCATGTCCATCAAATCGTATTTCGACACCTGGCTTGCCGGGAAGAAGACGCGCCAATCCAACGGCACATGGAAACGCTACGGCGTGACCGTGGAAGATTTTCTGAAGACGCTGGGCAACCGCGCCAGCAAACCCCTTACGAGCCTGACAGCGGCGGACGTGGAACGCTTTTTGAATCATCGGATGAGCCGGGAACTTGCGCCCGCCACGGTGATCCATGACGTGCATAGTCATCGGCGTGGCTTTGAACGCAGCCCGGCGGCAAGGGCTGATTCCCACCAATCCCGCCGAAGCCGTGGAACTGCCAGAAAAAAAAGGCGTGGAACGCGGCACGTTCACCCCGGCGGAAGTGAAGATGCTGGTGGACACGGCGGACGGCGAATGGAAGCTGTTAATCCTGTTCGCCTATTTCACCGGGGCGCGGCTGGGCGATTGCTGCCGGATGCAATGGGAAGGCGTGGACCTGGCCGACGCAACCCTGACTTACACGCAAGCCAAGACCGGCACAAAATTGACCATGCCGCTTCACCCTGACTTGCTGGCGGCATTGAACAAGCTGGCGGGGACAGACAAGCCGGAAGTGTTCATCATGCCGCAAATGGCTGGCCGGCGTCTGGACGGAAGGCACGGGCTTTGCGATGACTTCAAACGCATCATGCGGAAGGCGGGCGTGGATTTACAGACGGTGAAGGGCGCGGGCAAGCGGATGATTTCCAAGCGCACGTTCCACGCCTTGCGCCACAGCTTCACTTCCGCGCTGGCCAATCAAAACGTGTCGTCTGAATTGCGGATGAAACTCACCGGCCACAAGACCGAAGGCGAGCATCAAAAATACACGCATCACGAAATGGACAATCTCCGCGCCGCCGTCAAAAAAAT
>CAWDPX010000002.1:0-256154 GCA_963804345.1 uncultured Verrucomicrobiae bacterium | reverse complement strand
GCATGGCGAAGGTCTTGCCGACGCCCGGCGACATGCCGAGAAAGACCTTGAGCTTGCCGCGTTTCTTCGCGGCCTCCTCGCGTTGCAGCGAACTCAACAGCGCATCGGGATTGGGGCGGTCGCCGTCGTTCACGAATTCATCATAACGAACCCCGCGCCAGATTCAGCATCAAAATGTTCAGGTTCGCAGCACGAGGCGTGACAGACGTAGTCGCAGGCGCTGGCGCCGGGTTTGGCTCTTTTGCTTTTAAACGATCCGCTTCGATAATCGCCAGCACACGATCCATGTCAGGAACACAGGCTAATCGAGACACCTTAAATGTCGTGAAAGACCTGGAAACCGCGGTGAAGACACCAACCAGCCTTCCATCTTGCGACATGACTGCACCTCCGCTGTCCCCGAACCAAAGGGGCAAATCTGTCGCCATAATGGACAAATCTTCGCTGGGCTTCGGCTCCGGCCTGCGAATAATTTTCCCGGCGACGGCAATAATTTTCACCTCAGCCGGCTGCCGATCACTGGCGAAGGCATAGATGTCGTTCCCGGCTGGATCGAGGGTGCCTAATTTGATGGGGCAATCCAAATGTTTGCCCACATGAAGAATCGCCAGCTCGGCTCCAGATTGGCGGCCGAACTTCTTATAAATTACTCGAGCCGGGGAAATAGCCAGTTTGCCGTCCATCCATCCCATCACATAACAGTGTTCCTTTGCAACATGAGCCGCGGTCAGGAGGTATCCGTCGTCGGAAATGCCGGCAGCCAAACCTGAGGCCATTGGACCTGTAAACTTGAAATCGCCCTTGTCGCCATGATTCGTAAAGTTGAATGAGGCCGGACAATCACTGGCATACACCAGGAAGGTTGATTTCTCAATTTCCGAGTGATGGGCAGCGAGGAGTTCCTTCGCTGCGCGAGCGGAGGCTGCCTCTCGTTGCGGTTTACTTGGGCGTGCCAGGGACAGGCAGCCGGTAAATAACACCAAAGAGAGTGCAAATAATACGATGGATCGAAAATTCATTCTTCCATGCCGAACGCCGGGGTTGATCCCGCAATGCAAGACGGAGCCAAAGACTCAGGACAGTCCGCGGCATCCTCGCGCTGAGGCGAACTCAACAACGCATCGGAATTGGGGCGGTTGCCGTTGTTCACGAATTCATCTTAACGAACTCCGCGCCGGATTCAGCATCAAAATGTTCGAGCACCAGGCCGCGGTCACGCTCTGGACCGAGGTGCATCTGGTCCGCGTCAATCCCCGGGGCTGCAAAATTGACGGTCCGGAACAAGATGGTTGGAACGATCGCCCGCATGATGTTACCCCGATGATGGCGGAAATCAAAGCCATGCGCGCCAAAGGCCGCGGCATCATCGGCATGAAAATCATCGGCACTGGCGAGTTCGTCAACGCCGAGGACCGCGAAAAGTCCATCCGCCTTGCCATGACACGCCTGGAATTGGACGCCGTGGTCATCGGCTGCAAGAGCCGCGCCGAGATTGATGAAGCGATTCAGCGCATGAACCGGGCGCTGGCCGGGGCCGCGTAAAACTTCGCCACGTGGCGCCAGCTTCTATTTGTTTTCGTTAGCCTTCTTTTTCTCGTATCGCTGCCGCAATTCGGCGGAAAGATCGTCAAAAGTGATCTTGGTCATCCCCACCCCGCCGTGCGCAGGCGTATAACTGATAATTATTCCGTCCGAATCCATTTTTTCCACATACACATTTTTGTAGGTCGCTCCACTGACGGTTTCAATTTCGTCGGCCGGTTTTGTCTTCACCGATGGACTTGACGATTTAGACGCGACAGGCACCGGAGTTGGGCTTGGCGTTGCTGGCGCCGCCGCCGGTTGAGTTACCGTGGGCGCCGCAACCGCTCGAACGGTGGCAGCCGGAGCGACAACAGCAGGTGTGACAGCAGCGGGAGCGACAGCAGCCGGAGTGACAGCGGCGGGAGCAGCCACCGGAGTTGTTGCCACCGGAGTGACAGGAGCAGGAACGACAACAGCGGGCGCTTCAATAGCCGGGGTGACAGTCTTGGCCGGAGCGGCGGCAACCGGAGTAATAGCAACCGGGGCTTCAGCAGCGGGAGCGACAGCCGCCGGCGCGGCAACAGCGGGGGCTTCAACAGCCGGAGCGACAGTAGCGGGAACGGCGGCGGCGGGCACTTCAGCAGTAGGAGTGACAAGAGCCGGAGCTACAGCGGCCGGAGCTACAGCGGCCGGAGCAACAGCAACGGGGGCTTCAGCAGCAGGTGCGACAGCAGCCGGAGGGGCCTCAGCGGGAACGATAGGGCTGGGAGCGACCTCAGCTGGAGCAGCGACCGGAGTTGTTGCTGTTGGAGTGGTTTCCGGAGTTACCACTTTCACCTGGACCGTCTCAGTTACATTGGTCGAGGATTTGTCGGGTTGTTCCACGGTGGCCCCGGAAGTTGTCACCGATACAGGGGCTTCTACAGCCGGAGCTACAGCCGCCGGAGTTATTGCCGCCGGAGTGACAGTGGCAGGCACTTCAGCAGTCGGAGCGGTAGCAGCAGTGGGAGCTTCGATCGCGGGAGCTACAGCGGCAGGTGCGGCAACAGCGGGAGCTTCAGCAGCCGGTGCGACAGCAGCCGGAGCTTCAGCGGCAGGTGCGGCAACAGCGGGCGCTTCAACAACTGGAGCGGCGGCAGCCGGAGCAGTAGCAGCGGGAGCGGCATCTACAGGAGCGATAACAGCCGGAGCAGCCGCCGGAGTTGTTGCCGCCGGAGTGACAGTGGCGGGAGCTTCCGTCGCAGGAGCTACAGCGGCCGGCGCGGCAACAGCGGGAGCTTCAGCAGCCGGTGCGACAGCAGCCGGAGCTTCAGCGGCAGGTGCGGCAGTGGCAGGCACTTCAGCAGTCGGACCGGTAGCAGCAGTGGGAGCTTCAACTGCGGGAACTGCAACGGCCGGTGCGGCAACAGCGGGAGCTTCAGCAGCTGGAGCGGCGGCAGCCGGAGCAGCCACCGGAGTTATTGCCGCCGGAGCGGTTTGCGGAGTCACCGCTTTTGCGGGAACCGTGTCGGTTACGTTGGTTGCGGATTGACCGGATTGTACTACTGCGGCCCCGGAAGGTGTGTTCTTTGGCGGTGACGGCTCGATTTGCGGGTGGCTCAACTCGTTCAACTTTTGTTCCAAAGCCGCCCGGGCGGCGGCCTGGGCCGGGGTGTCGCTCGCATGGGCGGATATGAAACTCGCACCAAGAGCGACGCAAAAACCAACAAAGGTTGTGATTTTCATGAAATGACCATTCCGGGTGAAGCGTAAGGAATTGGCGCGCTCCAGAACAAGCTGGATGCTTCGGTGGATTCTCGAATAAATGGTTTTCATGGTGCTGTGCCAGGCTTCCTGACAGCTATTCCAGTGCCAGATGGCTGTAAAAGGGATGCCCGTTCGAAGCCGACGCGGCACTGTCTCAAAATAAGATTTTGCGACTTATTCAGTCATACGGAGAGGACATTGATCGGACAGATCCCGCGGCTGCTGGATTGTGCTTTTCCTGCCATCCTTCAATTAGCATGGCATTGAAGCCGCGGCTGCTCCGGAGCACACGCGCAGGCACCCTGCCAGCCGGGTTTGATGCGGCCTGCCCCGTGGCGCAGCTTTACGGGGTCCGCTACGCGAGACTGAAGACATTTTGCGCAGTTTTGTCCTTCAAATATTCCGAACGGTTCGATTAACATCAGGAATTCAATTTGTCCCGCCAAACATTTTTCCTGACCGCGCGAAAGTTTCCGTCGGCACGCCCAGGTCGTGCTTCATCAAAACATCCCGGTCCCACGGATTTTTTGTCCGCCAAATGGAATATTTCTGCCGAAGCGACAGGTGAAACGAATACCATGGCGAAACCAGCGCCGTGTTGATCAGCGGAAAATCCGTGCCATAGACCAGCCGCCCGGAAAATTCGGGCCGGGTCAGGGCTTCCTTCAAACGGCCCGGCCGGTTGATCTGCGTCAGCGCGGAAATGTCCGTATAAAGATCAGGAAATTCGCCCATCAGCCGCGCCAGCCGGTCGGGGCCGCGTTCGCCGTGGTATTTCTCCGACGACGCGATGTGTGCCGCCACGACCGTCACGCCGAGGCTTAACGGCAGCCGCAGTTTTTCCGGATCGCCAAAATCTTCGTCGGCGCGCGAAAAGGATTTCTCCTTGCCGGCGTGCGACAGCAACGGCAGGTTCAACTCGGCCATTTTCTTGTAAAAGGGAATGAGTCTCGGATCGGCCGGGTCAATCTCCATGATTGGCGGAATCCATTTCACCAGCACCGCGCCGTGTGCCTTCGCCCACTCCAGCCGCGCCAAGGCGTCGCGGCGACAGGGATTCACCGACGCGCCGAACAGCAGGTTCGTGTGCCGCGCCGCCATTTCGGCGACGAACTCGTTCGGCACGTAGACTTCCGTCTGGTTCGTGTCGAGGTTTCCATCGGCGTCCACCACACCATCGAGCGCGAGCAGGACGGCCCGGCTGACAAATTTGCTTTGGGCGAGTGATTCCGAAATGCGGTCGCCTACCAGGCCATCGCCCGACTTCAGAAGTTCCTTCTGCGAAACACCGAAGCTGTGCAGATAAATTTTGAACCGCCAGTTGTGCCGCAGCCGGGACGAAACAAAACAGCCGCTGCCGCCCGCGCCGATCCC
The DNA here is from genome assembly GCA_963804345.1 of uncultured Verrucomicrobiae bacterium. GTDB lineage: Bacteria > Verrucomicrobiota > Verrucomicrobiia > Limisphaerales > UBA11358 > UBA11358. Next base: position 251,510 of record CAWDPX010000002.1, on the reverse strand, counting down.
GGCGATGTGGCAGTGCATGTCCACGATGCCGGCGGGGATGGGTTCAACCGGGTGAAACGGTCGCGCCGACAGGCTTGCCCAGACGAAGACGACAGCCAGGATGCCCGCGAATGTGATTTTCCTGCGGCGTGCGGCGGACGGAGATGTTGTTTTCACAGTTTTCATGCCATTATCCTATGGCAAGATCATCGCCAGGCGTGAATCAAAAAAAATGCGCACCACATTGAAAAAACGAATTGCCCAAACCGTTACGTCGATCGATACAAACGCTAAAGGATAAAGGCCAAAGTTTATGGCCAAACGCAAAATTGGATTTCAACTTGGTAATCTCGTTTCAGCCTTTAGCCTTCAGCCTTTGATTTGACCCGCGCGCTGCTCCGGTGGCGGCATCGCAGGCAGTCCCGGGCAACGGATACGCCCCTCACAGGGCGCAATTCACCCCTCAAAATCTCCAGTATGTCCCTAATTCCAAAAATTCCAGTCAACTTGTGTTAAATACTTCCCAGAGGAGATCAGCATTATGAAAAACAACATCCATCGCAAAAAAGAGAATCGGCGGGCGCATCAGTTCAATGCCATGAAAATCAGAATCTTTCTGGGTTTGTGCGTCGTCCTTGGCGCGAGCCTCATTTCCGTCCGTGCGGCCGACACCCCGGCCCAGGCCGCCGCCCGTGTGGCTTTGGAACAAAAGTTGAACGAGCTGGACCACCCGCAAACCTTGGTGCCCACGGCACTGGTACAGATCACACCGTCCGGGATCGAGGTGAAACATCGCGCCATATACGCAGACGCAGGCAACGTAACCGGGACAGTTTCCGAAAAAGCCGTGACTCCGCAAACCGGCCTGGCGCCAACAACTCCGGCGGCTGCTCCTGCTGCGGTCGCATTCATTGCTATCGCTCCTAATATATTACTCCTGCTGCTGTCACTCCTGATCATTTCGTTTCTGGCAATGTCATTCCTGCTGCTGAAGCTCCTGCGGCAGAATTCCCGCAATTACGGCGCCAACCAGTCTTCAACCAGCAGCGGCACCTAAATCGTCAAGTCCCCAAAAAGGGTCGCTAGTTTTGGCAGTCTTATCCCATGCCGGGTTTGGAGGGCTTCTTGGATTGCTTACTTTGCCAGGAAATGACGCAGGGCGAAGAATGCCAGCACTTGGAACAAGAGGAACCCCACGCCGAGCAGCGTGCCGGCTATCACCGGGGTCTCGCGAAAACTCAGCCGCCAGTGCGGCTTTTGCAGGCGGTCGCAATAGCCGGTGAGACGCACCTGGCCGGGCTGGTCCAATTGAGCCTTGAATTCTGCGGCGGTCTGAAACCGGATCGCTGGATTACGTTGCATGGCGTGCAGCACGATCTCCTCCGCCTGCGGGGAAATGCTGGGGTTTAGTTTTCGCGGCGCAATCGGGTCGCCGGTGACGCGGTTGTTCATCGCCATCCAGCAGTTGTCATTCTGGAAGGGAACCACGCCGGTGAGCATTTCGTACAGGACCGCGCCGAGGCAGTAAATGTCGGACCGTTCGTCGCCGCGCTCGTTTTTGACCTGTTCCGGCGACATGTATTCGGGGGTGCCCAAAGTGGCGGTGAGTCCGGAGAGGGTGATTTTTTTTGAATCCGCCGCGGCGGCAATCCCGAAGTCCATGATGCGGATGGTGCGGTCGCGGCAAATCATGATGTTCCCCGGCTTGAGGTCGCGGTGGATCACGCCCTGCCCGTGCAGGTATTGAAGCGCCTCGCAAACCAGGCTGGCGATTTTCAACGCGTCCTTTTCCGGCAGCGTCCGCGACGCTTCGATCAGGTGGGACAGGGTACAGCCGCGCAGGTATTCGGTGACGATGTAGGGCCGGCTTTTTCTTTCCACCGGGACAAACTTCAGGATGTACGGATGACTCAGCCTGCGTCCAATTTCCTCCTCGCGTTGGAAGCGGGAAAAGAATCCCGGATCAGCCTCCAAACGCAGGTGCGGCACCTTGACGGCGACGATTTGATTTTCCTGCTCCTGATCCCGGGCCTGGTAAATGGTGGCCATGCCGCTGCGGCTCACCGTCTCGACGATGGCGAACCGCCCTTCCAGCAAATCGCCGGCATGCAGCTCCGGGCCGAAGTAAGGTTCGACCGGGTCATGGTGCTCGGGCACGTCCTCGAAGCAACTGATGCCTTCCACGGCGTAGGTTTTATCTGCGTTCATGCGTGTATCAAAACCCCATCTGGCTGCCGGGCCGCATTGGACCGGGCGTCGCTTCGCGGGCGCATCGCTTGCCGATACTGTTCCGGCGTGATTTTCCAGACCCGCGGCAACACCAGCGTTGGGCAGGGCGCGCTGCGAACCACGTGCTCGATTGTACCCAGGCCGAGAAGCCGTTTCCAACGCGAAGGTTTCGGGCCGGCCATGATGATGAGTTCGGACAATTCCGCGCCGGCTTCGGCAATAATTTCCTCGTGCGGCCGGCCCACGCGCACATTGATGCGCACGGACGGGCTGTCGCCGAAAAAGTGTTTTGCCAGCTTCTTCAGCGCCGCTTCGCTCTCCGCGCAGGCTTCGTTATAAATGCGGCTTTCCACCCGAGTGACGTTCAGATTCACCACGTTGAGCAATGATACGTGGATGGGGACTTCGTCCGCCAGTCCTTGCGCGAACTGTAGCGCGTCGAACGAGCCTTTCAGCCAGTTGACCGGGATTAAAATGCGTTTGCTGTTCATAAGTTTGCGCTTCTCGACGTTTTCATTTGAATGAGTGTTTACGCCCGCCCTCACCTTTTTTCCTCTCCCCCAGGAGAGGAAATCGCTTTCGATTATTTCTGGTTTTGCGGATGACGTCCGGCCAATCCAGTCGTATAAACACATGTTCATTTTGATGAATCCAATGCCAGATTTAATGTCAGGACGTTTACCCCAGGCTCACCCAGGAAACCGAGGCTGGCGGGATCGGTGTTTGCGCGGACCAGCGCCAGGACTTTTTCCACGCTGAGGTTGCGGGCTTTGGCAACGCGGGGCGCCTGAAGCTCGGCGTTGCGCAGGCTGATGTGCGGGTCGAGGCCGCTGCCGGACGCGGTCACGGCGTCGGCAGGAACGGGTTCGTTGGTGTCGAGATTGTTTTGCGTGCGATAGTCCGAAATGTTTTGTTTGATGGCGTCGTTCAGCTTTTGCGAAGTCGGGCCGAGGTTGCTGCCGCCGGAACTGGTCGGATCGTAGGCCATTCCATTGGCGCCCGCATCCGAGGGGCGCGGGTGAAAATATTTGTCGGCGGTGAATTGCTGGCCGAGAAGTTTTGAGCCATGCACCGTGCCATCGGCGTCCACGATGAGGCTGCCGTTGGCCTGGTCGCGGAAGAAAACCTGGGCGACGCCGAACACGACGAGCGGATACAATCCGCAACAGACGACGGCGAAAGCCAGCGTGACCATCACGGCGCTGCGAAGTTCAGAGAATAGTTTTTTCATAAATATTTAGACACGGATTGCACGGATTAACACGGATGATGCCGCAAGCAAATCGTCCTCGTCGTTGTCCTCGTTCTCGCAATCGAAACTGCGTCCAATCGAGGACAAGGACGAGAACGAAGACGAGTCGAAAGGGTTTTGCAGGTTGTTTTCATATTAAACGAGGTGCAGGCCGGTGATGAGCACGTCGATGGCGTTGATGCCGACGAAGGGGATGATGACGCCACCCAGGCCGTAAATGAGCAGGTTGCGTTGCAAAATGGCGAGCGCGCCGATGGGTTTGAACTTCACGCCGCGCAAAGCCAGCGGAATCAAGGCGACGATGATGAGCGCGTTGAAGATGATGGCGCTGAGGATCGCGCTCGTGGGACTGTGCAGGTGCATCACGTTGAGCGGCGCGATGGCGGGGAACGTCGCCATAAGCATCGCCGGGATGATGGCAAAATATTTCGCCACGTCGTTGGCGATGCTGAAGGTCGTCAGCGAGCCGCGTGTGATGAGCAGTTGCTTGCCGATTTCGATGATCTCGATGAGTTTTGTCGGGTTCGAGTCGAGGTCCACCATGTTGCCGGCTTCCTTGGCGGCCTGGGTGCCGGTGTTCATGGCCACGCCCACGTCGGCCTGGGCGAGGGCAGGGGCGTCGTTGGTGCCGTCGCCGATCATGGCCACCATGCGTCCGCCAGCCTGTTCCCGGCGGATGAGCGCGAGTTTGTGCTCGGGTTTGGCCTCGGCGAGAAAGTCGTCCACGCCCGCCTCGGCGGCGATGGCGGCGGCGGTGAGTTTGTTGTCGCCGGTGATCATCACGGTGCGGATGCCCATTTTGCGGAGCTGGGCAAAGCGTTCCTTGATGCCGCCTTTGACAATATCCTTGAGCTGGACCACGCCGAGCACTTCCCGGCCGTCGGCGACGACGAGCGGGGTGCCGCCGGAGCGGGAAATGTTGTCCACGGTGTCGGACACTGCCTGGGGAAACAGACCGCCTTCGCGGTCCACGAAAACGCGCATGGCCTCCGCCGCGCCTTTGCGGATGCGGCGGATGGCAGGAGCGGCCTGTTGAAGGTAGGGCGCGTCACTCCGTGCGCGCCGTGGTTCGTTGTCGGCGGCGGGCAGGGGACTGCCCGCCCTACCATCATAAAAATCCACGCCGCTCATGCGGGTCTGCGCCGTGAACGGAATGAATCGGGTCTGCGTTTCGGTGACGTCGCGTCCGCGCAGATTGAACTTTTGCTTTGCCAGCACGGCGATGCTGCGGCCCTCGGGGGTTTCGTCGGCAAGCGACGCGAGTTGCGCGGCGTCGGCGAGACGTTCAACGGTGACGAGCGGCGCGGGGATGAAGTCCGTTGCCTGGCGGTTGCCGAGGGTGATGGTGCCGGTCTTGTCGAGCAGCAACACGTCCACGTCGCCGGAGGCTTCCACCGCGCGACCACTCATGGCGAGGACGTTGTGCTGCAGCAGGCGGTCCATGCCCGCGATGCCGATGGCGCTCAACAATCCGCCAATCGTGGTGGGAATCAAACAAACCAGCAGCGCGATCAACACCGGCACGGAGAACACCGTGGCGGAATAAATGCCGAACGGTTTCAACGTCACGCACACCAGCAGAAAAATAAACGTTAACGCCGCAAGCAGAATGGTGAGCGCGATTTCGTTGGGCGTCTTCTGGCGTTTCGCGCCTTCGACCAGCGAGATCATGCGGTCGAGGAACCCTTCGCCGGGGTTGATGGAGATGCGGATTTTGATTTCGTCCGAGAGCACGCGGGTGCCGCCGGTGACGGCGCTGCGGTCGCCGCCGCTTTCGCGGATAACGGGCGCGGATTCGCCGGTGATGGCCGATTCGTCCACGGTGGCCGCGCCTTCAATCACGTCGCCGTCGGCAGGAATAGTTTCCCCGGCCCGCGCGGCCACGACGTCGCCTTTGCGGAGATCGTTGGCGTTGACTTTCTCGATCTGGCCGTTTTTAGCGAGGCGATGCGCGATGGTTTTCACGCGAGTGCCGCGTAACGCCTTGGCCTGGGCCTTGCCCCGCCCTTCGGCAACGGCCTCGGCGAAGTTGGCGAAGAGGACGGTGAACCAGAGCCAGATGGCGAGCTGGGCGATGAAGCCGCGGTCGGCGTGGGCGGTAAAAATCCCGACGGTGGTCAGCACTGCGCCAACCATCGTCACAAACATGACGGGGTTTTTGACCATCAGGCGCGGGTCGAGCTTTTTGAAGGCATCGCCCATCGCCGGCCCGGCGATTTTCCAATCGAAAAGTGAAGGAGCTTTGTGGGTCATGAAGTGTGTTGAGGGTTGAAAGTTGAGAGTTGAGGGTTCAAAACAGTTTGCCCTGGAGCATGAGAAAGTGTTCGACCACCGGGCCGAGCGTCAAGGCTGGAAGGAAGTTCAACGCGCCGACCAATAACACTGTGCCGAGCAGCAGGATGATGAACGTGCCGCCGGAGACGGGGAAGGTGCCTGCGCTGGCTGGGACGAGTTTCTTTTGCGCCAGCGCCCCGGCCATTGCCATGATGGGAATGATCATCAGGAAACGTCCGATAAGCATCGCGATACCGAGAGTGGTGTTATACCACGGCGTGTTCGCACTAAGGCCGGCAAAAGCGCTGCCGTTGTTGCCGGTGCCGGAAGAATAGGCGTAGAGAATTTCGCTCAGGCCGTGCGGGCCGTTGTTGTTCAACCCGGCCAATCCCCATTGACTGACCACCGCCCAGGCGGAAAAGCCCAGAATGTCAATGGCGAGAATCAACAGTGCCAGCATGGCCATCTTCACTTCAAAGGACTGGATTTTTTTGCCGAGATATTCCGGCGTGCGCCCGACCATCAGTCCGGCGATGAACACCGCGAGCACGACGAACACCAGCATGCCGTAAAGTCCGGCGCCCACGCCGCCGATGATGATTTCGCCGAGCTGGATGTTAAACAGCGGCACAAACCCGCCGAGCGGCGTGAACGAATCGTGCATCGAATTGACCGCGCCGCACGAGGCATCGGTGGTGATGGTGGCGAACAGGGCGGAATTGAAGATGCCAAAGCGGACTTCCTTGCCTTCCATGTTGCCATCGGCGGCGGCGATGCCGAGTTGCTGATGGATGGGATTGCCCCTGGCCTCGGCCCACCAGCAAAGCAGCACACCGGCGAGGAACAGCGTCATCATCGTGCCCCAGACCGCCCAGCCGTGCGCCTGGTTTTTGGTCATGCGGCCAAGGTAATAAGTGAGGCCGCTGCCGATGGCGAAGATGGACAGCATTTGCAAAAAGTTGGAAAGCGGCGTCGGATTTTCAAACGGGTGCGCGGCATTGGCGTTGGTGTTGCCGCCGCCGTTCGTGCCGAGCATTTTGATGGCGACCTGCGACGCCATCGGGCCTTGTGCGATGGACTGTGTATCCACGGTTTGATTCACCATGACGGGCAGGTTGGTCATGACCGGCTGGCCTTTCGCATCAAGCTGCGGCACGTCCATCATCACCGCCACGCCGTTGGTCATCAGCGGTTGTCCTTTTTGATCCAGCTTGGGCGCTTGAACCATGATTGCCACATTCGTGGTCACGGGCTGGCCTTTGTCGTCGGTTTTCTGAACCTGGATGGTGTAAGATTCGACGAGCTTCGCCTGGGTGTAGGGCTTGAAGTTTTGAATCATGCCTTGCGACACCAGCACGACCGCGAAAACCAGGCAGATCGGCAGCAGCAAATAATAAGTGACACGCACCAGGTCCACCCAGAAGTTGCCGAGCAATTGCGTCGAGTGCCGCGCGATGCCGCGCACCAGCGCTGCGGCGATGGCGATGCCGGTGGCCGCGGAGGCGAAGTTGTGAATCACCAGTGCGACCATCTGCGAGAGATAGGACATGGTGGATTCGCCGGAATAGCTCTGCCAGTTGGTGTTCGTCGTGAAGCTGATGGCGGTGTTGAACGCCAGATCCGGCGACAGTGCGCCAAAACCCTGCGGATTCAGCGGCAAATGATTTTGCAGCCGCAGGATGACATAGGTGAACATACAACTGACCAGACTGAACAACAGCATGGCCCAGGTGTATTGCCGCCAGTTTTGCTCCTGCTCCGGGCGCATGCCCATGGCCCAATAGGAAAGGCGTTCGACCGGACGGATCACCGGGTCGAGCCAGGTTTTGCCGTTCGCATCGAGCACCCGCATGAGGTAAAGCCCCATCGGTTTGGTGATGACCGCGAGCGCGCCGACGTAAAGGGCGAGTTGTAACCAGCCGGAAGTATTCATGGTTGGCAGTTGTTAAAATTTTTCAGGATAAACCATCGCAATGAACAGATACGCAAACAGCGCGAGGGCGATGAGGCCGACAATAATGTTTTCCATAAAAGTTTAGAGTTTTTCGCACCAGTGGGCGTAAAGTTCGCCGGCGACAAAAAAGAGCGCGATGACGGCGATGAAAATAAGATCAAGCATAGGTTTTGTTTTTAAGTTGCGGACCCTGGAGCGCGGCTGTGTGCAAAGCACCAGCCGCAGCACGTTGACAAGGTTTGCGGCATCCGGCGAATTCCAGCGGGCCGGCTTTGCCTGGCTGCTGCGGCTGGTCTTCAACACAGCCGCGCTCCGTTCCATTTGTCCGTTGCATCAAATTGTATTCGTGCTCGTTCATGTCAGCACCATGTCGCAACGCCGGCGAAACGGCTAATCAAGAGATGGCTGGTTGGTGTTAAGAAAGTATTAAGAAACGATTTGCCCAAAAAAACTTTGCCAACGGACGCGCCAAAGCGTCTTATTTCCCAACCGCTTATTATGCGAATTCGATTTTTGGCCGTTTTTATCGGGTTGCTGCCGGCGATGTTGTTCGCGGCGGGCGAGGTTTATCGTCCGGCTGCCGTGACGCCGCCGCCACCGGCGCGCGAATTTCGCGGCGCATGGCTCGTGACCGTCGCGAACAAGGACTGGCCGTCCAAACCCGGCCTCAGCGTGGCGGAGCAAAAGGCCGAGTTGACCGTGCTGCTGGACCGCGCGGTGCAGTTGAAATTGAACGCGATTATTTTTCAGGTGCGCCCGTCGTCCGACGCGGTGTATGCCTCGGCCATCGAGCCGTGGTCGGAATATCTCACCGGCACGATGGGCCGGGCGCCGCAGCCGTTTTATGATCCGCTGGCCTTTGCCATCCAGGAGGCGCACCGGCGCGGACTCGAACTGCACGCGTGGTTCAATCCGTTCCGCGCGTTGCATCCGCAGAACAAATCGCCCGTGGCGTTGAATCACATTTCGCGGACGCATCCGGAACTGATTCGCAAATACGGCGACAAAATCTGGCTCGATCCCGGGGAACCATCCGTGCGGGCCTATGTTTCGCGCGTGGTCATGGATGTGGTGCAGCGTTACGACGTGGACGGCGTGCAGTTCGACGATTATTTTTATCCCTACCCGGAAAAGGACGCGGCGGGCCGCGAGCTGGAATTTCCCGACGGCGCGACCTGGCAGAAATTTGGTTTGCGCGCTGGTTTTACCAACCGTGACGACTGGCGGCGTGCGAACGTCAATCAATTCATCCAGAGCGTTTATCAATCCATCAAGACGGTGAAACCGTGGGTGAAGTTTGGCATCAGCCCGTTCGGCATCTGGCGGCCGATGAATCCGCTGCAAATCCGCGGCCTCGATGCTTACGCGAAACTTTACGCCGATTCACGTCTGTGGCTCGCCAGCGGCTGGCTGGATTATTTTGCGCCGCAACTTTACTGGGCGGTGGAGCCCAAGGAGCAAAGTTTTCCCGCGTTGCTCAATTGGTGGACGCAACAGAATCCCAAGGGCCGGCATCTCTGGCCGGGTCTTGAGGCCGCCAACGTCGGTGAAAAATGGGAGCCGGACGAAATTGCCCGCCAAATCAAGGTCCTGCGCAACCAGCCGGCCGCGCGCGGCGAAATCTTTTATCATCTGCGAAATCTGACGGACAATCCGGCCTTGGCCGCCGTGGTTCGCGCCGCCTACCCGCAAACCGCGCTCGTGCCGGCGTCACCCTGGCTGGATTCCGTGCCGCCGGACAAACCGAAGCTTGCTGCCGTCGAAAACAACCGGTCCAGTTTGAGTGTGCGTTGGGAAACGGATGGCAAACCGGCCTGGCTGTGGGTTTTGCAGTATCGCACCAACGAGGTTTGGGCGACGGAAATTTTGCCGGCCAATCAAACGACGCGGACGTTTGAAAATTCCAAACCGGACCTGGTTGTCGTCAGCGCGGTGGACCGGGTTGGCAATGTGAGTTCGCCCGCCGCGATCAAAAAGACCCAGCCGGTTCGCACCGGGAAAGGGATGGTAATTTAAAATTAATCGGAGGGACAAGTCATCCGAATCCCTGACTTTCGGTTGGTTGGAGTGGGACTCGTGTAACTCATGCCCGCGGAATGGGGAATGGTTTCGGAAGGGCTGTAAGCCGAATTCTGTCTTCACCCTTGCGGATGGAGAGAACCATTTGTCTATGCGGCCGATACCCGGAATCCGTTTCGCTTTCACGAAACCTGGAGCGGGCCGCTCCGGGATTCCCTATTTGGCCTTGCACCCGATGGGGTTTTCCGTGCCGCGTTGCTTGCGCTTCGCGCGGTGCGCTCTTACCGCACCTTTTCACCCTTACCCGTGCTTCTTGCGAAACACGGGCGGTTTAATTTTCTGTGGCACTGTCCGTCGAAAAGTCTTTCAACTTTCCCCCCGCGTGTATCCCGGCCGGATGGGCCCGGGTTACGCGGCATCGCGCCCTTTGGTGTTCGGACTTTCCTCCCCCGTCCCGTAGCGCGGGACGGAAGCGATTCTCCGCCCTTCCAAAACCGCCTGAAATCTAGCTGCAAAACACAGATCTGACAAGCGGGGTTTAAAAGTCGTTGCCCTCCGCGTCCGGGGTTGTCCTCAGTCGAATTAATAAAAAGTTATACTTAGGATAAGGCTGAAAATGAATCACATTGGCGCAAGACCCAATTTGACCTTTCAGTCCTGTGCATAAATCTCTGGCCTTTCCTTTGATGTGGTGCTAGAAATAAGGCCACGTTCCCTAAATAGGCAAAATTGGTCAAAGCATGAAGTGGTCGCGAGAAGTTTTGGTTTCCGGCTTCGTCTTGGCATTCGCTGTGTTCGCCTCCTCCTTCATGGCTTTGCGCGCCCAGACCTTTGATTCGAACGGGTTATGGCTGGAAATGGCGCTGACTAACTCTGTGGCGCAGACCAACAATGTGGTGCGGACCAACAACAATGTGGTGCGGACCAACAAATATGTGACGCTGACCTACTATGCTGTCGCCTTCACCATTCATCCTCCGGCAACCAATGCGAATGGCATATATGATTTATATTTCACGACGAATCTCGCTCAAAGTCAGGATTGGACGTGGTTGTTGCGGAATGGCCCGGGGCAAACAAATCTTACCGTGACCAACCTGCTGTCGGGGCGAAGCTTCTTCCGGTTGGGAGTTACCAATGCCATCCGGCCCGGGTTTGATCAGCAAATGATGGATCGAAATGATGACGGCTCGTCAGACATAGTGCCGATGGGCTTCTTTGTTGATTTCTATGGCAATTCCAATGCCGCGCTTTATGTAAACAACAATGGGAATGTGACATTTACCAACGCTGAATGGCAATACTTGCCTGGAAGCCTGTTCAATCTGGGGGTGCAAATTATCGCACCCTTCTGGGGCGATGTGGACACCTACAATCCGACTTCAGATGTCGTGAAATATGGAACCAACCAGGTGGATGACCATGATGCCTTCGGGGTGGACTGGGTAAATGTCGGTTACTTTTCGGATCACGCGGATAAGCTTTTAAGTTGTCAATTGGTGATCATTGACCGTTCGGACGTTGCTTCGGGTGATTTTGACATGGAATTCAATTACGAAAAGGTGCAATGGCAATGGGGGGACGCTTCGGGGGGCGATCCGCCGTACGCGGGCTTCTCGGACGGAACTGATGGTTATGAACTGGCAGGCTCGGGGATTACCAATGCGTTTCTGGATTCAAATATGGCGACCGGCTTGATATATCACAGCCTGAACAGCTCCGTGCCCGGCAGATATTTTTTCTCCTTCCGAAACGGCGAACCGCTCGGACCCCTGCCTTGAACCAGCACTGCGAATGAATCAATCAGCCGGGGTGCGTCACTCCGCCCCAGCCAGTTCCATGTCGCGCGTGTAATATAAAATCCGTCCGCAGTTCGAGCAGGCCACGATTTCCTTCTGACCCTGGCAGGTAACCAGAATTTGTGCGGGCAATTTCATGTGGCAGCCGCCGCAAACGCCGTGATGCACACCCACGACAACATTTTCGCCCTTGCTCTTAAACAGCCGTTCGTAGCGATTGAGGATGGATTCGTCCACGACCGCCGCCAGTTCCGCGCGGCCTTGCTGCAATTCGGCGAACTCCTTCTTCAAATTTTCCTCCCGCTGGCCGAGTTGCGCAATCTGGCCTTCGGCTAATTTTCTTGTTTCGTCGGCTTCGCGCGAAAGCCGGCCGGCTTCCTTTTGCACCTGCTCGGCCTGTTCCATCAAAACAATTTCCTGATCTTCAATCTGCGTGATGTCGGCCTTGCACGTTTCGATTTCGTGGGCGAGCGCGCGATACTCCTCGTTTTTGCGCGTCTGAAGCTGCTGATTGGCGTATTTCTCGATTTGCTGTTTTTTGGTCTCGACGTCGAGTTCGAGCCGTTTGCGGTCGGACTCGATTTGTTTGACGCGGGTCTTGGCGGTTTCGAGTTGCGCCTGGGTGGCGGTTGCTTTGGTGCGGAAGGTTTCGCGTTCAGGACCGATGTAAGCGAGTTCTTGTTGAACGCGGTGAATTTTGCGGTCGCGGTCCTGTAAAACCAAAAGTTTCTCAATCGTCTCCTGCATTGAGTTGAAGAGACTAACGATTGACCGCGCTCAAGTCAATGCGCGGCTGAAGATGACCAGCGATCAGCGAGTGTCGCGTGGCGCGAGTCGTGTTACTGGTCACACGCCGCTCGCACATTCCATGGCGGATTGAATTTGCAGTTCCTCATTTGCCAGTTATTTTGTCGCCATGCGTTTCATTGGCAACATCATCGAAAAATTGCAGCGGCATCCGAAGCGGGTTGTGTTTCCCGAAGGCACGGAGCCGCGCGTCCTGCAGGCGGCCCGGCAGTTTTGCGCGTTGCGGCTGGGCGCGCCCATTGTGCTTGGCAATCAGGCAAAAGTGAGGGAAGTCGCCGAGGGCTTGAACACTTCCATCGAGGGCATACGCATCATTGACCCCGTCGAAAGTGAAGATCTGGATAATTTCGCCAGGCGTTTCCTTTCGCTTCGCCGCAACAAGGGTATTCGCGCCGCCGAAGCGCGCGAAGCGATGCTGCAACCAAATTATTTCGGCACGATGATGGTGGCGATGCACCAAGCGGACGGCCTGATTTCCGGGGCGTCGCACATCACCGGCAGCGTGTTACGTCCGCTGTTTCAAATCATCAAGGCCGCGCCGGACATCGCCACCGTGTCGAGCTGCATGATCATGGAGGTTGAGGACACACGCGTCGGCGAAAACGGCGTGTTGTTCATGGCTGACTGCGGCGTCGTTCCCGATCCGACAGTGGACCAGCTCGCCGACATCGCCGTGACGACCGCGCGGCTGGCGCGCCACATGCTCGGCGTCCGGCCGCGCGTGGCGTTGCTGTCGTTTTCAACCAAGGGCAGCGCGTCGCATCCGTCCGTCGGCAAGGTGCAGGCCGCCACCGCGATGGCCAAGCGCAAGGCGGAACAGTTATTTTTGGAGGCGGATTTCGACGGTGAATTGCAGGTGGACGCCGCCCTTGTGCCGGAAATCGCGCAACGCAAATTGCATGACAGCCAGGTTGCCGGATGCGCGAACGTGCTGATTTTCCCCGAACTCAATTCCGGCAACATTGCCAGCAAGCTCGTCCGGATCGTCGGCCATGCGAATGCTTACGGACAGATCCTATTGGGCTTGAACCGGCCGGCCGCGGATGTTTCGCGCGGTTCAAACGCGCACGATATTCTCGGCGTCGCTTCCATTATCGGGGTGCAGGCGATTGATTATCAAAAACTGTATCCGGGCGCGGACGCACATTTGCCCGGCGAGTAAATGAACACCACGACTCCGCGCGTCTTCATCGCCGCCACCCGGCAAAACGAGGGTAAAACCACTGTGTCGCTCGGCCTGATTGCCGCATTGCAGCCCCATTTTCCGCTCATCGGCTACATCAAGCCCGTCGGCCAGCGATTTGTTGAAATCGAGGAGCAAAAAATTGACGAGGACATCGTGCTCATGGACGCGGTGTATCGCCTGAACTGCCCGCTGGTGGACATGAGCCCCATCGCCGTCGAGCCGGCCTTCACCCGCAAATACCTCGAATCGGCGAACAATGAAGCGCTGGTCAAACGCATTCAGGGCGCCTTTGACCGCGTGGCGTGGGAAAAGGATTTTGTGCTGTGCGAAGGTTCCGGGCACGCGGGCGTCGGCTCGGTTTTCGATTTATCCAACGCCCAAGTCGCGAAAACGCTCGGTTGCAAGGTCATCATCGTCACCCAGGGCGGCATCGGCAAACCGATTGACGAAGTCTGCCTCAACCAGGCGTTGTTTGAAAAGGAAGGGGTCGAAGTCATCGGCGTCATCATCAACAAGGTGCTCGAGGAAAGAATTCCCGAAATCGCCCGGTTCGTTGGCCGCGGCCTCAAACGCAAAGGGTTGGAGCTGCTTGGCGTCATTCCCCATCAACAAATGCTGTGCAACCCGACGGTGGATTTGATCCGCGAAGAACTGCGCACCGAACTGCTGAATCAGCCGCCCTCATTGGACACGCTCGTGGACGACGTGGTCGTCGGCGCGATGGGTGCGCAAAATGCGGTTCAATTCTTCAAGCCCGGCACGCTGCTCATCACCCCCGGCGACCGCGAGGACATCGTGCTCGCCGTGGGCGCGGGCGTTGGCGGGAAAAACAGCGAAAAAATGGCGGGCATCGTCTTGACCGGCGGTTTGCGTCCCAGCGCGAGCGTGCTCAAGGCCATTCAGACCATGAAGATTCCGGTGCTGCTCGCGCAGGCGGACAGTTATCAGGTCGCGTCCAAAGTCCACAACCTCACCGTCAAAACGCGGCCAACCGACGCCGAAAAAATTTCCCTCATCCGCGACATCGTCGCCAAAAACGTGAACGTCAAAAAAATTGTCCAGTCCCTGTAACAAAGTGTTTTTTCACTGGTGCGGATGCTCCGCCAAGGCGGCCAATGAAGATGCCGGGAAAGTGTTCATAACCAGGATCGGAAATCACCTTGGTTCCGTGGTTCCTTTGTTGTTCATCCCGGAGTCTGCCACGGCGGTTGCTCCGGTAGCGAGGCGTCGAATTCCCTCACCAACCCGTTTTCATAGACCCCGGCATAAGTCTCGTTGAAGAACCGGTCGAGGCCTTCCTTGAAGAACCGTTCCCACGACGCTTCTTCGTGGCCGGGAATGATGGGATAGAAAAGCGCATGGTTGCTCACGGCGGCCTTGCGGTCGCCAGGGGCGTCGCCAATCATCAGGACCTTCCCGGACGGATACTTGCCGCCGGCAGCGAATTGGATGTGCTCGGCCTTGGTGCCCAGTTCCTGGCCGGCAATGGCCCGGACAAAACTGTCAATACCGTGCTCCTTCCATTCGCGCACCAACGCCTCAGTCGGCGTCTGCGAGACAACGATCACGTCGGCCGGCTGAACCATCTTCTGCAGGCTCTCGCGGAAGAACGGAAACGGCGGGACTCCGGAGACTATGTCCGTGATCGCCTGATTGACCGCAAGAGACCAGGCCAGGACCGGTGCGAGCGCCCGGTTGCCGGCGTCCACTTCCTTCTGGAGCGCGGCGTTGCCGAGCCGGGTTTCGCGGGCGATCCAGTCTTCGAGCGCCTTCGTGTCGGGCAGGCAACCTTGCGGGCGATGACTTCCTTGCGTTCGCGGAGCAGGTTGAGGGCGCGCACGACGGCGGGGAACCGGTTCACGCCGCGCGACTTCGAGTAGAGGTTGACGAAATCCCAGACTTCGCGCGCGTATTTGCTCGCGGTCTGGAGCCGGAAATGTTTGATGAACATCGGCGTGAAACATTCCTTGTGCTTGAGTTCCATGGTGTCGAAGACGCAGCCATCGGAATCAATGCCGATAAAGAATTCATTGGTGGGTTTCAGGTCTTTCAGGATTTGCGGGTCGCTCATGAGATTCGCGGCCGGAAAGTAGGCCTTGAAGAACGGGCACAGTCAAACAAGATTTCAAACCGGCGGGTTTTACAGCGGCCCTGTTTGCGGCGGCGTCTGGCTGATGGATGAGCCACGGGCGTGACCCACCCACCTCCGCGCCCTTTCGGGTTACAACCCTGAATTTGGCGGCAAACGCAAGGTCGCGTCCAGTGGTTGAATATCCGCCAGTTCCTTGCCCGAAGCCGTGCCGCCAAGTTTTTGAATCTTTTCACCCGCTGGACGCACCATGCGCTCGTAACTGCCCACCGCATCGTTGAAAGCGTCGTTGGCCTTTGCCAGTCCGTCGCGGAGGCGCTCGAAGTGTTCGGTGAACTTGCATACCCGTGCGTAAAGTTCCTGCGCGGCGTCGGCGATTTTCTGCGCGTTCTCCGTCTGGGCGTGCTGCTGCCAGCTTACGCTCACCGAACGCAGCAGCGCGATGAGCGACGCCGGTGTCGCCAGCAAGATTCGTTTGCCCGCCGCCCAGACAATCAAATCGTGATCACCTTCCAACGCCGCGCTGAAAAGTGATTCCGCCGGCACGAACAGCACCACGTAATCCAGCGCGTTGGGAAACTGGCTGGGATAATCGCGGTCAGCCAGCGTCTTGATGGTTGCCTTCAATTTTGCCGCATGCCGGGCCAAAGCCTCCGCGCGTTTGGCGTCGTCCGCCGATTCCAGCGCGCTCAGAAAATCAAAATCCGGCACCTTGGCGTCCACGATAATGTAACGGTCGCCGGGCAGTCGCACCACCAGGTCCGGCCGGTTTTCGCCGGCCTGCGTTTGCTCGGTGAAATCACAATGCGCGCTCATGCCGGCGGCTTCCACGACGCGCCGCAAGGTTTCCTCGCCCCAGCGCCCGCGCGCCTGATTGGAACTCAACACGCGCCTGAATTGCAGGGTTTCCGAGGCGAGCGACTGGCTTTGTTGCGAAAGCAGTTCCAGTTGTTTTTTTACCTCACCGAGCGTGGAGGATTGCGCAGCATCGCTCTGCTGCAACCGTTTCTGGTAGGTTTCGAGCTGCTGTTTCAGCGGCTCGACCAGGGTTTTGATGGATTCCTGCCGTTGGGCCAGATCGCCCTTGGCCGTTTCCTGGAATTTTCCGAAAGTTTGTTCCGCCAGCCGCAGAAACTCCGGCGCGCTTTGTTTCAATGCCTCCGCGCTCAACGCCTTGAATGCCTCGCGCAGATCCATCAGCGCCTTGTCCTGCAACGCGCGCTGCTCCACCAGCATTTTTTCCGACGCTGCGTGCCGGGCTTCCGCCGTGGCACGGGCGTTGCCCGTTTCAGTCAACTGCACGCGAAGCCGGGTAAGTTCGGTTTCGCGCTGGCCGACTTGCTGGCGCAATTCGTTCTCCAGCCGCGAGTCCGGCATGGCCGCGCGCCCGCGCCCTTTGAGCCAGCCGAAGAAAAATCCCAACAAACCTCCGATGACGAGGCCGATTCCTATGTAAGCTCCATTAGACATGGTTCATCGCAGGTTGGTAAACATTTTTTTCTCATGATCGGCCACAAGCGTTCGCTTGCCTTTGGAAACAATTTTATGCCCTTCGGCGCGCAAGCGCTTGGCAATGCTTTCAACGCTGCCGGGATATTTGGAATTTAATTCACCGCCGGTCTTGAGCGTGCGCCAGTAGGGCGTGATGCGTTTTTTGCCCTCCGCTTCGGCTTCGGCGGCGGCGTGCGCGGCTATCCAGGAAAAAATCCCGGTCGTAATCGGGCAGGCAAAATTCACTTTGTGCCTGGCGGCGAGCGCGGCGCGCAGTTCGTTGATCGTGACGACGCGGCCCTTGGGCACCTGTTTCATCAGCGCGTCCACTTCGAGTGGCGCGGGAATGACGAACGTGCCCGTGCCCCAGCGCCGGGTCAATTTGCCGGCGACCTTGCCAATCCGGGGCAGACCTTTGTTATCCGCCAGTTTTTCGCGCCAGGACTTTTTCGTTTTCATTTCGATTTCAATTTTGCAGCAGCCGATGTCAGTCGGTTCCAATCTGCCTTCAAGTCGTAAAAATGGAGCTGGCTCACGCCGGCTGCTACGGACATTTAAAAATGAGCCACAACTTCGATTTCCACATTCGCGCCTTTCGGCAGCGCGGCGACCTGTACGGTTGAGCGTGCCGGGAAATCGCCGGTGAAATATTTCGCGTAGATTTCGTTCATCCCGGCGAAATCAGCGAGGTTCGTCAAAAACACCGTGCTCTTGACCACATTGGCGAACGTCAATTTCTGGTCGTCCAGAATCGCTTTGACGTTTTGCAGAACGCGTTCGGTTTGAACTTTGATGTCGCCGGCAACCAGATTGCCGTTCTGCGGGTCAATCGGGATTTGGCCGGCGCAGAACAGCAGGTCGCCGACGCGCACGGCATGGTTGTAAGGGCCGACGGCAGCGGGTGATTTCGCCGGTTTGATGATGGTTTTGGTCGCCATAAAATGCGGCGCAAGGTCTAACGGCTTTAAGCGTGCGGGTCAAGGAAAGGCATTAAACAAAACATTGCGGCTCCTTGCGGTTTTAACCGGAGGCAAAGGTCAGGATTGAAGCCGTCACGGACCCAGCAGCGCGCGATAAAACCGGCGGGGATAGGCGGCGCTGTCCGGGTCGGTGAAATCGTAAACGCCGGCGGTGTTGGTCAATATAGATGTCCAGGCGGCAAAGTTCGTGGTGGCCTGAATGATGTTGGTCAGGCCGCCGACGCCCATGAGGCGGACGTGGAACTGCTGGTTCGTCAGCCAGGCCGGGCTGACGAGTTGCGGGACATTGAAATTCGCCTGCCCGTTCCAGTGCGCAACGTCAAAGGAGAACTTGTCTCCCGCCCGGCGCATGTAACCGGCCGCATACAGGTCCGGACCAATGACCGTCAGGCCATAAACGGACGAGGATACGCCACTACCGAAGGCCGACCAATTGGTGCCGTCCCACTTCGCAATCCGGTTGGCGCTCACACCACCGATGTTCGTGAACGTGCCGCCGGCATACAGGTTATTGCCCATCGTCGTCAAAGACAGGACCGTGCCACTGCCAACGACGCTGCCGCCGACGCTCGACCAATTGTTGCCGTCCCATTTCGCAATCTGATTGGCGGCGACGCCATTGGCGCTGGTAAAAGTACCGGCGGCAAAAAGATTGGTGCCCACAGCCGCAAGGGCCACGGGAAAATTGTTGAGGCCGGTGCCCAAGATCCATCCGTAATCATTGCCGTCGAAACGCATGATATTCAGGCAATTGGTGATCGGGGAAAAGCCGGGGCCGAGAACGGGATCAAATTGGTAAAAACCCCGGATATTGCCGCCCAGATAGACGTTGGTGCTCTGGATCGCAATGGCACAGTAACCGGTCGAATCGTGGTCGTTGGTTGGAAGGTCAAAAAAAGTATTGCCGGCGGGAATGAAATGGATCGCATTCTGCCAGTTTGTACCGTCCCAACGGTTGAAATACGGCTCGCCGTATGATGAAGCGCCGTTGTAGCCGGTCCCGGCCGCATAGAGCCAGTTGCTGCTGATGGCCAGGGCGTAAACAACACCGCCGGCATTGCCCAACGAATTCCAGTTCGTACCGTCCCACCATCCGATGTAGGACAACGCAGTCTGGCCGTCGGCAGTGCCCGTGAAATAGCCGCCGGCATAAACATTATTGTTGCTGACGGCCAGGGCGACGACCTGATTGTTTAATCCGGCCCCGACCGGCTGCCAGTTTTGGCCGTCAAAGCGGGCGATGAAATTGGCATTGGTGGTTCCGGCATAATTGAAATTGCCCGCCGCGTATAAATTGGTGCCATCATTGGCCAAGGCCGTGATGCTGGATAAGATCGTTGCGGTGGCTAAAATGCCATTTAAACGACCGGGTGTTCCGAAGGCGCTCCATCGGGTCCCGTCCCAGGAGGCAATTTGATTCACCCAGACACCGCCGGCGACCGAGAAGCTGCCGCCAACGTAGAGATTTGCGCCGGTTGAAACGGCACGGACTCCGGCGCTGTTTAAATTGCCGGCCGCAGACCAGGAAGAACCGTTCCACACGGCAAAGTTCGTCATGCCCAGGCTTCCGGAATTGGTAAATATGCCGGCCGCACAGACGGAACCATTCAACACGGCAATGCTTTCAACGGCGCTGCCGCGAAGACCGTTGCCGAGTGCCGACCAGGCAGCCCCATCCCATTTGGCAATATTGGTTCCCGGCACGGTTCCGGCCTGGCTGAAGCTTCCGCCGACGTACAGATCGCTGCCATTGAAGGCCAGGGTCAGCACGCCACCATTGACCCCGCCGCCGACGGAGGACCACGCGGATCCGTTCCATACCGCCAGATTGGTGATGGACTGCGAACCGGAGTTGATAAACCCCCCGCCGGCATACACCGCTCCGTTTTTTACGACAATCGCCCGCACGGCAGGACTGAACGTGCCGGCCAGGCCCAATCCATCGCCGAGCGCGTGCCAAAGACTTCCATCCCAATATCCGATGTTGGTTGTGGTCACCCCGCCCGCGTTGGTGTAGATGCCGCCTACATAAAGATTATTGCCATCCACCGCCAGGGCATAGGCAAGGCCGGAAAATCCGACTCCGCTCCAGCTTGTGCCGTCCCACCTGGCCAGGCCGTTTGCCGTCACGCCGTTGACGTTGGTAAAACTCCCGGCGGCGTAAAGCGTATTGCCCACAAAGGCGAGGTCATTGACTTGCATCTGGCTGGGCCCGTTGATTGAAGGGCCGGTAAACACGGCGGCAACGGTCCACTGCTTGCCGTCCCATACGTTTAACGGAGTATTGGTGTGGGCGCCTGTCGGCACGGCTCCAGCGGCGTAGACCAGTCCGTTATTCACCGCCACCGCAAAAATATTGTTGGTCACGCCCGGCGCGCCGAATTGCACGTCCCAATGCTCATCGCCGGGAACCGCGCCCGACAGGGAAAATAACGAAAGGAACAAAATGGATGCGACCATTCCACAGCCCGGAATTGGCGGAAAAAATGCCCGGATTTTCATAAGTTCAGTCTGATTCAACCACCCAAGGTTTTCTCAGCTTCGGTGGCAGCTTTACCCTATCCATACCCGGGCCGGGCTGCCAAGCGAAAAAAGTCCTTCGGCGACAACACATTGCCCGCTGGAACGTGAGTTGTTCCATTTACAACCCGTCCAACTGCCGCGGATTGAGGACAATCCGCGCTCCGCGTTACAATTTCCGTTCCAAAATATACTTCCCCGCCCGCCTGGCGCGGAATAAAGTTCCATACCAGTGAACTCAATTCAACCCATGACAACATCGCCCCGGCAAATCAACGTGGTCGAGCCAGTCAGCCCGGCATTGGAGCGGGTGAAGTGCGTGTTGTTCCAGCCGTTTGACCTCGGCAAATGGTTCATCATCGGCTTTTGCGCCTGGCTGGCTTGTCTCGGCGAGGCCGGTTCCTGTTCCGGCGGCGGCAACTACAACTTCGGCAATCATTCGGGGCGGTCGGGAGCAGATTTTCACCACGCCCTCGACCAGGCCCGGGATTATCTGTTGAACAATCTGGACTGGATCGTCCCGCTGGCCGCCTTCCTGATAGTCGTGATTTTCGGACTGGGGTTGTTCTTTTTATGGCTCAACAGCCGGGGCAAGTTCATGTTCCTCCACTGTGTGGCACTGAACCGGGCGGAGGTCACCGAACCGTGGAATAAATTTGCGCCCGAGGCCAACAGCCTGTTCTGGTTCCGGCTCGTGCTGGCGCTGGCGGGGATGATCCTGACGCTGCCGCTGGCGGGAATCATCGCCGTCATGATTCTAAAAATGATTTATCAGGGAGAACCGGACCTGGCCGGCATCCTGACGGCCATCGGACTTGGACTGGCGCTTTTCCTGGTAGGGATCGTCTTTGCCATCATCAAAAAATTCACGGTGGACTTCGTCGTGCCCATCATGCTGCTGCGTCGGTCCAAATGCCTGGCGGCGTGGAAGGAATTTTCCGGCCTGCTGGCCGCCCACTTCTGGCAGTTCGTGCTGTACCTCCTGTTCCAGATCGTCCTCGGCCTGGCGATTGGCATATTGATTGTGATGGTGGTGCTCCTGACCTGCTGCTGCGCCGGTTGTTTGATGCTGCTGCCGTATCTGGGCACCGTCCTGCTGCTGCCGGTGCTGGTGTTCAAACGGGCGTATCCGCTTTATTTCCTCGCGCAGTTCGGCCCGGAATATGACGTGTTCCCGCCCCCACCTCCGGCCGCGCCATCGCCAGGATTGCCGCCGATGCCGGTCGCACCGCCCGTGATGTAAACCGGCTTTGCGATTGCCAGATCGCCGGTGAACATGGGAGCGCGCCTCCCTTTACTCAAACCAGGCGAGCTTGGATTTGTTGGTGAAGTAGAGCAGGCCCAGCAACCGCATCTCAACGGTAATCCCATAGAGGCTGATGAACGAGATGATCACTGTCGGCAGCACGGGTATTCCGGTCATTTCTAACAACATCCGGCTGCCATGCACCAGGGCAATGATCATGAGAAATATCCCGCAAATAACCAGATAAGGCAGCGGGACCTTTCCGATGCCGGAAAAAATGATGATCGGATTCAGGCCGGCAATGCCGTCGGCGAGGCACACGGTCAAAATGGCCATCGGCAGGCAGAAAAGCCCCAGCAACAACAGCGGCACGCCCGCCATCGGGGACACGAACAGCATGACCGCGATGCCGGGGCCCAGACAGAGGAACCAGATGATGCCAAACCGAAAAAAGGGAATCACCAGGTCTTCCCAAAAGCCCGATATCTCCGGCCAATTGGGCATTTTCTCCTCACCTTGGGAGGAGGCCTGGACAATGTTTTGCATGAACGCAAACAGATAGCCGACGCCCATGACGAGGCAAAGGAAATAGGCAAACCAGAAAGGAATTCCCAGAATCCCCATATGCTTGATGACCGTGGATAACACCCAGTGCGCGCCGTCAAGAAAGCCAAAGACCGCCGTGCCGCAAACCAGCAGAATCGCGCCATCCTTCTTGAGGGGATAGGAAAAGGCCTCCCGCCAAAGGGCAAAGAAATTGGTGGGGGCCGGGGTCATGAGGCGCGTGTATTCGGCAACGCTCATGCAACTGCCACCGCACTTGGGGCACGCGCGAAAAAACTGTCCGCCCACCCGGGTGGTTTTCACACAAGCCGTGCAGAACGCGCCGCCGCATTTGACACAACACCACTTGGCGGCGGCCTGGGGATGCTCGTTGCACACGCCGGTGTTGGCGGCAACCGGAATGCCGGCGGGTTTTGCCGCCGGGGAAACTGCGCCCATGCCGGCGCCTGAAGGCGGGCCGGCAGGAATGTCCGCCGATTCCATGCCGGAGTCGTCCTGACAGATCATGGGCACTGTTCCCAGGCACAAGACCTGTCCGGGATGAAGCACCGCCTGCTGAATGGGTTGTCCGTCAATAAAGGTCCCGTTGGTGGAATTCAAGTCCCATACGGTGATGACGCCGTCCTTCAGTTCAATCTGGCAATGATGGCTGGAAATGGAATCGTCGCTGATTTGAAAATCGTTGTCCGCAACCCGTCCCAGCCGGTTCAATCCCGGTTTGAGCAGGATCTCCTGCAAACCGTTCGGACTTCCTTCCATGCGCAGCCGCACCATAAATCCAGTGGATTGAATTTATCTGATGGTTGACCTTCGACTTTCAAAACAAGATTAAAGAACCAAATTGTTGCAGTCAATTCGTTTTGACAACCCCCGGCGCCTTTGTTACACGGGCGTTCTGTGAGCGCGCTGCTGGTCATCTACAATGGATTCGCTTTCCAGGAAGGTGAGGAAGAGCAGGCGATTCCTGGCCGCTTCCGGTTCACCTTTGGCAACCTTCAATTTGAACACGCGTCCGGCACCTTGGAACTGCCCTTGTCCCGCCTGATCCTCGACCAGAATGCCGCCGGCAACCTGGTTTTTCACGATGCCGGCACCGGCTGGTGGGTTGAATCTTCAGACGCGCGGATTCTGAACGATGTTTTTCTCCTCCGTCAGACGCACCTCCGGACCCAGGCGCGCCAATTGCGCGAACGGCGCGAAGGGAATCGCAGTCTCAAATACGCGCTGATATTTTTAACCGGTTTTGCCGCGGTTTTTTTCATCGGCTGGCTGCTGGCAAAGGCCGCCGCCAATTCACTGGCCAATCACGCCCCCGTAGCCTGGGAGGAACACCTGACCGACAAGGTCATCGCCGAACATCCGAAATTGTTTGTCGCGGACACCAATGATGCCCGCCTTACCGTCGTCACCCAGTTGGTGGAGCGCCTGGCCGCCGCCCTGCCGCCGGCGGAGCGTCGTTATCAATTTCGTGCCGCCCTCATTGACCGGCCTGTGGTCAACGCCTTCGCCCTGCCGGGCGGACGGATTTTCGTCTTCAGAGGTTTGCTGGACCGCGTCCAGAAACCGGAGGAACTGGCCGGCGTGCTCGCGCATGAAATGGCCCATGTCACGCAACGGCATGGCCTGCGAAAACTCATCGCCGGCGGCGGGCCGTATTATGTCCTGCGGCTGTTTGTCAGCGACCGGCAGGGAGTTTTGTCAGCCATCAGCGCCGGCTCCCAGTTGCTGGTCAATCAGTATTATTCGCGGGACACGGAACGCGAGGCGGACACCATCGGATGGCATTACCTTATGGCGGCCAACATTGACCCGCGCGGGCTGGCCGATTTTTTCCAGCTTCAGACGGAAGGTGAGGCCGCCACCACCATCCCCGAAATGTTCCGCAGCCATCCCGCCACCAGCGAACGCATCGCTTCTCTGAACAGCCTCTGGGAAAAGAGCGAACGGAAAAGCGGGTTTGTCCCCCTGCCGGCCATGACCAATGCCCCCCTCACACCCATCCAAGAGCGGCTTCTTCGCTTGTTCCACCCGCCTCCCCAATAGCCGGGAAAGAATGGGCGCACACTGCCCCCGAAGGAGGCGGGAGTTTCGTTCGGAGTTCCGCGTTTACGCGGCAAAGGGTGGTGAATGGCGGAACTCCAAATGAGGGCAGTGTGCGGACGCGCCCGGAAAGAATCCCCGCGTCCGTTTTGCATTGTCAGGTCTTCATCCCGGTTGCATAATTGGCGTTGGCAATGGAGTTTGCCGTCCCGGCATGGGAAAACCGCCTGACTGTTTCAGCGCTGATGACTCCTACCTGAGAGGAGATGGTGTGTTGCCGTCTCTGAATAAAATCATCAGGCAGGAGTTTTATGATCGCATATTTCTGGGTGGCATTGGGCGGCGCGCTCGGCAGCGTGGGCCGTTTCTGGCTCAACGGCATCGTCTCCAGCCGCTTCGGCGAAACCTTCCCGTGGGGCACGATGCTCGTCAATGTCAGCGGCTCGTTCATCATCGGTGTCATCGGCGCGCTGGCCACCCCGGAAGGCCGGCTGGATTCCTCATCGCGCGCCTTCGCCACGCAATTTTTAATGATCGGCATCTGCGGCGGGTACACGACGTTTTCCTCGCTCAGCCTGCAAACATTGAGCCTTCTGCACGACCGCGAATGGCTCTACGCCGGCGGCAACGTGGTTTTGTCCGTCGTTTTCTGCCTGATCGCCGTCTGGCTCGGCTGGATGCTCGGCGCGCAGTTCAACTCACTAAAAGGAAATTAAATCAAACCACCGATGATTACGAACAGTCATGAAACTTTGTTAACGCGAGTTACACGAATTCACGCAAATTTATTTTCGATTTCTTTTGTCTTTCCAATTCGTGAAAATTCGCGAAATTCGCGTAAAAATCTTTTTATCCGTGTCCATCCGCGGTTGAAAGAAAAGGTTTAATATGCAAATTCCAAAAGATGCCGTCCTGTTGCGAATCTTTCTCGGCGAAAGCGACCGTTGGGAACACAAACCGCTCTATGAGGCCATTGTGCTCAAGGCGCGCGAAATGCATCTCGCCGGCGCCACCGTCCTGCGCGGGCCGATGGGCTTCGGCAAAACCAGCCATCTGCACACGGCCAAAATCCTCCGGCTTTCCATGGACCTGCCGCTGATCATCGAAATCGTGGACAGCGAGGAAAAAATCAACACCTTCCTGCCCGTGCTCGACAGCATGATGGGCGGCGGCCTCGTCACGCTGGAAAAGGTGAAGGTTGTCCACTACCGCGCCGGGACGGAACCTGCCGTTTGAAACAGTTCGGAGGGGCGAGTTCCACGAGCCCTCATTCCAACAGAAATTAGGGACTCGTATGACGTGCACCTCTCCGATTTAACGTTTCAACGTTGTTGCGATCTAACACATTTATGAAAATCCGCCGGCTCAATCGTGCTGTTGTCGGGATCGGGTTGTTTGTTTTTTCAACGCTCGGAATTCAGGCTGGTCCGCCATTCATCACCTTCGGCCCGGAACTTTTCCATTCAATCAGCCGTTCATTTCGAAATTGAAGGCGCATTCAACGCCTTTTGTTGCAATTGTTGTTCTCGGTCAATGATACGCATCACGTAGGCTGCTTGTGAATTGGTTGGATTTTGCTGTAGGGCAAGTGCCGCCAGTTGACCAGCTTGCTTCAAATCGCTCAGGTTAAGGGCTGTGACCGCCCGATTTAATGTTGCGGTGCTTTCGTCCGGGCCTTCAGAGGTTGCGGGCGGCGCATTCGTCTTGAAAACACACGGCACATTTGCACCCGCTTCCTTATTCAGCAAGCTATCCAATAGTTCCCCGTTCACCGTGGAATATGGAATAAAGACAGAGTTCACATCCGCCACGGTCAATGAGCGAAGGGTCGTAAGCTTATCGGGTGGCGCCACCGCCTGCTGGCGCGTCCGTTCGTCAAATTGTTCAAACACTTTGGCATTGACGCCGATGTAAAACGCGCGGGGTGCAGCGTATTCAAGAACCGGGAAGAGGTCGCTTTGAACCGGTCCGTCGCCAGCTATGGCGGAAGCCGTGCGTTGCGACGCCAGTTGTCGCGCCAGCAACGCCTCGGGCGATCGAATGCCGATTGAGGCGAGGTCGGACCGCACACCGTTAAACCCGAAACTTTGCCGAAAAACCTCGGGCTCGTCCGCCACGGTTGCAGCGACCCGAGCATTACAATGTCTCCACCACCGGGATCCCAGATTTCAACATACGGAAACACCGAATTGAACGTGCGCAGCACCAGACTGACAATGCCATCGTGCATTTCGTAAACATGAAACCACTGAGCCATAATACCGCCGGGTTTCAATCGGCCGGCGGCGATTTTATAAAATTCCCGGCTGAACACGCTGCCGACACCGACCGTCCACGGGTTGGAAGGCTCCGCCACAATCACATCGTAAAACCGGGGATTGAGCTTGAGCACGGTGCGAGCGTCCTCGTGCCAGAGATATACGCGCGCGTCTGCAAGCACACCATGATTCCAGTTGGTAAAACACCGGCAAGCGTGGATGACCGGCTCGCAATTTTCCGCCACCGTTATTTGTTCAACGGGATAAGCGAGCAGCGCCCCGGCCGAGATGCCCGAACCGAGCCCGAAAACAAAAACATCCTTGGCCCCAGGCCGGGCCAGCATCGGCAGGTGCGCCAGTAACAACTGTGTGCTCATATCGCTGCGGGTCGAGGCATCCGGCTTGCCGTTGATGCGCAGGACCCGTTCCGACGGTGAACCGAAACCATCATTCTCTTCCACTGAAGCCGTGGCATCCGGCCCGTCCTCGTAAAAGAGAATCTTGATGTGTTGTTTCCGCAACGACATGAGGTTGGGGGCAAATTCAGATTCCCGCGAGCGAAAGGCCCCGGAACTGATGACATAACGCCAGCCTTCATCCCCGAAAACAAACAGGCTGATGACAAACGCGATCACACCAGTGGCCACACCGGTGCCGATGCGCCACTGGCAACGCCAGGCAAGAACAATGGCCGCCAAGGCAAGGGTCAGCGCCAGCACGCCGAAAGCGTTGCGCAATCCCACCGCCGGCATCAGCACAAACCCGCTCAATAATGTGCCCGCCACCGCTCCCAGCGTATTCCAAGTGAGCAGAATTCCCACCTTCAGGCCCAGCGGCGCCACCCCCCGTGAAATCGCGCGGATCATCAACGGCAGAACCGCGCCGATGCATGCCGCCGGCAAGCCAAAGATCACCAGCGCAATGCCCGCCGACAATAATTCATGACACACGTAGCCCACGCTGGTCCGGCCCAGACCAGTGCGCGCGATGCGATAAACATCCACCCAGCGTTCAATGTTGAAAACCAGCAACGTCACCCATGCCGCCGCCACACATAACAACAGAACGATCGTCTTCTCACTTGAATACTCGTGGCGGCGCGGCGAGGCAATCCACGCGCTGCCCAAACCGATTCCCAGAATGAAGGCCATGAGCACCACGGCGAACGATTGGAGGGACGAACCAAAGATCATGGCCAATGAGCGCGAAGCCAGCACCTCAAGCCCCATTGAAACCGCACCCGTCAGGGCAACGATGGCGCCCGCCCAACGCAATGTGCCCGGCAAAGTGACTTCGGGTTCGGTCCCCGGCGCGGGTTCGTCCGGGTGTGGTTGTTTTTGAAATTGGCGGCTGAGCAGGATGGCCGCCGCACCGATCGTCACGTTCACCAGCGCCGTCATTTGCAGTGCCGAAATCATGCCGAGATTTTGGACGAGCCAGAAACCGGCAAGCCCCGCGCCAGCCACCGCACCCAGGCTGTTCACCGAGTAAAAACGCGCCGAATAACGGCCGGCATCCCGGGAGAAATGTTGCAGCCACGTTGCCAGCAAGGGCAACGTACCCCCCATCAGGATGGTCGGCCCCAGCAACAACATGACGCTGAGCGTCCCCTTGAGCGCCAGGAGCAGGCCGGTGTGTTGGGCAATGCCGGTGCCAACAGTGACAAAAACGCGGTCGGCCAGCCTGTCAAACGTCGGAAAGGAAAACGCGTAAATGCCGATAGTGATTTCAAGCCAACCATAGGCCCGGACCGGTTGTTGCACCCGGCCCGCCCAACTTCCGAAAACCCGGTTGCCAATGGCCAGTCCGCCCATGAAAGCGGCCAGCACGACGGTCTGGGCGTAAATCGTGCTGCCGAACATCTGCGAGAGGTATTTCGACCATATGACCTCATAGACGAGCGCTGTCACTCCTGAACAAAAAAACAAACCTAAAACCAGCCATGCCCAATTCCGCGATTTCATTCGGCGATGTTAAAGTGGGAACCGGCTTTTACAAGTTGTAAGCCGGATTTGCTTATTCCAAACCTCAATCTCCAATATCCATCGCAACCACTGAAGAGCCGGTTTTTCTTTGTTGCTTCGTTCCTTTGTTGTTCAATGGATTTGTGAACGTTCCGGCGACAGAAAAACAACCGCCACGCTGGCTCAACCGCACCGTGCTCGGCATCGGGCTGGCGTCGCTGCTCAGCGATTGGTCGCATGAAATCGCCACCACCGTCCTGCCCGCGTTCCTCGCCTCCATGGGCGCGGCAGCGGCGTGGCTGGGCGTGATTGAAGGCGTCGCCGACGGCCTGTCCAGCTTCGCCAAGATGGCGTCCGGCTTTTACACGGACAAATTGCAACGCCGCAAACCCATCGCCGTCGTTGGCTACCTCGTCACCGCTTGCGGCACGGCATCATTTGGACTGGCCACGGCGGCGTGGCACATCTTGATTTCGCGGTCATGCGCCTGGCTCGGACGCGGCGTGCGCACGCCCGTGCGCAAGGCGCTGCTCGCCGCCGCCGTCACCAAGGAAACCTACGGCCGCGCCTTTGGTTTCGAGCGGATGATGGACACCGTTGGCGCGGTTGTCGGTCCGGCCACGGCCTTTGTTTTGCTCGCTGCGCTGCACCATAATTACCGCCGCGTTTTCCTGCTGACGCTCATTCCCGGCATTTGCGCCGCCGGAGTGATTGCTTTTTTTGTCCGGGAAAAAGAGCGCCAACCCGTGTCGCACGTCTCGTTCGGTGAACGGCTGCGTTTGCTGCCGCGGCCTTACCGGAAATTCCTTGTCGCCGTCGGAATTTTCGGCGCGGGCGATTTCGCCCCCACGCTGTTGATCCTGCTGGCGACGCAAAAGCTCACGCCGGCGCTGGGCGCGGGCGTGGCCGCCAGCGTCGCCGTCGGGTTTTACGTGTTGAGGAACTTTTATTACGCCGGGTTCGCCTACGTGGCGGGCTGGCTGGCCGACCGTTTCAAAAAACAGTACGTGCTCGCATCCGGTTACGCGCTGGCGGCGGCGATGGCAGTTTTGATTGTGGCCGCGCCGATGACGATTGGGCTGCTCGCCATTATTTTCATTCTCAGCGGCATGCATGTGGCGATTGGGGAAACGCTGGAAGACTCGTTCTGCGCCGAACTGGTGGGCGAGGAACAGCATGGCATGGCGTTCGGCGTGCTGGCCACCGTGAATGGCGTCGGCGATTTTTTATCGAGCATTGTCGTCGGCGCGTTATGGACGGCGGCGGGCACCAGTGTGGCATTTGGTTACAGCGCCGTCTTATTTTCCCTCGGCGCGTTGCTGGTTCTGCGGACAAACCGACCACGCTAAAATCAATTCGAATTTGAATAGTACAATTCTTGAAATAGCTATTTCAATAATTGTATATCTTTCGAGAGCATTGCCCGGGCTGTTTTCTGTCAGCCTGGCAGCTTTCAATCTCCGTGTTCATCCGTGGTTAAAAATGAATTGTCCTTGTTCCATTTCGCGGCAAGCTACCGCCGCTGCGTCTTGACTTTTCCGGTGCCGCCTGCCATTGAAGATCGCACCATGATTCGCAAGAAACCTTGCCGGCAAACATTGCTGGCCTTACCTGTATTGGCGATGCTGATGAATACTCCCAACGCGCCCGCCCAGGATAAACCGGCAGTTTCCGCGCCCGACGCCGGCAAACCCCAGCCGGTTGCAACTGCCGGAAAACCCGACCGAAATTTCGATGAATTGGCGGACAAGGCGCTGCTGGCCATGCAACAACGCGCTGCGGAACTCAAGGTCACTGGTGTGGCCGTGGTTGCCTACAGCGAAGGCGACAGTGTCAAATCCTGGTCGTCGAAAATGGTGGTGGTGGGCAATCTGAAAACCGGCCCTTCCAAGAACGACCCCGCCGGAGCGAACCTGCTCGCCATCGCCTATACCAAGGCCGCTGAAATGGCAGACACGCTCAAAAACAGTGGCAGTGCGGGCCGGCCACCAATGAAAGGCGAGTTCGGCTGGCAGGGTGGAGTGGTGGCGAAGGGACAAACGGGAATTTTGATCGCGGCCTTCAGCGGCGGTCCTTCCGCGGACGACGTAAAAATCTCCCAGGCCGGCCTCGCGGTCCTGTCCCAATAGCTGTAATCCCCCGGACTGCATGAAAATTCTTTCCGCCGTCATCCTGCTGGCTTTGACGGGCACTGTGGTCACGGCCCAGATCAAACTGGCCGACATCAAGGAAGACGCGTGGTATTCGATCATCGCCTGTCACAGCGGCAAGGCGTTGGAAATCCAGGGCGCCGGCAAGGGCAACGGGTTGCAGCTTCAGCAGAACGAGCCTACCGGGGCGGACAACCAGCTCTTTCAGTTCAAACAAATTCAGAGCGGCTATTTCCAGATCACCGTCAAACATAGCGGCAAAGTCTTGGAAGTGAGGGACGGTTCGATGAAGGACCATGCCGTGGTCCAGCAAAACGAGGCCAATGGAAAGGATTATCAACTGTTCACCGTGGTGAAGGAAACCGGCGGGAATTACCGGTTCATCGCCCGGCACAGTGGATACGGTTTCGACGTGCTCGGGGGCGTGAATGCCTTGAGCAACAACGTGCCGGTTGTCGTCTATCCCGCCACCGGCGCCAGAAACCAAACCTTCAAATTGGTGGCGGCGAAACCGGGTGGGTGAACCATCCGTAATACAATCCTGCAACTTCGCGCACGGACGACAAAGATTTGGACTGCGGACAGAGATTCCAAAGCGGCGTGGCGTTCGCTTCCCGCCGCAGTCCAAAAAATCGTTTGCGGCACTGCCACGCTTGGTTATCTGTCAGCCTTGCCGGCTTTCAATTCGTGTAAATTCGTGAAATTCGTGTCAAAGTCTTTACGCCTCCAAAATTGAATTGTCCCCCGCTCCATTTCGCGGCAAACTTCCTGTTCCTATGCGACAGGTCAACCTTGGCATGATTGGCGGCGGCACCGTGGGCAGCGGCGTGTTTCACGCGCTCCAGCTCAACGGCGGCCTCATGGCCTCGCGCATCGGCGTCAAGGTCGCCGTCCGCAAGGTCGCCGTGAAGGCGTTCAACGAACCGCGTCCGTATCAAATCCCGCGTTCGCTCATGACGCTGGACTGGCGAAGCGTCGTCAACGATCCGCAGGTGGACATCGTCACCGAACTGGTCGGCGGCACGGGCATTGCCCGGACGATGGTTCTCGCCGCGCTCAGGCTCGGCAAACCGGTCGTCACGGCCAACAAGGCGCTGCTGTCCGCGCACGGCGAGGAGTTGTTTGCCGCGGCCAAAAAATACGGCACGAATCTTTATTACGAAGCCAGCGTTTGTGGCGGCATTCCCATCATCAAATCGCTGCGCGAAGGGTTTGTCGGCAACCGCATCGAAGCGCTGTACGGCATCGTCAACGGCACCTGCAATTACATCCTCACACGGATGAAACTGGAAGGCGCGGATTTCGACGCCGTGCTCGCCGACGCGCAGAAGCAGGGTTACGCCGAGACGCCGCCGGACCTGGACATTGACGGCCACGATGCCGCGCACAAGATCGGCATCCTCGCATCGCTCGCGCATGGCTTTTGGGTGAACCCAAAGAAAATCCACGTCGAAGGCATCCGCCATGTTTCCGCTTTGGACATCAAGTTTGCCGGTGAACTGGGTTACACCATCAAGCTTTTGGGAATCATTAAACGGATTGCCAATTGCCGATTGCCGATTGCCGATTCGAAGAAAATCCGAAATCCGAAATCCGAAATCCGAAATTGCTGTCGGGTGCAGGTTTCGGTTTATCCGACGCTCGTGCCGAATGCGCATGTGCTCGCCAGCGTGAACCATGTGTTCAACGCCGTGTTTGTGCGCGGCGACATTGTCGGCGACACGCTGTTTTACGGACGCGGCGCGGGCAAGGACGCCACCGCCAGCGCGGTGTTGAGCGATCTGGCGGACGCGGCGCTGGATTTGAAGTCCGGCAGCAAACAGCGCGTGCCGCCGTTTGTGCCGCACGAATGCGCCGGGGCGGTCGTGCCAATCGAAGACGCCGTCTCGCAGTATTTTCTCCGGCTTAACGTCGTGGACCGTCCCGGGACGCTGGCAAAAATCGCCGCCATTTTCGGCGCGGCTAAAATCGGCATCTCATCCGTCATCCAGCCGGAAGGCCATGAAGGCGAAAGCGTGCCGTTGATTTTCATGCTGCATTACGCATCTAACGGCGCGGTCAGCGGCGCCTTGAAAAAAATCAGCCGGTTGCCGGTCATCAAAGGCAACCCGGTCATGATTCGCGTGGAGAATTTTGAGTGATAAACCCGTAGCGGCGTCTCGGCAGAGCGCCGCCAACTTCTCTTTTCCAGACGGCGGCTCTCCACCGGGCAACCGCTATGCAATTACAGATTGCTTTTAATTGACAAGCCGCGTTAAAGGCGCTAAATAGACGATATGACGACGCTAACCATTACCAAAGCCCGCGCCAACCTTTCCGCATTGCTCGAAAAAGCCAAGCAAGGCGAGGATATCGGCATCGTGTCCGGCGACCAGATTGTGGCGTTGCGGCCCGTGACGGTGTCGTCCGACGATTATGCCTGGCGCGAATACGGCGCGACGCCGGCGGAACTGGCGCGCTTTGAGAAGCGGATGGAACAACAAATTTCAGCGGAGCGGAAGCACGGTAAAATCAAGCGCTTTTCCGGCAATCTGGAGAAGGATCTGGCCGATTGAAACCGCTGGACTTAAGCGGGCCGTTCCGCACGCGCGTCCGGGATTATCCCAAGGAGACGCGCGGGAAAATCGGGCTGGCGTTGCAACATCTGGAACGGGATTTCGGGCATCCGCACCGGCATCAGGGTTTGGGCATTCGCAAGCTGACGGGGAACTTTTTTGAAATCCGGGTGGGGCTGGACATCCGGCTGGTTTTCCAAAATCGCGCCGAGTGCCTTTGGTTTGTGATGGCCGGCAATCACGACGAAGTTCAAAAGTTCCTGCGCGGAATTTGAATCGTTGCGGCATTGGAAGAAGATGAACGTTTCTTTCGCCCTTTCAGGGCTTGAATTATTTTTTGCTTTTACCCAGGGCGTCGCTCGCAGACTCGCTTTGCCCTGGGCTATTATCTGTCAGCCTTACAGGCTTTCAATTTGTGTGAATTCAGGAAATTCGCGTCAAAATCTTAGCGGCTTCCGACGGAATCAATTCCGTCTTTTCAAACGCCGGGCATCTGATATTCTGCCGTTCCAGAAAATTTAACATGGCTCTGATTGTTCAAAAATATGGCGGAACGTCGGTCGGCAACCCTGATCGCATCAAAAACGTCGCGGCGCGCGTGGCCAAATATCGCGCGCAGGGCGATCAAATCGTCGTCGTCGTTTCGGCGATGAGCGGCGTGACGGATAATTTGATCAAGCTGGCCAAGGAAATCATGCCGCTGCCCAGCGAACGCGAGATGGACGTGCTGCTCGCCACCGGCGAACAGCAGACCATCGCGCTCACGGCCATTGCGCTGCACGCGTTGAACGTGCCGGCGGTGTCGCTCACCGGCCCGCAGGCGGGCATCGTCACCGACGTGGTCCATACCAAGGCCCGGATTCACAACATCACGCCGAAAAAAGTCCACGAATTGCTCAAGGCGGGCAACGTCGTCATCGTCGCCGGCTTCCAAGGCGAGACGCCGGAAGGCCAGATCACGACACTGGGCCGCGGCGGTTCGGATTTGACGGCCATTGCGCTTGCCGCCGCGCTCAAGGCCGACCTCTGCCAGATTTACACGGACGTGGACGGCGTTTATACCGCCGACCCGCGCATCGTGCCGACCGCGAAGAAGTTGCAGGAGATTTCCTACGACGAAATGCTCGAACTCGCCAGCCTCGGCGCGAAGGTGATGCAGAGCCGCTCGGTTGAATTTGCCAAAAAATTCGGAGTGGTCTTTGAAGTCCGCTCCAGTTTGAACGAAAACCCCGGAACCATTGTGAAAGAAGAAACCAAAAGCATGGAAGGCGTCGTTGTGCGCGGCGTCTCGCTCGACAAAAACCAGGCCAAAATCACGCTCGTGGGCGTGCCCGACAAACCCGGCGTGGCCGCGCGCATTTTCAAGGCGCTCGGCGACGCGACGGTGAACGTGGACATGATCGTGCAAAACATCAGCCATGGCACCGGCACGCCCCAGACGGATATTTCGTTCACGGCGGACAAGCCGGATTTGCTCAAGGCGCAGAAGGTCATTGACGGCCTGAAAAAAGAGATCGGCCTGCGCGAGGTGATCACCGCCGAGAAAATCGGCAAACTGTCCATCGTCGGCGTCGGCATGAAGAGCCACACGGGCGTGGCCGGAAAACTGTTTGAGACGCTGGCCAAGGAAGGCGTAAACATCGACATGATTTCCACCAGCGAAATCAAAATCTCCGTCGTGATTGACCTGGCCAAGGGCGAAGCCGCGATGAAGGCCGTCCACGCGGCGTTCATCGGCTGACGTGCAGGAAATATTTGACGTGAAGACGAAACCGGCGTAATTTCCTGCACGTGAATCGCAACTTGAATCTGAATCTGCTGCTAAACGCGCTGCTGTGCCGCGCGGCGGTCGGGTTCTGATTGCGTTTGAATAATTTGAAAACCCCACTGCCAGACGGCGGTGGGGTTTTTGTTTTTAACCACGAATGAATACGAATCGACACAAATCGAAAGCGGAGACACGGATTGCACGGATTAACACAGATTTTATCCGTGGAAATCCGTATAATCCGTGTCAAAAAATGTTCGTGTGGATTGGTGTCCATTCGTGGTTCAATTCCGCAGCCATTTGAGTTTATGCACAAACAACCATCGTCAAAATACCGTCCGTTCCCGCCGGTCAGCCTGCCCGACCGGCAGTGGCCGAACCACGTCCTCAAACATGCGCCCATCTGGTGCAGCGTGGATTTGCGCGACGGCAACCAGGCGCTCGCCGTGCCCATGAACGTCAGCCAGAAGCTCGAGCTCTTCCAAACGCTCGTGAGGATCGGCTTCAAGGAAATCGAAGTCGGCTTCCCGTCGGCGTCCAACACGGAGTTCGCGTTCAATCGCCGGCTCATCGAGGAAAGACGCGTGCCGGACGACGTGTGGCTCCAGGTGCTCGTGCAGGCGCGCGAGGATTTGATTGAGCGCACCGTCGAATCGCTCGTCGGCGCAAAAAAGGTCATCATCCACATGTATAACTCGACCTCCCCGGCCCAACGCCGCATCGTGTTTGGCAAGTCAAAGGAGGAAATTGTCGGGGTCGCCGTGCGTGGCGCGCGATGGATCAAAGACCGGCTGCCGCGGCTCAAAGGCACGGAAGTGATGCTCCAGTATTCGCCGGAAAGTTTCAGCGCCACGGAAGTGGAATTTGCGAAGGAAATTTCCGAGGCGGTCATGGCGGTCTGGCAGCCGACGCCCAGGCGGAAGATGATTTTAAATCTGCCGGACACCGTCGAGGTCGCCATGCCAAACGTTTATGCCGACCAGATTGAATGGATGTGCCGGAACATCAAAAACCGCGATTCGCTAATCATTAGTTTGCATACGCACAACGACCGCTGCACCGGCGTCGCGGCGACGGAACTCGGCCTGCTCGCGGGCGCGGACCGCGTCGAGGGCACGCTGTTCGGCAACGGCGAGCGCACGGGCAATCTCGACATCGTCACCGTGGCGTTGAACCTTTTCCAGCACGGCATTGACCCGAAGCTGGATTTTTCCAACCTCAATCCGCTCATCGAAGTTTATGAGCGTTGCACCGGCATGACCGTGCCGCCGCGCCAGCCTTATGCGGGCGAACTGGTTTTCACCGCGTTCAGCGGTTCGCATCAGGACGCAATTAAAAAGGGTTTGAACGAATGGAAGGAAAACGGCCGCACGCATTGGGACGTGCCGTATCTCACGATTGACCCGGCGGACATCGGGCGCGAATACCGCGAGGTCATCCGCGTCAACAGCCAGTCCGGCAAGGGCGGCGTGGCGTATTTGCTCGAAAGCCAGTTCGGCATCGAACTGCCCAAGGACATGCAGCGCGAGTTTGGACCGATTGCCAACGATGAGGTGGACAAGCTCGGCCGCGAAGTGACCGCCGCCGAATTGAAGGCGATGTTCTGGCGTGAATACATCGAGCGCGCCAGGCCATGGCAACTCAAGAGTTTTGAAACTGACAGCAAGAACGGAGTCGTCCGCTGCCGCGCGAAATTAATTCGTGGCGGCAAGCCGGCTGAACTTTCCGGCGAAGGCAACGGCCCGCTCGCCGCGCTCGTCCACGGTTTCGGCAAGATTGGCGTGCCGCGTTTTGAAATCGCCAATTACAGCGAGCATGCCCTGAGTTCCGGCGAGGAGGCCGTTGCGATTGCCTACATACAAATCAAGCACGCTGATGGCAAAACCCGCTGGGGCGCGGGCGTGGACACGAACATCGAGCTTGCCTCGGTGCGCGCCGTGCTCAGCGCGCTGAACCGGTCGTGATGTCTTCCCGTGTGCAAACCAGTTTTCTCCCTCTACTCCCTCAAGGAGGAGAGGGCCGGGGTGGAGCCAATGTTTACAAGCACGAACCCCCCGCCCCAGCCCTCCCCGTTTGGCGGGGCGAGGGAGTTGTTTTTGTTCGGTGCGGGTGTCAAGATGCAACCGGTTTTTTTGAATCAAATCACTTTCGGCTCGTCAAATCAGGGCGGGTTGATTAATGTTTAATAACTATGAAATTGCAGCGCGCTTTTGTTTGTGGAATTGCGGGTATTATCCTTGCCGGTGGAAGATTGTTGGCGGCGGACGGCAATCCCACCAATGCAGCGGTGACGGCCACCACGGCGGTATATGTGCCGGACACCTCGCATCAAAATGACCCGCTGCCGGATGGCGTGCTGGCTTGGAACAGCCTGATGCAGGAGACCACGGTGGCGGCAGATGCCGGCATCGCCCGTTTTGTTTTCAGCTTTACCAACGTTTCTCCCGGCAACGTGGCCATTCTGGAGGTTCGTCCGTCCTGCGGCTGCACCACGGCACAACTGCCGTCGTTGCCCTGGATTATTCCCCCCGGCACCAACGGACAGTTTGGCCTCACGGTCAACCTGGCTGGAAAAGCCGGAATGCAGGTCAAGACGGTCGATGTCAAGACCGACAAGGGCTTCAAACGGCTCACCCTCAAAATCAACATTCTGCCGCCGGTGGTTCCAACCCAATCCGATGCCGACCGCGCGCGTGCCCTGGAAATGGCCAAAGCCGACCGGCAGGCGGTTTTTCGCGATGATTGCGCGACCTGCCATGTCAAACCCGGCGTGGGTAAATTTGGCCCGACGCTTTATGCCGCCGTTTGTGCCATCTGCCATGAAGGCAAGGATCGCTCCACGCTGGTGCCGGATTTGCGCAACATTAAGACACCAACCAATGGGGATTTCTGGCAAACTTGGGTTGCGCATGGCAAGGCGGGCTCGCTCATGCCCGCCTTTTCGACCGCCGAGGGCGGCCCGCTCACGGACATGCAAATCATCTCGGTCGCCAGCTATCTCGCCGCCACGATTCCCTCGCGGGTTGCGCCGCTGCCGGCTCAATGATGTCCGCTTGCGGAATTTGATCCACACATTATGCTGTCAACCATGACAGTGCACATGCTTGACGCAAACCACCAGACGCGCATCGCGGAAATGGGACATCGGGTTTTGAACGGCGGCCCAATTTCACGCGATGAAGCCCTGTCTCTTTTTCATCTCGAAAACCCGGTGGATATTTTCGATTTGCTCTCGTGGGCGAACCGTATTCGGGCGAAATTCAAGGGCAACAAAATCCATCTCTGTTCCATCGTCAACGCCAAGGCGGGCGCGTGCCCGGAAAATTGCAGCTTTTGCGCGCAATCGTCGCATTACCAGACCGGCTCGCCCAAATATGGCTTTGTGGATCCCGAACCCGTGGCCGAAGCCGCCGATGAAGCCAACCGAAACCGCGTGACGGCCGTCGGGCTGGTCGCCGCCTGGAAAGGCCTCAATGAAGGACCGCTGCTCGATGAGGTTTGCGCCCGGGTGCGCGAGTTGAAAGCCGGCGGTAAAACACGTCCGGACGTCTCGCTCGGCATCATCAAAAGCCAGCGCGTGGCCGACCGGCTCAAGGAAGCCGGCGTCGAGTGCTACGGCCACAACCTCGAAAGTTCGCGCCGCTTCTTCCCGCAAACCTGCACCACCCACACCTACGACGACCGCCTGGCGACCATCGGCCATCTGAAAAAGGCCGGCATCAAGATTTGTTCCGGCGGGATCATCGGCATGGGCGAAACGCGCGAAGACCGCTGCGACCTCGCGTTTGAATTGAAATCCATCGGCGCGAACGTCGTGCCCGTCAACATCCTCAATCCGATTCCCGGCACGCCGTTTGAAAAAAACGAGCCGCTGCCCGTCCTGGAAATATTGAAAACCATCGCCTGCTTCCGGTTCATTCTGCCGCGGCAGGAAATCATGATTGCTGGTGGACGCACGGTGAACCTGCGC
The DNA here is from genome assembly GCA_963804345.1 of uncultured Verrucomicrobiae bacterium. Taxonomy (GTDB): domain Bacteria; phylum Verrucomicrobiota; class Verrucomicrobiia; order Limisphaerales; family UBA11358; genus UBA11358. The sequence goes on along the minus strand of CAWDPX010000002.1, from coordinate 212,416 downwards.
GACGCGCAAAGCCTGATTTTCATGGCCGGCGCGAGCGCGCTGATGGTCGGTAATTACCTCACCACGCTCAATCAACCCATCGAGAAGGACCTGCAAATGCTCAAGGACCTCGGCCTCGACCCGAGCTGGGACAGCCATGGGTTTTCTGACCAGGAAGAAACTGGCAGCGGTTGGGGAAAAGAAAATTGCAAAACGGAAATGGAACTGGCAATCGCGAAATAAATCGCCTGGAACGAGAGCATCTTCTCCCTCTCCTCGCCAAACGAGGAGAGGGCCGGGGTGAGGAGCCAAGGTTGTGAATATTCTGACAGACAAATTGGCTGAATTCCGATAAGCCATTGTTTGAGTGTCCGCTCTCAAAGACATTTTGAATTGGTCGAAGGCCTCTTGGGAACGATCAGTCGAAGAATTGTTGCTGAACGATTCTGTCCGAAGATTTCGTAGGAGTATCGAGACAAATCGACTTGCGAAACTTTCAGACATCAAACCGGGGGACATCGAATTTATTGTGGCGGCGATGACAAAATGTTCCAAGTATTTGCGCGGACATGACAAAGCAGTCGCGATTAACGAACCCGTGCCTGCTCCGGCAGAATTAAAGGCGGATATTGAGAATTTGGAAATTTGGGTGTCTGGAATGCGCAAACGCCGTTGACTGGTTCTTTTCAACTCCTCACCCTGGCTCCTCGTTTGGCGAGGAGAGGGAGTTGGCGGCGCGCGTGGGGCTTGAATTTTTTCCAACAACTCGCATCCTCTCCGCGTGAGCTTAATCCAAACCGCCCGCCAGCTTCGTCGGGACCAGACCGACGAAGAAAAGGAGTTGTGGGGCGCGTTGCGAAGCCACCGCTTCGCCGGATTCAAATTTCGCCGGCAGCATCCGGCGGGAATTTATATTTTGGATTTCTATTGCGCGGCGGCGCGGCTGGACGTCGAGCTGGACGGTTTTCAACACGGCCTGCCGGAGCAGATGCGGCACGACGGGGCGCGCAGCGCTTTTCTAAAGGAACAGGACATTGAGGAATTGCGATTTTGGAATCACGAGTGGCGGGCAAATCGTGAAGGATGTTTACTGGCAATCTGGGATGCGCTGCAACGCCGGACGGGTTGCGTGCAAGTGATGAAAAATGCGGAGGAACAGCGGTTTGTCCCGCCAAACGAAAAGATTCTCAAGTGTCGGACTGTAACGAACCCCTCGCCCCGGCCCTCTCCCCGTTTGGCGGGGAGAGGGAGATAAACCCCCGCGTCAGCCCGCGCATCCGCAAAAGAATATCCCCATGCAACGCTTGAATAATAATCACGGCGGCTACCGCGGCGAGACGATTGATATCCGCGTTGTCCTGCGCGACATCGAAGCCGCCGCGCAACAGCACGGCTGGACCTCTGAGGTGTTTGGGAAGCAGAACGAATTCAACCTGCTCGCCCTTCATCGGCCCCCGTCACCCGCCACTCGCCACTCGTCACGCATTTACCTCAGCACCGGCATTCACGGCGACGAACCTGCCGGGCCGCTCGCGGCGTTGCGCCTGCTCCAGGAAAATAAATGGCCGGCGAACGTCGAACTGTGGTTTTGCCCGTGCCTGAATCCGATGGGTTTCGTTTTGAACCGGCGCGAGAACGATCAGGGCGTTGACCTTAACCGGCAATACCGGCACCTGGAGACGGCGGAGACGCGCGCGCACATCGCCTGGCTGGAGCGCCAGCCACAGTTCGATCTCTGCCTCTGCCTGCACGAAGACTGGGAATCGCACGGCTTTTACGTCTATGAATTGAATCCGGAAAACCGGCCCTCGCGGGCGGAAGCCATGATTGCGCGCATCGCGGAAGTCTGCCCGATTGACCCATCTGAAATCATCGAAGACCGCCCGGCGCGGAACGGCATCATCCGTCCGAACCTCGACCCGGCCACGCGCCCGCAATGGGCCGAGGCATTTTACCTGATTGTGAACAAGACGAAATTGTCCTACACCCTCGAAGCGCCCTCGGATTTTCCTTTGGCCACCCGTGTCAATGCGCTCGTCGCCGGCGTGAACGCCGCGCTGGCAACGTATAGCAGTTCCAGTGAACATTGACACCGTTTGATACGGCCCGGGGAACAGCGGCGGAGGGCCGCCGCACTCCAAGACGCGGTGCGCGACATGATGATTATTGAAATACGCGAAGCGTCTTGGACTGCGCCAGCCCTCTGGCGCTTTGCAAGAAAACGAAGGATTCGCAGGATTTCGCTGAACTGTTCCATGCCAATGACAATTTGAACTGCTATGGTGCAGTCTGGCGACCGATCCAACTTCAAACTTACTCCGCGTCCCTTTGTTTCATCCAAACCTTGCCCAGTTCGACGAGCGTTTCCTTTTTCATCACCCGCTCGGCCAGCGGGAAAACAATCCGTTCCTCGCGATCGAAGTGTTTGCGAGAGGCGGTCACGGCCCGCAGCAACAATCGTCGCGCTTCGGGCAGCCGCTTGGCGGCCTTCACCTGCAACAGGCTGTTGTCAATTTCCCGATGCTCGTGCTCGAAACTGTCGCTCTGGCCAATTTGTTCCAGATAATGATTCAGCGGGGCGAACACCAGATCTTCCTCGGCCTTGCCGTGGGCGAGCAACAGGTTTTCCATCAGCTCCGCCCAGCCCACCACCTCGCTCAGTGTTTTCAACTTCGGCACGACACGTTCGATGTGGTCAAATATATTGTGAAACACGACGTGTTCCGCCAAAAGCGCTTCGGTGATTTTCATTCCGCAGAAAGTTTACACGAAGAAACGTAAGTGTCCATCCCTGTGCATGTGCAAACCGGGTTGCGCTCGCCAAAACTCTTCGACGGGCGGCGGGCCGCACATTCTTGTAACGTCCAACGGCTCTCCGTCACAGGCCTCCCAGCGCAACAGCGGCTGACGATGGTCCCCATCCAGCGGCGTTGTGCGCCCGTACGGTCACCGACCAGTTTGGGTTGGAGTCCACGTTGAAGTACGCAATCAGCGTCGTTCCGGACACCGTCTGCGTGAGCGTGCCAGCGGTGTCGCTGTCGGTGATGGTGACCAGATATTGGTCAACCGGACTGTTGCCGGGAGCGGCCGCCAGCCAGGTGGCGACGAGCGTGTTAGGCCCGGGATCGGCGTTCGGGCTTGCCCAATTCGCCGAGACTCCGGTCGGGGCCGAAGGCGGAATCGTGGCTGGAACTGTCGTCACACTGATCGAAATCGAGGCCGGGCTGGACCCGCCGATGGTCGCGCTCATGACAGTGATTTGATACGTTGTCTGGGGCTGGACCGACGAGATGACTCCGGTCGTGGCCGGCCCGGTCACGGTGGTCGTGAGGATGGAAGCCGTTGAGTTGACCGGCGTCGCCGTCAGTGTTGACGAAATGACGGCGACCGGATTTACACCGCTCGGCATCCAGGAAACCTGAAGTTGATCGCCAGACTGAATGGCGGTCACACTGGTCGGCGCTGCCGGAACCGGGACGACGAGATACGCCACCTTGCCGGCGTTATTAATAACGTCGCCCAACCCATCGGCGGGGGTTGTCGGACTGACCGTCACGCCGGTTGTGAGCGGGGTTGCGGAAATCACGTTGCCGGCGAGGTCCCAGGTCACCAACACCGAAGCGGTGTATTTGGTCGTGTGGTAGCCGCCACCGCGACCACTGCCGCCGCAACTGGTGGACAAATCCACCACGCCGGTGGGATGTCCATTAGTGTCAGCAAAGCCGGCGGACACCTGTTCCTGGATGCCGCCGCACGAGTGGCCGAGAATGGCAAAGGCGGTGGACTCTGGCAGCACCAGGCTCGTTGGTGTCTGGATCAACAGCCGGAAAAAGCTCTGGCTGCTCAAATTTGCATTGGTCACTGTCACTGTCTTCACGGTTCCGTCGCCCGGAACCCCTGGCTGCAAGTTGGTCCACCGCTGCAGATCCGTACTGGTTTGCACGGTGTAGAAATTGGGGCTGGTGGTCGCGAACGACAACGCCAAGTCATTGCCCGATGGCGTCTCAGTCAAGCTACCCAGCTGGAGGATTACCGCCGCCGCAGAAAACGGTCCGGCGAAAACCGCGCTCAAAAACAAAGCAATGGATCGAACAAGCGAACAACGTCCTTTTGTATTAGCGCTCATATCAAACTCCTTTCCTAATAGCGTTTATTAGAACTGCTATTCGAGATTAGCCCAAGTGGGCAACTCAGTCAAGCCGTGGATTTAATTGCATATAATGGATTTATGAAAATGTTTACCCGACGGCCTTCATGGCGCGCCGGTCGGCTGGATCGCGTGGCTCCGGAACCGCATGCCGAACTGGCCGCCAGCCAGACCGAACTCCGCCAATAATTCGGAGGGGCGAGTTTCACGAGTCCCCAATTTGATTAGCCACAGAAACACCGAGGCGCAGAGTTCAACCACGAATGAACACCGATGAACCCAACGCGGCTTGCGCCGCAACCACGGATTTTGGATTGCGGCGGGAAGCGAAGCGCCACGCCGCTTTTGGACGCAAACGACCGTACGGAAAGCGGTGTCGCCGCTGCGCTTTGCCACCGCAGTCCAAATCTTTGTCGTCCGTGCGCGAAGTTGCAGGATTGTATTACGGATTCAATTCAACGCGAAGAAAACAGGGCGGAATTCTTCGCATACTTCCAAGGTAAGAAACAGGCGCATGCGCTGGTCATCAAGCGCGCCTGGAAGCTGAATGCCCCGATCTGTCTGACAACTTTGCGGCGACGGAAAGGAGGATTCCGGCCTCCACAAAACTTCCACTACCTCAATAGAAATGAATCTTCGCTGCTGGCTTCGCTCGTTATTTCCCAGAACAATTAAGGACTGACTGTTTTGTTCGGATCATTCTTGCCGTAGTAGAGTGGGCTGACGCCGTCATGATCTTGAAGCCATTTAAGATAGCCGTCGATAACTGGCCCACCGACGTTGATCGCCATCTCGACTCCAAACAGGGCCAGAACAAAATAATATTCAAGTTGCTCGGTTTGTAAAATGTCGAACTCATGGACTGTTTGCTCTGGTTTTGACTGCCCGTAAACTACGCGAGCATCGGCATCGTAAATTCGACGCACATGAACTGGCCAATCAGTTGGCTCTCCTTTTCTTGCGTGATTGCGGATTATGTCAATTTGTGGATCATCAATCCATTGTTTCAGCATGGCAGGCATCTTGAGTAGCCGATCTGCCATTGCCTCGACCGCTACTTTTGCTAGAAAACGCGAAAGTACCGAACCTTCAGGTGGAGAACCACTGGCAGGAAAAATCAGCTCGCCTTCGGATTTTTGCATAAAAGCTTCGACACACTCTTCTGGAATGCAGGCCGATCCCAAGAATTGTCCTTTTGTATGCCGATAAACGACGGCCGGAATATTAGGACGGAAAACGCCAAAGACCGCCGGAATTATTCCTCGCTTACTTGGAAGCGCCTCATGAAATCGAAGCGCAAGGATCGAAGGGTTTTCCAAAAACGGTTTTTCTACTTTGCGGGAAAAGTAGTTGTTGCAGTTGTCGCATACAACTCCGGGAGGAAGCACGTGAGAAACATTCCAGAGAGACTCTGGAATAATATGCTCACGACTCCTTGACGAGCTTGAGTCGCATTTGCAAAACACACACCGCATCTTTGTCTCAGTGGTTAAGAATAATTCTCCATCCCCGCACAGGTGCAGACCGGGTTGCGGTCGCCAAAGACATTGTCCACGCGACCGACCGCCGGCCAGAATTTGTAATCGCGCAGCGACCTGACCGGGAAGGCCGCCTGCTCGCGCGGGTAAGGCCGGTCCCATTTGTCCGCCGCGACCACGTCCGCCGTGTGCGGCGCGTTTTTCAGCAGGTTGTTCTGCCGGTCCGCCGCGCCGGATTCAATCGCCTGCATTTCTTCGTGAATGGCAATCATCGCGTCGCAAAAACGGTCCAGCTCGAACTTCGATTCGCTCTCGGTCGGCTCAACCATGAGTGTGCCGGCGACCGGCCATGACAGCGTCGGGGCGTGGAAGCCGTAATCCATCAGCCGCTTGGCCACGTCCTCGGCGGTGACATTCTTGAACCGGCGCAAATCCAGAATGCACTCGTGCGCAACCAGATTGCCATGCCCGCGGTAGAGCGTCGGGAAGTAATTCTCCAGCCGTTTGGCGATGTAGTTGGCATTCAGGATGGCAAACTTGGTCGCTTCGGTCAGGCCGTCCGCGCCCATCATGGCAATGTACATCCACGAAATCGGCAGGATGCCCGCGCTGCCCCACGGCGCGGCTGACACAGCTCCGCCGTGCGATTTCAAATTTGAGATTTGAGATTTTGAATTCACAACGGAATGTCCCGGCAGAAATTGGACCAGATGCTTCGCCACGCCTATCGGGCCAACTCCTGGCCCGCCACCGCCATGCGGAATGGCAAACGTCTTGTGCAGGTTCAAATGGCAGACGTCCGCGCCGATGTCCGCCGGACGGCACAGGCCGACCTGCGCGTTCAGGTTCGCGCCGTCCATATAAACCTGTCCTCCGTTGGCGTGGATGATTTCGCAAATTTCCTTGATCGTCTCCTCGAACACGCCGTGCGTGGACGGATAGGTGACCATCAGGCAGGCGAGGTCTTTTTTATGCGCCTCAACTTTGGCTCGCAAATCGGCCACGTCAATGTTGCCGTCCTGGTCGCAGGCGACGGCAACAACTTTCAGACCGGCCATGACGGCGCTGGCGGGGTTCGTGCCGTGCGCGGAGGTCGGGATGAGGCAGATATTGCGGTGCGTTTCACCCCGGCTTTCGTGCCAGGCACGGATGACGAGCTGGCCGGCATATTCGCCTTGGGAACCGGCATTGGGCTGCAATGAGATTCCGGCAAAACCGGTGATTTCCGCGAGCCAATCTTCGAGGTTTTGGAACAGGACTTGGTAGCCGCGCGCCTGTTTCAACGGCGCGAAGGGATGAAGCCGGGCAAATTCCGGCCACGATATGGGAAGCATCTCCGCCGCGGCGTTCAGTTTCATCGTGCAGGAACCAAGCGGAATCATCGAGGCGGTCAGCGACAGGTCGCGCGATTCGAGCCGTTTGATGTAGCGGAGCATTTCGGTTTCGCTGTGGTAGCGGTTGAAGACGGGGTGCTGGAGGAACGGCGAGGTGCGGTAGTGATTGAAGACGGAATGCTGGAGGAAGGTCGAGGTGCCGGATGCGGGATCCGGGATTTCGGACGCTGACCCTGTAACAACATTTGCAATATTGAAAACTCGGTCTTTGTCACCATTTATGATTTGTATAATTTCTTCAATGTCATTTGCCCCCGTCGTTTCATCGAGTGAAATGCCAATGGATTTTTCATCAATTATCCGGAAATTAATACGGTGTGCTTCGGCGATTTTCAAAATCTCGGCGGAAGATTTGCCTGCGGGTTCAACGCGCAGAGTGTCAAAAACATTTTGCGTAGAAACTTTGTGGCCCAGCGTGGTCAAAACACCTGCGAGAATTCGCGTGAGGAGGTTAACGCGTTGTGCAATGGCCTTCAGTCCATCTGCCCCGTGATAAACGGCATACATGGACGCCATGTTCGCGAGCAGCGCCTGCGCGGTGCAGATGTTGCTGGTGGCCTTTTCGCGGCGGATGTGCTGTTCACGAGTGCCGAGCGCCAGACGCAATGCGGGTTTGCCGCGGGAATCCCTGGAGACACCGACGAGGCGGCCGGGCATCTGGCGTTTGAATTCGTCGCGCGTGGCGAAAAACGCGGCGTGCGGGCCGCCGTAACCCAGCGGCACGCCGAAGCGTTGCGCGCTGCCGATGGCGATGTCCGCGCCGAATTCACCGGGCGGCTTGATGAGCGTGAGCGCGAGCAAATCCGTGGCCACGGTGAGCAGTGCGCCGACGGCGTGGGCTTTCTCCGCAAAACCGGAGTAATCATGAATCGCGCCGAATGTGTCCGGATATTGCACCAGCGCGCCGAAGACTTTTTCGGTGAATAAAAACTGTTCGTGGCTGCCGACGACGACTTCAATGCCAAGCGCCTTCGCACGGGTCCGGATGACTCCGATGTTTTGCGGATGGCAGGTTTCGGAGACGAAGAAAATATTGCGTCCGTCCTTGAGCCGCGCGCACATCGTCATGGCCTCGGCGCAGGCTGTCGCTTCGTCGAGCAGCGACGCATTGGCGATGTCAAGACCAGTGAGATCGGCAACCATCGTTTGAAAATTCAGGAGCGCTTCGAGGCGGCCCTGGGAAATTTCAGCCTGATAGGGCGTGTATTGCGTGTACCAGCCGGGATTTTCCAGGATGTTGCGCTGGATGACAGCGGGCGTGATGCAATCGTAATAGCCCATGCCGATGAACGAGCGGCAGACCTGGTTTTGCGACGCGATTTCCTTCAGCGCGGCAAGTGCCTCATGTTCGCTGCGCGCAGCGGGCAGTTGAAGCGGTTTGGCCAGCCGGATCGCCCTGGGCACGGCGGCATCCACCATGGCCTCCAGGCTTGTACAGCCGAGCTGCTTGAGCATGGCGGCGGCTTCCGCCGGGCGCGGGCCGATGTGGCGGCGGACAAACCGGTCGGGAACAGTGGTCGAATTCTCAGTCAAAGCCATCCGGGGAAATTATGGTTCGCGTCCGCAAAAAGCGAGTTGGAATTGAATTCCTCGTCGGAAGGGCGAGTTCCACGAGCCCCCATTTTCAGAGGCATTCAATGAGTCAGGGGCTCGTATAACTCGCCCCTCCGATCGACTGCATGGCAGCCCGGACAATCCGGCACTGGCCGTAATCGTAACGTCCGCCGAGCGATGCCACCGTCCCGCCCAAATTGCCGAAGCCGTGTTTGGCAAACGCGGCAGCGATGTCGTGTTGCGCCTCGGCGGGGAGCAACGACTTCACGTCAATCGCTTCACCCGCGAGCATGGCTTCCTCGAGATGGCTGTAAATTGTCCCGTCCTTTACTCCACGAATGCGCGCGATTTCCGACACGGTTTTGCCCTGCCGGAAAAAATGCAATGTCTCGCGCACCGTATCCGTGAGCCGTGAACGGCGCGGCATCGGCGCGGCGGGTTCCGCGAAGGAATCATCCGCAAATATCTGGCGCGGGTTCGATTGCAAATACGCCGCGATCTCGCCCAGGAACACGGCGCCGAATTCACGCAATTTCCGGTCGCCCACACCGCTGATGCGCGAGAATTCCTTGTCGGTGGCCGGATAAAACCGGGCCATTTGCCGCAACGACACGTCTGAAAAAACAATGTATGGCGGCACGCCGCGCTCGTCGGCCAGTTGTTTGCGCAACTCGCGCAGCTTCCCGAACAACACTTCGTCGCACGCGATTTCGCCGATGCGATGCTTCGCCGGTTCGGTGGGCGCAACGGGCCGGGTGAGCGTGACCTTTTGCCGCGATTTGAGCGCCGCGCGGCCCGGGTCGGTGAGTTCGACGATGTTGAACTTTTCGGCATTTTGAAACAGCAGGCCAAGCCGGACGAGTTCACGGCCGATCGATCCCCATTCGGCACGCGTGTGTTCGCCGCCGATGTTGTAGGTGGAAAGTGATTGATGACCGAATTTGCGGACCTTCTCCGTGTCCGCGCCGCTGAGCACCTCGACGACGTGTTGGAGGCCAACGCCGAATCCGCTCTTCTCACGGATGCGATAAACACATGACAGGAATTTCTGCGCCGCCAAGGTTCCGTCCCACGTCTGCCGCGGCGCAAGACAATTGTCACAACCGCCGCAATTGATGGCTTCGGTAGGGCTGACCTGCCGGTCAGCCTGGACGCGCGGCAGCGCGTCCCTACCGGTCAGATTTGGTTGAAACTTTTCACCGAAGTATCCCAGCAGAAACTCCCGCCGGCAGGTCGCGACCTCGGCGTAATGGATCATCTGCTCCAATTGCGCGCGGGCAATTTCTCGTTCCTTGGGGTCGGATTTCTCGTCAATGAACCGCATCTGCTTGACGCGATCGCCGGGGCTGAACAGCAGCAGGCATTCGCCCGGCAGGCCGTCGCGTCCCGCCCGGCCCGTTTCCTGGTAGTAACCCTCGATGTTCTTCGGCAGATCGTAATGAATCACGAAGCGGACGTTCGGCTTGTTGATGCCCATGCCAAACGCAATGGTGGCGCACACCACGCGCGCCTCGTCGCGAAGAAACGCCTCCTGATTGGCCGAGCGCGCACCGCCCGCCAGTCCCGCGTGATAGGGCGACGCCTTCACGCCGTCGGCGGTGAGTTTGGCCGCCAGGCTCTCCGCCGTCTTGCGCGCCTGGGCGTAAATGATCCCGCTTTCGCCCGGACGCGCCCGGACATAGGAAAGAATCTGCTCGTAAGCGCCGGATTTGGCCGCGACGCGGTAGGTCAGATTGGGGCGGTTGAAACTGGCGACGTAACACGCGGGCGAACGCAGATGGAGTTGTTTGACGATGTCCGCCCGCACGCGTTCCGTGGCCGTGGCCGTGAGCGCCATCATCGGCACATCGGGGAATATTTCGCGCAGCGCGGAGATCTGCCGGTATTCCGGGCGGAAATCGTGTCCCCACTCGCTGATGCAATGCGCCTCGTCAATCGCGAACTGGCTGACATTCCATTTTTTCAGGTCATCGAGGAAGCCGGACAACATCAGCCGTTCGGGCGCGACGTAGAGCAGCCGGAATTCGCCGCCGTGCAGCCCGCGCAAACGCGGACGCGACCCGCCGGCGCCGAGCGAGGAATTCAGGAACGTTGCCGGCACACCCGCCGCCTGGAGCGCGTCCACCTGGTCTTTCATCAATGCGATGAGCGGTGAGACGACGACCGTGAGACCGGGCCGCACGAGCGCCGGGAGTTGAAAGCACAGCGACTTGCCGCCGCCGGTGGGGAGCACGGCGAACACGTCCCTGCCCGCGAGCGAATCGCGGATGATTTCCTCCTGCAACGGGCGGAACGAGGCAAAGCCGAAGAATTGTTTCAGCGGCGCGAATAGCTGGTCGCGGCGAAGACTCACCCGGGGAGAATAAAACGCTGCGGGGCAAGTGGAAAGCGGCAAGTTTTGGACTGGCAACTATTGGACCGCGACCCCATGAAAAAACCGTATTAACATGGGTGAACTGGCACAAAAACCAAGGTTGAAGAGGGTTTCCACCAGCCACAACATATCCGGTCAGTCACCAAACACACGCCCAACTAATGGTGTTTTTGGGGTAAAAATTCCTGAATTTGTCATTGTGCAAAACCGGCAATTTTCCTATAATTTTCGCACCTTAAATTTGGCATTCACAAAAGAGTTTTTTAAAGAATTTATGTCGAAAATAAACGAGCCGGCTGAGGCAAAAAATCAATCGGTTGACACCTCTTCGGCGGAGAAATACGACGCTTCAAAAATTGACAAGCTCGAGGGTTTGGAAGCCGTTCGCAAGCGGCCCGGCATGTATATCGGCGACCCGGACGAACGCGGTCTGCATCACAGCGTGTTCGAGGTGCTCGACAATTCGATTGACGAACATCTGGCGGGCTATTGCAACAAAATCGAAGTGACGATCCACGTGGACGGCTCGGTTTCGATCCGGGATGACGGACGCGGCATTCCGGTGGACATGCACCCGAAGTGGAAGATGCCCGCCGTGGAACTGGTGCTGACGAATCTGCACGCGGGCGGAAAATTCGGCCAGGGCGCCTACAAATATTCCGGCGGCCTGCACGGCGTCGGCGCGAAATGCGTCAATGCGCTTTCCGACTGGTTCAAGGTCGAGGTCTCGCGCGATGAAAAAGTTTATTCGATGGAATTCGAGCGCGGCAAAACGACCCAGAAACTGGAGGTCATCGGCAAATCCAAAAAGACGGGCACGTTGATCACGTTCAAGCCCGACCCGACGATTTTCACCATTACCGTCGAGTTCAAGTTTGACATTCTGGCGAACCGTCTGCGCGAGCTCGCGTTTTTGAATCCGGGCATTGAAATTGTGCTCAAGGACGAGCGTGACGAGAAGACGGAGACATTTTTTTACCGGGACGGCATCGAGCAGTTCGTCCGCCAGCTCGGCCGGAGCAAGCAGCCGCTGCATCCCAAGCCCATCGCAATCTCGGGCAAACGGCCCAGCAAAATTGACGGCAAGGACGAAGACGTGTTTGTGGATTGCGTATTGCAATACACCGACAGCTACAGCGACCAGATCCTTTGTTTTGCCAACTCCATTGCCAACACCGACGGCGGCACGCACCTCACCGGCTTCCGCTCCGCGCTGACCCGCGCCATCAACCAGTATGCCAAGCAGAACAATTTGCTGAAGGAAAAGGACCCGACGATTTCCGGCGATGACGTCCGCGAAGGCCTGGTCTGCGTGCTCAGCGTGAAACTGCCGAATCCGCGCTTCGAATCGCAGACGAAGGTGAAGCTGGTGAACACGGAAATTGACGGCATTGTTTCGTCCGTTATCTACGACGGGTTGATGACGCACTTCGACGCAAATCCCAGTGTCGCCAAGAAGATTATTGAAAAAGGTTTGCTCGCGGCGCGGGCGCGCGAGGCCGCCCGCAAGGCACGCGAGACGGTCCGCAAAGGCGCGCTGACCGGCGGCGGTTTGCCCGGCAAACTCGCCGATTGCTCCGACCGCGATCCGGCGAACACCGAGTTGTTCATCGTCGAAGGCGATTCCGCCGGCGGCTCGGCAAAACAGGGACGGGACCGGAAGTTCCAGGCGATTCTGCCGATTCGCGGCAAATTGATTAACGTCGAAAAGGCGCGACTGGACAAGGTTCTCCAAAACAACGAAATCCGCACGATGATCACCGCCGTCGGCACCGGCATCGGCGACGGCGAAGGCGAAGGCGCATTCAATATTGAAAAACTCCGCTACCACAAAGTCATCATCATGACCGACGCGGACGTGGACGGTTCGCACATCCGGACGCTGTTGCTGACGTTTTTCTACCGGCAAATGCCCGCGCTGATCAAAAACGGCTTCGTCTATATCGCGCAGCCGCCGCTGTACCAGATCGCGCGCAAAAAACGCGTGGAATACATTGATGACGACGCGCGGTTGAATAAAATTTTGCTCGAACTCGGCACGGAAGAGGTGCGTTTAAAGAACCTGTCCGACAAGAAGGAGCTTTCCCAAAAGCAACTCGCGGAAATCCTGGAACTGCTCGAATCGCTCGACAAATACGCCAATGCTTTGAAACGCCATGGCGGCGACTTCGCCGAATACGTCGAGCATCGCCAGAAAAAGACCGGCGATTTGCCGAGGCATCTGGTCAAGGTGCGCGAAGGCAATGACGAAACGGTGCATTATTTTCACACCGAGGACGAACTGGCGCAATTCGGCGCGAAGAATGCCGATTTGAAATTGTTCGGCAGCGAGGAGGAAGGCGACACGACCACCATTGAGAAGAAGAACGGTTCGACCCGGCGCGCCCGGCACATCGAACTGCATGAAAGCAAGGCCATCGTTGAATTGCTGGGCAAACTTGACAAAAAAGGGTTCAGCATCGAGCACTACGCCGGGCAGGACAAACCGTTGTTTGAATTGCTTGAAGGCGAAGGTGAGCGCGAGACGGTGAAGCCGCTGTTTTCGATCCCGGAAATTCTCGCGGGGGTTAAGGAAGTCGGCCGGCGCGGGCTGTCCATCAAGCGGTTCAAGGGCCTCGGTGAAATGAATGCGAAGGAGCTGTTTGAAACGACGATGGACCCGACGCGGCGCAAATTGTTGCGCGTGGATCTGACCAACGCCGTGGACGCCGAGGAAATGTTCACCAAACTGATGGGCGAGGAAGTAGAGCCGCGCCGCCAGTTCATCGAGGACAACGCGCTCAACGTGCGGAATCTGGACATTTAATTTTTGTTTGCGGAATTTTTATGGCTGAATCCAAACCATCGAATGATTTGCCGGTGATCAACACGCCGTTGTTCGCCTCCGGGGAAAAAATCGCCAAGATCAACGTTGCCGATGAAATCAAGAACTCGTTTCTTGATTACTCGATGTCGGTGATCATTTCGCGCGCGCTGCCCGATGCGCGTGACGGCCTGAAACCCTCGCAACGGCGCATTCTGCTGGCGATGCACGATCTCTCGTTGTTTCCGAACCGCCAGCATCGCAAGTGCGCCAAAATTTGCGGCGACACCAGCGGCAACTACCATCCGCACGGGGAAGCGGTGATTTATCCGACCCTCGTTCACATGGCGCAGCCGTGGGCCATGCGCGAACGGCTCGTGGATGGCCAGGGCAATTTTGGCTCCGTTGAAGGCGATCCACCGGCCGCCATGCGTTACACCGAGGCGCGCATGACCCACCTCGGCGCGGCACTGATGGAGGACATGGACCAGGACACGGTGGATTTCGTTCCCAACTATGACGAAACCCGCACCGAGCCGACCGTTTTCCCCGCCGCCTTTCCCAATCTGCTCGTCAACGGCGGCACGGGCATCGCCGTCGGCATGGCCACGAACATTCCGCCGCACAATCTCGGTGAAATCATTGACGGCGTCTGCGCGCAGATTGACGACCCGGACATCACGATCAAGGGCCTGATGAAATTCATCAAAGGTCCGGATTTCCCGACCGGCTGCATGGTGTGCGGGTTGGAAGTCATCAAGGAATATTTCACGACCGGGCGTGGCAGCATCAAGGTTCGCGGCAAGGTCGGCGTCGAACAACTCAAGGGCGGCAAGGAACAAATCGTCATCACGGAAATTCCTTACAATGTCAACCGCGCCCTGCTGGTCGAGCGGGTGGCTGAATTGGTGAACGAAAAAACGCCGGGCTTCACCGACATCACGGCCATCCGCGACGAATCGGATGAGAACACGCGCGTGGTCGTCGAACTCAAGCGCGACGCCATCGCCAAGGTGGTCATCAACAATCTGTACAAGCAGACCGCGCTGGAATCGAGTTTTGCCGTCAACATGCTGGCGATTGACCACGGCCGGCCCAAGAACCTCGGGCTCAAGGAGTTCATCAATTGCTATATCGATCACCGCCGTGAAGTCGTGTTACGCCGCACGCGGTTCCAATTGAAGAAGGCCGAGGAGCGCGCGGAAATTCTCGAAGGTTATCTCATCGCGCTGGCCAACCTCGACGATTTCATCAAAATCATCCGCGGCAGCAAAACGCGCGAGGAAGCCCGGGTCAAGCTGCTGGCGTTCGAGTGGACGCAGAAACAAGTCGAGCGGTGGAGCATTTTGATTCGCAACGAGGCGCGTCTGATCCGGGGCAGGTATGCGCTGACCGAACGGCAGGTGGACGCCATTCTGGAATTGCGCCTGTACCAGTTGACCGGCCTGGAAATTGACAAGGTCGAAGGCGAATACAAGGAACTGCTCAAGCGCATCGAGGATTTGATGGACATTCTCGCGAAGGAAGCCCGCGTGCTTGCCATCATCAAGAACGAATTGAAGGTGATCAAAGAGAAATACGCCACCCCGCGCCTGACCGACCTCATGCCCGACGAAGGCGAAATCAACATTGAGGACCTCATCGCCAACGAAGGCGTCATCATCACGCTCACGCACAACGGCCTCCTCAAGCGCACCAACGTCAGCTCCTATCGCGCGCAGCGCCGCGGCGGCAAAGGCGTCATCGGCATGACGACGAAAGAAGGTGCGACGGATGAGGACAATGATTTCATCGAGCATTTGTTCACGGCCAGCACGCACGATTACCTCATGTTTTTCACGAACACCGGCCGCGTTTATGTCGAGCGGGTGCATGAAATTCCCGACATGGGCCGCGCCGCCAAGGGCCGGAGCATTGCCAACTTGCTCGAATTGAAGGCGGGCGAAACCATCGCCGCGCTCATCCGCGTTCTTTCCAGGACCAACGCGAACAAGGAAGATGTCACCTGGGAACAGTCCGGTGAACTTTTCTTTGCCACGAAACAGGGCACGGTGAAGAAAACTTCGCTCAACGAATTCACCAACGTGCGCAAAGGCGGCATCATCGCCATCACCATCGAGCCGGGTGACACGTTGATTGACGTAAAACTTACCCGCGGGAGCATCATTGAAAAAGATGAGGTTAAAGATCCCGGTGACGGCGTCGTGCTGATTACCCGGGATGGCATGAGCATCCATTTCAACGAATCGGATGTTCGTTCCATGGGCCGGTCAGCCGCCGGTGTGCGCGGTATTAAATTGGAGAAACGCGATGAAGTCGTCGCGCTGGCCATTGTTGTGCCGGACGCCAAACTGCTGGTCGCCGGCGAAAACGGCATTGGCAAACGCACCGACTTTGAGGAATACCGGGCTCAATCGCGCGGTGGGAAGGGCATCATCACGATGAAGACCACCGAGAAGACCGGCGCGGTCATCGGCGCGCTCACCGTGCGCGACGCGGATGAAATCATGCTCATTACCGTCAAGGGCCAGATGGTGCGCACGTTTGTGAAGGACATCCGCGAAGCCGGCCGCAATACCCAGGGCGTGAAGCTCATCGAGTTGGAATCCGGCGACAAATTACAGGCCATTGCGCCGGTCATCGGTGAGGACAAGGAAGATTCCGCTGTCGCAGACGAGCCGGCGAAATAATTTTCAAACATCCCACGCCCGCCAGGTAATCTGCCGCATCAGATTCCCCCGGTCCGATGGTTGGCGTCAAAGATTCATGAAAAGACGCATTTTTTCCCTATTGGTTCTGGCAGTTTTGGCCGTGTCCGGTCGCGCTGCCGACACCAATCAGACCGTCGTGGTTTCAACCAACAAACCGGCTTCGAAGAGCAGCGACGCGCCGGCCATTTTGGCCGCGGTTGGCAACGCCGGCAATCCCCTGCAAACCGCCACCGTGGCAACCAATAAACCAGCCTGGGAAAGCAGCATCTCGGCCGGTCTTTCGCTCACCAAGGGGAACAGCGACACGCTGTTGACCACTGCGGCTTTTAAAACCCGCATGAAAACACCGGCCAACGAGTTCATGTTCGGTGTGGATGGCGCGTATGGCGAAAGTGATTCCGTCAAAAACAATGAAACGTTGCACGGCGTCAGCCAATACAACCATCTGTTCAGCGACCGCTTCTATGCCTTCCTTAACGTGGAGGGGCTGCACGACGGCATCGCCGATCTGCAATATCGTTTCACATTCAGCCCCGGTGCCGGTTATTATTTTGTCAAGACCACAAACACGACCTTTGCCGGCGAATTCGGTCCCGGTCTGATCACCCAACGCCTCGGTGGCGTGGACACCACTTACGGAACCCTGCGCCTGGCGGAACGGTTTGAACACAAACTGAACGGCGGCGCGCGGATATGGGAAAAAGCCGAGATCCTGCCCCAGGCGAACAAGCTGCAAAATTTTCTGGTCAACGCCGAAGTCGGGGCGGAAGCAGCGCTCACCAAAACCTTCAGCCTCCGGGTCACCGTGCAGGACAACTTTGTCAACCAACCCGCCCCCGGCCGCAAGAAAAACGACGTGAGGCTCATCAGCGGGGTGGTTTACAAGTTCTAGCGCCGGTTTCACAACGCCGGCGAGGTCCATCATCAGGAATTGGTTTGACAAAGGATAGGTTAAGCCCAACTTTTCCTTGACCGAAACTTTTATATAAAACCGCGGCTTAAAAATATTCGTTTCGTATGTCCAGGCTCGTAGCCATCAATCCCGGATTGGCCGGCTTGTCGCATGAACTGGGGACGCGCTGGGTCACGATTGGGCGCAGTGACAAGAATGCGTTTCAAATCGTTGAAACATCGGTCTCCAGCCAGCATTGCGAAGTCCGGCTGTGCGGCAACGAACTCGTCGTTCGCGACCTGCGTTCAACCAATGGCACGTTCATCGAAGGCAGGACCATCACCGAGGCCGTCCTGCAGCCCGGGCAAACCTTGCGCCTGGGCGAGGTGGAATTGCGTCTCGAAATCACCGCGCCCGGCCCCCCCACGCCGGCCCCCGCGACCGCGCCGGCCCCGGTAAAAAAACCCGAAACCGCCGGCGGCACCCCCAAAAAATATCGCGTGCTTTTCGTGGACGACAGCATGGCCTTCCTCGAAATGATCACCGATTTATTTGGTGCCCGGGAGGATATGACCTGGGAAATCCTCACGGCCACCTCCCCGGACAAGGCGCTGGCCATCCTGCAACAAAAGCTGATTGACCTGGTCGTGCTGGACATCAGCATGCCGCTGCTGGACGGCATCCAATTGCTTGGCCTCATCCACCAGCGATATCCCAACATCAAAAAAGTCGTTCTGACCGGCGAAAGCGATGACCGCCACCGCGCCGCCTGCCTGGCCAACGGAGCGGAACTGTTCCTCTTAAAACCGGGCGACGAGGACGGGTGGCGGCTCATTTTCAACCTGCTGACCAGCCTCCTGCGGTGGGAGGACAGCGACGATTTTGTCAGCACCTTGAGCGATAACGGATTGTTCAATATCATCCAACTGGAATGCGTGGGCGGCAGCTCCTCGCTGCTTGAAGTCCGGAACCGGCAAACCGCCGGCGAGATTTACATTGAAAGTGGCGCCATCGTTCATGCCTCGGCCGGAAAACTGGCCGGAGAAAAGGCCTTCCACCAATTGCTGTCCTTGACCGACGGTGAATTTCGCCTGGTGCCTTTCCGGGCGCCCCCCGCACGCACCGTGCAACGCCAGTGGGACTTGCTGCTCGCGGAAATCACCCGCGTGGGGGATGAAGTAAATTATTCAGCCGACGACGACGGGACCATCCTGATCACAAAAAAAAGGCCGCTCCCTCAGCCGCCGCCGGCCGCCCCGCCCGTGTCCCCACCCGAGGCAAAACAACCGCCGCCCAAACCAATTCCGGACGAACTGCCCAAACCCGAGGCTGCGCCTTCCACATCGGGCATGAATATTATCAGGTTGGAAGAAATGGTGAAGGCGGATACCACCTTGATTTCCAAGCCGGACAGTGAAGGGCATCCGCCTGCCGGTCCAAAGCCATGACCGGTCGCCCGCCTTCCGGTTTACGGCGACAGCCGTTCCAGCCTCCACGAATTGTCGGCCTGCCGGGTGTAACAAAAACGGTCGTGCAGCCGGTTCAGCCGGCCCTGCCAGAATTCGATTCGTTCCGGCTTCAAAATATAACCGCCCCAGTTCGGCGGCAGCGGCACGTCGCCGGGAAATTGCGCCGCCATTTCGTTCCACTTTTTTTCCAGCACCGCGCGCTCGGCGACCACGCTGCTTTGATTCGATGCCCACGCGGCGAGCCGGCTGCCCCGCGGCCGGCTTTTGAAATACGTCTCCGATTCATCGTGTGACAATTTGCTCACCGCGCCCGCGACGCAAACCTGCCGTTCGAGGTCCGCCCAGTAAAACGTCAGCGCCGCGTTGGGATTTTCCGCCAGTTCACGGCCTTTGCGGCTGTCGTAATTGGTGAAAAAAATGAAGCCGCGTTCGTCCGCACCCTTGAGCAGCACCGCGCGCGCGGAAGGCCGGCCGGCCTTGTCCACCGTGGCCAGCACCATGGTATTCACGTCTATCGGCACGTGGCCGAGCATGGCGTGCCAGAGTTTGTAGAGCGCGATGCCGATTTTCCGCCAGCGGCTGCCCGATGCCGCCTGCGCAAACCACTGATTGAACTGCGCGAGCGGATTCGCGCCCAAATCCGCGCGATCCAAGCCGTCCCGCTCATATTCCCGTCTGATGTCCGCAATCGCCATACGGTGCGGAATTTACAACGTCGGCGGATTTTCAGCGACTCAATTTTGGCCGACAAATTCCAGCACCGGAGGCATGTTGGAGTTCAAGCTTCGGCCGTATCTTTTCGATTAAACCACGGATGAACACGGATTAAGACAAGGCAAAAGGTTCCTCTAGTTGAAATCCTTTCCCCATCCGTAATACCATCCTGCAACTTTGCGCACGGACGACAAAGATTTGGACTGCGGTGGCAGCTTGCCGAGGCGAAGCGCAGCGAAGACTGGAGCGCAGCGGCGACACCGCTTTCCGTACGGCCGGTTGCTTCCAAAAGCGGCGTGGCGCTTCGCTTCCCGCCGCAGTCCAAAATCCGTGATGGCGGCGCAAGCCGCGTTAGGTCCATCCGTGTCCATCCGTGGTTAAAAAAATTGATGGACTTTTCGCGCGTTTACCAGACCCTGTTCTCACCATGTTTTCGCTCCAAATGCTCTTCGGAAAGGCCGACCGGTTTTATCAACTGCTGGAAGACGCCGCCAGCGAAGCCCACGAAAGCGTCCGGCTGGTCATTGAAATGATCAAGTCGCCGGACTCCGCCAAAGGGCTGGATGATCTCGCGCTCACGCGCCGCAAGGAGAAAAAAATCGCCGAGCAAATCACCGCCGAACTGGTGAAAACCTTCGTGACCGGGCTGGAGCGCGAGGACATCGAGGCGTTGTCGCTGGCGCTGCGCAAAATTCCCAAGACGGTCGAGAAACTGGCGGAACGCATCAACCTCGGCCACCAGCACATTGACGGTGTGGATTTCACCCGCCAGATAGAAATCCTGGAACAGTCCACCGACGTGGTGCTGGCCATGGTGAAACACCTGCGCGACCTGCGGCATCTGGAACAAATCCACGAGTTGAACACCAAGCTGCAATATCTCGAAAACGAGGCGGACAAGCTGATGACGGACCTGCTGAAGGAACTTTACAGCGGGCGCTATGACGCCACGAAGGCCATGATCATCCGCGACCTTTTTGAATTGATGGAGAAGGCCATTGACCGCTGCCGCGACGCCGGCAACGTGGTCATGCACATCGTGCTCAAAAATTCCTGACCGGCGCGATGACCCTCATCTTTCTCGTCATCCTGGCGGCGTTGGTGTTCACCTACATCAACGGCTTTCACGACACGGCCAATTCCATCGCCACCGTCGTCGCCACCAAGGTGCTGACGCCGCGCCAGGCCGTGATGCTGGCCGCCGTCACCAATCTGGTCGGCGCCTTCATTGGCAGTGCCGTTGCCACCACGATTGCTTCCGGCCTGGTTGACCCCAAAGTTGCCACGTCCGAGGTACTGATCTGTGCCCTGGTCGCCGCCATTCTTTGGAACCTGTTGACGTGGTGGTTTGGCATGCCATCGAGTTCATCGCATGCGCTCATCGGTGGTTTGTGCGGCGCGTGCCTGGCCGCCGCCCACAACCATTGGAATGTCCTGGTCTGGTCCGTCCCCAGTCCAAAACATTGGTGGTTGGGCACAGGATTGATCTGGAAAGTCGTTGTTCCGATGATTTTGTCTCCCATTTTCGGTTTGGTCTTTGGGTTCCTGGTCATGGGAGCGCTTTATTTCCTGTTGCGCAACTGGCGGCCGGCCACGGTTAACAAAACCTTCGGCATCCTCCAGCTTGGCAGTTCGGGTTTTATGGGCATCAGCCATGGCATGAATGACGCGCAGAAAACCATGGGCATCATCGCGCTGGTATTGCTGACCGGCACCCATAGCGGCCTGTTCGACCAGCTTCCCGGCTGGCTGTCGTTTTTGCGCACCGCCGAACCGGCGGCCGGCCAGCCCTTGGCCGTCGCCGCGTGGATCAAAGTGCTTTGCGCGCTGACGATGTGCGCCGGCACGGCGGTCGGCGGCTGGCGCATCATCAAAACCCTCGGACATAAAATGGTCCGACTCCATCCCGTGCATGGTTTCGCCGCTGAAACCACCGCTGCCACGATCCTGGTGACTGCCGCGCACTTCGGAATGCCCGTCTCCACCACGCACGCCGTCACCACCTCCATCATGGGCGTCGGCTGTGCCAAGGGATTCAATCACCTCAAGTTCGACGTGGTCGAACGCATCATCTGGGCGTGGATCATGACGCTCCCGGCCAGCGGCGGCGTGGCTTATCTGCTGGTCAAGCTGGCGCAAGTCGCCGGCTGGATTCAGTAACTCCAGTCGCGCGAATTTTCAAGGGGTCGGCGGACGATTCTCCTTCTCCGTGGGGAGAAGGCCGGGTTGAGGGAGGCGAGCACTAACTTTTTAATCACACCAGCTTCTCCGCAATCTGCTTTTTGCGCCCCTGCGTCGAAATCACCCGTTCAGCTTGCGCAGGATCTGTTCGGTGATGGCTTTCACGGCGGCTTCGGCTTCCGGGTCTTTTCCCGCCGCTTCATCCTTGGGCGGCACGGCGCAGGAGACGCCCGGACGCCATTCGTTGTTGTCGCAAAGCTCGCATTCCTTGAGGCCGTAACGCGGGTCGGGAATGCCCAGGCTCTGTTTGATTTTCAACAGGTCCTGAAGCTGCGGCGCAGTCATGGTCTTCGGCGTCACGCCCAGTTGCGACGCGACGAGAATCGTGCGGCAGTAGGCTTCGAGGATTTCCATCTTGAAATAGGCGTCCTCCACGCTGTTGTGGCTCCACGAAACGACGCCGTGATTGGCCATGAGGATGACGTTGTGCTTGTCCACCAGGTCGGCAACCAGCTTGCCCATTTCCGGCGTGCCCGGTGTGCGGTACGGCGCGATGGCCACGGACGCGAACACTTCAAATTCGGGAATCATGCATGTGGGCGGCTCGACGCCCGCGACCGCGAAGCCGGTGCTGTACGGCGGATGGCAATGCACCGAGGCCACGGCCTTGGGCTGCTGCTTCATGATTTGCAGGTGCATCAGGATTTCGCTGGTGCGTTTTTTCGTTCCACAAAGCTGGTTGCCATCAAAGTCCACCAAACCCATGTCTTCCGGCTTCATGAAACCCTTGCTCACCAGCGTTGGGGTACACAGCGCGATGTCCTCACCCACGCGAATGGCAATGTTGCCGCCGTTGCCGTCCACGTAGGCGCGTCCCCACATCCGCCGGCCAATGTCGCAAATTTGCAGCTTGAGATTGTGGCAATAAGGCGAATTGAAAAACGCTTCGAGTTCGGACGGGGAGCTTTTGGAGCTTAACGGCTTGGACGGCGCGGACGTTCCGGCGCCGGACGGACCGGAAACCGCCGGTTTGGTGCCGCGCATTTCCAATTCGAGCAAAAAGTCGCGCGCCGACGGCGTGAGGATGGCGTCCACCGGCAGGTTGCGGACATCCTGTCCGTTGCGGACCATGTTTTCCAAATCCCGGAGACTGATGATGTTTTTCATTTAAACGGGTTGTAAAAAATTTCGTCCACGAGCGCGGCATTGATGGCGTCCACCGGCGTTGGCTGGTCAAATGGCTGCGCGGCCTCGCGGCCTTCCTCGTAACCGATCACCTGCCGCACGTTGCCGCCAATGTCATCATAAACGACGAGGCTCGGGTCTTTGCCAAAACTGACCGCCGCATCGAGTCCTTGCTCATATTGCTCGCGGCTGAACGGGCTGACGACAAGAAACCGTCCGCCCATCAGCGCCGGCACGCTGCGGCTCAATGTCACCCGACCGATGACGGTGCCGAGTTTCATACGCGCACCCCCGGCTCTTTCTCGTCCACGATGGCGGTGACCATCCAGCGCACGGGACTTTTGTCATCCCCGACGGCTTTGCGCGCCGCCAGGCCGTCGGACGAAATGATCACCTGCTGGTGCATGCCCGCGCCGTGCGCGTCAATGGCCACCGTCGGCGAGCCTTCCGGTTCGCCCGTCGCGCTCATCGGCTGGCAGATGACGAGCCGCCATCCTTCATAACTCGGATGCTTGCGGGTCGCGACCACATTGCCTTCAATTCTGGCCAAAAGCATAAATCAAATCCGAATTTCGAAATCCGAGGCCCGAAAGAAATCCGAAACTCGAAACCCGAAAAAGACACCGTCCGACGTGCATTGATTTCGATTCCCGGCTTTCGGGCTTCTCCCGATATTCGGTACTCTCATTTGTTCCTCCAGATCGAACCGAAATCAGGTTTAATTCCTTCGCTTCGCGCCACAGCTTGCGCGACTCATCGGCAAGGCTGTTTTCTGAAGAGGCGATCATGCGCAGAAAGAACATGGTTTCCTTCGACTCTTTCCGGCAGATGCCAATCTTGTTCTTGAAGTCTTTGCCCGAAACCGCGTCATCGGCCTCGCAATAATTTGCGCCAACGCTCGTGCCTGCTCCTACAAGCTGGTCAATTAATCGGTTGTTTTCAGGATGATCCGGGCCGCGAGGAACACGTTTGGCGAAGCGGATGATGGACTCGCCAAACTGCGCCGTGCGTTCCATCAAGTCCGCAGGTGGCAGATCGCTCGCCTTCTGTCCTTCCTGGAAGGACAACACCGCGGCACCGCGCTCGTCGCCCCAACTCCAAAACGCCGGATCCACGCCCGGCGCAGCGCTAACCGCGTTCCGGTATTCGGATTTCGGATTTCGGATTTCTTTCGGCATTCGGATTTCGGATTTCGGATTTAGTAGATGCGCAAATTGTCCACCATCACGCAGCGCCGCACGCGCGTGAACGTGCGCGGGTTGGTCACGCCTTCGCCGGTCGGTGTGGCAATCGAGTAGCTCAAATAGCCCTCGCCACCCAAACCCAGCCCGCACATGGATGCGCCGTTCTTGATGAACAACGTCGTGTCCAGTGCGCGGCCCATCGCCGTCATGTTTTCCACGTCGTGCGAATGAATGATGCTCGTGTGTTTGTAACCGTGCTCAGCTTCCAGCGAACGTTCAATGCCTTCCTCGACGCTCTTGACCCGCACGATCGGCAGGAACGGCATCATTTGTTCCTCTTCCACGTACGGATGCTTCGCGTCCGTCTCGGCAAAAAGCAACTGGGTGCTCGCCGGAAGGTTCACGCCCGCGGCTTTCGCCAGCACGGACGGGTCTTTGCCGATGAAATCCTTGTTGACCGAGGCGTGGGCGCAACCGCCGCCCTGTCCTTCCTTGAACGTGAACGCCGCCTTGGTCAGCGCGTCGAGCTGCGCGTTGGTCAACCGCACCGCGCCGTTCTTTTCCATTTCGGCCATCAGTTGGTCGGCGATAATTTCGAGCGCGAACACTTCCTTCTCGCCGATGCAGAGCAGATTGTTGTCGAAAGCCGCGCCTTCAATGATGGCTTTGGCCGCGCGTTTCATGCACGCGGTGTCGTCCACGAACACCGGCGGGTTGCCGGGGCCGGCGCAAATCGCGCGCTTGCCGGTCTGCATCGCGGCCTTCACCACCAGGGGACCGCCCGTGACGAGCAACAACCGCACCGCTTCGTGTTTGCAAATCGCGGCAAAACTGTCCAGCGACGGTTTCTCGATGACGCACGCGATGTTTTCAATGCCGGTCTCGCGGTAAATCGCCTCGTTGTAGGCGCGCACGGCAACGGCGGCGCATTTGGCCGCGCCCGGATGCGCATTGAACACGACCGCATTCCCGGCGGCGGCAATGTTCACGATGTTGCCGCTCATTGTGGGAATCGAATGCGTGCTGGGCGTCACCGCACCGATGACACCGAACGGCGTGTATTCCTCCAGTGTGATGCCGTGATCGCCGCTGCGGGCATCCGGCCGGAGCCAGTCCACGCCGGGAACAAGCTTGACGATTTGGAGTTTTACGATTTTGTGGTCGAGCCGGCCGATTTTCGTCTCGTCGAGTTCGAGTCTGCCCCAGGCCTCGGCGTTTTTCCCGGCCAGCGTCTTGACGATTTCCTCGATTTTGCGCCGGGCGGCGACGCCCTTTTCCTGAAGTTGCAAATAAGACTCTTGCGCCGCGGCGCAGGCTTCGTTGGCATCGGAAAAAACGCCGAATTTCCCGCGCAGCGCGGTCGCCGGACGCGATTTGCTTTTCGTGTGGTCGCAACCGCAGGATGGCGATGCAGGCGGCGGCGTTGCCGGAGCCGGAGCCGGCGCGGATTTGGCCGGCGCGGGACTGCCGTTCAGCCGCTCCATCACTTCGGCGACGACATCACGAATCAAAGTTTCATTCACGGCGCTCATGTTTGAAATGACATTCGGATTTCGGGCTTTTTATTGTTTCGCACTGAAGATTTGTTTTCCCAACACATCCACCACGTCCACGATGCCGATGATGACGGCGTCCACGGGCGCGTCCTTCAGGTTCGGCGCCAGGCGCGCGGAACTGCCCTGACAGAAAAGCACCATTTCGCCAATACCCGCTCCGACGCTGTCCACGGCGACGATGGTATTCACGCCGGGACGGAATTTGGTCGGGTCCTTTTCGTCCACGAGCTGCGGGCGCAGGAGCAGCAGTTTGCGTCCGTCCATGTGGGCGTCCTTCTTTGTGGCGACCACCGCGCCTTCGACTTTGGCCAGGAACATAAATTGGGAGATAGGAGTTCGGAGTTGGAAGTTGGGGAAAAAATCCCCGAACTTCCATCTGCCATCTCCTATCTGCTATTTTTTCTTCGGCAGTATCTGCTCCACGTCCGCGTGCGGACGGGCGATGACGTGTACGCTGACGAGTTCGCCCTTGATGGCCTTGACAGCCTGGGCGCCCGCGTCCGTGGCGGCCTTCACCGCCGCGACGTCGCCGACGACCACCGCCGTGACGAGCGCGTTGCCGACCTGGGTCATCGGGCCGGCCAGTTCCACATTCGCGGCCTTGAGCATGGCGTCGGTCGCCTCGACAAGGGCGACCAGGCCGCGGGTTTCAATGAGTCCTATTGCTTGTTGTGCCATAAATCAGTTGATGGTTGATGGTTGAGTGCGTGATTCAATTCTTTTTGTTTTCGAGAAAACGCTTGGTTTCGCGCGCGACCACGAGTTCCTCGTTCGTCGGAATGACCATGATTTTGACGCGCGAGCCGGCGGCGCTGATGACGGTCTCGGCCGCCCGGGTTGAATTGTTTTTCTCCGCGTCGAGCACGATGCCAAGCTGGCCGAGGTTCGCGCAAACCGCCGCGCGGACATCCGCTTGGTTCTCGCCGATGCCGGCGGTGAAAACGATGGCGTCCGCGCCGTTGAGTTCCAGAAAAAAACCGCCGATCCAATGCCGCGCGCTGGCGACGAAAACATCAATCGCAAGTTTCGCCCGGGCGTCGCCCCCGGCGGCGGCCCCGGCGATTTCGCGGATGTCGTTCGAGATGCCGCTCAAACCTTTGAGGCCGGATTCCCGGGCAAGCTGGCGTTGCGCCTCCTCGATCGTGATGCCGAAAGTTTTCACCGCGTAGGGAATCGCCTCGGCGTCGAGGTCGCCCACGCGATTGTTTTGCGGCAGACCGGACTGCGGGCTCATGCCCATGCTGCTGCCAATCGCCGCGCCGTTCAGAATTCCGGTGATGCTGGAACTGCCGCCGAGATGGCAGGAAATGATTCGCAGCGGCGCCCCGGTAATTTTTGATTTTCCACCGTCGAGGTAAAGCCACCGGGCACGTTCGGCGACATCGTTCCGGCCGAGCAGTTCCGCGCTGCGTTCGGCGATGAACTTGTGGCTCGCGCCGTGAAAACCCCAGCGGCGGATGCCGGCATGGTGCCAGGTTTCCGGCACGGCGTAACGGGTCATTGCCTCGGGCGCAAATTGATAAAATGCCGTTTCAAACAGCGCCACCAGCGGCACGGTCGGCATCCGCCGGGCGAAAAGTTTGATTCCGTTGATGTAGGGCGGGTTGTGGGCCGGCGCCAGGCCATTGTAAGCCGCCATCGCGCCGAGCACACGCTCGTCAAGCCGCACACAGCCGGTCACATCCCGGGCAATGATGGTCTTGAAACCGACCGCCGCGAGATCGCGCTCACTGGTGATGACGCTGGCGTCGCGCAACTGGCCGAGACAATCGTCAATCGCCTTCGGATAATCCGACACGCCCTCGAAGCCGCCCTTGTGCAACAGGCGTTCCCCGCCGTCCGAGCAATCGAACAGCCGCCACTTGAGCGAAGTCGAACCGATGTTGGCGACGAGAATCTTCATGTAAAGAATTCCGAAATCCGAGGGTCGAAATCCGAAAGAAATCCGAGGGTCGAAATCCGAACAACCGCCTCGCAAACATGGCTTGCTTCCCGCCGCAAATCCATTTCGGGCTTCGGCATTCGGGCTTCTTTCGGATTTCGGGGTTTCGGCATTCGGATTTTCCCTATTGCAGCCATTTCCCCAGCCCGCTGAGTTCCTCGTGCGGGCGCGGGATGACCTGGACGCTGACGACTGTGCCCACCTGGGACGCGGCCGCCGCGCCGGCATCAGTAGCGGCTTTCACCGCCGCCACGTCGCCGCGGAAAAACGCGGTCACATAGCCGCTGCCGATTTTTTCCCAGCCGGTGAACGTCACGTTGGCCGCCTTGAGCGCGGCATCGGTTGCCTCGAGCAGGGCGCACAGGCCCTTGCATTCGATCATTCCAACTGCTTGTTGTACCATAAATAGTTGATGGTTGAGAGTTGATGGTTGACGGGATTACTTGCCGCCGCTGCCAACGAAAACTTTCAGCAAGTCCTCGTGCGGCCGGGCGATGATGTGCGAACTGACGAGTTCGCCCACCTTGGCCGCGGCCTTGGAGCCGGCGTCCACCGCCGCCTTGATGCTGCCGACGTCTCCCTGGGCCAGCACGGTGATCAGGCCGCCGCCGATCGGGATGGTTTTTACCAGGGTCACATTGGCCGCCTTGACCATCGCATCGCTGGCCTCGACGCTGCCGGTGTAGCCCTTGGTTTCGATCATGCCTATTGCTTCGCTCATAAGTTAGTTGATGGTTAATGGTTGATCCGTCTTCGCTTCACTTCGACGCGACAAGCGCGCCAAATCTTCGCCGCTTCTGCTTCCTGCCTGCCGCGCCGTAGCGCAGCAAGGGCGGGTTGTTGGTTGAGAGTTGAGAGAATCATTATTTTATCAGTTCGCACATTGTATCCGGCTGTAGATTGCACGCGTTGCCCTCGTCCGTGTCAATATGTACTTCCAGTTTAAAACTTTTGTCCACGCGGCAAAGCATCCGGTCAAGAATCAGCCCGCACGACCCGCCGATTCTCAGTTTCATTTCGTCGCCGCTGGCCACTTCGTAAAATTCCGCGTCCGCCGGATGCATGTGAACGTGGCGCGCCGCGCGGATCACGCCTTCCTTCATTTCAAAAAAACCGGCCGGCCCCATCAACATGCAGCCCGGGGTGTCCTTGATGTTGCCGGACGAACGCAACGGAATATCAAAACCCAGCGCAATCGCATCCGTGTAGGCCAGTTCAATCTGATTGAAGTTGCGACAGGGACCCAGGATGCGAAGATTTGAAATCACGCGGCTGCGCGGACCGATGAGTGTGAGCGCTTCCTTCGCCGCGAACTGCCCGTCCTGGTAAAGCCACTTGTTAACCTGCAACTGGTGTCCCTTGCCAAAAAGAATTTCCACCGCCTCCTGCGTCAGATGGCAATGACGCGCGCTGATGTTGACCACGAGCGGGTTCGGCGCAGCCGCAGCATGTGGCAAAGGCTTGCCCAGCCGCGAATAAACGGCTTGTCGAACCAAATGCTCAACTACAGCACGATGTGGCGCTGAAGCGGTTGCGGTCATAACATTGACTGAATCTTTGCCGATTTTGAAAAAAAGTCAACAATTATCTTGCAAAATATTCCATAATCTATCAGTGTATTGGAATAATGACTGCAGAAGAGCGCAAACATCGCATTGAAGAGCATCTGCAACGGGTTGAATTTGCGTCACTTGAAGAGCTTTCGCAGCACGTTGGAGCTTCAGTTTCCACCGTGCGACGCGACCTTACCACCTTGGAGGCAGGCGGCAGTTTGAAGCGCACTCATGGTGGTGCGCGCATTTTAAATCCCAGGACGGACGAATTCATTTTTTCCACCCGTGATGCTCATCAGATCGCCGAAAAGGAAGCCATCGGCAGGGCGTGCGCCGCACTCATCCAGCCGAACCAAAGCGTGATCATTGACGCCGGCACGACTTGTTACCACGTCGCGCGCCACCTGGAAGACAAGCCGCTGCAAATCATCACCAACTCACTGCCGGTGGCGAACCTTTTTGCCGCGGCGACCCGGGTGGAATTGATTTCCAGCGGCGGAGTGATTTATCCGCGGCTGGGCGTTTTGGTTGGGCCATTGGCCGTCGAGACGTTTTCCAAAAAAATTCACGCGGACGTGGCCGTCATGAGCGGCGGCGGCATCACGCTGGAAGGCGTCACGAATTCGCACGGGTTGCTGATTGACATTCAACTGGCGATGATCCGTGCCGCGCACAAGGTGATTTTCTGTCTCGACCACACGAAGTTTTGCCGCCAGTCCGTGCTGCCATTGTGCGGACTGGACAACGTGGACACGATTGTCACCGACGACCAGGCTCCGCGTGATCTGGTGGAACAGCTTCGCGCCAGGGAAATTGAAGTTGTCATCGCGCCGGTGAATCAAAACGGAAACAGCTCGAAGCCGTAACCAATCCGGCATAGCGGCGTCTCGGCAGAGCGCCGCCAATTTCCGAAGCTTGAAACGACGGCGCTCTGCCGAGCGCCGCTACGGGGAGAACATTCCGCCTGTGCCTCGGATCATTCCGGGAGCAGCTTGCGTAATTCGTTCATCACTTTTTCCACGCTGATGGACCGCACGCCGGTGATTTCCTTCAAAATGGCCAATCGTTCACCCTGTGGCCGCCAAATCTCCTCCAGCGTGTCCGCCCACAGTACAACGCATGGCAATCCCACCGCCGCCGCCAGGTGCGTGATGCCCGAATCGTGACCCACAAAAGCCGCGCTGGATTGGATTCGTTGTGCCAGTTCAGCCAGTGGCAGGCCTTGCGCGATCGAACATCGCGCCGGTGGCAATGCAGCGGCCAGCCGCCGCAGGCGTTCGCCCTCCGCTTCGCCACCAACCAGCAGCAGGTTCCAGTTGGTCGTCGCCATGATTTGTTGAATCAATCCGGCCCATTTGGCTTCCGGCCAGTTTTTCTTTTCGCTGCCGCTGCCGGGATGGAGTGCAATGGTAGGGACGCGCTGCCGCGCGTCCAGGCTGACCGGCAGGTCAGCCCTACCGGAACTGTGTTGATAGTCGATAGCCAGACGCGGCACGGGGTCCGCGTCGAAGATGGCGAGCCGTTCCAGTGGTTTGAGATAAACCTGCGTGGCGTGGAGTCGCTCCGTTTCGTCCGGGCGGTGCGGTCCGACGATGAACTGCTTGACCAGACAACGAATTACGTTGTTTTTGAAAATCTCGTCCGGGTCGTAAAGATACGAAATGACCAGGTCGAACTCGGAGAAGTAATCCATCAAATCCGGCTCCAGGGTGCCGCCGCGGGCGAAAAAGCCCGCCAGCCCGCGCGCTTCAATCGGTTGCACGCGGTCCGCCAAACCGCCCGCCACAGCGAGCTGGGCGATGTGCGGATAACCGAGCACTTCGAGGTGCGCCTCGGGAAACTGGCGGCGCAGGGCGGCAATGGCCGGCAACGTGAGAATGAAATCGCCGATGGCTCCGCCGCGAATGACCAGGATTTTGGGTTTGACTGCGCTCACATCGCGCGGAAAGCGGTCAGGCCGAGAAGCAGCACGAACGCCGCAAATGCCAGACGGATTCTGCTGCCGATGCGGATGCGTTCTTCCGTGGCCGTCGCCCAGTTTAAAATGTCGCGCAGTTTCCACGGCGTTATCGTGAACCAGATGCCGGCGACGACGAGCAGGTAAGCCCAAATTTGAATCACCAGCACAAAGGGCGAGTCGCCCAGATGCGGACGCCCGGTGTCCAGCATCAATTTCGCCAGCAGCAACATCAGGACGGCGAGTCCGCGCACGGCCAGAAAGTCCTGCACAAAAAAGCACGCCAAAATTCCCACCGCAATGAATCCGCCAATCATGTAGGGTTTAAAAACCGAGAAATCCGCAATCGGTTCGCCGTTCACGTTCCACACAAACCACGCCGTGGCCAGCAGCATCAGCACAACGCCGACGGGCAGATTGCGTGGAAACTTGCGCGCCGCGGCGGCGAACTGCTTCGGCTTGGTGAGGCCGTAAATCTGCGGCACGCTCACGCCAAGGCCGAGCAGGATGGACAAAATGGACAGCTTCATTTCGGAAATTAAACCACGAATCCACACGAATGGACACGAAAAATTCAAAATGCGGGAATGGGCGGGTGAATATTGACACCGGCACCAAGAAGCGGTAACTCCCTCGCCCCGCCTGAGCGGGGAGAGGGTTGGGGCGAGGGGTTCGATTTAAATCATGCCTGCATATTTACGGCTTGAAAATTACGGTCTCCTCTCCCCGGCCCTCTCCTCGTTTGGCGAGGAGAGGGAGAAAAATGGCGCGGCCATTTCATTAGCGCCCGCGCGCCAATTCCCCCGCGTAACTTTTTCTGGACAAACATTTTCGCTGCGAGCAAAGTCAAAACCATGCATAAGGATAGACTGCATAACCAGCCGTCCATTATCTGTTAGGCATCATTACGCGCTTATGAAAAAGCTCGCCATTATTGGCTTCACTTTGGGATTACTTATTGCTGCCTCCGTGTTGTTCTGGCACCACTTGAAGCATCCAAGTGATGCAACGATTCGTCGGACATTGCCGGGCACATGGGTTGCAAATGGCGGCAGCAGCACTTGCACCAGAGATTCAGACGGTCATTTTGTTGCCCAGCTTACAGGCAGGCATGTTGGCAGGCTGGAAGGGACATGGCAGGTTCAGGACGGATTTTTGATTGAGACCTACACAAATAGTAGTTTCACGAAGTATCTGCCATACACTATGCGTGGTCGGATTTTACGGTTGGATAGTCACGAGTTAGCTGTGCAGGAAGATGCCGCGACAATTTCGGTCAGCCGGAGGATTGAGCCATGATGCCTACAGGCTGATAGGCTGCAACCGTCAAGCATAGCGTCAACCCAACTCCAGAGGTTCACAATTGCATAACTGTATCCCCGTGGCGGCTTTCGGCAGAAAGCTGGTAAAACCTCCAAAGATGGAAATTCCGGCGGTCTGCCGACCGTGCTACAAATTTACAATGGCCGGGTCGCCTAAAGTTCGTAGCCGCCGACGTCAGTCGGCGCTAACTTTCCGGTTCAGATATCCTTCTGGAGAATCAATTTTAGCGCGGACTGCACGTCCGCGACTACAGGCGTCATTCCATCTCGCGCGGTGGGAGAACTCGTTTTTCGACTTCCGGTTCCCGCGCAGCGAAGTAGTGCCGCCAAAACCATGGCCAATAACCGGCGTCAAACGGATTTGCGCGCGGATACCCGGGTACAACCGCGCCGATATACGGCCAGTCTCCCGGCTTTTTGACCAACCCACCCTTCAACGGATTGAGCAGGACATAATCCGCACAGGCAAGACTGAACACCCGCCGCTGCCGTTCCGCAGCTGTCAGGACATGGTCGTGAGCCTGATGCTGGAATTTCGCCGGCTTGAGAAACGAACCGATCTGGGCACGGAGAAACTTTATACCATTGCGCTGGTCGGTGTCACGGCGCAGCCCCATCCAGACATGATGAATATGGTCGGGCATCAGGCAGTAAGCCGGGCAAATCAATCCTTCACGCACCGCCGCGTGAAGCATCATCTCGCGAAACGCAGCGTGAAAATGTTCGGTCAGCCAGCCTTGCTGGCGATGGGAAACCGGCATGGTCCAAAAGATGACGGCATCGGCCTGATAAAACTCGCGTTTCAACCGTGGCAGATAGTGGGAGAAATCCGAACGGGGTTTCCGTCCGGAAACGTTGGGAGCGTCGAGATATTCAAGGCTCACGGGGAAATGTTAGCGCGAACTGACGTTCGCGGCTACCCAATATTCGTAGCCGCCGACGTGCAGTCGGCGCATACTTCCCAATTCGGAAAGTTCCTTCGTGAATTATTTCAGCGCAGACTGACGTCTGCGGCTACAAATTCACAATCGCCGGGTCGCCGTAGAGGGTGAAGGAACCGGCGCGGATGATTTTCACTTCCAGAAGCTGGCCGCGATGCCGTTCCGAACCCTCGAATACCACAATCCTGTTGCAGCGCGTCCGGCCGGTCATCCGCGCCGGGTTTTTCCGGCTCGGCCCTTCGACCAGAATCTGGGTCCTCCGCCCGACAAACGCATCGTATTTGCGCCTGCCAATTTCATTGATCGTTTCGAGCAAACGATGGTTGCGCTGCTCGCGGATTTTCAACGGAACCTGGTCCGGCATTCCGGCGGCGGGCGTGTCGCGGCGCGGCGAGTATTTGAAGATGTAGGCGTTGTCGAATTCCACCTCGCGCGCGAGCGATAGGGTTTGTTCGAAGTCATCCTCGGTCTCGCCGGGAAAACCGACGATAATGTCCGTCGTGATGCCGATGTCCGGTTTCGCGAGGCGCAATTTTTTGATGATGCCGAGGAAGCGTTCGCGCGTGTAGCCGCGATGCATCAATTTCAAGACGCGGTCGCTGCCGCTTTGAACGGGCAGGTGCGCGCTCTCGACCAGCTTGGGCAGCCGCGTGTAGGCTTGAATCAAATCGTCGCCGTAACCTTTCGGATGCGGCGCGGTGAAACGGATGCGTTCCAGCCCCTCGATTTCATGGACGGCGTCGAGAAGCTGGACGAAGGGGGATTTTTCTGTGGTAGGGACGCGCTGCTGCGCGTCCTGGCCGAGCGGCAGCTCGGCCTTACCGAGCCCACGTCTCCCGTAGCGGGTGACAATCTGGCCGAGCAAGGTGATTTCCTTCACGCCCTGTGACACGATCTGGCGGCACTCGGCCACGATGTCGGGAATGCTGCGGCTGCGTTCCTCGCCGCGCGTGTCAGGCACGATGCAAAAGGTGCAACGCTGGTTGCAGCCCTGCATGATGCTAACATACGCGGTGACCTGTAGCGGCGGTCTGTGACCGCCGCCATTTCCAGCAACCTTCCCGTAAAGCAAATGCTCACGAATCGTCGCCTCGCTGCCCTGCTCTTCCGCCACGTCCACGATTTTTTTCCGGCGACCGTCCAGGATTTCGTCGAGGTAATCCGCCGCGTGATGAAATTTCTGGGTGCCCAGGACGAGGTCCACGTCTGGCAATTTATCAATCAATTCCTGCCCGCGGCTTTGCGCCATGCAACCCAGGAAACCGAGCACGACATTCGGACGGTTTTTGCGCACATCCGCCGCGAGGTTTTGCATTTTCCCAATGGCTTTTTTTTCCGCGAAATCGCGCACGCTGCAGGTGTTCAGCAAAATCACGTCCGCGTCCGCCTCGGATGGAGCCAATGTGTAACCCTTGGCGACGAGCTGGGCGGCGACGGCCTCGCTGTCCCGCTCGTTCATCTGGCAGCCGTAGGTTTTGATGAAAACACTGGGCATGAAGTTACAGATATGCAGGATACTTTGGGGGTACGGAGTTGGAAAGCCGAATCCGGCTGGTGTGATGGGAAGGGGGTGCAAATCGGCCTCCTCACCCCACGCCGCCCAGTAACCGGTAGGGCCGAGCTGCCGCTCGGCCAGGCGGCGCGGCAGTGTTTGTCTCAAAACAATTTCTCGGCGGAGGAGCGAGTTACACGAGCCCCCATTTTCAGGGGTGTTCGATGAGTCAGGGTCTCGTATAACTCGCCCCTCCGATGCTTTTGAGACAGTCTCGGCAGCGCCGCCCTACCTTGGCGATAGCCAAACTGCACCTTTGGCGTGTCTGGCTATTCGGACAAAATTTTGATGGAACGGGTTTTCTCGGAACGTTTTCTGGCCGTTTCATTCAAAATCTTCTTTCGCAACCGCAGATTTTTCGGCGTCGCCTCCACGTATTCGTCCACGTCAATGTATTCGAGCGCGCGTTCGAGGCTCAACTTCAACGGCGGATTAAGCTGTATGCCCTTGCCGTCGCCCTGCGACCGCATGTTGGTCAGCCTTTTCGCCTTGCAAGGATTCACCGGGATGTCGTTTTCGCGCGCGTTTTCGCCCACAATCATGCCGGCGTAAACGGCGTCGCCCGGTTCCACCATCAGGCGGCCGCGTTCCTGAATCATGTTCAAGGCGTAGGCCATCGCCGGGCCGTTTTCCATGCTGACGAGCGAACCGTTCTTGCGCGCGGCGATTTCCCCGCGGTCGGGGCCGTATTCGTGGAAGAGATGGCTCATCACGCCCAGGCCGCGCGTCTGGTTCACCAGGTCGGTCTCGAATCCAATCAAGCCGCGCATGGGAATCAGCGCCTCGATGGTCACCTGGTCGCCATGATGGTTCATGCTGGTAATTTCGGCCTTGCGGCTGGAAAGGTTTTCCATGATGGCGCCCATGAATTCCTGCGGAATTTCGAGAAACAACTGTTCAATCGGTTCCAGCATGTTGCCGCTGGCGTCTTTTTTGTAGAGCACTTCGGGGCGCGAAACCAAGACCTCGTAGCCTTCGCGCCGCATTTGCTCGACGAGGATGGCGATTTGCATTTCGCCGCGGCCCTCAACTTCAAAGATTTTCGGATCGGCGGTCTGCTTGATGCGCAACGCTACATTCGTGCGGATTTCCTTTTGCAGCCGCTCCCAAATGTGGCGCGCGGTGACGAGTTTGCCGTCCTGGCCGGCGAGCGGGCTGTCGTTCACGGCAAATTCCATCTGAATCGTCGGCGGATCAATCGGAATGTAAGGCAGCGCGCCGCGTTCCGGCTTGTCGGCGATGGTCTCGCCGATGAACACGTCCTCGAAACCGGTGATGCCGACGATATCGCCCGCGTGCGCCTCCTGCACTTCGATGCGTTTCAAGCCTTCAAACTGGTAAATCATCGTGATTTTGCCCTGGGTGATCTTGCCGTGGCCGTGCAGGCAGCAGGCTGGCTCGCCTACTTTCACCTTGCCCGCGAGAATTTTCCCGAAGGCGATGCGGCCGAGGTAATCGCTGTAATCGAGATTCGCGACGAGGATCTGGAAGCCGTCGCCCGCCTTGGCGTGCGGCGGCGGGATGTGCTTGATGATGGCGTCGAAGAGCGGTTCCATCGTGCCGGTGACGTGTTCGAGTTCCGTCTTGGCATAACCATCCTTGGCCGAGCAATAGATGAACGGAAAATCGAGCTGCTCGTCCGTGGCATTGAGTGAAATGAACAGCTCGAACACCTGGTCGAGAACTTTTTTGGGATTGGCATTCTCGCGGTCAATTTTGTTGATGACCACAATCGGCTTGGCGCCAGCTTCGAGCGCCTTGCGCAGCACGAAGCGGGTTTGCGCCTGCGGGCCATCGGCGGCGTCCACCACCAGCAGCACCCCGTCAATCATGTTCATGATGCGCTCCACCTCGCCGCCAAAATCGGCGTGGCCGGGAGTGTCCACGATGTTGACGTGGTAAATCTTGTATTTGAACGCGGCATTTTTGGCGCGGATGGTGATGCCCTTTTCCTTTTCCAAATCCATGGAATCCATCAGGCGTTCGTCGGTGGATTCATGCTGGTTGGCGCGGAAGGTGCCCGACTGCTTGAGCAGGCAATCCACGAGCGTTGTCTTGCCGTGGTCCACGTGCGCGATGATGGCGATGTTTCTAATGTGCTGCATAATTGAAAACCCAGCCGGATAGTCTGCCTTTTAAGCGGGAAAGGTCAAGCCGCGCGATGGATAATTTGACCAGGGATGGACTCGGATGGGAAAGGGACTTCAGCCATGCAAACGAGTTCACCAATAAGCAAGGTGTTCCAAGTTCGCTGAAGCGACCTTTTGCTGGGTCTTAATCCGTGTTTATCCGTGTCCATCCGTGGTTTAATTGAATAGATACGGCCTTGGGCGGCCAATCGTGGTATTACACCCGAACCATCCCGCGATTGCGGCGAAAAGGAATTTCAAATTCACTTGTTCCCCGGCGGCAAACATGCTTTGCTCCGGGCTAAGAGAAATCGCACCATGACGCTGGACGAAGTTAAAAGTTTCATCCGGACCTGCGCGAACCAGATGAACTCGCGCTATGGCCGGGCCGTTTTCGATGAATGGGCGGTGGTGTCGCTCGCGGAAAACAAGGCGCGGGTGCTGGTCTATTACGGTCCGCGCAACGACGATTTCCTGAAGAATTTCGTGAGGGATTTGGGCGCCTTGCGCGCGGAGCTGGTTGGCGGACGGTACGGCGTGGGCGACTTTGAATTTGCGCGGTATGGCGCCGGCACGGGTTTCGAGTCGTTCATGGTTTTGGGCTCCGGCGCCTACCTCATCTGCAACAACACCGCCGAATCCATGGATTCCATCGCGAAAAATCCGCGCTGGCTCAACGCCCAGGTGCCGTTTGCCGAGTTGAGCGACAAGGTGCGGGACAATCCGCTGACGGTTTCCGGAGACACGCAGTTTTTCAAAAAACCCCTGTGACGGTGCGGTGGAGCGCGGCTTGTCCCAAGCCGCAGCACCGGCAAATGCAAGAGCCGGTTGAAAAGTTTTTTATGAGCCGGTTTCCGCGAATAGATCTGCTGCGAGTTGGGACAACTCGCGCTCCGGTGGTGTCCCGACGCGGTGTTCCTTTGCGTCCGGGCGGCCTCAGTTCAGCAGGCCCCGGTATAGAAAATATCCGTAAGCCGCGACCAGCACCCAGCCGATAAAGCGCGGCAGTTGTCCGAACAGGGCGACGAAGAAAAGATGCACCAGTGTTGCTCCGAGAAGGATGAACATTCCAATTTGAAAAAACGGCGGCACGACCATCGTGTGATACAGCGCATAAATGCCGATGCATAGCGGGATGGAAACGTGCGCGTCGCCGACCTGCGAGGCATAGACCGTTTCCGGCTGGCCGCGCCAGCCGTAGTAAACCGCGAGCACGGCGTTGGGCAGCACCATCAACCAGCCGCTGAGCCAGCCGAGGTGTTGGGCGCTGATGAAGCCGGTCTGGATGCCGGAAATCCAATGCACCAGCCAGTCGGTGCTGATGTAAATGCCATACGCGCCGATGCCGAGCAGCGCCAGATCGAACGGCAGCGTCCAGCCCAGGGATTTGCCCTGGCGCACGTTGGATTTGAGCACTTCAAAAAAGTGGAAGCATTGCCAGAAAAGAAACAGCCCCACCAGCACCAGCCCGTCGTTGAAATTCAATTCCCCCTTGCGCCCAAGCGCCCAGACCGCGCCGGTGAAAAACAAGACGGCCAGCAGCGTGAGCAGCAGCGAAAGCCGGTTGAGTTCATGCGCCTTGTTGCCGGTTTTGCCGTTCTTCTTTTGCTTGGGCAACACGCTCATTCGCCAGAAAATCGCGGGCAGGCCGAGCACAAGCGTCATGTTGGTGACGTTGTTGACCAGCGAGTTCGTCATCACGTCCGCGCCGTTGCCGCCGGTGCGTCCGATGATGAACGCGAAGATCAGGTTGCCCATGCCGGTGCAATACGGCATGACGAGCGTGCCGAGCACCGTGCCTTCGAAGCCGTTGGCGCTCAAAACCTCCAGCCGCCAGACCATCAGGAACGACGCGGCGACGAACAGCGCCAGAAACAGCCACGGCGCGTAAGGCCCTTTGGCTTCAATCCAATGAATGAAGGGGTTGAGCACTGCCACGAAGTCTAATGGAAGCAATTTCCGGAGGCGATATAAACCTGAACGGCCAACGCTTTGAACCACGTGAACGGGAAACATTCAACATTCAACATTCAACGCCCAACACCGAATGACGGTGTTCCTTGAATGTTCGATGTTGAATGTTGAGTGTTAAATGTTACTCGGTTTATGGAAAGAGGGACAGGGCCAGGAGATTTTCGATGTGTCTTGCCGGTTTTGGCAAATGAACGTTGCTGCGCCCGGGGACGGGCGCATTCCGGGGAAAGGCGGTGGAGGGCCGCCGCAGTCCAAGACGCGAGGCGCTTGCCGGCAACTCACGAATCACGCGAAGCGTTTGGAGTGCGCCGGCTTCAGCGGCGCTGTCAGGCGGGCAGAGAGGCTGGAATGGTGGATGTTCACCATGCGGACCAAAGCGGTGCTGAAGTCACCGCAGTCCAGACGCTCCGCGAATTCCGGGAGCGTAGCGGTTTTCGGGAGAAAACCGCCATCTGAAAAATGAAGGAACAGAATGCGGCGCTCTGCCGAGTCGCCGCTACGCCTGAAATACAACGGAACAAGGGTGTGAAGCGTCATGGAGTGCGCCGGCAGAGCGGGAGCGGCGACGGCGCTTTCGGCGGGCGAGACGTGGACGGAAGGGTTGGGTTCCGTTCCAAAGCGGTGTCGCGCTGCGCTTGCCGCCGCAGTCCAAAATCGTCAACTTGTATTTCATGGCTAACTTACGAAATGCGCGGAGCGTCGTGGAGTGCGCCAGCCCTCTGGCGCTTTGGAATGAAGACGGACGCGGGAAAGGATGGACGCTCTGCGGGACGGAGCGCGGATTGTCCCAATCCGCAGCGGGTGGACAGCCGGACGCATGTTCAGAAAAATCTTATGCCGTCAGATCTGGCGCGGGTACTGCGAGTTGAGACAACTCGCGCTCCGGGGAAAAGGCGGACTGGTCGCGCCGACCTGTCTCGCCGAAGTTGGACGTAGGCGGAAACGGGTGGACGCGATGCGGGAGGGATGGCCAATTATTTTTAGCCACAGATGAAACACGGATTATTATCAGCGCCGTTAGGCGCGACATATTTGTAGAACGTCATCCGCAAAATGAAAAAGCCCCGTCAGGGGCGGCATATTCGGGGAATCATTCGGCGGCGGATAGAAAAGGAATTGTTTGCGGAAGATGTCACTCCTGACGGAGCTGGGAAAATATTTTGGGCTGGGTTCTACAAAGATGCCGCGCCTACGGCGCTGGGCGAAGGCGGACTGGTCGCGCCGACCTGTCACGCCGAAGTCGGACGAAGGCGGAAGTGAAACGTAAGCGGAAGCGCAGCGCCGGCGGAAAGGGGCGGGCGTTTAAATTATTTACACTGGGTGAGCCATCCGGATTTTGATAATCAATGAAATCGAATTTTATGAAACACAGCAACAATCCTCGAAATCGTCACGAAGGCCATTTTACAGCGCACATTGGCATTTATAAAAAGTTCAATGTCTTCACGTCGTTTTATCAAGACGCCGTGGACAAGCTGTATCGAGAAGTTTCAGAAGGCAATGAGTCCGCCGACAATATTGCCTTTCCATTGCTTTTCCTGATGCGCCAAACGATGGAATTGGGCTACAAATACACCATCATGGAAATTTGCCGGCTCAATGGCGCAATTTACAATCCAAAAACAGATCGCCATTTTTTAAAGAAGCTCCACTCGCGGCTCAAAAAGGAGTTCGACACGCTTTGGCAAAATGACGGAGTCAGCAACAACAAGAAAACCAGCTTTGATAAATATTACGAACTTACAGAAATTGCTATGGTCTGGTTCGATGAGATTGATCCGAGCGGTGAGAATTTCAGATACCCACAATCGAGTTTTGCGTCCAACAAAAAAGTGAATATCCTCGATGTGAAGAACAAATTTGACGACGCCATGACGCTGCTTAATTTTACGGTTGATGTAATAACTGACGGAATGCAAAGTTAGTTTAGTGCGCGGGTGAATGATAGGGATGAGCATTTTCTGTTCGCAGATGTTCAAGTAAGGCGAGCCGACACGCTTCATCTTTTGCAAATTGAGGCATATCAGAAGGGCCGTTTGCATTCAATTCAATCGTGCGATGACAGTATTTACATTCCATTCGCAGTGGATGCTGCCATTCCCCACCGGAAGAAAGCACGTCGATGACTTTGAATACACCGTTATCTAACCGGGCAACCGTTGCTTTAGGATTGATCTGCCTATCTTGAGCAGACGGAGTTGTGGGTAAATGATCTGGAGTGGGGTCAACTTCAAAACTAAATCGTGTGCTGGGAGAACCAGATCTGGTAGCAATCATTTCTTCGATAGCTCGCAACCATGAATGGTAATTTGATTTCTTATCCGGTCGTTTGGGTCTAGCAGCGATTATTTCTGCTGGAGCTTTGGGGCAAGACGAAACTTTATGCTTTTCGATTTTCTTCTTGCTGACTTGGCATTTACACCAATCGCAAGTGACAAGATTGAGTGTGGTATCCATTTAATTTAACTGTTCGCAAACCGTTCGTTTGCCAGCGCCTTTTCAATCCGCTGCATCACCTTTTCCTTCCCCAGCACTTCGAGCAAATGGTAGAGGCTCGGTCCGGAGGTTTTGCCGGTGACGGCCAGGCGGCAGGGATGC
Source organism: uncultured Verrucomicrobiae bacterium (assembly GCA_963804345.1). Lineage (GTDB taxonomy): Bacteria > Verrucomicrobiota > Verrucomicrobiia > Limisphaerales > UBA11358 > UBA11358. The sequence goes on along the minus strand of CAWDPX010000002.1, from coordinate 170,827 downwards.
ACCAGCACGCCGGCCTTCACGCCCAGTGCCTTGGCGGTTTCCTTGAGCGCGGCTTCGAGCGCCCCGGCGTTGAACGCGGGCGCTGCGGCAAAGGCGTCGCGGAGTTTTTCCAGGCGCGGCTTGTTTTCGGGAACGAAATCCTTTTTCGCGGCTTCGGCGTCGTATTCAATCTTGTCGGTGAAATAAAATCCGGCGTAGGCGGGCAGCTCGCTGAACAGCTTGAACTTGCCTTTGCAGGTGTTGAGCGCGGCTTTGACGTAGGGCAGGGGAATGGCATTCGTGTTCACCCCGGCCTTGGCGAAGGCGTGGACGGCCAGTTCATAAAACCGGTCGTCGCCGAGTTCGCGGGCGTATTCGCCCTGGAGCCAGAGCAGTTTTTCGTAATCGAACCGCGCATTGTGCCGGAGGATTTGCGGCAGATCAAAGCGCTCGACGACCTCGTCGCGTGACAGTTTTTCGCGGTTGTCCTTGGGCGACCAGCCGAGCAGACAGAGATAATTCACCACGGCTTCCGGCAGAAAACCTTCGTCGAGATAAGTCGTGAGCGACGCGCCCTTGTCGCGTTTGCTCATCTTGGAGCCGTCGCCGTTCAGGATGAGAGGGATGTGCGCGTAATGCGGCGGTTTCACGCCGAACGCCTTGAAAAGCGCGATGTGCTTGGCGGTGTTGCTCAAATGGTCCTCGCCGCGGATGACGTGCGTGACGTCCATTTCCAAATCGTCAATGACGTTCACCAGATGAAACACTGGCTGACCGTCCGAGCGCTGAATGACGAAATCGGGTTCAACTTCCTCTCGGTCGGTAAGTTTACGCACGACTTCGCCGACCACCAAATCCTGGATGACGACTGGCTCGCGCTGCATTTTGAATTTGATCGCGCCTTCGTGTTCGTAGGCGAGGCCGCGCGACAGCAACGCCTCGACGCGGCGCTGGTAATTTTCCTTCCGCTGGCTTTGGAAATAGGGGCCGAAGCCGCCCTTGCCCGGGCCGGTGGCGTCGCCGGTGAGCGGGCCTTCATCCCAATCGAGGCCGAGCCAGCGCAGGCCGTTGAGGATGACGTCCACGGCCTCCTGCGAATTGCGCGCGGCGTCGGTGTCCTCGATGCGGAGGATGAACGTGCCGCCGGTATGGCGGGCGTAGAGCCAGTTGAAGAGCGCGGTGCGCGCGCCGCCGATATGCAGGTAGCCGGTCGGCGAAGGGGCGAATCGGACGCGTGGTTTCATGGATTGAATTTAACCACGGATGGACACGGATGAACACGGATAAAATTCAGGGCATGATGGAAATCAACGTGTTTGATCCAGTTGCTGCAACACTTCGCAGAGCGCGGTCAGGCGGGGGACGGGCACGCCGGCTTTCTGCGCCCGCCGCCCGGGCCGGGTTCCAACAGTTCCTGCCGGTTTTTGAAACAGGGCTAATTCACCAGTTGCAGGCGGAAGAAGCGCTGGGGCGAGACGCCAAAGTTATTGGTGAGCGTCAGCGCTCCGCCGGTTCCCGTCACCGGACTGCCCACCGGCGTCCAAGCCGGGTCGGTAAGATTTGTTTTGTATTCGAGCTGATAGATTTGACCTGCCACACCCGACCAGTTCAGGAAGAGGTTTGTGCCCGAAATCTGGATGTTCATCGGCACGGGCAGCGAAATGCTGGCGGAGAAACTCAAATTATCAATGCCCAAGCCCTGGGCTTTGCCGGTTGAATCCGTCATTTGCCACACCAGCCACAAGGCGGCACCCGGCGGCCAGTTGGTTATGGTCTGATCCAACACGCCCAGGTTGGTTTGATTTAGCGGCGAGGTGCCATCCACCGCAATGCCGCCCGAATCGGTACCAACGGTCGGGAAACTCACATTCAAGCCCGGCAAAAATGCCGTCGCGGTGCCGGGGAAAGCAGCGGTGCCGGTGGCATCAATGAAATAATAGAATTGCAAGGTCTTGGGCAGATTGGATTGACGCCAGACTTCGCCGGTAAATTGCAGATTCATGCGAGACAAAGTGATTCCTGTTCCGTTGATGAACCGGACGCCAAAGGCGGTTCCGCCCGTCGTGCTGGTGGCGAGCAAGCCCAGCGCGCGGTTGGAGCTGCTCGGCAAACCGAAACTGAGCTGGCCACCCGTGGTCTGGTCGCCGTCGGTCGCGCCGAAGCGGGAAAGCAAAGCGCTGGTGCCATACCAGCCGGCCAGGGCGGAGATGCCCAACCCGCCGCTGCTGCCGCTGGCAATGACCGGGTAGGCGAAGTCATAGGGATTGGCCAGGGAATAAGTCACGCCGTTGATGGTCACCGGGTTCGCGGTATTAACCGAAGTTGCCCCGGGATCGGGCAGGGAATCAAAGTTCTGGGTATAGACCGAACCCGGCACCGCGTAATCAATCAACGAAGGCGGCGGCGTGGCGGTCCCGTTGTTGGGCGCGCCGGGCGTGGCCTGGAAAAATTCCTGGCGGTAAAAACTTTGTCCGTCGGGGAACGAACCGTAGGAATCGTTGGGATTGATGTTTTGGTAATCAACATAGTCGAGCACCTGTTGCTGGCCGTTGGTGGCGAGCCGGGTCAAGGCCAGGGAACCCGTGCCGCTGGGCAAAACAAAGCTGGTGTGCAATTCATTGGTCGTCGAAAGGTTGGTCAGCGCATCGGCAAAAATCACCTTGAACTGGCCGGCATTGATGACGGCGTTGCTGGGAAACGCCCACTGCAAGAGGTTGGTATAGTTATTGGCCAGATAAAGTCCTTTAAGCGAAATGACGTTGGTGCCGGGATTGTAAAGTTCCAGCCAGCCGGTGTGTTGACCCGCGCTGTTGGTGATGCCGTTCAGGTTGTCGGCCTGCAATTCGTTAAGCCAAAGCGACGGGAAGGGCGTCAGGGAGGCTGCAACACTGTTCCGCGCACTGGGCGTGGCGGTAAACAGCGTGAATGACCAGTTGCCGACGCGCCAGTTGTCCTGATGCGGGTCAATCAGTTGCAGGGACGCGCCGGTGCCGTTGGCGTTCGTTGGCCACGGCAACTGATTTTCATATTCCACCTCGGCCACCGTCACATTGCTGGAAGTATTCAATGCGAGGATTCCGCTCGCGGGCAACGTGCCGATGAACGTGTCAAACACCGGATTGGTCGCTCCGTAAGTTTCCGCAAAGGTGGCGCCATCCGCCGCCAAAACCAGATAGTTTGTCGGCGCGAGGAGCGAACCGTTCGGGAAAGTGTAGGACAATGCTTGAAGCCGCCAGCCCGACAAATCAAACGTCGCGTTGGTGGAGTTGTTGTACAGTTCCACAAACTGCGCGTTGTTGGTTGCCGGAGCATACATGATTTCGTTGATGACCACCTTGCCGGCCGGCGGCGGATTGGTTCCGTTGTAAACGACGCTGACGCTGTTGCTGTCGCCCGTTATCGGCTGGCCATTTCGGTCTACACCCACCACGCCCAATTGGTTGGTTCCATTGACCAGCGGCAAAGTGATGGTCCAACTGGTCATGGTCGTCCAGGTGAGCGGGTACGCCACGCCGTTGATCCAGACGGTATCCACATTCACGGGAGCCACGCCGGTCACATAGGCCACATTGTTGTTGGTTGTCACGCTGGTGACCGTGAAGCTGGTGGCGTTCACAGCGGCCAGTTGCGAGGCAATGCTGGTCCCCGCCGCGGCAATCCAGGGCAGCATGCTGGCGTTGGGATCCTCGACACTCAGGCCGTTGGCGATGAAGGCGTTGTATTTGGCGTCGCACAGGGGCGCGGTGTTGGCGAGGGTGAGCGGCCCGTTGACCAGTTCCTGCAACGCCCGCCAATACATGCGCAGGAAGGTCGGGTTGCTGTAGATGTCCGCGGTATAGGGATCGCCTGAATAGACCGCGAAAAGGTCTTGTCCCGGCCCCCAGGCGCCATGGTCCAGACAAATATTGAAGTCGAACATCAACAGCGCATATTTCGTGCCTTGGGTGCCGATGTAGCCATAAAGGTTTTGTTCCGTGGTGGCCCCAAAGGCGTCGCGATTGGCTGCGGCGTGATTGGCGGCAAACACGCGCATCCAGTTTTCCATGTTGGCCAGGTTTTCCATGCTGGCCACGTAGTTCGGCGTGCCATAGGAATTGGCGGCGTTCACCAGCGCATAGGGCGCGGCGAAATTATTGTCCGAATCGGCCGTGCGGCGGATCTCAAAGTTGTAGCGATAGCACGCCGCCTTCTTCGCCCCGCCGGTGGTGGTGTAGTTGTTGAGCGTGACCCAATTGTTCATGTTGAACAAGATCGTGCTGCCGGTCGGGAAAGGGGCGAATTCAAACCAGGGCTGCATTTTGTACATGTAGCCGCCGGTGTCGTTCGGAAAATATTCCTTCACCATGTCGCCGTCCGGCACCTGGGTGTCCTCCATGAGCGTCCCGCGGCGGCTGCCGTTGACATAGACCGCCACCAGGCGTTTGTAGAGCCACGGAACCTTCAGTGCGCGCAGGAAGGTGTTGGCGCACTCCTCCCGCTGGAGACTGGGGTCATCGCCCGGTCCGTTCCCCGGCTGATGGATCTTGTTGAAATCCGTCGCGCCCAAAAACTGATCGTCATCGTTAAATTCCCATTTGTAATGGCAAAGACTGCCGTTGGGCGTGTCGAACTCCTGATGATACGGACTGCCGGCAAACCGGCCCTGCATATTGTAAATTACACGGGTGTTATTGACGAAGGTGCCGTCCATCATCTCGTTGCTCAAATCCGACAGGTTCGCCCAGCGGGTTATATTGGTTTGGGTGAGCCACAAATGATACACGCCGAAACTGCCGCTTGGATTGCCGTCACCGAACATCACCACGCATTCGCGCACCGGTTCATTGTCCTGCGGACGCAAGGCCGGAAAGCGCGTCGCCGCCCCACGGCTGTCCGTGGCGGAAATATAAAACGCGGCGATTTGATTTGCAGTTTGTCCCGGAATGGTCGCACTGAACACGCCGTCGTGCGCTATGGCATCGCCGCCCGTACCATCGTCCTTCATGGTCACAGCGGTGTAACTCGTCGCCGGATCGAGCCGGTAATACAACGTCAGGTTTGTCACCCCATCCGGGTCGCTCACGTTGGCCGTCACCACCACCGCCTGATTGGCGGCCGGCACCGTTGGATTGTGGGTGACGTTGTAAATGGCCGGTCCCGCATTGGTTGCGTAACGACTGTTGGGCAGGCCCGGTGAACCGAGATTGGCCGGAACCGGCATGGCGCCCGTGGCTTCGAGCCAGTTGCCGTTCAAGCGGAGCAGCGCTTCCGGCCAGCCGTGCAGCCAGCGTGCTTTGAAACGCAACGTCGCCGTCTGGCCGGCGGCCAGCGGGTTGGCGTTCAAGGCCACCTGGCAGGAATTGACCCCGGTCCAAATCCGGTCGCTGCAACGGATGTGCAGGGAATGACTGCTGACATAACCCGTGTTTTCCAGACTCGAACGCACCAGGCATCCTTGAAACGACCAGCCATTCGTGCCGGTTTCAAACGTGCCATTGGAAACGAAATTCGTGCCGTTCAAATCCACTTCGATGTTGTCCACCAAACATTCGCCTGCGTCCAGCAAGCCGATCTGGGCATAATCAATCGTTAAATCATAATTTGAGCCGTTATCCAGCACCCCGGTGTTTTCGATGTCCACCCAGGACGATTTCTGGGTCTCGTCGCTGTCCGCCCAGTTGGCAGCCAGGCGGTGATTGGAATGGGGATCAATCAGTTCCAGGCTGCTGCCGCCGCCGGAGGACCATTCTCCCCAGCGTCCGCCCGTACCGTAGGTCACCTGATCTTCAACCACCAAAATGGCCGTGTTGGTGTAGAGCGTTTGCGGCAGGCACAAGGTCAATTGCTCGCCGTTGTGCGACAGCTTGCCGCCGTAATTGCCCACCGTGTTCCCACTGTTCAAATTCGGATACTTGCCGAACAAATTGGTCATGTTCTTGGCGGCGACCAGATAGCCGTTCGGCGCTATCGTGATATTCGGAAATGTGAACGTGACGCCCGACGTGAACTGCCAACCGGCCAGATTGATCGTGTTGGTTCCCTTGTTATACAACTCGATGTACTGGTCATCGTCGTTGCCACTGATCGGGTCATACATCAATTCGCTGATGACGATGTCGCCGATCCAAATCGCGCTGTTATTCGTGCCTGGCGTGTTGGTGGTGAAGGCATAAAAATCGTTTGCGCCGTCCGGCCAGCGGCCATAGGAAACGCCGTTGGCCTGCGCCCCGAATTGCACCGCGTCGAGGATCCGGCTGTTGTCCGGCTTGATGAAGTACAGAGACTCGCCCGCGCCGTTGAGCGTGAAGCCGAATTGCGCTTGCGTGAACGATACAAAACCCGCCGGCCCGATCACCGTGCCACCGGGAATGACAAATTTGTTCGTGCTCGGATCATCCGTCAGAATACAGCCCGAAACGTCCACGCTGTTCGTGCTGTGATTGTAGAGTTCGATGAACTGCGGCACGGCCGGATTTTCTGAATGCGGCAGGATTTCATTGATGACCACGCTGCGCAGCGGGCTGGGGTGAAACGCGTCCATCTGGCCCGGCGAACCGCCCACGACATCGCTGATGTCCCACGCGCGCGGATCGCCTTCACCATAGCTTGGGTTTGCCAGAACGATGGAATGGCCCGTGCCGCCGGCCGCTACCGGCCACGGATAGACATCGGTATAAGGAACGGTCAGCAACACCGCGCCTTGTTCGTCAATCAACTGCAGCGTCTCGGAATGCTTGAGGCTGCCGCTGTACGGCCCAAAAACGTTGGTCGTCAGGCCATAAACGTTCTGGATGCCTTGTGGCGAGGCGGCGATGACGAAGAAGGCGCCGCCGGGAATGATGGTGTTCGAGGGGAACGTGTAATTCATGTCGGCGCACACAATCTGGTAGCTGCTGATGTCCTGAAACCACGGAGTGGAATTGTAAATTTCCAGGAACTCGACGTTGTTGCCGTCGGTGCGCGGCGCGGGCTTCCACATGATCTCGGAAAAGACAATCCCGGTTTTGCGGCTGGACGGCCCCAGCGGTGCATGCGGATTGACCATTGTGGCCACCACCGCGTTGGTGGGCGTGGTTTGATAATTCACAAATTGCGCCGTGGTGGGCTGATTGGTGTTATGACTGGCGACGGCAAAACCGAGATAAATCTGGCTGGGCATCGCAATCGTCATGGCGCCCAATTGCGTCCAATTTGACCCGTCGTAACTGCCGAAACCGGTGAACACGTTGCCGACGCGATTGAGCCGCAGCCAGGTGTTGGGATAGTTGGCCGGGAAACTTCCCGAGATGACGGCCAGGGCGTTGGTGGCGGTGCGATCGGCAAAGAAATCACCGTTCATGCCCGGCGTGGCCAGCGCGGCGGCGAACGGACTCCCCGGATCCAGGCTGGTGCGAGCCATTAATCCAGCCTCTGCCCACAGGTCGGACAAACCCAACCCGGCCAAGCAGACCATGACGTCGAAATTGCCGGTTCGGAGCTGGTATTCAAAGTTGAATTGATCGCCGGTGCCGCCAATGTAGTTGCCAGCGCTGCTGATGTTCACTCCATTAGTCGTGTAGGTGACGGTGGAAGGAATGGACGGATTGCCGATATCCTGCGCCGTATAGGGGGAAGCGATGAAACTGGCCAGGGTGTTGGTGGCAATGGTATTGGGCGGAATGGCCTGGTCGAGAATACCGTTGATGACGAGCGTGTAGTTGCTGCCATAGACCAAAGGCGCGGTGGTGAGGATGACCGTGGCATTGTTCGCAGACAGTGACGCGCCGCTGATGGTGGTGCCATTGGTCAACACATAGTTTGCAAGGTTGGTCGCACTGGCCGCCTGGAGCACCTTGGAATAGTCCACTTCCACGTTCGTGGTGCCGATGTTCACCGCCCGCAGCACCGTGGGCGGCGTGGTGTCGCGAGCGACGGTCAGTGTGACTGGAGCGCTGGTTACCGCGCCATAACTGTTGGTCAACACCAGTTGATACGAGCCGGTATTGGTGACCGCGGCGGTCAGCACCAGCGTATTGGTGTTGGCCCCGGAGATGTTGGTGAATCCGCCGCCATTGTTAAACTGCCATTGCAAGTAAAGGGGCGGCGCGCCCGATACGCTGGCCGTGAAGGTCACCAGCGTTCCGACAAACACATTGTTCGTCGGCGACACGGCAAGCTGGTTGATGATGGGCACATTGGCGGGAACCAATCCCACGTCGAAAACCGCGTCATAGCCATGACTGCCGCCAAAGGTGATCGCCCCGCCGGTGGGAAAAATAAGCCCAATCTCGCCGCCCGTGTAGGGATTGCCGCTGGCGACGGCGAGCGCTTCCCAGCCACCCGCATTCTGGCTCGTCTTTCCGAACGAATATGCATAAGTAGTATTGGCCGCGAGCGCTATGGACAAGCCGCTCCATTGCAGCCAGTCGCCGTCATTAAAGGTGACATTGGCCGAGGTGTAATTTTGCAGCAAGGTGGCGTTGCCGCCGGACACGGAATAAAGGTGGAGGTAATAAGTCTGGGGCGTGCCGATGCCGTTGTAGGAATCCTGCCCGGAGGTCATAAACGACACCGCCGTCAGCGTGTATCCTGATGAATTGGTCCCCGTCGTAAAGGTCTGGCCCGGTTCGCCGGCGCTATGACCGGTCTGGTTGTCGGTGTAGTAATTCAAGCCATCGGGGAATGTCGTGTTCCCACTGGTGCTCAGTTGGGAAATGTCTTTTGCTCCCGGAGTTGGGGCGGTGGCGCCCAGATCCGTCAGAGTCTGTGCCGCAGCCACCCCGGCGAGATTTGCCGCCACCAGGAACACCAGCATGACCCTGCCATGAAATGCAGGCCGCCTGCCTGCAGGCAGGGCACGCGATTTTGGAACAAAGAGAAGCGCCGGCGGGAAGCTGCGGCGCTGAACGGATGCGAACATTTTCATCGAGATTCGGCTTGCAGCAGACGTACACCATGTAAAACGCGCCACTGCCAGCACCAGTACAACCATGCAGCAAAATTGAACAAAAATCAATTTCAAAGCTTAACGACTTGCGTTTTTGGGGCGATAACAACTGAAGCGCTTTGGAATTGCGCGTGAAGCCAATGGCCGCAAGACGGCACGAAAGTATCCTTCACCAACTGCGTCGGCACGTTGTTTGGCGGGCTGACGACCACGAATGTGGCGCTGCCAACAGGCAATTGGACGGTGCCGGGCAGCGTCGCCGAAATCTCTCCCCGCCGATTCCATGTCACCACGGCAATGATTTTCCCCGCTCAACGCGTTTGGTCCAATTGCCGCAACACTTCGCAGAGCGTGACCAGCCGCGGCATGGGCACGCCGGCTTTCTGCGCCCGGCGCAGCGGTTCGAGAAACATGCTTTCCAGCTCCAAAGGCCGGCCGAGTTCGAAATCCAAAAGCGTGGATGCCTTGTAAGCGCCCATTGTCCGCGTGCGTTCGATTTGTTCTTCGGCATAGGCAGCGGGAATTTCAAAGCCCAACCCGCCGGCGGCGGCGAGGACCTCCATCATCAATTCGCGCAGGAGTTTTTCCCAGCACGGATCGCACAGCAGTTTGTCCGTGGTTAAAACCGGGCCGGGAGGGTGTCGGGTGACAGGTGACAGGTGACGGGTGACCAGGGCGTCATAACCGGATGCGCCGGCGACGCCGAGTCCGTTGAAGGGGATGTTCCAGACCAGTTTTTCCCATTGCGCCCGCGCAAGGTTGTCCGTGACTTTGCAGGGTATGCCGGCATCGCGAAACATTGCCGCCAGTTCGTGCGTGCGCGGCCCGGTACGGCGCTGAAACTCGCCCAGCACGATCGTCCCGTACTCCAGGTGATGGATGACGCCCGGTTCGAGGCGATTGAGGCAGACAAAACAGAGTCCGCTGAGAATCTGATCCGGCGGAAAGAGCCGCGCCAATTGTTCGGTGTTGCCCAAACCGTTTTGCAGCGTGACGACAGCCGTGTGCGAATCCACGAGCGGCGGAAGCCATTTCGGGAACTGGCGGTTGGCGGTGGTCTTAAGCCCGATCAACACCGCGTCGCAGACGCCGATTTCGTCCGGCGTCCTTGCGCATTTGGGTTGAACGTGAAAGTCGCCTTCAAAACTGCGGACGTTCACTCCGTTTTGCCGCACCGTGTCGTAGTCGGAACGGAGCAGAAAATGTACTTCCCGCCCGGCGCGACAGAGCCTGGCGCCGTAGTAACTTCCCACGGCCCCGCAACCGACAACGGCGATTTTCATGAAATAAGCCGGCAGTCAATCGTCAGTAACGTATGGAGTCAGGCCGGATGTATTTTGCCGCGGACCGTTGACTGCTGACCACTGACAGAAAAAAAGAGGCGCTCCGAAAAATCAGAGCGCCTGTTGTAAATCCGGAAATTACTTGGCGCCGAGGATGGCGTCTTTCGCGGCTTTGGCGACGCGGAACTTGACGACGCGCTTGGCCGGGATCGAGATGGTCTCGCCGGTCTTGGGGTTGCGGCCCATGCGGGCGGCGCGGTTTTTCAGCACGAGCTTGCCGATGCCGGGCAGGGTGAAGGTGTCCTTCGCGTGTTTGTAGGCGAGGGCGGCGATGTTTTCGAGGATTTCCACCGCTTGCTTTTTGGAGATTTCAGCTTTTTCAGCAATTGCGGCGGCGAGTTGGGATTTCGAGAGTGCGTTTGCCATAATCGGTGTCCTTGATGTTTGTTGTGTTACGGTTTTTGGTTAAAAAGTCATTTGACTTGGGTAGAATTAAAGAAGTTCGCCCGCGTTGTGCAAGCAAAAAAACATAAAAAATAAAGGCTTTCTTTTCACGCCTGAGACCCGGACTTGACTTTGCGGAACATTTTCACACCATCCGCCCGTGCCGCTCTTCACCATTCAAAGCGAGTTTCACTACGAAGTCGTCCGCAAAATCTTTGAGGGCGGCATGGGAATTGTCTATGAAGCCGAGCAGAAAGGCGCGCGCAATTTCGTCAAACGCGTCGCCATCAAGATCATCCGCTCCCATTACGCGAGCCAGAAGATGTTCATCGAGAATTTCATCGGCGAGGCCAGGCTCGTCGCCGATTTGATCCATACGAACATCGTCCAGACCTACCATCTCGGCGAAACCAACGGGGTTTATTTCATCGCCATGGAATTGCTGCGCGGTGTGAATCTGGAGCAGTTCAGCCGCCAGATGGCCGACAAACGCCGCGTGTTGCCGAAGGAACTCGCCGTGTTCATCACCAGCCGGGTCGCGCGCGGCCTGGCCTACGCGCACGCCAAAACCGACAAGGACGGCAAGCCGCTGGGCATCGTTCACCGCGACGTGAGCTTCAAAAACATCATGATCGCCTTTGAGGGCGACGTGAAGCTGACCGATTTCGGCGTCGCCAAGGCGCGCGGTTTTCTGACCGATCAGGAGGGTGAAGTCATTGCCGGCAAGGCCGATTACATGAGTCCCGAACAGGCCGATTTTCAAATCACCGACAAGCGTTCCGACCTTTTTTCGGCCGGGGTCGTGCTGGCGCATTTGTTGCTGGGGCGGAATTTGTTCAAAGGTCAAAGTGCCGAGGAATCGCGCAGCCGCATCCTGAACCAGCCGATTCCTGATTTTTGCGCGCTCGACCCGCGGATTGACGACAAGCTCAACGACATTCTGCATCACTGCCTCGCCCGGGATTTGACCCGCCGTTACGCGACCGCCGACCAGTTGATGTATGACCTCGAATACTACATCTACCACAGCGGCTACGGCCCGACCAACGAGACCCTCGGCAAATTCATCCGCGAACTGTTCGGCCAGACCGCTGCCCATCAGGCCGAGGAAACGCACGTTAAAGCCATCATCCTCGAGGAAACCGCGCGGCTCCACGAACGCGCCAAATAAATGAAACGCGCTGCCGCCCGAACCGTCAAACTTGGGCTGATTCAAACCGCCGGTTCCGCCGACCCGGACGCGAATTTAAAAAAAACGCTTGCGCTCGCCGGCCGCGCGGCCCAACGCGGCGCGCAAATCATCTGCACCCAGGAGCTGTTCCGCTCGCAGTATTTTTGCCAGAGCGAAGACCACAAAAATTTCAAGCTCGCCGAACCGGTCCCCGGCCCCACCACCGACGCCTTTTGCCAGTTCGCCAAAAAACACCAGGTCGTCGTCATCGCCTCGCTCTTTGAGAAACGCGCCGCCGGAGTTTATCACAACACCGCCGCCGTCATTGACGCCGACGGCTCGTTGCTGGGCCGCTATCGGAAGATGCACATTCCCGACGACCCGCTTTATTACGAGAAATTTTATTTCACGCCCGGCGACCTCGGTTTCAAAGCCTGGCCGACGCGGTATGGGAAAATCGGCGTGCTGATTTGCTGGGACCAATGGTATCCGGAAGCCGCACGGCTCACCGCCTTGCAAGGCGCGCAAATCCTGTTTTACCCGACCGCCATCGGCTGGCATCCGGGCGAAAAAAAGAAATACGGCGAACGCCAGCACAGCTCGTGGGAAACCATACAGCGCAGCCACGCCATCGCCAACGGCTGCTACGTCGCCGTGGCCAATCGCATCGGACACGAAAAACTCGCGGGCCGGGGCATCGAATTCTGGGGCCAGAGCTTCGTGGCCGGAACCTCCGGTGAAATCCTCGCCAAAGCCAGCGCGACCAAAGAGGAAATTTTGATTGTGCCCGTTGACCTCGCCGCCGTGGACGACACGCGCACGCATTGGCCGTTCCTGCGTGACCGCCGGATTGATGCCTACGGCAACGTGACGAAGCGGTTTGTGGATTGATATACAAACCCGGCGCGCGTCGCAGCGCCGCATCCACACGCGCCAGGTTTTTCACGCGTCCAAGTTTACCCCGATGGCCTGGTCCAACACCGTCGCAAGATTGTCCGTCATCACGACCCAGGCCGATGGAGCATTGGCCGTTACGCCTGGCATTTTGTTCCTGCGCGTCGAAACCGCGGCAATCATCAAAGCGCGGGGAATGGGGGCATTTAATAGTCCATGGAACGGCAAGGGGAATTGGTTTGGTAAAGTCCAATCTCCGTCTGCAGGACATTTGTCAACCCTGTGTTGGATGCAGCCACCGCTAATGTCAACGCCTGTTTTGCTGTCAATACCGCTTCGGGAAATCGCCCCGTTTCCGCATAAGCCGCCGCCAGAATGCGGAGAATGCGCGGGTCTTGACCTTTCGATAATTCATTGGCCGTCCCGGCCAAGGCAACGGCCTTGCCCCCGTTGCGAACCGATGACTCCGGCCAGGTCGCCAGCATCCAGGCCAGGTTTAATTGTGCCGGCGTAAATTGCGGCTGAAGTTCAATGGCTTTTTGATAACAGGCCATGGCTTCGGCTGCCATCCCGTTTTGACTAAAAGCATGGCCGAGATTGTTGTATGCCTGCACGAAGTGCGGTTGAAGTTCAATGGCCTTTCGATAATGATCAATCGCTTCATCCACCCGCCCAATCTGGAGAAAACAAAACCCAAGATTGTTATGCGCTTCTGCGAAGTCCGGTTTAATTTCCAAAGCGTTTTGATATTGAGTAATCGCTTCATCCATATGCCCTTTTCGGACAAGGGCATCGCCAAAACGCTCGCAGACATCTGCGGATTCAGGCCGGAGTACCAGAGCTGCTTGATATTGAGTAATCGCTTCATCCATATGCCCTTTTTGGAAAAGAGCGTTGCCAAGACCGCTGTGGGATGTCGCGGATTTAGGCTGAAGTCCAATGGCCGCTCGATAATGAACAATCGCTTCATCCACCCGCCCGGTCTGGAGAAGACAAAAACCAAGATTGTTATGGGCTTCTGCGAAATCGGGTTTGTCTTCCAAAGCTTTTTGATATTGAATAATCGCTTCATCCACCCGCCCTTTTTGGTAGAGAGCATTGCCAAGACCGCCGTGGGAAGTCGCGGATTCAGGCCAAAGTGCCAGTGCCTTTTGATATTGAATAATCGCCTCGTCCACCCGGCCTTGAGAGAGAAGAGAATTGCCGACAAAGTAGTTGGCCGACGCATGGGCTTCAACACTTGCCAACAGGCTAAATACCATCGAATAGGCCAGCAGCAGGCACCAACCCCAGCGGGCAATGTGCCGCCAGACCAGCGAACCCACCAATGCACGCTCCAAACCAAGAATGCCAATGGCGGCCAGCAGCATCAGAGCGGGCAGAAAATCCAACTCATAGCGGCTCAAGGCTGTAAAAAAGAGACAAATGGTCAACGCACAGATCACAAAAAGCAAACCTGCCGCCGCCGCAAACCAGCGTAAGACGGAAACTGCCTCCACCGGCCTGCCTCTCCAAGCCAATGGCGCGGCCAAAACCAGCCACACCAGCGGATATTTGCCCAGTATCCCACCGTAAGGGTCTCCCACCCCCTCATAACCCGATGGCAAAGGTGACAGCGGGACACCGTGCAAAAAGGGGAAATGACCTCCCCATCGCATTGGTTCTAAAAAATAGAACCGAAAGTTGAACCAGAGGTAATGCAGACTGAATTGTTGGACGGTGGTCGGCCGATAGCTCCCATTCAACTGATAGTGCCAGCCAAATTCAAATGGGCTGTCGAAGCGCAGGTTGTTATAGAGCATCAACCCCAATCCAATCACCGTCACCGGGCCGACCGCAGCTGCCAACAACAGTCCCACCCGCCGGCGTGAACTCGGATCAGCCGCCGCACGCCACGCCTGCGCCACCGGCATTAAAAGGATTATTACCCCAAACAACAATGAGGGTCGCGATCCCACCGCCAATCCATAAGCCAGACTTGCCATCAGCAACCACAAAACTTTCCGTTTCGACTCATGCAATGCGCACCAGATCGCCGCCAGCGACAACATTGTGAACGCAAACCCGCAAACCATCGCAACTTCATAAACATTACACCACAGCATTAAAACTTTCTGCGTGCCTATAGCCAGGCCCAGTGTGAGCATGCCGGCCGTGGCCGCCCAAATACTTGCTGCTGGAAAGTAACGCCGCCAAACCGCATGTAATAGACCGGCAGCAACCAGGAAGCCCAACGCAAAAAAAATCACAACCGCATCTTTATCCGGCAGATAGCAGCCGGTCAGGGTCACATACGGCCAGAAAAGCACCAATGCGGGCGTAACTCCAAAATACGAGTATATCTTCCCTTTGTAATAACTCATATCATTCACTTGCGCTATATATGCTGCATTGACAGCGGGATCATAGGGATCAGCAAGTTGGGCCAGTCCGGGTGGCACTTCTATTTTCATGTTGAGTTGCCCGGCGCGAAAACCCTGCACCAACAGATTATAGTAGGAATCTTCCGCGCGTGGACTTTTCAACTCAAGCGGAGGGCTTGGTTCGGCAATCCAGGCGAAAATCCCAATGACGAGGATGCCAATCATGCCAAAGATGGCATCGTGCATCCATTGGATTTCACTTTTGGGCGCGCTCGTCTCTCCGGAATCCAACCTTTTACTCATCATCTGGGTAAAAATTATCAATTATCCCCGTTTCCTACAAACGGAAACGGGTTCCAAAGTCACAAAAGCGCGCCAATAAAATATGCAACCCAAGCAGCCACGGCCTCTCTCCAAACAAGCGCCAAACTTTTCATGCAGTCACATTATTCGCCCGGCGGATATGCCTGAGCCTGGTCAACGAACCGTGTGTTGGCAAATGGCTTTCCAGTTCGTAAAGTCTTGCCGGCATGAAGCTCACCTGGATCACTGGCGCGAACGGGCTGATTGGGAATTATCTTGTCCAGACCGCGCCGCGATTTGCTCCGCACCGGCGCGTGTGCGCGTTGACGCGCAACCAGATGGATTTGCTCGATTGCGACGCCGTTCGCCGCGAGTTCCAGAAAGACCGGCCGCAACTCGTCATTCACTGCGCCGCCGTCAGCACCATCGCCGCCGCGCAGTCGAATCCCGATTTGGCGCGGCGCGTGAATGTGGACGCGACCGCGCTTTTGGCCGGACTCGCGGCGGACATTCCATTCATTTTCTTCTCCTCGGTATCTGGTTTTCGACGGGCGCAAAGGGAATTACGCTGAAGCCGACGCCGTGAATCCGCTGCATCTTTACGGCGAGACCAAAACCGCCGCCGAGCAAATCATTTTGAGAAATCCGCGTCACACCGTCGTGCGCACGTCGCTTAATGGCGGTACGTCGCGCGCGGGCAATCGCGGTTTCAACGAGCAGCTCCGCCGGTCGCTGCAAACATCGCCAGGGATGAAACTGTTCACGGACGAATTTCGCTGCCCGATTCCGGCGGTCGAAACAGCGCGCGCAGTATGGGATTTGGCGAATCAGGAACAGACCGGGCTTTTCCACCTGGCCGGGGCGGAAAAACTGTCGCGCTGGCAGATGGGACAAATGCTTGTCCAACGCTGGCCGGAAGTGAAAACGAAAATTGAATCCGGTTCGGCCAGGGATTTTCCCGGCCCGCCGCGCGCGCTGGACACGTCGTTGAACATCACCAAAGTCCAGGAAGTTTTGTCCGTGCCGTTGCCCGGCTTGACCGGATGGCTGGCGGCCAATCCGGACGAGCAATTTTAATTCGTGAATTACCGCGAATAAAACGACCCCTCACCCGTCGCGGTGCGACACCCTCCCATGAACCTCGTAGCAGCGGACGTGAGTCCGCTCCATCGTATTCAAAGCCATGTCAGAGCCGATTCACGTCGGCTGCTACGGTTCAGGGGTTCAACGTGCGAATTCGTTCGGGGAAATCTCTCCCCGCGAGGCGGGGAGAGGGCAGGGCGAGGGGCGCGTGAAATTTGGCCCGAAATTTCAGTTGTGGACCGCCAGCTATTTCGTCTTCAATTCCAGGATGGTGATGGAGTAGGGCGGGAATTCGCGGGTGAAGTCCGTTCCCAATCCGTCAACTTTTTCCGTGACCGGCACGATCCGGGCCGGTTCCTGAATTGAATTGGTGTCGTCCGGTCGGTCCGCTTTCAACACGACGGCTTCGCCTTCGGCTTCGATGGCGGAAGCCCCGCTGATTTCAATTTTCACCGGTTGCGGTGTGCCGAGGCTGTTGACGACTTTCAGGTAAATCACTCCTGACTGACTGTCGCGCGTGGCGTCGAAGAAAAGTTTTGGGATATGTTGTTCGGGCGGAAGCGGCTGGTCCACGCCGTTGACGCGGCGCGCGGGCGGTTGCCGGGAGACGGTCGGGATTTCCTGTGAATCCGTGGCGAGAACGGTGTCGCCGTGATGTGTGCTGAACATTTGCTGCGCGTAGTAGGCGGGTGAGCCGTAGCTGTTGAGCGCATTGTAGCCAATCAAATCGGGTCTCCATTGCATGGCGCCGTGATTTACGTTGACGAAAAGCGGCGCGTAGCTGGCCATGAGGACGATGTCGGAATTGCGTTCCAGGCCGGTCATCCACGCGGCGTCGCCGAGCGCGGCCGCCATGTTGGGCGTGGGCGAGCCGACGCGCGTGGCCCATTCGCCGCAGAAGATTTTTGTGTGGTTGGTGCGCGAATACGTGTCGTAGTCCAGCGCGTGCAATTGCATTTCCTCCGGCGAGCGGTAGTAATGTTCGTCCAGCAGATCCGGCACGCGCGATTTCACTTTCGTTGTGGCGATGACTTGAAGCTGCGGATGCTTCGCCTTGATGGCGTCAAAAAATTGCGTGAAGCGTTCGTCGTAACTGCCGGATTTGTCGAACCAGTCTTCGTTGCCGACCTCGACGTAGGTGAGCGGGAACGGCGCAGGGTGGCCGTCCCGGGCGCGTTGCGCGCCCCAGGGGGTGTTTGTGTCGCCGGTGATGTATTCAATCTCGTCGAGCGCGTCCTGGACGTAAGGTTTCAAATCATCACCTGGCGTAACGTGTCGCTGGCGCATGGAATAACCGGCATAAACCGCGAGCACCGGCTGCATTTTCAAGTCCTCGCACCATCCGAGAAATTCCAGCAAACCGAGGCCGTCCGTTGACCAGTAGCCCCAGCCATCGTTCAGGTGACCGGGCCGCCCGGAAATGTCGCCGACGGTGTTTTTCCAATTGAACCGGGTCCAGATTTCATTGCCTTCAAGGTAATTTCCTCCCGGGAAACGCAGAAAGGCCGGGTGCATGTCGGCCAGCAGTTGCATGAGGTCGGGCCGGTTGCCGTTCGCCCGGTTGTTGAACGTCGGCGGAAACAGCGAAACCTGGCTGAACCAGGCCGTGCCGTGTTTGACGGTCGAGATGACCAGCCGGTTGTCCTGCGACGGCGCGATACCGCCGGTGGTCAGCGTCACTTCATACTTCTGCCATTTTTTGGTAATCTTCGGGACGGTTGCGCTGGCCAGGACAGCTTCCCCGTTGGTGCTGGTGATGGCGACGGTCAGCGGCCCGGTGAAACCCTTGCCCCGGGCGTAAAACGACGCGTGATAAGTCGTGTCCGGACGGATGGGAATTCCCCAGTAACCGCCGTTGGCAATTCCCACCAGGGAATTTTTTGCGGCCTTGCCGGCATCCAGCTTCAGGCTCACGTTCAATGCGGAGTTCAGCGGCTGATTGGTGTCGAGCGTAATAATCCCGTTGCCAACGGCATTCCAAAATACCGCGTTGGTCGGGTTCGCCTTGAACGTGCGGTTGCGCACCAGTTCGCCGTAAAGCCCGCCTTCGTAGGAATAATTGATTTCCTCCGTCATCAATCCGTAAAGCATCGGGCTGACTTTTGCGGCAATCTGGTCGGCCTTGATTTGCAGCGTCGGGATGGTGTTGGTCGGTTCAGCGCGCGCCGGGGTTGCCGCGGTAATAACGGCGGCCAGCAGCAGGCCGAGCCGGGAGGGCAGGTTCTTTCCGGACAAATGGTTCAGTTGCATGGTGCAAAACTGAATTTTTCGCTGGCATAAGTCCATACCCATTTCTGGGGATGCTGCGGAAAAGAAAGCTTTGTGCCCGGGCGTCTTGATGGTTAATTCCTTGCCGTGAATTTATCCGCTAAACCGAAATACCGCGGCCGTCTCGCGCCGTCGCCGACGGGATTGTTGCATCTCGGTCATGCGCGGACGTTTTGGGTGGCGCAGGAACGGGCGCGGGCGAACGGCGGCACGCTGGTTTTGCGCAACGAAGACATTGACTCCACGCGTTTCAAGCTGGAGTTCGTCCCGCAAATGATCGAAGACCTGCGCTGGTTCGGTTTTGAATGGCAGGAGGGATCGGATTGCGGCGGAGCTTTCGGGCCGTATTCGCAAAGCGAAAGGCGGTCGTTCTACACTGCCGCCTTGGAAAAGCTCCGCGCCGGTGGCTTCGTTTATCCCTGCACCTGTTCGCGCAAGGATATCCGCGATGCCGCCAGCGCGCCCAACGCCGGTGACGACGAAGGACCAATCTATCCTGGTACCTGCCGGTCCAAGGGTGACAAGTGGCAAGTGACAAGTGACATGAATGACACGCCAGCTTCCGTGTCACCCGCTTGCCGTGCCGAAGCTTCTGAGCGAAGGCTGGTCACCTGTCACGTGCCACGCGCTCCGAATTGGCGTTTTCGCGTTCCTGACGGCGAAACCATTTCTTTCACCGATGGAAATTTCGGCGCGCAGCAGTTCGTGGCCGGAAAGGATTTTGGCGATTTTGTCGTGTGGCGGCACGACGATGTGCCGGCTTATCAACTCGCCTGTGCAGTGGACGACGCAGCAATGGGCATCACCGAAGTCGTGCGCGGGGCGGATTTGCTGTTGAGCACGGCGCGGCAGATTCTGTTGTACCGGGCGCTGGGTTTGACGCCGCCGGCGTTTTATCACTGCGCGCTGATGCTGGACGAAAACGGGAAGCGGCTGGCCAAACGCCACGACGCGCTCAGTCTGCGGGCGCTTCGTGAGCAGGGGAAACCCCCGCAATCATTGCGCCGGTTTTGACCAATCCTGAGTTATACAACTGTCTGGTTTACAATATGATGACAAACTTCTGATGCACCTGCATCAAAAGTTTGCACATCGCACGACGAGCTAATTGGGTTGGAGTTTGTCCGCTTGCCGAGATGACCCATTGGATTTCATGAACACAATGCAGCTTCCCATGAGAGATCATAAGCCAATCGTCGAGTGAGCGGTTTTGGTTCTTTTCTTCAAGCCCATGGGCGGTGGCCGGGCAAAATTCGTGTGGAAATTCTCCAAAAATGGCTTGTGATTTTCTCACATTTCAACAGTATCTTTAAGCTTCCGACCGGAACTGCGTGAGAACAAAGGGGTCGAGTCCGGCGGATGGATTTGCTGAGGTTAGATGCAACCACTCAGACTGATAATCGCGTGTGCTTTTCTTGTTTGTGTTCCGCCCGCCGCACTGAATGCGGCAACGGGCGAGGCCGCTCCATCGGCAACCCAGCCCGCCGCTGTGGCGGCATCCAGCGCGACACCGGCGGCTCCGGCAGAGCAGGGCATTCCTCAGAGCGCCCAGTCCCTCGGCCATAAAGGCGGTTTTGTCACCAATTCCATGCTGGTGACGTGGATTGTGGCGGTGGGCGTGATTTTGTTTGCCCGGTTCGCCACCCGTAAAATTCAGGAGGTGCCGTCGGGCGCGCAGAACTTCTGGGAGTGGCTGGTGGAGGGACTTTATGGTTTCCTGGAAAGCATCATCGGGCCGGGACTGGTGAAAAAGACGTTCTGGTTCTTCGCGACGATTTTCATTTTCATCCTGGCGACGAACTGGTTCGGGCTGCTTCCCGGCGTGGGCACGATTGGCTGGGGCGTGCAAGGGGAACACGGTTTTGAAGTTACTAGGCCATTGCTGCGCGGCGGCAATGCCGACCTCAACATGACCTTCGCCATGGCAGCGATTTTCATGGCGCTCTGGGTCGTTTGGGGGCTGCAGTCAAACGGCATTTGGGGTTTTATTTTGCACGTTTTTGGTCCCAAAGGCGAAAGTTCGGGTTTTATTAAGTACATGATGATTGTCGTGTTTTTCGCGGTCGGTTTCATCGAATTGTTGTCAATAGCGTTTCGCCCCGTCTCGTTGAGCTTTCGTCTTTACGGCAACATGTTTGCAGGCGAGAACTTGCTCGAAGCGATGTCGCACATGATTCAGCATCCCGCGTGGGCGAAGGCGGTTTTCAGCGCACTGTTGCCGGTACCATTCTATTTCATGGAGCTATTAGTCGGCTTCATTCAGGCGGGGGTGTTCATGCTCTTAACCAGTGTGTTCACGGTATTGATTTGCGCACATGAGGAGGAAGCCGGCGAAGGACACCATTAAATTAAAAATTTCAGCGGCTTGACCGTGGTCCACCGCGGGAGCCGTTGAGGAAAACGAAAGGAAAAAATATGTTAACACCAATGTTAGGAGATGTGAATGGTAGCTTATCCGTAGGCTTGTGCGGCCTTGGTTCGGCCATCGGTGTGGGGCTGGTTGGCATGAAGGCTTCCGAGGCGGTGGGACGCAATCCCGGCGCTTTCGGCAAGGTCATCGTGCTGGCTGTACTTGGAATGGCGCTAGCCGAGGCCATCGTGTTCTACGCGCTGCTTATCAAACCCGTAGGTTAATGTTGTGGCGCGGGGCCGCAGGCTCCGCGCCCGTTATCTTTAGTTATAGATTTATGCGCACACCAGTGTTATTCGCGAATGCTTTCAGCGACGTTGCCAATCAGTTTGGCCTGGACGCGCCGCATTTCTTTGCCCAGGTCATCAGTTTCCTGATTGTCGCCGGCCTGCTTTACCGGTTTGCCTACCGGCCAATCCTGGCCGTGCTCGAAGAACGCCGTCAGCGCATTGCGGAAGGGCTGGAGAACGCGGAGAAAATCAAGGCGGAGCTGGCGAAAACCGAGTCCTCCCGTCAGGCCATTTTTGACCGGGCCAATGACCAGGCGAACCAATTGATTGAGGAGGCGCGGGCCGCCGCCGCGCGCGTGCGCGAGCAGGAAACGCAAAAGGCCATCGCGGCCGCGGAACAAATCATGGTCAAGGCGCGCGAAGCCGCCGTCCGGGAACACGAGCGGATGCTCGCCGATTTGAAACGTGAAGTGGGCCGGCTGGTTGTGCAAACGACCGCGACGGTCACCGGCAAAATTCTGACGCCGGACGATCAGCGTCGGCTCGTTGAGGAAACGGAGAAGCAATTGACGCAGTAAAAATTTGATTGGTAGGGCTGACCTGCCGGTCAGCCGGACGCGCGGCAGCGCGTCCCTACCAAAAACAGGAATGAAAATATCCAAACGTGCACAGCACGACGCCCGGCAACTGTTCCGCAGTTGCCAGGTGAACGGCTTGCTGGACGAAAACCGCGTCCGGCAGGCGGTCACGCTGGTGCTCGCGCAAAAGCCGCGCCGTTACCTCGAAATTCTGTCGCGGCTGTCCCGGCTGGTGAAGCTGGATGTGGAGCGCCGCACCGCGCGCGTCGAAAGCCCGGCCATTCTGCCCGGCGATTTGCAATCGGACGTGGCGGGGCGGATCAGGAAAATTTACGGCGACAGTGTGGACATTGCGTTCGGCCAGAATCCGGCGCTGATTGGCGGCCTGCGCATCAAGGTCGGCAGCGATGTTTATGATGGCAGTGTGCGGGCAAAATTGGACAATCTGGCGGCCAGTTTTTGATTGATGCGAAGAGCGCAGGGAACACCAAACCAAACAAAATGACTAATTCCTAAATCCGAATGACTAAAGAATCCCCAATAACTCAATCCCGAAACCACTCTCCCTTGGAGGCGCATTGGTCATTTGTGCTTCGTCATTCTTTGGTCATTATGATTTAGTCATTCGTCATTTCCTAAAGTTTATGAGCAATCTATTGCAAGAAATTGAAGCCCAAATTTCGGGCGCCAAGGCCGCGACGGCCAAACAAAACGTCGGCGTTGTCCGCGAAATCGGCGATGGCGTGGCCAAGATTGAGGGCCTGACCGACGCGATGCTCAACGAGATGCTTGATTTCGGCAACGGCATCACCGGCCTGGCGTTGAACCTCGAAGAAACCGAGGTCGGCGCGATCATTCTAGGCGATTACACGAGCATCAAGGAAGGTGACGAGGTCCGCACCACCGGCAAATTGCTCCAGGTGCCGGTCGGCAAGGGATTGCTGGGCCGCGTCGTCAATGCCCTCGGCCAGCCGCTGGACGGCAAAGGCCCGATCAAGAGCGACACCGCGTATCCGGTCGAAAAAATCGCGCCGGGCATCATCAAACGCAAATCCGTCAGCCAGCCGGTGCAAACGGGCATCATGGCGATTGACGCGATGATTCCGATTGGCCGGGGCCAGCGTGAGTTGATCATCGGCGACCGTTCGACGGGCAAGACGACCATCGGCATTGACACCATCATCAACAACGCGCGGCTCAATCTCGCCGCGCAGCAGGCCGGAGACACAAATTATCGTCCGCTGTATTGCATTTACGTCGCCATTGGCCAGAAGCAGTCGAACGTCGCGCGCGTCATCGGCGTTTTGGAGGAGGCTGGCGCCATGCCTTATACGATTGTCGTCGTGGCCGCCGCCTCGGATTCGGCGACCAATCAGTATCTCGTGCCGTTCGCGGGCGCGGCGATGGGCGAATGGTTCATGGACAACGGCATGGATGCGCTGATTATTTACGACGATTTGTCCAAGCACGCGGTGGCGTATCGCCAGGTTTCACTCGTGCTCAAGCGTCCGTCGGGCCGCGAGGCGTATCCGGGCGACGTGTTTTACCTGCACAGCCGCCTGTTGGAACGCAGCGCGCGCGTGGCCGAAAAATACGGCAATGGCTCGGTCACGGCGCTGCCCATCATCGAAACCCAGGCGGGTGACGTCTCGGCTTACATTCCCACGAACGTGATTTCCATCACCGACGGGCAGATTTATCTGGAAACGGATTTGTTTTATCAGGGCATCCGCCCGGCGATTTCGGTGGGCTTGTCCGTGTCGCGCGTCGGTTCGGCGGCGCAGGTCAAGGCGATGAAACAGGTCGCCGGCCGCATCAAGGGCGATCTGGCCCAGTTCCGCGAACTGGCGGCGTTTGCGCAATTTGGTTCCGACCTCGACGCCAAGACGCAGGCGCAACTTGAGCGCGGCAAACGCATTGTCGAGTTGTTCAACCAGATTCAATACAACCCCCTGCCGGTCGAAGTGCAGGTCGTGGTTTTGTGGGCGGGGCAAAATGGATTTGTGGACGATGTGCCGGTGGCCAAAACCAAGGACTTCCAGCTCAAGCTCACGGATTTCATGACGACCCGGAAACCGGAATTGCTGGCGCGCATCGTGAAGGACAAAGAATTGAAGGATGCCACCGTCACCGATTTGAAGGCGGCGGTGACGGAGTTCAAGCAGACGTATAAATAATTCATGCCCACCACCCGCGACATTCGCCGGCGCATCAAGTCGGTCAAGAACACCGCCCAAATCACCAAGGCGATGCAGATGGTGGCGGCGGCCAAAATGCGCAAGGCCCAGCAGGCCGCGCTGGCCGGCCGGCCTTATGCGGCTTTGATGAACGAGGTGCTGGCCGAGGCGACGGCACATGCGGGGGATTTCAGGCATCCGCTCATGGAAACCCGCGAAGTTCGAAAGCGGGCGGTCATCCTGGTGAGCACGGACCGCGGTTTGTGCGGCGCGCTCAACAGCAATTTGTTTCGCGAAGTTGTGAAATTCGACCGGGACACGACCGTTTACGTCACGGCGGGACGCAAGGCGTCGCAATTCATCGCGCGCACGAAACGGCCGCTGGCGGCGGAGTTCACTTACAAGGACACACCTCAATTCGGCGAGGCGCGGGCGATTTCCAAATTCGCGCAGGACCTGTTCATCAAGCGCGAAGCGGACGCGGTGGACATTTTGTTCACCAACTACATTTCGACCCTGGTCCAGCGGCCGGAAACCGTCCCGTTTTTGCCGGTGGGAAAAATCCAGACGGTCACCGCCGGCATTCACGGCCACGCGGCGGCGGGGGAATTGCCGGCGGGCGGCGACGTGCCGTATTTGTTTGAGCCGGATGAGGAGACGGTGCTGGGCGAATTGCTGCCGCACAGTTTGAATTTCAAAATTTACCAGATTTTACTGGAAGCCCGGGCCAGCGAGCACAGCGCTCGCATGGTGGCGATGAAGAATGCCACCGACAACGCGCAACAGCTCATCAAGGACCTGACGCTGCAATACAACAAGCTGCGCCAGTCAAACATCACCAAGGAATTGTTGGAAATCGCCACTGCCCAAATGGCGGTGAGCTAATCAATCAATCGCATGAACAAAGGCAAAATCGTTCAAGTCATCGGACCGGTCGTGGACGTGGAATTTCCCGATCCGCTCCCCGGCATTTACAACGCGCTGGCTGTCGAATTCGACGTGCCCGGCCAGGGCCGCGCCAAACGGATACTCGAAGTCGAACAGCACCTCGGCGACAACTGGGTGCGCTGCGTTTGCATGGGATCGACCGAGGGCATGAAACGCGGTTACGAGGTCGCCGACACCGGCAAACCGATTTCCATGCCGGTCGGCGACTGCGTGCTGGGCCGCGTGTTCAATGTCGTTGGCGAGACGGTGGACGAGCGCGGGCCGGTCAATGCCGACAAGTATTACCCGATCCATCGCCCCGCGCCGGCGCTGGTGGACCAGTCCACTTCGCCGCAGGTGCTCGTGACCGGCATCAAGGTCATTGACCTCTTCTGCCCGTTTTTGAAGGGCGGCAAGGTCGGCGCTTTTGGAGGCGCGGGCGTCGGCAAGACCGTCGTCATCATGGAGTTGATCAACAACATCGCCAAGCTGCACGGCGGCGTGTCCGTGTTCGCGGGCGTGGGCGAACGTTCGCGCGAAGGCAACGACCTTTACGCGGAAATGTCCGAAGCCGGCGTCATCAACCAGAAAGACCTCGGCAAATCCAAAATCGGGCTGGTCTATGGCCAGATGAACGAGCCGCCCGGCGCGCGTTTGCGGGTCGCGTTGTCCGCGCTCGCGGTCACGGAATATTTCCGCGACGAAAAAAACCAGGACGTGCTGCTGTTCATTGACAACATTTTCCGGTTTTCGCAGGCCGGTTCGGAGGTCTCCGCACTGCTGGGCCGCACCCCCAGCGCCGTCGGTTATCAGCCCACCCTCGCCGCCGAAATGGGCGATTTGCAGGAACGCATCACCTCGACCAAGAAAGGTTCCATCACCTCGTTCCAGGCCGTCTATGTGCCTGCCGACGACCTGACCGACCCTGCGCCGGCCACGACGTTTGCGCACCTCGATGCGACCATCGTGCTGGAGCGCGCCATTGCCGAACTCGGCATTTATCCCGCCGTGGATCCGCTGGCCTCGACGAGCCGCGCGCTGACGCCGGAAATCGTCGGAGCGGAGCACTACGAGACCGCGCGCGGCGTGCAGAAGGTTTTGCAGCGCTACAAGGATTTGCAGGACATCATCGCGATTCTCGGCATGGACGAGCTTTCGCCCGACGACAAGCTCACGGTCTATCGCGCCCGCAAGATCCAGCGTTTTCTCAGCCAGCCGTTTTCGGTGGCGGAAGTGTTCACCGGCCGCCCGGGCCGGCAGGTGCCGGTGGCCGAGACCGTGCGCGGGTTCAAGGAAATCCTGGACGGCAAACACGACGACGTGGCGGAACAAAACTTTTACATGAAGGGCGGCATCGAAGAGGTTGAAAAAAGTTGACGGATCGTTTTCACGCATCACGCATCACGCATCACGTGACGCGGGTGGTGTGTGAAACGTGATGCGTGAAACATGAATTAAAAATGGCTGCGACCTTAAAATTGGAAATTGTCACACCGGAGGCGAAAATTTACTCCGACGACGTGGACATGGTCACGCTGACCGGCGCCGAGGGCGAGATGGGCATCCTGCCGAATCACGTGCCGCTGATGACGCAACTGTGCGCGGGCGAAATCGTCGCGCAAAAAGGGGCCGACACGATTTTCCTAGCGGTCGGCGACGGCTTCGTGCAGGTGACCGGCGATCGCGTGGCGATCCTAACCGACATGGCGATCCGCGCCGAAAACATTGACGAAGCCCGGGCCGAGGAAGCCCGCCTGCGCGCCGAGGCGCGGTTGGCCGAAAAAATCACGGACGAAGAAGCCGCGCACATTCAAGCCGCGCTGTTGCATGCCGCGACCCAGCTCAGGGTTAAACGCCAGCGGCGGAAATAAACTTTTGTGGAACAAAAAACGGCGCGGCCAATCACCGCGCCGTTTTGCTTTCACGGAGCGCGCCTGTCCCAGGCGCAGCAGGTTGGAATGCGGTTGGACAATGGAACCGGTTGGTCAGCTCCTCTGTATCCCGGGCTGCTGCGGCTGGGACAGCCGCGCTCCGTTCTAGCTTTCCACCACGCTGATTTCCACCGGCTCGACGCTGACGCCGATTTTTTCCAGCCACGCGATGGCGGCCTTCACCTCATCGCGCGGGCCATCGAGCTCGAGGCAGACAACCCCGATTTCATCCGTCACGCTGGCCTGGCGGATGTTGGTGACCACATTGAATTTCCGGCTGACTTCCCAGACGAGCGGTTTCTTGATGAGCTTGGGCGGAAACATCAGCCACAATCTTCGTTGGGTTGGGGTTGTGGATTTTGTCGCTGGTAGAGTTTTTTTGTGCGTTTTAGCCATGGCGATGAAATTTACGATTTTGGATTTACGATTTACGATTTGAAATTGGCCACAACACTTCAAACAGCGGGGCGCGGGCTTCAGCCCGCTTCAACGTCGTTGCGCTGATGATATGAAATATTTTTGGCATTTTGAAAGTGGAAGCGGCGTGAACGCCGCGCTCCTTTGCATTTAAATTGTGTCTAGCCTCCGGCAATGGCGGGGATGATGCTGATTTCATCGCCGTCTTTCAAGGGCGTCTCGCGGTTTTTGAGGAAGCGGATGTCCTCCTCGTTTACATACACGTTCACGAAGCGGCGCACCTCGCCCTTTTCGTCCACGAGCCGTTCCTGGATGCCGGGGAAGCGCGTCTGCAATTCGACAATCGCCTCGCCGATGGTGGCGGCGTTGATTTCAACCAACTCCTCGTTGTTGGTCAACTTGCGGAGCGGCGTTGGGATTCGGACTTTTTTTGGCATAAATAAAATTTCAAGTTCTTGGCGCAAAACCGGTTTATTCCAACAACAATGGATTAAATCCGGCGATGCGAAAATGTTTATCCGTCGCCAGCGCGTCAATGAGCCGGAGTTCCTTCATCACGATAAAACTCGCGCAATCCGTGAACGAAAATTCCTGATCCAGATGCTTCAACATGAATGTCCGGGCCGCCGCAAAGCGATCGGGCGTCATCCATTCGATGTTTAATGCCTGTGACGCCTCCGTGAGCCATAAAAATTCCTTCAACTGCTTTGTCAATCCACGGGCGCGCAACAACGTGGCGGTTTCATCCAAAACATAATCCGTCGTCACCGCCCGGCGCCGAACACGCCGGGATTCTTCCATGATGGCGACCGCGTCCGCGTGCGGTGCGCTTTCTGCCGACACCAAGGCGTAAAAACCGCCGCTGTCAATGAAGAGCGGTTCAGCCGCCATAAACGAGCCGGTCAATTTCGCGATCCGTCAGCGGTTTTGCGAGCTTGCCGGCCAGACGATGGAAACGGTAAAGCGGGTCGTCAGCGCCAACGCCATTCTTCGATTTCAACGGCCAGATGTTTGCGAGCTTGTGGCCGCGATAGGTGAGCGACACGGATTTGCCACCCGCCAGCGTGCGCACCAACGAACGCGTCTGCGAACGAAGCTGCGAAGTTGAAATCGTTTTCATGCCGACAATTTAACACGGGCAGAGCCTGTCTGCCAAGCTGCGATCAAGCCGCTTCAAAAGTAACTTTCAAGCCGAGCGCGGACAGCACGGAATTGAGGCTCGTCAAACGCGGATTGCCGTCGCGCGAGACTAGCCGGTACAGGTTTTCCCGGTTCAACTTGCTCAATGCGGCCGCGCGGGCGACGCCGCCCTGGGCTTCGACCACATCGCGCAACCCGACCAGAAAAACTTCCGGGCCTTCCTCGTAGCAGGCGGTGAGGTATTCCGCCGCCTGTTCTGGGTCGTCCAGCTTCGCCTGTAGAATTTTTTTGTAACTCACGGTTTTCATGATTCGCTCGCTTTAAATTCCTGCCAGAACTGTCTGGCCAGCCGGATATCCCGGTCCTGTGTCCGCTTGTCGCCGCCGCAGAGCAGCACGACCAGCGTGCGCCCTTTCTGGCCGAAATACACGCGATAGCCCGGCCCGTAATCCACCCGCAATTCCGAAACACCCTCGCCGACCGGCTTGCAATCACCCAGGTTGCCCTGACGCACCCGCGCCAGCCGGGCGAGAACCCGCGCCACCGCCCGCTTGTCCCTCAAATCGTCCAGCCACTCCTCAAATGGCACCCGCCCGTCTCGCGCGCGGAACGCGACGACTTCTTTGGGCGTGTTGAACACCGGTATACTGTAGCTTATAAGCTACTAACCGTCAAGCGGCGAATCGCCTCGCCGACGGTGGCGGCGTTGACTTCGACCAGCTCCTCGTTGTTGGTCAACTTGCGGAGCGGCGTTGGGATTCGGGCTTTTTTTGGCATAAATTTAATTCTGCTCTTTTGCTTTGATTAAGCTCTCACGTGCTAGCCGGTCTTCCGCTATTCGACCCTGAGATTGACGCAAGTCGTTGATAGAGGCATCGGCGACCACAAAGGTCTGCACTACAAGCTCAGTTGCGAACGAGCTTGCCGCCGGTACTCAATCGCGGTGGCGGTTGGGGCGGCAGCTTCAGTTTCAACGTGTGCAGCAGCAGTTGTAAATCCGCTTCGGGCTGGGTGTGGCGCGGCAGAATGATCGTCCGCCCGTCGCTGGTCGGCAGATGCACGTCAATCATCGTCACGGCTTTGAACTTTTCGAGTGCCGCTCGGGGCGTCAGCCCCGGCGCGTGCGGGCGCAGCATCGCCCGCAAGGTCACGTGCAGGCAATACGCCAGGAAGGCCAAGAAAATGTGCGCTTCGATCCGATCCTCCCGTTGGTGATAAACCGGTCGCAACGACAGGTCGCCTTTGAAGTTCCGGAAGGCTTCCTCCACTTGCGCGAGTTGCATGTAGAACTCCCAGAGCCGCGCCGGCTTGTAACCGGTCAGGTTGGTGCGCAACAGATACCGTCCTTCCCGCCGCCGGACTTGCCGCAGCTGGTCTTTGCGCAAGGTGAAAACGAGTCGGGTGGCCGGCTCGGCCACGGTGATTTCCACCAGGCGCGCCCCGGCGGGATACTGCTGCTTGGCGGCGCCCACTTTTTCCACCAGCGCGTCGCGTTTGAGTTTCATGCCCTGCAATTGCCGCAGCCGTTTCCACAGGCCTTTGAGTTGCCGCTGCCGCATGGCCCGCTCCTTGTTCATGCGGTCATGGCTCCGGGCCAGAACATACACTTCCTGTTCCTGCTCCAGCAGCTTGACGGACACCCCGGCGCGCACTTCCTGCCAGGGCGCTGCCAGAAGCTTTTGTTCGTATTGGCTCAACCGTCCCTTGGGCGTGCCGACCCGGTAGCGCACCGGCGGATCGGACGCGCGCATTTGGGCCAGCACTTCCTCGGTGGGAACGCCCCGGTCCATCACCCAGATGCGTTCGGCCTTGCCGTATTGTTCCTCGATCTTTTTGAGGAAGTCTTTGAGCGTGGTTTTGTCCGTGAAAGGGTCAGTCCTAGAAGAGTGCAATTTTCAACGACAGCGACGAAATAGTCCGGGTTCGGGTGCATTGGCCGCACCTGTCGTTTCTAAAGGGCGACTATGAAATCCGCGATGTGTGGCAGGCCAGGAATATTGGAACCACGGCGAAGGATTTCGACGGCGACATTGCGCCGCACGATGTGATCCTATTTGTGTTGAGTCCGGTCAAAACGGCTGCGCCTTGATGACGCCATTTGGCACAGCTCCGTAGCGGCAGCCATCTCTGGCTGCCGTATCGCCTGGCTTCCAGCCGGGTAGTTTGATGTGGAAGCGAGGTCACGACGTGGGTTTGGTATTGTGGCCCGGGCGGCAGGGATGCCGCCGGATACGGCAGGAGGATACCCGCCGCTACAGATTAGGGGCAGTGCCGGCCCCATCTCGATTTCCGCCGGGCTTTTAACTTTCGCCGGCGCGCAAACTTCTCCATGTTAGGTGCGTGCCCGCTTTAATCGCCATCGTCGGCCGCCCCAATGTCGGCAAGTCCGCGCTGTTCAACCGCATCGTGGGACGGCGCATCGCCATCGTCCACGACCAGCCGGGCGTCACGCGCGACCGCATCACCGCCGAGGCCGAGTGGCACGGACGCGCCTTCACGCTCGTGGACACCGGCGGCATCGGCTTGTTGCGGCGCGAAAAGGCGGGCGACGTCATCATCAAGGCAGCGATGGAGCAGGTGGACCTGGCCGTTGAATCCGCGAACGTCATCATTCTCGTCGTCAATGTGCAGGAAGGCATTGTGCCGCTGGACCGCGAAGTCGCGCAAAAATTGCGGCGCAGCGGCAAACCCGTTTTGGTTGCGGTCAACAAGGTGGACACGCATCGCGCCGAGGCCAGTGCCGATGAATTTGCCCAGCTTGGCTTCGAGAAAATTTTCCCCGTCAGCGCGATTCACGGTGAAGGCATTGTTAATTTGATGGACACGGCAATGGCACTTTTGCCCGAGTCGAAAGTCGAAAGTCCAGAGTCGAGCGCAGAACCATCTGGCGATGGCGATGCAGCGGCACTCGACCCTCGACCCTCAACTCTCAACCCTCAACTGCCCTTGAAGCTCGCCATCGTTGGAAGGCCCAACGTCGGCAAATCCTCCATCATCAACGCGCTCACGCATTCTGCGCGCGTCATCGTCAGCCCGGTGCCGGGCACGACGCGCGATTCGATTGACGTGCCGTTCGAGGTGGAAACCGACGGGGTGCGGCAACAATACGTTCTCATTGACACCGCCGGCATGAGAAAAACGCGGCGCGTGGATGATTCGATTGAGTTCTTCAGTGTCCAGCGCGCGGTGGATTCGATTGAACGCTGCGACATCGCCGTGCTGGTCTTGGACGCCGAGGCCGGGATTACCGAACAGGACAAAAAGATTGCGGACAAAATCGTTGAAGCCCGCAAAGCCTGCATCGTCGTCGTCAACAAGTGGGACCTGGTGGCGGAATCCGTCCGCCAGGTGCGAGAAGAGGAGATGGAGAAACGCCATAAAAAGCATCGGACCGAAGGCCAGGCGAAGATCATCTCCACGCTCGGCGAATTCGGCCAGTGGGTGCAGGACAAATTGTTTTTCCTCGATTACGCGCCGGTCATTTTCACGTCGGCCACGTCGGGCTTCAACCTCGAACGCCTGCTCGAAGCCGTGCGCTATGTGGCCGCGCAGTTGCAGCAAAAAATCCCGACGGCGATTTTGAATCGCACCCTGCGCGACGCCATCGAACGCCGCCAGCCGGTCAGCGCGTCGGGGCACCGGCTGAAGTTTTTTTACGCGACGCAGGTGCGGCAGGCGCCGCCGACATTTTTGCTGTTTATCAACCGCGACGAACTGTTTTCCGACCAGTACAAAAAATACCTGGCCGACCAGATGCGCCAGGCATTTGGTTACGAAGGCTGCCCGGTGGTGCTCGTGCCGAAGCCGCGCCCGAAAACCGTGGAGCCGATACGAAAGTTCAAATCTCCCCGCCCGGGCAACCGGGCCGATTCGGATCGAAAAAATCGGCGATCTGGTCGGAACCAGCCGCGTCGGTGAAATATCGGTTGATTTTGAACAGGAGCAAGCAGAGTCAACAGAGAGCAGGCTTGGGCCGGGGTAGATTCTGACATTGCCATCAAGGTTGGGCGGCGCTGCCGCGTCGCCTCTGCCGAAACACACCCTCCACCACCCTGCTGAGTTTGCTTTTTTTGCAAGTCATTGCCAGTAAGGCAAAACCGAATTTTAAATTTCCCGTAAGATTTTTGAAAGAATCCCCCTCATTCCTGCGAGTTATCTTGTGAAAGATGCCAGTGTTTATGATAACCAAACGAAACCTGATTCGATTCGGCTGCTGGCGCGGCGCGGCTGCAAGCGGTCATCAGCGGAGCGCAATCCGCGTCGGTGAAACATTGTTCGGCTGGTCTTTGCAACCCGCGCGTGAATGTTTGAAGGGCGTGTTTAACGCCGTTGGAATTGCGCCTGAAACCGATTATAAACCTGACCTGAGGTTATAATGGCGAGACCTTTCCATTAAGTTCAATGTTGAGAAAAATTTTATGAAACGGCTATCCAATCTTTTAGGTGCGCCATTTCCCGACGCAGTTGCCGATGGGAATGCTGCGCTAAACATTGCGATTAACGGGTCTGATATAATTGCGATTGATGGGATTAATCCTTGAAAAGGTTATACGGTTTGATAAACAGTTTATACCACATGAAGACATCACTGATGATACGATCGTGGTGTGTGTTTGCCGCCATATTTACCGCGTCGTGTGTTTTTTCAACCCAAGCCGCCCAGCTCGTAATCGTGCAGGGAACTTCCTTTGCGCCTCAAGCCGGCGGCAATGGGGATTCAGGGCTGTCCATCATCAGCCGGGACGGGCGGTACGTTTTATTCGCCAGCACGGCGAACAACCTGACGCTGACAAACAACAACAATTCCGTGCTGCCGCGCCGGTTTAACGTGTTTCTGCGCGATCGCCTGGCCAGCACCACCACCCTGGTCAGCGTAAACATGGCCGGGAACGGCGGTGGCAATGGGGATTCATTCCCCACCGGAATTTCGACGAACGGACAGTTTGCGCTTTTTGAAAGCAGCGCGAGCGAT
Source organism: uncultured Verrucomicrobiae bacterium (assembly GCA_963804345.1). Classification (GTDB taxonomy): domain Bacteria; phylum Verrucomicrobiota; class Verrucomicrobiia; order Limisphaerales; family UBA11358; genus UBA11358. Next base: position 137,352 of record CAWDPX010000002.1, on the reverse strand, counting down.
TTGGTTGCCGGCGACACGAACAATGCCAGCGACATATTCGTGCGCGATGTGGTCAACGGCCTGACGACGCTCGTCAGCGTGAGCACCAACGGCACCAGCGGCAACGGGATTTCGCGCGGGTCGGTGATGACCGGGAACGGACGTTATGTCGCATTCGCCAGCACCGCATCCAATCTGGTGCCCGGCGACACCAATGGCATCGCTGACGTTTTCGTCCGGGATTTACAGGCGGGCACGACGACGCTGGCCAGCGTCGGCGCGACCACCAATTCAAATCCGCCAATCACCGGCGCCGTCAGCAGTTCGGAATCACCGGAAATCACGCCGGACGGACGCTATGTTGCCTTTTACAGTACCGCCACCAATCTCGTTCCCAGCGTGGCGACCACCGGGGATATTTACGTCCGCGATATGCTCGCCGGCAACACCACTTGGGCCAGCGCCAACGCCCGCGCCATAGCTCAATCCCTGTTCGGCCACACCAATTTTATTTCCTGCAACTACAGCATCAGTGACGACGGCCAATTCGTCGCGTTTGAGGCATGCACGAATCCCCCCAGCACTTCATCCACGCTCGGAATTGTTTTGCGCTACAGTTTGCAGACCGGTTTGACCGGCACCCTTTACACCAATGCCACTGTGCCGTTGTCATTGATGTTGTCATGGCCGTTGTCATCTTTCCCCAACATCCATAATTTGGCGATGACGCCCGATGGGCGGTTCACCACCTTTGTCGCCAATCTCGGCGATGCTTCCGGGACCAGCACGGCCATTTATCTTTGGGACGCGCAAACCGGAATCAATACACTGGTGAGCGCCAAGCCGGACAATTCAGGTCCGGCCAATGGACTTTGCGACTCGCCCGTAGTTTCATCCAACGGCCAGTTCGTCGCCTTTGTCAGCAACGCCACCAATCTGGTCGCCAACACCCTGGTCGGCGATTGGCATGTCTATCGCCGCGACCTGCAAGCCGGGGTCACCCAATTGCTTGATGCCAATACGAATGGGGTTGGCGTTGGCGTGGCTTCGACCATGGTCCCGGCCTTAAGCACCGATGGCAGCGTTGTCGCGTTTGATTCCGCAAATTTGTTGCCCGACAACCGCCACCTGAATTACAACGTTTTTGCGTGTGACCTGACGGCCGGCGCCACCGGTTTGATCTCCGCCCGCCAACCGGCTTTGCCGTCGCCAACACCCGACGGTCTCAGCGGGCTCACCCCGTTTTCCGTGAGCGCCAACGGCCGGTTCGTCGCGTTTTACAGCGACGCAGATGACCTGGTGCCCAATGACACGAATGGATTTGGCGATGTGTTTGTGCGCGACCTGATTGCCGGCGCGAACATCCTGGTGAGCGTGAATACCAATGGCAACGCCTCCGGGGACGGCCTTTCAACCGACCCGTCCATTTCCAGCAACGGCCAGTACGTCGTATTCACCAGCTCGGCCGACAATCTGGTTCCGGGCGGCACCAGCGAGCGGAATGTTTATCTTCGTGATTTACAGGCGGGCTCGACGGCGCTGGTGAGCGCCAGCACGGGCGGGATTGATCCCGGCAACGGCGATTCCTTTTTGCCCGTCATCAGCGCGAACGGACGTTATGTTTTATTCCACAGCAAGGCGTCCAATCTGGCATCCGGTTCGTCTGGCGGCGGAACTGAAAATCTGTTTTTCCGCGATTTGCAGACGGGGACCACATATGCGCTCACATCGGCCCTTGGTGGACCTAGCGTGTATTCGGCAGCTTCCATGACCCCTGACGGCCAATCCGTCGCGTTTATCGGCACGGTACCGGGAACGTCCGGGACATTATTCGTCTGGAATTCACAATCAAATGCTCTGAGTTACACCAGCAGCCCGCCTATTCCTTCAAGCCCGTTCCCGTTTGTTTCCATCAGCCCCAACGGGCAAAAACTGGCCTATCTGGCAAATACGCCGGCAAATTTATACGTCGCGGACCTGGTGGCGAACACCGTCTTAACGATCAACCCGGGCGGATCATTCTCGTCGCACGCGGGATTGCAATTCAGCAGCGATGGGCGATATCTCACCTATGCCGGAATGACGAATTCCGCATCCAGCACACCGAGTGTCTTTCTCTATGATTTCCAAACCGGAACCAATTTGCTGGTCAGCCAGAATTTCCAGACGCTCGTCGCAGCCAATACCAACTCCGATTCGCCGGCCATCAGCCCCAACGGCCGTTTCATCGCCTACCGCAGTTTCGCCACGAACCTGGTTTCGTTTGATTCCAATAATGTTGCGGATCTGTTCATTTACGATGCGGCCAGCAACACCACCTATCTGGTGAGCATGAACGGGGCGGGCAATTCATCCGCGAACGATCGTTCGCTCAAGCCGGTCTTCAGCGGTGACAGCCAGACGCTCTATTTCCAAAGCTGGGCCTCGGATATGTCCGGCAATGATTTCAACGGCGACAGCGATATTTTCGCGCTCGACCTTGCCCTGGCATTGACGGGTTCCGGTGGCGGTGGTTCGACCAATTCCGCGTCCAGCCCTTGTGTGCAACTGATTCCCGCCGGCACTTTCGGCTTCAATCCGGTTATCCGTTGGCCCCTGGCTTCGGGAGAATCTTATCAAGTGCAATTCAAGACCAATCTTACCGACCCCATCTGGCTGAATCTGCCCGGCAATCCGGCTTTTATCGGCGCCAACGGTTACTACGGCGACCCATCGCCCGCGCCCGGCCAAAGATTTTACCGCATCGTTTTGACTCCTTGATGATTATGAAAACATCAAACAGATTGGTGATTGAGAAAACCGGCGCCGGTGGTTTCACACTGGTTGAATTGGCTGTCATTATCGCAACCGTTGCCATTCTAGCTGTGCTGCTGTTGCCTGCCCTCGCCGGGACCAGGCCAAACACGCAGGCCTTGCAGTGTATGGAAAATCAGCGCCAGTTGATTCTGGCCTGGCAGATGTACGCCCAGGATAACAGCGATATTCTGCCGCCAAATGATTATCCTTATACAACAGCAGCGGCGCGAGATGGCACGGTGAAGAACTGGGTTTTCGGCACCATGTATAGAATTCAGGATGCGATTGATGCTCCAGGTCTGGGACGAGGAATACAAGTGAACCCGGCGCTTACCTCGCTGGCCCCCTACAACACGAATCCCGCTGTTTATAAATGTCCTGCGGACACCTACCTGATGCAAGGTTTTCCACGTCAACGCAGCGTATCAATGAATTGCGCCGTTGGGACGCGCTGGTGGTCGGCTGGCGTAGGAAACGGCGCTCCCACGCCGCCACCCGGCGTGAAACCGGGCGACCCACTCGGAGGAGGATGGCTGGTAAATCCCTACAACGATTCGCAGACCACTTACCGTACCTATGGTAAAACATCCGCAATGACCAAGCCGGGCCCTTCCATGACTTGGATAATCATGGATGAGAATCCGCAGACCATCAATGACGGGAGTATAGCCATAAGCATGGCGCAAGTTATAGTTGACTACCCTGCCAATTCTCATAATGGCGGAGCCGGCCTTTCTTACGCCGATGGGCACGCGGAGGTGCATAAATGGTCGGATGCCTTTGCCAACCCAACCCTCTCAGGCGCCACTGGCGGACCAGGTGGACCAGCAGCGCCGGCTCCTTTTCCTTGCCAGGATTTGGCTTACCTGCAGCCTCGGACTTCAGCGCTCAGGTGATGCTGTTCCCGGGTTGAGTTTGTTTGACCTGCGTTTGCCTTAAGGAGTTGTCTTCAGCGCCATTGCCCAGGTCCGCTGGCGATCTACACGGACAACCGGCCAGCGGATTCCAGAATTGGAACTGGCACCGTTTCTGTTGTTCGTCAATCACGCCCGAAAACCGTGGAGCCGATACGAAAATTCAAATTGCCGCAAAGGAAACACTCCGGGAAATTTCCACCGTCACGCATAAAAAAATCGTGCTGAATTTTTTGTTCACCGCGGCGAATAAGTTGTCGTTTGCGCAATGGAAGCGTAAGATTTGCCGGGTTTTATTTGGGAATATCGTTCCAGTAACTTTTTTTCACATTTTTCTTGTCACCACAATATGTAGGGTATAGGCTTTCATTGTTGCCCACTAAATGGGGTTTCGCTTGGAATTGGGCGGTTGGCGAAAACCCGAAATAGCGGGCTGAGAAGTTGATTTTCCCGACCGGTCTTCTGTGTCAAGGCGGTCGGGTGATTTGTTACCAAAGAAAATTTCGACCGCCGCGAAAGGAAAATTTCATGATAGACGCACGCGAGGAGGTGTTGGTTCCGGCGTCGCATAAAGGCAGTCGTCGTTCCGCAACGGTGGCGGCCGGCCGCCAGGTCAAGACCAACGGCGGCGCGGCGAAAAAAACGGCGCGGGTTGAGCGCGTTTTCAGCGATCCCAAGGTCAAGCCGTTTGACCAGATTGAATGGGACCGGCGCACCGCTGAAATCACCGATGATGCGGGCAAGGTCATTTTCAAGCAGGAAAATGTCGAGGTGCCCAAGGCGTGGTCGTTGCTCGCGACCAAGGTGGTCGTCTCGAAGTATTTTTACGGCGAACAAAACACGGGCGAGCGCGAGACCTCGGTGCGCCAGCTCATTCATCGCATATCCCGGACGATGGCGGATTGGGGCGTCGCCGACGGCTATTTCAGCAAGGCGGATGGCGAGGTTTTTTACGAGGAACTGACCTGGCTGTGCCTGAACCAATACGGTGCATTCAACTCGCCGGTCTGGTTCAACGTCGGGCTGTTCCGTGAATACGGCATCGGCAAAAACTCCGGCCGGGGCAACTGGTTTTACGATCACAAGACCCGCCAGGTCGAGCGCGCCACCACCCAATACGAATATCCCCAGGGCAGCGCCTGCTTCATCCAGTCAGTCCAGGACAACATGGAAGACATCATGCGCCTCGCCCGCAGCGAAGCGATGCTCTTCAAATACGGCTCCGGCACGGGCACGGATTTGACGCCCATCCGCTCCGCCCGGGAGAAACTCAGCGGCGGCGGCCGGCCCAGTGGTCCGATGAGTTTCCTGCGGGTTTATGATCAGGTTGCCAATGTCGTGAAATCCGGCGGCAAAACCCGGCGCGCGGCCAAAATGAACACGTTGCGCGACTGGCACGGGGACATCGAGGAGTTCATTGACGCCAAGCAGAAGGAAGAGCGCAAGGCATGGGCGTTGATTGAACAAGGTTATGATGGTTCCTACAACGGCGACGCCTACGGGAGCGTGATGTATCAAAATGAAAACCTTTCCGTTCGCGCCAGCGATGAATTCATGCAGGCGGCGCTCGCCGGCAAGGAATGGTGGACGCGCACCATCACCACCAACCAGCCGCTCGAAAAGAAGGACGCCGCGAAATTGCTTTATAAAATCGCCGGGGGCACGTGGGTTTGCGGCGACCCGGGCATGCAATACGACGGCGCGATCCAGAGATGGCACACGTGCAAGGGCACCGAACCGATTCACTCCACCAACCCGTGCAGCGAATACGTTTTCATCAACAACACCGCCTGCAATCTTGCGTCGCTGAACCTGATGAAGTTCAAACGCGAAGACGGCAAATTTGACGTGGAACGGTTCAAGGCCGCCGTGCGTATTTTTATCACCGCGCAGGAAATCCTGGTGGACAACGCCAGTTACCCGACGAAGGAAATCGCGGAAAATTCCCACATCTTCCGCACGCTCGGCCTCGGTTTCGCGAACCTCGGCTCGCTGTGCATGAGCTACGGCCTGCCGTATGACAGCAACGAAGGCCGGGCGCTCGCCGGCGCGATCACGGCCATCATGACCGGTCACGCCTACGAGCAGAGCGCGGAAATTGCCGCGAACATCGGCGCGTTTCCGGGATACCACGACGCGCGTTGCGCGCACGTGTCCAATCCGCTGGCGAAGGACAACGTCGAATCCATGCTCGGCGTCATTCAACAGCATCGCGACGCCATCGAACAAATTCAGCCGAGCCAGGAATTCAACTATTTGAAGGACGAGGCGCGCAAAACCTGGGAAGGCGCGATCGCCAAGGGCCGCCGGCACGGCTACCGCAACGCGCAGGTCACCGTCCTCGCCCCGACCGGCACCATTGCGTTCCTGATGGATTGCGATACGACCGGCGTCGAGCCGGACATCGCGCTCGTCAAATACAAACTTTTGGCCGGCGGCGGCATGCTAAAAATCGTCAATCGCGGCGTGCCCGATGCGTTGCGCCGCCTCGGTTACAGCACGAAGGAAAATGAAGGCATCATCGCCCACATTGAAAAGTTCGACACCATCGAGGACGTGGAGGAGAACGGTAAAAGCATTCTGAGCGGCCTCAAGCCGGAGCATTTGCCGGTGTTCGACTGCGCGTTCAAGCCGTATCGCGGCCGGCGCAGCATTCATTATCTCGCGCACTTGAAAATGATGGCCGCCGCGCAGCCGTTCATCAGTGGGGCCATTTCAAAGACCGTCAACATGCCGAAGGAATGCACCGTCGAGGAAATCCGCGACACTTACGTTCAGGCGTGGAAGATGGGGCTGAAATGCGTGGCAATTTACCGTGACGGCTCGAAACGCTCGCAGCCGCTCAACACCAAAAAGACCAGCGAAGGAGGCGACAAAACTTCCTTCGCCGGCACTTCCGCGCTGGAAGCCCGCATCAAGGAATTTGAAACTGAAGTTGCCCGGTTGCGCGTCGAAGCCGGCAAGCCGCTCCGCCGCCGGCTCACGGACACGCGCACGGCGGTCACGCACAAATTCGACATTGCCGGGCATGAAGGGTACATGACGGTCGGATTGTTTGGGGACCACCAGCCGGGCGAATTGTTCATCACGATGGCCAAGGAAGGTTCGACCATCGGCGGTTTGATGGACAGCATCGGCACGCTCACCAGCATTGCCTTGCAATACGGCGTGCCGCTGGAAACCCTCGTCCGCAAATTCGCGCATCAGCGGTTCGAGCCGAGCGGCTTCACCAAAAACCCCGAAATCCGCAGCGCCTCCTCCATTACCGACTACGTGTTCCGCTGGCTGGCGCTGCAATTCATTCCCGGCTACCGCGAAGCGGTCGCCGGCAATCGCACGCAGCCGGAACTTGCCATGCCCGGGTTGCTCGAAGAGGAAAAAAAAAGAGTGAACCGTCCGGTGCCTGAACTCCAGCTGGCCGAAGACCCTGACGTGCTGGAAGTGAAGGAACCCGGCAACGGCAACGGCCATCACAAGCCCGGTCCCGCCCGCACGGTGAAATCCCTCAGCGACGCCATCGCGCACTTCCAGCAGGACGCGCCCACGTGTCCGAACTGCGGCCACGTTGCCGTGCGCAACGGCGCGTGCTACAAATGCCTGAACTGCGGCGACAGCCTCGGCTGCTCTTGAGGAACCGAAAACGCAACAGGTCGGGGAATTTCGATTCTCCGGCCTGGTTGCTTTTTAGCGACTTCCCCTCAGCCAGCCCCTCGTAGCAGCGGTCGTAAGTCCGCTCCACGCTTATCCACAAAGCAATGGCAGAGCCGACTCACATCGGCTGCTACGGTTCAGGGGGTCAATTTTCGTTTCACTTCATGTTCTCTGCTCCTCGGTGGCATATTTCCGCCAGCAAAAATCCGCGCGCTTGTCTCCTTTTGCCGTTGCGGCTATGCTTCGGCCATGAGCGACACCACCTTTCCCATGCGCGGCGAAGACCCCTGGCGCATATTCCGCATCATGGCCGAATTCGTGGATTCATTTATGACCCTTTCCGAGGTCGGCCCCGCCGTGACCATTTTCGGTTCGGCGCGGACGAAACCCGGCGACAAGTATTATCGCGCCGCCCATGACATTGCCAAGGAACTCGCCAAACAGAAGTTCGCCGTCATCACCGGCGGCGGGCCGGGCATCATGGAAGCCGCCAACAAGGGCGCGGCGCAGGGCGGCGGCAAATCCGTGGGCCTCAACATCGAATTGCCGCGTGAACAGGCCGGCAACCGCTTCACCAACATCCCGTTGCATTTCCATTATTTCTTTGCGCGCAAAGTCTGTTTTGCCAAATACAGCCTCGGCTTCATCTACATGCCCGGCGGCTTTGGCACGCTTGACGAATTTTTCGAAATCATGACCCTCGTCCAAACCGAACGCGTCCCGCAATTCCCGCTCATCCTCTTCGGCAGCGAATACTGGAAGGGGCTGGTGCGCTGGATGAAAACCGAAATGCAGGAGCGGCACGAGCTTGTCAGCCCCGGCGACCTCGACCTCTTCAAACTTACCGACGATCCGGCGGAAGTCGTCCGCATCATTCTCGATTACGAACGCCGCGTCGGCCCGCCGGCCATGACGCCCAAGGCGTTTGCGTGATGGTGATCTAAACATCGAACATTGAACCCTTCGTCGCCAAGGCTATGCAGGGCAGACATCGAACTTCCAACATCGAATCCTCCGCAGACGCCAGACTTGGGAATCGAATCCCCAGCCCCGAGACGCCAGACCCCATTTGACAGTTCCCGCAACTCGCGCGAGTATGCGGTGTTGAATTGACAGGTGTTGATTATATGAAAACTCGAACCTTTCGCGGCTTGTTTTTGACGGTTACCATCACCGCTGTGCTCATCCTGGCAGCGCGCAACGTTCCGGCACAGGATTCCACCTCCACCAGTGCCGCCCAAACCGCACCCGTCCAATTGTCCTATGGTGTCTCGCAAATCATCCAGCTTTCGAAGGCGAAAGTGAACGACGACACCATCGTCAATTACATCCGGAATTCCGGCAGCAGCTACGGCATGGATGCAAGCCAGATCGTTTATTTGAAACAGCAGGGCGTTTCCGACACCGTCATCAATACCATGCTGAACCAGCCGCGGTCGGCGGCCCAAGCCGCGCCGCAACCGGCTTATCCCGCCACCAGCAGCCCGGCGACGGTGGCCGCCCAGTCGGCGGTGACTTATGTGCAGACTGCGCCGGCCTATGTTCCCTCCTCGACGGTCTATGTCATTCCCGACACACAGACGTACCGGTATTACAACAGTTATTATCCGTCCTATGGTTATTACTATCCGTATTACGGCGGCTGGTGCTATCCGTCGGTGTCATTTTCCTTTGGCTTCGGCGGCGGCTATCACGGCGGTTACTACCATGGCGGTTGGGGTGGCGGTTACCACGGTGGCGGCGGCTGGCATCGCTGACGGCGAGTTGGGAAGACTGAACATCCAACAGCGAATCATTCTTCCGGCGCTCCATCCCGAGAATACAACCCCCAGCCCCGAGAACCCAGACCCCGGACGCCATCCTCACGGCACCAGCAGACGATAGAACCGCTGCGGGTCCGGCCCGATGGCATCGGTGGCGGACATGACGGCGTTGGTCGCAGTGATGGCGCTCCCCAAATTGCTCCAATTGCCTTGAGCCAGATTCGTGCGGTATTGCAGTTGATAGACCGCACTGACCACTGCGCTCCAGGTGAACGTCACCGCGCCGCCGGTTCCGGTCACCGATTGTAACACCGGCGCCGGTACGGTGATGGGGATGGTGTAATCAGCCACCACGGGCAGGTGATCGCTCGCGTTGGTGAGGTCCAGATAAAGCTGTGCTGCGCTGATAAAAACCGGCCCGTTCGTCACGAGACGATTGTTCAACGCGGTGTTGGAACTGGAATTGACGCTGCCTTTGTAAGGCGTCGTGCCATTGTTGCCGAACGCGTGGTAGGTACCGGGCACCAGCGCCAGCCCGCCCGCAATGCCGTAGTAAACATTCGTCGTCATCACCTGCAGATCATCCCGGTAACGCAAATCCATTGCCGAATCCGTTTTCATGGCCAGGATATTTGTGTCGGTGGTGCTGTTGCCCCAGTCGATGTTGGCAGCGCCCGATGGGTTGAGCGGGTCAATGCCCTGTCCCTGATGAATGCCATTCGGGGCGGTGTTGGACAAAATCGTTTGATACGACGCCTCGCCGCTGGTGGTGATGTTGTAATCACCCACATAAAGCACGCGGTTCCTGGCGGGCAGATTGCTCGCTTCGTCGTTGCGGATGATCTGGGCCTCGCCGGTGCGGTTGGTCAAATCGGTGGAAGTCGTGCCGGATTTATAATGACTCACATAAACGTAAAATTCATTCGTTGCTGTTGGCGTCATCCCGGCTGGCGCGAACTCGTAGCGCATCACCTCGCGATATTCGCCGCTGCTGGAGCCCAGCTTGCTCGTGCCGCCTGGCGGATCCACCGGGATGGAGGCGAGAAGCTGCAAGGTTTTGGTGTTGTAAACCAGCGCGTTCGGGCCGTTCCCATCGGTAACGTCGCCGCCTTCTTCCGTGGCTTGATAAGGACTCATCGCATACATGCCGGGTGCGTTATAGAACGAGTTCAAGCCGTTCACGATGGGGGCGACGGTAATCGTGTTGCCGGTCGTCTCCTGCAAAGCGAGAACGTCTAGCGGCTGGGCCGGGTCGCTGTCCAGAATCTCCTCCCCAATTCCCTCGAGCACCCCGCCGGCCTGCACATTATTGGTGTTGGCGGGCGGGGCAATCAAACCCGGAAGCGGAACCGTGGCGCCGTTGATGTCGTCTTCGATGTTGTAGGTGACGACGCGCAGGGTCCGGGTTTGGGCCGCAGCGGCCGGGGAAACGTCGAGGAGCGCGACGAGGGCGATGCTGCCCAGAAAAAAATGGATGGTGACTGTTTTTATTGGACTGCTTCTTGTTGGTTGCCGGTCATCCGCATGATACCGCCGGTACGTCCCAAGTCAAGGAGATGCCACCCGCCGTTTTGTTAGCCACGGCTCGTCGCGCCGAATTATACGAAGGCGGAAGCAGAGTGAAGGCGGGTCACTTGTCCGGCGCATACGACTCCAGCAGACCGCATTTGATGCAGCGGAACATCCGGATTTTGTGCGCCGTCTTGCCGTCGGTCTTGACGCTGCCGAAAAACCCGAACTGCGGCGCCCCGGCTATCCAGGTGGCAACCCCGCCCTGGTTTTGGCTTTCCGCGGGCAGAAACCCTTCCACCATTTCCCCGCCGCACTTGGAACACTTGGTTGGAGGAATCATAAATGATGTTTAAGACCCCCGGCCTGCTTGCCGCGTCGCAACCGGGTGAAGACGGATTGCCGGCGCCGGCGTTGGTGCCGGGGGGCGGAATGCTCCGGGCTATTTGTTCCCCAGCAGCTTCGCTTTTTGGGCCTGGTATTCCTCGGCCGAGATGGCCCCGGCGTCCTTGGCCCGCTGCAGGTCAATCAACTGCTGGCCGACGCTCGGGTTCTGGTACTGGGCATCGTTCCGGGAGCCGCCGCCCAGGTGCAACTCCAGGCAGCCGGTGAGCAATGACATGACGGTCAACGCCATTGAGGCGGTAATGAACAATTTCTTCATAAAGCGACTTTATTTGTAATGCGGTTGATTGGATTCAACTGGACGGTTCCAACCCTGAATCGGATGGCCGCAGCTGTCAAGTTTCAACGTGTCACGCACCGCCGGCTTGCCGCGCCGAAGCCTTTGGGGCGTGTTGCCCAAATGGAACGGAGCGCGGGTGTCCCACCCGCGCAGCCAGAATTGCCAATGAGCGCGCGAAATTCCACGGGTTTAGGGGTAGTCGAACGTGCTGCGGCTGACACCGCCGCGCTCCACCGTCTCCCAAATGATTTGGGCAACACGCCCCTTGGCGAAGGCGGGTCACTGATTTGGCCGGGCGCCCACAAATTCGTGGTGCAGCCGGGCGTAAACGCCGCCCTGCCGCAACAAACTTTCATGCGTGCCGCGTTCCACAATCCGGCCCTGATCCAGCACGAGCACCAGATCCGCCTTGCGGATGGTGCTCAACCGGTGGGCCACGATGAACGCCGTCCGCCCGCGCAGCAAAATCTCCAGCGCCCGCTGCAGCCGCGCCTCGGTGACGGTGTCAATCGCGCTCGTCGCCTCGTCCAGCACCACGATGCGCGGGTTCGCCAGCATCGCGCGGGCAAAACACACCAGTTGCCGCTGGCCGAACGACAGCGCCGCGCCCCGCTCCGCCACCTGGCTTTGGAGTCCCTGTGGCAACCCGTCCAGCAGATCCACGCAATCCAATGCCTCCAGCGTCGCCCGCACGTCGGCCTCCGTCGCCGCCGGCTGCGCGAACCGGATGTTGTCCAGCACCGTGCCGGAAAACAGAAAATTGTTCTGCTGCACGCTGCCCATCTGCGACCGCAACGAATCGCTGGTGACCTGATTCAAATCCATGCCGTCCACCAGCACCCGTCCGCCCGCGGGCAGGTAAAATTTCTGGAGCAATGCCACCAGCGTCGTCTTGCCGCTGCCCGTGTGCCCCACCAGCGCCACCAACTGTCCCGGCTCCGCCATGAAGGAAATGTCCCTCAACACCGGCCGTCCGGGTTTGTATTCAAAATTCACCGCATGGAATTCCACGCGGCCCCGGATGTCCGGCAGCGGTTTCGCGTCCGCTGCGTCCTGCCACTCCGGTTTCTGGTCCAGCATCCGGAACAACCGCTCCGCCCCGGCCATGGCCATGAACGCCTGGTTCAACTGGTTCCCGATGACCTGCACCGGGTCGAAGAACAGGTTGGCCAGGAAGAAGAACATCACCAGGTCGTTCACCTCCATGTGCAGCCAGCCGTGCCAGCGCAACGCTCCGAACGCGCCCAGCAACGCCATCGCGCCCAGGAAAAACTGGCTTTTCAATTGCAGCAACGGCACGAACACCGCCGACGTCTGGGCCACGCCCACGTTGTTCTCGCCATGCACGTCAATCAACTTCCGGAAAAACCCCGAGTTTACCTCATGCCGCACAAATGCCTGCGTCACCCGGATGCCGCTCACCGATTCGGCGAGCGTGGACGAGACGCGGCTCCACGATTCCTGCACCTTGCGCAGCCGCCGGCTCATCTCCCGCCGGTAGTTTTCGTTCACCACCCAGATGACCGGCGCCAGCAGGACCATCAGCGAAAACAGCTTCCAATCGTACCACGCCATCAGCACCGCCGAGGTCGTCATCTGCAATCCCTGCACCACCAGCACGAAGGCCACGTCCTGCACCCCGGCCCGCACGCTGTCGATGTCCGATGTCATCCGGCTGATGATGCGGCCGAACTTGGTCTGGTTGAAAAATGACATCGGCATCGTCATCAGCTTTCGGAACAGGTCCGACCGCATGTCATGCACCACCGACTCGCCAAGTTCGAGCGCGAACCGCTGGCGGAAATGGAAATTCACCACCGTGAACAGGGCCAGCGCGAAATACCCGGCGGCATACCGGAAAACCCCCGCCAAATCCCGGTTTGCAATCGGGCCGGTGATGGTGCGGCCAATCAACCACGCCAGCGCCGGCAATTGCAGGCCGCGGATGAACGTCAGCAGGAAAAGCGAGTTCCGCCTGGCCGCGTAGGGCCTGGTGTAATGAAAAATCCGGCGGATCAGCGCCATCTGCAACGGCGCCTTGTCCGCCTCGCGCTCCTCCATCGGATTGTAATACGTAATCGACTCCCGCGCCGAAAGGTCCCCCTTCGCGATGTCACCTGCCAATGACTTGATGTTCAATGGCGCGCTCATGACTGATTTGCGTCGGGCAGGCGTTCCAGCCTGCCGGTTCTGGCGGCGGGTGCTTTCGATGTTGGATGTTCGATGTTCAAGGTTCGATGTGCTCCGTTTTGTTTTTGCCTTCGACTCTCGTCTCTCGACCCTCGTCCTTGTTTTCCCCCAAATCCATGATCTGCAACAGCGCCGTCTCATGATACGGTCCCGGCCGATGCACCAGTTCCGCGTGCGTGCCCGATTGTGCCAGCCGCCCGTCCGCCAGCACCAAAATCAAATCCGCCCGCCGCAGCAAACTCAGCCGGCCCGACACCACGAACGTCGTCCGCCCCGTCATCGCCTCGCGCAATGCCGACATGATCTCGTTCTCCGTCCGCGCATCCACCGACGCCGTCGGGTCGTCCAGGATGAGAATCGGCGGTTGCAGCAACAACGCCCGCGCCAGCGCCAGCCGCTGGCGCTGTCCACCCGACAAGTCCACACCCGATTCACCCAGCACCGTTTCATATCCGTGCGGCAGTGCCGTGATGAAATCGTGCGCCGACGCAATCCGCGCCGCGCGCTCGATTTGTTCCATGGTTGCGTGCGGATGCCCGAACGCGATGTTCGCCGACACCGTGTTCGAGAACAAAAAGCTTTCCTGATAGACAATCCCGATCTGCCGCCGGTAGGCGTCCAGGTCCAGTTCCCGCAAATCTTTTCCGTCTGCCAGGATGCGGCCCGCGTGCGGGTCATAAAACCGCGGAATCAGACCCAGCAGCGAGCTCTTGCCCGTGCCGGTCATCCCGAAAATACCGATGATTTGTCCCGGCCCGGCCTCGAACGACACGTCCGTCAGCACTGGTTTATCCGCGTGATAACCGAACGTGACCTGGTCAAACACCATCCGGCCCGTGAGCCGCCCCGGCTTGACGGCGTCCGGCCGGCTTTGCACCTCCACCGGCGTGTCCATCACCTCGAACACCCGCCGCGCCGCCGCCAGGCTCTGCTGCACCGAGTTGGCGATGGTCGAGATCGTCGCCACCTGCCCCGTGAACTGTTGGAGCAGCCCCGCGAACACCACCAGCCCGCTGCCCAGCGGAATCCGTCCCTGCACGTACAGCCAGCCGCCGTACGCGAACAGAATCACCAGGCTCAACTGTGACAACAGCTGCGTGCCCGGCGTGAACACGGACAAATTCCAGAAAATTTTCCGCTGTTGCGACGACACCAGATCGTTGGCCTCCTCGAACCGCCGGACCTGGTGCGGTTCCGAGGCGAAGCCCTTGACCGTCTGCATCCCGCGCACGCTTTCGCTGAACAACAGCACCATGTTGTCCGTCAACTCGCGGTTGCGCAGGTAGCCCGGACGCAGCCGCGCCGAATAGAAATGCGCCAGCCACCACAACGGCACCGACACGCACAGGCACGACACGGTTAGCGCCGGCTGGATGCGCCACATGAAGACCGCATAGGCCATCAGCGTCAGGAGCATGGTCGCCCCCTGCAACAACACGCCGTCCACGAACAGCCGCGTGTTCTGCACGTCGCCCGTCACCCGGTTGAAAATCGAGTTGGAACCGTGGACGTCGAAGAAGCTGAAGCTCAATCGTTGCAGCTTGGCGTAAAGCTGGGCGCGCAGTTCCGGCACGATTTCGCCCTGCGTCAGCCGCGCGGTGATCATGTTGTAGGCGTAGGTGAGCGCCGCGCGCAACACCGCCTGCGCCACAATCGCCAGTGCCAGCGCCGTGACCACCTGCAACGCCGACCAGCCCGCCGGCGGGTTCCAGCCGAACGGATACACCGGAGCGGGCAGGGACGGGTTGAGCGCGTACCGGATGACATCAATCACCACGCCCAGCAACTTGAGGCCCGCGATGCCCAGCAGCAACAGCACCACGCTCAGCCCCAGCGACCACAGGCAATCCGCGCGAAACCGCCACGCCAGGGCCAGGAGCCGGCGGACCAGTTCCCCGGTGGGATACCGTTCGTCGTCGGCTGTGACATTGGATGGGCCGGGCGTTTTCAGAACCCGTAACATGCCGCAGCCCGGAGCCGTAATCGAATCAAAAAAGGGGCAGTGTCCTGATTTATACTTGGTGGGGGTGCCGCTGCTGCCGCCGCCAATTTGGGGGATTTTATACAATGTTACACTAAATATCCCCATCAAAAATCTCAACAAACCGGTTTTTTTCGATGTTCGGCTTGCATTTTGGCCATTCATTTTTTGCTGGATTCATCAGACTTTGTGTTGCACGCCCGCGATGCAGGCCGGACACGGACAGGATTTGGGAAATTGAAGACCTTGTAAAATTGTGTGATTCAAACAGCTCCCGACCGTGAATTACCTTGACTTTCAAGTGGTTTTTTGCAACCATAATACACGTTTAATTACTGCCTAATTCAGAGGGATCTTGTGATAACAACAAAAACAATATTGGGAATTCTCACCATCACCACGGCTCTGGCCGTTCAGGTGCAAGCTCAGGTTTCGACTCCCATCCTTGCGGGGTTTTCCAGCTATTCCCTCCCACCGGAAGACGACGGGCCCAGTGCCCTGGCAACGATGCCGTTTACCATCAACTTTTACGGCACCTGGTACTCCGATGTTTGGGTCAACAACAATGGCAACGTGACCTTTAACAGTTCCCTGTGGCAATATATTCCCGGCCCCTTGAACAGTGCGAGCATGGGTATCATCGCTCCCTACTGGGCAGATGTGGACACAGACAATCTCGCCTCCGGTGTCGTAACCTACGGAAATGGCACCGTGGCCAACCACGCGGCCTTCGGCGTGGACTGGGTCAACGTGGGGTATTTTGCAGCACACGCGGACAAGCTGTTAAGCTGCCAATTGGTAATCATTGACCGTTCGGAAATTGCGCCGGGGGACTTTGACATGGAATTCAATTACGGCCAGGTGCAATGGGAATGGGGCGACGCTTCCGTGAATTATCCTCCCCATGCGGGCTTCTCAGATGGAGGGGCCAATGACTTTGAACTGCCGGGTTCCGGCGTGGAAGGGGCGTTTCTGGATTCAAACACGGAGACGGGTTTAATTTATAACAGCCTTAACAGCGCAGTGCCGGGCCAATATATTTTCTCCTTCCGGGACGGAACTCCGCTAGAATCTGTTCCCGAACCGAATTTGGTGGCTATCTTCTGCTTTGGTGCTGCCGGGCTGGCGTTCTTGCGCCGGCGTCAGGATTGAGGCGTTCGCTCTGTCGCAACAACCGAGACTCCAACGGCTATAAAAACCGGTGGAGTTTTTCATTTCTTACTTCACCGGAGTCCAGGTGTCGTCCGGGTCGTAAGTGGTGATGGCTCTGGCGATTTTCGCGGTTTGGGGTCCGAGGTTCTTTTGAAAAGCGTTGCCTTGTTGATTGACGATGAAGGTCATCACGCCGGTGTCACCCCATTCAGCCGGCCAGGCGACGAGCGCAAATCCGGCAATCATGCGGCCGTTGATGATGTAATTATACTTGCCGCCCGGCGCGTGTTTTCCCTGGCGGGTCAGGATTTTGAAATAGTAGCCGTGATAAGGCGCCAGTTCGTCGTTCAACATTTTGGCCGTGCGCTGATAACCCTCCACGCGCGCCTGCGCGACGAGCGGGCCCAAGGGACTCAATTCCCCGCCGGGTTGATTCGTCGGCCAGAAAAGGCCGTCGTGGGTGCCGGGCGTGCTGCGCAGGAACTGCGCGTAGGCCAGCACGCCGTCCCCCAGGCGGTCCTGGCCGGCATATTCGCGCTGCGCCTCCACATACGCGTTGCAGACGTTGATCGCGCCGATTTCATCCCTGCCGACGCGACGGGCGAGAATCTCTTCCCTGCCCGCTGCGGTATCGAAAAACCATTGCCCGTTTTGTTTCACCAGCGGAATCGGAAACGGCCAGCCGTCCGCGCCAATTTCCAGCGTGATGTTGGCATTTGAATTGGTAATCAACTGCGTCTTGTCCGCCAGGTGTTGGACAAACATTTTGTATTCCTCGGTGGCCTGGACGGCATCCGGCGAAATCAACGCGTGTCCTTCCGGCCCGAAAATCGAATGCAGGGCATTGGTATCATGATTCTGGGCCGCCACCACCAGGGCGTTGACGGCGTCGTTCGGTGAATTGAAAGCCTGCTCCTCTGACGCAGAAACACAAACTGGCAGTGCCAAAACCAGTCCAAACGCCACCGTCCGAACCTGGCGACACCATTTGAGGCGGTTCATTTTCATCGGCAATATATTTTTGAAAATCATGGGAGTAAAAATCAGCGCCTGCCACCACCACGGCCACCACCGCCGTCGCCGCCGCCGGAGGACACCGACGGTGCTGGCCGCGAAACCGGCGCGGAATGGGTGACGGTCTGCATGCTCTGCTGGCCACGGTTGCTGTAGTTTCTCGTGTCGTGCGAACTCTGGATGCCGATGAACGCGCCGTTCGATTCCGGCCGGCTGATGGATTGAGAATGTTCAACTGGAGCCGGTGCGGGCCGGGCGACGGGCATTAAAGTTCGGTTTGCCGGCGCTTCCGGTCGGGCTGCCGGAGCCGGTGTCCGTCGCGGTGCCACTGAATCGGACACGGACCGGCCTACCGTGGCAACCACAGGTTGGCTGGCAACCACGGTTCGGTTATTGGCAACGCTCCAGCCCCGGTCGCCACCATGAACCACAACTGCGCCCGGATAATTGTGAGGATGCCAGACCGTTACCTGGCCCGGGTTCCGCTGACGTGGAGGCTCATGCCACCAATTGGGCGGACGCGGATGGTCGTGACCCCAGACAATGATATGGTGATGCCCCCAGTCAAAATCGCAATTCAGCCACAACCCAATGGGCCAGCCGATGCCGAAGGAGATGAAGGGCGGGCCATAGCAGGTTTGATAATAAACCTGGTCCGGCTGATAGACCGGCACATAAATCACCTGCGGGTCAGCCGGAACAATTTCAATGTCGCCGCCGTCATTTACCACCTGTTGCTGCGGCGTGGATTGCAGGTTGCCAACATTACAAGCCGACTGGCGCAACCGTTGGATGGAAACCATCACGTCTTGCTGTTGATTGAGAAAGGCCTGTCCCAGTTCGGTCGTCCAATTCAAGTTGTCATCCATCCATTTCAAAACACTTGGGTAACGGGCCAGCGCCTGGACGCTGGGGTCCCACGGCTGCTGGTCAATCTGGTTGGGATCGCCGCCACCGCTGACATAACGGTCCGCCAGCACGACTTGCGTGGGCAGGGTGGACGCCGGCAGGATTTGGGCAATCAACGGGTCGGGATAAAGCGCAATCGGCCCCAGCAACTGGTCAAGCTGCGCATCGGCCAGCGGTTGATAGGCGTACATTGGAGGCGGCACCGCCACTTGCGCCCGCATGGACCGGGCCGCGCCAGCAAGCACACACAATAAAACAACGATTTTAAACAATGACTTCATCCGATAACCCTTAAGATTTCATCGTCATTATCCACAGACGCAATTGGAGCTTGGCAGATTACATAAAAAACCGCACGAAAATTTATGGCCGCCAAAAGGCACAAAAGGCGCAAGAAATCTTAACCGTAAAGAGCACAAAGAGCGCAAAGGAAAAAGGAACTCTTAAAACCGCGAAATACACAAACCACGCGAAAAATTTTTAACCACGGATTGACACGGATTCCTGAAAAATCCGGGAGCATTAACACAAAGAACACAAAGATTTCACGGCCAGCGGACGATAATTCTCCCTCTCCGCATTGCGTTGCAATGGTGGGGCTGCGCCGAGGGTGAGGTGCTCTTCAAAATCTTGCCACTCGTCACCCGTCACTCGTCACATTTTCCCCTTACTGTCCTTTTACGCGGATGAAGCCAGCCGTATTCGTAATGGGAATACTCGTGTTCTGGACGCTCGTGGTTGCGATATCGCTCCACGAACCCGCTGGTAATGCCCCCGTTCGTTGCACGACGTAAGGCGCCACGCCGCCGGTCCAGCTCACGTTCACATTCGTCCCCGTGCGCGTGACGGACACCCGGATGCCATTCGTCACGGTAATCACCGCGGCGTCATACGCCACCGCATGAACACCGTCGTCCGCGCTCAACTCCAGCGTGTAAATGCCCGGCGCGCTGAAGGTCGCGGTCGTGTTCGTCTGCGCCGCGTTCCCGAACGTGGCCGTGCCCGGGCCGGAATACGACTGCCACCGGATTACCGGCGGCGTATTCGAGAAACTCACCACGCCCGCCAGTTGTGCCGGTTGTCCAAACACCACCGTCTGGTCCGGACCGGCATTCGCCACCGGCGCGCCCGCCGAACGCGGCCCTTCATTCGTTCCCGTCGTCTGGATGACCTCGAAATTTGTGATGCTGATGCTGGTGAAATGGTCAAAACAGCCCGACGGCCAGCGGTCATCCGGCGTCACGGAAATTGAAAAGATAACCGCCGTTGTCGGCCACCATCGCGCCGTATTTTTTCAAACCCAGCAGCACCGCCTTTTCCTCCTTCGTCCAGCCGGCCGGGATGACGAAGGCCGACTTCAGGCGCAACCGCTGGCCCATCGCCGGCAGGTTCGTGCTCGTATTGCCCGACGGCGCGGCATAATGCGTGGCCGGATAAATGCAGGTGTTGTACCGCGATTTTTTCACCACAATCCGGCACGCGTGCTCCACCATGCCGCGCTCGGCTTCGTCATAACGCACCAGCGCCGGGAACATCGGTAAACCCGCCGCGTCGCCCGAAGTCCAGCCCGCCGGCCGCAGCCCGTTCGTGTTCAGGGTGAACTTCGCGCCGTTGGACGCCTCCCAGTTCGTCCCCACCAGCGCCGTCTCCCACGTTTCCCAGATGAACCCGCCGCCCGGCGCCACCATGATGGCGTGCCGGTCGCTGCCGTCGTCGTTCGTCTGCCATTGGAACACCGTCTGGCTGCCAGTCCCCAGCGGCCATTCCTCGACGGGCAGGTTGGTGGGAATGGGATACATCCCGTAAGGCGACGTTCCTCCGTCCAGGTCCGATTCGTCCGGATAATTGAAGAAATCAATCTGTTTTCGCGGCTGGTTGTCCGGCACCAGCACAAAATTCATCTCGAACTCGGGCGTCAACACCGCCCGGCTCGCGCCCAGGTCCGACGCGATCTGCGCCATCATCGCGTCCGAATTCGGCAGCACCGGCCGGTTGGAAATGCATTCGTTCCACGGATTCGTCACCGGAAAAATCTGCATGGCCGACACCACGGCGTCGGCGTTCGTGGCATTGAACAGGATGGCATTGGTGACGGCGGGCAGGGGACCGAGGATGCGGCCTTCCTGGTTGATGCGTTCATTCGCGGCGTACAGTAGGGAAGTGTACAACATCCAGACAAGGGCCGGTACAACAAGGCGTTTCATCACGGCAAAAATTAACAGCCGATTGAAAAGCAAGACATGTGCCCGCAGTTTAAAGGCTGGTTGAGGGTTGAAGGTTGAAGGTCGAGAGCCGGAAGGTGAAACGAACCGCTAATCTTCGCTTATCAGCGCTGATAAGCGTGAATTAGCGGTCAAAAATCCTTGGCGTCCTCGGTGTCTTGGTGTGAGATTTGGTCTTTATCTGAAGTTTGAACTCCAGCAAACCGCTCCCCTTGAACTTCAGAAAAAAGTGAGACAGACAAGAGGTTTGTCCCACAATTGTTTTTCTCCTCCACAACCCTTCGTCCGCCAGCGACGTTCCGCCGGGTCACTGAGACTGCCGCGCCCGATAGAAACGATACGCGTGGTGGGAGAAGTCCGTATCCAGCCAGATGAACGGACTGGCGCTGTTGGTGATCAATGGCAGCCAGGTTGCCAGGTCGGCGGAACTTTCGATGACATAATTGACGTCCGAGCTTGCTGTCACCCGAAATTGGAACGGTCCGCCCGGGGCCAGGCATGGCCCGCTCAGACACATGACCGCCGATGGCGTGAAGGTTGTCAGTCCGTTCCACCGCGCAATCCCGGATGAGACCTTGCCGCCGGCCGTGACGAACATGCCGCCTGCGTAAAGATCATTCCCGTTGAAAACGAGCGCCGCGCCCGTTCCCGCGATGGGTCCGGTGCCGCCCAGGGCCAGCCGTGCCAGACCGCTGCCCAGACTCGTCCAGGATGCCCCGTCCCATCTCGCAATGCAGGACACCATGGTTCCCCCGGCGTTGGTGAACGCGCCCGCCGCATACAAATATACTCCGTCATCCGCCAAAGCATTGACGGACGGGGAGGTGACACCCGACATGCCGCTGCCCAAAGGTGACCAGCTTGTGCCATCGAACCGGGCAATCCGGTTTGCAGCCACCACTCCCGCCGTCGTGAACGTGCCGCCCACATAGACCTCGGTCGGCGAGACCGGCAGGATGGCGGTGACCGTTCCGCCCACGCCGTTGGTCGTGCCGTTGCCCAGCGAATGCCAGGCCGCTCCGTCCCATCGCGCAACCTGGTTCGCCGTTGCCCCGCCAGCGGTGGTGAAAGCTCCGCCCACATAAATGCCGTCGGAACCAACCGAAATTGCCGACACGCTGCCGTTGAGGCCCGACCCCAATGCCGACCAGGTGCTGCCGTTCCATTTCGCAATATAATTGGCGGTGACACCGCCCGCTTTGATGAAGCTGCCTCCCACATACACATCACTGCCGCTGACGGCCATGGCCGATGCCTGATTGTCCAGGCCCGAGCCAACCACCGACCAGGAACTGCCGTTCCAGCGCGCGATGTTGCTGACCGTCACGCCGCCGGCGTTGGTGAAATTTCCGGCCGCATACACGTAGCCGCCGCTGATGGCCAGGGCGGAAACCGTCGTAGTGACAGAGTCATTCGTTCCCTTCATGCCGCTGCCCAGCGCCCACCAGTTGGTGCCGTCCCAGTGCGCCACCCGGTTTGCCTTGGCGGTGCCGGCCGCCAGAAAAGTTCCGCTGGCATACAAATCAGTGCCATTGACGGCAATCGCGCGAACCATGCTCGTGCTGGGGATGTAGAGTCCGTTGCCGGCCCCCGGACGCACCAACTGCCAGTTCGTCCCGTCCCAGGCGGCCAGATCGTAAGCCCCCAGCGTGCCGGCCGAATCCAGCAATCCGCCGATGTAAAGCCGTCCATCCGGCCCGGCTCCCAGGCCGGTCAGCGTCAACGGCTGGGTTGAGGCCGTGACGCCTCCCGCCAGGTTCGTCCAAGTGCTGCCATTCCAGCAGGCCACGTTCTGGACGGCCACGCCGCCGGCGTTGGTAAAGCAGCCGCACACATACAGGTTGCCCTTCATACGCGCCATCGCGTAAATGACAAAGTTGGTTCCCGTCAACCCGCCTCCCAGCGCCTGATAGCCGCTCCCGTTCCACTTCACAATATTGGTCGCGGCAACGCCTCCCGCCAGGTTGAAACTGCCGCCCAGGTAGATGTCGGAACCATCCGCCAGAATCGACAGGATGCCTTTGTTGGCGCCCGGATCGCCGTGGAAGCTGGACCACTTCGCACCGTCCCAGACCGCAATGTTGTTGACCGCCACGCCGCCGGCATTGGTGAACGCGCCGCCCGCGTATAGGTTGGTCCCGTCCGTCGCCAGCGTTTTGACCAGTCCGGGGACGCCGCTGCCCAACGCTGACCAGTTGGTGCCGTCCCACCGCGCGATGTTGGTGGCCGCCACGCCGCCCGCGCTGGTAAACATGCCGCCCGCATAAACATACCTGCCCACCGTGGCCATGGCATAAACGTAGTTGTTCACGCCGGAACCCATCGCATTCCAGTTGGTGCCGTCCCAGCGCGCGACGTTGTTGACCGCCAGGCCGCCAGCGCTCGTAAAGAGGCCGCCCGCATAAATATTGCCGCCCTGGAACGCAAGCGCGTACACACTCGTGCTGCCGATGCCGCTGCCCAGCGGCGACCACCGCAGCCCGTCAAACCGCGCCACCCGGTTCGCCACCACGCCGGCCACCGACCGGAACTGCCCGGCCACATACATGTCGTCGCCGTTGGTGGCGATGACTATGACCGCATCATCGGCCCCCGGGATTCCGAACTGGTAATCCCAATGTTCATCACCGGACGCCGCGTTCACGCCGGTCGGCAGACCGCAAACCGCCGATGCCAGAATAAAAACAAGTGAAAGGATGGGGGTAGTTTTCATGGGTTGAAGGTTAATAATGGAAAACAAACGATTCGGTTGTTTCGTGTTGATTCGAGGACGGTCAAAAGCAAAAATAATGCCAGTCCGACAACCAATAAGGGCCACGCAAAAGTCACACAATCGGATTGTAACGCGGAGACGCCGGGAACGCAGAGAGCCGCAGAGCTTTTTCTTTAACCACGGATGGACACGGCGTAAAGCCGCGTGGCGGCCACGCCGCTATACGCGGATAAACCCAACGCGGCTGGCGCCGCCACCACGGATTTTGGACTGCGGCGGGAAGCGAAGCGCCACGCCGCTTTTGGATGCAACCGGCCGCACGGAAAGCGGCGGCACCGCTTTGAAAAGCCTTTGACGCTAATTTCACGGATTCACACGAATGAAATTCTGGAAAGAAAAATTCGCGGGAATTCGCGCAAAAAATCCGACGGCTTTGACACGAATTTTCACGAATTGAATTTTGTCAGGAAACTGATTCAACGCAGAGGCGCAGAGAACGCAAAGAGCGCTAAGATTTCACGGCCAGCGGACGATGATTCTCCCTCTCCGCATTGCGTTGCAATGGGGAGCAGGGCCGGGGTGAGGTGCTCTTCAAAATCATGTCACCCGTCACCCGCGTATAACGGCATATAACGGCGTGGCCCGACGTAAAAGGGCTGAACCCTCACGCAGCAAAACTCCGTGTCCATTCCGCCGTCGCCGAGGCTACGGCGGACAAGATGGCGGACAGGCCGTGATTAAAATTCTTCGTTCTCTGAGATTACGGGACATTCATTGCCAATCTTGGTCAACCAATCCACCCCTCAAAAGGCGCAATTCACCCCCAAAAACCCGCAATTTGTCCCTTATCTCTTAAGCTTTTGTCCAATTTCAGTTAAATATTGCCTAGAATTTAGACATTATGAAAAACAACAAACATTGCAAAAAAGAGAGTCAACCGGCGCAGCAGTTCAATGCCAACCCCATCCGGCTCACTTTGGGTTTATGCGTCGTCCTTGGTGTGAGCGCCATTTCCGTCCAAGCGAACGATAACCCGGCCCAAGCCGCCGCCCGAGTGGCTTTGGAACAAAAGATATACGAGCTGGACCACGCGCAAACCCTGCCGCCACCGGTACAGGTCACCCGTTCCAAGGCCGTGGTGAAACAACCCGTCAAATACGCAGCCAACGTAACCGGGACAATTTCCAAAAAAGCGGTGATTCCGCAAACCACCCCGGCGTCAGCAACTCCGGTGGCTGTTTCCGTTGCAGTCGCCCCCGTTGCAGTCGCCCCCGCTGCGGTCGCCCCCGCTGCGGTCGCCTCCGCTGCAGTCGCTCCCGTTGCGGTCACTCATCATGCTTTGATCCTGCTGCTGTCGCTCCTGATACTGGCGTGTATCATATCGTCGCTCCTGCTGCTGAAGCTCCGGCTGCAAAATTCCCGCTCCAACCAGGATTCATCGAGCGACGACACCTACTACGCCCAACCCAACCGCGTCACCCTGCGACTAAAGACAGGTAACCGGTGACAGCGTAAAGCCACGTGGCCCCGAACGCCTTCGGGGCTATACGCGGGTGACGAGTGGCGAGTGACAGGCGTGCCGAAAAAGGCGCTGGCCAAACCGATTTTAACGCAGCTCCGCTGACGCGCGAGCGGGAGTCGCAGAGCCGCAAAGTGCGCAAAGGGAAAATCAGCTTAAAACCCGTTAAAGAAGTAGCAGCCGACGTGAGGAGGCTCTAAACGGATCACGGATGATTGCTTCCAGGAAATTTGAGCCTCGTAACCTCGGCTGCTACCGAAGTGAAAATCTTTGCTGTCGTTCCTGAACCGCGCCGGTTGCAGCCTGTAGCCAGCGCAGCCAGGCCAGCACCGTCGCAGCCCGGCGACCCGGCGTGGAATTGGCAATGGTTGAATTTCGCTCGATGAACTTTGCGATTTCCGTCCTGCCAATGCCATGCTCGCCCGCCTTGGCTGACAGTTCCAGTGCCGTCCGAACCGGTGGAAACTGCGCCAGCAAACCCGCGAGCAATTGGCGGCGCTCATCTGCCGGACGATTCACATATTCACGGCCTAGGTCGGTAAGCTGATAGGTGTGGCTGCGTTTATCTTGCGACACCAACCCAAGAAATTCCGCTGCTTGTCGATAATAACTGCTCTGGCGTGGATCAAACTGGTAATGCTTCGCCACTTTGGCCGAAATGTCGATGCCTTGCTCTACCAGCAACGGGAACTCCGCCACGCGCCAGAACGAATCTGCCTGCGGCACGTCCCAAAGCCGCGCATCCGCCCGGCGTCGGACTTGAGCGCGCAGCAACTCCTCCACGGTCAACCGCTGGCGGGCTGGCTCGACGAGGAAATTTTTGCCCTGCGCGAGCCGCAGCGACTGATATTGGCCGTCATCTGCAAACTCATATTCCCAAAACTTGTAGAGCCGCCGCCCGGAGACTTCCTCCGAGCAGAAAAACCACGGGTGAATCTGCTTGGCTGGAATTTCGATGCGCCACTTCCGATACGGGTAGAACAACTGCCGAATGATGAAGTCCGGTGGCTGGCCAACTTTCGCTTCAATTAATACGATGTCGTTCCGTCCCTCATAACCGGAATCAACTTCTACTTGCACACCGGCTTTGACATGAATCGGCCCAACTTTTCCGACAGAGAAATCAATGGCTGACAATCTCTTCCTGCCTCGAATCGTTTGCCGCAAACCTGTGACTCCAGCGAACTTCTCGAAGAGGCCGATATTATAGCAATAGTCGAGATGTTGCATCTCGCTGTCCCCGACATTGAGAGTCACCAGTTCGAAATCAAGCTGTGGTCGGAATACTGTCGGAGGTTCGGGCAAGCGCTCAAGTTTGTGGAATCCATTTCCGCGCACGAGAGCGTATTCGCCATTTTTGATTGGCAGAATGAAATACCCATGCCGCCGCAAAGCGGCAGGAACATCTTCCGACGAATCCATCTTGGCCATCAAACGAAGTTCGTTGCCAGTGACTGATTCAATGTCTGATTTGGTTAACACCACCAAATCAGAAGAGGTATCCACTCGCTCTTGCACGAGTTTTTCCCAAGCAGCTTCAAATGGCATAACCATTGGCATAACTTCATCCTCCTCCGGCAATCACAACGACCTCGTTTATTTTGCCGCGCTTGGAGCCATCACAGTTTATTGCTCGGCGCGCTTTAACTGTGTAAATCTTAAAGCCACGATACAGCTTGCGGATGAATTCTGCGTCAGAGTTGGAAAGCATGATACGAACGCCACGCCTGCCGGCGTCAGCAAAAAGGGCTGCGAGTTCCTGCTGCTCACTCATTCCAAAATCTTCTTTCGTGTAGGAAGTGAAGCTCGCGGTTAGCGAAATCGGATGGTAAGGCGGGTCAACATAAACAAAGTCGCCATGCCGTGGTTCATTCAGCGTGTCACGGAAATCCTGCGTTGCTAGGTGAACGCCTTCCAACGTCCAACTTGCCGCCAAAATGTTTTCCCGGTCATAGAGACCTGGATTTGTTTGCGAGCCGATGGGTACATTGAATTCGCCGGAGGCATTCACGCGCCAGAGACCGTTAAAGCAGGTCTTGTTGAGAAAAATCATGCGGGCAGCGCGTTCCACCACATCGGCACGCGGCAGGTGGTGGCGGCTGCGGACGAGATAGTAGTAACGCTCGCGGTCGGCCCGGAATTCCGCGAGGTGTTCATCGAGCCGACGCATCAACGCCTTCGGATGGTCACGAACGGCGATGTAAGTGTTGATTAGCTCATCATTGTTGTCGCGCAGGAAGGCACGCATCTGCGGGAAACGGTGTTTGAGGTGAAAGAACACCGCGCCACCGCCAATGAACGGTTCAAAATAGCGTTCCACGCGGTCGGGCAGAAACTCGTCAAATTGCGCAAGCAGTTGTGACTTGCCGCCTACCCACTTGAGAAACGGCTGCGGTTCAACCCTACCCACCGGTGGAATCCCGGCGATGGCGAAATTGACCTGGTCATCCTTGATGCGCTTCGTTCGGGGCGAAGTCGGAACGGATGGGCGAACAAGTTCCGATAGCGAATAAGCCGGGTCGAGAATCTTGCGGCGGATTTTGTATTGGGAGTTTTTTGGATCGGATCTCTGATCCCGCCGCTTCCTTGGATCGGCTTTGTTTCCCTTTGGGATACGCCGCGACTTTTCAGCCATTCCCGTGGATCGATCCCGATCTGGAAAAAAGGATCAAGCCTAAACATTCGATATGTCGAATGTTCACCGCGTCTGAATTCGGGTTTGCTTGTTGAATGGCTCATGCCGTCAACCATCGGGAGATCGTGGGGAATAACATCCGCGCCTGCCGAACCAATGCTGGCCTGACCTTGGAAAAATTGGCTGAAAAGGCGGACATGAGCTGGCCTTACCTTTCTGAAATTGAGCGCGGTCGTGAAAATATTTCTCTCGATAAACTCGCCCGATTGGCGAAGGCGCTGAATGTCACGCTATCCAGGCTTGTTGAGAAGGCTTGAAGGGAGATTGCGTCATGATGAACCTTTCCATGACCGGGGCATTGGCGGCGGATTACCACTGCGGCGCGCAGCGTGCCCGTGAAAGGGTCAGTCCTAGAATTATGACATATTCTGGTCGTGAAAGGGTCAGTCCTGAATGGCGCTTAGATAAGCCCTAAAACTTTCTTGGTCAGGCGTTTGCGGCGAATCACGCCGGGCACATTATCAAACAGGATTTGCCGGGAAAGTTTTTGCATCTGTTCAACGATGCGCTCCAGCTTTCGTTGGTTGGCCACGGCTTGCTTGAGCCAAAAATACTGCTCCTGGGATAAAGCGACCGTGACGGTCTTGGCCTGCACTTTGCGCGTCCAGACATAGCGACTGCCCTGTTGGCCCGGGGCGCGTTCAAACACACTGCCCTGGCTGACATAACCCAGCCGGGCCAACTGCCGCTGGAGCTGGCGATAGGGCGGAAGGAGGCTGACGGCGGTTTTCATTGCCTCATTAAACCTTGAAACACCGGGCCTGTCAATATAGTAAGTATATATACTTATTATGCCTACTCCCTATTTCCCTTGTTGGCGTTCCCGGCTGGCCCCTTTGGGCCGCCGCACCACCCCAAACCTCCACCAGACCACCCTGGCCCAGCTCCAGCAGCACCTGCGCGATTTTCTGCCCGCGCCGCTGCTCTCCTCCGAAGAGGACGGCCCCAACAGTCGCGACCGCGTCTTCAACCTGCGCCTGACCTTCGAATGCTTCGTTTGGCAACTGCTCAAACCCAAAACCTCCTGCCGCGAGGTCGTCCGTCAGGTTCAAACCCTCTTGCGCCTGCACGGTCGCCGGCCGATCCGGGAGGGTGATTCGGCCTATATCCAAGCCCGCCAGCGTTTGCCCAAGGAGCGGCTGGAAAAAGCCCTGAGCGCCACCGCCCAGGCTGCCGAGCGCCGCATCAGCTCGAACGGCCAATTGCGCGGTCGCCCCGTCAAAGTGGTCGATGGTTCCACAATCCAATTGCCCGACACTCCCCGAAACCAGAAGCGTTATCCGCAACCGACCAGTCAAAAACCCGGTTGCGGCTTTCCGGTGATCCGCTTTGTGGCGCTGCTATCCCTGAACAGTGGAGCCATTCTCAAGGTCATGATGGATGGTTTAGGCAGCCACGATCTGCGTCTGTTCCGGCGTTTGTGGCAGTCGTTGCGCATCGGGGACATCATCCTGGGTGACCGTGAAAGGGTCAGTCCTAGAATTATGACATATTCTGGTCGTGAAAGGGTCCTAGAATTATGACATATTCTGGTCGTGTTTGGCCCAAAAACGAAAACGGGTCGAAAACGGGTCGGTTCTGAATGGCGCTTAGATAAGCCCTAAAACTTTCTTGGTCAGGCGTTTGCGGCGAATCACGCCGGGCACATTATCAAACAGGATTTGCCGGGAAAGTTTTTGCATCTGTTCAACGATGCGCTCCAGCTTTCGTTGGTTGGCCACGGCTTGCTTGAGCCAAAAATACTGCTCCTGGGATAAAGCGACCGTGACGGTCTTGGCCTGCACTTTGCGCGTCCAGACATAGCGACTGCCCTGTTGGCCCGGGGCGCGTTCAAACACACTGCCCTGGCTGACATAACCCAGCCGGGCCAACTGCCGCTGGAGCTGGCGATAGGGCGGAAGGAGGCTGACGGCGGTTTTCATTGCCTCATTAAACCTTGAAACACCGGGCCTGTCAATATAGTAAGTATATATACTTATTATGCCTACTCCCTATTTCCCTTGTTGGCGTTCCCGGCTGGCCCCTTTGGGCCGCCGCACCACCCCAAACCTCCACCAGACCACCCTGGCCCAGCTCCAGCAGCACCTGCGCGATTTTCTGCCCGCGCCGCTGCTCTCCTCCGAAGAGGACGGCCCCAACAGTCGCGACCGCGTCTTCAACCTGCGCCTGACCTTCGAATGCTTCGTTTGGCAACTGCTCAAACCCAAAACCTCCTGCCGCGAGGTCGTCCGTCAGGTTCAAACCCTCTTGCGCCTGCACGGTCGCCGGCCGATCCGGGAGGGTGATTCGGCCTATATCCAAGCCCGCCAGCGTTTGCCCAAGGAGCGGCTGGAAAAAGCCCTGAGCGCCACCGCCCAGGCTGCCGAGCGCCGCATCAGCTCGAACGGCCAATTGCGCGGTCGCCCCGTCAAAGTGGTCGATGGTTCCACAATCCAATTGCCCGACACTCCCCGAAACCAGAAGCGTTATCCGCAACCGACCAGTCAAAAACCCGGTTGCGGCTTTCCGGTGATCCGCTTTGTGGCGCTGCTATCCCTGAACAGTGGAGCCATTCTCAAGGTCATGATGGATGGTTTAGGCAGCCACGATCTGCGCCTGTTCCGGCGTTTGTGGCAGTCGTTGCGCATCGGGGACATCATCCTGGGTGACCGGGCTTTCGGGGAGTACAGCACTTTGGCGCAATTGCCGCGGCAGGGCGTGGATGTGGTCGCTCGCCTGCACCACCAACGCAAAGTAGACTTCCGCAAAGCCAAACGACTGGCCAAAGGCGATGGCCTGTTTGTCTGGACCAAAGGCTACGAGCAGTCGGGCCTGTCGACCGTTCGACAATGGCAACAGATGCCGGCTCAAATCCTCGTGCGCATCCTCCGCTTCACCGCGACCATTCGCGGCTTCCGCCATCGCCGCGTTACCCTGGTAACAACCTTGTTGGATCCTCAACTCTATCCCGCCGGGCAGATCATCGCCTTGTACGGCCGACGCTGGTCGTTGGAGTTATGCTTCCGGGATCTCAAAACCACGATGGGCATGGAAGCG
Organism: uncultured Verrucomicrobiae bacterium; assembly: GCA_963804345.1. Taxonomy (GTDB): domain Bacteria; phylum Verrucomicrobiota; class Verrucomicrobiia; order Limisphaerales; family UBA11358; genus UBA11358. Next base: position 106,624 of record CAWDPX010000002.1, on the reverse strand, counting down.
TTGCGTTGTCAGTCGCCGGAAATGGCCGAGAAGGAACTACTGGCGTATCTAATCGCCCACAATCTGGTCCGTTGTGTGATGGCCGAAGCCGTGGCCCGTTACCAAGGGCAATTAGAGCGGATCAGTTTCAAGGGAAGTCTGGATGCCCTCCGGCAGTACAGCACCGCCATGGCTCAGGCACCCAATCGAAAACTGCGACGAGCCTTGTGGGATGATCTGCTGCTCAACTTGGCCCGTGACTTGGTGCCCCTCAGACCCAATCGACGCGAACCGCGCGCCGTCAAACGCCGACCCAAAGCTTATCCGTTGCTCAACCAACCGCGCCGCCGCTTCATCGAAATCTCCCACCGCAGCCGCTACTGGAAAGGCCGACCCCGCAATTATCGTGACCTTAACTAAGGGCCATTCGGGTCGGTTCTTGATATTGGCATATTGGGCACTTCTGCGAAGACCGGACGCCGAATCTGCTCCTGATGCGCCACGCCCTGGCGACCTGGGAAGTTCGCGACCTGCTCCTGATTCCGTCGTTCATGTTTTTGCGGTTGACATCACCCCTCCGGCGTGGCTTCAGTTCGTTAGGCGGCAGCAGTCAGTACAACCAAAACAAATTATGGACTACGAAGAAAAGACAAGGGTGATAACGAAGCTGATGCAATCGAACCCTGAGGAAACAACGAGACTCGAAAGACATTATGAGGAGATGGTCGCAGCCTATGCGCGCCGCGAGAAAACCGCTCAGGAGCAAATGGAGCATTTGATAGCGGAAATCGCAAAACTGAAAGGACAAGGCGATTGAAATCCAGAAACAGATTAAGCTGACAGAGGAAGTCCGCGCACAGTACAAGCGCGTGAAGCCGTTGAAAGACATTTCCGTCACCCAACGCGGGTGAACGCTGGACGTGCTGAACATCGTGCGGCGGCTGGTCAATTCGGAGGGGCGAACTCCGCGAGACCCAAACATTTCGGGCCAGATGGGGCGTCGTGGAACTCCGCCCTCCGATAGTTTTACCAACGCGATGTCTGGCGGCTGCCGTGACCGGTCAGCGGCGAGTTGTTCCACCGACCGGGTTCATTGTCCGCATTCAAAGAATGCTCTCCAGCGTTTCTCCGACCGTCTTGACGCAACCGGTGCAGGTCTTGTTCTGGAGGTCGTTCTCCTTGAAATGGCGCTGGCCTTCGGGTGTGTTCAGGTCGCAGCCATTCAGCAGGGTGCGGCAGATGCTTGTGCCATGCTTGGATTCAAATTGCCACAGGAGTTCCCGCACTTTCCGGTACGTTTCATCCGTGCGCGTCCGGTCCTGTCCCTCGCCGCGTCCGTGCTTGAGTCCAATGGCGATGATGCCGCCGGTGATGGCTCCGCACGTGCCTTGTTTTCGCGCCATGCCGGCTCCGAACCCGCTGGCCAATCGGAGGGCCGTATCCTTGTCGAAATGGAGATCATCGCAGAACGAGTACAGAACGGCTTGCGCGCAGTTGTACCCGGCGAGAAACTTTTCCACGGCAATATCGCTTCTGGTTTTCATAGGTTTCCGCTCGCCGAACGGAATAAAAATGAGCCGGAATCGCCGGATGGTCAAGCCCGCATCCCTGCCGTCACCACGCTGGGATTGCCCCAGCCCTCAACGTTCAACCTTCAACCACCAACCATTTTGCGGCCTCTGGCATTTGTCGTGATTTCTTCCCGAAAGCGGGGCTGAAGCCACCGCACTTCGTTTTCGTCTGCGGATCCAGGTTTGAGCCGTTTTATTCTCCCAGCAGTTGTTTCAGCTTCGGCTCGATGGCCTTCGCCCAAATCCGGTAACCGGCTTCGTTGGGATGCAGAAAGTCGGGCATGATGGATTTGGAGATGGAACCGTCGTTCTCAAGGTACTGGGCGCCGAAGTCGAGGTAGAAGATGTGGCTGCCGTCGTCGAGCCGGGCGAGCGCCTGGTTGACCTGGAGAATCTTGCCGCGCTGCGGGCTGAAGGTTTTGCCCCGCGGAAAAATGCCCAGCAGCAGAATCTTCGTGTCCGGCTGCCGCGTGCGGATTTGTTGCACGATGGCGGTGACGCCTTCCAGGATGTCGGCCTCGGTGTTGTCGTCTTTGTTGGAATTGTTGGTGCCGATCATGACGACGGCGACCCTGGCCTTGATGCCATCGAGCTGGCCCTGTTCAAAGCGCCAGAGAACGTTCTGGATGCGGTCGCCGCTGACGCCGAAGTTGATGGTTTTGCGCCGGCCGTAAAATTCCCGCCACACATTCGTGCCGCGGCCTTCCCAGCCCTGCGTGATGGAGTCGCCGATGAATTCGATGTCGCAGTTGCCGGGCGCATCCTTGGCGCGTTGCAGCACGAGGGACTGGCGGTTGGTGATGCTGCCGGTGCGCGGCACAGGAATGATGGCGGTATTTTGGCGGACTTCCGGCACGGCATTGGTCGTGACGACGGTGGGCGCATTGGTTTGCGCCGCCAGGGTTAAAGGCAAAGCGAGCATCGCCGCCGCGGCGGCGAGAGTGAGGCCGGGCTTGAGGAATTTCATGCGCGGAAAAGTGGCAATTGCGTCAGGCGGCGTCAATCATTGTGTTGGAACAACTCCATCCCGACAACTGAACCGGGTCTGGCGTCTGCCGTGAGTTGGCCGGATTTGTCTCGCGAAACAAAACCACGTTTCGGTAGTTTAACCAGTGTGGATAAAATCGCGCAGATAAAACCTTGAGTTGAACCGGATTACCGCCGCCCAGATCAAATCCGGTGCGGCAGCGGAAAGAACAATCATGAAAAAAACGGGAATTCTCGTGCCAGGCAAGCAGTCACTTTGCAAATGCCTGCCTTTTGCCCTCGCGGCGATGGCCCTCGTGGTGACGGGCTGTCCGCGCAACGAGTATATTGTCGAACTCAAACCCCAAGGCAACCGCATCGAGCGAACGCTGGTCTTTTACCGTGAGGACGGCGTGAACACAAACACTGGCGCCCCCAATTACCAGCCCTTTGTTGCCACTGAACTGGCGGCCATCACCGTGCTGTATCCGGCGCAGGGCTTGACCAACGACGGCGGGCGTTACATCGCGCGGGGTGAATTTACCAATGAACTGCCGGATGATGTCGGCGGCGCGGGCGCTTATACCAACCTGACCACCAGCTTGGGCGAGGCGGGCTTCTACGTGGAGCGGTTCCGCGGCAATGACGATCTGGCCGGCATGTCCGAGCGACGCTTCAAGGCTGCCGACCGGTTGGCGGACCTGTTCGTTGGCTGGAGCCGGATGGAGTTGGGCCGGGAACATGGCTACGACAAATTACGCCAGTTCCTGGATGTGGATTTTCGGCGCGATCTCAAGAACCTCGGTGAGTATTGTTGGGAAGGGCAGCTTGCCGGCAACTACAAAACCAATGCAGACGAGGAGTTTATCGTACGGTTTGGCCAATACCTCGTCGAACGTAGATATTTCACGATCGGAGAAATCCCGGGCCTGTTCCGGGTTGCGTCCGGAGACGACCCGCAGGCACTGTTGCGCCGGATTCAACGGTTGGTGGCGCGCAAAATGGGGGTGCCGGAGACCGAATCCGTGCCCGCATCGCTCGCCTTCCTTGCCGACGAGACAACAATGGAAAAATCGTTTGATAAATATCTCGCCGGAACGGCTCAATATCGCGCCAGGCTCAAGCAATGGGAGGCGGACAAGAAGCTTAAGCCTGACGCCAAACGGCCGGAGCCATCGGAAGTGGCGAACGATGCACTCGGGAACTTGGTTCCATTCGATCTGTTCGGAAAGCCCGATCATCTTGCCGTCCGGCTGTCGCTGCCATCGGCTCCTGTTCACAGCAATGGCCGGTGGGATGAGACGCTCAAGCAGGTGGTTTGGGAAACGGACATCGAGGAACGAACGAATGCGTCTCGTTTCCCATTTTTTTGTTATGCCAGCTGGGCACAAGCCGACCCGGAGTACCAAAAAGAGCATTTTGGCAGGGTGATTTTGACCGGGGATGAACTGACGCAGTACTGCCTGTGGCGCAGCAGTCAGGACCAGCAGGCGGGTGACGAATGGGACACCTTCGTTGCGAGCCTCCAGCCCGGCACAGGGTTGGTGGAGAAGCTTGATGCCTTCCGGTTTCCGGGCGAACCGGATCAGACAGGGACAAACAGCCAACAAAAGATTCCCAGCCCCTCCGTTTATCCACGCGAACTCCTCAAATCCGCGCTGCGATAAAATTCGCCGGCAACGGCAGTTGTTTCCATCTTCGCACTGCTTGGCCGGGACGAGTCGCCGCGACCAGAGCGCGGATGCCGGCGTCTGCCGGCTTGCAGGAAGGGTGGTATGGCTATAGCTTTTCTCGCACGAAAAGCATGAGACAATCTGCGCTCCATAACCGGCAGTTGATTGCCGCGCTGACCACAGCTTCTGTCTATTGTGCAAAAGGACGCTACGCCCATGGGTTTTGAACTGAAACGGGGTGTCAATCTCAGCCATTGGCTGTCGCAAAACTTTGGCTGGTCGCCCAAGGATTCCTTCATCACCGGGAAAGACATCGAGTTCATTGCCAGCGTCGGCTACGACCATGTGCGCATCCCTGTTGATGAACCCGAGATGTGGTTGCCGGACGGCAACCCCTCCGCGGAATCGTTCGCTTATCTCACCCGCTGCCTCGATTGGTGCGCGAAGCACAACCTGCGGGCCGTGGTGGACCTCCATATTTTGAAAGCCCACCATTTCAACGTGGGAAACGAGGGCGGCAAGATCACGTTGTGGACGGACCCCGCCGCACAGGACAACTTCATCAAGTTGTGGGTCGATATTTCCGGCCACCTGAAAAAGTACCCGGTGGACCGGGTCGCCTACGAGTTGATGAACGAACCCGTGGCCGGGGACCCGGAAGATTGGAACCAGTTGATCGCGAAGGCGGTGAAAGCGATCCGCCAGCTCGAGCCCAAACGGGTTCTGGTCATCGGGCCAAACCGCTGGCAGACGCCCGAGAATTTTCCGTTCCTGAAAATTCCCCCGAACGATCCCAACATTATTTTAAGCCTGCATACGTATTCCCCGCTGTTTTTCACGCACCATCTGGCCCACTGGATGGCGTTCAAAGATTTCAAGGGCCCCGTGCATTATCCCGGCCGGGTCGTGGCCGAGGCGGATTTCCCGAAAGGGCTGGATCTAAACAACACGGAACTCCAGTTCCAGTTGGCGGAAGCCCGGCAGGTGTTCAACAAACAAAAACTCGCGGAACTGCTGCGGCCAGCCCTGCAAAAGTCCAGGGAACTCAAGCTGCCGCTTTATTGCGGCGAGTTCGGCTGCCTGCCTCACGTCGAGAGGGCCGACCGGCTGAAGTATTACGAGGACATCGTTTCGGTGTTTGAAGAAAATAATGTCGCGTGGTGCAACTGGGAGTACAAGGGTGACTTCGGAATCCTCACGTTTGATTTCGACAAGAAAGTTTCGCTGGCCCCCGACACCGGACTGATCCAGGCACTGATGCGCGGGCAATCAACGTCGAACCGTCCTGCGGTTTCCTGAATCGGTTTAAAGGCTGGGCGTGGCTGGCGTGGTCATCTGGAGCAACAAATTGTTGAGTTCCTGGATGTGCGGGGGTTTGCCGACCACGGCGTCCACCGGCGAATCGGTTTCGTTTTCATCGGCCATGAAGGTGCCCCAGCCGGTCATCAGGATGACGGGCGTGTTGGGGGATTGGGCCTTGATCATCCGGGCCACCCGCTGGCCGTCCATATCGGGCATGCCCAAATCGGTGATGACCACTTCGTAGGGCTGGTTTTGGAGCGTGGCGGCGCGGAACAGTTCCAATCCGTGTCTGCCGCCGGAGGCCACCTTGACCCGATGCTCGAAGTGGGTGAGACAATCATTCAGGAAATCCCGGACCTGCGGGTCGTCATCAATGCACAGGATGTGCAGGGAGCGCTTCTTTTTGAGTTGGGGCAACGGGTCCCGACCGGGAGCGTTGTCAATTTCGATGCCGCCGGCGTGGCGTGGCGTCAAGTCACAGGTGGCAGACCCATTCATAATACGACCGGGTGGGTTGACTGGTGATTACGGGGCCTGTGCGGGGGCAAAGCCGCGATAAAAGCGGCTGGGAAAACTGGTCGCGTCGGAGTCCACAAACGTGAACAGGCCGTTGGCATCGGTCAGATTCGTGCTGATGGCCGTCCAGTTGTGCATGTCGCAGGAGGCCTCGAGCACGTAAGACTGGTCGGGACTGCCGGAGAGGGTGATGGCCGGACCATTCGGCGTGGCGGTGATGGAAATCGTGCTGGCGTCGGGAATGTTCACCGGGAGCGGGTTGGGGACATTACCGGAGAAGTTGAAGTTAACGGGGAAGTCGCCGCCGGAACCCACCATGGTGACCGCGATCTGATGGATGCTGCCGTCGGCATTGGTTCCGCCATCCACAAAGCTGTTCAGGTCAAAGGAGACCAGCACGGGATGGGCATCAGCACCATTGATGGAGGGAATGCTGACCCCATACATGTACTGGCTGCCATTCTCGAGGATCAGGTCCGCATAACCTGCGGCTTCGCCAACGAAGGTCGCGCTGCCGGTGTCGGTATTGACCTGGTAAATATCGGTGTTCCCGCTGGTATTGCTCAAGTAGAGGTTGCCATCGGAGTCAAACCGGATGTTCTGCCAGAGGTTGCAGCCGTAAGGGCTGCCAAAATCACCAATATACGATGCCTGGCCGGTGGCCGGATCAATGGTGTAAAGGCCGCTCTCGGAGGCGCCGAACAACGCGCCGTTGTTCGGATTGAAAGCGATGGATTCAATGCCCGAGCCGCCCAGCGAGGCGACCGGCGTAACGTTGCCGGTCGTGCGGTCAAACGTCACCAGGGACGCGCCATTGTTGGCCAGGCCATACAAGGTGCCGTCCGGGGCGTAGGCGATGTCGTTGTAAAGGGTCGGGCCCAGATCGGAAATTTGAGTGAAGGTGCCGTTCATCAGGTTGATGACGCCGAAACCGTTGTCGCCGGTGTTGAACTCAACGGCATAAACGTCGTTCTGCGCCCGCGCTGAGAGGGCTAGGCCGCCAGCCGCCAGCAGGGTGCCGACTACAAACAACATGCGTGACTTTTTCATAATGTTCTCCGATTTCGTTTTTAAATTTCGCCTCGGGTAACCGACCCACCAATTCATCAGAGTGATATTTAACCGAAACGGGCGGAAAAGTGATGAATAAGGGACACATTGCGTGATTTGAGGGGTGGATTGCGCCCGGCGAGGGGTGGAATGCCGAAGGAAAATGAGGCCGGACCTATATCCTTCAGCCTTGCCTCTTCAACCCATTTCCCTTGAATCCTTCGCGGCGGGCGGGCAATTTGCGATGCCGTGAAGAATTTTTTCATGCTGCTGATCGCGTTGTGCCTGGTGTTCTGCCTGTCACCGGCGCATGCCACCGGCTTTAACGGCCAAAGTTACGTGCCGCTCGCGGATTGGGCGCGCGCGAGCGGCTTGCGTTGTTTCTGGCTCAAACGCGGCGACGAAATCGTGGCCACCAACCGCACGACCCGGCTGGTTTTTGACAAGTATTCGCGCATGGCGGAGGTCAACGGGATCAATGTAGCGCTGTCCTTCCCGGTGGCGTTGGACCACGGCACGCTGCTCATCGCCCAAATAGATCTCAACACGGCCATCCGGCCGCTGTTGTTCCTCCCCCGGTTCGCGGACCCCAAACGCATCACGACCATCTGCCTCGATCCCGGCCATGGCGGCAAGGACACGGGCAACCACACGTTCTGGCACAGTGAGAAGACCTACACGCTGGCGCTGGCGCTGGAATTGCGCGACCAGCTCCAAAAGGCCGGGTTCAATGTCATCCTGACGCGCAACAAGGACACGTATGTCGAATTGCCCGACCGTCCGGCGCTGGCCAACCGGCGCGGCGCGGATTTGTTCGTGAGCCTGCACTTCAACGCGACGCCAACCGGGAAAGACGATGTCGAAGGGCCGCAAACGTATTGCATCACGCCCGTCGGCGCCAGTTCCACCGACGCGCAGGGCGAGGGGGCAAATTATGGCTCGACCATGGCAAATCGCGTTGAGCAAAGGAGTTTGCTGCTGGCGTATCAAATGCAGAAGTCGCTGGTGCAAAGCCTGCGCGTGCCGGACCGCGGCGTGCGCCGGGCGCGTTATGCGGTTTTGCGCGACGCCACGATGCCGGCGATTTTGATTGAAGGCGGTTACATGACACATCCGGTTGAACGCAAAAAGATTTACGATGCCGTTTATCGCCGCCAGATGGCACTGGCAATGGTGAAGGGCATTCTGGCTTATCACAGATTGGTTTCGCCGCCGCCGGTTGTGCCAGCCACCAATCGTCCGGTGGTGAAAATCCCGCCGTCCAGTTGGACGGGCACAAATAAAATTTCAACGAATAACCAGATGCGGTAGATTTCGGGGAGACAAAAACTAGGACGATTAAAGGCCGGATGAGCATTGCGACCAAAAACGGGGATGACGGCACGACGGCGTTGATGTATAGCCGGCGGGTGCCGAAAACCCATCCGCGCATCGAGGCGTGCGGCGCGGTGGACGAGTTGAACGCTGCGCTCGGGTTGGCGCACGCGGCGGCGAAGCACGATTTCGTGCGCAACAACCTGCTGGTGATTCAGAAGGACCTGATTGTGTTGATGGGCGAACTGTGCGTCCAGGCGGAGGATTTGCCCCGTTACGTCAAGGACGGCTATTTGCTGGTCACGCCGGCGATGACGGCAACGCTTGATGCGCTGGTGGGCGAAATCGAGGAGCAGAACGTGAGTTCCAAAGGCAAAGGCTGGGCGACGCCGGGCGCGACCCCGCCGGGCGCGGCCTTGGACCTGGCGCGGACGATTTGCCGCCGGGCGGAACGGCATGTGTGCGCGTTGATGGAAGCCGGCATGTTAAAAAACGCGGAAATTGTGATTTATCTTAATCGGTTGAGCGATTTGCTGTGGCTGTTCGCGCGTTGGGTGGAGACGCAGTCCGGTTCCGGCAAATGAAATGCGCTCCGGAATGTTTGGCCTGGCAATCTGTGAGCGCCAATGAAATCATTGGCGGCCAAGTCACCGCTGCGGCAGGTGTCAAAGCCCAACCGGGCGCATCCGGTTTGTTCCCCAGCCGATTATTGTAAGAGGAGGTAGAACTGTTGCGGCGCGCCGGGATTGATTCCGTTGGTAAGGTTAAATTGCCCGTTGCTGTCAAAGGTATTCGTCGCAATTGCCGTCCAGTTTGTCAACGCCAGCGCCACGTTCGTGCTCGTCAACAGCTCATAGGTTCCATTGGCCCAACCGTTCGTCCCGCCGAACACCAAATTGGTTCCCGACAGGCTGAAGCCGGTAATGTACGGCGCCGGTTTTGACACCACATTCAATATCCCGTTTGTCAGCGGGCTTGTGTCCCAAACCAAACCGTTGCCCAACACCGGCAGATTGGTCGTGCTGAATGATCCCGCATAGATCGCAGCGTTGAACAGTTTGAAGCTGTCGCCCGCCGCCAGCGTGCCGGACAGGTTCGTCACAGTAAGCGTCCCGCCATAGGTCAAGGTGCCACCCACGGACAACACGTCATTGGTTCCGCTGGTCTGGTTGAGTTTCATCCCGTTCGTGCCCCCCAGCGTTGCACTCGATGTCACGGTCAACACCCCCAGACCTGCCGCCGAACCAGGAGCAACCGTAGAAATGCTGGTTACGGTCAAAACCCCCTTCACCGTTCCAAACCCGTTTAACGTCTGGCCGCTGGCCAGCGTCAGGGTGCCATCGGTGCGCCCCGAGACATCCACGGTTGCGCCCGCCGCCACAGTAATCACAGGAGTTTTGTTAATCGAACCGGTGCCGCTCAATGCGAGCGTGCCGGCATTGACCAGGGTATTGCCGGTGTAGGTGTCGGTGTCGCCCAAGGTTTGGGTGCCGGAACCGGTTTTGATGAGGCCGATGGCCCCGGTGATGATGCCGGAGTTGTTGGTGGAGCCATCGCCGCAAGCATAAGTGCCGCCGCCCGAAAGCGTGAGGGTGGCGGTGGTGGCGGAGTTGGTGACGGTGTTTTTCAGGGGAACGCTGGTATTGATCCCCGCAACGGAATTAAGTCCCGCGATTTCCTGGTTGCGGCCGGCAAGATCGAACACGCCGAGGTTGGCGCTGGCGGCCTGGCCAATGTTGATCACGGTGCCAGTGGGCAGGCGGTTGTCGCCGGTGGTCAATAGCACCGTGCCATTGTTAATGAACGTGTTGCCGGAGTAAGTGCTCACACCGCCGAGAGAAAGGATTCCAGCCCCTTGTTTGACAAGAATTCCCGTCGAACCTGGCTTGTCGGCAATGATGCCATTGTAGGTGAGGGATCCGGTGGCTGATTTCACGCTGATGGAAGTGCCTGCCGTCGAGCCAACCTGGATGCCACGGTTGGAATTCAGCGTATAGGTGACCGCATTTCCGTTCGTGTCGGCGGAGGTCAGCCGGCCGCCATCAATGACAATCGCGCCAGCCGTGGGTGACCCCGGAACCGCGCCGAAACTTCCGTCGTATTGAAATTGGACTTCCGCGCCGTTAATGGCGACCGGCCCGGTAAAGGTGTTTCCCGCGTTGCCGATGTTAATCGTGCCGGCGCCGCTGCCCCAAAAGTTAAGCCCCACTCCGGCGCCGCCGGAAATCACCCCGCTCAGGACGCGGCTGCCGCTCGTGGTGCTGTTCGTGATGTTTCGGGTCGCAGAGCCAAGGCTGGTGACCATCCCAAAAATTGGGTTGCCGGTGCCGGCAAAGGTGAAGTCGCCGCCGATGGTGAGCGAGGTCGGGGCAAAAATCCGCGTGCCGGTGGAATTAAATATGCCACCGTTAATGGTGAGCGCCCCGGCGCCGACAGTGTTAACACTGGTACCACTCATGGAGATGGTCCCGGCGTTTAGCGTGAACCCACCAGGGAAAGCGCCGGTTTGCGCTCCCATATCCCAGGTTCCATTCCCGGCTTTGGCGAAGCCCGTCCCGGCGGCCGTCGAGAAGCCTTGGCCTTGCCAGGTCAAAGTTACGCCGTCGGCAACCGTGAAGGTGCTGATCGTTCCACTGGTGCTCAACGTGCCGGCTGCGGTCACGGTGGTGTTCGCATTGACTGTGACGTTTCCAATCGCGGTGGTGGTCACGTAGGTGATCAGGTTGGGTGAGGTGAACGGGGTATTGAAAATGGCATTGTCGCCCGCCGACCATCCTGCGTTGAAAGGTCCGCTGGATGACGTTCCCCAGGACGAACTGGTCCAAGTGGCGCTGGTGCCGTTTGTTTGCCAATATTTGTCGGCCGCTTTTACCTGGCCGACCGTTGCCAGAGCGGTGACGGCCAACATGATCAGGGTGACTTTCGCCACGCGGGCGAAGCCGGTTTGCATCCAGGAGCGATTATTTTTCATAAATATCAGAAATTTGGGTTCAGGTTGGCGTTGAAACGGACAAGCGTTTTGCTGAAGCCTGACACGTGGTTTGGCCGCCATCGCGGCTAATTACATGAAAGCAACATCAAGGATACTGTCGCACCTGTCAAGTTTATGTCCGCGACAGTTTATGTCCGCGAGCGGCCAATGCAAAAACGTCGCGCGGAACGGCGCGCGTGCGCGTTGAAGGAATCAGGCGAACTGCGAAACACGGAGATTGTGATTTATCTCGATCGGTTGAACGATTTGCTGTGGCTGTTCGCGCGTTTGGTGGAAACGAAGGTCGATTCGACACATGGGTAGGCGCGTTACTCCGTGTGCGCCGCATTCGATGTGCGAACCAGCGGCAGGCTGGGACTGGCCGCCACCCACCCCGGAAATGTTACTTTATCGTTCAACCAGCCTCTAAACCGGTAAACATGGGCGTTTTATCCCTGTTACGAACCGGTTACAGCCGGCATTGCCGCCTTGTGAATAAGTTGGACTTTACTCACCGCCGCGGTAGCCGCCGGAATACGGCGAAAACTTCGTTCCCGGTGCGCTTAAATGACTTGATTTGAAGAGGTAGGGCTTTCGCCAATCGGCGGAAACCTCTGCCATCAGCGATGGCAGGTGCGTTGCGCCCGCCGAAAATTTTCGGGCAGATCGTGAGATGCAGTTCGTCCACTAAACCGGCCCGGAACAGGGTGTCATTCAACCCGCCACCGCCTTCGCAGAGCAGGCGTTTGACACCCCATTTCCCGCGCAACCAGCAAAATGCCTCGCGGAAATTGATATCGCGCCTGCCGCAAACCTTTACTTCGTCTGTCAAAGCCCGTAGTTGACGCAACCTGGCTTTCGATGCCCGTCCGGTGGTGAGGATGATGATGGGCGAAAAACGATGTTTGAAAACTTCCGCGGCGGGATTGAGCGTGCCATTGCCGCTGACGATCACGCGCAGATTGTATTCCATCAGCCCGTTTTTAAGACGCAAACGCCGGAATCTGGCCGGACCTGGTCCCAGGTTGATGGCCGCCGAATCCACGGTGCGCGCTCCGGTCATCACCGCGTCCGCCGTCGCCCGCAATTCCAGCAAGTGCTTGTGGTCGCGTGTGCTGCCGAACGACGACACCGCGCGATTCGCCGTCGCGATTTTGCCGTCCGCCGTCATCGCCATGTTCACGAAAACAAAAGGCAGCTTTGGACTTCGGACTTTGGTCTTTGGACTCATATAATCAGCATCGCGTCTCCATAACTAAAGAAGCGATAACGTTTGCGGATCGCTTCGGCGTAGGCGGATAAAACCATTTCGCGTCCGCGCGTTTCACCCGGCGCGGCAAACGCGCTGACGAGCATAAGCAGCGTGGAGCAGGGTAGATGGAAGTTTGTCAACAGCGCGTCCACGATTTGAAATTGAAACGGCGGATAAATGAAAATGTGCGTCTGCCCCTTGTAAACATTGAGTTTTCCGTTGTTCCTGACGGCAACGCTTTCCAGCACGCGCACCGTCGTCGTGCCGACGGCGAAGACGCGGCGACCGGCGCTTTTGGCCTCGTTTATGGTGTGCGCAGCCTCTTCGCCCAGCTCGAATCGTTCTTCATGCATTTTATGCGCGGCCAGCGTTTCGGTTTTCACCGGCGCAAATGTGCCGGGTCCGATGTGCAACGTGACAAAGCAGATGGTCACGCCGCGCGCGCGAATTTCATCGAGTGATTTCCCGGTGAAATGCAAACCGGCAGTCGGTGCCGCGACCGAACCGTCGGTCCGGGCATAAACGGTTTGATAACGCTCCTTGTCTTCGCCCATTTCATCCGGATTGGCGCGGGTGATGTAGGGTGGCAGCGGAACTTCACCCAGCCGATCCAATTCGCGGCGGATGTCCGGCGTGCCGGAAAATTGCAGCCGCCGATGCCCCTCATCGTTCACTTCCACGACGGTGGCGCAAATCGGGGTCATTTGGCGGTTGCCGTGAAGAACGATTTGCGTTCCGACGCGGGCGCTTTTGCCGGGACGCAGCATGACCCACCAGTCGTTGGCCGCTTTTTCTTCAAGCAATAGAATTTCAAATTTGCCGCCGGTCCGGACATTCGCGCCGCGAAGCCGGGCTGGAATCACGCGTGAATTGTTGAGCACCAGCACGTCGCCCGCGCGAAAAACCCCCGGCAAATCCAGAAAGCGACGGTGTTCGATGTTTCCATCGGTGCGATGCAGGAACAGCAACCGTGATTCATCACGCTGAGGCGCGGGATGTTGCGCGATCAATCCGGGCGGCAGGTCAAAATTGAAATCAGCGGTTCGCACACGGCGAGTTTCCAGCGTCAGGTTTCAAGTATCAAGCCGTGATGCATAAGATTTCAACTTAAAGCATTAAACCCCGGCTTTTTTGGTTGTGAATAACTTTTGAATAAATCGCAAATTTTTTATTGACATTGAGTGGGGCAAAGTGGATATAAATGGGTCGTTGTGGGGAGAAAGGCAGTTCGGGGTCGGGATTGTGGATATATGAGGAACGCAGTGAATAAAGAGCCGACTTATTACAATTCACTCTATCAGCATGGAGTGGATGAGAAGCGGCGCGTCCAAATCCCGGCCAAGTGGCGGCCCGACAAGCCGGGCACGGAACTGACCCTGATGCTTTGGCCGAAGTCGAAAGAGGGCCCGTGTTTGCGCGTTTTGCCGCCGGCGGAAATGGCGAAGATGGTGAAAGCCATTGACGCGATGTCGAACGGCGACCCGAACAAGGTGGTTTTGAAACGCTTCATCGGCAGCGAATCGGTGCAGGTGAGCGTGGACAAGGCGGGCCGAATTTGCCTGCCGGAAGGAATGGCGCGCGCGGCGGGCATCAAGAACGAGGCCATGCTGGTCGGGCTGCTGGACCGCTTTGAGGTTTGGAATCCGCAGAGTTACGAGAAAGTCAAGGCTTCCGACGCCGTGCTGGCGCACGAAGCCTTCAAACTGATGGAGTGAAGTAAGATGGAGTGAAGTAATTATGAATCTTGGAAAATTATTGGTTGCCGGCAAAAGCGTCATCAACGGATGCGCGGAAGTTTCGTATCGCGCCAACCGGCGTGTTTATCTGCCCAAATTCGGTCTGGCGCAAAATCCATTCAAGTCGCCGGACGAGGCGGAACCGGCAAAACCGGTGGCGGTAACCGTCGCCGCCCCAATCAAAAAAACCGCCCCGCCCGTCGCCGCCAAGACGCAAAAAATACCGCCCTGGCCGGCGCGTCCGGCGCGCGCGACATCTTGGGCCAGCAAGTTGAATCCGATTTCGATCTGGCGCGGTTCGGCCCCCGCGGCGCCCAGCGCCCCGTGTCCGGTGCAGTCCGAACTCTCGCTGGACAGCGTGAAAGTCGTGCATAACGACCTCAGCGATGCCGACGTGGAAGTGGTGCCGATCAAATCGCGGACGGCGGACAAGACGGCCGTGCCGACGTTGCCACCCCCGGAAAAATCCTGGGAATTTCTGGCGGAGCGGATGTTTCACGCAACAGTGGATTAAACCAACGGGATAACGATGCACAGTGCCGGATTTCGTTCACAAAACAGTGATGGCGGCGGAGGCGCTGAACGCGCTAAAGCCGAGCCCGGGCGGGCGGTACGCCGACGGGACGCTCGGTGGGGCTGGGCACGCAGCGGGCATCCTGACCGCGAGTTCGCCGACTGGATGGCTGTTTGGGTGCGATCGCGATGGCGCCGCGATTGAAGCCGCGAAAAAACGGCTCGCGGAAAAATTCGCCGGACGTTTTGAGATCCGGCAGGGAAATTTCGCGGAAATGGCCGGCTGGATTCCGGCGGCGGGATGCAACGGCGTGCTGCTGGACCTGGGCGTGAGTTCGCCGCAACTCGATTCGCCCGAACGCGGATTCAGTTTTCAGCGCGACGGCCCGCTGGACATGCGGATGGACACGCGGCAGACGCTGACGGCGGCGGATTTGGTGAACGGCGCCGGGGCGGAAGAACTGGCGAAGATTTTTTGGGAATTTGGCGGCGAACGCGAGTCGCGGCGGTTGGCGAAGGCAATCGTGCATGACCGTGAACGCCGAAAGTTTGAGACGACGCGGCAGCTGGCGGAATTGATCGAACGGCTCAGTCCGCGCCGCGGGAAAAAGGCGCATCCGGCGACGAAAATTTTTCAGGCGCTGCGGATCGCGGCGAACGACGAGCTGGGCTCTTTGAAACGCGGGTTGGCGGCGGCGGTGCAAATTTTGAAGCCGGGCGGACGGCTGGCGGTCATCACGTTTCATTCGCTGGAAGACCGGGTGGTGAAGGAATTTGGCCGGGAACGGACGTGCGACTACACGTTCAGCGGCGGGGTGGACGTGCCGGAATTGCGCCGGCCGCGCGTCCCGGAGTTGAAATGGGTGACACGCAAGGCCATCAAGCCCGGCGCGAATGAGTTGAACGACAATCCGCGCAGCCGCAGCGCGCAATTGCGGGTGCTGGAGAAAATTTAGATGGCAAAAAATCGAAAAAATCAGTCGGCGGCAATCCGGTTTGGACCGGCGCTGAAGGCGTTGTTTTTGTGCCTGTTGATCGCCGGTTCGGCGGTGGGTTACGTCTGGCAAAAAAGCCAGATTTACCAGCTCGGCCAGCAGATCCGGCAGCGCGAGGTCCGCCTGGCACGGTTGCAAAACGATGACCGAAGACTCAGCGACCAGCTTTCAATTTTGCGGTCGCCGACGATGCTGGACCGCCGCGTCCATGAATTGAATCTCGGTCTTTTGCCGGCGCAACCGATGCAGGTTTTGCGGCTGGCGGAACCGGCGTCCGCGCCGCCGGAAAATAAAATTTTGACGCGCCAGTTTGCGGAAAAACCCGCCGGCGCAATGACCCAATAACATGAAAATTTTGGCCGCCGCTCGTGACGCCATTGGTTGAGGAACCGATCGCCGCGGGCGGCTGGCCTTTTTTAGCGATGACCAAACGGCTGCAATTGAAACGGGTGCTGACCCTGTTGGGACTGTTGTGCCTGGCGTTCGCCGGCCTGGGTTCCCGCCTCGTGGAATTGCAGGTGGTGCGGCACGACGAACTGGCCGCCAAGGCGCAGCAAAACACCCAGCGCGAGTTCTGGCGCGCGCCGCGCCGCGGCGACATTCTCGACGCGCGCGGCAATCTGCTCGCCACGAGCATTTTTGTGAAAACGGTTTGCGCCGATCCGGTCCTGATTGGCAGCCAGCAGGCCGTGGTCGCCCGCCAGCTCGCACCGCTGCTGCAAATCAGCGAAGCCGATTTGTATCAGCGCCTGCTTCCCCGCCCGGTGAAAAATCAAAAGGGGGAAACAGTCGCGAACCGATACGTCGTGCTGCAACACAAGGTTCCGGACGAAACCTGGCAGAAAATCCAGATGACGATGACCAACCTTTCCTTCGGCGTGGACGAGAAAAAATTGTCCCGATCCGACCGCGCCTTTTTCCGGGATTTGCGCGCGAGCGCGATTTTTACCGATCCGGTGGATGATCAATTGCGCGTGTATCCGAACGGCCCGCTGGCGGCGCACGTGCTCGGCTTCGTGGGAACGGAGAAGGGCAGCAACCACGTTTCGCAAACGGTCGGGCGCGATGGCGCGGAACTGATTTTGAATCCGGCATTGAGCGGCGTGGCGGGCTGGCGCGTGACGCAAACGGATCGTCAGAAGCGCGAGCTGGTCGCGTTGCGCGATGAAGACGTGCAGGCCCGCGACGGCCTGAACGTGGTGCTTACCATTGACGCGGCAATCCAGCACATCGTGGAAACCGCGCTGGCCGACACGCTGCAAAAACACACGCCCCTCAGCATCACCGCCGTCGTCACCCGTCCGCGCACGGGCGAGATTCTGGCGATGGTGACGCTGCCGAATTTTGATCCGAACAATCCCGGGGCTTCGCCCGCCGATGCGCGCCGCAATCGCGTCATCAGCGACCTGATGGAACCCGGCTCGACGTTCAAAATTGTCGTCGTATCGGGAGCGTTAAACGAAGGGGTCGTGCGCCTGGCGGACACGTTTGATTGCGAGCAGGGGCATTTTGCCTTCGCGGGCCGGATTTTGCACGACCACGAACCGTATGGAATTCTTTCCGCCGAGAACATCATCACGCATTCGTCAAACATCGGCGCGGCCAAAATCGGCATCCGCCTGGGCGAGGAGCGGCTTTACGATTACGCGCGGGATTTTGGCTTTGGCCAGCGCACGGGCATTTCCCTGCCGGGCGAAGCCAGGGGAATTTTGTACCCGGTGAAGGATTGGAGCAAGGTTTCCATCGCGCAAATTCCCATGGGACAGGGGATCGCGGTGACGCGGTTGCAAATGGCCATGGCCATGAGCGCGCTGGCCAACGACGGCTGGCTCATGCGGCCGATGCTGGTGAACCGTCTCGAAGACCGCAATGGGAACGTGGTGCAGCAATACGCGCCGCAGAGGGTGCGGCAGGTCATCAGCGAATCCACGGATAAAATGATGGTGGAGGCGCTCAAGACCGTCGTGACACCGGATGGCACGGCGCCCGGCGCGGCGATGAAGGATTACACGGACGCGGGCAAGACCGGCACGGCGCAAAAAGTCGAGAACGGCACCTACGCCGAACATAAATTCTATTCTTCGTTCGTCGGATTTTTCCCGGCCGACAACCCGGAGCTTTGCATCTCGGTCGTGATGGACGAGCCGAAGGAAGGTTATTACGGTGGCCAGGTTTGCGGACCGGTCTTCAAGGAAATTGCCGAACGTTGCGCCAGTTATTTGAACATTCCGGCGGATAAAAATTTGCCACCGGCGGCATCGTCGCCGCCGCTCGTGGCGGCGGGTGGCTCACGGGCGTCGATGAACGCCCAAAACCCGTGAATGACCGGTGAAATTTTACAGTGGAAACACGCTCTTTGAAATTTGTCGCCGAGGCCTGCGCCGCCGAACTCAGGCGCGGGTCGGCGGCAACAGCCGTTCAACGCGCCGGCATTGATTCGCGGCAGGCGAAGCCGGGCGACCTGTTTTTCGCCATCAAGGGCGAGCGTTTTGACGGCCACGACTTTTTGAACGAGGTCGCGGCCAAAGGCGTTGCCGCCGTGGTTGTGGAGCGAAAAAAAGTTCCCGCAGCTTTGCCGGGATGCGCGGTGCTCGTCGTGGATGACGCGCGCATGGCGCTCGGGAAGTTCGCCGCGGCGTACCGGCGGGAATTTGATTTGCCGGTGATTGCCGTTGGTGGTTCCAACGGCAAGACGACGACCAAGGAATTGATCGCGTCGGCGTTGCGGCAAACGCTGGCCACGGTCTGGAGCGAGGCGAGTTTCAACAATGACATCGGCGTGCCGCTGACATTGCTGCGCCTGGAAAAGTCGCACCAGGCCGCGGTGCTTGAAGCGGGCACGAATCATCCGGGCGAACTTGCGCCGCTGGTGAAAATGATCCGGCCGAAATACGGCGTGCTGACGAACATCGGCCGCGAGCATCTGGAATTTTTTGGCGACGTGGCGGGCGTGGCGCAGGAGGAAGGCTGGCTCGCGGAATTGTTGCCGGCGGACGGAAAGCTCTTTGTCAACGGCGACAGCGAATGGGCGGAGCCGGTCATCCGGCGCACGCGCGCGACGGTCGTGCGCGTGGGACTCGGTGAAAAAAACGACTGGCGGGCGCGTTCGATTCGCCTGGACAAGAGCGGCACGACCTTTCGCGTGGACGCGCCCAAGGCTGAATTCAGCGGCGAGTACCGGATCAATTTATTGGGGCGGCATCAGGTGACGAACGCCTTGTTTGCGGTTGCGGTCAGTGAGGAACTAGGCCTGGGCCGTCCCGCGGGGCGGGACGGCCTGGCCGAATGCCAGCCGCCGAAGATGCGGCTGCAATTTTGGGAAGCGGGCGGCGTGCGCGTGCTTGACGACGCCTACAATGCGAACGCGGATTCGACGCTCGCGGCGCTGGAAACGCTTTGCGATCTGCCGCTGCAGGGCCGGCGCGTGGCGGTGCTCGGCGACATGAACGAGCTGGGCGCGCACAGCGAGGCGGCGCACGCGGAGGTCGGACGCCGCGCGGCGGAACTCGGCATCGGGCAGATGTTTGTCATCGGCAAAATGGCGCCGGTCACGGCGCGCGCGGCGCGCGCGGCGGGATTGAACCGGGTGATGGAGTTTGCGGACGTGGAAGCGGCGGTGAAGGCGGTGAAGGATTTTTTGAAGGCGGGCGATGTGGTTTTGTTGAAGGCGTCGCGGGCGTCGCGTTTGGAGCGCGTCGCCGGGGCGCTAAAGTCGGAAAAGTCGTGAACCGGAACCATGTTTTATTATTTGAGCCAGCAGTTGCTCGATTGGTCGAAGGGAACGCCCTGGGCGGGCCACCTCTCGGCGTTGCGGCTATTTCATTACATCACGGTGCGGAGCGCGGGCGCGGCGATCACGGCGTTGATGTTGAGCTGGTGGCTGGGGCCGAGAATCATTCACTGGCTGAAACAGTTGAAATTCGGGCAGGACTATGCGGACCGGGCCGAGGAGGCCGGCGGTCTGGCCGCGCGGGTTTTGAGCAAAAAAGGAACGCCGACGATGGGCGGTATTTTGATTGTGGCGGTGTTGTTTTTTTCCACCGTGCTGTGGGCGCAGTTGGACAACAAGCTGGTGCTGCTGACGCTGCTCTCGGTGCTGGTGCTGTCGGGACTGGGATTTTACGACGATTATGCAAAAATCATCCAGCAAACCGGCGGCGGCACCCCGCCGCGCGTCAAGCTGGTGGCGCAATTTGCGCTGGCAACTTTTATCGCCGTCTATTTGTGGATGACACCTTCGACGACCAAACTGGTTACGGACGTCATGGTTCCGTTTTGCAAGCACCCGGTGGCCACGGGCGCGGGCCTGATCGGTTTGCTGGTGGTGGTGCTGGCGATTGTCGGCAGCTCGAATGCGGTGAATTTGACGGACGGCCTCGATGGTCTGGCGATTGGCTGCACGTTGATCGTGGCCTTTGTGTTTCTCGTGTTCACATACGTGGCGGGCAACATCCGGACGGCGGGCTATTTGCAAATTCCTTATGTGCCCGGCGCGGGCGAATTGACGGTGTTCTGCGCGGCGATGATCGGCGCGGGCCTTGGTTTTTTGTGGTTCAACTGCCATCCGGCGCAGGTGTTCATGGGCGACACCGGGTCACTGGCGCTCGGCGGCGCGTTCGGCATCATCGCGGTGTTGATTCATCAGCCGTTTGTGCTGATGATTGCGGGCGGCGTATTTGTGCTGGAAGCCGTTTCGGTGATTTTGCAAACCGGCTGGTTCCGCTTCACGCGAAAGTTTTATGGCACCGGCCGGCGGATTTTTTTGATGGCACCGTTGCATCATCATTTCGAGAAAAAGGGCTGGTACGAATCGCAGGTGGTGATGCGATTTTACATTTTGTGCGTGCTATTTGCGGTTGTCGCCCTGGCGACGCTGAAACTGAGGTAGAAATGACGCTGCCATTGGACCATAATGAAGTTTGGCGCGGTCGCTTTGCTCCTTGCACAAGCGGCCTCCGGCTGTTAATAACTTTGGCGGCAGCGGCCAGACGCGCAAGGGCCGGCGGAGTGTTCGTTTCACCAGCCGGTTTGAAATTTTGCGGCGCCTTCAGTCCGTCGCCAATGAACAAAATGAATTTAACGCGCCGCGAAATTTGCCGAGGGAAAATTTCGCTGCGAACAAAATCAACCAACCTCGAAGAAAGGACGCCATCAGCGCCAAATCAATGAATAACCCGAACCCATTCGTACCCAAAGGCTCCCTGTTGGAGCAGCAAAGCAAACGCCGTTCACACATGAGACTCGGCGTGCTCTGCGTGTCCGTGGTCGGAACCGCCAGCCTGATCGCCATGCTCATTCAGGGCTGCAAACGCGAACAGGTCAGCGAAGAAAACCAGCCGCCGCCAGCAGATACCAATACGGTGGTCATGGATACGAATCCGCCGCCGACGGTTGCCTCCAATCCGCCCGTGGTTCCGCCGCCGGTCGTGGTGCAGCCGCCTGTGGCGCCAGCCGGGACCGAATACGTCATCGTCCACGGCGACACACTCGCAAAAATTGCGAAGAAGAATGGCGTGACGCTCAGTGCGCTTAAAGCGGCCAACCCCGGCGTTGAGCCGACCAAGTTGAAGGTCGGACAGAAACTGACCATCCCGGCCGGCGGCACGGCCCCGGCTGCGAACGGCGCTTCCGTCGCGCCCGACACCAGCATGAGTGGCGAAACTTACACGGTGAAATCCGGCGATACGCTGACCAAGATTGCGAAGGCACATGGCACCACCGTCAAGGCGATCAAAGCCGCAAGCAATCTGACGACGGACCATATCAAAGTCGGGCAGAAGCTGACCATTCCGGCAAAAGCCGAAGCGGCGGCCCCGGCGCCCGCACCCGTAACGGCCACGCCGCCGCCGGGACCAGCGCCTGCGCCCGCCGGCACGCCTGCCGGTCAATAAACGTTGAAATGATAGCGGCTGGTCCCGCTTTGCGGGATTTTGAGGCATTGAAATGAAAGTCGCCGTCACAACTTTGGCGTTTTGCGTCGCCGCCCTGCTGGCGCTGGGGCTGGTGATGCTCTACAGCTCGAGTGTGACGCAGGCCGGCGGGCACTACCTGATGATGCAACTCATCTGGTGCGCGTTTGGCTTTACCCTCTGTGTGGCGGCGACCACCCTCGACTATCAATGGCTCAAAAAATTCGCCGGGCCGATTTTCATCCTCGCGCTGTTCCTGCTCCTGCTGGTGCTCGTCCCGCACATCGGCAGAAAAATCAATGGCGCGCGCCGCTGGTTTGATTTTCACGGCGTGCGCTTTCAGCCGTCCGAACTCGGAAAAATCGCGCTCATCATCATGCTGGCGTGGTATGGCGACCGTTACCAGCGGCAGATGCAGACCTGGAAACGCGGCGTCCTTTTCCCCGGCGCGCTCATTGCTTTGATGCTCGGTTTGGTCTTCGTTGAACCGGATCGCGGCACCACGATCCTGCTCGCCGCCGTCAGCGGCACGATGCTGCTCATCGCCGGGGTCCGCTGGAAATATATTATTCCGCCCGTTTTGCTCGGCGCCGCCGGACTGGCGGTTTCCATCTTGCACGACCCGATGCGTCTGCGGCGCATTTTCAGCTGGTGGGACATGGAACAGCACCGGGAAGGCGTCGGTTATCAGGCGTACCAGGCCATGATTGCGCTTGGCTCCGGCGGCTGGATGGGACTCGGGCTTGGCAACGGCCGTCAAAAACTCGGTTTCGTTCCGGAAGATCACACCGATTTTATTTTTTCCATCATTGGCGAGGAACTCGGTTTGATCGCGACGCTGCTCGTCGTTCTGGCGTTTGTCGTCATCGCCATTTGCGGAATTTACATCGCCCTCCGTGCGCGCGACCCGTTTGGCAGTTTGCTGGCGGTGGGGGTCACATTTCTAATCAGCCTTCAGGCCGCCATCAACATCGGCGTCGTCACCAGCGCGCTGCCGAACAAGGGCCTGCCCCTGCCATTCATAAGCTACGGCGGCTCGAACCTGCTGGCCATGCTCACGTGCGTCGGTCTGTTGTTCAGCATCGCCCGTCATGCGCCCGCGCGGGAAAAGGTCCGGACGACGGCCCCCGTCATTGACGAGAATCCTTTTGCCGCCAAAGCCGCCACATGACTTCCCCCGGAGCCAACACGCCCTTCGTCGCCATCGCCTGCGGCGGCACTGGCGGGCATCTGTTTCCAGGTCTGGCGGTGGCGGAACAACTTCAGAAACGCGGCTGCGCCGTGGTCCTGCTGGTTTCGCCCAAGGATGTGGACCAGGAAGCCGTGAAATCCGCGCGCGGCATGGAAGTCATCACGCTGCCCGCCGTTGCGCTGCAGAATCGCAACTACCTTTCATTTGCGCGCAGCTTCTGGCAATCGTGGCGCGCGTCGCGAAAATTATTCAAATCGCGTCCGCCGCACGCCGTGCTCGCCATGGGCGGATTCACCAGCGCGCCGCCCGTCCTCGCGGCCCGGAAGTTCGGCGCCCGGACGTTTTTGCACGAATCCAACACCATCCCCGGCCGGGCCAACCGCTTTCTGGCCCGCTTCGTGGACGAGGCGTTCGTTGGCTTTCCTGACGCCGCCGCCCGCCTGCGCGCCCGTAAAGTCACCCTGACCGGCACGCCGGTTCGCCCGCAATTTCAACCGGGCCATCCGGCGCCGTGCCGCGCCGCATTCGGACTTGAACCAGATCGTCCGACCGTTCTGGTGATGGGCGGCAGCCAGGGCGCCAGCGGCATCAACGAAATGATTTTGTCCGCGCTGACGCTGCTGGACGGGCGCGACTGGCAATGGCTGCATCTGGCCGGCGCGAAAGATTTTGAATTCGTACAATCCGCCTACGACAAACGCTGCCTCGATGCCATGGTGAAGCCCTTTTTTGCGAAAATGGACCTGGCCCTCGGCGCGGCGACCGTGGCCGTGAGCCGTGCCGGCGCATCGTCGCTGGCTGAAATTGCCGCCATGCGCCTGCCATCGTTGCTCGTGCCGTTTCCGGCCGCGGCGGACAACCATCAATTTCACAATGCGCGCGCGTTTGAAGCCACCGGCGCGGCGCGATTGCTCGAGCAAAAAAATGCGACACCGGAAAAGCTGGTTGCCTTGCTGTGCGAACTGGTTGAAGGTCAGGCCGCCCGCGCAAAAATTCAGGCCGCGCTGGCGCAATGGCACGCGCCCAAGGCGGCGGAGCAAATCGCGGAAATCATGCTGGCGGCCATTGCGCGGCAACAAGGGCCGGCGGCGGCACAGGCGTCAAAATGCTCCTGCGATTGTGCCGACCAGTCCGCAAAGCCCGCGGTGCCACTGGGCGCATGACCATGACCGATTCCATTTCAAAATAACCGATGAAAACCGGGGCGCAAATTGCCGGTGAACTGGCCGGACGCGTTTCGCTGGCGACGGATATTTGCCGCGACGAACCGATGGCAAAGCACACCACCCTGCGCATTGGCGGATCGGCGGACGTGTACATCGAGCCGGCATCGGAAGCGGATCTGACCTCGGTGGTGAAGTTTTGCCATGGATGCAGCCTGCCGTTTTTCGTGATTGGCCGCGGCTCGAACCTGCTCGTGCGCGACGGCGGTTTTCGCGGTGTGGCGATTTGTCTGGCGCAGCCGAATTTCAGCCGCATTGAGGTTGCCGGTGAACGATTGCATTGCGGCGCGGGGGCAAAATTGAAAAATGTCGCGGCCGAGGCGAAACGAAATGGTCTGGGCGGCGTTGAGTTTCTCGAAGGCATTCCCGGCAGCGTCGGCGGCGCGTTGCGCATGAATGCGGGCGCGATGGGTGGTGCGACATTTAATGTCATCGAGTCGGTGCGGTTCATGGATCACACCGGAAAAATCCAGGAACGCAGTCGCGCCGGCATGCCGGTGGAATATCGCTGCTGTCCGCTGCTGAAAGATCACATTGCGCTGGGCGCGGTATTCCGGGGCCTGCCGGCGCCGCGCGAGGAAATCGAAAAGCGGATGAAGGAGTTCAGCGAGAGACGCTGGGCCTCGCAACCCGCCGCGCCGAGTGCCGGCTGCATGTTCAAAAATCCGGCAACGATTTCAGCGGGCAAATTGATTGACGAGCTGGGATTGAAAGGCACGCGCGCCGGCGGGGCGGTGGTTTCCACCGAGCACGGCAATTTCATCGTGAACGACGGCAATGCGACGGCGCGGGACATCCTGGAATTGATTGCGATTCTCAAGGCGAAGGCCAAAGAGGCGCGCGGCATTGAATTGGAAACGGAAGTTGAAATCATCGGCGAGGATTGAGCGAAGGACAGCCTGACTCTGCCTCGGAGCGCGGGTGTCTCACCCGCAGCGGCTTGGATTGCCGGACAAGCGAGCGAGATTTCGAGGCTTTTTGAGCGGTCGGGCGTGCTGCGGCTGAGACAGCCGCAGCTCCGGGGGCGGTGAGCGGGATACGCCCTTGAAACGGTGTTGACATCCAAAATGGTTGCGTTATGGTTGCGGCATGATCACGATCACCATCAAGGGCATTTCGAAGGAGGCGCACCGCGAATTGAAGCGGCGCGCGGTGACGCACGGGCGCAGTTTGAACACCGAGGCGATTGCGGTGCTGGAATCCAGCGTCCGCAGCGTGCCGGTGGATCCGCAGGCGCTGATTGCGCGGGCGAGGGCGTTGCGGGCGACGATGAAGTTCAAGGCGACGGCGGCGCAGATTGACCGGTGGAAGCGCGAGGGCCGGGAATGATTGTCGTGGACACCAATCTTATTGCCTATTTTTCGATTCACACTGAGCACTCGGCCCTGGCCGAAGCGGTGTGTGCGGTGGATTCCGTTTGGGCCGCGCCATTGCTGTGGCGTTCGGAATACTGCGCGACGCTGCTGAAATATATCCGCCATGCCGGGATGAATTTTGAGGCGGCGATCAGTTCGCTGCGGTTGGCGGAAGATACGGTCGCCGGGCGCGAGTATTCCGTAAACGCGCGGAAAGTTCTGGAACTGGCTTATCGGACCAAATGCTCCGCCTACGACTGCGAATATGTGGCGCTGGCGCAGGATTTGAATACGGAGTTGGTCACGGCGGACAAACAGGTCTTGAAGGCGTTTCCTGACCTCGCCGTGTCGTTGGAAAAATTCGCGAGGAAGAAGAAGTGAGCCGGAAATTGAACATCACCGTGATGCTGGGCGGACCGAGCGCCGAGCGCGAAGTGTCGTTGTGTACCGGCGCGGCAGTGGTGAAAGCGCTGCGTTCTCTCGGCCATGAAGTCCATGAACTCGATCCGCGCGATGGGTCGTGGAGTCTGCCGCTAAAGACCGATGTTGTTTTTCTCACCTTACATGGGACTTATGGCGAGGACGGCACGGTTCAACGGCGGTTGGACGAACTGGGCGCGCTTTACACCGGCTGCGATGCCGAAGCGAGCCGCATTGCGTTTGACAAGGTGCTGACGAAGAATCGCTGTCTTAAAGCTGGAGTTCCGACGGCGAAGTTTTTGGTTTTGAATTCAGAAAAAGCTCCGTTGCCGAAGGGCTGGCAGCCGCCATTGGTGGTAAAACCGGTGCGGCAGGGTTCGAGCGTCGGTTTGCAATTCGTCGAGCAGGTCGAGGACTGGCCAAAGGCTCTGGCGGAAGCTCTGAAATTCGATTCCGAGGTTTTGGTCGAGGAAAAAATTGTGGGTCGCGAAACCACCGTTGGCATTCTGGGTGGCGAGCCGCTGCCAATTGTGGAAGTCCGGCCCAAGGTGGGCAGTTACGATTACCAAAACAAATACACGGCCGGCCGCACGGAATATTTTTGTCCGGCGGAATTTGATTCCGCGACGACAAAACGGATTCAAGCAACCGCGCTGGGAGCGTTCCAGGCGGTTGGCGGGCGCGATTACGCGCGCGTGGACGTGATGGTGCGTGTCAGCGGCGAACCAATGGTGCTGGAAGTGAACACGCTGCCGGGCATGACGGAGACGAGTTTGCTGCCGAAGGCGGCGGCGGCGGCGGGGCTGAATTACGCGCAGCTTTGCCAGCAGATGGTGGAGCTGGCCTTGAAAAGGAAATAGTTGGGAACATTGAACATCGAACATCGAACATCGAACGCTGAACGCCGAAGGTTTCGAGACGCCGCGATATTCGATGTTGGAAGTTGGGTATTGAATGTTCGGCGAAGCGAAAAATTGAATTATGTGGTTCAGGCGCGAACAAAAAAACCGGCGGTTGCACCGCTTTCATGTCCTTGACGTGAAGCTGCGTTCCGACCAGGTGCGCGCGACGCGCACGCGGCTGGCGGCGCTGACGGCGGGCATCCTGTTCGGCACGGTGTTCGGTCTTTATCTGCTCTGGCGCACGGGCGAGTGGGCGCTGGACAAATTCGTCTATGAAAACTCCGAATTCGCCATTCAACATGTCGAAGTGAAGACGGACGGCATGATTGCGCCGGATCAATTGCGCCGGTGGTCGAAGGTGAAGCTGGGTGACAATTTGATTGCGCTCGATTTGACGGCGGTGAAGCGGAATCTGGAACTGGTTTCGACGATCGGTTCCGTCTCCATCGAGCGCATTCTGCCGCGCACACTGAAGATTAGCGTGACGGAGCGTGACCCGGTGGCCCAGGTGGACATCCCGCGCGCCGACGCGGCCGGCGGCATTGCCGTGGAGGTGTTCCAACTCGATGCCGATGGCTATGTCATGCAACCGCTGGATCCGCGGTTGTGCGTGATTCCGCTGGCGCAGGTGGACAGCCAGTTGCCGGTGATTTCCGGGCTGAATGTGTATCAATTGCAATCAGGCCATCGCCTCGAATTGCCGCAGGTGCAGGCGGCGCTGGAATTGATCGGCGCGTTCGGCCATTCCCCGATGGCCGGGCTGGTGGATTTGCGGCGCATTGATGTGTCCCTGCCGGGAGCCGTGGTCGCGACGACGGGGCAGGGCGGCGAAATAACTTTCGGTTTGAACAATTTGGAGCAACAATTGCGGCGCTGGCGCGAAATTTATGATTTGGGACAGCGCATGAACAAAGCGGTGGTGTCGCTCAATCTGGCGGTTTCCAACAATGTTCCCGTCCGTTGGATGGAAGCCGTCGCGGTGCCGTCGGCATCGCCCAGGACAGTCAACCCCCAAAATACCCGGAGGTAAAATGTTTGATGATTCATCCATCATCGTCGGTTTGGAAATCGGCACGTCCAAAGTCTGCGCCGTCGTCGGCGAGCGAAACACCGACGGCTCGCTGAATGTCATCGGTCTCGGCCAGGCGCGCTCCCGCGGCGTGCGCAAGGGCGAGATCGTGGACACCACGCAGGCCGAGGAGGACGTGCGCAACGCCATCGTCGAGGCCGAGCAAATGGCCGACGTGGAAATCCGGAACGTGTATCTCGGGGTCACCGGCGCGCACATCCGCGGCTTCAACAATCGCGGCGTGCATCCGGTGGTTTCCGCCGACCGCGAAATTTCCGAGGACGACGTGCAGGACGTGGTAAAAAACGCGAAGGCGATCAATTTGCCGACGGAAAACAACGTCGTTCACGCCATCCGCCAGCATTTTTTTGTGGACGGCCAGGATGGCGTCACGAATCCCGTCGGGATGCTCGGTTCGCGGCTCGAAGTGGACGTCCACGTCGTTCACGGCAACACGAACCGCCTCCAAAACGCCATCCGTCTCGTCAAGGGTTTGCAGTTGGAAGTGGATGAAATTGTTTTCAACGGCCTGGCGTCGTCGCTGGCGCTGCTGTCCAGCGAACAGAAGGAGCTGGGCGCGCTGGTCATTGACATTGGCGGCGGCACGACGGACTACGTCGTTTACACCAATGGCGTCATCCGGCACACGGGCGTTCTGGCGATTGGCGGGGATCATGTTTCCAACGACCTGGCTTACGGCCTGAAAGTGCCCTTGAGCCGCGCCGAAAAACTCAAGCTCGAACACGGTTCGGCGCTGGTGGACAGGGAAATCAAAAGTCAGACCATCACCATTACGAACGAACTCGGCCTGCCGCTGAAAACGGTCAATGTCGAACATCTGCGCCGCATCATGTCGCTGCGGCTCGAGGAAATTTTCCAACTGGTCGCGCAGGATTTGGAGCAGGCCGGACTCTTCGATTATCTGCGCGCGGGTGTTTTTCTGTGCGGCGGTTGTGCCCGCGTCCCGCAAATTGCGGCGCTCGCCGAGAAGGTGATGCAAATGCCGGTGTCGCTCGGCCAGACCAATTCCATCAGCGGCCTGAAATCCGCGCTCGACCAGCCGGAATTTGTCAGCGCCATCGGCCTCGTCAAATTCGGCTCGTTCAAAACCCGCAAACGCGAAGGCAAACCATCCCTGGCCCAGGGTATCAAGGGCACCATCACCAGTTTCTTGCGCCGTTCCTAAATCCAATTCATCATGAAAACCAAACCCCAGACTCCAGCGGCCATGCTTGAGCCGGTCACGGCCCCGGCGGTGAAAATATTCGGCGTGGGCAGTTCCGGCGTCGCCATGCTCGACGCGTTGAACGGCGGGGATTTTGCGGGCGCGGGTTTTGTGGCGGTCAACACCGACTCGTCATCGCTGGCGGCGTCGTCCGCGGCCGTCAAAATTCAACTCGAAACGAAATTGCTGCGCGGCCTGGGCACCGGCGGCGACCCGGAACGCGGCCGCGCCATTGCCGAGGAACAGTTTGCCACGCTCAAGACCGCGTGCGAAGGGGCGGATGTGGTTTTTGTGATTGCCGGCCTGGGTGGCGGCGCGGGCAGCGGCATCAGTCCCGTGCTCGCTCGCGCGGCGAAGGAAGCCGGCGCGCTGGTGCTGGCGTTTGTGACGCTGCCGTTCGCGTGCGAGGGCAACCGCCGCCAGCAGCAGGCAAAGCAGGGACTGGACCAGCTCAGGTCCGTTGCCGACGGCGTCATCTGTTTGCCGTGCCAGAAGACCTTCAAATTGATTGACGAGAACACCAGCGTGCTGGACACATTCCGCATCACCGACGGACTGCTCGTGGAAAGCGTGCGCGGCGTCTGGCGTTTGCTCACGCGGAAGGGTTTGATCCGGATTCATTTTGACGATTTGTGCGCGCTGCTGCGCGACCGCCATTCCGAGAGCGTGTTTGCCTGCGTTGAAGCCACCGGTCCGGCGCGCGCGCGCGAGGTCGTCGAAAAATTGATTGCGCATCCGCTGCTCGACGAGGGCCGGGCGCTGGCCGAGTCCAGCGCGGTGCTGGTGAGCCTGATGGGCGGGAAGGAACTGGCCATGGCTGAGGTGAATCGCGTGATGGAACAAATCAGCCGTCAATGCGAACACGCGCAAATCATCATGGGCGCCGCCGTGGACGAAACGCTGAAAAACCGTTTGTCCGTGACGGTGATTGCGGCCAAACCCGGCCCGGTTCCCATGGACTTGCCTCCTCTCGCGGCGTCCGGTGATTCTGAGGAACAAGTAACTGGGCGCGGCATCATTGCGCGGCCGGGTTCGCGTTGCGGTTCGCCGTCAATGACCCCGGAACAGCGCGAACAGTCGGTGGCCAGAAACGCCGGAAGTCGCGCGCGAAAATCCAATCCCAAGATGCGCCAGGCGCAGTTGTCGCTGGCGATCATTTCCAAGGGACGTTTTGACAAAAGCGAGCCGACGATTCACAAGGGCGAAGACCTCGACATCCCGACCTACGTCCGCCGCGGCGTGGCGTTGAATTGAATTTTGATCAGTTATTCCTCGACCACGCGGTCAGCTTGCCGTTGGGGTCGAAGGTCAATTGCAGCATCTGGCTGTTATAGCTGGCTCCGATGGTTTGGTTCGCGCCGAAGCCGTTGTTGCCATAATAGGACATGCCGCTATTGAAGCGGGGAGTGACCGGGGGTTGGACAAACCATTTGTACACGGCTTTGCCATCGCTGAGTCTGGCCTGCCGGTCCGGCGGACCGAGGTCGGTTACCGCCTGGTCATAGGTGTAATGCCCGATGCGGCTGTCCCAGTCAACCGGTGACGTCTTGCAGCCGGTGAGAAACGCAACGGCGAGGGCCAGGATGACCGGCGATGAAAATATCACGGCGAAGTTCATTTTCATAAATACAACTTAGCAGAACACATGCCACCTGCAAAGATGTCTTTCGCAGGTGTCTTTCGGAGGAGCGATCTCTGCGAGTCCCTGAATTTCCTTCAGCAGAAGTGGGACTCGTGGAACTCGCCCCTCCGAAAGATCACACCTCCTTCCGCGGAAACAAGGGCGTGGGTTCGCCGATTTTGTGGCCGTCGGGCAAACCGCCCCAGGTCGCAGCGTCAAGTTTGTCCGGTGTGCCGGTTAAACCGAGTTGTGCGTAAATCTTCACCGCCGTGCCGGGCAGAAACGGCCAGAGCAAAACCGCCAGCACCCGGCAGGTTTCCGTCAGATTGTAGAGCACTTCGTCCAGCCGTCTGGCCTGTGCCGGGTCCTTGGCCAGCTTGAACGGCGCGGTCTGGTCCACGTATTGGTTGGCGCGCGTGACAAGTCCCCAGATGCTCTGCAACGCGGACTGGAGCTGGTTTTGTTTGAGCAATGCTCGCGTTTCGTCCGCGGCTTTCGCGGCGGCGGCGGCGAGTTCGTCATGCTTCGCCGGCACGACGCCGTTGCGATAGCGCTTGAGCATCGAGAGCGAGCGGTTGACGAGATTGCCCAAACCGTTCGCCAGTTCGGCCTGATAACGCGACTGGAATCCGGCGTCGGTCCAGTTGCCGTCCGGTCCGATGTCCAGTTCGCGCAAAACATAAAAACGAAAGGCGTCCAGGCCCCATTCATCAATGACCGTAATCGGGTCAACGATGTTGCCGGTGCTTTTGCTGATCTTCGCGCCGTCCTTCTGCCACCAGCCATGGACGAGAATTTGTTTCGGCAGCGGCAGGCCCATTGCCTTGAGCATGATCGGCCAATAGACGGCGTGAAATTTCACAATGTCCTTGCCGATGACGTGAACGTCGGCGGGCCAGAGGTAAAGCGGCGAGGGATGAGTGCGGGCTGACGGGCACAGGGCGGACAGGACGGTGGGATCGCCGTGGGCGGCGGGGATGCTGATGTAATTCACCAGCGCGTCAAACCAGACATAGGTGACAAAATCCTTGTCGAAGGGCAGGGGAATGCCCCAGTTCAAACGCGTCGCCGGACGCGAGATGCACAGGTCTTCCAGTTCGTTGTTCTTGAGAAAGCCGAGCACCTCGTTGCGGCGATGATCGGGCTGGACGAACGATGGATTCGCTGCCAGGTAATCAATCAACCACTGCTGCTGTTCGCCCAGCTTGAAAAAATAATTGTCCTCCTGCAGTTCGATGACTTCGCCGTAGCTGGGATCGAACGTTCCATCCGGACGGCGGTCCTTCTCGGTCAGGAAGGTTTCCTCCTTCGTCGAGTAAAAGCCCGAGTAGGTTTTTTTGTAAATTTGGCCGGCTTGATGCACCTTCGCGAGGCCGGCCTGGACGATTTCCTTGTGCCGTGGATCGGTGGTGCGGACGAAATCGTCGTTGGTCAGCTCCAGTTTTTTGGCGAACGCCTGCCAGTCCGCCGCCAATTTGTCGCAATAGGCCTGGGGCGTTTTCCCTTCGGCGACGGCAGCTTGCTGGACCTTCTGGCCGTGCTCGTCCAGTCCGGTCAGAAAAAAAACTTCCTGTCCCAGGCTGCGGCGCGACCGCGCGATGACGTCGGTGATGATTTTCTCGTAGGCATGGCCGAGGTGCGGCTGGCCGTTGACGTAATCAATGGCGGTGGTGATGTAAAACTGTTTGCTCATCAGGGCGGACAGTGTGATGGATGAACGTGGTGTTGGCAATCCTGCGCAATATCGTTTCGTCCTCGTCGTCGTCCTCGTTTTCGTAATCGAGTGAAAGTCGGTTTTTTCGAGGACGAGAACGAGGACGAGGAGGATTTGCGATAAGACAAGCTTCACGCTTGCCGCAAGGTCATTCCCTACTACAATGTCCTTCGGCTGTGGCGGAAAACCAGCCGGCAAACAAAAACCGCATGACAACCGAATTTTCAAATTTTGCCACGCGCCTGCGCGAAGCCATGCTTTCGGAGGGCCAAGTTCCACGAGGCCCTGACTCCGAACTCCGAACTCCGAACTCCCAACTCCCAAGCAGAGATGGGGGCTCGTGTAACTCGCCCCTCCGAGATTTTAACCGGCTGGCGCTCGAACTCTTTACACTGCAGTTCAAACACAACGCTGCTTGCCGGAAGATTTGCAAGGTGCGCAATCTTACGCCGGGAGTGGTCGATCATTGGACGCAAATCCCTGCCGTGCCGACGGCGGCGTTCAAGGAACTGGAATTGACCTGTTTGGCGCCGGGCGAACGCACCGTGGTTTTCCACTCCAGCGGCACGACGGAACAAAAGCCCAGCCGGCACTTCCATTCGCCGGAGTCGTTGAAATTATATGAGGCTTCATTGCTGCCCTGGTTTCTGGAAAATGTTCTGCCGGATTTACGATTTACGAATGACGATTTACGATTGGTTTGTCTCACGCCGCCGCCAGCGCAAGCGCCGTACTCATCCCTCGTCCACATGTTTGAAACCGTGCGGCAAAAGCCCGGTGGGGCGAGCGTCCCCACGGGCCGGACATTCTTCGGCGACATTGCGGCAGACGGTTCGTGGACGCTGAATTTCTCGGCCGTGGTTGAGGCTTTCTCTCCCAGACGCCAAACCCCAGACGCGAGACCCCAGCTTTTGCTCGGCACGGCGTTTTCCTTCGTTCATTTGCTCGATTATCTGGCGGAGAATAATCTGCGTTTTGATTTGCCCGCCGGTTCACGCGTGATGGAAACCGGTGGTTATAAAAACCGGTCGCGTTCGATGCCAAAAACTGAACTGCACCAACTCATCACCGAGCGGCTCGGTGTGCCGCCATCGCATATCATCTGCGAATACGGCATGAGTGAGTTGAGTTCGCAGGCGTATGACACAGAATTGGAGCGCCGGTCTCCAACCCGGCGTGATGCGGTTGGAGTTCAAGCTTTAGCTTGTTCTGATGGCACGCTGACCCAGGCTTCGCCGAGGCGAGAGCGTGAACTCCAACACGCCGTGCCGGAGGCCGGCGCTCCATCTGACACTCGTCACTTTCATTTCCCTCCCTGGGCACGCGTCAAAATCATCTCGCCCGAAACAGGTAACGAGGTCGCCGACGGTGAAACCGGGTTAATTCGCGTGTTCGATTTAGCGAACGTGTATTCCGTCATGGCCATTCAAACGGAAGATTTGGGGATCCGCCGCGGCAACGGTTTTGAATTGATTGGTCGCGCACAGCTAGCCGAACCCCGAGGTTGTTCGTTGATGGCAGTCTGAACGCGTAAATCGTAAATCCAATGAACCTGCCCAACTATTTTCTCGCCGATCTGCCGCCGGAGGCGACGCTGTCGCCGGCCATGATCACGGAGGCGTGCCGGACGCTAAAGCGGAATCGCGAGCGTTACCTCGCCGGTCGTTCAACGGAACAGATCATAAAAACACTGAGCGACGTGGCGGAGGGCTGGTTGCAGCCGGAAAATCGGTTCCGCAAACTGGCGTTGGAGCAAACGTGGAGCGCCGGCCTCCGGCACGGCACGAAAGGCATGACGGAACACGCCGGACCGGAGGCCGGCGCTCCGGCCCCTGTTTTTTCACGTGCCACCCTGGAAAAAGGCCTGGACAATTTTTTCCGGCAGCTCACGGCCGAAAATTTGGAGGCGCTGCTGGAGCAGGAACTGGGTGATGCCATCAATGTGACAGGTGACGGGTGTCAGGTGACAGGCAAAGCGGTTTCCCCGCGTCACTCGCCACTCGCCACCTGTCATTTTTGGCGCGGCCCGGAATTTCTCGTCCATATCGCGGCGGGCAACGTTCCGAATCCGGCGTTGATGAGCATCGTGCTCGGTCTGCTGACCCGTTCGGCGCAGTTTGCAAAGTGTGCCAGCGGTTCGGCGTTCTTGCCCCGCTTGTTTGCGCACTCGCTTTACGATGCCGACCCCAAGCTGGGCGCCTGCCTGGAAATTGCCGAGTGGCGCGGCGGCAATGTGGACCTGGAAACCGCGTTGTTTGCCGAGGCTGACTGCGTGACGGCGACGGGCAGTGACGAGACGCTGGCGGCCATTCGCTCGCGATTGCCGGCCAAAACCCATTTTCTAGGGTACGGCCATCGCGTGAGCTTTGGTTTTGTGGACAGCGCGGTTCTGCACGGTTCGAGCGCCCGGCAAATAATTTCCCACGCGGCGGATGATGTGGTGGCGTGGAATCAACTGGGCTGTCTTTCGCCGCACGTAATTTACGTCGAGTCCGGCGGCAAGGTTTTGCCGGACCAGTTTGCGGAGCTGCTCGCGGACGAATTGGAGCGGCGTGAGCAAACCGAGCCGCGGGGCGAACTGGCGGTGGAACATGCGGCGGTCATCGCGTCGCGCCGGGCGTTCTACCAGGTGCGCGCAGCCGCCCGCGCCGAGGGAGCGGAGACGCTGATGTGGCACAGCCGGGATTCAACGGCCTGGACGGTGGTTTACGAAGCCGACCCGCGTTTCCAACTGTCGTGCCTGAACCGGTTCGTTTACGTGAAAGGCGTGAAAGATTTGCAGGAAATGCTGCACAACGCCGAAAGCGTGCGCGACCAGGTTTCGACCGTTGGTATTGCCGCGCCGGAACGAAAAGCGCACGAACTGGCGGAGCAACTGGCGAACTGGGGCGTGACCCGCGTGTGCCCGCTGGGCCGGATGCAAAATCCGCTGCTGACCTGGCGGCACGACGGCCGCCCGGCGCTCGGCGATTTGGTGACGTGGGTGGATTGGGAAGTGTAATATTAACCACGGATGAACACGGATAAACACGGATTTGAAAAAAGCATTTGGCAAATTGTATGCAGGTAGGGCGCGCCACTCCGTGCGCGCCGCAGTTTGTGTTCGCACGAACGGCGGGCAGCGGACTGCCCGCCCTACCCGTCAATCCAAGTCTTATCCGTGTCCATCCGTGTCCATCCGTGGTTTAAAATGATTATGAAAATGGAATTGCGAAAAACGTTTCAATTTGAGGCGGCGCATCTGCTGCCGCGTTTGCCGAAAGCGCACAAGTGCCGGCGATTGCATGGTCACAGCTTCAAGGTGGACATCGTCGTGGCGGGCGAGTGCGACGCGAAACTCGGCTGGCTGATGGATTACGCGGACATCACGGCGGCATTCAAGCCCGTCTGGGAAAAGATTGACCATAATTACCTGAACCAAATCCCCGGCCTGGAAAATCCGACGAGCGAGGAAATTGCCGTGTGGATCTGGAAAAAGCTGAAGCCGAAGTTGCCGCTGCTCACGGAAGTTGCCGTGGCGGAAACCTGCACGGCGCGCGCCGTTTATCGCGGGGAGTGAAAATGAATTTTCGGAGGGGCGAGTTATACGAGTCCCCATTTAAATCTGGCGGTCTGGTTTTGGAATTTGGGCGTAGCTGCAACTAGATCTTTTTTTGGACTGCGGCGGGAAGCGAAGCGCCACGCCGCTTTGGAAGCTCTGTCCCCAGTCGAAAAGCGGTGTCGCCGCTGTCCACCCTCCGCAGTATTGCTACGGAGGACGGGCGCTCTGCCACCGCAATCCAAAATCTTAGCTGCTTGTTACTCACCAGATAGTGACCGTGGCAAACCTGCCAGAGAGAACACATTCTTCCCTCTGTGTCTCTGCGGCTTTGCGTTAAAATCCTTTTGAATACTGACGGCTTGGGGCTCGTGTAACTCGCCCCTCCGAAATTTTACCGCGTCAATACCAGGTTCATGCCGGTGAACGGGTTTTGCGGGATGGCTTTGAGATAATCTGGCATTAAATCCGCTATAACAGGCAAAGCCACGATGAAGAGTGCGACGAGTAAATGGCGTGTTTTCCCGGTCATGCTGCGTGAGCAGCCTGGCCAAATGGGGGCTGGCATCAATCATTCAAGTATTGACGAAGTGCCTGGAATTGATTTAACGAATGGTTGGCAACGGACCAACAAATTGAGGTGACCATGAATAAAACCGGAAGCACGGGAAATCTGGCAATCTGGCAGGACAAAATTGTCGATTACATCATCTTGCACGCCGGCGCGCTCATTTCGGCGCTGGTCGTCGTGGTGGTTGGTTTCATCGTCGCGCGTTGGGTCGGCAAACTCTTGGACCGCTGGCTGACGAGCAAGGCGATGGAACCGCCAATGCGCAAATTACTGGTGCGCATTTTGCGCCTGCTCATATTTGCCCTGGCTTTGGTCGTCGCGCTGGGCACGGCGGGCATGGACGTGACGGCGTTGATTGCCGGTGTCGGCGTGGCCGGTGTAGGCATTGGTCTGGCGATGCAAGGCATTCTCAGCAATCTCATGGCGGGGCTGACGATTATTTTCACCAAACCTTTTCGCTTCGGCGAATATATTGAAATTGCCGGCGTGCAGGGGCAGGTGACGAGCATCGAACTTTTCACGACCACGCTGCTTCATGCCGATCACTCACAAGTAATCGTTCCCAACCGGAAAATTGTCGGCGAGATTTTGCACAACTACGGCCACATCCGGCAGCTCAACCTGAACGTCGGTGTCGGTTACGGGACGAACATCAACACGGCCGTGACCATTGTGCGCGGGGTGCTGTCGCGCAACGCACGGGTGCTCAAGGAACCCACCCCGGGCGTCGGCATCACCATGCTGGCCGATTCGTCCATCAACTTCGCCATTTGCCCGTGGACGGCCGTGGCCGATTACGGGCCGGCGCAGACGGAAATTTACCAGGCCATAGTCGAGCAATTCCGGGCCAACAATATCCAGATTCCCTTCCCGCAACGCGAAGTGCGGACGCTCAGCAACCCGGTCTGAGGGCGCTCAAGATGCGCCCTCGGAGCGGGGCTGTGTCGTAGACCAGCCGCAGCAGCTTCGTAAAACCAGCCTGCTGAAATATGCGTGATACCGCCGAGTCTTTCAATGTGCTGCGGCTGGTGCTTTGCACACAGCCGCGCTCCAATCCGATTGCGTTCGGGTGGCGACGTCAAGATGCGCCTCTTGCCTGAACCGGGTCAGCCGAT
This sequence comes from uncultured Verrucomicrobiae bacterium, assembly GCA_963804345.1. GTDB lineage: Bacteria > Verrucomicrobiota > Verrucomicrobiia > Limisphaerales > UBA11358 > UBA11358. The sequence goes on along the minus strand of CAWDPX010000002.1, from coordinate 68,932 downwards.
AGTGTGCTTCAAGGGAACGAGGCTAGGAAGTCAACCGGTTGTGGATTTGCAGCCTATCCTCTGATTAGGCTTCCGTGAATTACTCATCTTCGTTCTTAATCAAAAACCCCGCAATATTTCGGCTTGTGAAGATGAGAGAAATCCCGATGGCTGCCAGGATCGCTCCCGACACAAAGTTAATCCACACGAATGGCCCCCTACTGCTTGCGAGAGTGCTAAAAATGCCAGTAATAAGGTGCATGACGCTCTGCGCACACAGAGAAAGCCCCAGAATTTTGATTAAGACGTTCGCTAACTGTTTTGATTTCATATTTCTTGGTCATGTCAGGAAGCCTAACAGATAATGGACGGCCTGTTTTGCAGCCTATCCTGATTCATGTTTGTGAATGTGTTTCGCATTTAACTTTCTGTCCGGCACACTGCTTCCCCAACAACTGGAAGATTGATGGCGATTATCCGCCGGCCAGTGGCCAGTGCAATTCTTTTTTGGGAAATTCAATGAGAAACACAGAGGCGCGGAGAACGCAGAAAATCAAAGCTATCGGAGGGGCGAGTTACACGAGCCTCTGACTTATCGAATGCTCTGAACATGGGGGCTCGTGGAACTCGCCCCTCCGACGAGATTTGGCCGGCTCACGCCTTCGCGTGATGCAATTCGGCGTGGACTTTCACCAGGGCGTTGGCCAGCGCGTCCCAGTCGGCTTCCGTCGTCTCCCAACCGCTGCTGAAACGCAGCACCCGATGCGCCTCCGCGGATTTGAAATTCATCGCCGCCAGCACGTGCGACGGTTCCTCCTTGCCGGTGGTGCAGGCGGAGCCGGTGGAAACCGCAAACCCGGCCTTGTCGAGTCTGGTCAGCCAGCGCAATTGCACGCCTTCAGGCATCAATGCCGAAACCGTATTCCACAAACGCGGTGAATTCGCGCCGACGACCACCGTGCCGGGCAGTTTGTGCAAAAGCTGCCTTTCAAAATTCTCGCGCCAGACGCCGCGCAGGATGTGTTCGCTGCGGGCCATCTGTTTTTCGCGCGCTTCCAGCGCGGCGAGCATGGACACGATGATCGGGACATTTTCCGTTCCGGCCCGGCGGCCTTGTTCCTGTTTGCCGCCGAGAATCAATGGAGTGACCTGGCTGCGATGCGGCACTTTCAAAAAGCCCACGCCGCGCGGCCCGCCAAACTTGTGCGCCGCGCCGCTCAGATAATCGCATTCGCCCAGTCCCCTGGCCGGCATTTTACCGAGCCATTGCACGGCATCGGAGAAGAACGGCACCTGGTACTGACGGCAAATTGCCAGCGCCTCGCGCCAGGGCTGGATGACGCCGGTCTCGTTGTTCGCAGCCATGATGCCGACGAGTCCCGGGCGCGTATCGGCCAGTTCCGCCGTGAGCCAGTCCAGGTCAATCACGCCGTCGTGGGTGACGGGTATCAATCTGGCGCGTTTGCCGAAATAATGCTTTGCGGATTCGTGGACGCACGGATGTTCAATGGCGGAAATCCAGACCTCGGCCTTCGCGTCGAGTGTCCGTGCGAAGTGGTGCATGACGGTATTGTTCGCCTCGGTCGCCCCGCTCGTCCAGTTGATGTCGGCCGGCTGGCAGCCGAGAAACGCGGCGAGTTTTTCGCGCGCCTCCTTGAGCGCGGCGCTGGCGCGACCGCCGATTTGATGCGGGCTGGACGCGTTGCCCGGATTGTTTTCGGTGGCATCGAGCCAGGCTTCGCGCGCCTCGCGGATCACCGGCGCGGTGGCGTTATGGTCGAAATAAATCATCGGTCGGACAGAATACAACCGATGGCCACGCTGGCCAGTTTTTTATGGGCGGTGGCGAGCCACTCCTTGACGGTTTAAAGTGAAGAAGAATTCGCAACCGCCAAAATTCTTTGACGGCGCGTTATTTTGAAGTTATAAGCAGACGATCGCATGAAGCACCAGTCTCGCAAATTATTTTGCACAGACGGTCTCACTATGATCGAATTGCTGGTGGTCATCGCGATCATTGGCATTCTGGCTGGGATATTGCTGCCCGTGCTGGCAAATGCCAAAGCGAAGGCTTACAAGGTTCAATGCGCCAGCAACCTCAAGCAATGGGGCACAGCCATCACCATGTATGCCGGCGATAACCCCGGGTTTTTTCCCGACAACACCCAACCCGGGGCCGCCGACCTGGCGTGGATGGCGTATGATCTCTCAAACGTTTTCTACCCCGTGTATTTATACCACGACAAGCCTGGGACCAGCGTTTCCGGCCTGCGCGGCAAAAACGATGTGTTCTTCTGTCCGACGGATGTTGCGGTTCGTGAAGCCGAGTCCCTGGGAAACATTCCAAACGTGATCGGCTACAACTACCTTCCGGGACGCACCAACGCGCCGAATCCCTGGAATGTCACATGGAATTACGACGCCAGCGGGCTGGGTGCGTGGTGCCTGAAACGGCCCAAGCTGGACGGCCCTTATCGGAAGGCACCCGTGATGATTGACCGGTTGCAGCGCACGCAGTTCAAGGGTTGGTCGGACGTAAGCATATACAATGGAAAGATGTACCCGGATTCAGACCATCCCGGCGCAGGTAATGTTCCTGTCGGCGGGAATTTTCTTTTTGAAGACGCCCGCGTCGAATGGAAAAATTTTAATGAGGCCAACCCCGCTGGAACCATTGATGTCGGGTCCACCGGCAACGGTCCGGCGGGCACCTACACCGATTACTACCGGCCGGGCGATCTGGATAAAGGTCCGTGGTGAGGGGCTGACCTCAAAATCTTCTTGTGGGCGGCAGTGAAAGCCAGTTCCCGCATCTGCGCCGGCGTCAGCCAGACCCCAACTTCGGAGGGCGGAGTTACACGCCGCCCCATTTTCTTATGGGGACTCGTGCAACTCGTCCCTCCGAGATGAACGCGAAAAACCTCCAGCGTGATACGGTAACGGGTGATGGAATGTTTCAACGTGCAAAGCGGTGTCAGTTCCTTCGGCGTGAAACCCAGGGCTTGTATCGCGGCGTTTGCCACTGCTTTGGAGCGCGGGTCTCCCGACCCGCAGCACATCCGTGCGCCGTCAATCACAGGAATTTCCCTGGCGGCGCTCTGCGACCGGGCGTGCTGCGGCTCGGAGAGCCGCGCTCCAATTTCAACGTTTGGGAATTCCCACAAGTGCGCGTTGACGACCCCGGCGGGCCGCTGGCGGACCAGGAAACGTCCGTTTCTCTCAACCACCAAGGCAACGAAACGTCTCGTGGTGGCCGCTTCGCGTTTGCTTGGGTTCGGCAATTCCCCGATGCGGTTTTCACAAAACGCGACGCACAGTTTTTTTACCGGGCAAATTTCGCACTGCGGATTTCGCGGCGTGCAAATCAGCGCACCGAGTTCCATGAGGGACTGATTTAGCGCCGAACACGAGTCCTTAAAGTAGGGCGGGCTTCCAGCCTGCCCACGCAGGCAAGATGCCTGCGCTACTTTATCGGCGTGCTCAACCAATTTCTTTGCCAGTTGCCAGAGCTGCGCATTGGTTTTCTTCTCGTGCGGATTTTCTCCGATGCCAAAAATCCGTGTCAGCACGCGGATGACATTGCCGTCGAGAATCGGTGTCGGCTGGTTGAACGCGATGCTGCAAATCGCGCCGGCGGTGTAACGGCCGATCCCGGGCAGGGCGAACACATCGTCGAAATTGTCTGGGAACTTGTAGGAGACGACGTGAGGAGTCTCTGACTTCCTTTTAATTTGAGACTCGTTACCTCGTCTCCTACGGGTTTCTGAACGGGCGTCGTGTTGTGCGACAATTTGTTTTGCTGCTTTCTGTAAATTCCGGGCGCGGGTGTAGTAGCCGAGGCCCTCCCAAAGCTTGTGGATTTTGTCCGAACGCGCTTTTGCCACCGCTCCGATGGTCGGCAGTTCGCGCATCCAGTGGTTCCAGTACGGGATTACGGTTTTGACTTGGGTTTGCTGTAGCATGATTTCGGAGACCCAGATGGCGTAAGGATTGCGGGTGCGCCGCCACGGCAGGTCGCGGGCATTTTGCGCGAACCAGTGAAGCAATGCCGGAACCAGTTTCAGTTTTAATTTCATCGTTGCGATGATTAGGATGAAACCACGAAATCCCCGGCCCGGCCAGCCGCAACCGGACGAAATATACTTAAACGCAGAGTACGCAAAGGCCGCAGAGTAACGCAGAGAGAAGTAATTCTCTGCGAATCTCTGCGTTTCTCCGCGTCCTCTGCGTTAATCAGTTTGAGCGGCCTGTGGCGGCTTTCAGGCATGGCAGAGCAAAACTTTTTGTGTCTTTTGCGCCTTTTTGCGGCTATTTGTTTCCCTGTGAAACCACTGACCTCCTACACGGGCAAGCTCACCGACGAACAGGCGTCGGCGCTCGAAACCGCCCTAAGCTCGCGCGGCTTCAAGTTCCGCGCGGTGCCGTATGCGCGGTTTGCCGGCGAAAAGGACAAAATCAACGTGGTGTTCTACGAGAGCGGCAAATTGGTCGTGCAGGGGAAGGGTACCCAGGAATTCATCGAGTTCGTCCTGGAACCGGAAGTCCTGAAACAGGCGCGGCTCGGTTACGAAACGATCCTGAATCCCGATTTGCTGCTGCCACGCATCGGCGTGGACGAAAGCGGCAAGGGCGATTTCTTTGGACCGCTGTGCATCGCCGGCGCGTATATCAACGAAAACGTCGTCAAGGCGTGGAAAGATGCCGGCATCCGCGATTCCAAAAACATTTCCAGCGACAAGAAAATATCCGATCTCGCGGAGTTGATTCGCAAGACGCCGGGTTGCGTGGTGAACACCGTCACCATTGGCAACGAGGCTTACAACCGGCTTTACGCCAAAATGAAGAGCGTGAACACCATCCTGGCGTGGGGCCACGCGCGCGTGATTGAAAACCTGATGGGATTGCGGCATCAGATGAAACCCGCGCCGGTCAAGGCCATCAGCGACCAGTTCGCGTCCAGCAAGGACGTGGTGGCGAAGGCGCTGATGTCGCTGGGCCGGGAAATTGAACTGGTGCAGAAGCATCGGGCGGAAGAAGACCTGGCGGTGGCGGCGGCTTCGATTCTGGCGCGAGACGGATTCGTGAAAGGGCTGGCGAAGCTGGAGAAACAATTCAACGTGGAACTGCCGAAAGGCGCTTCGACGTTCGTGGATGAGGCGGCGAAGAAATTTGTGACGGAGCAGGGCGCGGAAAATCTGCCGAAAATCGCCAAGGTCCATTTCCGGACGGCGTTGCGGGCGCAGGGCCTGCCCGAGCCGCCGAAGAAGGAATGGCGAAAGCGATGAGAATGGGTGGGACACTCGCCCTCATCCTGACCTTCTCCCCCGGGAGAAGGAACAGCTGTAGTCAGGTTTTTGTTTTGCAGATGACCATCCAGTAAATCCAGTCGCAGGTGTTTCAGTGAGTCGGCGGATGATTCTCCCTCTCCGTGGGGAGAGGGCCGGGGCGAGGGAGGAATTAATTTTTCTGCGCTGCCGAAAAGTTTGAGCCGACTCACGTCGGCTGCTACCATCAAACGCATGAATTCCATCGAACTGCCGGATTGCGAGCCGATCCCGATTTTATACGAGGACCGGGCGGTCATCGCGATTGACAAGCCGCGTGGCTGGATGCTCGCGCCGGTGGCGTGGCAGAATACGTCGCGCAATTTGCAGGCGGCCATCGAATCCTCCATCGCGGCGCGGGATTTCTGGGCGCAGTCGCGCGGCCTGAAATTTCTTCGCCATGTCCATCGCCTCGACGCGGACACGAGCGGCGTTTTGCTCTTTGCCAAAAGTCCCGGTGCGGTCAAACGGTTTTTTGATTTGTTCGAGAGCCGCCAAATGGAGAAGATGTATCTGGCCGTCGTGGTGGGCGAGCCGAAGCAAAATGAATGGACGTGCGAACTCAAACTCGCGCCGGACAAAAAGCGATTCAGAAAAATGAAGGTGGATTCGCGCCATGGCAAAGATTCCGAAACGCATTTCCGGGTTTTGGAAAAACACGGAAAACTTTCACTGGTGGAAGCGCGGCCGGTCACCGGTCGCACGCATCAAATCCGCGTCCACCTCGCGGAATCCGGCTGTCCGGTGATGGGCGATGAGCTTTACGGACGCGAAGACGACAGTCTGGAATTGGGTTTGCGCGCCGTGCGGCTGGCTTACGTCGATCCGTTCACGAAGCGGCGCGTGGAAATTCGCGCGCCGACGGAAGAATTTCTCCGCGAGTTCGGATTTGATAGCTGTAGCGGCGGTCTGCGACCGTCGCCAAATAGCAAATTGAGTCAGCGACGGCCATAGACCGCCGCTACAGGTTTAAGATCATGCCGACAGCACTGAACAGTTCAACCGTTGCGGACACGGCGCTGGTTTGTTTTCGCCCATCCGCCATTCATGGCATCGGCGGATTTGCGAAGGTGGACATCGCCGCCGGCACGCGCGTCATCGAATATGTCGGTGAAAGGATCACCAAGGCCGAATCATTGTGCCGGTGCGAATCGAACAACGAATACATTTTCTCGCTGGATGACACGCACGACCTCGACGGCAATGTGCCGTGGAACCCGGCGCGTTTCCTGAATCATAGTTGTGACCCGAATTGCGAGGCGGAACCGGACGGCGGGCGCATCTGGATTGTGGCGCGACGCGGCATCCGGGCCGGAGAGGAAATCACATTCAACTACGGTTACGATCTGGAAGATTACCGGGAGCATCCCTGCCGCTGCGGCGCGGCGGATTGCATCGGTTACATCGTGGCCGAAGAATTATTCGAGCACGTGAGATGGCAAAGCCGCCTTGCGCCGGCTGCGACTTTTAATCGGTAGTGGTGCAGTTTGCTGCTGGTGGGGCGGGCAGTCCTCTGCCCGCTGCGCGCAATTCGTGAGTGGACGGCAAACGCTTCGCGTTTTGGACTGCGGTGGCAAGCGAAGCGCGACACCGCTTTGGCAACGAGTTGGTGAAATCATTCCAACCGTTTCTCACCCCCAAAAGCGCCGTCGCCGCTGCGCTCTGCCGGCGCAATCCAAGACGCTTCGCGCGTGCCAGATAAACCGGACAATCGAGGTGTGATTTGACCTGGGTCAAAGAAAAAGGGCGCCGTTTTAGCGGCACCCCCTCCTTGGCACTGTTTTCTTAAAGCGGTTTAATTCGCGTACTTGACGCTGCAACCGTAAGGCTTCGTCTGGCTCACCTCGACCGATTTGCCGGCCATCAGGGCATCCACGGCTTCGCGGACGTAATTGTGCGCGGTGCGCGGGTCGTGCTGCGGATCCGGTTTGTCGTCAATCGCACCCTGGTAAACCAACGCGCCGTTCTTATCAATCACATACATGTCCGGTGTGGTTTTCATGTCGTAAAGATGGCCGACGGCGCCGGAACTGTCGTCAATCCAGGCCGTCGCAATAATTTTCTTGTCGGCGATTTCCTGTCTGGCCTGGTCGGGTGTGCGATGGCTGGCATTGTTGGGATTGACGGAATTGACGATGAGCCACACGACCCCCTTGGCGGCCATGTCTTTTTCCAAATCCTGCATCGCGCCGGTTTTGTATTGGTTGTTACAAAACGGGCAGTCGGAGTTGTAGGATTCCAGCACGACAATCTTGCCCTTGTAATCACTGAGCTTGATCGTCTTGCCGTTGATGTCCGTGGCTGAGAAATCCGGGGCGGGCTTGCCGATTTCGGCGGCCAGCGCGGCGGAAGCCAGGGTTAAAGCCGTAACCAATGCAACTGTAGTTTTCATAAATTTAATCCTTTTCATTAGATGCAGCATTGGACATTTGGTTTCAAAAAATGTTCAACGGGTCGCACGGTCGAGGGCGGTGTCAAACTGCCGCGCAAAGGAGAGAATCCTCCATCCTTGAATGCGCCTTGTGGCACTTTTATAAGTATTTTGTTTACAAAAAGATAACAAAACTTTGTCGCATATGCGACAAAAGTTTGTAGATCTCTCTCCCGCCAAAGAAACAGTAAACAAGGCACAATGCTTGGCTTTTGCAGGCGGGACGCTTGTCCCGTTTGTTAACGAGCCGTGCGGTCGAGGGCGTCGAGCATGATGCCCGGGGTCAGAATTTCAGGCAGGATAATCGGCGGCGCGGTGGCTTCCTTGGGATAAACTAAAACCAAAGGCACTCCGGCGCGGTTGAAGCGGTTCAGTTCCGCCGTGATGTTGTCGGGAAATCGCGTGTAGTCGCCGAGCAAGGCGACGGCATTGCTCTCCTTGAGTTTCGCGCGCACGGATGAGATTTCGATGCTGGTCTTTTTGTTGACCTGGCAGGTGAGGCACCAATCGGCGGTGAAATCCACGATAACCGGGCGACCTTCGGTGCGCGCTTTGGCCACGGCTTCCGGACTCCAGCGCTGCCAGGCGATGCCGTCCGGAGATTCTTTGAGCGGGCCGGTTGCGTCCGGTGCCGTGATGGGCGCGCGCCAGTTCAGTTGATTTTCGAGCGCGAAGGCGTAACCGCCGAGGACCAAAATCAAAACGATGGCGAGCGCGACGCCTTTGCGGGCGCGACCGCGCTGGACGAACTCGCCGAAGATCCAGGCAGCAAATGCCGCCAGCACCAGAAAAATGCCGAGCCACAAAACCGATTTACCGTAGCTGCCGGCGGCGAGGTTGAACAACCACACGGCGGTCGCCAGCATCGGAAAGCCCATCGCAATCTTGAACTTTTCCATCCACGCTCCGGGCTTGGGCAGGAATTTCAGCCACGCCGGATTCCAGCTCAGCACGACATACGGCGCGGCGAGTCCCAAACCGACGGCGAGAAACATCAGCAGAATGACCGGCGCTTTTTGGGCGAAGGCGAAGCCGAGCGCGATGCTCAGAAACGGCGCGGTGCAGGGCGTGGCCAGCACTGTGGCCAGCACGCCGTTGAAAAATGCACCCGCCGCGCCATGCTTCGATGCCAGTCCGCCCGCCGCGTCGAGCGCACGTCCGCTGAGATTGACTTCAAAGACACCGAACAAATTCAACGCCACGAGCATGACCAGCGTGGTGAGGCAGACCACAAATACCGGGCTGCCAAATTGCATGCCCCAACCAGCGCGATGGCCGGCGGCCTTGACGCCGATGACGACGGCGGCGAGCACGAGAAAAGACACGAGCACACCGAGCGCATAGACGAGGCCGAGCTTACGAACGTGGCGCGGGTCGCTTCGGGATTCGCCGACAAAGCCGAGGATTTTCAGCGCGATGACTGGTAGGACGCACGGCATGATGTTCAGAATCAATCCGCCGATGAATGCGTAGAGCAGCATTGAGAGTAGGGCAGGCGTCCCGCCTGCCCGGACAGGCGAGACGCCTGTCCTACTCTCTGGTGACGTTTGCGCGGATACAGCTTCGTTGGCGGGCGTTTGTTCGCTGACAGGTAATTTTACTTCAAAACCAGTTCGCAGGTTTCCGGTTTCAGTAACAATCACGCCGCTGATTCTCTTGGGCCAATCGCCTGAGTATTTTTTTACGAATTTATTTACTATCGTTGAGTTACTATATTCGTCGAAAGTAATTTTAGTTTCCGGCTGAATTTCATAATCGTCGCTTGCGTCTGGGAAAAAGTCTGCGACGCCAGATGAAGAAGGTTTGATTTGGATTAAGAGTGATCTTGGATTGACGTTTGTTGAATCATACCACCATGCGTTGACGGTTAAATATGCGGCTGATTTTGAAACTTTATTTTGCCAAGATTTAATCGTCGCGGCGTCGGCGGAAGGTGTGGTTTCGTCACCAATGTTCAGCGTGGCTTCTACGTCACCGCTGCCGGGGATGCAGGCTTCCTTGCATTCGAGCCAGGAGACCTTGGCCTTCAAGTCGAGCGGGCCGGGCGGCAAATTTGTCCCGAGAGTGAGCGGCACCAGCAGGACGACTTCATCGTCATAACCGTAAGTGGTGACTTCGATGGGCGGCAATTTTTCTGGGAGCGGCCATTGGATGTCGCCAGCGGTGACGCCGGGGGGCAATTGCCATTCGATTTTGGTGGCGTAGCCGGCGGTGCCGGGATTTTTCCAGTAGGTGTGCCAGCCCGGCTCCATTTTCAAATCCACGCCAGCCAGCACGGTGTCGCCCGGACGCGCGGTGTCGGCGGATAAAATCAATCGCGCCTGCGTGTGGGCGGCATGCGCGGCGATGCCCGCGAGGCAAATCCAGCCCGCCAGAATGGTTCCGATGCGTCGCACAGGGATTAGATGCCAGATTTGGTGAAACGTTTGAAGTGATTTCGGGCAGTACCACCAAATACTGGAACTCCCTATACCTGTACCGCAGCTGCCGACGTGAGTCGGCGCTAACTTTAATTGGATTCAAAGAGCGCGGACTGACGTCCGCAGCTACGAAGTTTTCAAGGAAAATGAGGATCATTCGCCATGCCTTGAACATTTGTGTGACGGGATTGGCCGGACGCTCATTTCGTGACGGAAAGCGGTGCTGAAGCCACCGCAGTCCAGACGCTGGCGCGTGGTGCGAGCGTCCTCGAACTGCGCGAAGCGTCTGGAGTGCGGCGTGTTTACCGCCGCTTTGTCTTTGCATTTCAGACCACTGCATTTCAAACGGGACTTGCCCATCGCGTCCGCCTAAAATTGCTCATGCGGTTGTGGACGTTGCATCCGAAGTATCTGGACGCCCGGGGACTGGTGGCGCTCTGGCGCGAGGCGTTGCTGGCCCAAAAAGTTCTGCGCGGCGAGACTCGCGGATACAAGCATCATCCGCAATTGCGCCGCTTTTCCGGGCTGGCCAATCCGCCGGCTGCGCTGGCGAATTATCTGGCGGCGGTGCAGGAGGAAGCTGTCCGGCGCGGCTATAAATTTGACGCGTCCAAAATCGGCGCGCGGCGGATGCGCGGGAAACTGACCGAGACGCGCGGCCAGTTGCTTTATGAATGGCGGCACCTGAAACAGAAGTTGAAAAAACGGGATGCGAAAAGGTATTACGAGTTTTTGCCGGTGAAGTTTCCCGCGCCGCATCCGCTGTTCCGGATTGTTCCCGGCCGGGTGCAGGATTGGGAAAAGGTGGATTGAGCGTGTCGTGAGGCGGGTTCCTTGTTGAAACCAAAAAACGGCGCGCACGGTTTGTCTCACCGTAGGATTGCGAAGGTGGAAGTGACGCGCCCTGCCTTTCGTCTAAATTTTCGTAGTCCTTTCGGGAAATTTAAATTTGCGTCAATTCGTGTAATGCGTGTCGAAGTTTTCTTTCGTCCGGTGCCTCGGCGGTGAATTGTCCCCAAAATATATTTTGCGGGTAAGGTTTGACAAAAAAGATTTTCTTCGCATGTTTGCCGCGCCCGGTGTACAAGCGCGGGCACATAAATGGGCAAAACTCTCATCATTGCGGAGAAACCGTCCGTCGCCGGCGACATCGCCAAGGCGCTCGGCGGATTCAAGAAAGTGGAAGACTTTTACGAAAGCGACCGGTACGTCGTTTCGTCGGCCGTCGGCCATCTGCTTACCATCGTGCCGCCGGAAGGCGTCGAGGCCGCGCGCGGCAAATGGACGTTCAAATGTCTGCCGGTCATCCCGCCGCATTTCGATTTGCTGCCAATCGAGAAGAGCGAGCCGCGGCTGAAGGTCCTCAAAAAGCTGATTAAACGCGCCGACGTGGACGCGCTGGTCAATGCCTGTGACGCCGGGCGCGAAGGCGAATTGATTTTCCGCAACATCGTCAGGTACACCAAGGCGAAACAGCCCATCAAACGCCTCTGGCTGCAATCCATGACGCCGGCGGCCATCCGCGAAGGCTTTGAACGGTTGCGCGAGGACACGGACATGTTGCCGCTGGCCGACGCCGCCTACAGCCGGTCGGAAGCTGACTGGCTCGTCGGCATCAACGGCACGCGCGCCATGACGGCGTTCAACTCCAAGCTCGGCGGTTTTTTCAAGACGACGGTTGGCCGCGTCCAGACGCCGACGCTGGCCATTGTGGTCGAGCGTGAGGCGAAGATCCGCAGGTTTGTATCGCGAGATTTCTGGGAGGTCATCGGCACCTTCGATGTGGCGGCGGGACAATATGCCGGGCGCTGGTATGATGAAAAGTTTTCCAAACCTGACGCAAAGGACGGCGACGAGCAGCTCAAGCCGGAGCGCCTCTGGGACAAGGTGCGGGCCGAAGCCATTCGGGAAAAGTGCCTGGGCAAGCCGGGCATCGTCACCGAGGAAAGCCGGCCGACGACTTCGATGTCGCCGTTGCTTTATGATTTGACCAGTTTGCAGCGCGACGCGAACTCGCGCTTTGGTTTTTCGGCAAAGAACACGCTTGGCCTGGCGCAGTCGCTTTACGAGCGGCACAAGGTGTTGACCTATCCGAGAACGGATTCGCGGGCGTTGCCGGAGGATTATATTGGCACGGTAAAAAATGCTTTGAAGATGCTCGGCGAAACCGGCTACGCGACCTTTGCCGAAACGATCCTCAAGAACAACTGGGTGCATCCGAACAAACGAATCTTTAACAACGCCAAGGTGTCCGACCATTTTGCCATCATTCCGACCACGCAGGCACCGGAGGGTTTGTCCGAGCCGGAACGCAAACTTTACGACCTAGTGACGAAGCGGTTCCTCGCCATTTTTTATCCGGCGGCGGAATTTCTCGAAACCAATCGCATCACGCGGGTTGAAGGCGAGCCATTCAAAAGCGCCGGCAAGGTGCTGGTGACTCCGGGCTGGCTCACGGTCTATGGCAAGGAATCGGAATCCGATGACACGCCGAGTCTCGTGCCGGTGCAACCGGACGAAAAGGCAGGCACCAGCGAGGTCGAGGTGAAACCCAACGTCACCAAACCGCCGCCGCGCCACACGGAAGCGACGCTGCTGAGCGCGATGGAAGGCGCGGGCAAACTGGTGGAGGACGACGAACTGCGCGAGGCGATGCGCGAGAAGGGCCTGGGCACGCCGGCCACGCGCGCGGCGACCATCGAAGGCCTGATCTACGAGGATTACATTCATCGCAACGGGCGCGAGCTGCAGGCGACGGCCAAGGCGTTTTCGCTGATGGAGCTGCTCAACGGTTTGGGCATTCCGGAATTGACCAAGCCGGAATTGACCGGCGACTGGGAGTTCAAGCTGCATCAGATCCAGCGCCGGCAAAAGAGCCGCAAGGAATTCATGTCCGAGATTGCCGACATGACGCGGCACATTGTTGAACGCGCCAAAAAATTCGAGGAAGACACGATTCCCGGCGATTTCGGCGTGCTCAAAACGCCGTGTCCGAAGTGCGGGGGCGAGGTTCACGAAAAATACAAGGCGTTCCAGTGCGTCAACGAAAAGTGCGACTTTTCGATCTGGAAAACGTTGTGCGGCCGGATGTTTGAGATGGAGGAGGTTGAAAAGCTCATCACGGATAAACAAGTCGGGCCGTTGCAAAATTTTCGCAGCAAGAAGGGATTTCCGTTCGCCGCCGTGCTGAAGCTGAATGCCGAGTTCAAGATGGAATTTGATTTCGGCAACGGCCAGAAAGGCGAAAACGGCGAAGCGGCCGCGCCGGTGGATTTCACCGGCAAGGAGCCGCTGGGCCAGTGTCCGAAATGCGGCGCGCGGGTGTTCGACGCCGGGATGAATTATCTTTGCGAGAAGGCAACGGGCGCGGACCGGACCTGCAAGTTCCGCACCGGCAAAATCATCCTGCAGCAGAACATCGAGCCGGCGCAGGTGAAGAAATTGCTCGCCGAGGGCAAAACGGATTTGCTGACGAAATTCATCTCCAAGAAAAACAATCGGCCGTTCAAGGCGTTCCTGATCATCAAGGATGGCGGCACGGCGTTTGAATTTCCGCCGCGGGAAAGGAAAACGAAAACGAAAGGCGCGACCTCGAAGGTGCCGCTGCCAAAGATTGATTTTACCGGCAAGGCGCCACTGGGCAAATGTCCGAGGTGCGGCGGCAAGGTTTTTGACACGGAGGCGGGATATCTGTGCGAGAAATCGCAGGCGGACACCAAGCCGTGCAAATTCAAGATCAGCCGGGAAATTTTGCAGCAGCCGATTGAACCGGCGCAGGCGCAAAAACTGTTGGCGACGGGCAAGACCGATTTGCTCGACAAATTCATTTCCAAGGCCGGGAGACCGTTTCCGGCGTATCTGGTGATGGACGACAAGGGCAAGGTCACGTTTGATTTTCCTCCGCGCGAAGGGGAGAAATAGGCGGGAATCGTCCATCGCCGGGCTTGCCAGCCGGTTGAAACCCATTAATCTGCCGGCATGAAGGCAAGCTGGTTGGTCCGGGTGTTTCTGCTGCTGTTGCTGAACGCAACGGTTCTTCAACTCTACGCCCAACAGTTCAATGCCAACACCCTGTTGTTCGAGGAAATCAAGGCCAAGGCGGAAAAAGGCGATGCCGCGGTGCAGTATCAACTCGGTCTTTGCTACTACGGCGGTCTGGGTGTGTCCAAGGATTACCTGGAGGCGGCGAAATGGTGGCACAAAGCGGCAGACCAGGACAATGCCAGCGCCCAATTCAAACTCGGCCTGTGTTATTACGGCGGCTATGGCGTGGCCAGGGATTATGCAGCGGCGGTGAAATGGTGGCGCAAAGCCGCCAATGCGGGGAATGACGAGGCGCAGTACAATCTCGGCTGCTGTTGCTATTATGGCTACGGCACCAGCAAGAATTATGTGGAGGCGGACAAATGGTTGAAGCTGGCTTCGGCTCAGGCCAATGAGAATGCCAATCAGTTGCTGCCCACGGTTGAGAAACAGATGTCGCCGGAGCAAATGACCGAGGCGCAGCAGCTGGTCCGCGGTTTCAAACCGAGTCAGCCGCCGGAATCAAAGGCGGCCGGTTCCGGCGGGGACAGCGCTCATGCCGATGCCGTTGCCAGCGGCACGGGTTTTTTCATCACCGAGGACGGATTTCTCGTCACCAATGATCATGTGGTCAGGCAAGCGACCCAGGTGAGCCTCATCACCGGCAAGGGACGCATCATGGCCGACGTGGTGAAGACGGACGCGGCGCATGATCTGGCGTTGCTCAAGGCGGAGGGAAAATTCACGCCGTTGCCGGTGGCCACCAATGGCACGGTGAGTTTAGGCAGCACGGTGGCCACCGTCGGTTTCCCCAACGTGAGACTGCAGGGTTTTTCGCCGAAGCTGGCCAAGGGGGAGATCGCCGCGCTTTCCGGCATGGAAGACGACCCGCGCTATTTTCAAATCAGCGTGCCGTTGCAGCCGGGCAATTCCGGCGGCGCGCTGGTGGATGAGCGCGGCAATGTGGTTGGCGTCGTGTCCGCCAAACTCGATGCCAATGCGGCCCTGCTCACGAGCGGGGCGTTGCCGGAGAACGTGAATTACGCGGTCAAAAGCAGTTGCCTCCTCAGCTTCCTCGAATCCATGCCGGAAATTTCCGCCAAACTCAAAACGCCCAACATCCATGATGAGAAATTTGAGGACGCGGTGAAAGCCGCCGAACAAGCCACGGTGATGGTGTTGGTTCGTTGAATACAAAACCAGGAAACCGGTAAGGCGGAAGCGAAGTTTGTTCATGGTTTCATGGATTCCTTGTTGAAACCAAAGACGGGGTTTCCATTTTGCTGCATATCCCGGTGAAATGGTGTATTCATTTCGTGTGACTGATGCTGCAAAGACCAAGCCGGCTGCCGACGACCAGTGGGTCCGGAAGTTTCTCGCGCACCTGGCCACGGATCGCGACGCGTCGGTTTACACGCAGCGGAATTACCGGCAGGCGCTGCTGGAATTTTTTCACTGGCACCAGGACGAACAGTCCGGCTTTGCGGATAAATCCGCTTCGGCGCGGCCGGCGGTCGCCTGGGAAACGCTGCAACGCGATGATTTTCGCGGGTACCTCCGGTTTTTGGGCCGGCAAAACCTGGGCCGCGCGGCGATTCAACTGCGCTTCTGCGCATTGCGGACGTTTTACAAGTTTCTGATCCGGCATGGTGTGGCCGGGGCATCGCCGATAAAAAATCTGGCGTTGCCGAAGCCGGGCCGGCGATTGCCGAAATTTCTCACGCTCCAGCAAATGCGCGATTTGCTCGGCGCGCCGGTCAAACTCATGGCCACGCCCCGGCGCAAAGGGCCGGGCCGGCCGGTTTCGGCCAGCGTGTGCCTGCGGGATGTGGCGGTGCTGGAAACGATTTACTCGTGCGGATTGCGCGTGAGCGAGTTGTGCGGGTTGCGCGTGGAGGACATTGATTGGAGCGGGCAGCTGGTGCGGGTGCGCGGCAAGGGAAAAAAGGAACGGCTTTTGCCGATTGGCGAACCGGCATTGAAGGCGATTGGGAGTTATTGGAGCACGTTGAGGCCGCCGCCGTCCGGAGAATTGCCGGTGTTTTCTGCGGAAACGAAAAAGGCCGCGCCGTTGCAGCCGGTCCAATTGTCCCGGCGTTTGAAACAATATCTCATCATCGCCGGACTCGATCCCGGCCTGACCCCGCACAAATTGCGGCACAGTTACGCGACGCACCTGCTGGATGCCGGCGCGGATTTGCGGAGCGTGCAGGAATTGCTCGGCCACGCGCATCTCATCACGACGCAGGTTTACACCCACGTCACCACCGAGCGGCTGAAGAAAGCGTACGATGCCGCGCATCCGCGGGCTTGAAATGGCCCGGCCATTTCCGTCAGGGCTCGGCAGCCCGGTAAAAACGGGTGGGCGAATTTCCGGTCAATGAATCGGTCAGCGTCACGTTTCCACAGGCATCAGCGGTGGCGCTGCCCAAGGTTTGCCATTGAGCCGGACTGAGTGTCGGGGTGTATTCGATGTGGCAGACGGCGCCGGTGGCGACTTGAAAGCAGATGCTCATGCTGCCCTTCGCCGCCGGGGTGAGTTGCAACGCCGACAGTGCCTGGGGAGTGAAGTCAATCAAGGCGGACGGCAGACTTTCGAGGCCGCTGCTATTATAGGCGACCGCATAGGAAAAATAATTTGAGGATGCGAGCAGATTGTTGAGCGTAACCTGGTCGGTCATTCCCACATCCACACGATTGGTGGTGGCCGAACCGGTTATCCCATAATAGAGCGCGTAGCCAATGACATTGGTGTCCAGGCACTGGATCCAAGCCAGAGTGCAGGGAGCGGCACATAGAGGCGCCGCTTCCATCCGCGTTAATGAGGATAAAAACGCCAGTGAACATATGAGGAAAATCCTGCCAATCGAAAGATTTTCGCACCGGACCGAGACCGTTTTACTACAGGTAAAGCACTGCATACGACTGAGTCCGAGTTAGCATGGCCCGTGCTGGTTCTTGATTATTAACCAATTAGACAAGTTTGTACTCATGAATAACAAAATATGGTGAAGCAACGTTACTAACTGCAAGAGAAATTGGGAAAAAAGGCGACACGATGCATCCATGGGTGTAGGAATCGCCCCGCGAATCCAAATTAACCGACTTGGGAATGTCAGAAAAGTTGCCCGGATGGAACAGATTTGACTGATTTTCTGACAACCGGCCGGTTATCATCACGCTTACGCATAAATCTGGTGCTTCGTCATTCGCCAGTGAATCGGAATGACACAAGGTGTGTGTTTTGGGGCGTGTGTCTGCTAAGGCGCGGGATGGGACGGTTTGGGGGCGGGCGAAAGGTGGCCAATGGCCACCAAAATGCCGTGCAACAACGCATGCGGATTCGGCGGACAACCGGGAATGTAAACGTCCACGGGCAGGACGGCGTCCACGGCGCCTACGGTGGCATAATTTTGCCCGAAGATGCCGCCGCTGCAACCACACGCGCCCACCGCCACCACCAGACGCGGCGCGGGCATCGCGTCGTAGGTTTTGCGCAGCGCCAGTTCCATGTTGCGCGTCACCGGCCCGGTCACGAGCAGCATGTCGGCATGCCGCGGCGAGGCGACAAAATGAATGCCGAACCGCTCGAGGTCATAGACCGGGCTGTTCAATCCGACAATTTCAATTTCACAGCCGTTGCACGAGCCGGCGTCCACTTCGCGGATGTGCAGCGACCGGCCCAGCACGCTGTCCACCTGCGCTTTGATTTTCCGGCCCACAACGTCAAGAGAACCCGCTTCCAACGGGGCATTTTTGTTGAGGTGAGACTTTTTGCTGTCCGGGGTGGCCAGAAGCCGCTCGTGCCGGCCGTCGGGCTTGAGGCTGTAACTGGCTTCCGTCACCAGATCCTCGCGACGGCGCGCGGCGCATTCGCAGACGTTGGTCATGCGAATGGCTTTGTCGGCTTCGGCGCAAAGTCCGCAGAAAGTACACCTGGCCAGGTCCAGCCGCACGTTGCGCCGCTCTCCGGCGTCCTGAAAACTGATCGCTCCCGTCGGGCAGGCGGCGGTCGCGGGGCGCGCATCTTCCCACTTGTGCCAGTCAATTTCGGGGCGGCCCCGGGCGAAACGGGAAATTTCCACGGGTGTTTCCGGGTAACTCGTCGTCACGACGCCGATGCGCAGACTTTTTCGGAGAATATCAAACATAAATCACCTCAACGGTCCGTGCCGGAGTAGGACAGGTTGAAACTTTTGTTAACGACCGGGAAATCGGGCACGATGTTGCCCAAAATCGCCTCACTCAACGCCGGCCAGTTTTGCAGCGACGGGTCCTTGACCTTGCAACGCGCCAAACGGTTGCCGGGCGCTGTGCGGATCCAATGAAATATTTCGCCCCGCCAGCCCTCGACGTAGCCCAGGGCGGTGCGATTGGCCGGCAGTTCGCCAATATCCACGCGCACCGCTCCGCCGGGGAGGGCCGCCACGAGCTGCCGGATGATGGACAGCGACTCCCGCACCTCGTCAATGCGCACCTGCATCCGGTGTTCCACGTCGCCTTCCTGGTAAACTGGCACACGGAATTTCACCCGGTCGTAGGCCGCGTGGGGAAAATCGCGCCGCAAATCGTGGTCGAAGCCCGATGCGCGCCCGGCAATGCCCACAACGCCCAGATCGCTCGCCACTTTCGGTTTCAGGATGCCGGTTTCTTCCAGCCGGTCACGCGTGGACGAGGAATTCTCGATGAGTTCGACCAGCGAATCGAATTCCGGCCCGAGCTCAGTCGCCAGCTTTTCCAAGGCCTGGATTTGTTCGCCGTCCCAATCGAAGCGCACGCCGCCCAGGCAGGCCATGCCGCGCAGCAGGCGGTTGCCGGTGAGCAGTTCATTGACGCGCAGGATGCGTTCCTTGAGCCGCATGGCGTGCATGTTGGCCACCACAAAGGCCACGTCAGTCGCAATCGCGCCAATGTCGCCGATGTGGTTGTAGAGGCGCTCCAGTTCCAGGCAAAGGCTGCGCAGCGCACGTGCCCGTGGCGGCGCTTCCACGTCCGCGGCGCGCTCAATCGCGTGGCAAAACGCCGTGGCGTGGGCGAAGCTGGAATCGCCGGAGATGCTTTCGGCCAGCCGCACGCCGTGCGTCACCGGCAGATGCTCAAAAAGTTTCTCCGTGCCCTTGTGCGTGTAGAACAGGCGCATTTGCAGGTAAAGCACCGGCTCGCCGGCCACGCTGAAAAGAAAATGCCCCGGCTCAATGATGCCGGCATGCACCGGCCCCACCGGCACTTGAAAGACGCCTTCGCCTTCGACCGGGCGGAATTTGTGCCGTTCGCCCTGAAACGGCGGCAGTTGGGTGTGCAGGTCAAAATCCTTGCGCAACGGATGAACGTCCGGCCAGTCGTCGTGCAGGGCACAACGGCGGGGGTTGGGGTGGCCGATGAGTTTCAGGCCGAACAGGTCCTGGATTTCACGTTCCTGCACATCGGCGGCGGGAATCGCGTTGGCGAGCGAGGTGAACTCCGGTTTGTCCGGCGGCACGGGCACGCGCAGGATGAAAAAGGCATGGGCGGCGTCGAGCGCATAGACATAATAAAGATGGAAAACATTTTCCTGCCCGCGCACGTCATCGGCGAAAATGCCCGCCAGCCGCGCATCCCACTTTTTGTATAGATGGGCGCTGAAGCCGGCGACCAGGTCCATTTTGGCGTCGAAATAAATTTCGTCGCGCTGGGACACGCGCACGGCATCCAGCCGGTCGCCGTCCAGTTCCAGGCAAAGGCTGCGCAGCGCACGTGCCCGTGGCGGCGCTTCCACGTCCGCGGCGCGCTCAATCGCGTGGCAAAACGCCGTGGCGTGGGCGAAGCTGGAATCGCCGGAGATGCTTTCGGCCAGCCGCACGCCGTGCGTCACCGGCAGATGCTCAAAAAGTTTCTCCGTGCCCTTGTGCGTGTAGAACAGGCGCATTTGCAGGTAAAGCACCGGCTCGCCGGCCACGCTGAAAAGAAAATGCCCCGGCTCAATGATGCCGGCATGCACCGGCCCCACCGGCACTTGAAAGACGCCTTCGCCTTCGACCGGGCGGAATTTGTGCCGTTCGCCCTGAAACGGCGGCAGTTGGGTGTGCAGGTCAAAATCCTTGCGCAACGGATGAACGTCCGGCCAGTCGTCGTGCAGGGCACAACGGCGGGGGTTGGGGTGGCCGATGAGTTTCAGGCCGAACAGGTCCTGGATTTCACGTTCCTGCACATCGGCGGCGGGAATCGCGTTGGCGAGCGAGGTGAACTCCGGTTTGTCCGGCGGCACGGGCACGCGCAGGATGAAAAAGGCATGGGCGGCGTCGAGCGCATAGACATAATAAAGATGGAAAACATTTTCCTGCCCGCGCACGTCATCGGCGAAAATGCCCGCCAGCCGCGCATCCCACTTTTTGTATAGATGGGCGCTGAAGCCGGCGACCAGGTCCATTTTGGCGTCGAAATAAATTTCGTCGCGCTGGGACACGCGCACGGCATCCAGCCGGTCGCCGAAACGCTCCCGCACTTCAGCCACGATTCCGGTCACGCTGGGTAGATCGTTCATGGAGCACCTCCAATGATTTGGGTTGTCTGGCGTATCAGTTCGTAGAGCGGTCCGGGCAGCCAGAAGCCCAGACCGACGACCAGGACGGCCACGATCACCATGGCGCTTAATTTCCAGGGGCACTCGGCGACGCGCGGTCCGGGTTGCACGGGCACACCCAGACTCAGCTTGGACATATGCACCAGGAAACCCGCGAAAATCGTCACCACGCCCCCGATGAACAGGAAGGCCATCCAGCCGCGATCGGCGGCCAGCGCTCCGCTCAGGATGTTGAACTCGCTTTGGAAAAGGCTGAACGGCGGCGTGCCGGTGACCGCCAGCGTCGCGACCAAGAACAACCCGCCCGTCCACGGCAGCGTGTGCATGACGCCGTGGACCTTCCGGAAATGCGGCGTGCCAAAGTGTTGTTGCACGTTGCCGGCGCAGAAAAACAGCAGCGGCTTGGTCACACCGTGAAAAACCATGTGCAGCGCCGCGCCCATTGCGCCCAGTTTGCCGCCAAAACCCAATCCCGCCACCATGATGCCCGCGTGGTCAATGCTCGAATATGCCAGCAGCCGTCGGAAATTTCGTTGCACGAGCACGAAGGGCACGGCCACCAGAATCGAAGCGACACCGAAACCCGCCAGCAGTTTGCCTGGAAATTCATGGCCGAGACATTTTTCCGTCAGCACGTCGAAGCGCATGATGGCGTAAATGGCGCAGTTGATGAACGCAGCGCCCAGCAACGCGGCGGCGGGAACGGGCGCTTCCGCGTAGGCGTCGGGCTTCCACGTGTGCATCGGCGCCAGGCCCGCCTTGGTGCCGTAACCGAGCAGCACCAGGATGAACGCCAGCCGCATGGCCGGCTGGTTGAGTTTGTCCGCCACGCCCACCAGCACCGACCAGTTCATGCCGCCGTGCGCTTCCGGTCCGAGCAGGCCGACGCCCGCGTAGTACGTGAAAATCGTGCCGAACAACGCCAGCGAAATGCCGACGCTGCCAATGATGATGTATTTCCAGCCCGCCTCGAACGAGGTCTTCTGGTTGTAGAACGTGACGAGCAAAACCGACGCCAGCGTGGTGCTTTCGATGGCCACCCACATCACGCCCAGATTGTCCGCCATCGGCACCAGCAGCATGGCGCCGACGAACAACGGTGTAAGCACGTAATAACGCCGCAATTGCATCCGGGTGATTTTGCCGGCGGACTCGTCCCGGCGAAAATAACCCACCGCATAAATCGAGCAGACCAGCGACACGAAACCGGTCAGCGCCAGCACGAGCGCGCTCAGGGCGTCGGCGCGCAGGAAACCGCCCAGCGCCGTCACGGTGCCTTGTACGGACACGTCGCCGGCTACTTTGAATGACAACCCGGCAACGACCGCGAAAGCGCCGAGGTTCAACCGCTCCCACCTCGCGCGCGAACTGGTCGCGAAGCAGAGCAGGCCGGCCGCCAGCGGCACCATCAATAACAATATCAATTCCATCGTTCTATTCTTTCAAATTCCTTCAGAGGGGCGAGCTCTGCGAGTCCCTGACTTGCAAACCGCATCGGAAAATGGGGGCTCGTGTAACTCGCCCCTCCGAAAGTGATGATCCTTTGAGGCAGTCTCATTACGATTTTCCTCCAATGATTCCCGCTGCCTGGTGAATCAATTGCAGGAGCGACGCGGGGCACCAAATGCTGAATACCAGCAATCCGCCCACCAGTAACCCCATCGCCGGCACGCCGTCCCACGCCGTGGCGTCGTTGGCGCGTTCGACTTTGCGCGCGCCAAGCAAAATGCGCGTGAGCTGTTTGAGAATGCCGCAAAACGCCGCGATCAACGCCAGCAGGATGAGAAAGCTGATAAACGTCCGGCCCGCCGCGAACCCGCCGCTGAGCACCGTCAACTCGCTGTAAAACAAACCAAACGGCGGCAAACCCATGGCCGCCACCGCCGCCAGTCCCATGAACAGCACCGTCACCGGCAGCACCTTTATCACGCCGGGCCCGATGACCCGGAATTTCAGGGTATGAAACGTCTGGTGGATGTTGCCCGCCGCAAAGAACAACACCGGTTTGGTCAGCGCATGATAGCCCATGTGCAGCAACGCGCCGAAAATGGTCACCGGCGTGTTCAGACCGACGGCGGCGCAGATGAGGCCGACGTGTTCGAGGCTGGAGTAGGCGAGCATGCGTTTGAGATTGCTCTGCACCAGAATGAACGGCGCCGCCAGGAACATGGAAAAAAGGCCGAAGCCCAGCAGCAGCGTGCGGCTGTATCCGGTGCCGAGGCATTGCGTGGTGAGAATGTGAAAGCGGAGCAGGGCGTAGATCGCGACTTTAAGCGACACGCCGGACAGCATGGCGCTGGTTGGCGACGGCGCCTCACTGTGCGCGTCGGGCAGCCAGGTGTGCATCGGCGCGAGACCCGCCTTGGTGCCGTAACCGACGAGCACGAAGACAAATGCCAGCTTGATCAGCCGCGGATCGAATTGCGCCGCCACGGTCATCAAGTGCGACCAGTTGAAACTCGGCAGCCGTTCGCCCCCATCCTGTCCAATTGCCGCCGCGTAGGTGATCACGGTTCCAAACAAGGCCAGTGCCAGCCCCAAACTGCCGAGGATGACGTATTTCCACGCCGCTTCGAGCGAGGTCTTGCGATTATACAACGCCACCAGCAGCACGGACGACAGGGCGGTGGCCTCCAGCGCGAACCACATCACGCCCAGATTGTTCGCCAGCACCACCAGGAACATGCCGGTGGCAAACACCGGTGTGAGCACGAAGAACTCCTTGACGCGGCCGGCGGTCACCGACCCGGCGGCGAGGTCGCGGCGAAAATAACGTCCGGCATAAAGTGATGTGCCCAGCGACACCGCCGAGATGAGCAGCACCATCCACGCGCTCAACGCATCGGCGTAGAGAAACTCCTTCCATTCCGTCACCACGGTGTGCGGCGGCAGCACCTGCGGGAACAGCCGGATGCCCAACGCCAGCGTGGCGGCAAACGCCAGGATGTTGAGGCCTTCCATGAGCCATCGCCACCGCGACGGCGTCAGCAGGCAAGCCAACGCAGCGGACGGCGGAATCAGAAGAATAAACGTCAACAACGGCATAATTTTCCAAACAGAGCATAGGAAATTAACGCCGTATCCGTCAATGAATACGCGAACGGAATTGCCGCAGAGGATTTTATCTTTTACAAAAAAGACTTGGCATTTTCCAACTTCCGGGAAAGCATTCGCAATAAATGAACTGGGAATCACGGTCACGTTTGTTTGTGCTTTTGGCAATTATCCTGACGGCAACAATTGCTTTTGCAGATACCAACACCGTTATTTCAAGCGGGCCTGTCTCCACAAACCTTCCGGTTTCGTCTTCACCAACAAACCTGGCACAATTGCTTGCGCTGTCGCCGGCACAATTGGAAAAATGCAACATCGCCCTGATGAATCTGCTTTGCGCGCAAGGCCTGCGCGGAGCGGAAAATCTGGATGTTCAACAAAATCTCGACACGCTCGACCAATGGGTGCGACATGTGCGATATGAAACCGTGCGGAATTATCACCGTTTTCTGGATCATCCAGAGGAATACAATAATTCGGAAGCTTACTATCGGATGATAATGCTGGCCACGGTTCTGCAAGAGGATTTCCAGGCGCATTACGATCCCGAGCGCGCCCTGCCGCAACTGCGCGGCGAGCGCGAACCGAACGATGTTTTCTTCGCGGATGCGGGGGATGTTTTTATTCATGGACTGCTTGGTGGCGAACGTCATGGCACCTGCTCGTCGTTGCCGGTGCTTTACGCGGCGGTGGCACAACGTTTGGGCTATCCGGTGGATTTGGCGTCAACCGTAGAACATCTTTATCTGCGTTACGAAGAAGGGACGAATCATCTGAATGTGGATGCGGCGGGCGAGGGTTTTATTACTCATTCCGATCAGGAATATCGCAGGTGGCCGCATCCGCTCACGGACGAGGAAATAAAAACCTATGGCTATTTGAAACCGATGAGCCAACGGGAAATCCTCGGCGCATTTTTGATCATCCGTGCCGGGTCTTTGACGAGCATGAGGCGATATGACGAAGCGGCGGAAAGCTGGGAAACGGCGAACCGGTATTTGCCCGAAACACCCGTCTTGAAACAACTTGTCGCTCGCGCAAAAGAACGAGCCGACAACACGCACAAGGCAGACCGTTGGGATGAACTGTGGGAACAAGTCATGACCCAGCCGCTTCCCGACATGGAACCGAAGTCCAAATACTTTCAAGACCGTCAGGCGCAGATTCTCCTGTTTATGAATCAAAGCACGGACTTGGCGGCGATTGAAAAGGCGGCGGCCGATTTGAAAAATGAAGTGGATGCCTATGCAAAGGAGATGAATACCGACATCCACAAAGTTCAATTCCGCATCTCGCTGGTTCCGCCGCCTATGCCGCCCATGCCACCGATGCCGGGGAATGACGCAGGGACAATTCTCATCGCGCGCGAACAAGTGCCGCTGGAATACTGGGAGGGCATTCCATCAGAACTTGAAAGGCGATTGCAAGGCGTGAACGACCCGCAAAAAATTGTGGCGGAAATCAACGCCTACTACGCGGAGAGTTATGTGCGCAAGAATGGTCATGCCCCACCTGATGAAACTATTGCCAAGCAATTGGCAACCCTGCCAACTTACGGAAATCTGCCGCCACACGAGAGAAACGCACTCGTCACCGACCCAGCCTTTGGCTACAAAAAATTAGTTCCACCAAATGATTTCGAGGGACGAAAACGGTGGATGGAAGAGGAAAACGCGGCGTCCATGCGTGAATATCTACAGCGCGTAAATCCTTCGCAGTCTCGCATTCGCCTTGTCCCCGCGTCGGTTTTGAACGGCAACGCCGCGATGCAGCCGAGCCTGCCAAATTTGCCATTGACAACCTCGCCGCAATTGCCGATAAATGGAACAACAAACGCAAAGGGAAAGCCATGAAGACAACAAAAAAGGTGATTTTACTGGGTGCGGTTGCGTTCTTCGCCGCTTTCAATGTTCAAGCTTGGTTTGACCCGTCCACCGGACGCTGGGCCAGCCGCGATCCAGCGGGGGAAGAATCTGGAGGGCTGAATCTGTACGGATTCGTTGGGAATAATCCTGTTAATGACGTTGACCCTTGGGGACTTTGGAAATGGAAGGACGGCAAGAGGCAGGGTAGTGAAAGAACTTTCATGATACCTGATCTTGGCGACACTACGGAGTCAGCAGCTGTGTTCGTCAAATTGGATGCAAACGAGACGGGAAAGTGGCTGCGCGATTCGAAAGGACATTGGGTCAAGCCTGGGGAAAAGATTGATGACTGCCAATACGATGTGCCCAACACATTCGTGATCGGAGTTGGTTATGGTGGATTCGCAACAACAATTCTTGCGAATTGGCAAAACCGATTGACGGACGCTTTGGAAAAGCGAGGATTTTACGTTGCGCCCTATCGCTTCGATACCGGGACGGCATCGTTTCAAATGGAAGCTGCCGCCAGGGGACGTGATGTATGGGGCATCGGACTTTTTGGACACGGGTACAAGCAGATCAAGAACTGGCACAACTGGTCTCCGGACCCGAACTTCGCAGTCCTCAACGGTGGCTTGGCATGGGATAAAGAAGCTTCACAGATCATCACACCAGCAACCATCATGCCTCCTCACAAGTTTGGTCTAGAGATCGTGTACTTCTGTTATGCAAATCTGAACGGATGGCCGGGGATCGTAGCATCTAATGGAAAGTATTATGGGGGGAGTGGTTCTGTCTCATCTTTATCGGGTCCGAGAGCTCTTGGCTACTGGGGCAGTTGGGACAGTTTGGTTGGCGGCGCAACCAAATAAGTCTATGAATCGGATTCATTGTCTCTTCACGACGAGTATTATTGTCTTCTTGCTAATTTTTTCCACCGGCTGCGATGTTCATATCAGTAAGGTCCCTGCTCTTCGCGCAAAGGATCGTGTCGAAATTAAGCAGTTATTGCTGGCTCTGGAAGCGTATAGGGATAGAAATGGGGTACTTCCCTCGACTTTGGAGGAATTATGGAAGAAGGATCCCGCGTTACAGGACATCAACATTAAAGATTTCAGCTACAGTTCAAACGGGCTTGCTGTTGCTGATGGAACTCGATGGCTGATAGCGATCCCTGACCCGAAAGACAAAGCCGAAGTGATAGTTGGGCGACTACCGGTTGAAGTAACCGTCCAGAAAGCAAAGTAGTAGAATTGGTAAGGCATGAAGACGCTAAAATTTCTGATTCTGCTCGGCGGGGTTGCGTTCTCTGCCGCGTTAAACGTTCAAGCCTACTTTGACCCCACCACTGGACGCTGGGCCAGTCGCGATCCGATTCAGGAAGATGGAGGAATTAACTTATACTCATTTAACGGCAACGATGCGCTGAATAATGTTGACCAGCTTGGCGAAAAGATTATTTCACTGGAAATACATCAAGGAGGAAAAGCTGAAATTGAAGATGCGGAATATTCTGATATTGCAAGTCATACAGCATACGCTGAATACTTCCAAGCAATTATTGGTGGGGATTTGGGATACAGGCAAAAATTCATTCCAAAGCACGAGATAGATGTTTGGGGCGATATGAACCGCCATTGGAAACAAACACGAGCAGCTATGACAGCCGTTGGCTTCAAATTTGAATATGTGGTGCAGAGAACATGTGTGGGTGATGATTTTAAAAAAGATTTCAAAATCACTTAAACGGTTGTGAGTAAATATTTCTACAAGAGAAAAAATAACGGGCCATGGCGCATTGGAACGCTAGACGATGGAGACGACCCAAGGACACCTCCATTTGATGATGGGCCAAAGAATGTATATTTCTTTCCTAACTTGCCCAATGTGAAGGTTGTTGCTGGTGATATGCCGAGATTCCTTATAGATAAGGGTGATAAATGGGAATATAGACTGGGTATAACTTGGAAAGTTCGCGCAGAGGATGCGGACAACGCATGGGAAGGCGAACAGCACATCATGATGGACTTTAATGAGGCGAGTGGAAATGGGGTCGGTACAATATTTGAGGCTCCAAAAGAAGTATCCAAATAGCTTAACGAGTGGGCCACTATTTTATGGGACGCAAGGTATATATTTTGGGATTTATATTTGTCGCGGTAATAGTGGTCCTTACAGGAGTGTTTTTTTTGCGGCTGCGTTCGCAACAATACCCAGAATGGAAAAGTGTTGAGCCGTCTATTGACTCATTCTTTCCATCTAATGGATACTTTATAGTTTCGGAAAAACGAGATCAAATGCCACGCACACCAGTGCCAGCTGCATTAAAAATAATGAACATTGGTAAAACGTTAAACAGCAATCATAGATTTGATGGTTTGAGGACTCCATATGTGCGTGGTTGCACGTTCGACTACACAAATCCAGCCAGCGGCGGAGAATGTGAAGTGCGCATTGATATATGTGGGCAGAAGGTTTATTGCGTAACTCTGGTCGCAAATCAAAATTCGTCAGCGCTATTTCAGAAATTTACAAACTCTTTGGAAATGTTTAAAGTACCTGCTTTTCTGGATCAAAAAAACACGATCAAATAGGAAGCGGCATGCGTCAGCCTTTCAACTGGTCCAGCTTGCTGGTGTCCATCGAGTCGAACGATTCGCGGATACGATAGACCAAAATGCCCAGCACCATCACCGCCACCATCACGTCGAAGAAAATGCCCAGCTCGACCACCAGCGGCATGCCGTAGGTGGTGAGCGCCACGGCGGCGAGCATGACGCCGTTTTCAATCGTCAGCAACGCGAGCACCTGGGAGATTGCCTTCCGGCGGTTGATCATGAGGAAAAAGCCGGTGAGCAGCAGCGTGATGGCAATGGCCAGCGTGTTGTTGCCAAGCTTGTGCAACGTCGTGAACGGCCGCGCCACCAGATAACCCAGCAACGTCAGGCCGCCGCAGATGAGCATCGAGGTGGGCGCGTTGAACAGCGGCTCGATTTCCTGGACGATGTTGATGCGGCGCACGATCCGGTTGAGCAGCCAGGGTAGGAAGATGACCTTGCCGACCAGGGTCAGCACGGCAACGATATAAACGTGCGTGGCGTTGTAGTAATAGGCGACCACGGCAGCGATGGCCGTCAGCATGAGCGATTGCAGTGCGAAGAGGCGGACGTTCGTGAGCAACATCCGCTGCACCACCAGCAGCAGTTGCATCACCAGCATCAACGCCGCAAACAACATGATAAGCTGCGAGCCGATTTCGGTTGTAAGAGGGGTGTTCATGATCAATGAAAGAGGAATGTGGACAACAAGGCCATGGCCGCGAGCACGAAGGCCGCGCTCAACAGGTCCGGCACCCGAAACAGGCGCAGCTTGGCGTTGGCGGTCTCCACCATCACCACCGCGGCTGACAACAGGAAAATCTTGACGAGGAAAAACGCCAGCCCCAGGCCGAGCGCGAGCACCGTGCCATCGGCGGCCAGGCCCACCGGCAGAAAAATGTTCACCAGAATGGCCATCAGCACCAGTTGCTTGATGGACGCGCCCCATTCCATCAGGGCGAGATAACGCCCCGAATATTCCAGCAGCATTGCCTCGTGGATCATGGTCAGTTCGAGATGCGTGGACGGATTGTCAACGGGGATTCGGCCGGTCTCGGCCAGCAGCACGATGAACAGTGCCGCAAAGGCCATGAGATGCGTCGGGTTCAGCATGTCCCAGCCCGATTGCTGTGAGGCGGCGACCATGTGACTGAAGTCGGTGGAACCGACGGTGATGGCCACGGTGAAAATCGCCAGCATCAACGCCGGTTCGGCAATGGCGGCAATGGTCATCTCACGGCTGCTGCCCATGCCGCCAAAGGCGCTGGCCGGGTCGAGCCCGCCCAACGCCATGAAAAATCTCCCGAGCGCCAGCAAACCAACGACCGCCAGCACGCCGCCGAACAGGCTCAACGGCGCCTGCGTGGTCACCATCGGCACCATCAATCCCACCAGCAATGCGGTGATGAAGACGACGTAGGGTGCGGCCGAGAACACCCACGACGCGTGCTCGGAAATGACCATGTCCTTGCGCAGAAATTTTATCAGGTCGAAATAAGGCTGCCAGACGCGCGGGCCGCGGCGGTTTTGCAGCCGGGCCTTCCAGTTCCGGATGCAACCGGTGATCAACGGCGCCAGCACGAGCAACAGCGCTGTTTGCAATACGATGGCGAAGGTGTCCGGTTTCATAACGCAAATATCAGGAGCAGCAGCAACGTGATGAAAATATAAATGAGGTACGCTTGCAGACTGCCGGCCTGCAGCGCGCGCATCCGCCGCGACAGGCGCAGCACCTGCCGCTGCAACGGGCGATAAATCCGCGTCTCGAAGACCTCCTCGACATGCGCCTCAAAACGGATGCTCGTGGTGAAGTAGGGCGAAAAGTCGTATTCCCGCTGCACTTCGCGGCGCGGACGGAAGAGCGCCTTGAAAATCATCCGGATCGGTTTCGAGAAACCGGTGGCGGTATATTCCATGCGCGGGGTCAAACCTTGGAGGCCGCAATCCCACGTCGGCCCGATGCGGGTTTTTGTTTTTTGCCCCAGGACCAGCCACAACGCGAAAGGAATGAACAACAGGCCAACCCCCAGCGCGGCAATGCCGAGGGTCGAAACCGTGCCGCCGTTCTGGTTGACGCCGGATAGCACCAGCCCATTGGCCAGGGTCAGTTGCGGGCTGATTTGCAGGCCGATGAGCTGTTGCGTCAATGGGTCAAGGATTCGGAGGAAAACGGTGGGGAAAAGGCCTAGAAACACGCAGGCGGCCACGAGGACGCCCTGGCCCAGCAGCATGGTGAGCGGGGCTTCGTGCGCCTGCGCCGCCGCTTCACTCCGCGGTTGCGCCAGGAAGGTGATGCCAAAAGCCTTCACGAAACACGCCGCCGCCAGCGCGCTCGTCAGCGCCAGCAATGCCCCGCCAATCGGGAACATGAGCCGCAGCAAACTGTCCGTGGAACCGAATCCCTGGAGCAACGACTGGTAGGTGAGCCATTCGCTGACAAACCCGTTGAGCGGCGGCAGCGCGGAAATGGCCACGGCGCCGATCAGAAAACAGAATGCCGTCTGCGGCATCCGCTTGGCCAGCCCGCCCATGTGTTCCATGTCGCGCGTGTGGGTGGCGTGCAGCACCACCCCCGCGCCCAGGAACAGCAGCCCCTTGAACACGGCGTGATTGATGGTGTGATACAGGCCGGCGATGAGCGCCAGCGTGGCCAGCAGCGGATGGCCCGTGTGCAGGAACATCAGCGACGCGCCGAAACCCATCAGGATGATGCCGATGTTTTCGATGCTGTGATAGGCCAGCAGCCGCTTCAAATCATGTTGCATCAGGGCATACAACACGCCCAGCACGGCGGATATCGTGCCGATGGCCAGCACGGTCACGCCCCACCACATCGGCGGCGTGCCAAGAAAATAAAAAAATACGCGCGCCATTCCATAGATTCCGGTCTTGATGATGACACCCGACAAAAAGGCGGACACGTTGCTGGGCGCGACCGGATGGGCCGCCGGCAGCCAGGTGTGCAATGGCACGATGCCCGCCTTGACGCCGAAACCGACCAGGAACAGAAGAAAAGCGGCGTTGCGCGAACCGGAGGCCATCCAGTCCGCATTTTCGGTCAGCGCATGAAAGCCGGCAAAGCCATAGCCGCCGGAAGCCTGGAACAGCAGCAGAAAGCCGAGCATGATGCAGCCGGTGCCGATGTGCGACATGACGAAGTAGAGCACGCCGGCGCTGCGCGTCTCGGGTTTTTCGTGTTCAAAGCTGACGAGGCAGTAAGCCGACAGCGCCATGATTTCCCAAACCATGAGGAAGAAAAACGCATTGTCCGCCATGACCACCAGCGTCGTTGCCAGCAGCATCAGGTTGAAGAACGCGCCCAGTATGCCGACATTCTTGTGTCCCAAAAACCCGCGCGCATAGCCGATCGAATACAGCGACAGCGCGAAGCTCAGCAGTGAAACGAGCAGTCCAAAAAAAGCCGACAGCGGATCGAGGGTTACGGTGAATTGGAGGTATGGAATGAGGGTCGGAGACACCTGCAATTGCAATGGGGCGGCGGTGGTGGCGCCGGCTGCCAGCGACATCACGCATCCGACCGCTCCGCACAAGGCGGCCAGCGTGGCGCAGCCGAACGAGCAAACATTGGCCAGTCTTTCGTGGCGAAGAAACAGCAATCCCGCCACGCAACCCAGGACATAACCCAAAAATGCCAGGGGCAGCAAAGTGGTTGGCGTAATATCCATAAGCGATGCGTTCAGGCGGCAGACCGGGTGGTCTGGCCCGGCTCGAACAACAACCGGCGGTGGCGGAACGAAATTGGTGCGTTCATGTTGTAATTTCGGCAAAACTCCAAAAACTACAGAGAAAATGCTTTCAGTATGGTTTGATATTGGAGCAACCGTCGCAAAACTCAATTCTTTTCGTAAAACGCTTTTGACACGAATTACACGAATGGACACCAATTGGGCTCAGACGCCAGCCCCAAACCCGAACAAGCTGAAAAAGCGACTGGGAGAGAAAGGAAATCGGTCGGTGACAAATTGTCACCAACTGAAAATTGGCAGCCGCTTAAGGTGAAAAGCCTTTTACGCGGTTTTCCAATTGCAAAACCGCTCTTTCGTCCTACGATGCCTGTCGAATCTGCTTGGTAGGGGAATCAAATTGGAATCAGATTGCCAATGTCAACCGAAGCCGATACATGCCGCAAATTCGTTGTGCCGAAGCTGCAAGCTGCCGGGTGGGACATCCTCGACCGCGCCTTCAAAGGAGAATTGTAGTGTTCCAACAATGAAGAAAATGATTATTGGATCGGTCATTCTGGTGCTGCTGGCCGGGCTGGTGTTCGCGGGATGCCGGACGGCGCGCTCGGCTTACGAGTCTGCGCCATACCGCGTGGTGCGCGCCGACGGCAAGTTCGAGCTGCGGGATTATCCGGCCTTGACGGTGGTGGAAACGCCGATGGCGCAGAAGAGAAGCGGCGCGGACGGCAGCTTCATGCGCTTGTTCCGGTTCATATCAGGCGGCAACCAGGCACAGGAAAAAATTGCGATGACGACGCCGGTGTTCATGTCCGGCAACGAATCGAACGCGACGATGGCGTTTGTGTTGCCGGCGAAAATGAAATTGAGCGATGTGCCGAAGCCGGCGGATGCCGCGGTGCAAGTGCGCGAACTGCCGGCGGGCCGGTTCGCCGTGCTGCGCTTCAGCGGCGGACGGAACACAGGAAATGAGGCGGAAGCTTTGACGCGGCTGCGGGACTGGCTGGCTCATGAAAAATTGAGCAGCGCCGGTTTGCCGTTGTATGGTTATTTCGATCCGCCGTGGACGCCGGGTTTTTGGCGGCGCAATGAGGTCATGTTGCCGATCAAAGAATGAACGCCTCAGTTCAAATTGAAAAGAACATCCGTAAATTCCGGATCGTGGCCAGGCTGGACGCGTTGCAGACGGAGGTGGACGCGCTGAAGCGCCTGCAAGCCGAGACCACCGTAAAGAAGACGGGGCAGGCACCCGTAAATAAAAACACGGGGCAGGCCGTCGCCGAACTGGACGCCTTGCTCCCCGCAATCCTTCAATTTTCGCCAGGCTTCGACCCGACAGGCGACCGCGCGTGGACTCACTCGCTGCCCGCTCGTTCGGGCTTCGCCCTTTCGCTCCGCGAAATTCGTCTCGCGCGTTCCCAACGCGCTCGGCTCAAAGGAGAATTATGAATCAACAAATTCCAGTTATTGTGGCAGCAGCCGGGTTAGTGCTCGTCATCATTGTTTTCATGGCCATCTGGGTCAGCCGCTTTGTCAAGGTTGGGCCGAACCAGGTGCTGATTGTCTCCGGACGAAAAATCCACCTGCCGGACGGCCGGGTCGTCGGCTTCCGGATTGTGAAAGGCGGTGGCACATTCGTTTTCCCCGTGATCGAACGGGCTGACGTCTTGTCGTTGGAAGTCACCACCATCGACCTGCCCCGGGCCAGGGCGCAAACTGCCGGCGGACGGGCCGTGGAAGCGGATTGTTCCGCCCAGGTCAAAATCAACAGTGACGATGCTTCAATTGTGGCTGCCGCCGAATATTTCCTGAGCAAGAGCCAGACTGAAATCAAGAACATCGTGCGACCGGTCCTGGAAAAGCATTTGAGCAGTGTCCTGGGCAGTTCGAGCATTGAGGAGGCGACTCAAAACCCAGCATCGTGCGCCGCCAAAGTGCAAGCTGTAGCAACCAGTGATTTGGGCAAGATGGGACTGTCTTTGATCAGCTTCACCATTCGTAACGCCCGCGCCGCATGAAGAATCCGCCTTCATCCCATTCCCGCCATCGTTACACTTTGGCGCGGCAAGAAAGGCTGAAACGGCGCAGGGCGACAGTTAGAATTTGATGCTGACGCCGAGGCCGGGGTCCAGGCGTGTTGGGATCAGTGCCTCCGGGTTCGGATACCCCGGTTTTAAATTCAGCTTGAAGGCAAAAACGGGTCAATTCTTGATATTGGCATATTTCTCCGCTGGCTGGTTGGGGGAAGTGGCTTAGCGTTGATGGTTGAGGTTTGGCTTTTCCCGGGCATCAGCGTTCATCAGCGGTTAAGAAGTTTTGCGTTTTTTGCGCCTGACAATCCCCGTCCGGTCAGCTAAATTTCCTCCGTGAGCGCAATCGAGATCATCAATGAATTGCCGAAGCTTTCCGAAGCCGACCGGCGCGCCATCCGGGAGGTGCTCCTGGAAATCGCCAATGCGAATCCTGACGTTGCGCTTTGCAACCAAGCCGCGCTGGAAGGGGCGATCATGTTGGATCGCATGGAGGACAAAGATGGCGGCCATCAATCCCGGTGAGGTTTGGATGGTGGATTTTGGGATGGCGGCCAAGGTCCGGCCCGCCCTGCTGCTCACCGGCAAACCCGCCGCCGACGAACTCGATCTCGTCACCGTCCTGCTTCACACCACCGCACTGCGTGGCAACCGCTGGGAGCTGGATATCCCCAAGCCTTTTTTGAAGCCGGGCGCGTTCCACTTGCAGCAGGTTCAAACTGTTTCCACGGTCAAGCTGGAGCGTCGGCTGGGTGTTCTGACCGGTGACGAAATGAACCGCATGCGGCGCGCCCTGGCCACACGACTGGGCATCGAACAGAAGGCCACGTAAAAGGCGCTGCCTCACAGGCTGTGAACGAAGAAGAAAGATCGGTTCCAATCTTTGTTACCTTCGTTTTCTTCTGTGAAAGATTTTGCGATTATGATTGCCAACCTTGAACCGGCGGCGGCGAAGTCCGCCGCCCCGATCTATCAACTGAAAATCGTCCTGCTCGGCACGAAGCCACCCATCTGGCGGCGGCTGCGAGTGCCGGGCAACGCCAACCTCGGCTGGCTCCACGCCGTTCTGCAAGTTGCGATGGGATGGACCAACAGTCACCTGCACCATTTCCTCACCAGCGACGCACGTTATGCCGAACCTCGCCACAACGAAGACATGAGCTTCGGCGAAGAGCCAGATCGGGATGAAAATAAAGCCACGCTGATGCAGGTTGCGCCCGACGAGGGCGCGCAATTCGGCTACGAATACGATTTCGGCGATTCCTGGGAGCACGAAATCACCGTCGAGAAGATTCTGCCGCCCGATCCTGCGGCGACCACGGCCGCACTTTGTCTGGACGGAGCCCGTGCCTGTCCGCCGGAAGATTGCGGCGGCATCTGGGGTTACGCGAACCTGCTCAAGATTCTCAAGAATCGGAAACATCCGGAGCACAAAGACATGAAAGCATGGATTGGCGGCTCCTATGATTCGGAAACCTTCGATCCGGTGAAGATCGACCTCTGGCTGCGGAAACTCAAATGGCCGCGGGTGACGGAAGCTCAACTGCGCGAGGTGCTCATGAGCCGGGACGGGTACAAAGGCTAAAGTGGCGTGGGGAAACATCGAACGTTGAACATCGAATGAAAGGGTCAGAATTGCTTTTGCGTGGTCAAGGTTAACAGGGCTGGAGTCAAACCCGGTGAACTCACGGTCAGATTGATCGTTCCGGGAACCGGGCTTAATAGGTGTTAGGCAGTTTGACTAGATGACCCACCATTCGATGTAAAGTATGGCAGCGGCGTCTTCCTCGGTGAGCGTCGCGTGCAGATAGTTGCCACCAACAAATGTTTGGCGCTCCACTACGACCTTAGCACTCTTGGGCATCCGCCAGGACAGCTTTGCTCCCAAGGACTCCGAGGCATGAATGTTGTCGTCGTTCTTGATCGCCGAAAGCATCTTAATCATGTCCTCCTTGGAGTTTAGAGGAATCTCGATCTTGGCGATATATGCGGGATCAATGGGCGGCTTGTAATAAAAATTTAGCCCTCGTGCGCCCGCAGGAAGAGCAATCCCTGTATCAGACTGAATCATCTGAAGTGTTTTCGTGTCAAAGCTCGTCCTATCCAGTTCATAGTTTCGATAACCCCTGCCGCATCCCGAGAAAAGCAACACGGCTAAGAGTAGCGGAAATAGAATTTTTGCAGCGTGCGTCATACGGCCTAACTATTTAATTGCATTGAGTCTTTTCACGCCAAGTTGATATTAGCCGGGAAACAGTGAGTCGGCTTGATGATTCTTTCTCTGGGATGGAACGCTATGAGCAGGGGCTGGGCGGGTCAAGATCAAATCCCCGCGACAGATCAAATCCCCGGTGGCGTGGGGAAACATTCAACATTCAACATTCAACTTCCAACATCGAATGAAAGGATTAGTACTGCTTTTGGGTGGTCAGGGTCAGGAGGGCCGGGGGCAAACCATCTGAACTCACCGTCAGATTGATCGTTCCGGGTACCAGGGTTGATTGAATGACGACCAGCGCTTTCCCGTGGTAAGCTTTCCGGCTGGTTGCCTTGAAAGGCTCGTTGTTCTTCCAGTCGCCGCTGGCGATGCCAAGGTTTCTCCCCGGGCCGGTCAGGGCAAACTCAACCGTATTGGTGGCGCCGAAAACGAGATTGCCGTCCGCATCCTCGAGGTCCACTTCGATGCTGGAGGCATCATTCCCATCCGCATACAGGGTGGTGCGGTCGGGCTTGAGCATGATTTTTGCCGGAGCGCCGGCGGTCTTGATACTGTCCGTGGCCGCCTCCTTGCCGTTCTTGTAGCCGATGGCCTTGATGATGCCGGGCGCCCACGGGACATTCGTCCATTGCATGACCCCATTGGTGGCAAAATCACTTGATTGTTTGGTCCCGATTTTTGTGGAGTTGACGTAGAGATCAACGCTGTCGCAACTGGTAAAGGTGACCACGTCAACGGCTCCGGTGGTCTGGTTCCAATTCTCGGCCAGATGGGGCATGGCGTGTCCATTTCCAGTGCCATTGCCGATCGTGATGTGGACCATGGGCGAATCACTCCACTGGCTCTGCTGATAATAGAACCATGACTTGCGGAAGAGGCAATTATCAAGGAAGCCGCTGGTCGAGCCCAGGGTTTTTTTGGACTCGCCAAGATAATCCACGCCCGTCCACAAATGATGCCCCACAACATAGGGGGCGTTCCTCACGAAATACCAGGTGGGGATACCGCTGCCGGGAAACGCATACGGGTCTTGCTCGGTGCCGCAAATCACGGCGTTCGTATTGTTGGAATGAATGGAGCTGTAAAGGAAGTCCTGGTAATTGACGCCGACAATATCTTCGACCTTCGCCAGCGCGGCAAAGCCGGGGGCGTCATTCCACCCCGAAACGCACGCATGAGTGTAGGGACGGGTGTTGTCGAGCTTCTTCGCAAATGGAACCAGCATTTTGAGGGTGTTGGGAATGTAAGCCGGTATCTTGGCGGCGGCCACCACCTCGTTGCCCAGGCTCCACATCACAATGCCGGGATGATTTCTGTCCCGTTCGATGAACGAGGTGAGGTCCTTTTGCCAGACCTGGTCAAAATCCGCATAGTACGAACCCGCGTTGGTCTGCCACCACTTGTCACACCATTCATCCATGACCAGCATGCCTAATTGGTCGCAATAGTCATAAAACTCCGGGCTTTGCGGATTATGCGACGTCCGGATGGAGGTGCATCCAGAAGCCTGCAATTCCTTGATGACTCGCTCCCACATGACATCCGGCACGGCGGCTCCGGCCGGAACCAGCGTGTGATGGATGCATACGCCCTTTAACTTGGTGGGAACGCCATTCAGGGTGAAACCCGCGTTTGCCGAATACTTCAGCTCCCGGATGCCGAAGGGGGTGACGTAGTCATCGGTTGGCACCGTCTGGTTGAGAATCCTGGAATAGGCATAGTAGCGCACCGGGGTTGAAGGCGACCAGAGTTTGCAGTTGGAAAGGGAAAGCGTCTGCACGCAGGTGTTCGTGCTATTCGCTTTGAGTTTGATGGGCGTTGCGACCGTCTGGAGGGCGTTGCCGTCTTCGTCGTAAATCGTCGTTTCCACCGTGCGCTTCTGCCGGGTCGCCAGATCATTCATCACGTCGGTCCGGACCCGGATTTGCGATTGCGCCACCGCCACCACGGGTGTGGTCACGGCGGTTCCCCAGTTTTTGACATGGACCTTGTCGGTGGCGATCAGCCACACGTGGCGGTAAATGCCAGTCCCGGAATAGAAATGCGAACGGCGGCTCGTCTGGTTGTCAACAAACACGGCCAGCACATTGTCGCCAGTGGCATTCAGGTACGGCGTCAGGTCGCAACAAAAGCTGACATACCCGAATCGCTGGCTGCCGACCTGCGTGCCGTTCAGGAATATCTTTGAGTCGTGATAAACGCCGTCAAACTGGACGATGACCTTTTTCCCCGCAAACCCGGGAGGAAGGGTGAAATGTTTCCGGTACCAGCCGATGGCGCCGGGATCACTATTGGTCGTGCTGACCAGCGTGATGCTCATATCGTGGGGAACACTCGTCACGGTCCAGTCCGCATCGTTGAATGCCGTTGCCTCCGCCCCGGTGATATTACCGGTCTGCACCTTCCAGTCTTCATCCATCCGCAGCTTGATGCGATTTTTGAGATATTTGGCATCGAGACGTTCGGTGGGAGTGGCCTGGACATTGCCGGCCAGAAGCACAAACGCCACAAAACACATTGAAACAGCGGACGCAGTGGAATTTCGCATAGGTTGTTTTGAAAAGAATTTGCCCATTACACAGCCTCGATAGTGACGTCGGACGGGTGAGGGATAATTGGTTTTCCGCTCACATTCGTTCTGGCGGAAGGCTGTCAAACTGGCGGGAGCTTGTCAACCAGCGGGGCGAAAGCGGGGCGAAAGCGGAAGGCGGAAGGCTGAAACGGGAAAACATCCAACATTCAACATTCAACTTCCAACAACCAATGCCGGATGGTTTAATCCTCCCGTCAGCGCTCAACCCTTGACCAGCCAAACCATGCCAGACACGACCAATGCCGCCCGCACCGACTATAAATTCGTTCAGGGGCTTGGCCTGCTGGATTCCATCATGATTGTCGCCGGCTCGATGATCGGGTCGGGCATTTTCATCGTTTCGGCGGACATTTCGCGGCAGGTCGGTTCGGCCGGCTGGCTCCTGGTCGTGTTGCTCTTTTACAAGACGCAGACGACCTGGCCCGGGCTGTTGATCGTGCTGGCGGGTGTGCCGGTTTATTTTTTGTGGAGGCCGAGGGGAGCTGGTTGAAAGTTGAGGGTTGAGAGTTGATGGTTGAAAAAACCAACGTGTTTGGCCAAGGCAACCAGAAGCAGGGCGAACACCTCCGGGTTCACACAACCATCAGCGCCAGCCCAGGGCATAACTGGAAGCGCGGGCGGCCTCGTCAAGCTGTTGAAGATAGCCCTTTACCCGGTCCGCCGGAATGGAATCGGCAAAGGTGCGGTATTCCGCTTCCAGGACCAGCTTGCGGCCGGAGACGGTCACTTGACGCTGAAAGAAAAACGCGGGGTCGGAAATCGTCTTGTTCCGTTTGTCCGCCGGCCAGGCTGACGGCAAAATCACCTCGGCGCGGAAAATCCGGTGTTCAGGAAATTCCAAGGCCAGTGGCATCGTCCGGTCCTTGTCCCTGGGTTTCTGATACAGGAGGCTGGTGATCGTGTGCGGGGAGAATTCGCACCAGAACCGTTTGTCGTCGGCGGACTTCGTCCACATTTTTTCAACGGTGTAAAACTCGGTCATCTCGATCCGGTTTTGCTGCTCGTCATCGGTGAACTGAACGGGCTGCGCAATCTTGATCTGCGGATAGTACTGGGAATAAAAATCCTGGCAGCTCTTCTGGATTTTATCCCGGTCGGTGGTGGCGAACTGTTCCCGCAGGGCGTCCGCGTCGCCGCCGGTGGCCACGGTCACGACTTTTAGATCGGCGGGTTCATCCCGGCCGCGCACTTGAAAGTATTCACTGACGCTGGTCAGACTCTGGTTGGCGCTGGTGTTGGTAATGACGGTCAAGCCGGTGGTTTTCGGGCTGATGACCAGGCCGCGCTCGTAATCGGGCAGGTAACGGACGGACAGCGGCCCGCGCTGGTAATTGATCGTCGGATCGAACCAGTAGAGCTGGCCGCCCAGGCGCACCGCCGCAATGACGTGATCGAAAGCCAGCGGCGACGGCTGCCATTGATCGAGGGTGCGGCGCTCGGTGGTGTTGACCAGCACCGGCCAGGCTTCGATGCCCAGCATCCGCAGGGCGGTGACGAACAGAAGCGACTTGTCCTTGCAGTCGCCGAATCGCCGGTTGCAAACCGTGGAGGCATCCGAGGGTTTGTGGGACTTTTCGCCCATTTCAATTCCAAAATAACGCACTTCATCTTGGACAAAGCGCAGGACGGCCAGGACCCGTTCCTCCGGGCTGGCAAGTCGCCGCCACGCGTCGAGTTTTTTGGAAAACTCCGGCGATGGAACGGAGCCGTTCTGGAAAAGCGTCAGCGCCCATTGGTTGACTTCGTCCCAGGTTTGGAACTCGCTCAATTGCACCCACGGCTGGCATTCATACCAGACCGGCAGGGAATCTTCCAAAGACAGCCCCGGAACCTGTCTCGAATCCCAGCAGTATTCGGTGGTCTCCTTGCCGGGAATGACCGCCGGTTGCGCGCTGGTTCCGTGATATTTTGCATAGAGCCGCTTTTTCGCCGGCCAGAGCAGCCGGGTTCGAAGGCGTCCAATCGGCTCCTCGGATTGAAGCTGAATGGAGCGCGCGAACCGGCCGCCAAACACCGGATTGTCCCCCTGGAAGGTAAACGCGTAATCAATGACATCGCCCACGCGGACATCGTCCAGCACCAGAATGGCGGAATACTGGCCATTGAGTTCATGCTGTTCCAGATCGCGCTCCTGCTGGATGATTTTGATCTTGTCCCGGTCGAGCCGGTTTAGAAAATTCGTGCCGCGCCAGATTCTCACCCAGTGCAGTTGCAGCGATTCATAGCCGGGGTCAAAATCAAGGGAGATTTGCGCGCCGTTCTGCACGCCGGCATAACTGCAAATTTGTTTTACCCGGTGTTGGAAGGTCGCACTCTCGGGAGCATTGATTTCCGTTTCAATCAACAGCCAGCGTTCGTTTTCACCGGCTGGCACCGGGGCGTTCTGCAACGCACGCTCGAAGAAATTGGGTTTCACCCAGTCTCCGGGCGGAGCCACAGTGACTTTGGATTCGGAAATGGGAGCATCCGCCGCCCGGGCCGTGAAGGTCAGAAAAAATCCCAGCCAAAACATCCACCGGCCAAAATAGATTGGGAATCTGTTCCGCATGATCAGTCCGGGGAGCATGACGAAAATAAAGCCGCTGACAACCCATTTTCCCGGACGGACGATTAAAGGCTTCCTCCGTCGCTAAAGCTATGGAGGACGGGTCGATGGACTGGGCTTCCCGCAGCCGGCATTGGGCATGGAATTTTGGTTAAAAGACCGTTCGGAAAAAAATCAAAAAAACGTGTTGACAGGGGGGTGGGTGTTTCATAGCTTGCCTCCGCAAGTCGAGCCGTAAATTGACAAAAACAGCCGGTTGCCCCTTGGATTTTTGATAGAAAAAAATGAGGGGAACGGGTTTTTTTGTCGTTTTGTGTTTGTGTATCGGATTGGACGATTGGACTAATGATTTAATGCGCCCATGTAGCTCAGTTGGTAGAGCGCGTCCTTGGTAAGGACGAGGTCATCAGTTCAAACCTGATCATGGGCTCCAGTTCGCATGATTTGACCGTTAACCAAAAACTAAACGCAGGAGACAACAATGGCTAAAGAACAATTTCAACGAACGAAACCGCACGTTAACGTCGGCACCATCGGACATATTGACCACGGCAAGTCCACCTTGACAGCTGCGATTGTCATGGTGCAGGCGAAGAAAGGTTTGGCGACGCCAATCTCCTACGCCGACATCACCAAGGGGGGCACGGTGCGCGACGAAACCAAAACCGTGACCATCGCGGTTTCCCACGTCGAGTATCAGAGCGACAAGCGCCATTACGCCCACATTGACTGCCCGGGCCATGCCGACTTCATCAAGAACATGATCACCGGCGCGGCCCAGATGGACGGCGCCATCCTGGTGGTGGATGCCTCGGAAGGTCCGATGCCCCAGACCAAGGAGCACGTGCTGCTGGCCCGCCAGGTGGGTGTGCCCGCCATCGTGGTTTACCTGAACAAGGTTGACCTCGTGGACGACAAGGAGTTGCTGGACTTGGTGGAAATGGAAGTCCGTGACCTGCTGACCAAGTACGAATTTCCTGGAGACAAAACACCCATCGTTCGTGGCAGCGCCAAGGCGGCGTTGGCCGGAGACAAGGCGGGCGAAGATTCCATCCAGGCATTAATGGAGGCGATTGATGCATTCATTCCGATGCCGCCGCGCGAGGTGGACAAGCCGTTCCTGATGTGCATCGAGGATGTGTTCAACATTGAAGGTCGCGGTACGGTCGTTACCGGTCGCGTGGAGCGCGGTCTTCTCACGAAGATGGACGAAGTCGCAATCGTAGGCATCAAGGACACCCGCAAGACGGTTGCCACCGACATCGAAATGTTCCGCAAACTCCTCGACAATGCGACGGCCGGCGACAACGTCGGCGTGCTGCTGCGCGGCATCAAGAAGGAGGAAGTCGAGCGTGGCATGGTGCTGGCCAAGCCGGGCAGCATCACCCCGCACACGCATTTCAAGGCAGAAGTTTATGTGCTTTCAAAAGAGGAAGGCGGCCGGCACACGCCGTTCTTCACGAACTACCGTCCGCAATTTTACTTCCGCACCACGGACGTGACCGGCACGGTGACCCTCGCGCAGGGCGTGGAAATGGTCATGCCGGGCGACAACGTTTCGGTGGAAATCAAGGTCATTTCGCCGGTGGCCATGGAAAGAGGCCAGCGGTTCGCGATTCGCGAAGGCGGTCGTACCATTGGCGCGGGGCGCGTGACGGAAGTCATCGCATAACAGCGGTTTTCAACATTGGAGCGCGGGGGGATGAACCCTGCGGCTCCTTTTTTGTCAGAAACACAAACAAGATTGGGCGGATACGGCAGTAGCTCAATTGGCAGAGTAGCGGTCTCCAAAACCGTTGGTTGGGGGTTCAAGTCCCTCCTGCCGTGCCAGCCGGTGAGGAATGGGTTGGATTGCTGGATAATTGGATAAATGGATGGGTGGAATGGATGATGATCGTTCATCCAACAATCCATCAATCCACAAATCCAGTCTGTCATTGGAGAGGTGGCAGAGTGGTCTATCGCGGCGGTCTTGAAAACCGCTTCGGGCTAACACCCGACGGGGGTTCGAATCCCTCCCTCTCCGCCAGTCTTCGCTCGGAGCGGAGCGCAGAACGAAGAGTGTCGCGCCGTAGCGACTAGCGCAAAGGCGGACTGATAGGTATTTTGGTGATTCGCTCCGAGCTTCGACTCGGCAAGCCAGCGAAGCTGGAGCGGGTCGAAGGTTGCCGCGGCGAAGGCGAAGGCGGGCCGGTGTAAATGAGTGAAAGCTCCGAGTTGCGGCTCGGCCAGCCGGAAAATTTGTGAGGAATATTTGTGAGGAATATTTGTGGGTAACTGGACGACAATTTTAATTTGGGCGGCAGTGATCGGCGCTGTCTTCGGCTACCTTTGGTGGCAGGGGCAGGTCCGGCAACTGGCCGTCTATGTGCAGGAAACGCGCGAAGAATTGAGAAAATGTTCGTGGCCGACGTGGGTGGAACTGAAAGGCTCGACGGCGCTCATCATGGTTTCAATTGCTTTGATGGGCACATTCACCGAAGTGGTGGATCGCATCCTGTTTGCAATATTTTTCGGTATTAAGTGAACACCACCATGCGCAGCCAATGGTTTGTCATTCATACGCTTTCCGGCCAGGAGCAGAAGGTCAAGGAAAGCATCGAGAAGCGCGTCAAGACCGACGAGATGCAGGACTACGTCAAGGAAGTCCTCGTCCCGATGG
The DNA here is from genome assembly GCA_963804345.1 of uncultured Verrucomicrobiae bacterium. GTDB lineage: Bacteria > Verrucomicrobiota > Verrucomicrobiia > Limisphaerales > UBA11358 > UBA11358. Next base: position 24,931 of record CAWDPX010000002.1, on the reverse strand, counting down.
AAAAAGTCGTCGAGGTGCGCAACCAGAAGAAGACCGTGTCCAGCCGCAAGCTGTGGCCGGGCTACGTGTTTGTGGACATGGTGCTGTTGGATGAAGAAAACCGGATTGTCGAGAAGCCCTGGTATTTCATCAAGGAAACGCAGGGCGTGATTGGTTTTGTCGGCGGCGAACCGCCCGTGCCGACACCGGCGGAAGAAGTCGAATCCATCAAGGCGCAGATTTCCGCGTCGGAAGAGACGGAAAAGCCCAAGGTCAATTTTGAGGTCGGCGAAACGATCAAGATCAACAACGGGCCGTTCCTCAACTTCAGCGGCGTGATCGAGGAAATTGATCCCGAACGCGGCAAGTTGAAGGTCACCGTCAACATTTTCGGGCGGAATACGCCGGTGGAACTGGAGTACTGGCAGGTGGAAAAAGCGTAGCATGAAACGTAAAACGTGATGCGTGAAGAAAAGTCACGTTTCACGTCTTACGCATCACGAAGAATTTTATGGCAAAGAAAATCACAGGCATCATCAAGCTGCAGATCCCGGCGGGCCAGGCGAATCCCGCGCCGCCGGTCGGCCCGGCGCTCGGCCAGCACGGCGTCAACATCATGGGCTTCTGCAAGGAATTTAACGCGGCGACCAAGGCCGACGCCGGGCTTATTATCCCCGTCGTCATCACCGTTTTTCAGGACAAGTCGTTCAAGTTCATCACCAAATCGCCGCCGGCGTCCATTCTGTTGAAAAAAGCCGCGGGCATCACCGCCGGGTCCAAGGAGCCGAACAAGGAAAAGGTCGGCAAGGTGACGCGCAAACAGGTTTTGGACATCGTAAAAATGAAGTCGAAGGATTTGAATGCAACCTCGGAGGAAGCCGCGTTCCGCATCATTTCCGGCACGGCGCGCAGCATGGGAATTGAAGTCGTCGGATAAACCAAACAACCGCGGGAGAGTCCTCATGGATTCGCTTGCACCGCACCAAAGCAAATGCCCAGCAAACGATACAAAAAAGCACTCGAAGTTGTGGACGCCAAAAAGGCGTATCCGCTGAAGGATGCCGTTGGCGTCCTCGCGAAATTTCCCAAGGCGAAATTCAATGAAACCATTGATCTCGCGTTCCGTCTGGGTGTGGACCCGAAACATTCCGACCAGATGGTCCGCGGCACGGTTCCGCTTCCCCACGGCAGCGGCAAGACCGTGCGCGTGCTCGTGTTTGCCAAGAGCGGCGCGGCGGCCGACGCGGCCACGGCCGCCGGCGCGGAATACGTCGGATTTGAAGACATGATTGCGAAATGCCAGGGCGGCTGGGCTGATTTTGATGTGGCGGTGGCCACGCCCGAAGCGATGGCCGAAGTGCGCAAGCTCGGCAAGGTGCTGGGTCCGCGCGGCCTGATGCCGAATCCGAAGACCGGCACCGTGACGGACGACACCGCCAAGGCCGTCAAGGAAGTCAAGGCCGGACGCGTCGAGTTCAAGGTGGACAAGGCGGGCAACGTCCATGTGGCCGTCGGCAAAGCGTCATTCCCGGCCAATCAGATCGAGGAAAACGCGCGCGCGGTGATTGAAGCCGTGGCCAAGGCGCGTCCCAACAGTGTCAAGGGCACCTATATCAACTCCTGCACGCTTTCGGCGACGATGAGTCCGCCGGTGCGCCTGGATGTGCGCGAGTTCACGACCCATTAACCCGAAACCATTTTGAATCATGCGTGCTGAAAAACAAATTTTAACGAAAGAATACGTCGCGCGGCTGAATGGCTCGCCCTTCTTCATCGTGGTGAATTACAAGGGACTCAAGGTGTCCCACATGACTGAACTGCGGAAGCGCCTGCAAAAAGCCGGCGCGGAGATTCACATCGTCAAGAACTCCCTGTTCCAACTCGCGGCCCAGGAAGCCGGTGTCGGCGAATTGAACGGTTCGCTCGGCGGCCAGCTCGCCGTGGTCACCGGCCAGAAGGACATTTCGTCCGCGGCGAAGGTGGTGAAGAATTTTGGTGCGGAGTTTGACCGGTTGAAGGTGCAGTTTGGTTATTTGAACAACCAGCGCCTGGAACAGGCGGCGATTGTGGCCCTGGCCGATCTGCCGAGTTTGGACGTGTTGCGCGCGACCCTGCTGGGCCTGTTGAACGCGCCGGCCACCAAACTGGTCGTATTATTTAACACGCCGGCGACACAACTCGCGCGTGTGATCAAGGCGAAGGCTGAGAAAGTCTAAAACAATTTCCGTCCGCTTTAACCGGCGGGTCGGACAAACAAACAAACAACAACGTAAATCGTCGGTTCACGAACGAACTTAAAAAAGCCGTGGCGTGTCGCGCCAAATCCCGCGATGCGGGAGCAGGCTGGACTGCGGCGGACGACGAGACGACAAGAAAGGTAATATGGCTGACATTGGAAACCTCGTGGAAGAATTGAGCAAATTGACGGTGATTGAAGCCGCCGACCTGGTCAAGAAACTGGAAGAAAAATGGGGCGTGACTGCTGCGGCACCGGTTGCAATGGCTGCGGCTCCCGCTGGCGGTGCGGCTGCGGCTCCCGCTGAAGCAAAGACCACGTTCGACGTGATTCTCATATCCGCCCCGGCGGACAAGAAAATTGCCACCATCAAGGCTGTGCGCGAAGTCAAGGCCGGTCTCGGCCTGGCGGAAGCCAAGGCGCTGGTGGAAGGCGCGCCCAAGCCCGTGCTGGAAGGCGCTCCGAAAGCCGACGCCGACGCGGCCAAGAAAAAGCTGGAGGAAGCGGGCGCCAAAGTGGAGGTCAAGTAACTGGCGAAATTTTGGGGCGGTGGTCTCGCGAGCCGGGACCGCCAACCCGTTTTTCACAAGCCGGAACAAAATTTTTATTAGTTACAAACAGCAGCAAGAGGCGACCGCCGTTAGCGGTCTGAGTTCAGGCAAGTTCACTGTTGAACGCAGCGTGCTTGCCTTGTGTCGTTGATTGAAAATTGCCGGCTGGCACCGTTGCCAGCCAAACCAGAAAGCCCAAATGCCATCGCGAGCCACTGAACGAATCAATTTCGGCAAAATTAAAGAGATTGTCGTGCCGCCGAACATGATCGAATTGCAGACCAATTCCTACAAGGAGTTCCTGCAAGCGGATGCGGCGCCCAATAAGCGCCGGAAACACATCGGCCTGGAAGCAGTCTTCCTCGAAGTATTTCCCATCGAGAGCTACGACGGCAAGTGCGTGCTCGATTACGACTCCTACGAAATCGGGGCGCCGAAGCTGGACTGGCTCGAATGCCTGCGCGAAGGCCTGACCTATGGCGCGCCGCTTTACGTCACCTTCCTGCTCAAGGAGGAGGGCAAACACGCCAAGGAAGAAAAGGTGTTCATGGGCGAACTGCCCCTGATGACGCCGCAAGGCACGTTCGTCATCAATGGTGCCGAACGCGTGGTGGTAAGCCAGTTGCACCGGTCGCCGGGCATTGCATTCGAGGCCACGCAGCATCCGAACGGGAAAATGCTGCACAGCTTCCGCGTCATTCCCGACCGCGGGTCGTGGTACGAGGCGCAATTTGACACCAGCGATCTGCTTTACGTTTATCTCGACCGCAAGAAACGCCGCCGGAAATTTTTGACGACGACGTTCTTCCGCGCGTTGAGCTTTTTGGATGTCGAGGGCGGCATCGGCAAGGGCAAGGACAATGGCGAGAAAACCCGGGGCACGGACGAGGAAATCCTCAAGCTCTTTTACGAAATCGAGGAACTCACGATCAAGGAAGCCGAGAAGCTCGAAGATTTGCCGAATTGCGTTTTGATCCAGGACGCGGTGGACGCGGAAAAGGGCCTGGTCGTCGCGCGCGCCTTCGAGCCGCTTTCCAAGTCCGTGGTCAAACAAATCGCCGAGCTGGGCGTGAACAAGATCAAGGTCGTGAATACCACGAGCGATGATGGCATCATGATCAAATGCCTGAAGAAGGACCCGGCCAAAAACGAGGAGGAGGCGCTCAAGGACATTTACCGCCGCCTGCGTCCGGGCGACCCGCCGACGGCCGCCAATGCGCGCGCGTTGCTCAAGCGGTTGTTCTTCGACCCGAAACGTTATGATTTGGGCCGCGTGGGCCGCTACAAGATCAATCAAAAACTCGGCCTCAAGGACAAGGAAGAATCACGCATTCTCACGAAGCACGATTTGGTGGCCGCGACGAAATATCTGCTCCGCCTCAAGAAGGGCGAAGGCAGCGTGGATGACATTGACCACCTGGGCAGCCGCCGCATCCGCACGGTCGGCGAGTTGCTCGCCAACCAGTGCCGGGTCGGGCTTTCGCGCACGGAACGCCTCGTCAAGGAACGCATGACGCTGTTCGATCAAAGCGTCGAGCAAATGGCGCCGCAAAAGCTCATCAATCCCAAGGCGCTCTCGGCGGTCATTCGCGATTTCTTTGGCCGCTCGCAACTCAGCCAGTTCATGGACCAAATCAATCCGCTGGCCGAATTGACGCACAAGCGCCGTCTGTCCGCGCTCGGGCCGGGCGGCTTGAGCCGCGACCGCGCCGGATTTGAAGTCCGCGACGTTCATCCGTCGCACTACGGACGCATCTGCCCGATTGAGACGCCGGAAGGCCCGAACATCGGCCTGATCGCGTCGCTGGCGACGTTTGCGCGCATCAACGATTTTGGCTTCCTCGAAACGCCTTATCGCAAGGTCGAAAACGGGCGCGTCACCAATCACATCGATTACCTGACCGCCGACCGCGAGGAACAATTCATCATCGCGCAGGCGAACTCGCCGATTGACGACAAGGGCAAATTCACGACCGACCGGGTCGTTTGCCGCGCCCGGACCGACTTCATTGATGTCGAACCCGCGCGGGTGGATTACATGGACGTTTCACCCAAGCAGTTGGTGTCCATCGCCGCGTCGCTGATTCCGTTCCTGGAACACGACGACGCCAACCGCGCGTTGATGGGTTCCAACATGCAGCGCCAGGCCGTGCCGTTGCTGGTGACCGAGGCGCCGCTGGTGGCCACCGGTCTGGAAGACCGCGTCGCCCGCGACTCGCGCGCCGTGGTGGTCGCGGAAGAAGCCGGCAAAGTCGCTTCCGTCAGCGGCGATACCGTCATCATCACCGAAGACGGCAAGCTGCCGGAGACGAAAAAGAAGATCAAACACGACCCGGAAAAGGGCGTGTGGGTTTATCCGATCCGCAAATTCATGCGGTCGAACGCCGCCACGTGCATCAATCAGAAAATCCTGGTGCACAAGGGTGACCACGTGAAGAAAGGGCAGGTCATTGCTGACGGTCCGTGTACGCAGAACGCCGAACTCGCGCTCGGCCGCAATGTGCTGGTCGCATTCATGCCGTGGAACGGCTACAACTTCGAGGACGCGATTCTCATCAGCCAAAAAATCGTGAAGGAAGACATTTTCACGAGCATTCACATTGATGAATTTGAAGTGGCCGCGCGCGACACCAAGCTCGGCCCGGAGGAAATCACGCGCGACATCCCGAATCTCGGCGATGAGGCGCTCAAAAACCTCGGGCCGGACGGCGTCATCCGCATCGGAGCGGAAGTGAAGCCCGGCGACATTCTGGTTGGCAAAATCACGCCGAAATCGGAAACCGAGCTCGCGCCGGAAGAGCGTTTGCTCCGCGCCATTTTCGGGGAAAAGGCCGCCGACGTGAAGGACACGTCGCTCAAGATTCCTTCCGGCACTTACGGCATTGTCATGGACGTGAAGGTGTCGTCGAAGAAGGAAACCGAAACCGATCGTGACAGCAAATCATCTGCCGGCGAGGAAAAACGCCACGCGAAGCAGATTGAGGAAGATCACAAGAAAAAAACCGATGAATTGCGCGATCAATTGACCGAGGCGTTGAGCAATATTTTGCTCGGTGAAAAAATTCCGCTCGACGTGGTCAATTCCGAGACCGGTGAAATCATCATCCCGGCGAATCGCAAAATCACGAAGACGCTCCTGCGCAAACTCGCGACGGTTTATGACCGCATCGAGATTGATCCGTCGCCAATCCGCAACAAGATCAACGAAATCATCGGCAGCTTCAAAAAGAAGTTTGATGATTTGCAGATGCAATATGACGAGGAAATGGAACGCGCCGAGGCGGGCGAAGGCGTGGAGGCCGGCATCGTCAAATCGGTGAAGGTCTACATTGCCTCCAAACGCAAGCTGTCCGTCGGTGACAAAATGGCCGGACGCCACGGCAACAAGGGCGTCGTCGCGCGCATTGTGAAGGAAGAAGACATGCCGTTCCTGGATGACGGAACGCCGATGGACATCGTGTTGAATCCGCTGGGCGTGCCTTCGCGCATGAACGTCGGCCAGGTGCTGGAAACCCACCTCGGCTGGGCGGCCCAGATCCTGGGATTGAAATTCGCCACGCCGGTCTTCGACGGCATCAAGGAAAAGGAAATTCGCGGTTACCTCAAAGAGGCGAAATTGCCGGAGAATGCCAAGACGATTCTTTACGACGGCTGCACCGGTGCGGCATTCGATCAGGAAATTGTCGTCGGCTACATTTACATGATGAAGCTCGGCCACCTGGTTGCGGACAAGATTCACGCCCGCGCGGTTGGGCCTTACTCGCTGGTGACGCAGCAGCCGCTCGGGGGCAAGGCGCAATACGGCGGCCAGCGCTTCGGCGAAATGGAAGTGTGGGCGATGGAAGCCTACGGCGCGGCCTACACGTTGCAGGAATTGCTCACCGTCAAGTCCGACGACGTGCAAGGGCGCACGCGCATTTACGAGGCAATTGTCAAGGGCGACAACGCGCTGGAGGCGGGCATTCCCGAATCCTTCAACGTGCTCGTCAAGGAAATGCAGTCGCTCTGCCTCGATGTGAAGGTCGGTTATGCGAATCCGGCTGAACATCCGGAAGCATCCGCAGTGACACTGGCGTCGCTTTAACCCGGAAACCATTTAACCAACGCGGAAACAAATTTTTGTATGATCGGCAATAAAGAAAATGCGCGCGAACTGCTCGGACTGGACAAGGTCAATCAGGTGGATTACGTCGCGATCGCCTTAGCGTCGCCCGATGCCATCCGGTCGTGGAGCAAAGGCGAAGTCAAAAATCCGGAAACCATCAACTACCGCACGTTCAAGCCGGAGAAGGGCGGCCTCTTCTGCGAACGCATTTTCGGTCCCGTCAAGGACTGGGAATGTTCCTGCGGCAAGTACAAGCGCATCAAGCACCGCGGCATCGTTTGCGACCGTTGCGGCGTGGAAGTGACGCTCGCCCGCGTCCGCCGCGAGCGCATGGGCCATATCGAACTGGCCGTGCCCACGTGCCACATCTGGTTTTTCAAGTGCATGCCGTCGCGCATCGGCCTCGTCCTCGACGTGACCGCGCGCAACCTTGAGCGCGTGATTTATTACGAGGATTACATGGTCATTGATCCGGGCAACACGCCGCTGAAACAGAATCAATTGCTCAACGAACACGAATACCGCGAAGCCCGCGAGACCTACGGCGCGGACGCGTTTCAAGCCAAGATGGGCGCGGAAGCCGTGCGTGACGCGCTGGCGCGGGTGGACCTGGCCAAGGGCATCGATCAATTGCAGCAGGCGATGACCGAAACCAAGAGCAAGCAAATCCGCAAAAAACTGGCCAAGCGCATCAAGCTGCTCCAGGGCCTGCAGATTTCCAAGAGCCGTCCGGAATGGATGATTCTCACGGTGCTGCCGGTGATTCCGCCGGACTTGCGCCCGCTCGTGCCGCTCGAAGGCGGTCGCTTTGCCACGTCGGACCTGAACGACCTGTACCGCCGCGTCATCAACCGGAACAACCGTCTCAAGACCCTGCTCCAGCTCAAAACGCCGGAGGTCATCATCCGCAACGAAAAACGCATGTTGCAGGAAGCCGTGGACGCCCTGTTCGACAATGGCCGTCATGGCCGGCCGGTCACCGGCGCGGGCAATCGCTCGTTGAAATCCTTGAGCGACATGCTCAAGGGCAAGGGCGGCCGCTTCCGTCAGAATTTGCTCGGCAAGCGCGTGGATTATTCGGGCCGTTCCGTCATCGTCATCGGCCCGGAACTGAAATTGCATCAATGCGGTTTGCCGAAGAAAATTGCGCTGGTTTTGTTCGAACCGTTCATCATCCGGCGTTTGAAGGAACTCGGCTACGTCCACACCGTTCGCAGCGCGAAGAAAATGATCGAGCGCCAGACCAAGGAAGTCTGGGACGTTTTGGAGGAAGTCACCAAGGGTCATCCGGTGCTGCTCAATCGCGCGCCGACGCTGCACCGCCTGTCCGTGCAGGCGTTCGAGCCGCAGCTCATCGAGGGCGAGGCCATCCGCATTCATCCGCTGGTTTGCACCGCTTACAACGCGGATTTCGACGGCGACCAGATGGCCGTGCATGTTCCGCTGTCTGTCGAGGCGCAAATGGAAGCGCGCCTGTTGATGATGGCAACGAACAACATTTTCAGCCCGTCGTCCGGCCGGCCGATCATCACGCCGACGCAGGACATCACGCTCGGCTGTTATTATCTCACCGCCGAGCCGCGCACGCCGATGCCCGCCGACACGCGGAAACTGCCGTTGTTCGGCTCGAAGGACGAGGTGATTTTCGCCTACGACGATGGCGCGTTGAAGACCCACGACCGGATTCGTCTGGCGAATCCTGATTTCGGCCGGCAAACCGTTTCCGGTGACCCGGCTAAAAAGATCATCGAAACAACCGTTGGCCGCGTCACCTTCAGCGAGATTTGGCCGCCGGAACTCGGTTTTTATAACAAGGCTGCCGGCAAGAGCCAGCTCGGTGATTTGATTTGGAAGTGTTACAAGGCCGCCGGCCACGACAAAACCGTCACGATGCTCGACAAGCTCAAGGAACTGGGTTTCCGCGAGGCCACCAAGTCCGGCGCGTCCATCGGCATTGACGACATGATCGTGCCCAAGGAACGCGACCAGGAAATTGACACCGCGCAAAAGCAGATCAAGGAAGTCGAGAAGCAGTATCGCAAGGGTGTCATCACCCCGGGCGAACGCTATAACAAAATCGTGGACATCTGGACGCATTGCACCGATATGATTTCCAGCGTCATGTTCCGCACGCTCGAACAGAACCAGGGCAAGAAGGAGTTCAACCCGGTTTTTCTCATGGTGGATTCCGGCGCGCGCGGCAACAAACAACAGGTCCGCCAGCTCGCCGGTTTGCGCGGCCTCATGGCCAAGCCCAGCGGCGACATCATCGAAAAACCGATTCTCGCGAATTTCCGCGAAGGTCTTTCGGTGTTGGAATACTTCATCTCGACCCACGGCGCCCGCAAAGGTCTGGCCGACACCGCCCTCAAAACCGCGGACTCCGGTTACATGACCCGCAAGCTCGTGGACGTGTCGCAGGATGTCATCATCCAGCAGAAGGATTGCGGCACGACCAACGGCATCTGGGTTTCGGCGGTCTATGAGGGTGAAGACGAAGTCGTCAAACTGGCCGACCGGCTCGTGGGCCGTTTCGCCTGCGATGACATAGTGAATTCAACGAACCCGAAGGAATTTCTCATTCGTCCGAACGAGGAAATTGACGAGGAAAAGGCCAGGCGCATTGAGGCTTCAGGCATTGAGCGTGTGCGCATCCGCTCGGTGCTCACGTGCGAAAGCAAGCACGGTATTTGCGTCCATTGTTATGGCCGCAACCTTGCCACCGGCGGTCTCGTCAAACTCGGCGAAGCGGTCGGCATCATCGCCGCCCAGTCCATCGGCGAACCCGGCACGCAGTTGACGATGCGGACGTTCCACATCGGCGGCACGGCGGCGCAGGTGTTCAAGATTCCGCAAATCAAGGCCAAGCACGACGGCGTGATCCACTACAACGATCTCCGCCTCGTCGAACTGGAGGACGGCAACAACATTGTGCTCAACAAAAACGGTTCCGTTTCCATTCTCGGCGACGACGGACGTGAACTGGAAAACCACATCGTGGTCATCGGCGCGGTCATTTCGGCCAAGGACGGCGCGCGGGTGAAGAAGGGTGAAACCTTCGTGCAATGGGATCCGTATAACGTGCCGATTCTTTCCGAAAAGGCCGGCAAGGTGAAATTCCACGACATCATCGAAGGGGTGACGATGAAGCAGGAAATGGACGAAACCACCGGCCAGGAAGCCATGGTGCTCGTCGAACACAAGGAAGACCTGCACCCGCAAATCATCATCAGCGACGACTCCGGCGAGGTGGTGGCGAATTATCCGATTCCCTCCGGGGCGCACGTCGTCGTGACCGAAGGCAGCAAAATTGTCGCCGGCACCCTCATGGCCAAGACGCCGCGCAAGACTTCCAAGACCAAGGACATCACCGGCGGTCTGCCGCGGGTGGCGGAGTTGTTCGAAGCCCGCCGTCCGAAGGACGCGTCGGAAATTTCCAAGATTGACGGCCTGGTGGACTTTGGCGCGAGCGTGCGCGGCAAGCGTTGCATCGTCATCAAGGACACGCAGACCCAGGCGGAAGAGGAACATCTCATTCCCATTGGCAAGCACGTCATCGTCTTCAAGGGCGACATGGTGAAAAAAGGCCAGCAGTTGACCGAAGGCCCGATGGACCCGCACGAAATCCTCGAAGTTTGCGGGCCGCAGGAACTGCAGGAGCACCTCGTCAGCGAAGTGCAGGAAGTTTATCGCCTGCAGGGCGTCACCATCAACGACAAGCACATCGAAATCATTGTCCGCCAGATGCTCCGCAAGGTGCGCATCACCGAACCGGGCGACACTGAGTTTCTTTGGGGCGAGCAGATTGACAAGCTGGTCTTTGAGGAAGAGAACGAGCGCGTTGAAAAGATGGGCGGCAAGCCGGCTGAGGCTTCACCCGTGTTGCTCGGTATCACCAAGGCGTCGCTCGAAACCGAGAGTTTCCTTAGCGCGGCGTCGTTCCAGGACACGACTCGTGTGCTGACCGAGGCGGCCACCCGTTCCAAGGTGGACTATCTGCGCGGTTTCAAGGAAAACGTCATCATGGGCCACATCATCCCGGCCGGCACCGGATTCGACATGCACCGCCGGGTGCAGCTCACGCATCTGGTCGAAGCCGAGGATGAACCGGAGCCGGCGGAACTGGCGGAACCGGCCGCTGCGGAAAATCCGTTGCTGGTCTGAGCGCCAGACAAATCTTTCACGCAGGGCGTCTGATGAAAGTCAGGCGCCCCTTTTTATCATCCAGAAGTCATTCTCTGGGCGTGATATCAACATGGCGGGAAAAAGGAAACGACCGCAATTCTTGGAGCGAGTTACCGGTGGATTTGGGCGGAGGAGAAATCGAACTGAATTTAGAGCGTTCGGACCACTGCTTTGTCACGTCCGAACGCTCTTATTTTATTCCCAGAACTCCACTTGATCCGGGATTTTGGCTTTGTTCGCGCGCTTGCCTTGGTCGTGATTCGGTCCGATCACCGTCACGCTTTTTTCCCATTGCTCATCCGTGATGTAGAGCAGTCGCACATTGCCTGCCTCCGGCACCATTTTTTGGATGATGCCCAGATGCTTGCTCAATTGCTCGAAGTTCACGCACGGGCGCGCATAAACGGAAAATTGAATCATCAAAAATCCGTGATCAAGGAGGTCGTTGCGGAAGCGCGAGGCCATCTTCCGTTCCTTGTCGGTCATCACCGGCAGATCAAACATGGCCATCAACCAGCCCATACTAAAAGGCGAATTGTTCATTTCTATCGGAGGGACGAGTTATACGAGTCCCATTTTTCGCCGACCATATTATTTGGGGGCTTGTATAACTCGCCCCTCCGAAATCAATTTGCCGACAACGGCAGTTCCGGCACCCAGAACGGCTGCACGGACATTTCTTCATACGCCCGCGCCAGCGAATTAGCCGAGGCCTCAATCGCATCCATCAATTTCAGCGTGTAAGCCTGATGCTGCACGCGCCGCTCGCGCAGTTCCGTGCCGACTTTCTTGGTCCACGCCTTCATGGAAACATCCGGTTCCAGCATGAACTCCGCGAGCATCAATTCCACCGCCGGACGAAACGCCTCCATCAAATCATACACCAGCGGTTCCGAACGGAAACGCGGCTTGTGAAACACGCCCAGTTGCGGCAGCAGCCCGTGAACCAGCAGGCCGCGATGGCACAACGCCGACAGCACCGCGTAACCGTAATTGAGCATCTGGTTCGGCGCAGTGTCCTCCTTGCGGTCGCGCCGGCTGGCCGACCAGCCGATGGCGGGAATATACAACTGCCAGTAACGCCGCGCGCAGTTGCCCTCGTCAAACACCTCCTGCTTGAGCGCCAGTTCCAAGTGCGGCGAGCGAAGCTGCTTGTGCTGCAACACCCGCGACTGGTTGAGCGTCTTGCCGCGCAACATCTCGTGCCAGATTTTTTCATTCAGGCGTTTCGGCTTGGCCGTCTGGTTTTGAAACGTCTTCAAATCCACCGTCCGCGCCAGCGGCGCCGTCCAGCCGCAGGGCTGATACCGCTCGTCGCAATGCAGCACGATGGCATCCGTCTCCAGCAGGCCGGAAAGAAAATTGGACGAGATCGTCACCCCGCGCGCTGCGATGATGACCGCCCGAACATCATCCAACGGCAACCGCCGAGACGCGGAAGCTTCACAAATAACTATTTCGATCTCTGAAAAATTAATTCGCCGTGCTCGACGACAAACTTCACTGGAATTTTCGGATTGTTGATGTCTTTGCCTCCTGATTCATGCCATTTTGATTCCCATTTTGAAAAATAAGGTTCGAGTGCCGTCGGCTTCATGCGGTAAATAGCCTGCAACTCAATTCCTTCATAAATTGCCAATACCCAATCCACCTTCCGATATTTGGCAAGGATGATTGGATTCATGTGATGATGCGTTGAGAAGCTCTGCGTCAATAGGGTGTTAACAGATTTCAACTCGTATTCGTTGCCTTGTGCATCTTGAGCGTCGTTCCCCTCGCGGCTGCCAACACCTTTGAGTCCGGTAATCAGCAACAGTTGAAGCAGCTTGCCGCCGTTGTCCTGAAAGATATCACCGATGCCGTGCTTGGAAGCGAGTGCCTGATACTCGCGGATGTATGGGAAAAGCCGTTCAAGCTCTTTCTGGTCGGGATGAGGTTTCATCGCTTACCCTCCTTCAGCAAATCCGGCAGTGAAACGCTAACCGCCGCCGAAAGCCGCTCCATATTATCAATGGAAACATTCCGCTCCGCCCGCTCGACCGAGCCAACATAAGTGCGATGAAGACCGGACACTTCCGCCAGGTCTTCTTGCGAAAGTTTTTTCGCCAGTCTTGCCTTGCGCAGATTTTCGGCGAAAATTCTCCGAGCGGATGATTTGGTTTTCATCTGCGGCAGATTATTAAAGTTGACGCCTTTACATCTACAGCCTTAAAGTAGCTTTTATGTTGCTGGAAAAACATGCGCCCGCCTACCTCACAAATTGGGGAACGGCATATTGCGGCGACTCGCTTGAGCTGCTGGCCGCGCTGCCCGATTCCAGCGTCAACCTTGTTCTCACCAGCCCGCCGTTTGCTCTCCAACGTGAAAAGGAATACGGCAACAAAACACAAGCCGACTACGTCGCTTGGTTGGCACAGTTTGCCCGGCTGGTGTTTCGCAAGCTCAAAGACGATGGCAGCTTCGTCCTCGACCTCGGCGGCGCTTATGAATTCGGCTCACCAACCCGCAGTCTTTACAATTTCCGCGTCCCGATTTTCTTTTGTGACGAACTCGGTTTTCATCTCGCCGAAGATTTTTACTGGCACAACCCGGCGAAACTTCCCAGCCCCATCGAATGGGTGAATAAGCGCAAGCTTCGCGCAAAAGATTCGGTAAATACCGTTTGGTGGTTCGGCAAGACCCGCTGGCCGAAAGCCAACGTGTCCAAAGTGCTGACTGAATACAGCGACCGGATGAAAAAGTTATTGGAAGACCCGGAAGGTTTTTACACTCCCAAAAAACGTCCGTCCGGTCACGACATTGGCAAATCTTTTGGCAAAAACAATGGCGGCGCGATTCCGTCAAACCTTTTGCAGATCTCGAATTCTGAATCCAACGGGAGCTATTTGCGCGGCTGCAAAACTGTCGGCGCGAAAGGCCATCCCGCACGTTTCCCATCAAAATTGCCAGAATTCTTCATCCGTTTCTTAACCGAGCCTGGCGACCTCGTGCTGGATATTTTTGCTGGCTCAAATACGACCGGCTACGTTGCGGAATGTGAAGGCCGCAAATGGATGGCTTTTGATGAGCGCCTTGATTATCTCGCAACATCTTCGTTCCGGTTCTGCCCGGAAGCCATGACTGATGCCGAACTCAAAACTACTCACAATGCGATTTTGGCGGGCGAAGTTGTGGATATGCGTGCCAATGTTCTTAACGCACCCAGCCAACAGCCGCGCAATGGCACTTCACACCGACCCACAGTGCCAACGCAAGACTTGTTAATCCTTGCCGAAAGAGCGAGTCACGCTGAACCGATCCAACTTGCGAAAGCAAAGACCGTTTCCTACCGCCGCCAAACGAAACGCCGTTCAAAAGCCACTTAAGAATTTTCACTCTCCTCGCCGAACGAGGAGACGGTCGGGGTGAGGAGCCGAATTTATTTGGATTTCAATTCACGCAATTCGACCAATCCCATTGCCGCCTCGATCTGAGGCCATAGTTGATCCGCCTTCGCTGCGCTACGGCGCGACAAGTCTGGTTTCGCGGTGCAGACGGCTTTGCCTTTTGCCTCCAGCCTATGCCTATGGATGCTGCTTTTTAAGAAGAGCTTTTTCTAAATTGGCGCGGGCCAGTGCAAAATCCGGCTGGAGGGCCAAAGCCTCCCGAAACTTGACGGCGGCTTCGTCCGCCATTCCCTTTTTGAGAAAGGCCATCCCTAGGTTGTTGATGGCGGACACATAGTCAGGTTTGATTTTCAAAGCTCCTTGGTAAGACGCCGCTGCCTCATCCATCTGTCCCGTTACGAAATAGGCGTTACCAAGGTCAAAAGAAGCCTCCGGATCATCAGGGGATTTTTCCCAGATCTCCCGAAACTGGGCAATGGCCTCGTCCACCCGCCCTTTTTGGAGAAGGATGACCGCAAGGCTGTGGCGGGCAGCGGTAAAATCGGGAAAAAACTCCAGGGCTTTTCTAAATTCAATAATGGCTTCGTCGTCCCGTCCCATCTGGGCGAGCGTATTGGCATAATCGCCATGAGCCTTGGCGAGCGCAACCCCAAGGTTATTGCGGGTTTCCGGATCATCCGGGCGGTTTTGCAAGGCCTTTTTGAAATGTGCAATGGCCTCATCCAACTGCCCCTTTTGGAACAGGATGACGCCGATATTATTGTTGGCCAGCAACGAATCGGGGTTCCGGGCAAGGGTCGTCCGCCAGAGGGTTTCGCTGTCGGCATACATCCCGGCTTGCCGCCACGTCATAATCGCAAGCCCCGCCAACACCATCCCCGTGAATGCATAAAATACCGCAGGCTGACGAAGCCGTTCGGCCATCCGCACCATCACCGCGACCGTCAATGCGATGGGTCCCAAGCTGGAAAGATAGACCCAGTGATCGCACACGAATGAGTAGCGCATAAAATAAGTATTCATAAACCCCAATACTGGAAACAAAGTGCCGACGAAAAAGAACGCCGCCATAGCCGGACCACGGCCAATCCTAGCCCGCGTCAGCCACAGCGCCAGCAACGTACCGACGGCGGTCACCGGATAAAGCCAAGGCCACCATGAACCTGTATCTGGCTGCCACCGGGGATAGACAAAACATAGTTGCGCCGGCCAGAGCAATTTGCCGATGTAAAACCAGAACACGTGACCGGCAATCAGGCAACGCTCTGGAAAAGACAGGGCAAAGTACGGGCCTTGAGCGCCGACATGGTTTTTCTCCAGCCATGCCGTTACCAGACACAGGCCGATGGATAGGCCGAAAAACGGCAGGGTTGGCAGTATATCTATGCGCCATCGTATCCGTCCGCGTTGCCACCAACTCATCAGCAGGATCACCGCTGGCAGGGAAAAGGCCGTGGCTTTGGCCAGGAGCGCGCACAGAAACAGCACGAAAGCCAGCCAGTACGAGCCCGAGGTCAGCGACCGGCGGCGGGGAAACTGGTTCCCGGCTTCCGTTTTTCGGACAGGCCTTTCATAAACCAGCAATGCTCCCAGGTAAAACACCAGCGAGAGCACATTTTTGCGTTCGGTGATCCAGCCCACCGATTCGACCATGAGGGGATGCAGGGCGAAGATCGCCGCCGCCAGCCAAGCTCCCGGCACTTGAAGTCGTTGCAATAGTTTCCAGAAGAACAGCGCGGCCAAGGCATGCAACAGGATATTCTCCACGTGATAGGGCAGTGTCTGGAATCCCCACAGGTGATAATCCAGCCAGAACGTTGTGCCCGTGAGCGGATAATACTGCTGCAAAGCGGTGGTCCGGCACCACATCGAACACAAACCGGAGCCATTCCGCAGAAGACCAGATATCTTTGTGGTCCATGAATCATCGTCCCAGATGAATCCGCCGTGCCAAGCTGGTTGGTAGGTGAAGAGGACAGCGGCGACCAGCAACAAACCCTTCAGCCAGCCCCGTTCCCACAAATCACGCAGCCACCCCCAACTTCCCTTCGATGCTGACGACAGAGCAGACATTCCATTTCCACCAAACTGGCCGAATTCCCACCGCGCCGCAATTGCTAACGTAATCCCAAATCGGGCGAAATAGTTGTTGCAACCCGGATTTGGCCTGCTATATTCCGCATTCCATTTTTTTGAGATTAAATGCCGACAATTAATCAATTGGTCCGCAAGGGCCGACGCAAAGTTAAATACAAGTCCAAGTCGCCAGCCTTGGAAGGCTCGCCGTTTCGACGCGGCGTATGCATCCAGGTCATGACGCGCACGCCCAAGAAGCCGAACTCGGCGATGCGCAAGGTCGCCAAGGTGCGCCTGACCAACGGCTATGAGATCATTGCCTACATCCCGGACGAGGGCCACAATTTGCAGGAGCACTCCATTGTCATGGTGCGCGGCGGCCGGGTGAAGGATTTGCCGGGCGTGCGTTATCACATCGTTCGCGGCCGGCTCGATGCCGCCGGGGTTGAAAAACGCCGGGTCAGCCGCTCGAAATACGGCGTCAAACGCCCGAAGCCAGGTTCCCGGCCCGCGGCGCCGGCGGCAGCGGCGGAGGCTCCCGCGGCAGCAGCGCCCGCAGCTTAAACTAATCCACGGTTCAACGATTTAACGAATCCCATGTCACGCAGACGACAAGCTACCCGACGGAAGATTGCCAAGGACGGAAAGTTCCAGAGCGTATTGGTTTCACGGCTGGTCAACACCATCATGTATGGTGGCAAGAAGAGCACGGCGCAGCGGATTGTGTACGGCGCGTTTAACAGCATTTCCGAAAAGAATCCGGCCAGCAACCCGGTGGAAATTTTGCAGCGCGCGGTGGACAATGCCAAACCGCGCATCGAGACCAAGGCGCGTCGCGTCGGCGGCGCCACGTATCAGGTTCCGCTGGAAGTGCCGTCGGATCGGCAGGCCGCCCTGGCGCTCCGCTGGATTGTGGATTTCGCGGACGCCCGCAAGGGCACGCCGATGCGCGAGGCGCTCGCGGCGGAAATCATGGAGGCGTATCAAGGGCAGGGGAATGCCATCCGCAAACGCGACGAAGTTCACAAGATGGCGCAGGCCAACAAGGCATTCGCTCATTTCCGCTGGTAATACGATTTTCAACGCGCCCCGAAGGTGTTTTCAACATCGGGGCGTTTTTTATTCTCTAAACCAAGATGCAAGCAGCCGCCAAAACAACGAAAACAACGAAAACAACGAAAGCGGACGTTTCGTCCAATCGCGAATATCCGCTGGAGCGCACACGCAACATCGGCATCGCGGCGCACATTGACGCGGGCAAGACGACCACGACCGAGCGCATTCTTTTTTACACCGGCCTCATTCACAAAATCGGCGACGTGGACGACGGCAACACGGTCACCGACTGGATGGAGCAGGAGCGCGAACGCGGCATCACGATCACATCGGCGGCGGTGACGTGTTACTGGACGCAAAAGGCGGTCAAGGCGGGCGAAAATGAGGTGTACAAGGCGTTCAAGGATGTTCCGCACCGCATCAACATCATTGACACCCCGGGCCATGTGGATTTTACCGCCGAGGTGGAGCGCTCCATGCGCGTGCTCGACGGCGCGGTCGCCGTGTTCTGCGGCGTGGCCGGCGTGCAGCCGCAATCCGAAACCGTCTGGCGTCAGGCGACGAAATATAATGTTCCGCGCATTGCGTTCGTCAACAAGATGGACCGCACCGGCGCGAATTTTGAAAATGCCCTTGCCGACATGCGCAACAAGCTCAAGGCCTATGCGTATCCAATCTTCCTGCCCATCGGCGCCGAGGACCATTTTGACGGCGTCATTGATGTCGTCAACCAGAAGGCCATCCTTTGGGGGCCGGGCGACGTGGTCAACGAAGGCTTGAATTACGAGGTGAAGGAAATTCCGGCCGAGCACCAGAAACGCGCCAAGGCCGCGCTCGCGGAATTGATTGACGCCGTGTCCAACAAGGACGACGAAATCGCCGGGCTGGTCATCGAGGGAAAGTCCATCACGGCGCCCGTGCTCAAGGCCGCGATTCGCCGGCTGACCTGCAAGATTGAACTGGTTCCCGTGTTGTGCGGTTCGGCCTTCAAAAAGAAGGGCGTGCAGCCGCTGGTGGATGCGGTCGTGGATTATCTGCCGAGTCCGATGGATGTTCCCGGCGCCGAAGGGACCGAATTGAGCATGGAGAAACCCGTTCACGTCGAGACCAGCGACAGCAATAAATTTTGTTCGCTGGCATTCAAGTTGTGGACCGATGTTTACGCGGGCAAGCTGGTGTTTTTCCGCGTTTATTCCGGTACGCTCAAAAAGGGCGACACGATTTACAATCCCCGCACGCGCAAACGCGATCGCGTCAGCCGCCTGATGATCATTCAAGGCAGCGAACGCAAGGACATCCCCCAGGTTTTTGCCGGCGACATCGCCGCGCTGGTCGGCCTGCGCAACATCACCACCGGCGACACGTTGTGCGACGAGGATTACGACGTGACGCTCGAACCGCCGACGTTCCCCGAGCCGGTCATCAGCATGGCCGTCGAGCCGAAGACGCGCGCCGACCGCGACAAAATGTCCGAAGGCCTGCAGCGGCTGGCCGAGGAAGACCCGACGTTCCGCTGTTTCCACAACGAGGAAACCGGCCAGCTCATCATCGCGGGCATGGGCGAGTTGCACCTGGAAATCATCTGCGACCGGCTCAAGCGCGAATTCAAGGTGGACGCCAACACCGGCGCGCCGCAAATCGCTTATCGCGAAACCATTACCAAACCCGCGGACGGCGAGGGCAAATTCATCCGCCAGTCCGGCGGTCGCGGACAATACGGCCACGCCTGCGTCCAGATTCAGCCGAACGAAAAGGGCAAGGGCGTCGAGGTCGAAAACAAAATCGTCGGCGGCGCGATTCCCAAGGAATACATCCCGGCGGTCATTGACGGCATCGAAGAAGCCATCAAGGGCGGTGTCTATGCCGGCTATCAGGTCATTGACATCAAGGTGCAGGTTGTGGACGGCACGTTCCACGAAGTGGACTCGAACGAACTGGCGTTCAAGATGGCCGGCATTTTCGCGCTCAAAGACGCCTTTAAAAAAGCGCATCCGATTTTGCTCGAACCGATCATGAAGGTGGAAGTCACCACGCCCGACGAATACCAGGGCGATCTCCTTGGCGACATCAGCCGACGTCGCGGTCACATCGTCAATATCGAGGCCAAACAGGGCCAGACGATACTCAACGCGCAAGTGCCGCTGGCGGAAATGTTCGGATACGCCACGGCGATCCGGTCGCTTTCGAAGGGCCGCGCCTCCTACTCCATGGAACCGCTGACGTTCGAGCAGGTGCCGAAAGGTGTTCTGAGCACGATTTTGGACCAGGCGGCCAAGAAACCGGCGGCCAGAACGTAAAGGATTCAACCATCAGTTTTACCAGCGGCCTCCGGCAACGGAGGCCGTTTTTTATTTCCGTATTTCAACCCGAATTCCAAAGTTGGGGAGCACGCCCGCCACGGGCGTGGCGGGACGCGCCTCGCGTCCCGCACTTTGCACGACGCCTTCCAATCTGCTGATCTGGAACTTTTTTGAACGACCCACGGTTTTCCGCGAGGGCGCGGAAAACAGCGCCCGGGGCGGGCGCGCTCCCTTTTCTATTTCGGAGTTCGGGTTCAAACATTGTCTGGCGGTTTTCGTGTGTTCTTAACGCCCAGAGTTCAGCCACGCCGGGATTGTGATGTCAACCGCGAATGCGGAACTGGCTTGTCGCGCCATACAACTTGCCGCGTCGTAACACAGTGAAGACGGGAGCAACGGCGGAAGCGGCCAGCCGGCGTTGGCGGCAGTGATTTGATACTCCCAGTTAGGCGACTTCATGGGTTGTCTTTGCTTGGCCTGTGATGCGCTGAATGAAAGCTGTCTTGCCTTTGGTGTAGGCGGCGCGGTCGTTTGGGTGCGCGGTCGCCAACTCAGTTTTGAGGCGTTCGTAGGCGCGGGCGATCTGCGGATGTGCTATGAGGAAATCGCGGAAGAGAAGGCGCTCCCAGTGCGCCTGGAAGGTCCGCCGACCGGTTACCATGTGGATGTGGTGCGTGCGGATGCCCCGCTGGTCGCGCCTGATGAAGAACGCATACCACGGCGGGATGTCGTCGCCGAAGCTAGGGCGCCAAAAGTAGTCGTAGCCCTGCGCCTTGAGAATGGGCGCAACCTCGGTTCGGGCGGCGCGGAGACTGGTCACCTGAACCAGCATGTCCACAATCGGCTTGGCGGCAAGTCCCGGAACGGCGGTGCTGCCGAAGTGTTCGATGCGGCGAATTAGTCCTGCCGGAATACACGAGTGAAGATGCTCCGCCTCACGCCGGAACATGTCGGGCCAGCGCGAGTCATAGGGCAAGATGCCGACATCCTCTTGAACGGCTTGCCGGACGCGCTCTTGAAGTGTGTTCATTTTACGAGAGACGCCCGGAGTTGCCTAACGACTCTGCCACAGCCACGACGAATGCGGCTGAGGCCGGGCAAAACCAAAAGGATGAAAATGCAAAATGATCATACTCAAAACTGGAAGGGCAGTGGCTGTTGGCTGAAGTGCCTGGTTGCTGTTTCATAGTTTCTCCCAGATCGCTCCGGATTTCTGCAAAAAATCCTGTAGGTCTTTGGGCTGGGGTCGTCGGGAAAACTCCGTGATTCCCACATCGAAATTATGATGGCTGATGTAAAGCGTACCATCTGAAGCGTACAGAATGGCCACAGCCCCTATCCTCTCCGGGCCATCAATAGTGTTTGCGGCAAAATACGCCCAGCCATTGCTGAATACAAGAAACTCGCGATCAGCCGTTATGACTGCCCACTTGCCGTCTCCAACTGTCTTTTCGCTGGCTGGCGGCGGCGGATAAGATCGTAGCGTGCGCACGGTTGTACGTATCCAGTAAGTTTGGCTTGTCCGCCAGAGCATGAACGCTCCGCAGCAAGCGCAGATTGCAAAAGCAACCGCTAATCCGATGGCAATCCGTTTGCGCATGGTGAATTAACAGCTAACCGTTATTATACGACGGCGCATGCACGACATCGTGCATGATCGGTTTTTGCAACCCAGCCGTTACCATGCGCTTATGAAATCAGACTTGCGAATTAACTATCAAGGGAAAGTTTTTTAGAGCGTTTTCAAAAAAAGTGTAGCCGCCGACGTCAGTCGGCGCAAATCGAGTAATGAAGAATGAATATGGCGCGAACTGACGTTCGCGGCTACGAGATTAATTAAATTGCTCTAGCAGATAACAAGACCGCAAACACAAAGCGGCACGAATAATAAAATCCGCAGTTTGGTTTTTTACTGTGACCGTTGCCATTGATTTTTCTGTCGCTTGGAGCGCCGCTACAAAAATGCCGTTCCGGCGCGACAAAGGCCGGTGCGGTATGGGGTCTTGTCAAAACACCGATTTGATGATGGAGTTCACCCCGGTAATGAGATATTCGACCTGCGCTTTCGTGGGGTTGCCGTTCCTTTGCTGCGAACATAGATTGCGCAAATCACCCAGCATCTGAATCTTTCGCCAGGTGGAAAAGTCGTAGGCTTTGCCCAGCTTCAATGGATCGTTCAGCTCGCGAATGGTGGTTTCCGGCTTCGGAACCGTCACCGAGTGATTTGCCGCCACTCGCTGCAAATGGCGTTCTAGTACCACGCCGGCCAGATCCCCCGCCGCCCGCAGACTGATCTTCATCAATGCGTTCGCCGCTTCCAGTTCCTTGTCCTGCAATTCCGCAAACAAATGGTTTTCGACATCCGCCAGGACCGTCTCCACCCGGTAGGACAATTCGTCCAAAACCTGAAGCTGATTGAGAAACCGAAGTCGGGCCAGTTCGTGTGGATCAAAAGGCAATTCGTCGGTGTAAGCGTCTTTCGCCTGCCCCATCCCCCGGACGTAGTCCTGGAGGCTGGCTTCCAGCAACTTCAGGTTCGGATTGGCCGAAAAATAATTGACGAATTCGTCATATTTGTCCGGAGCCAAAGTCTGCACGATCTTCAACGATTGGGTGTCCCAGCGTTGATAAACGGTTCGAAATTCTATGATGTCCTTGATGTCTTCGAGCGACTTGAGAATCTGCTTTTGCTGATCGAGGAGTCTGGCGAGGTCCTCTTCAATTTGGGTCTTGGCATCGGTCATATGCGCTCAAGGGGTCTGAATGACCAAAGCTGAACCCCGCCGGGCCGGCGATGCAAGACCAAATACGCGACTACGTTGCGTTTGGCCGATCCACTTTCGTGAAAGGCGGCTTCGTTCCATCCGCCTGGCCAATCATCAGTTTGGATTCCTTCATGACTATTCCATTGGGTGAAACGAAGATGACATTCACCTGGCCGAGTTGGGCAAACAGGGGACGCAATGGCTCCTCCTGCTGAATGATCGAGAGCAGATAAGTCATAAGGGCCTCGTGGTTCTCCGTTGAACCGGAAAAACGGATGGTGAACTCCCCGCACGCGTTACCGTGCTTTTTGTACCACTGATAGAGGGTGTCAACCATCAGTCCAAACTGTGACTCGACATTGTCGCCGGGCTGGATGGAGAGCAAAATAGCAACCAGTTGGAGTTCGCGTCCGTCCTTCTGGATTGTCTTTCGTTCGGTTTTAACCATGGTTTTGTGCGCGCAGATTCGAACTGCCATACCGGCCGGGTTTTTGCGGCCGGTTTCTTTTTCCGGTTCCGACCTTAATCCCATCCGCCCGCCTTGTCCAGAAGGGTTTGAAAGGATCGGGGACCTTTGAATCGGTGTGTATCCGCGCCATCCGTGTCCCGGTCGTTTGGGATTGAACCAAAAAACCTTAAAAAAGATATTGCATTGGAAGGGGTGTTTGGTAAATTGCACGCCCGCTTTCAAACCGAAGGCGGAGAAATTTAGTTAAACGGTAAACAGACAATTGTTCTTTGTATGGCTGCCCAACGCATTCGCATTCGACTCAAGGCTTATGACCAACGCGTCATAGACCAATCGGCGCGTGAAATCGCCGACACCGTCAAACGCACCGGCGCGCGCGTCGCCGGGCCCATCCCGCTCCCCACCCGGATCGAGCGCTTCACCGTCCAACGCTCGCCGCATTGCGACAAAAAATCGCAGGAAACTTTCGAGCAACGCACGCACAAACGGCTGATTGACATTCTCGACCCGACCGCCAAAACCGTGGATGAATTGAAAAAGCTCAATCTCCCGGCGGGCGTGGACATCACCATCAAAATTTAACCACTCACGACCATGCCACTCGGACTTTTAGGAAAAAAACTCGGCAGCACGCGCGTCTATGATGCGCGCGGCGTTGTTGTGCCGGTCACCGTCGTGCTCGCCGGTCCCAACCGCGTGTTGCAGGTCAAAACCCAGGCCGGCAAGGACGGATACAATGCCGTTCAACTCGGTTTCGACGATCAAAAGGAACAGCGCCTCACCAAGGCGTTGCTGGGCCACATCAAAAAACAAAACGGCGCGGCGGTGAAACGCATCCGGGAATTCCGGAATTTCACCAAGGAAGTAAAACCCGGCGACATCGTCGGGCCGGCGCTGTTCGCCATTGGGGATTTTGTGGACGCGATTGGCATCACGAAGGGCCGCGGCTTTGAGGGCGTTGTGAAACGTCATCATTTCGCCGGGGGTGATATGACGCATGGGGCCAAAGGCTGGCACCGCCGCAGCGGCGCCATCGGTCAGCGTCTGTTCCCCGGCACGGTCATGCGCGGCATGAAGATGCCCGGTCACATGGGGCAGGTTCAGCGCACGACTCAGAATCTGGAAGTCATTCAAGTGCGCGAGGCGGACAATCTGTTGCTCATCAAAGGCGCGATTCCCGGGGCGGAAGGCGATTATGTCATCATCCGCGAATCCAAGAAACGGCCCAAGGGCTGGAAACCGCCGGTCAGTCTGGCGCCGATGAAGAAGAAGGGCGCCACCGCCGCGAAGGTGGAACCCAAACCCGCGGTTGAGGCCAAAAAGTAATTTAAACGGCCATGAAAATTGCCATTAAAAATATCGAAGGGAAGCAGCAGGGCGAACTTGAAGTGAAGTTCCCGCTGATTGAAGACGGAAAAGGCACGCAAGCAGTGCATGACGTCGTCGTCGCCTATCGGGCGGCGCAACGCATGGGCACGGCCTGCACCAAAAACGTCGGCGAAGTTTCCGGCAGCAACAAGAAGCCCTGGCGGCAAAAGGGCACGGGCCGCGCGCGCGCCGGTTCCCATCAATCGCCGTTGTGGGCGGGTGGCGGCGTGGTCTTCGGTCCGCGGCCCCGCGATTTCAGCAAGAAAGTTTCCAAAAACACCCGCGCCCTCGCGTTGCGCAAGGCGTTGAGCGAACGGCTCAAGGCCGGCGACGTGGTGTTGGTGGACGATTTGAAGCTCGCTTCGCCGAAGACGAAGGATTTCGTCGGCCTGATGTCCACGCTGGAGTTGAAAGGCACGACGCTCATCGTCGCGGCGGCGGACAAAAATCTCATG
>CAWDPX010000001.1:0-135681 GCA_963804345.1 uncultured Verrucomicrobiae bacterium | reverse complement strand
GGCTGGCGGGCGAGCCACTCAATCGCCTCCGCATCCGATGCACCCATATAGGACGTGGTGATGATGCGAATCTTGCCACCGCGCTGGCTCAACTCCTCAAAACCGCGCATGAGCAAGCGCAGTCCTGACCACTTGATAAATGAAATCAAAACATCCATCGAATCCGCTGACTGCATTTCCTGGAGCAATTCATGCACGAGTTGAGGATCGCTCGGCGAACCGGTGAACAAGGTGCTGCTGGCCAGCGGTGTTTCGGGACGGGGAACCCCAGATTCGGCGTAGTTCGGCGGCGTGATTTCCAACAGGAGCGGTTTGACCATGGTCACCAGCCGACGGGTTTTCAGGAACTCCGTACTCGGGGTGCCGGCAATGCGATCCACGATTTCATTGCAAAGGCGCAGGCGGGCAACGGGATCGTTTTCCAGCGTAAGCGCCTTTTCGATGACACGGGCAAGAAACGCCGCATAGCGCGCCGGTTCCTCTTCCGGATCAATCTTGGCAAACACCGAGCGTAATTCCGGATGCTGCGCGAGGAGTGCCGACAGGTCCTCGTCCAGAAGGGCCTCGTAAATGCCATGGGCCAAATTTGCCACGCCAGGTTTATGGCAGAAATACACGTCCGCGAAAAGAATTTGCGCAGAAATCCTGCGGCGGAAGTGTGCCGGTTACGGCAATTCAGTGCGGTGTGGAGCACTGATTCTCTTATTGGCGGAGAAAGCGGTTATTTTGGTGCCATTCCAGAAATTCCCGGGAAGGGCGGTCTTCGGCGGATTGGGGTGTGACCTGCAGCGCCTTTCCGTCAAAAGCGTAGTATTCGCGGCCGTTTGAAAATTCGTCACGTATCCTACGACTGACGGCAACGGGATAATCATTTGTGATCGTGATATATCCCCGGTCAAAAAGGGTGTGTCGGTTCGAGTCCCACCACCGGCACCACCTCATAAACGAACCGAAAATCATTTTCCCTTCACTCCCTTGAGGCAGGCAGGATGAGTTCGGGGAAGTCGTGGCTGTAACCGCCCTCCCGCAGGCTGAACGGCGGCACGCCGGGCGCGCGCAGACTCTGGAACAACTCCCGGGCCGGGAACCGCGTCTGCGGCGCGGACTGCTCCTCATTGATACCGATACAGTTTGACCCGCTGAACGGTGGGTCCGTCGGCGCCGAACATCAAGCCGCTGCCCGACTGGTTGTTCGCGGCCGCGCCAGCCTGATCGTAATCCAGCAGGACGTCGTCCCCGTTCATCTTGCGTCCCGGAATCCACTGGCCGTTCACAAATTTGCCCGTTTCCGCGCGAGCGAGGCCGGCAATCTCCGACCCCGGCGTATCCGGCGAGAAGGTGACCTGGACATCGAGGCCGGCGACATAGTATTCGTCGGGGCCGGCGGAGACGACAATGGCATAGCCCAACGCCGGCACCTGCGCGGGATTCCTCCGGTTCCGCCGGAGATCAACATGCACAACGTAATTTCCCAGCTTGATGTTTTGCTTCGGTTGCTGGGTGTTGAGCCAGGCGGCGCCGATCGTCCCTTTGGCTTGGGCGTCCAAAATCAGCGGCGTCATCTGCGCGAGCAGCGCATAAGCCCTGGCGAGCGGCAAATTTTCGAGCGCAATCGGCGTCTGCGCATTGCCGCCGGACCGACCCTCGCTGAGGCGTGCCGCATGGTTGACACCGAACGGCGAGTAACCGATCGCCGCGTGCTGTCCGATGCCGTAAAAGGCGTTGGCCGCGCCGCCCGCGTCGCCAGACGACTCCGGCACAAACAACGGATTGTTGGGGCGGTGGAACCGGCCGGCCCAGTCGCTGAAGTTCGGCAGATGGACGTCCGGCGCGTTGAAGTCAATCGCGGGTGCGCCCGCCTTCCAAATGTCAATCACCAGCGGCTCCGGGCAGCCGGACGGATAATCGCCCGGTTCCTTGTCCTCGGGCTGGACGAGCCAGGTGTTCGAGAACACCGGCACCGGGTATTCGGATTTGCCGGCCTTCGCCATGTGGTCCAGGTAGCGCGCGTAATACCAAGCCATGAAAATTTCGTCAGCCGCGGTGGAGTCGCCAAAGACTTCCGTCCAGGTGCCGGCGGTTTTGGCGCCGGCATCTTCCCATAGCTTGCGCAGGTCCGGCCACAGCGTCTCCTTGTTCTTTTGCAGATAATCCAGCAACTCCGGCGGCACGGGTCGGGCGAACGCCGCCCCGGCGGCGGCGGACCGGTCGCGCGAGTCGCCGAGCAGCCCCACTTCATTCTCCAACTGAATCATGACCACGGTGTGCTGTTTGGAGTCCGCTTCGCGAAGATGATGCATGAAGGCCGTGTAGGCGCGGGTGTCGGCTTGCAGGCTGGCCTCGCTGAAAGGCGAGAGCACTTCCACCGCCTTGCCGTTCTTGAGCCGGGCGCGCGGGAACCGCTGCGGGTCGGCTTTCACCCATTCGGGCGCGAAACTGGAAAGGCCGTTCTTCCAACTGCCGAACCAGAGGAATATCAGATGCAGGTTGTTTTTGCGGGCACCGTCGAGCAATCCATCTACGAGGGTGAAATCGTACCGGCCTTCCACCGGCTCAACCCAGTCCCAACCGACACCGACGAGAACCGTGTTGAAATTCATTTTAACCAGTTGCGGCCATACCGTGTCCATATACTCGAGGCTGGAAGATGCGGTGTTGTCGGTTTCGCCGCCCAAAACCAAAAACGGTTTGCCGTCAACCATCAACTGCGTGGCGGCACCTCGTTTTTCCAAGCGGGCGATGGACGGGGCGGATGAGCTTGTCGTGGTTTGGGCGTGCGCTGTCGCCAGAGTCAGCGCGCCGATTGCTGCCAGGCTGTAAAATGTTCGATGTTTCATGGTTGTTTATTTTGCCGGAAATATTTTAGCGGAAGTTTCTTCATCTTTTCAAGACGATGAAGCGCGCTTCGTAATTCGTGAGCGCCAGCGGCACGGCCACCCTCCCCGCCGCTTGAGTGACGCCGTCCAACGGATGAATCGTCCCGCTGGCCGCGTCCCAGACCTGAACCTGACCCGTGCCGGCGAGCGTCGCGGTGCGAGACTGGGGCTGGTCGGATTCGTTGAAGAAGAAATACACTTCACCGTCCTTGAGCGCGCGGTGGATGTATTTGATCGGCGGGCAGGCGGTGTCGAGTTTGACGTCCGGCGGCGGCAGCGCGGCGACGACACGGTCGGTGACTTCCGGCTTCGGCTCAATTGTGGCAAAGCTCAAGTTGGGCGCGCCGGGTTCGGGATGCAGAAAAGTCCGGTCCACCACCATCGTCGGCGTGCGGCCGACGAAGATGACCTTGCCGCCGGCGGCGGCGAACGCCCGCAACCGCTCCAGCACGGCCTTTTGAATCACGGTGGAGGTGGGCACGATGACGGCCCGATAGGTTTGCCCGCTCAGATTTTTCAATCCCGCTCCGTCGAGGGTGACGACGGAGGCCAGTTCATCCGCGTCAATGTGGTCAAAATCAATCTGCTGCTCCAGCAACTCAGTCACCAGCTTGAGCGTGTCGTCGTCGGCTTCCTTGTCGCCCATCCACATGCTGTCCGTCGGATGAAGCAGCGCGACCTGCGCCGCCGGCCGGCCAATCGCCAGCAGGTGCTGGGCACGGCTGACATACCAGCCGATTTCCGCGCCATTGGTGGCGTTGAGGCTGCGGATATTCATGTAGTTGATGCCGCGCACGAGCTGATAATCCACAACGAACTTCCCTTTTTGGCCGAGGCCACCGCCTTCTTCTTCCCAGACCAAAGGACGGCCGGTCACATGGGCCGCCGATGCGGCCAGCTTGGGAAAATCAGCCACGATGCCCGGCCCGATCTGGTTAAGATTGTCCACTCCGGGCACGCCGACATAACGCATGTCGCGCCAGAAGGAGCCTTCGTTTTTGATCAAGTCGCCGCCGCCCGCCATCATCAGCTCTTCATGATTCAGATGGACCATGAATTCCATGTGGCGCGCCGTGCACCAGTCTTCCATGCGTTTGTAGAAGTTGTCGCGAAACATTCCGCTCCACACGTCCCAGTAATCCGCCCTGGCGCGTTGCGCTTCGGACGTCAACCTGCCGCCGCCGAAGATTTGAGGGATATAGGGTTTGAAGTCGTAGCCTTTTTTCTTCTGAAAGGTTTCGAGCAGCTTCGGCGTCCAGGGGCTGACGCCCGTGAAGTCGGTCTCGTCGCCACGAAAGCCGAGGACGGTTTTGCCAAATTCGTCGCCGACCACCTTCTCGTAGGCTTCGTAAATGACTTTCAGATAAGTGTCCGTCGCCACGGGATCCAGATAGTCAATCAGCGAGTAGAGCGTGTCCTTGGTGACACCGCCGTCTTCCCCATTGTCATTCCGGGTGGGCGAGGTCCGGTAAGCGTGTCGGATGAACGTAACCTCCCAGGACTCCGTGCCTGCGGGTGCCGTCCATTTGAGATGTCCGTCAGCCGGCAACGGCACCACGGTGCCCGCCGACGCATCCGCGCCCGCGCCGCGACCACCGCGCGCGCGGGTGCCGCCGCTCGCGACGAGCATGATGCTTTTCGTATCCGGGGGCAATTGAATGGCGAACGGCTCCCCCACAGTAAGATTGTAGCGCACATCGGCGTTGGGCAACTGGACCGTTAATTCCCCCGCTCCACCCCTGGGCACCGAATATTTGAAGTTCCCATCGGTCGGCAGCGGAAACGGTTTGCTCGTCGGCGCGGGCGTGTCCGCCGGCGGTGCCACCGCAACGGGGCGCGGACGGGCCACGATGCCCAGCGTGTCAGGGGGCAGTGGAATATCGAGCGTCTGGCCGGCGGCGACGGTGCAGTGCGCGTCGGCGACAATGCCCTGCATGCCGAGCTGCGGATAGTCCTGGCTGATCAGGCCGCCGGCGAATCCGTCGGGATAACCGCAGTCGCCTTCGATCCAGACTTTCATGCCGTTTTTCTTGCACTCCTGGACGACCGTCTTCACCAGATCCATATACTCGGGCGAGAGATACTTGGGCTGCACGCCGCGCGAATTGTTGATCATATAGACGCCGCCGCCATTGGCGTGAATCTTATTGATGTCCGCGATGATGCGCTCCTTGGTCTGCGGCCCGCCCCAAATGGCCCAGTGGATGGCGCCGTAATCCATCGGCGGCTGGGCAAACGAGGCGGCGGCCTCGGCGACTGTCGGCACGGTGATTTCCCGCCAGGGCTGGGCGGCGCGCCCGTCCTCCGCAGCAGCACTGCGGAGGGCGGAAAGCGGCAAGGATAAACACGCCAGCAGGATGAATTGCAAACTGTGAATTCGGAATACGGAATTCGGAATCCGCATTGTTCCATTTGGGGAAATCATGCCGGAACTTTGAATCCAACCATTTCCCGTGTCAACTTGAACTTGCCCGTCGTCCGGTTAAAACGGCGGGACATTTTTCCATGCGCTGAAGGCGCCACGGCCTTGAGCCGTTTGGGAAACGGTGAAGGGTGGTCAGTTTTTTCCGCTGAAATTACTCCGCCACTCCGATCTCTGCGCTCTTTGCGTTCTTTTGCGGCCATGCAATTTCGGGATTCGGGTTTAGACATTGACTCGGCAGACAGGAATGTTAAATTAACTTCACTTCTCGCCCCTCAAAAGGCGATGGGGGTCATCCGCAAGGGTTGCCCCCGATTTTTTTGCCCTGATTCAACCACGCATGACACGCCCTGCCTCGATCTTGGCGGAAATTTTATCTCGCAGCCGCAAGGTTCGGACGCAGATTCCAAACAAAGCCGATCTGTTTGTTTGGAAATATATTGAAGTTTCGCGCTGCTTGGGAACACTGACGAAGATCAACCAATGAATTTGTCACGCCAGCAATACATTTCCAAATCCACCTACCTGATGGGGCTGCAATGTCAGAAGCTGATATGGTTTCGCTACAACGCCAAAGATCAAATCCCCGCTCCCGATAAGGCAACGCAGGCCGTCTTTGATCAAGGCACGGAAGTTGGCGAACTGGCGAGACAACTTTTTCCCGTCGGCGTGGTGGTCGCGCCCGGAATCATCGAGCCGGATGAAGTCATCGCCCAAACCCAAAAGGCGATTCAAGCACGCCGGCCTTTGTATGAAGCCGCGTTTGTTTTTCACGGCGGCTACGCCCGCACGGACATCCTCGTGCCGGTGGCCGGCAATGCGTGGGATTTGATTGAAGTCAAATCCACTACCAAACTGAAGGAAGAAGTCCATCTGCCCGACATCGCGTTTCAAGCCTTTGTGCTCGCCGGGGCGGGAATCAAAATCCGCAAATGCTTTCTCGCGCACATCAACAACAAATTTGTCCGGCACGGCGCGATTGACCCGCATCAATTTTTCACGCTCGACGATGTCACCAGGCAGGTTTCCGGCTTGAGCCGCGAAGTTGGGGAACAACTCGACGCGCTGCAACGCATCATCGGCGCGGAGGCGCATCCTGAAATCCAAATCGGCCCGCATTGCGACGATCCCTACACCTGCCCGTTGCACGAACGCTGCTGGTCGTTCCTGCCCGAAGCCAGCGTCTTCACGCTTTATCGCGGCGGCAAGAAAAGTTTCGCGCTGCTCAAGCAAGGCATCCAGCATCTGGATAAAATCCCCGCCGACTTCACGCTCACCGACAATCAATCCATCCAGCGCGCCGCCTTGCTCGCGGGCAAACCGCACATTGACCGCCCCGCGCTCGCGGCTTTTCTCGGCCAGCTTGAATATCCCGTCAGCTTTCTGGATTTCGAGACCATCGGCACGGCGATTCCGCTGTTTGACGACGTCACGCCCATTCCAGCAGATTCCATTTCAGTTTTCACTGCACATTCTCCGCTCTGCAAACGCCAAGCCGGAGCATTGTCAGTTTCTTGCCGAAGGCACGGCTGACCCGCGTCTGGAATTCATGCGCCAACTGCATGATGCCCTGCCGGAAACCGGCTCGGTGGTGACTTACAACGCCAGCTTTGAAACCGCACGCCTGAAGGAAGGTTGCGAACTGCTGCCGGAATTCAAACCGTGGTTGCGAAAAGTGACGCCGCGCATCGTTGACCTGCTGCTGCCGTTCCGTGGCTTCCGCTACTACCATCCGCAGCAGCACGGCAGCGCGTCAATGAAAGCCGTGCTACCCGCCCTGACCGGCAAGGGCTACGAAAATCTGGCGATTCAAGAAGGCGGCGCGGCTAGCCGCGAATTCCTACGCGTGACCCACGGCCAAGTGACCGCCGCCGAACGCCGCCGTGTGCGCCAGCATCTGGAAGAATACTGCGGGCTGGACACGATGGGGATGGTGGAGATCATGCAAAAACTGTCGCAAATTAATGATCATCTGTAAATTCATTCAGCCTTATCCATCAACCTTTTTTCGTCCAAATCTTTTAGTATCATGCCGTCCTCGTTCTTCCATTCAATGTAACCGTTTGCGCTTCTGCCGAGCACGACAGCGGCAGCACCGGATGGCGTGTCAAATTCATGGTCGTCAGCAAACTTCAAATGATCTCCATCTGGAACGAGTATTTTTTTCTCGCAGAGGCTTTTTCTCAAGGCTTTGAGACCATGACTGGCTAACGGAACTTCAGTTAAGACAGCTTGGGAATCTTTGCGCACCACAAATCCAGACGAAACAATGCCTCCTTTGGCAGAAACACCTTTCGATTCGATTAGCAGATTTGCGGTTGCATGTTGAATTGTAGCAACCGCTAAACTCTTTGGCTTCTCAAATACTTTTAGCCCCATTACACGCAAAATTGAAAGAAGCTTGGCGAGATAATTTTCAGCAGAAGCAATTTGAGAAGCAGTCAACGTAGGCAATGTCATTGAGTTTTGTTCAATTTTGCAGTGTTTCGCCTGTTTGGCCAGGGTGATAAGTCGTGATTCAAGATATTGGATGCGCGCCTTATCCGACTTTCCGTTAATACCCACACAAATAATTACTTCGTTCCAGAATGGTTTGTTCTTGTTGTGGTCGTCTAACCGGTTACGCACCGGGTCTCCTTCGCCAATGTAAATTGTTGGCTCGATTTGCTCATCTGATTGCTCACGCAGAATATAAATACCGGGCCAACTAAATTCGTTCCTTGCTTTAACTTTGGCGTAACAGTTTTTCGGGCAGTAAAGAACGATCCCATTCCAATCGGGGTCTCGTTCGATTATCCAGATACCTTCTGTAGAACCATCTGGAATAAAAACTTGAATTGTTGATCCGTGTTGTTCCGGTGAGTTCATAGCTTTTTATGGTCTTTGTTAGCCGCTCCAACAATCCTGCCAAATCCGCCGAGCGCGTCAATCATCGTGTGCTAGAGCGTGGCGCACCTTTCATTGGAAGAGGACATTGATTCGTTCAAGATTGAGCCGGAACGGTTCGAGTGCTTTTTTGCCAAGGCTTTCGGCGTGTTCGAACTCATCGCGCCGCATTACATAGATTATTGGTGGAGTCGCGCCAAAATTCTCTCCGTCTTCTTTGAGAACGACCAAAACCACTCCATCGTAGATGTCTGGGAAGCCTTGCCTCGAAAAACTGGGATTTTTCCTTGTTTTCACTTGGAGCGCACGGAATTGACCCTTTCGACAAGCAATTAGGTCATTACCACTGTCGCGAATTGGCGGTGCCGCCTGCACGCCGTGCGCGAGAAGATAGACCTGCGCAAGCAACTCGCCCATTGTGCCGCGAGTGACTCTGGATGTTAGCTCGTTTCCCATATGCTTTGCCTTTATTGATCATTTTCCCTGTTTTGGCGGACGCCCGTAGCCGCCGAGCGCGTCAATCATCGTGTGCCAGACCGAGGCGTAAGCGTCATGTTTGGCTTGCTGGTCGGGCGTGCGCGCGACGGTGTCCTTGAAGTTGGAATAGTCCAGCGAGTCGCCCAGAAACTGCATCACCTTCCGCACGTCGCCCTGGCCGGTGACGATGCGAAACGAATAGTCCGCCGTCTTGGTGGCGTGAATTACCGCGCCGGGCAGCGGCACACGCGCGACGAGGTTTTCCAAATCCTGCCGCACGCGGGCGCGGATGTGAAACTCGCCCGGCTGCTTCTGCACGATGGAATAAAATCCATGTTTGGTCATCAGCCACATAAATTTGTCAGTTTTTAGCCGCCACTTCGCGGTCAACCGATTCGCTGCCTGCCGCTTGAATTGTTGGTGACCCGCTGACTTTAATGAAAAATTCCCGGTAAATAAATCCCCAATCCAAATCCACCGTGACCCAGTAACAATTCTCCGAAAGAAAGTGGATGTGCCAAAGCGGCTGTTCGTTGAGCCATGACGTTTCGACTTCCGAGACCAGCGAAAATTCATCACAAGCCAGAATCCGAAACCGGGCGCGCACCTGTTCGCCCCGGTAGGTGTAAAGCACCGAATCCGGCGTGTAGCAGATGGTCAGGGGAATGAGCCGTTCCGGCAATGTGAACTCATGGAGTTTCGGATGATCGGGGCGCAAATGCCGTTTGATTTCGGCCAGCGTTCTTTCGAGATCGCTTTGCCACGTTCCAAGAATGGTTTCAGGGGTGACGTTCATGATTATTCCGGATCGTCATCGTCCGATTCCTGTTCCTTCACTTGGTAGGGAATGCCCAAAAGCAAATGCGTGTAACGGGCAATAATTTTCTCCATTTCAGCGTTTGTCCAATCGTCGGATTGCGGACTTTGCACCAGGGATTTTGCGAGGTCGAAATTATCATTAATGTAGCAAAGCATTGCGTTGGCGATGGTCTGTTCCGGCGTTTGGCCCTCGAATCCAGGACGATGAAGTTCGCTGGCAACCCACCGATCAATCTGGCCGGGCGAATTCCACGGAATCATGGGCGCAAAGGACGGCGCCTTGCCGAGAAAGATTTCCACCATTCCCAGGGCGTAGCCATGATCGCAAGCCATTCGTTCTTCCGGGTCCATCTTCGACTTGCGGCTTTCCACGACCATATCGCGGTATTTTCGCAGGAGGTTGCCAACGACTTCAGGATCGCCGAGGTAATTCGGCTTGGATGCCTGATCCAGCGCGGCAATGAGACCCGCTGCCGAAGGAGCTTTTTTCTTTTTCACGCCGGGTTTTGCAGCAGCAGGTTCGTTCCCAGCCGTTTTAGCAGCAGGCTTTTTGCCATGCGGCGATTGTGCGCCGGAAGTTTGGCGGCGTCAATTCGCGTTCATCTGCCGGTCAGGCCGAAGAAGGTCTGTTTCGGATGGCGAGCCGTTGCCATGCGGAAAGAGTATCAGTTTAGCCCAGCGAAGAAAAGCTCCTGCCACCCCTTCAGGGTGGAAACAATTATTGGGACGATTACCCAGGGTAGGTGCTTGCGCACGGCCGCCATCGCACCAACCCTGGGCTAATTTCTTTTGCGCCTTCAGCGCAATTCAGTTTAACGTTAGTATCAATTGATGAAACCCGGAACGCGTCCGGTGCGTCTGGTCTGGAAATCATGAACCTAAGAACCTCCAAACCGATCTGGATCGTCCTGCTCGCGCTGGCAGTGCTGTGCCCTTTGACGAGAATCGCATTGGCTGCCGACGCTGTGTCACCGGCCAAACGCTATCTCATCACTGATTCCGGCGCGGTCGCTGATGGCCAGACGCTGAACACGAAGGCGATTCAATCGGCCATTGACCGCTGCGCGAGCAACGGCGGCGGAGTGGTCGTCGTGCCCAAAGGCACCTTTCTGAGTGGCGCGCTGTTTTTCAAACCGGGGGTCAACCTGATTGTGGAGAAGGACGCGGTGCTCAAGGGCACGGCCAATCCGGACGATTATCCGCAGATCAACACCCGCTGGGAGGGCGTCGAGCGCGAGTGGACCAGCGCGTTCCTCAACTTCGAGAACATGACGAATGTGCAGGTCACCGGCGAAGGCACGATTGACGGTTCCGGCGATTTGTGGATGCAACGTGGCGGTTTCGGAGGCCGCGGCCGGCGCGGCGGTGCCGGTCAATCCCTGACACCAACCAACGCCCCGGCGATCCCGCAAGCGGTCGCCACGGTGACAACGAACTTTTCCACGAATGCGTCCACCACAAACACGGTCCCGCGCCGCGGCCGGCCGCGGTTGATCTGCTTCAGCAACTGCCGCGACGTCCGCATTGCCGGCCTGCACCTGCAACGGCAGGCCGTCTGGTGCCTGCACCTCCTGTATTGCCAGGACGTGGTTGTGGACAACCTCGACATCCGCGCCATCGAGCGGATTCCCAGTTCCGACGGCATTGACGTTGACTCCTGCCGCGACGTTCAGATTTCCCGCTGTAACATTGACTGCAACGACGACGACATCGCCATCAAATGCGGCAAGGACGCGGACGGGCTGCGGGTGAACCGGCCGTCGGAGAACATCACGATCAGTGACTGCACGATTGGCGCGGGCGGCGGGATTGCGATGGGTTCGGAGGTCAGCGGGTCAATCCGCCACGTGCTGGTCCAGCGGTGCAAATTCACCGGCACCGGCGCGGCGGCGCGTTTCAAGTCGCAACCCAGCCGCGGCGGCGTGATCGAGGACATCGTCTATCGGGACATTCAACTCGACGACGCCCGCCAGGCGTTCGAGTTCAACCTGGAGTGGCGCATGGTGCCGCCGCT
Organism: uncultured Verrucomicrobiae bacterium; assembly: GCA_963804345.1. Classification (GTDB taxonomy): domain Bacteria; phylum Verrucomicrobiota; class Verrucomicrobiia; order Limisphaerales; family UBA11358; genus UBA11358. The sequence goes on along the minus strand of CAWDPX010000001.1, from coordinate 124,187 downwards.
GGCCCCGCCGGCCAAAGTCCTGACCGTGGTTCGCAACGTGCGGCTCATCAATTTTTCCGGCACGGCGCAGTCCGGCGGTGTCATGCACGGCTTGAAAGACAGCCCGATCCTGGGCGTCAAATTCGAGAAATGCAAAGTGACGGCGCAACGCGGCCTGGTCCTTGAGAATGTAAAGGACCCGGACCTTTCCGGCCTCGAACTCAAGGTCGCCGAAGGCGAGCCAATCATTTACCGGCACGCCGCGGCGCAACCGGCGGCGCAGCCGTGAATGCGACTCTCACAGAGCCGTCCGCCGCCCGATTAACTCTTCTTCGTCCCGACACAACATCCACAGTTCCTCCGCCATCGCATCTTGGGGAAGGCGCAAAGTAACACTGTATCTGGAGCGCGGCTTGTCCCAAGCCGCAGCACCGAAATGCAAGAGTAGATTGGAAAGTTTTTATGAACCGGTCGCCGCGAACGGAGCTGCTGCGAGTTGGAACAACTCGCGCTCCGGCGGTCGGATAGATATGGTGTTCCTTTGCACCCTCTTGGGAACTCAATGAGGCATTCCGCTTGTTTTTTTTGGCGGCTGGGTTTAAATGCGCGGCGTGCAAGCAAATGATTGCAAAATCGGGTACGGCAATTTCTTTCGAAACAAAATCACCGGCAGGATTTATCGCTCGGACGTTCTAATCAAAGGGAAAACGTAGATTGAGTGCCTGTGAATGCTGAACACATCATGCATCGGGAGACGGCGCACCGGCTGGCGCGCCGGGCCTTGTTCGGCTTCATTGTGACGTTTGTCCTAGCGCGGGTGTTTGTGTTCCTGATCATGGCCAAGGCGATGCCGAACCTGTATTTCTTCATGCACGGCACCCACGTTCATCATTTGAACTACGGCATTTTTCTGCTGGCGGCGGTTTGCGGTTACAGCGTTTTCCGCCGGCCGATCGGCCGCCCGGCGGAAATCACGGCATTGCTGTACGGAGTGGCGATGGGGCTAACGTTCGATGAGTTCGGGATGTGGCTGCACCTGGGCGGCAGCTACTGGCAGCGGGCGAGCGTGGATGCGGTGATTGTCGTATCGGCTTTGTTTGGGTTGATCTCCTTCGCGCGTTCGTTGAAGCGTTTTGAAGCGCGCCACTTTTGGGCGTCCACCATCCTGCTGATCCTGTTGGCTGGCTTTGCCGTTGCTTTGTACGTTGCGGGCATCCACCTCGGCGATATGGTGGGACCAACGCTTCAGAATCTGGAATCTGCTTCTTCACCCTAGAAATATTTCGGAGGGGCGAGTTACACGAGTCCCCATTTTCAGAGGCAATCAATGAGTCAGGGGCTCGTGTAACTCGCCCCTCCGATATTTTGAGCCGGCCTCCACCACCGCCGCCCGCGACAGTTGCTTCCGGACGTTTATCTTCCCGACATGGCCGCCCCGGCCAATCCGGGATGATTTAATTTGAGTTTCCTTTGATGGAAACCCGCACGTTGCCAGGACACCGGTTATTTGGACTTCCTGGCCTTTCTCCTGGCCCAAGCTATTTTCATTTTGGCTGACAGTTTGGCCTTGGCTGCGGCACTCATTTTACCTCTGGCTTTCCTGGCCGGTTTCACTGATGCCTTTGGCCCTTTCAGTTTCGCCCATCTTGCTTTGGCCGCAGCGCTGATCCTGGCTCTGGCCGCTTTACTCATCTTCCATTTCTTTTTCGGTACTGCATCAGCGGCAGGTTTGGTTGAAGAACCCAATAGCTGGCCAAGCTTTTTTTCCAGCGATTGGATTTTCTCTTTGAGTGTGACTGCTTTGCGTAATTGTTGAACCGATAGACTGCTTAATAGTGTACTCATAAGGGGGGTATTAAGGTTTTTGACAGCAAAAGTCAATAGTTGTAACAATGGGCGTCGGGTAATAAGGAGCTTTACGAATCCAATGAGTTCGGGGATGCTTTGTCTTCATGTCGGCAATCAAGCGATTCTGGCGCTATTGGTGCGGAAATTTCAAAACCGCAAAGGGAGGACTCGACATCACCGCCTTGATTGTCACAGTTATGCTTGTGGCCGGTTGCGTGCTGTGCAAGCTGGTCCATTTTCAAACCCCAATCAAAAGCATAATTGCCAATTACAAATTGGCTGATGGTTGTGAAATGGCTGCCATCATCGTTTTTGCGGGATGGAGCCTGCTTTGGCTTCCGTTCCGCAGCCATGAAGCGCAACAAAAAGCGCATGAGGCCGAAAAACAAAATCTCACCTCCCGGCTTCAACAAGCGGATGCGCTCGCAAAAACGGCTGCTGAACACAAAGACAAACCGGCTGAAGCCGTCAGCCAAAAACAAAAAATCAAGGTTTCGTTGGGAGCTTATCTGGTTCAATTGGAAGATCGTGCCCTCACGATAAAAAAGATGACTATATTGGAATACAATAAAAGTCTCAAAAACGAGGAAGATATCGAGTCCATTGACCTGTTGAACGAAATCTTTTTTTTCCTGGATTTAAACCTGGGCAAAGCCGAGTCCGCCGGTTTCAAGAGCCGGCCCGGCATCTCTTTCGCTTCCATCAATGATTGGGGACAGTCCGCATTCAAGGCGGATCAATGGCAGGGCATGATTGATCACTTGAATCATTACGCAAGCCAGTTGAAGAAGATAATCGAAAAATTAAAGTAAATTCCCCGGCGGCGTGGCTTTGTGTTGTTTGACATTCAGATGGTGACGCCCGCCACCAAACCGCTGGGCGCCATCGAAATCCCGCGCCGCGAATACCTGCAACGCCTCTCCGCCGCGGTGAAAATGAAGTGTTCCTTCTGACGGACCGGAGCTCCCCTTCGGCGTAGCAGCTTTCGGCAGCAAGCCGCCATCTGAATTCCCGCACAGTTTGCGGCGCTCTGCCGAGACGCCGCTACGTCCACCCATTTCCCCTGCACATTCAGCTTGCGGGAATCCCGAAAAGCGGTGCTAAAGCCACCGCAATCCAGACGCTGGCGCGACCATCAGGCATCTCCGCACCGCGCGAAGCGTTTGGACTGCGCGCGCGTTCACCGCCGCTTTTCCCTTGCTGCCCATCCCAAACTGAATTCAGGAAAAGAGTCCATTGCCAATGCGGAATTCGGAATGCGGAATTAGAATTAAACAACCGTCCTCACCCCGGCCCTCTCCTCCAGGAGGGGGAGAATCGTCCGCCGTCTTTTTGAAATTCCGCGTGACTGGATTTGCCGGACGCTCATCCGCAAAACCAGAATTTGCGATTGCTGTTCCTTCTCCCCGGGGGAGAAGGTCAGGTTGAGGGCGAGCGTATCCCACAAATTTCATCTGCCCCCCGCCGTAATTTTCACCACTTCAATACCTGCAAACGCCGCGCGACTTCCTCCGCGTTGGCGCGGCTGTTGAAGGCGCTGATGCGGAAATAGCCCTCGCCTTTGGAGCCAAAGCCGCTGCCGGGCGTGATGACCACATTGGCTTCGCCCAAAATTTTGTCGAACGCCTGCCAGCTCGTGACGCCTTTCGGTGCTTTCACCCAGATGTAAGGCGCGTTCACACCGCCGAAAACCTTCAGCCCGGCTTTCTTCGCGCCGTCGCGCAAAACTTTCGCATTGCCGAGATAATGCCCGATGAGCGCCAGCACCTGCGCCTTGCCTTCCGGCGAGTACAGCGCCTCGGCGGCACGCTGGGTGATGTAACTCACGCCGTTGAATTTGGTCGTCATGCGCCGCAGCCAGAGCGGATGCAGCGGCTGGAAGGTGCCGTCCTTCGTCTGCGCGTTGAGCGATTTGGGCACCACGGTGAACGCGCAACGGACGCCGGTGAAGCCGCCGTTTTTCGAGCAACTGCGGAATTCGATTGCGCACTCGCGCGCGCCGGGAACCTCGTAAATCGAATGCGGCAGATTGGGATCGGTGATGTAGGCCTCGTAGGCCGCGTCGAACAAAATGACAGCCTTGTGTTCCAGCGCGTATTTCACCCACGCTTCGAGTTGCGGACGATTGGCCGCCGCGCCGGTCGGGTTGTTCGGCGAGCAAAGATAAACCATATCCACGTGCCGCTTGGGCGGTTCGGGAATGAAACCGTTGCTGGGTTTGCACGGCAGGTAAACGAGTTTCGCGTAAGTGCCCGCGTCGTTGGCCTCGCCGGTGTGGCCGGCCATCACGTTCGTGTCCACATAGACCGGATACACCGGGTCGCTGACGGCAATTTTGTTTTTGTGGCCGAAGATGTCGAGAATGTTGCCCGAATCGCATTTGCTGCCGTCGCTGACGAAAATCTCGTCGTCCGCAATTTCGCAACCGCGATCGCGGAAATCGTTTTTGGCAATGGCGGCGCGCAGCCATTCGTAGCCCTGCTCCGGGCCGTAGCCTTTGAACGTCTCGCGCACGGCCATTTCATCCACGGTCTTGTGCATGGCGGCGATGGCGGCAAGCGGCAACGGTTCGGTCACGTCGCCGATGCCGCAACGGATGAGGCGTTGGGCGGCCTCGGGGTTCGCGTCGCAAAACACATTCACGCGCCGGCTGATTTCGGGAAACAGGTAGCCGGCCTTCAGTTTGAGATAATTGTCGTTAAGCAATGCCATAACGGTTCAAAATGCAGGGGAAACAGTAATGAAAACAGGGAACCGAAGCAAGAAAGCGAATTGTTAACCACGGATGGACACTGATGAACACGGATTTAAACAATCGTGAGGCAAACATTATCCCCCCTTCATCCGTGTCAATCCGTGTTAATCCGTGGTTGAAAATCTTGGCGGAAATTTCACCCGGTTGAATTGCGCCACCGCAACTGCTTCATCTGCGCGTGTTCGGGATGCTGCGGGTCGAGGCTGCGCAGTTCAAATTCCGCGCCGTCGCGCGCGAGCGTGGCCCGCACCCAGCCGCTCGGACGGCCTTCCTTGAAGACGAAACCCGTCGGCGGCAGATTGACGAGCCGCACGCCGCTCGCGTGCGGCTCCACGTGCCAGTTGTGCGTGTGACCGAAGATGAACGCCTTCACCTGCCGGTGCCGCGCGAATATTTCCTCAAACGCCGCCGAATCTTTCAAGCCCGTCGTGCCGCCTGGAGGCTGCAAATTGTGATGCCCGACGAGGATTGCCGGTTTGTCCGGCCGCGCGGCGAGTTCGCGCGCCAGCCAGTCGAGCTGCGCCACACCCAATTCGCCGGGCGCGGTGTCGGTGACATCCAGCGAATCGAGCAGAAACCAGTTCGCGCGGTCACTGGCAAAAACCGTGGCCTGCCGGTGCAACCTGGAACTTTGTTTCGTCACATCGCTCGGGAAAGCCTGCCAGAAGTTTTCGCGCTCATCATGGTTGCCGAGGGAAAGATGAATGGGCGACAACGCGCGGACGGGTTCGATCAACTTTCCGAACATCGTGTAATCGCCCGGCAGCCCGGATTCAAACGCGAGGTCGCCATTGACGATGACCGTGGCGGGCTTCACCGGCCACGCGGCAAGTTCGCGCACACAGGCGGCGAGATTGTCCGCCATGTTGACATTGCTGTGTTTTAATGCGGAATCCGCCGCGACATGCGTGTCGGAGAAAAAGGCGAAGGTGTGCTTGTCCCGCGATTTACCGAACAGCCCGGCGTAACTTTTCGGAGGGGCGAGTTCCACGAGTCCCAAGCCAACGCCAGCCAGCGCAGCGCGTTTCAGAAATTCACGACGCGTGAGTTGCGGCAGCGTGATGGGCATAAATTCACAGCAAAATTCCCGCAAGGGAGGCGGTCATGTAGGCGGCGAGCAGGCCGCCGCACATCGCGCGAAAACCGATTTTGGCCATCTCGCTCCGGCGTTCGGGCGCGAGCGAGCCGATGCCGCCGACCTGGATGGCGATGCTCGCGAAGTTCGCGAAGCCGCACAGCGCATAGGTCGCAATTGTGAAGCTGCGCGGGTCGAGCGCCAGTTGTTTCGCGTTGGCCGTGAGGTGGAGGAAGCCGACAAATTCATTCAGCACGATGCGTTCGCCGAGGATTTGCCCGACGTTGAAACAATCCTTCGCCGGCACGCCCATGAGCCAGGCAAACGGCGCGTTGAGCCAGCCGAAAATCGTTTGCAGCGTGGCCGGATGGCTGACGCCGAGGTGCGCTTGCGGCCACGTGACAACGTAATTCGCCAGCGCAATCATGGCGATGAACCCGATGAGCATGGCGATGACGTTCAGCGCGAGATTGAAACCGTCGCCGGCGCCGCGGCAGATGGCGTCAATGGAATTGGCCGTGGTGCGCGGCACGGTGGCGGGCGCGCTGGCGGCGGTTTCGCTTTTCTCGGTTTCCGGCAGCAGGATTTTCGCAATCAACAACGCGGCGGGACAATTCAACACCGATGCCGTGAGCAGGTGTCCGGCGGTGTTGGGGTAGCCGGCGCGGAAGCCCATGTTCGCGTAAACCGCCGCGACCCCGCCGGCGATGTGCGCCATGCCGCAGACCATGATGGTCATCAATTCGCTGCGGGTCAGGCGCGGGACGTAGGGCCGGATCATCAGCGGCGCCTCGGTCTGGCCCATGAAAATGTTGGCGCAGGCGGATAGCGTTTCGCTGCCGCTGGTGCGCATGATCTTGCGCATGACCCACGCGACGGCGCGCACGACGCGTTGCAAAATGCCCCAGTGGTACAGCAGCGACGAGATGCACGCGACGATGATGATGGTGCCGGTGACCAGGACGGCGAAAATCACCGCGTTGCCAGGCCCGAATTTATCCGCGAGCAAACTTTCGTCCGCCAGCGGGCCGAAAACAAATTTGCAGCCTTCGTTGGAGAACAGGATCAACTTTTGAATCACCTTGCCGGCGAAATCAAACAGCGCCCCGCCCCACGGCGTTTTCAAGATCAACAGGGCCAGGGTGAATTGCAGGCCGACGCCCCAAACGACTGTCCGCCACGGAAACAGTTTCCGGTTGTAGGAAATCGCCCAGGCCACCGCAATCATCGTGATCCAGCCCAGCAGACTGATGAATTTCAGTTCCATGAACTATTTGTGGCAGAAGGATTCGCTGACGCGCTGGCAGGCCTGTTTATAGATGTGCGGGTGCAAGACGCCGACGAACGGCAGGTTCCGGTAGCGTTCCGCGAAGTCGAGGCCATAACCCACGACAAAGAAATCCGGAATCTCAAAACCGACGTAGTTTGCCTTCACGTTTTCACTGCGGCGGGAGGGTTTGTCCAGCAGCACGCAAATTCTAATCCGGCGCGGCTTGAGCACGCGGATTTTTGGCAGCACCCGGCTCATGGTTTTGCCGGTGTCGAGAATGTCGTCCACGAGCAGCACATCGCGCCCGCGCACATCCAGGCGCAACTCCTTCGTAAAAACCAAATCACCCGATTCCGTGCCCGCGCCATAACTCGACACGCCCATGAAATCCAGCCGCAACGGCAGCGACAGGTGTCGGACCAAATCCGCCAGAAACATGACCGTGCCGTTCAGCAGCGACACCACAACGAGTTCGCGCCCGCGAAAATCGCGCTCGATTTCGCGGGCCAGCACACGGATGCGCCGGGCAATCTGCTCATCGGTGATGAGGATGCGCTCCACTTCCTTGCGCCAGCGCGCGGGGACACGCGCGGGGGTTCCACCGGGACGGGAAATGGCGGTTGTTGGCATCGGCTTCAGCGTAGCCTTTTTGTCAAACTTGCCGAGTTTTTTTTAACGGAAGACGGAGTCCGCCGTACCGTCCATCGGGAGGTGGAACGCCCACCGGCCACCTCGGCGAGGCGATCTTACCGCAACGCCTTTTTCATCTCGCCGACCAGCCACTCGGTCTCCGGCTTGCTCTTGATGCCGCCGGCAACGGCAATCCGCTGTCCGGCGCGGGTGACAAGTTCGATGTTGTAATATGCCTGCTGGCCGCTGGTCATGCCGATTTTAACCTGAAAATCCGCGACCGCGGACGCCGGCACTGTCCGCATCCGGCGGAAGAACAGCCAGTGATTCACGGCGGTCACGTTCGTCGAATCAATCGTGATGCGGCTGGATTTGAACCAGAGGGTGAAGCAAACCAGGAGAAGCAGCACGTCAAACAAACCGAAGATCACGGGAAAAATAAACAGCGCCTGCTTCCAGATCATAAACCAGACGGCGGCTGACCAGACCAGCATGAACAGGGTCACTCCGAACGCCACGCCCGGATTGCGCGCTGCCGGGAATAAAAATTCGCGCCCGCCGGGACCGTCGTTGACCTCGATTCGGGAATGTTCGTCCCGCCGGATTTCCTCGACCGGCATTTCCAGCGCGGCGGGCGGGTCGGGCTCATCCGCCTCCGCGGGTTGAGTTCCGGCGACCTTGAACACCGGCACGTCGAAGGTCACCTGGAGATCCGGCCCCCGCATTTTTGCCTTTGCTTCGAGCCGCCAGAAAATTCCGTCGCCGATTTCCGCCGTGGATTCCGGCTGGTCGGCGGGCAGTTGGAAATGGATGGGGATGCCGGAACGGCCGGGCTCCGGTTCGGGGAGGCCGGCGTCGGTTTTCAAAACTTTTTCGTCCTGCCAGAGGATTTCTTCGGTGGTATGACGATTTTTGCCGGTGCCGGTTGTGGTGCGGCGGATGCAGGAAAGCCGCAGATGCAGACCGTGCTCCAAGCTTAAACGCGTGCCGGTTTGGATCATGCCTTCGAGCGTCCCGCCCAGTGCAGCGGGGACGGCGGCCATTTCAAAGACGCATTGTCCAAACCGGCGCCAGGCGAAGGTGTTGCGCACCGCCGTCACCAGCATCGCCAGGCCGATCAGCGGGAATAACAGGACCAACAGCACCACAGGGTGGCCCTTGTGCCATTCCTGCGGCACGATAACCACGGTGATGATGATGGAAATGACGTTCCAAAAAACCGCGAAGACCCACGAAATGGCGGCGGATTGCCCACCCGACCATTTGACCCGGCCCGCCGCCCAATCCTCGCGCCAGAGCCACGGCTGGTCGGGATGAATCGCTTTCTGTTCGGCGAGTTGTTTGATTTTCTTAGCGCCGAACCGCGCGCCGAACATCAGGCCAAACCCGACGCAACTGAAGACCAGGCCGAAAAGGCCAATCATGGCGGCGTCCTTCAGCTTGCCGTTGTTCCATTCGCGAAAGGCCTGGATCAGCGCAAACACGCCAAACCCAGCAAACGGCAGCGCGAACAGAAACAAACAGCCAGCTCCCGTCTGCTTGCCCAGCCTGGCGGAAGGATTTGCCGTTTCCAGATTGAATTGCCAGTCGCTCATTGTTCAAAAATGCTTGGCGGCCGCATTTTCCACCGGCCCATCCGGCGTTGCCATTACAATCCCATCCGATTTTTCCATTCCTCCCCGGACGAGTCAGTCAGTTTTATTTCAGCAACGCATCAAGATTATCGAGGCAAAGCTGCGACCAGGATTCCATTTGCTCACGTCTCGCTTTCAGTTCCTCAATCGGAATAAACTCGACCTGTGTGATGACCTGTTCGTTTTTCTTTACCATCTCCGGCGCGCGAAACAGTACATGCACAACACCAAAATGAACCCGGCCAACTTCGGTGGAATCATCGTTGATCAGGCCGACGGGTTTTGCATCGAATGAACCTTGAACAGCAAGCTCTTCGCACACCTCCCGCCTGACCGCCTCTTGAAACGCCTGCAAGCCGACCGCAAATAGCGAATGATCTTCGTCATTGATGTGCCCACCGATGCCAATTGACCCTTTTGCAACCAATCGTTGTTCGCCAGCCTTTTTCCCGCGAACATAATGAAGAATGCTCTTTCCGTCAGTGACGACCACATACGGAATAATCTGTTTGAAGCTGGGATCCTTCTCTGCCCGGGATCGAGGTTGAAAACTATTGTTCTTCTTATCAAGAATTGTTGGCAGATAGTGGTCAACCTCCGTTTTGAAACCTTGAAAAATACCAAGTTGCTCAAAAAGCGAGCGGGGGAAAACGAGAACCTTTTCGTCTGCAATAGCCATAATTGGCCGAGAATACTGCAGCCGGAATTCAGAAGCCAGAATTTTGCAACCGGAATATTTCCACAGCCGTCTAATTTTTGATTTTTGACTTCTGGATTTCGAATTCTTCCGAAATTAACGCTTTGAACTTTGCGCGCAAACGCCTATAAAAATCCCATGCCAACGTTTCTGACCCAGGGCGGCCCGGTGATCTGGCTGATTATGCTCGCCGCGGCCATTGCCCTCGCCACCTTCATCGAGCGCGTGCTCTATTGCCACCGCTCGCAAATCAATTCCGCCGAATTCCTCAACGGCGTCCGCACCGTGCTCAAGCGCGACAACGTCGTCGAGGCCATTTCCATCTGCGACGCCACGCCCGGCCCCGTCGCGCGCATCGTCAAAACGGCGATTCTCAACCGCGACCGCGGACGCGACCGCGTGCGCGAAGCGGTCGAGGAAGCCGGCCTCATCGAAGTGCCGCGGCTCGAGGAGAAATTGAATCTGCTCGCCACCATCGCCCAAATCGCGCCGCTGCTGGGTTTGCTGGGCACCATCATCGGCTTCATGGATATTTTCAGCCAGATGCAGGAAGCCGGTTTGTATGCAAACTTCGGGCAGATTTCCCACGGCCTCTGGCGGGCGCTCATTTGCGCGGCCGCCGGCATCGCCGTGGCCATTCCCGTTCACGCCGGTTACAACTATCTCGTCAGCCGCATCAATAAAATCGTCCTCGACATGGAACGCGCCGCCGCCGAAATCGTCAACATCGTCACCGAGAACGGAAACGGCCATTCCATATAATGACGCGGATGGCACGAATTTTCACCCATGACCAATCCCCTGACCCCTTCAAAAAAACCATCGGTGCGAATCCGTGAAATTCGTGTCCGGTTTTTCCTGGCATGAAATTTCCACGCAATTCCCGGCTGCTGCGCGGCCCGTTTGACCTGGCGCCGTTCGCCGCGGTTTTATTCTTGCTGGTCATTTTCCTGATGCTCGGCGCGCTCGCGCCCATATCCGGCCTGCCGCTGCGATTGCCGGTGGCGGACAACCTGCCCGGGACCGACAAACCGACTGTCACCGTTGCCGTGGACGCCAATGGACGGTTTTATTTCGCCAATCAAATTGTCACCGAAGCTAAATTAAAATCGGCCCTCACCAATGCCGTCCAAAAATCCCGCGAACCGCTCACGCTCGTCATTCAGGCCGACAAAGCCGTGACTTACGGCCAGTTCATCCATCTGACGCTGCTCGCTCGCGAGGCCGGCATCCAAAACGCGCTGCTCGCGACGTTGCCGCGCGCCGTCGCCGCGCCCGCCCGGCCATGAACGCCGCTTCCGCCGAACCGCATCCGGCCGGACTTGCGGGGACGACCCGGTCTGCGCCGGAGGCTCCGCCGAGGCGGGAACCGCAAGGCAAAGGCCCGTGGACGCGCGGCCGGTGGTTGACGCTTATCGCGCTGGTTTTGGCCGCGCATGTCGCATTGCTTTTCGTATTCGGCGGGCGGAAAGAGATTGTCCCGCGCGCGGTGACCAACGTCCCGGCACTCAAACTCGCGGACGATTCCAGCGAACTGCTTGCGCTGAACGACCCCACGCTCTTTGCGCTGCCGCATCAGAAGGATTTTGCGTCCGCCATCGGGCTGCAAACGGCCGCTTCGACACAACCATCGTTCCGTTGGACCGAACCGCCGCGCTGGCTGCCATTGTCCGCCGATGATTTGGGACTGGCGTTTAATCAATTCATGCAGACCAATCATTTCGCGGGCTTTGAACTTCAGTTAAAACCGCCGCTCAACCTCAGCGCGCCCGGGTTGCCGATTGAACCCGCGCTCGCGCAAAATTCCACGTTGCGCGTCGAAGGCGAACTGGCCCCGCGACAGTTGCCTTCGCCCATCAACCTGACGAATTGGCCGTATGCAAACGTGATTGCACCGAGCAAGGTGCAGGTGCTCGTGGATACGGCGGGCAACGTCGTTTCAACTGTTCTGCTCCCGCCCGAAAGCGGTTTTGCCCCTGCTGATCAATATGACCAGGCCGACCAGCGCGCGCTCGAACTCGCCCGCGCCATGCGCTTCATCCCGTCACCGCGCCTGACCATTGGCCGGATGATTTTCAACTGGCACACCGTGCCGCCACCCGCGACGAACGCGCCCGCCGCATCACCGTAGCATGAGCATTCCCGCGTTGATTGTGGTTTATGTGGCCCTGCTGCTTGGCGCGCTGTGCGGTCTGGGGATCTATTCCGAAATGCGCCGCCGCCGCTTTGGCCCGACGCACTCGGAGGACCGGATTTTCCGCTGCCAGACTTGCGGCTACGTCTATACCGATGACCCGGACGTGGACCGCTCGCGCTGCATCCAATGCGGCAAACTGAACGAGCCGATTGTGTTTTAGCAGCGCCAAAGGCACGGGTGTGGCACGCCGGCGGTGCAGAAATAATTACAGCCTTTGCTGAGGCGTGACCGGCAGAAAAATCGGTTCTTCGCTGTTTTCAGTGGGTAACAGGGCGTGAAACAGATGAAATCAGTGATGATGTCCGCCCTCACCCCGGCCCTCTCCCCTAAGAGAGGGGGAAATCGTTCGCCGCGTTTTGAGCAATGTAATATGACGTGTTGGCGTGTGTCTTATTTGTAAATGACACGGAATCGGTGACGGCAACAAAGATCGAGAAATTATCCAGCGACGTGACAAAGGCTCCCCCTCTCCTGGGGGAGAGGGCCGGGGTGAGGGCGAGCGTAAACTCCCATTCCACCGAAAACAGCGAAGAACCGGAAAATCGGCTTCAAAAGCGGGCTGGACAGAAGTTTAACCGTGAAACACACTGTCGGCCATGCAAATGGATAGTCTGCACAACGGGGCGTCCATTATCTGTTAGGCCACTTTGCACGCTATGATACAAATCGCCGTCATAGTTTTTTTCGCGGTCGTGATACTCGTTTTGGGGTTCATTCAGGAGCGCCAGAAGTTGCGCCGCTTTTTAGAGCGCGGTTGCGCTGGCTTTCGCTGGCGTCGGCGGTTCCCGCAGGCATCGAAGTCCGAGATTCGGGAGTTTCTGGATATTTTTGTTGAGGCTTTTGGTTTCAGGCGGAGCTGGCGTTTGTCTTTCGCGCCAGATGACCGAGTGATGGATGTTTATCGGACGCTTTATCCGGCTGGTAGCTTAACCGACAATATGGAGTTGGAGAGCTTGGTCGGAGATTTACAGAAGCGATTCGGCGTTGATATTCTCGGTTCATGGCAAGAGGACATCACACTTGCAGACTTATTTATACAGACTAGACGACCAGCGGCCTAGAGGATAGCCTGCAAGTCCATTTCGGTTCACTTTCAACAAATTCTATCCTGTCACGTGGAGGAAAATCCCGTCGGGATTCTGATTTGCCGCCTCAATTCCCCGTCTTCAATTCCACCACGTCGTGCGGGGCGGCTTCGCGCATGCCGGCGGGTTCAAGGTTTCTCGGCCACCACTTTGCCCTCGCGCCAAACGTAAATGGGCGTACCGTAGATACGAGCGGTCTTCCGGGCAACTTGACCGGCGCGCCGAAGTGCGCGGCCAACCACAGTCGCAAAATTCTTTGAGTTATATTTTTTCTTTTTCACTTTCACAGCATTGCGAAACATTTGTGTCAATTTGTGGCTAAAAAATCAATTCCCCGTCTTCAATTCCACCACGTCGTGCGGGGCGGCTTCGCGCATGCCGGCGGGGCTGACACGGATGTAACGCGCCTTGTCGCGGAGTTGCGCGAGGTTCGCCGCGCCGAGATATCCCATGCCGGACTGGATACCGCCGATGAGTTGCGCCAGCACGCGATCCACCGAACCGCACGCCTCCTTGAGCGCCTCGACGCCTTCGGGCGCAACTTTCTGCGTCGGGTTCGCAGCATGGCCGTAACGCGCCGCCGAGCCGGATTTCATCGCCGCGAAACTGCCCATACCGCGATATTGCTTGTAAAGTTTGCCGCCAATTTCAATGACCTCGCCGGGCGCTTCATTGCAACCGGCAAAAATGCCGCCGCAAATCACCGCCTGCGACAGCGTCAGCGCCTTCACAATGTCGCCGGATTTCACAATCCCGCCGTCGGCCAGAATGGCGACTTTTTTCCTGGCCGCCGCGCGCGAACCAACGTAGAGCGCGGTCATTTGCGGTATGCCCACCCCGGCGACGATGCGGGTGGTGCAAATGGAACCCGGCCCCTGCCCCACCTTGATGGCGTTGGCGCCACAATCGGCGAGATACTCGACGCCCGCCGCGCTCGTCACGTTGCCGGCGATGATGGGTAATTGTGGAAACGCGTCGCGCAACACGCGCACGGTGTCGCCCACGCCCCGGCTGTGGCCGTGCGCGGTGGAAACCGCCACAACGTCCACGCCGCGTTCCACCAGCCCGCCAACGTGGTTCAGAATGCGTTCGCGGTCGAGTTCGCCAAAGGCGTTGCGCGTGGCCGAGACCGCCGCGCCGCAAATGAGATGAAAGCGCGCGTCGCGCGCCGGTTTGAACTGCGCGCTGCGCTCCTGCGTGATGCGCTCGATGTCGCTCATCGTGAACAGGCCGCGCAGGTTGTCCTTCTCATCCACCACGAGCAATTTGTGGATGCCCAGATGTTCGTTGAAAAATTTGTCGGCGCGCGCGATGGGGTCCTTGCCAAGTTCCTTTTGAGTGATGGTGTGAACCTGGGCGCGGGGTGTGAGGGCGTCGGCAACTTTGCGCTTGGCGTAGCGCGGCTTGACCACGTGGCCGGAAAGCAGCCCAACGAGTTTGCCCTTGTCATCCACGACGGGAAAAGTGCTGAAGCCGAATTTTTTCTGCTCAATCAAGGCCAGCACATCGCCGATGAGCTGGCCGGGCGCGACCTGGATCGGTTCCTGAATCAGACCGTGAACGTGATTTTTGACGCGGCTGACCTCAGAAAGCTGCTGGCGCTCCGGCATGTTGTAATGGATGAGGCCGAGCCCGCCGTTGGCCGCCATGGCAATGGCCATGCGCGATTCGGTCACGGTGTCCATGTCGGATGAAATGACCGGGATGTTGAGACGCAGATTTTCCGCGAGCTGCGTGTCGAGCTGCGTGTCGCGCGGAAGAATCTCCGAATACAGCGTCGCCAGCGTGACGTCGTCGAAGGTCAGGGCGAGCTTGTTGTTCGCGGGGAAAAATTGATCCGCCGGTTGGTAGAACGGATCGTCGAAACCGGAATTACGCGTGGCTGCCATGTCGGAAAATGAAGCATGACCGCCGGCTTTGGCAAGACAATTTCTGAAATCAGGTCTGCGGTTTGGTCGGCGGCGGAACTCGCACGCCCAGCCGATTCGAAGGGTCGGATTCAACCGTCTTACCGCTGAGGAGATCGTTGATCACGGCAATCAATTGCCCCGGCGTGCAGCTCGATTTCAGCAAGGCTCTTTCCGCGCCGATGGCCGCCGCTTCCTGCGCCAGCCGGGTCATGTGGGCGTTGGACAGGATGATCACCGGAGTATCCTGCAGGGCGGGAGTGGAACGGATGTATTTAAGGACATCAACCCCGTTGAGTTTGGGCATCATCAGGTCCAGCACGACGACGTCGGGCTTCATTGCGGCCAGCATCCTCACCGCCACCAAACCATCTCCCGCCACCTCGACGCCAAATCCCTCGCGCAAAAGCTTCGCGCGATACACCTGGACCACCACGGTGTCATCCTCAACAAGGAATATAGTTGTCATGGCCGAATCCGCCCGCCGCTGAACCCTTTTCTCCCGAAAAGGTTCACAACGCTAAATCGGTCGCTCACGGTTGGAAAGAAAAAAGTGGTTGCGTTGCCCAGTTTGGATTAGTGCGGATGTTGATGCCGCAAAATGTGCGGGCGCTCCAGGCCGTGCTCCAGCATCAACTTTTCGTCGTTGAGCAATTCCAACATCGGCCCGTCCGCCACCACCGAACCGTGGTCGAGCACAATTGCCCGTGAACACAGCTCCACCACCAGTTCCAGATCATGCGTCGCAATCAATTTGGTCGCCGGGATTTGCCGGAGCAGTTCCTTGAATTCCCGCCGCCCGCGCGGGTCGAGATCGCTCGTCGGTTCGTCCAAAACGAGCACCGCCGGCTCGCACGCCAGCACGCCCGCCAGACAAACGCGGCGCTTCTCGCCGTGGCTCAAATGATGCGTGGCGCGCCGGCCAAAACCGGAAAGCCCGACTTGCGCCAGCGCCTTTTGCACTCGCGCGGCGACTTCCGCTGTCTCCCAAACCAAGCTGCTGCGGGCCAAACGCGACGTCTTCCTGAACTGTCGGGCAAAAAAGTTGATCGTCCGGGTCTTGAAACACCAGCCCCACCTGCCGGCGGATGGTTTCAAGATTTTCCGGCGTGACCGGTTCACCCAGAATTTTTACCGCGCCGTCGCCGGACAATTTTTCCGGCAGAATGCCGTTCAAGTGCAGCAACAGCGTGGATTTGCCGGAACCGTTCGGGCCGAGCAACGCGACGCATTCGCCCGGCGCGATTTGGAAACTCACTCCGCGCAACGCCTCCGTGCCGTCGTGGTAACGGTATTTCAGATTCGGTGATTTCGATGGCGGCATTCATTTCCAGCCTCGCGCGCACATGGCGTCGTAAATGCGTTCGGCCCGCTCCGACGCGCGGATGAACAACTGCCCGACCACCGTGGCCAGTGTGTTCCAGTGGAACCGCCGTCCGCGCGTGAACGTGCGGCTCGCGCGCGCGCGGCGCATCCGCTCGGATTCGTCCATCAACACGAAGAGGTAACGATGCATGAGCGCCAGCGTGGTGATGAGCAGCGCCGGGACGCGGATGGATTTGAGCACGCGCAAAATCTGGCTGAACGGCGTGGTGTTGGAAACCAAAATGACCGTCAGCAGGCACAAAACACTTTTTATCGCCACGCCCAGCCACCGGTCCCGGCCCGCCGGCTGAAAGGCGTTGACCAGCACCACGCCCAGCACAAACGGCGACAGCACCAGCAGCCGCCGGAATAAAAAGAACAGCGGCAGCCCGCTCAACCCTGCCGTCAAAACCAGCAACATCGCCACGCCGATGAACCAGGCCTGCCATTGAATCGGCGCCAGCACGGTGGCCACAATGATGACGAGCGCAACGCCAAGCTTCAGCGCCGCCGGCAGCCGATACACCAGGCTGTCCGATTGGCTGTGTTGATGGCCAAGCCAGTTTGCGCTCATAAGTTATCTAAGAATCGTAGCAGCTGATGTGCGGAAACCTGTGGCGTGGCGCCGGGCCTTGCCGCCAAGACGCGACCGGAGCGCCGAGCACCGTCTCGGCCAGTTTCAAACCCGAATAAGCAACGAGCCGAGCTGGTGCTCGGCGCTCCGGCATCAACCCGGCTGAAGCCAGGTGCTAATGACAAGAAAAAGGCGTTCATATGTCGCTTTGGTTTGTTTCGGCACCAGCCATCGCCCCATGAGCAACGCCAGCACGAATACAATCAGTGAACCGGCGGCGCCCGCCACCGCCGTTGCGCCCACCGCCCAGTGAATTCCGGGCACCAGATAATTCGGCGCTGGCGCGGGCAGCAACGGCGCCATTTTATGGCTGAAACCGAATTTATCCGCCACGGAATCCAATCCATCCGGCCACGAACAGGCAAACGGCGCGACGAAAACCGCCACGCCCAGCGTGACCAGCAAACCGTAGCGCACCAGTTCGCCGAGCCGTTGCGGCTGGCCCGCCGATGCCGTTTCCGTGATCAAATCGGGCCGGGCGCGATAAACCGCCAGGAACACCAGCGCGCTGATCAAGCCTTCGCCAACGCCGATGAACATGTGCACGGTGGCCATGGCCGGAAACGCGACCGACCACGGAATGGTGCCCGACCACGCCAGTTGGCCGGCGCAACCGATGGCCGCCAGCACCGTCGCGCACCACGAGGCAAAGGCAATCGCCGTCACCCGCCCGCGAATCCCGGACAGCCCATGGCAGACCATCCGGTAAATCACGTAGCCAATCACGGAATTCACGATGGCCATGTTGAAAACATTTGCGCCCAGCGCCATGACGCCGCCGTCCTGGAACAAAAAACATTGCACGATGAGCACCGTGGTCACCACCACCACCGCCGCGCTCGGGCCGAGCAGGGCCGCCACCAGCGTGCCGCCGACCAGATGGCCGGATGTTCCGCCCGCCACCGGAAAATTTACCATCTGCGCCGCGAACAGGAACGCCGCCGCCAGACCGAGCAGCGGCACGCGGCGGGGCGGCAGTTCATGCCGTACCTGCCGCAGGGCGAAGCCGACGCCCGCGGCGGAAATCACCGCCGTGACCGCCGCCGTCTTGCCGTCAATGAATCCATCTGGAATATGCATAAACTTTAGCTAATAAATTACGGTAACACGATTTTTATATTGCGTAACACCAGAACCACTGGTAATACTGTTACCTATGAACGTAACACTTCTATCAAACTTGGGTCAAGCGCCGGTTTCGCGCCGCGCTGGACGGAACCTTGCTTCAACTCTCCTGGCCGGTTTTTGCGGCTTGCTGCTGGCGGCGGGAATTTCCCGCGCTGAAACCGTCACGAATCTGGAAGCGGTGGACGCCAGCGGCGTCAGCACGTGGAACGGCAGTTTTCCCATCGTCCTGACCGGAGTGATTTTGAACGATCCCGGCGAGATGCTTGATTCCACGCCAGATTTCATTCCGTGGAATGGCGGCGCCGGGATGTTTCAGTTGGGCGGCCAGTGGCAGATTTTTGTGCAGACGGTTTCGCCGGGTGACCGCGGTGGTGTGGAGTGTTGGATGGCTCAGGATTACGGCAACCTGCCTTGGGAGGGCGACAGCGATTTCAGCTATACGGACACGGCTTGGGCATCCGAGGTCAGCCGCGTGAGCCATGATCCCGCCACCGGCCACGCTTTTCAAAAGGGCGATTTGGTGACGATTACCGCCAACGGTTCGCTGTTTTACGGTGGCATGCAAAACATCAACGAGGAGCACAGCATAGATCCCGCTTACGACTTCACCATTTCACTGGTGTCGTCCAATTATGGTCTGCCCGCGCCGGAAGTTATTTCGCTTTCTTCGGTAATCAGCACCAACCTCAGCGCGACGGGGCATTACGACATTTTTGATCCGACGCGAGCGACCGGCGGCGAACATTGGCAGGGAATGCGCGTGCGCATCAACGGTCTGACCCTCGTAACGACGAATGGCTGGAGCACCAATTCCGACTGGGATTCGCGTTATTGCACGGCAACGGACGGCGAAGGCCGGCAATTTCCACTGATTCATCCGCTTTACAATCTCGGCCCGGTGCCGACCAACCGCTTTGATGCCACGGGCGTTTTCCTTCAGGAATCCGGCTCCGGCACGGACGGCACGTTCGGTTACGAACTGTTTGTGCAGGAAATCGCGCCGTCAGCCGGTGCGGTGTTGAGCCTCGCGGCGGTTCCATCCGGAATCCAGATTTCCTGGCCGGGTTCGCTCTCCAATTACCAATTGCAATCCGCTGACTCGCTGGCCGCTCCAAACTGGACGTCCGTGACCAACGTGCCGACGCTGGTCAATGGACAGAACACGGTGATTTTGAAGCCGTCGGCGGCGCGGAAATTTTACCGGCTCGAAAGGGATCAATGAGCATCGGCGGAGAAATGATTTTCAAGCCGACATCGGAAATTAAAGCGCGCCCGCCATCAAAACCGGGCGCGTTCACCGCTTTTACCTTGGTGGAGTTGTTGGTCGTTATTGCCATCATCGCATTGCTGGCGGGGTTGCTTCTGCCCGTGCTGGCGAGGGCGAAGGAAAAAGCCAATGTCACCCGGGTCCGGGGCGAGCTTTATGGCATCGGCCTGGCGCTGGACATGTATTCCACCGATTACGCCGGCAAACTTCCGCCCGTGCGCGTGAATTGTAACAGCGATCTTTTGACGCACTGGTGCGAGCTTCCCGTTGAACTGGCCGCGTTAAATTATCTCGGGGGAAGCAAGAAGGCCGGCTGCAACGCCGACCTTGAGGACGTTTTCAATCCCGATCACACCTACAAATACGCCGCGCCTGGCCCGGAATTGCTCAATGGCAGTCCGACGGCGCCCTACAAGCTGTGGGTGCCGACGAATTTTCCAGCCGATCTCAGCGGCAGTTCCGGCCAGTATTACACCAACCTCAACCTCAGTCCCGTGCGGTGGGTGGTATGGAGCCTGGGGCCGCAGCCGAACAGCCCAAAGACATTGAGCAACAAGCCCATGAGCAGCGATACGTGGTATCGCCATGTCGGCGATAGCGGCGTCATTGCGCGTTATGCCGATCGAAATGGAACCCAATTTTCCAGCCAATAAACCCACAACCAAAAAATCCCATGAAAAAACGCGCTCTGATCCTCATTCTGCTGCCTGTCATCACTCTGTTGACTCCGGCCCGACTTTTCGCGCATGACGACGAAACTCCGGCGGCAACCCAATCCACGCCGGGTTCAAATCTGTGGAACCAGTCGGTTGAATCCACCAACTGGATGTATGAGTTGAAACAGGTTCACGGCCATGTCGGTCCGTGGAACGTTCTCGGCTGGCGCATGGGCAAGGCGGCGCTGCGCGAACTGAATACAACTTGGGGCCAGCACGAATTGGATGTCATCTGCTACATCCCGCTGAAAACGCCTTATTCGTGCATTGCCGACGGGCTGGTGGTCGGCACCGGCAACAGCATTGGCCGGCTGGACATCCGGCTGGGTGAAGTCATGACCATGGCGGACGTTCACGTGAGCGTCCGGCGCAAGGACGGCACCGGCCCGGTATTACTGCTTAAGCCCAAAGTGGAATATCTGGAGAAAATCCGCTCCCAGCCCGATGAACAACTGGACGCGCTCGCGCATGAATGCGGCCGGCTTTCGGAAGAAAAACTTTTTGCGATTGAAAAACTTCCCCAATCGGACAAGGACCTGAAAAACCACTGACTGGACGCGTCCTGACGCTGCCCCGGTTCTGGTAGGGCAAAGCTGCTGCTTTGCCTTGATCGCAATCTCGGCGAGCGAAGAGACATCAAGAACGGGACATGCAAAAACATCGCTTTGCTCGTTTTGCGACGATTTGGGCGTCGCGGCAGCAACGCCCTACCATGGGAGCCGTGCGGACGCGCCCATTGACTAAACCTCACGGCTCCGGGTTGACGCGCAGCGCGGGTTTGTTACTGTCAACGCCGTTGCCATGAAAAAAGAAACTGTGAGCCGTTTTAGCGTGTCCCTGCCGCCGTCGCTTTTGCGGCAACTGGATGAAATGACGGGCGAGAAAGGCTACGACAACCGGTCGCTGGCCATTGCCGACATGATCCGCAATCACCTCGTCGAGCACCGGCAGAAATTCGGCACCGAAGACATCGCGGGCACCATCACGCTGGTCTATGACCATCACAAACAGCACGTGCAGGAAACGCTCACCGACATCCAGCACGACCATCACGACGTGATTCTCTCAACGGTACACGTGCATCTGGACCATCACAATTGCCTGGAAGTGTTGCTCGTGCGCGGCAAGGCGGCGGTGATTCGCAAAATCGCCGATGAACTCATCACCGCCAAGGGCGTGAAACACGGCAAGCTTACCGTGACCACTACCGGCAAGGATTTGCCGTCATAAGACTTTTCGCAAGGTGAGGGAAAGCGCACCCACCGATAAAAAAACAGCAAGCCAACGGTGGCGGAATTTTGTGGTGGTGATACTTTCATCGGCATGAGGAATTTCCCGGTCATGGCTGGCCTTTGCGCCTTTGCCGTCGGTGTCGTCACGCTCAGGGCGGACGAACCTGTATTGCCGTCTCCTTCCGCCGAGTCAGCCATTGCGGCGTCATCGGCGGGCACGCGGTATGGCCTGTTCAACTGGCTGGACAGCCGCAGCGAATATGGCCAGGGCGCTTTTCCCGAACCATTTTTGGTGGACGACTCGGATTTGGAAGTCAACGAAGCCCGGCTGGATTGGCTGCACACGCGGGCGGGCGGGACAACCGGCGATCTCGTCAGGGCCGAAGTCGAGAAAGGTTTCGGGCTGGTGACTCTGGAATTGGAAGTGCCCTACGAACGCGATACGACAGCGGGTGCAACCACGGAGGGCTTCGACAACATTGACCTGGGCGCGCGCTGTCCATTTTATCAATTCGTTTCGCGCAACGGACTGTTCGACACGACTTTTGGCGCGGCGATTGAGGTTGGCATTCCCACCGGTTCGCCCGTCAGCAAAAACACCGAGCTGGTGCCCAAGCTTTTCAACGATCTGAAGGTGAACAATTTCACGCTGCAATCCATCTTTGGATATTCCACGCTGTTTGGCCCCGGCGAGGACGGCGGGTTGCAGACATTTGAATATGGCTTTGTGTTTGGTTACACGATTGATTACCAGCACCTGCCGCTGCCCGGGGTCCTGCAAATCATCCCCGTCTTTGAATTGTCTGGTGAAACGGAATTGAACCAGGCCGATCCCGGGCGCAACAGCGTCCTCGGCAACGCGGCCCTGCGCGTCAACCTCAAAGCCATCGGGCGGGTGCAGCCGCGGCTGGGGCTGGGATTTGTGTTCCCGCTCGACCAGAACGCGCGGGCCGATGTGCATTGCGGCATTTTCACCAGTCTGGTATTCGAGTATTAAATGTCTTCCAACCTCAAAGCCACAGGCATGAACCGGCGGCAATTTTTGACGCTAACCGCCGTCGCCGTGGTTGGCGCGGGCTGCAACTCCGTGGAGAACGGCGGCGGTTCCGCTGTCGGCAAGGAACGGGAGATCAATGCCGGCCCGGTGGGTGACTATGCCGCGGATGGAGTTTACAGCCGTTTTCAGGACGAGGGGTTTTTTGTGGTTCGCAAGGGTGAAAAACTTTTTGCGCTGTCCGCCATTTGCACCCATCGCAAATGCAAGCTCATCGCCGAACCGGACCGTTCCTTCTATTGCAAATGCCACGGCTCGACCTTCAACCCCGCCGGCCACGTCACCGAAGGCCCGGCGCGACGGGATTTGCCGATGCTGCCAACTTCTGTGGATGAACACGGACAACTGCTGGTGCGGGTTCCTTAATCATTCACCCATTGCTTTTCGAGCACTGAACAAAACTTGACTTACGCCGGGCAAGAAAGGAGTGTTTTACTGTGCTTGCTCGTTTCGGCAAATTTCTGGTGGTGGTTGCGCTGGTTGCCACCACCGGCCTGCATTGGGCCGTGCTGCAATCGGTCGCGTGGACGACGATGCTGGCAAACAATCTGCGCACGCAATCGCTCACCGAAGCGGTGACGCGCACGTTCGACGGCAAACATCCCTGTTGCCTTTGCAAAGCCATTGCCGCCGCCCAAAAATCCGGGAAGAAAACCGAGTTTGCCCCGCAAATCCCAAAAATCGAATTCCCGCCGTCGCCGGAAAACCTGGTTCTGGCCGCGCCTTCGCGCTTTCAACTGTTACCGTTGACAAACAACTCCGCCGAATCTCTCACGGTTCGACCGCCGACACCTCCACCCCGCGGACTATTCGTTTAGTTTAATCGCGGTTGTTGCCTGCGCTGTGTTGGTGCGGGCATGATGGTTTTCCTTTTAACCTGAGAGCGCCGTGGCGCGTTCTCGCAATTTTGAAATTAAAAAATGAAAAATAAATTTAAATCGGCGGCAACGGTAAAAGCGGGTTGTGGTTTGCTGGCGGGAATTCTCGCGCCTGGCGTGGTTCATGCCTGCGCGTGCGGGTGCGGTGTTTTTGACGTGGGCACCAGTTCCATGTTTCCCAATGGCCAGGGCGGAATGGCTTTCCTGCAATATGACTATCAGGATCAAAACCACAATTGGAGCGGCAGTTCCCGGGCCCCAGCGGCCAATAATGACGACAAGGAAATTCGCACGGATTTCGTCACGGTCGGTTTGCAGTACATGTTTAACACCAGTTGGGGCGTGCAGGCGCAGGTGCCTTTTGCCTACCGCTACTTCAAGACCGCGGATGGCAGCACCAGTTGGGGAAGTCTGGGCGACATCCGCATCGAGGGCATTTACACCGGATTCATGGCGGACCTGTCGGCGGGTGTGACTTTCGGCGTAAAGCTGCCGACCGGCACTGACAACTACAATCCCGCCCTCGTGGATCGGGACACCCAGATTGGAAGCGGGAGCACGGATATTCTCCTCGGCGGTTTTTACCGGGACAATCTGGATCGCAACCAAAAATGGGACTGGTTCGCGCAATTGCAACTGGACGTACCCGTGCTGATTCAAGACCAATACCGCCCGGGCGTGGAACTGGATACGGCCGCCGGGATTGATTACAAGGGCTGGTCGGTTGGCCGGGTGAAAATCTCACCGGTGGCGCAGGTCATCTTTTCCGAACGGACCGGTGACAGCGGAGCCGCCGCCAATCCCGCCAACTCCGGCTACCAGCGCATCCTGCTTTCACCGGGAGTTGAATTCCACATGCATCCGGTGAAGTTGTATGCGGATGTTGAACTGCCGGTTTATCAGAATGTCACCGGCAACCAGGTGGTGGCGCCGGTGCTGTTCAAGGTGAGCCTGAGCTTCATGTTTTGATTCTCATCCCATTGTGGCGAACGGAAGCGCCGTGCGGATGCCCCGCAAAAGTCCTTCCGCATCATTCCCGCAGGAATTGTGTTCGCGGTGACGGGTTGTTTATTCGATTTGCCCGGAAAATCATATCGGTGATTTTTGCGGAAGAGGAGTGTGGTCTTTTTTACGGCATAGTTAAGCGCGTAAAGAATTCCCGCAAGACCGCGTCGGTCTTCCCAATGATAGGCAATCCAGAAACCGATGAATATTCCATTCCGCCAACTGCTGTTATCATTTGTCCGGTTGCTTTTTGCCGCCGGATTGGACTTGTTTCACCAGGTCATTATATTTGGCAACAACGTCGTTCCGGTCTTTCACTTCGTCGTTGTATTTCTGCACGAGGTCGTTGCGCTGGGCGACGAGGTTGGAGATGGCTCCGTTCTGCTGGTCAATGCCGGCATAGGCTTCCTTCAGCTTCGCTTGCAGCGCGTCCACGGCGGCCTTGTATTGCGCGATTTCGTTGGTGGCAGTCTCGTTGGCGAATTGCCATTGCACGATTTCAGCCTTTTGTGAAACGATGAGTTGTTCATTGGTCGCGACGACGGCCTTGATTTCGGTGATGCGCATGTCCATCTGGTTCACCTGATGATTCAGCGTGGCGATGGAATTGGTATAGCCCTGAATGGCGGCGTTGCGGTCATAGACGATCCGGTCGAGGGTCTGGATTTCGGCGCGCTGGATGGTTTGTTCATACCATTGCCAGACGCAAAGGCCACAGAGCGCCAGAGCGAGGAGGATCAAGAGATTTTGTTGGAAGTTCTTCATGGTAATTTCAAGGATGATCGGGGGCCGCATTGACGGCGATGGCGATGCGCTGGATGCCGGCGCGTTTCACCAAATCGAGCACGAACACCACTGAGCCGTGCGTGGCGTCGTGCGCGCCGGTGATGTAAACCGGCAGGTTCGTGTTCAGGCTGTAACGGTTTGTAAGCAGGGTGAACAATTCGGGGAAGGCG
Source organism: uncultured Verrucomicrobiae bacterium (assembly GCA_963804345.1). GTDB lineage: Bacteria > Verrucomicrobiota > Verrucomicrobiia > Limisphaerales > UBA11358 > UBA11358. The sequence goes on along the minus strand of CAWDPX010000001.1, from coordinate 98,875 downwards.
ATGGGTTGGTCGTCCGCGGAAACCTGGCCGTCCTGGTTCACGGTGAGATTCACAATGTCGGGCTTTTTTGTGGGAGTGGCGAGCGTGGCGGTGGGCAGATTGGATTTGACCGTGCGGACAATTTGCATCTGCAAGCTGACCATCATGAACGACGCCAGCAGGAAAAACATGATGTCAATCAGCGGAATGATTTCCAGCCGCGACTTTTTTTCCGGAATGGGCGTGCGGATTTTCATTTTATTGTAGCAGCGTCTCGGCAGAGCGCCGCATTATTTCAATTCCTTTTCGGTTGGCGGCTTTCTGCCGAAAGCCGCTACGTCGTTTTTGCTGTCGGTCATGAACGAGACCTTTTGGATGCCGACCGCGCGGACGGTTTGATACACCTTCACCATGTCGCCGTGCAACGTGTCGCGGTCGCCGCTGATATAAATCGGCAGGTCGGGGTTGGCGTGAAAGCGGTTGCTTAACACGAGGCCGAGACCGGCCAGCGAAATCTCCTTTTTTTCCAGCCAGACCGCGCCGGATTTGTCCACGGCAATGTTGACCATGTCGGGCCGGAAATCCTGCCGCGATTGCGAGGCGGACGGCAGGTTGACCTTGATATTTTCGGTCCGGCTCATTTCCAGACTCACCATCATGAACGACGCCAGCAGGAAGAACATGATGTCAATCAGCGGAATGATGACAATCCGCGACTTTCGGGGCCGGACTGGTGAGGGCAGTTTCATCGGAAATATTTCAGTGGCCGGTACTCTGGCTGGATGGCGTTGTCCGGGTCAGATGGGTGGTGTCACCCGATTTTACGCCGCCGCCAACCATCACTTCGACATTGGTTGCCGCCGTTTCCAGCTCGAATTGCAGTTGCGTCACCTTCGCCGAAAAAAAGTTGAAGGGAATCAGGGAGAAGATGGCGATGCCCAGGCCGCAGGCCGTGGCGATCAACGCCTCGCCGATGCCGCCGGTGACCGCTGTGACGGACAGTTCCGCACTGCCGATGCTGAGAAAGGCGCGCATCAGGCCGGTCACGGTGCCCAGCAGCCCCAGCAACGGCGCGAGGGTGACGAGCGTGTCCATCACCGTCAGGAAACGCCCGGCCTGTTTGAGTTCGATTCCCGCCGCCAGTTGCAGCGCACTGAGCAACGAGCCGTGCGCGTGGCCGACGTGGTTGAGGCCGTGATGAATCACACGGATGACGGGGTCGTCCGAGCCGGCGGCGATCTGCCTGGCGGCGGTCACGTCGGAATTTTCCAGCGCGGCCAGAAGTTGTTCCATTTTTTGCGGGTCGCGCTTCTGGTTTTCACGCCACCACCAGAAGGCGCGTTCGCCGACGACGGCGACGGCGACGATGGCGCAGACGAGGATCGGCCACATGACGGGACCGCCTTTGAGGAAGAATTGGAGAACGATGTTTGCGAGCATAATTTTGTTTGGTTTCAGTTCAATTGCAGTTGGTAAGTGATGCTGGTCTGGAAAAGCCGGTTACCGGCGCCGCCGGGAAGCCGCCAGTGATGTTTGATGTAGTCCACAGTGGCGTGGTCGAGAACGGGAAAACCGGAGGATTTCTTCACGTCCACGGAAATGACATTGCCCGCGTCATCGCCGGTGAGCAACAGAACCACCGTGCCTTGCTCGCCCGTTTGCAGGGCGATGGGAGGATAAGGCGGTTCAGGCCGTTCACCGCCCGTGCCGGTGTTGAAGAGTGAACCGATGCGCACGGGGGCCACCACCTGCGGCGGCGGGGAGGCGAGCGCGGCCGGCACGACGAGCGTGCCAACGGTCGGAATGCCAAAGTTGACGTTCGGCGCGTTCGGCAGGGCGACGAGGATGCGCGGCTGATTGATTTGTTCCGCCGGCTCCGGTTTTTGGGCGATTGCCTGCGGCGGCAACACCGTCGGCTGGACGACGACGGGAACTTCTTCCCGGATGGGCGGGACCGGTTTGATGGCTATGACGCCGCGCCGCGCCCCGAGAATTCCGATGCAGAGAAAGAGGAGGCAAATCGAATTGACCCAGGCGAGCTTGAGATTGGCATCCCGGTTTGCCGCAGGCAGGCAAAGCCGGGCCAACTCGTCTTTCAACTCGTAAGCTGGCGCTGTTCGATTTGCATCCATGTTATTGTGACGCGGTTCAGAATGTGTAGCTGACGGAGCCGAAGAACCCGATCCGTGCGCCGTATTGCGCGGCGTTGACTCCGACGCCGGAACCGTTGCGCAGTTCATACGAGTTATCCGTGACGTTCACGACATCAAGCCGGGCTTTCAAAATTTGTTTGTTGTGAATTTTGAAGCTTTGCTCCGCGCCGATGTTCACCGAGTAGTAAGCCGGAACGCTCCCGCCGTTGGGTATCGTGTTTCCGCTGCTGTCCGTCGAGTCAGTCCTTAGTCCGCTTCCGTAAAGCGCGTCCACATAAACCCGCGTGCTGGTTCTTTGTGACTCGTTAAAAAGATACGAAGTGCCGAAGGAGCCGGTGACCCGCTGATCATGGTCCAGATAAATCCAATGATTTTTGACATAGGCGGCGTCATTCGGATCAAACTGGAATTGCGCTGAATTCCAATCCTTACCCTGCGCCACCGAGTAAGCGACGTTGGCATAGGTGGAGAAACCGCCGGTCGTGTAGGAGCCGGTGAATTCCACGCCGTAAACCCGGCCTTCGGAATAATTGAATGCCGAGAGGATGAGCGTCTGCCCGAACAATCCGTCGTCGAGTTGATTTTTGGATTCCTTGTAATAACCATCCACGCCGACCTGTAGTCCGGGCGCAAGTTTCTGGCTGATGCCGGCATCGAAATAATTGGCACGTTCGGCCTTGACGGGATCGTCCGGCGCGTTGGGGCCGGCTGGGGATTCGTTGGCCGTGCCATTGAATGCCGCCACATCTCCCGCCGGCACGTTTTCCAGCGGCGGCGGCGTGAAGTAACGCGCGTAACCGGCGTGCAACGTTGTCGTATCCGCGGGTTGATAAATGAGGTTGGCGCGCGGGCTGACCTGGTTTTCATGGTCAAACGAAGAAGCATACAGGTCAAAGCGTGCGCCGTAGTTGATGGTAAGTTCGGGCAGCATTTTCCATTCGTCCTGCAAATACACACCGGCGAACAGCGCGTGCGATACGCCGTTCTGAACGATGGTTGTTGTCGGCGAACCGGGCAGCGGATTAAAACTGCTTGGATCGGTGCTGTCCATCAGAATGGCCGTCGTGGTGGAGTCGGCAGACAGGTATTCCTCCAGCAGCATCACCCCGGCGCGGATGGTATGCTTGTCGCCGAGGTTATAACTCGCATCAGCCTGTAGTCCGCCAGAGTAGAGTTTTCGATCCACATCGCTGGCCACGCCGTTGAAAAACAAATCACCGGTGGGGTCGGGCGTGAAATGCACGCTGCTGTTGCGGCCAAAAACGGAGGCTTGAAAATTCAAATCGCCGGCCGACTTCTGGTAGGTCGCCACGCCGTAATAATTCTGCTCATTTTGATTTTCGTTCAACGTGGACGAATCAAAGGTTGTTCCGGTCACCCACTGCGGATTGCCCGGACCCGGTGCCGTGCCGGGCGGCAGGCCCGGCGTGTTGGGAACCTGAAAGTCGCTGTAGGATGCACTGCCCATCAGGCTGATGCGGCTCGTATCGCTCAAAATGCGCGAGGCATAGATGAACGTCTTGTATTGGTCGGTCTGGTCATGGATGGCGTCGTGGCTGGGAGTGGGATTTTCGATGCCGAGGTCGTTGTGGTCATAACTGCCATCCACGAAATAATCCCATTTTCCCTGCACGCCGCCATATTGGAAGCTGGGCCTCACAGTGTCATAACTGCCGCCATAGACTCCGGCTACCCCGCCGTTTTCAAAGGCCCCGCTCTTGGTTTGAATGTCCACCACGCCGGCCGTGCGAAAGCCGTATTGTGCGGGCAGCGAGCCGGTAATGAGCTGCATGCTTTCCACGAAGCGTGGATCGAGTTCCAAACCAAACCCGGTGATGCCTTCCGGCAACAGCACGTCGTTGATGCGATATTGCAAATTGGCGTGCTCACCTCGGACGTGCAAATCCCCGTTTGCCGCCGAATCCTCCGCCACGCCCGGCGCGCGCAAGATCACCTGATTCATCGGCGCGTTGCCACCTTGCGACAGGGTGGCGATTTGATCCTTGTTGATTGTGAAGGCTGTCGCGCCCAAGTCCGGCACGATTTGATTCCGCGCCTGGTTCAATTTGCCAACAACGGTCACATTGCCCAACTGAGTGACATTCGTTGAGCTTCCCGAGGACACCACGTTGGTCGAGATTCCCGGAGATACGGCCTTCGCGTCTGCCACAATGTTCGTCTGCGCCAGTGCCGTCCCGCCACAGGACAGCGCCACCGACGAAATCACCGCCAAATACACTCTGCGATTTTTATATTTTTTCTCTGCATAAATTTTCATAAGCCTGAATTCGTTAAATGTTAAATCCGACCGGCAAATTCTTTGAGAATTCGCACTTTGTGAACTGCCACACGGCAGCACAAAGATTTGATTTTAGGATAAACACCTTCAGACAAGACAACTCACACTTGTCCGAAGCCGATAGGAATTAGGAAGCGATGCAGAAAGAAGGAGGAGCGCGGCCCAGGGGAAGATTTTCAATGGCCTGACCAAAGATGGAAATTTCCAGGCGAGGAGTCGTTTCAACGAAAGGTGCGGGGATCACCACCGGAACGTCGCACGGTGTCGTTTCAATTTTTCCATGAACGAGGGCGACAATGGCGCAGTCATCATCGTTGTCGGGAATTGCTCCGCCATGCAGCCACGCATGCAGGGGCATGCATACCTCGGCGGCGGCCATGAACAACCACACCGCCAGTGACAAAATTGCCGTTGCGGCGTAAAAGCGCTGCCGCATCCGGCGATTTATTTGACACCTCTTGTATTGCAAACTATTTGCAATATAGCATACGACATGCCGTCGGCAAGGCTTTTATGAGGTGAGATTTTGCAACCGGAACATCCCGTCGTGATCCCAGCGCCGTGACTGTTCGCTTGCCACACCACGGCCTGTCAGTCTCGGAGGCACTCGCCATGGTTGACGTTGGTTTCCTATCGCAACTGCCGCGGGCGCGCGTCAATCCGCGTAACCGTTCGGATGCTTTTTATGCCAGGCCCAGGCGGTGGCGACGATGTCGTCCAGCTTCGGATATCTCGGCTTCCAGCCCAGTTCGCGGATCGCCTTTTCAGCGGATGCCACCAGCCGCGGCGGGTCGCCGGGCCGGCGCGGTTTTTCCACCGTGGGAATTTTTTTGCCGGTGACTTTTTCGCAGGCCGAGATGACCTGCCGCACGGAATAGCCGTCGCCGTTGCCCAGATTATAAAAGCCGGTCTTGCCCGGCTGCAACCCAAGGATATGCGCCTGCGCGAGGTCCTTGATGTGGATGTAATCGCGGATGCACGTGCCGTCGGGCGTCGGATAATCCGTGCCGAAAATATCGCACTGCGGCTTCTGGCCGAGGGCCACCTGGAGCACGTTCGGGATGATGTGCGTCTCGATGCGATGGTGTTCGCCAAATTTTTCGCTCGCGCCGGCGGCGTTGAAGTAGCGGAAGGCGATGAATTCCAGCTTGTAAAGCTGCTGGTACCAGATCAGGACTTTCTCAAACATCAGCTTCGCCTCGCCGTAGGGATTGATCGGGCGCTGCGGCAAATCCTCGGTCATCGGCACGCGGTCGGGCGGGCCGTAGGTGGCGCAGGTCGAGCTGAACACGAACTTCTTTACCCCGCATTCCACGGCGGCATCGGCGAATTTGAGCGCGTTGACGACGTTGTTGTGGAAATACTTTTTCGGATTGGTCATGGACTCACCCACGAGCGCGCTGGCGGCGAAGTGCATGATGGCATCGGGCTTGGCGGACTTGACGGCGTTGAGGATGTCGCCTTCCGACTCGGGTTTGCCCAAAACAAATTTCGCGCGCGAATCCACCGCCGAGCGATGGCCTTCGGTGAGATTGTCATAAACCGCGACCTGATGGCCGGCATTGAGCAGTTCTTCCGTGCAGATGGAGCCAATATAACCGGCACCGCCGGTGACAAAAACGTTCATGCTAGAACTATGAGAGAAAATCGCGCCGGTTCAAAGTTCAAAATGGCGGGGCGAATCTCAAGGGCGCATTTCGACAAACGCATCGAACGGAAATAACTCCTCCTTGAGGGAGCCGGCACGAGCGACACGAACTCTTGGAGGAATGCCGGCGAGCAGCGCACAGTGCGGCGGCGCGGGCGGATCGGCGGCGACGCCAGTATTTGCTGGAAGGCAGCTCTGCGGATGCGGCGAACAACCACGGGTTCAAGCGAGCGCGGTGGCGACGGTTGACCACAATACGAACTACTCCAAGGGCAGCACTGAACCGGCACGAATGATGACGCCGTTTTTGGCGTCAAACGTGTTCGGCTCCATCAGATCGAACTCGACCACCAATTTCTGTCCGTCCTTGAACTGGCACGGACATTCCTTGGCAGCTTGCTCGACCGTCTGGACACTGCGCGGGCACCACACTTGAACAGTGGGTGCCTTCCCGTCGGCACATTGAACTTCGTAAAGGTTCACGATGCCGACGACCTTTTTTGCCTTGTTGCTAACTTCCTTGTAGTGATGCGCTACAAACTTGGCGATGACCACGCGGCGGCCCGCCAGGAAGCTTTCGACTGCTTGTTGTTGTTTCATAATTTTCCTTTGGCTTGATTACGCGACAGGCGACGCCACGGCCTTCGCCGTTGAGAATGACAACGATTAGTCCGGTGATAGCACCATCCACGCTGGACAGACGGGTGGAGTGGCCGGCAAACGTCGTGCGACGTTCAAACGACCTGTTTATGTGAAGATTTGAATTCACGCGCTCAGTTTAGCGCGTGCAGAGAATCCGGTCTGCCCATTGGGACAGGACCCCGACGGGTGTTGTCCTAAAGGATTGACCTGCCTACTTCTCCGGTGAACCCGGTTTGCGTTTTGTGGTCAGGCCAAGCCGTTCCCGACGTTTTTTCAATGTGCCGGGCATCAAACGCTGCCCTGTCATCACCAGGATTGCGTCGGAAAGTTCATTTTGAGTCAAAAGATTGTATGTTTTGCGTAGCCAGTTCAGCACCAGTTCGTGATTGATTGGGTCTATTTCGCGTTTCGGTTCCTGCCAAACACGGGCGAACTCGCACATCCATCCAGTCGCCGGCAGATGCGCCAGCAGTGCGTGTCCACCGGAATGCCCGACGCCATCGCTCTGCAAAGAAATCTGGAAGAAGGGTTGGCGGACAATTTTCACTACGCTCATTGCCGCCGTCTGGGACAATTGTCCGAATCGAGGGTCTTTCAAATCATTAGAAATGGATTATCTTCAGAGACTGTCTTCCAGCAGGAGATGTTGTCCCGCGGGATCAAGCTAGGGAACATCAAGATCAAAGCTCTCGATTACAAGCCGGGTTGGGAACAACGGTTCAGTGGACAATTTGTTTCTTAATTTGTAGAAAGTGATGAGCTGTTGTTTTCATTCGTGGGCTGTCACATAAACTGCCTGGTTTTTGTGACAAGATGAATTCCGTTCTGAACCTCTGATGTATGCCGTCCCTTGCCTTCGTCTATCGGAATGTGATTTGACCCGACGCATTGGCTCGACACGCGGCCTCGAAAATCCACGGTTGCACGTTTATACAAATTACTTGTATATTCGTGCTATGCGGAGTCAGGCTAAAACCGTTTCCGACACGCTCTTCAAGATGGCCGAAGGGCAGCAGGGCTATTTCACCGCCAAGCAGGCAGCCGAAGCCGGCTACCAACTGGGAAGTCAGGCGCATCACGTCAAATCAGGAAATTGGGTGCGCGTTGAACGGGGCATCTATCGACTGGCGCGTTTCCCTCAATCGCCCGAAGAGCAACTGGTAATCTACACCCTCTGGTCACGCAACCGCGCAGGCGAACCGGAAGGCGTTTATTCCCACCAAACCGCACTCAGCATTCATGAACTCTCAGATGTGAACCCGGCCAGACTCCACATGACCGTGCCGGCCACATTCCGACGAAGAGCAAAAGCCCCGAAGATACTGGTGCTGCATCGCGCAATTCTAGATGAAAAGGATGTCGAGCTACGGCAGGGTTTCGCGGTGACTCGTCCGCTTCGCGCCATCGCCGATGTGACCGCCGCTGAATCCGTCTCACGCGAGATCGTTGAACAGGCGCTGGCCGAAGGGCGGCAGCGCGGACTGATTACAGCTCGAGAAATGTCGGAACTGAGCCGCCACGGACAATTCCCGAAGTGGTTTGACGAACTGATCGTGGAGAACAAACGATGAAGCCTCCACGAAAATACGCTTCCGCCGCTGCATTCCGAGTTGCGCTCGAAGAGCGCCTGAAAAGATTGGCGCAGGAGGAAAGTCTCGACTTCCAGCGGGTGCGTCGGCAGGCGGCATTCGACCGGCTGCTCTGCCGCCTGTTTGCGAATTCGAACGCTCCGTGGCTGCTGAAGGGTGGTTACGCGATGGAATTGCGCCTGAAAACAGCACGCACCACGCGTGACATTGATCTGGCTTTGAGACGACTCCCCGTGCCGTCGGCTGATTGGGATGCCAACGCCGTCGGTGTTCTGGAATCATTGCGCGAAGCGGGGAAGGTGGACTTGCAGGATTTCTTCACCTTCGTTTTCGGCAATGCGATACAGGATTTGGACGCCGCACCTTACGGCGGCGCGCGCTTTCCGGTTGATGCGCGATTGGGCATGTCCTATATGCGCGCGTGGTCACTCGTCCAGACGATGAACCGGTGCTTCAAGAAACCACTCGTCCTCGTCTCGCGCGGTGGCGAAGGCGGCGGCGGCGCGGAACTGACGGAAATCGGCAGCCAGGTCGTGGCTCTCTATCAGCAGATGGAACAGGCCGGCCTGCGTGCGACCGCCGCCCCCTGGAAACAATTGCGACGCCTTCTGCGTTTTTGACAACCCGGGGGAAGGATTCATCCCGGCTCCGGATCGGGCGATTTCCGATGAGCGTTATATTTGACAAAATATAACGCCAAGTGTTTTATTCCGGTCAACTAAAAATGCTTTTGGAATTTTCATTGCCTCCGGCCCATGGTTGATCTTTCGCCAGTCCAAATCGGCTTGTTGCTCGCCGCCGTCTTTGCGGTGGCGTTTTTTTATTCGTCGGTCGGCCACGGCGGCGCGTCGGGTTATCTCGCCGCGCTGGTTTTGGTCGGCGTCGCGCCCGCCTCCGCGCGCGTGGCGGTGTTGATGGCCAACGTTCTGGTCGCCGGCATTGCCTGGTGGCGGTTCCGGCAGGCGGGGCATTTTGACTGGCGCGTGCTGCTGACGTTCGCGGTCGTCTCCGTGCCGTGCGCGTGGCTGGGCAGCCGGGTCCACATCAGCCCGCAGATTTACAAAATCGTCCTCGGCGCGATGCTGACGGCGGCGGGACTTGTCCTGCTCCTGCGCGCGCGCTGGCAGACCGACGACGTGGCGCTGCATGAGTTTTTCCTGCCGCTGGCGCTGCTAATCGGCGCCGTGCTGGGATTCCTGGCGGGACTGACCGGCATCGGCGGCGGCGTTTTTTTAAGCCCGCTCCTGTATGTGTTCCGCTGGGTGAAACCCAAAACGACCGGCGGCATCGCGGCGGGCTTCATCGTGCTCAACTCCATCGCCGGCCTCGCCGGCACGGGCTGGGAAAAAATCATCCATGTCGGGCCGTTGCTCTGGCTCACGCTGCCGGCCGTCCTTGGCGCACTGCTCGGCACGCACTTCGGCGCGCGGCGCTGGAGCAGCGTCACCTTCAGCCGCGTTCTGGCGGGCGTGTTGATTTTTGCCGGCGGAAAATTGTTGATCGAAGCTGCCACTTGATATCCCAAATTCATGCGCGTTCTCTTTTTTGCCCAACTCAAAGATGCCACCGGCTGTAACACTGTGGAATTCGTAGCCGCGTCGCCGCTGAATACTCCGCAACTTTGGACCGAACTGTTGCAACGTTTTCCCGCGCTGGCCGCGCATCGTCCCGGTGTCCGGCTGGCGCGGAATTGGGAATACGCCGCCCCCGACGCCATTTTTGCCGACAACGACGAATTGGCACTCATTCCGCCAGTTTCCGGCGGCTGAATCATTTGTCACATGGAAATTGAAATCCAACTCACCGACCGGCCCATCGCGGAAAAGATTTTACCGCCGAGACAACCAGGCGTAGTCGGCGCGTGGCTTGAATTTCGCGGAGTGGTCCGCAGCGAGGAGAACGGCCAGACCATCCGCGCAATCGAATACGAGGTCTATCCCGAAATGGCCGAGCGTGAAATCCGGCGGCTGCTTCAAGAACTTTCCGCACGACATCCTTGCCATGCGGCGAAGGTGATTCATCGCGCCGGCGTCATTCCTGTCGGAGAAACAGCCATTTACGTCGGTGTTGCGTCGCCGCATCGCGGCGAGGCCATCGCGCTGCTCGCCGAATTCATGGATCGACTCAAGCAGGACGTGCCGATTTGGAAACGCCGCGCGCTGCCGCTGGAAGTCATGGCGCAGCCGAAACCGGCCGTGCAAAAACCACAAGCCCCGATTCTTTCGTTGAATGAAGCGCTGGTTGAAATCCGTTCACGCAGCCGGCCATTGCCCGCCGCTCGCACACCGTTGGCGGAGGCGCTTGGGTGCGTCTTGCGCGAAACAATTTGCGCGCTGGAAGATTTGCCAACGGTTGACCGCTCGACGCGCGACGGTTACGCGATCCGTGACGATGATGCGTCGAAAACCTTTTCCGTCGTGGACACGATTCATGCCGCCGACTGGAAGCCACGCCAGCTCAAGTCCGGCGAAGCCGTGCGCGTGGCGACCGGCGCGGCACTGCCCTGCGGCGGCCTGCGGGTGGTGATGCAGGAACACGTCGAGCGCGACGGTGACAAACTCCACGTCGAGCGCCGGGAGAATTCGACGAACGTCCGATTGCGCAGCGAGGAGGTGCGACAAGGCCAGCTGCTGGTTTCGGCGGGAGCAAAATTGAATGCCGGCGCGCTGGCAATCCTGGCAATGGCGGGAAACATAAACCCGCTCGTCAGCCCGCGATTGCGTATCCTCCATTTTACGACCGGCGATGAAATAGTGACGCCGGACCAAATGCCGAAGCCGGGCCAGATTCGCGACAGCAATTCCATCCTGATCCGCAGCCTGCTCCAGAATTTTCCATGCGACATGGAGCAAGGCCATTTGCCGGAAAATTTTGAGGCGGCAATGTTGGAAATCGCCGCTCGCAAGCCGGGAATTGAAAACGCCGACGTGCTGCTGGTTTCCGGCGGGGCAAGCGTTGGCGAAAAAGATTTCACCCGCGCGTTATTGGAGCAGCTCGGCTTTGGAATTGTTTTTAGTCAGATTAACCTGCGCCCCGGACGACCGCTGATCTTCGGCGTGAACGGCCCGCGTGTGGCCTTTGGGTTGCCGGGCAATCCACTTTCGCATTTTGTCTGTTTCCATTTTGCCGTCGTCGCGGCGCTGGCGGGTTTGACCGGCGGCGAACCACCGGATTTTTTGCGCGGGCAGCTCGGCGAAAAACTCGACGATAACCCATGTCCGCGCGAAACACTCTGGCCGGCCCGATTGGAATGGAACGAGGCCACGCCGCGATTGCGTCTGCTGGCATGGGCGAGTTCCGGCGACATCACCTGCCTGGCGGCGGCGAATGCGCTGGTCCGCGTGCCGGCAAATTGTGCGGGTTTGGAAAACGGAGCAAAGGTGGATTTTTTGCCGGTGACGGCTATGCTTGGCGATGGTTAAATCAGGCCGCGCGGCAGCGCGGCCCTACCTTTGTTGGTAGGGCGGTGCTGCTGCACCGCCTAAACTGAATGAAAACAAAATTTTCCCATCTCGACGCCGTCGGTGGCACGCGCATGATCAACGTCGGCCACAAACCGGTGCAACGTCGGCGCGCGCTGGCGGAAGGTAAACTGGTCTGCCAGCCGGCGACCATCCGGGCGTTGAAAAAGCGCGCCCTGCCGAAGGGCGACGTGCTAACGGTGGCGCAAATCGCCGGCATCCAAGCCGCCAAACGAACGGCGGAGTTGATTCCACTGTGTCATTCGCTGAGACTGGATCATGTCGAGGTGAGTTTTCAAGTTGGACGCGATGGGATTGAAATCTTCTGCACCGCAGAAACCAGATCGCAGACCGGCGTGGAGATGGAGGCGCTGACGGGCGTGAGCGTGGCCGCGCTGGCGCTTTACGACATGTGCAAGGCGGTGGACAAAACGATGCGGATTGAAAATATTTGCGTGGTTAAAAAGGAGAAACATGACCCGGAATAAATCGCTCATGGTTCCGCCAGGTTTTGGAGTGCGCCAGCCCTCTGGCGCTTTTCGCTTGCGCGCGACCAATCTCAAAGCGGCAGAGGGCTGCCGCAGTCCAAGACGCTATCGCGCGCAGCGTGAGCCATCATGAAAATCGGACGCCTCACCATCAGCGACCGCGCCTCGGCGGGTGTTTACGCCGACCGCAGCGGTCCGGAGATAGAGAATGTTCTCCGCGAATTTCTCGGCAACGACGTGAAATTCGAGTCGCTCATTGTGCCGGATGAAGTGGAGGCGATTTCGGCGGCGTTACGACAATTTGCGGACGTTCAAAAATGCGATATGGTGGTGACGACCGGCGGCACGGGGATTTCCGCGCGCGATGTGACGCCGGAGGCGACCAGCGCCGTGCTGGAAAAGGAGTTGCCGGGTTTCGGCGAGGCGATGCGGATGCAATCGCTGGCGCGGGTGAAGACGGCCATCCTGTCGCGCGCCGTGGCCGGGACGCGCGGCTCGTGTTTGATTGTGAATCTGCCGGGCAGGCCGTCGGCGGTGCGCGAGTGCCTGGAAATTCTCGCGCCGGCCATCCGTGAAGGACTGGCACATTTGCGCGGTGAAGATCCGCATGTTGGTTGATGGTTGAGAGTTGAGTGTTGAAAGTTAAAGCAAAATGGACCCGTTTGGACGAAAAATTGATTACCTGCGCATCTCGGTCACCGACCGGTGCAATGAGCGCTGTCTCTACTGCATGCCGGAGGGTTACAAGGGCTGGGAAAGCAAGCCGGACCATCTGACGGCGGAGGAGATCGTCCGCATCGTGCGCGTGGCGGCGGGGCTGGGCTTCCGCAAATTCCGGCTGACCGGCGGCGAACCGCTCGTGCGCGGCGACGTGCCGGAAATCGTGCGCGGCATGACGGCAATTCCCGGCGTGGAATGCATCGGGCTTTCCTCCAACGGAATGAAACTCGCCGCGCTCGCGAAAACCTTGCGCGAAGCCGGCTTGCGCACGGTGAACGTGAGCCTGGACGCGCTGGACCCGGCGATTTACCACCGCATCACCGGCGGCGACGTGGCGCGCGTGCTGGCCGGCATCCGCGCGGCGGTGGACGCGGGTTTTGAACGCGTGAAACTGAACTGCGTGCTCATGCGCGGCGTGAACGAGGCGGAAATCTGGCCGCTGGTCCTGTTCGCCGCCGAACATGGCCTGCCGCTGCGGCTCATCGAATTGATGCCGCTGACGACCACGGAGGTTTTGACGGAGAAAAATTTCCTGCCCTGCGGCGAGGCGATGCAATTCCTGTCCCGGCACGATGAATTGATTCCGCAGCCGGAGTGCCGGCTCGGCCACGGGCCGGCGAAGTATTTTCGGCTGAAACAAACCGGCGCCATGGTTGGCTTCGTCGGCGCGCTGACGAACGGGCATTTCTGCGACAACTGCAACAAGATGCGGCTGACCGCCGACGGCAAGGTGCGTCCCTGTCTCGGCAACCATGTTGAAGTGGACCTGCGCGCGGCGTTGCGGAGCGGCGCCAGCGACGGCGCGTTGCGGGAATTGCTGGAAACCGCGCTGCGGGTGAAACCGCTGGAACACCAGTTCCGCCATCAATACCAGCCCTGCCGCCCGATGACGGCCATCGGCGGGTGATAATCAAAAATGGTAGGGCTGCGGTGCTCCGCAGCCTGATTTGATGTAGGAGTCGAGGTGACGAGACTCATTCTTAAAAAATCAGAGACTCCTCACGTCGTCTCCTACAATTTTTCAATAGACGAGGACGAGGACAGCGGCGTCCTGGGCGGATTTGACCACGTCCTCAAACTTCCGGTCAGCCGTCATCGGCGCTTTGAGCTTGGCCGTAACGGCTGGCACGGATTCGAGGAAGCTCAACAGCAAACTGCTCTTGACCGCGTAATTCACATTCTCCGGCAACGCCCCGCTCGCTGCCAGCGCCGCCGATGCATCCACAGTTGGAGTTCACGCTTCAGCGTGTCCCCTGCCGAACCAACAAGCTAAAGCTTGAACTCCAACAGCCGCCCAGAGCCACCGTGCGGCTGGCGGCAACCTGCGCTCGTGAGCAAACGCACCTTCGTCGCATCCTTGACCACATGAAAATTTGAAATCAAATTGTTGCATTTTAATCCTTACTAACCACATTATTTCCCATCATGAAATCAATCCGTTTGTTCTTCGCGTTTTTTCTGCTGGTGGTTTCTTTTTCTGCACGAGCCGATTCGGTTCCGCTGTCTGGCTTAACAAATGTCCTCATTTACGTTGACCATTTTTTGGGTTCTGGAAAAACAGCGCTCGTAGCAGATGTAATAAGCCTCAAGCATGACGCTCTAAAATTTAGGATTAACGGAAATGACTTCGATTATTCTGGGCATTTTTCTATTTTACTAATTACGCCACGCAAGCACACAAACCCGTATTTTGGGCTAGGCTCGCCAGAAACAGCAAAATTTTTAACCTTGGAGGATTTCTTCAAAGATCAAAGTGATGGCACGATGATTTTGCCAAATGCGACAATTTGGGAAAAGGCAGATGGCTTTATTGTCGCAGTAGCAGCGGACAAAGAGTGGATTCATTCGGGCAATTACACGATCACGAATTGAAGCCTCGCTGATTTTCCCGATTCCTGAACGAGCTTATTTTCGAGGCTTGAACTCGCGAGTCAACCGTTGAGCTTCCGCAATTTGCTCACGGGTCATCCAGCTCTCGATTGTGGGTAGATTTTCCTTTGCAAGCGTGTCGCCTTGAGCCAAGGCGAGATTTAGCCATTTGTATGCCTCCACATAATCCTTTGCCACGCCTTGCCCCGTGCCGTAGCAGACGCCTAGATTGCATTGAGCTGTGGCATAATTTTGTTCGGCAGCTTTGCGATACCACTTCACCGCCTCCACGTCATCTTTCTCAACGCCTACGCCATTGGCATAGCAGGCGGCCAAATCGTATTCAGCTATAACATAATTCTGTCCGGCGGCTTTACGATACCATTTCACCGCTTCTTCATAATCCTTTGCGACACCATTGCCATGTTCGTAGCAAGTGCCTAGGTTGGATTCAGCATAGGCCAAATTTTGTTCGGCGGCTTTGCGATACCACTTTACCGCTTCAAAATCATCCTTTGCCACGCCTTGTCCCGCGCCGTAACAGACGCCTAAATTATATTGAGCTATGGCAAGGTTCTGGTCGGCGGCTTTCTGAAACCAGTTAACAGCTTCCGCCGCATCTTTCGCCACGCCTTGGCCATCCCGGTAACAATCGGGGTAATAGTCGTCTTCAGACAGGTCAAAAATAAGGGCTGCCTTCTTAAAAAGCTGTTCAAATTGAACACTCAGGATTTCTTTGCTTTTGTATTTCCTGAATACCGAAAGAATTCTGGAATTCAGTTTTGAACTATGGCAGTTCGGGCACAATGGTAAAATGTTTAACGAATCGTGATTGGATGGGTCTTCGTCTATGTGATGAAGTTCGGGAGCAGGTTCGCTCGCATCGCAAACAGAACATTTGTGATGATATTCTTTAAGAACGGCTTCCCGTATTTTTTGGGGTATTTTTGTTCTCGTTTTTCGCATCTTTAAAATTTGACTAGATAGAAACTGGCAAACGATTCTATCTCACTTGGAAAAACCTTAATTCGATACCCATTTCCAATAATCTCCGCTTCAAGACTTTTGATTATGCTCACATCGAAGCGAATAGCCTTAATGTTTGAAGTCCCTTGTTTTACCAGTTCACGCAAATTGTGAGCACTTTTTTCAGGAGTATCTAGCTCTAGTGCGCCGATGAAATCCCTTAAATCTGTCGGTGGTTCTGTTAATTTAATCCAAGTCATGCCGCCATTTTATCAGCGTGAAAATTTCCTCCAAGCTCAAAACTTGGTTGGTAATCCTCACTTCCATTTCCCCGTTCGTCCAATCCAAACTGCCTTTGGCCGGGTCTTTGCAGACGGCCACCATGGCGCACGGCCACCCATTGGGTCTTTGCTGGGGAGCGCGACCGTCCCGGTTGCCGTTTTCCAAACTGCATGGTTCAACCAATGGTTCAGGCGCGACGCCCGAACCTGCACGCGAGTCCATCCCAAAATGAATACAGGAAAAGAGCCATGACAATTGCGAATTTCGAATTGCGGAGTGAGCCCATGTCTGATTTCCGTCCTCGCCAAGCTTCGTGCGCCGAGCCGGCGTGCCCCGTTGCCCCTGCGGCATTCAGATTTCAAATGGTTCACGCGCCACCTCACCCCGGCCCTCTCCCCCAACTCCGTTGGCGGAGAGGGAGAAACGTCCGCCGTCTGCTTGAAAATTCATGCATCGGGATTTGCCGGACGGTCATCTGCAAATTCAGCCTTCAGCCTTCAGCCTTTAGCCTTACTCTTGTGCCCGTTGGTAATCCTCCGGTGTATCCAGGTCCAGCGCCAGACCGGGGTCATCCACGGAATAGCGGATGTTGCGGACGGAAGTTTGCTTCAGAAAATCCTTCAAAGTTCCGGCTTGGGACATTTTCAGTTCTTTAAATGCCCGGCGCGGCAGCAAAACCGGATGCCGCGCGTGCCCGTCAAATTCAAGCTGGCAGACCGCGTCGGGATTCGCGCCATGAAATTCCAGCAGTTGCCGAAGCGTTTCCGAACGCAAATGCGGCTGGTCGCCCAGCACGATAACCCAGGTTGCGATTTCCTGCTTCCAGCCGGGCCAGTTGGCGGCGCAGAGAATCGAGCTGAACATGCCGCGCCCCGGTTGCGGGTTTTCGATGCGGGCCGCGCGTGGAAAACCCAGCCGGTCCAGTTCGGCGGCCAGCGGCGCGTCTTGTGGACGCAGAACGATGCCAATTTGCGCCGCGCCGAGTTCGCGCCATTGTTTAAGCAGATGGCCGATAACGGTGGTGTCGCGCCAGGGCAACAGCAGCTTGGGCCGGCCCATCCGCGACGACGCGCCCGCGCCCAGGATGACCACGGCGAAGGGAGGGTCTTTTTCTGCGGCGCTCATGGGGAAGTTTTTGCCGCTCCAGTTTTTTCGACGAAACGCGACCGTCGAATGACGAATGACGAAATCCTAATGACGAAAGAATGACGAAGCTCAAAGAACCAAATCGGACGAAGGCCCGGCGATGGGTTTTGGCATTGGGTCATTGAGATTTCTTTCGTCATTCGGATTTAGGATTTAGTCATTGCTACCGCGCGTTTTTGAATGAACTGGGCCATCACGCTCACGGCGATTTCGTGCGTGCCCACGGCCTGGATTTCCAGGCCCACCGGACAGGCGAGCCGGTCGAACTGTTCGGCGCTGGCCAGGTTCTGGCGCAAAAACTCCTCCCGCATGATCCGCGCCTTGCGGCGGCTGCCAATCATGCCCAGAAAAACAAACGGAAGCTGAATCCACTCCGACAGCACCAACGCGTCATGCTGGTGGCCGCGTGTGACGATGAGTCCGAATGCCGGCGTTTTCGGCAGCGGCACTTTCAAAAGCTCGTGCCAGGGGCCAACCTGAAGCTGCGCGGTGGGCGGAAAAAACTGGTGATTGGCCAGTTCCGGCCGATCGTCGAAAATGGTCACGGCAAAATCCAGTTGCAATGCCAGCGGAGCGACGGCCTGGGCCACGTGTCCGGACCCCGCAATCCACAAGGCAAATGGCGGTGCTACGGTTTCCTGATAGAGCCATTCACTGGTGGGGCGCGCCACTCCGTGCGCGCCGACGTTCGTTTGCGCGGCTGCGGCGGGCAGAGGACTGCCCGTCCCACCTTCCACCCGAGCGATGGAAAAATCCTTTTTGACGCCCCAGCGGACCGGCTCAGCGACGGCGGCAAGCTGGCGCCAGAGTTCCGCTGCTAGCGGGGCGTGCGGCAGGATCAGTCCTGTCACACTCCCGCCGCAAATCAAGCCGTCGTCCCAGCCGAAGTCGTGGTCGAGAACCATTTCGAACGTCGCGGGCTGGCCCGTTTGCAGCGCTTTTTTGGCGCGGGCATGGACCTCGGCTTCGAGACAACCACCGCCCAGCGTGCCGACGATTTTCCCGTCCGGAAAAAACAGCGCCTTGGCCCCGGCGCGCTGCGGACTGGAACCCTTGACGCCGGAAATCAGGGCCAGCGCGAACGGCCGGTTCTCCGCCAATGCCGCGGCGAGTTGTTCGTAGAAGCGCGCCATAAAGTTTTGTTTGCGGCAAACTTAGACGATTCCGCGCAAATGGCAACGAAGCATGAACCAGGATGGAATGCGCGGCTGGAACGGCTGACGGACTTGGGCGGAGTGCAGCGACCTCGCCGGTCTGCGGCTTGAACACGTCCACACCTTTGACTTTGACTTGGAACTGGTCCTTGCCGACGGGTTTTATTTCGTCAGCGCCGGGCCGGAGGGCATCGCGTGCTGGTTCATTGACACGGATTACAACGAGGAAAGTTTCTTTGTCCGCCACGCCTATTTTCTCGGCCAGAACGATCCGTATCAGGCGCTCATGCGATACACGCCGTAACAGTTCGTGAGGTCATCGGGATCCTGAATTGTGAAAGCTGGGCCGGGGATGTCACCGCGTCAATGAGCCTGCCCAATGGCATTCTGCAATCTTGCCAAGTCAATGGCTTGATTTTCTGTTACAGAGGCATCCGGCAACTGTTCGTTATTTAATCCCCTCCAGGACCAACGTTCTGCATGTCCATCGGCGAATGACAAGGTCGCCCCGTTGGAATGCCTGGCCGTCGGAGAGTTTTGCCATGTGGTAACATTGGAACCAATTTGAATGGCGAAGAAACCGTCATCCAGTGTGTTAAGGCTTTCATCCACAAAAACGAGCGCATCAACCGGTGGCGGACTTTTGATTTCCGACATCTTCCGGATCGGAGGAAAATCACTTCCGAAAACCCACGAAGTATCTTCAACCGGGCCGTCAACCGAAGTATTGCCAGCAACGGCTTCACCCATTCGCCCGTTCATGGAAACTGATCTTACCAGCAAATTGGCAGGCACCCCGATCGGAGCCATGCCGGTCAAGCTTGGACATTGGTAAATCGCCGGAGATTTGTTGTAAACATAAAGTCGGCCGTTTTGGACGCAAGCAACATTGGTCGCGAGGACGAGTATTTTCTCATGGCCCGACACCCAAGACTCTGGGGCGGAAGAATAATCGCTTGTTTTTATCCAGTTTGGAACGAGTTGGTCATCATTATCATTCGCATACATGACCCAACACAAAGATAATTGCTTCATGTTGTTGATACATTGTGCCGTTCGAGCGATTGCTTTAGCCCTTTCCAGGACTGGCAGCAACAACGCCGCGAGAATGCCGATGATGGCGATGACCACCAATAACTCAATCAAAGTGAATCCGGTGTCTCGGTGGCAATTTCGTTTCACAACAGCTTGGACAGTTCATAGTGCCATGACTCACGCTTCAAACATGGACGCGGTGTGTGCGTCAGGCCCGTTTGTGACGAAAGCGGCGTTTGGGTTCACAGCTCATTTTAGCAGGATGATGAAAAAGCCATGCAACTTGAAAATCTCAAAAATTGGTCGTTGATATTCAACGACTTGTATGAGCAAAAATGGCCATTCCGAGTTTTTCAGCAGCCTGTTAGCGGAGAATTCAACGCTGCTTTGGTCGCACCATATAATTCCCCGGAGTGACGAAACTTGGCTGCCGGAATGGGGCGGCAACCTGGGCGGAGTGCAGCGGTGTGCCGTTCGGTCGCGTGGGGTGTTTGGGGCAAGCCAGTCTTTCTGCTTACGGCGTCAAGCCAGTTGATACACCCCTACACCCGGAGATCGAATCGAAAGTTCGTCTCGTTACAATTGGCCATAATGATTTGAGTTAGATGAGCGAATAGATTTTATATTTGACACTCATTAAGGTAGAATTATAGCATTTTAATTCGGGCGTGTTGTAAGAACGCCATGGTGTCATCAATAAAAACCGTCGTTTTAGAAACGGTTGTGCCAGTAGAACAACATCGCGGTTGAGATGGCCAGTACGGTTATCGCCGCCTGAGTTCCAACTCTTCGTTTGCCGATGCAGCGAGCCAGTCAGCAAAAGTGGTTGCTCGAAGGAAACCGAAGTCCTGCCGTTTCGGACCGGTTTTCGAGCGGGGTGAAAATTCTGCCCGAGAATCCCACCAATCCGGCTCATCGCGCCCTTCTCCTTCCACTCAAAGCCATTTACAAGAGGCAGCTTATGAATGCTAACACTCGATGCATCACCCACTCGTCCCTATTCGTCATCGCCGCAATCATCGCTGTCGTGGCGCTAGCCGGCGTTAACTTTGTTCAGGCGTCGCCGGACCCCGCGGTTTACGTCACCAACGGAATCGCGCTGTTCCAAGGGAACCAATCCAACGGCATCGCCGGCGGGGTAGGGAAGGATTTCCTGGTGGACCAGGTGACCACACTCAATGTGAATTCGTTGACCGGGTCGATCCACCCCTCCGATGCGGTGTCTGGCATCAATTTCCAGAAAACCGGCGCCGGCGATGTGACCATCAATGCCGGTTTGAGTGGCAGCAACATCGTCATCAACACAACCGGAGCGGCGGGAATTTTTGCCGGGAGCGTCGGAAGCCCGCCGGCCAATCCGTCTCCCGACCCGTTTTGGGGCATCCCCATCCCGACCAATTCCAGCGCGCAGGGGGGAGTGGTGCAGGTGCAAAGCTACAGCGATATCACCAACCGAGGCGACAACGTAGCTGGAATTCTCGCCACCAGTCAGACGACCGGTTATGCACCGACGATAATCCGGGGTTTGACAAATTTAGCCAACGCCGGCGTGACGTTCACAGTGATTGGGGTGACGAATGCTGACGGCACCAATGTGGCCGTCGGCGTGCCGGCCACGGGCACGCTCGTGGATACCACCGGCACTAACATCCTCGGCACCGGGGGAACGTTTACGATCAGCAGCACCGGAACGTTTAGCTTTGACGCTGGGACGAATCTCAGCGGGCTGGCCGTGAGCGAAAGCTTTCAGTCAATTGTGAATTACACCGTGCAAGGCGTAAACAAAACGGGGATGACCAATGATTCCCTGGGCACCCTGTCGGCCATCATCACGATGACCACGAACGGGCTGGTCACCAATTGCGAGGCATCTTTTGCCACTTATGGGACGAGTACCAATCAGAATTCCGCGTTGCCTGACTTGGGCAGCTATGGCCAGTACCTAGTGGGGACCGCGTCCGCCGGTGGCGCCGGCAACAGCGTTACCGTGGACAACGAAGGAACCATCAAGACATACGGCACCAACTCGTCCGGCATTTTTGCGCAGAGCATTGGCGGCAACGGCGGAACGGGCGGTGATGGAAGCATATCCCACAGCGCCGGCGGGGGCGGTACCGGGAGCAACGGAGGTGCGGTCACCGTCACAGCAAACGGGAGCATCACGACGATATCAAACAATTCATGCGGAGTGGTTGCCTGGAGTCAAGGTGGCACCGGCGGCCAGGGCGGTTATGGCGGCGCCTGGCGTTACGGTGGTCCCGGAGGAACCAGTGGTAACGGGGGCAAGGTTTACGTCACCGGCAACGGCGACATTACCACCTACGGCGACCATGCCAGCGGCATTCTAGCCGTCAGTGCCGGTGGCAACGGCGGTGGAGGTGGCGGCAGTTGGAAGGTCGTCACCGGAGGCGGCAACGGCGGCAATGGAGGACAAGGGGGCGCCGTCACCGTGGATGGCGATTGGAACATCACAACCTTCGGCGATTATTCCTATGGCATCTGGGCCAAGAGTGTCGGTGGCAACGCCGGAACCGGCGGGAGCGGCGGCTGGATCGCCGGTCATCCGGGTAACGGCGGCCAGGCTACTGACGGTGGCACCGTCACCGTCAACAGCGGTGGAACAATTGAAACTTCCGGTGACAATTCGTACGGCATTTACGCCGAAAGCATCGGCGGCTTTGGCGGCCATGGCGGCAGTCAGACGGGCATTTTTTATTCCGAAGGCGGCAGCGGAGAAAGTGCCGGCAGCGGCGGTGATGTGAATGTCACGCAGGAAGCCAGCGGCCAAATTATCACTCACGGCACCAACTCCCATGGCATCTTTGCCCAAAGCGTCGGCGGCGGCGGTGGCAGCGGTGGCAGCGGCGGCGCCCTGGTTGGATACGGCGGCGGCTCGGCCAATGGCGGTTTCGGCAGAAACGTCAACGTGACCAATTACGGCGCTATCACGACGTACGGAAGTGGGTCCAAAGGCATTTATGCCCAAAGCGTGGGCGGCGGCGGCGGCGATGGCGGTTTTGGCGCCGGAGCGGGCGCGGTGGGGGGCAAAGGCAGCGGTACCAGCGACGGCGGTGAAGTGAACGTCGTCAACGCGGGAACCATTGACAGCCAGGCGGAAGCCATTTTTGCGCAAAGCATAGGCGGCGGCGGCGGCAATGGCGGCTCAAGCAGCGGCTGGTTCTCCTTCGGCGGTTCCGGTGGCGGCGGTGGCAATGCCGATTCGGTTACGGTCGTCAACACCGGCAATCTCACCAACCACGAGGACAATGCCAGCGCCATCTTCGCCCAGAGCCTAGGCGGCGGCGGCGGCAACGGAGGTTGCAGCGGCTCAGTCGGCGCCTTTGGCAGTCTCGCTGTTGGGGGCAGCGGCGCCGCGGGCGGGAGCGGCGCCGACGTGAGCGTGTACAGCGGAACGAACAGCATCGACACAGGCGGCGACAGCTCGCACGGCATCTTCGCGCAAAGCGTTGGCGGCGGCGGCGGCAACGGCGGTTATGCCGTGGCTGCTTCAATCGGCAAAGGCGCCTCGGTTTCCGTGGCTGTCGGTGGCAACGCGGGTGCCGGTGGTTCGGCGAGCAATGTCGTGGTTGACAGCAGCAGCACCATTACCACTCGCGGCACGGGTTCGCACGGCATTTTCGCCCAAAGCGTCGGCGGCGGCGGCGGCACCGGCGGATTCAGCCTTGCCCTCAGCGGCAGTGATGGACTTGCCCTCGCCCTCGGCATCGGCGGCTGTGGCGGCGGCGGCGGCAACAGCCAGGAAGTCACGGTCAACAACTCCGGCCAGATTGAAACGTTTGGCGACCGTTCCTACGGCATCCTGGCCCAAAGTGTTGGCGGTGGCGGCGGCGACGGCGGGTTCAGTATTTCTGTTGCGGGAAGCCTGGGCGGTCTTGCCTTGCCGTTAAGCTTTGGCGGCAGCGCCGGGACCGGTGGCGCTGGCAGCCAGGTTTTTCTCACCAACTCCGCGACGATCATCACCTGCGGTAACGATGCTCACGGAATAATGGCCCAAAGTGTTGGCGGCGGCGGTGGTTCCGGCGGATTCAGCATCGCCGGCGCCATCAGTACCGGCAATGCCCTTAGTCTCAGTTTCGGTGGCAGCGGCGGCAGCGGCGGCGCGGCCAGCAATGTGACCGCGTTAAATTCAGGGAACATCGCCACCTTGGGCGATCGCTCCTACGGTGTTCTCGCCCAAAGCGTGGGCGGCGGCGGCGGCGATGGCGGATTCAGCGTTTCCGGCGGCCTCACCGCAGGCAGTTCGGTCGGTTTCAGCATGGGCGGCAATGGTAGCGGCGGCGGTGCTGGCGGCAATGTGTATCTGGAAAGCTCCGGCAGCGTTTTCACGGCCGGTGACGATTCGCACGCGCTCTTTGCCCAAAGCGTAGGCGGCGGTGGCGGCTCTGGCGGATTCAGTGTTGCCGGCGGCATCAGCCAGTCACCCACGGTTCAAATCGGTATCGGCGGCAAAGGCGGCAGCGGGTCCAACGGCGGCGATGTGACGCTGATCAGCGATGGCCCAACCAACCATACCGAGGGCGACCGGGCCTACGGCATCTTCGCGCAAAGCGTCGGTGGTGGCGGCGGCGATGGCGGATTCGGTGTTGCCGGTGGCATCACCAAGGAAGCGGCCGTCAGTTTTGCCATGGGCGGTAATGGCAGTACCGGCGGGACCGGCGGTCTGGTCTTTGTCTCAAATACCAGCAGAATTGAAACCGCGGGGGATTTGGCCCACGGCATCCTCGCCCAGAGCATTGGCGGCGGTGGTGGCGCAGGCGGTTTCAGCATGGCTGGTTCGTTGGCCCTCAGCCAGGAGTCCAAACAGATCAGTGTCTCGATTGGCGGCGACGGCGGTGGCGGCGGTTCGGGCAGCAACGTGATGGTCTTCAATTCCGGTTCAATTGTGACCTTGGGTGAGCATGCGAATGGCATTTTCGCCCAAAGCGTCGGCGGCGGTGGCGGTGACGGCGGTGAGGCCAAAGTCATGAATAAATCACTGGGAATGGCCTTCACCAACTCCGGCAGCGCGGGATCCAACGACAACGGCTGGAGCCTTAGCATTGCCATCGGCGCCGGCGGCAATGGCGGCAGTGCTGGCAACGGCGGAGTCGTCATGGTTACCAATCTCGGAAGCATCTATACGGGTGGGTCCAATTCCATTGGCATCATGGCCCAAAGCGTGGGCGGCGGCGGCGGTTCCGGCGGCCTAAGCGCCACGGACGCCAGCGGCGGCGGCGGCAAAACCTCCGTCAAACTCAATTTCGGATTGGGGGGCGCGGGCGGCGGCGGCGGCGCGGGGAACATTGTCACCGTGGTGAACCAGGGGGCGATTACCACGGTTGGCGATGCCTCGCATGGCATTTTTGCCCAGAGCGTGGGTGGTGGCGGCGGTCTGGGCGGCGCCAGCACCTCGACAACATCTTCTCCGGATTCGGACACTTCGCACTCGGTCACCCTCACTGCGGTCATTGGCGGCAGCGGCGGCGCGGGTGGCAACGGCAGCAATGTCATGGTCATGCAGGAAGGCAATATCACAACCTATGGCGAAGGCGCCTATGGCATCCTCGCTCAAAGCGTTGGCGGCGGTGGTGGCGCGGGTGGCACCGCCAAAATCGAGACAGAAAAAGATACCAACAGCCTTTCGCTGCCGTCGTTGACAGCGACCCCGGCGTCTAATTCTTCGAGCAGCAGCGATGACAAGGCATGGGGAGTTGACATCTCATTTGGACTGGGCGGCAAGGGCGGCGTCGCCGGCGATGGCGGTCGGGTGACGGTGGACAATCACGGAGACATTACGACCTACGGAAACAATTCTATCGCCATTTTTGCTCAAAGCGTCGGGGGCGGCGGCGGCGCCGGCGGCATGAGTCAAATCGAAGGCCGCGGCGATAGCGGTAACACCAATTTGTCCCTGAGCATCTCCTTGGGCGCCGGTCTGGGCGGCGCGGGCGGGGCCGGGGGTGCGGGTAACACTGTTGCCGTCACCAACCAGGGGACAATCATTACAGTGGGTGACGCGGCGCATGGCATTTTCGCCCAAAGTGTGGGCGGTGGCGGCGGCGTGGGCGGTGCGAGCTCCATTACGAAATCATCCCCGGGTTCGGGCAATTCGATCAGTCTCAACGCGGTCATCGGTGGCGGTGCCGGGATTGGCGGCAACGGCAGCGATGTGATGGTCTTGCAGGAAGGCAGCATCACGACATACGGCGAAGGCGCCGATGGCATTTTTGCCCAGAGCGTGGGTGGGGGCGGCGGCATGGGCGGTACCGCAAAAATCGAAACGCAATCGGACACCAACAGTTCCTCGTCCTCGTCCGATTCTTCGACCAACAGCAGTGGGAAGGAATGGAGCGTCGATCTCTCGTTCGGAATGGGCGGCAGCGGCGGTGGGGGGGGCGGTGGCGGGCAGGTGATGGTTGTCAATCGCGGGAGCATTACCAATTATGGAAACAACTCCATCGGCATCTTTGCGCAAAGCGTCGGTGGTGGCGGCGGCGCCGGCGGCATGAGTGAAATTGACGGCGTGGGCAGTAGCGGAAATACCAATCTATCCCTCAGTGTTTCCTTGGGTGGGAGTGTGGGCGGTGGTGGCGGTGGTGGCGGCGCGGCAAATACCGTTACCGTTACCAATCAGGGAACAATCATTACGGGAGGAGACGCGGCGCATGGCATCTTCGCCCAAAGCGTGGGCGGCGGCGGCGGTCTGGGCGGTGCCAGCGCCGTCTCAAAGTCCACTCCGGAGTCGGGCAGTTCGGTCACCCTTACCGCGGCCATTGGCGGAAGTGGGGGGCTCGGCGGCAACGGCAGCAATGTGATGGTCATACAGGAAGGCACGATTACGACCTACGGCGAAGGCGCTTACGGCATCCTGGCCCAAAGTGTCGGCGGTGGTGGTGGCATGGGCGGCACCGCCAAAATCGAGATGCAACAGGATACCAACAGTTCCTCGCCGTCGGCCCTGGCGATGGCAGCGGCGTCTGACTCTTCGACCAATAACGCTTCGACGAACAGCACTGACAAGGAATGGAGCATCGATCTCTCGTTCGGCCTCGGCGGCAGCGGCGGTATCGCCGGCAACGGCGGTCAGGTGACGGTTGACAATCACGGCAGCATCACCAATTACGGAGCCAATTCCATCGGCATCTTCGCCCAGAGCGTCGGGGGCGGTGGCGGGGCCGGAGGTGCAAGTCAAATTGCGAATGCCGCTAACGGAGCGAGCACCAATCTGTCCCTCAGCATCAACCTGGGCGGTGGGCTGGGTGGCAAAGGCGGCGCCGGTGGTTCGGGAGACACCGTCCGGGTCACGAACGAGGGTTCAATCACCACGTACGGAGATGCCGGGTATGGCATTGTGGCGCAAAGCATCGGCGGCGGCGGCGGCAATGGCGGGGCCAGTGCGGCGACCACGGCTTCAGCCGGCGACAAATCCATTAATTTGACCGCCACCATTGGCGGCGGTGGCGGCGCGGCCGGCGACGGCGGCGCGGTGACGGTTGATAATCAAGGCCAGATTAACACTTGGGGAAACGGGGCCTACGGCATTCTGGCGCAAAGCGTGGGCGGCGGCGGCGGCAACGGAGGCACGGCGAAAATTGAAACCCAGGAGGCAAATACAAATTCAGCCTCGTCGTCCGCCAGTGAAGGTTCGGATACGAACGCGCCGACCTGGAGCATCAATCTGGGCGTGGGCGTTGGCGGGGGCGGCGGCAGCGGCGGGAATGGTGGTGCCGTGTCGGTCAATAATGCCGGCAACATCACCACGCGCGGAGCCAATGCCCTCGGCATTTTTGCCCAGAGTGTCGGCGGCGGTGGCGGTTCCGGCGGTATGAGCAGCGTGGACAATGGCGGCAGTGACGCCAACATCGCCATCAAGCTCGGAGTCAGTCTCGGCGGCTCCGGCCCCAATGGTGGTTTCGGTTCGACGGTGACGGTTGCCAACACCGGCACGATCATCACGTATGGTGACAGTTCGCACGCCATCATGGCCCAAAGC
Organism: uncultured Verrucomicrobiae bacterium; assembly: GCA_963804345.1. GTDB lineage: Bacteria > Verrucomicrobiota > Verrucomicrobiia > Limisphaerales > UBA11358 > UBA11358. Next base: position 71,451 of record CAWDPX010000001.1, on the reverse strand, counting down.
GTGGGTGGCGGCGGTGGCCTGGGTGGTGACAGCGCCACCACTTCGACAGCAGGCACCAACACGCAGCGGTCGGTAAATCTTTCCCTGTCACTGGGCGGGAGCGGGAGCCTGGGCGGCAATGCCGGCGCGGTGAATGTGTACCAGACCGGCCAGATTTACACTGTTGGCGCAAACGCCTACGGCATCCTGGCCCAAAGCGTGGGCGGCGGCGGCGGAGCCGGCGGCACGAGCGTTTCAACCCCCGGCGGCACCGGGAATTTGCTTCAGCTCGCCATCGGTATCGGCGGCAAAGGCGGTCCAGGCGGTTATGCCGGGGCGGTCAATGTGGTTTCCTCCGGCGGCATCACCACGTATGGCGACGGTTCTTACGCGATCATCGCGCAAAGCATCGGTGGCGGCGGCGGTGTCGGCGCCGATACGGTGACTGCGGCCGGCTCGGGCAGCACTCTGGACCTTACCGCCGGCATCGGTGGAGCCGGTGGCAACGGCAATTACGGTGGTGCTGTTACCGTGACCAACACCGGCGATATTTACACTTATGGCAACAACGCGCTCGGCATTCTCGCCCAGAGCATTGGCGGCGGCGGCGGCCGGGGCGGCAGCGCAACGGCGCAATCCAATCTGACCGGCGACGGCAACACGCTCGATTTGAACGTGTCGGTGGGTGGCAATGGCGCCGGCGCCAGCGACGGCGGCGCGGTGACCGTTGACAACAACGGCAACATCGTCACCTTCGGCGTTGCTTCGCATGGCATCATGGCGCAGAGCATCGGCGGCGGCGGCGGCGACGGCGGTTACGGCGGAGCGGGTGCCTCCGCCAGCGGATTGTCGGACACGGACCTCCAGATTGTCGTCGGCGGCAAGGGTGGCAGCAGTGGCAACGGCAGCGGGGTAACGGTCCAAAACTCTGGATACATCGTCACGTTCGGCGCGGGTGCCTTCGGCGTTTTGGCCCAGAGCGTCGGCGGCGGCGGCGGCATCGGCGGTTACGGCCAATCGGGCGCCCTGGCAAACCTCGCTCTTGGTGGTGGCGGCGGCTCGGGTGGCAACGGCGGCGACGTGAATGTCAACGTCACCGGCGGCATTGAAACCTTCGGTGATGGCGCGTACGGCGTCTTTGCCCAGAGTGTCGGCGGCGGCGGCGGCGTGGCGGGCAATGTAAACCATGGCGTGAGCGCTGCGGGCCTGGCGGTCAATCTGGGGCAATCGGGCGGCGGCGGCGGCAACGGTGGGGATGTGACGATCGTCAGTGACGGCGAAATCATTACTCACGGCACGGGTGCTTGCGGCATCTTCGCTCAAAGCGTTGGTGGCGGGGGTGGCCTGGCGGGAGACCTCGGCAACGGATTATCGTTTGCCGGCAGTGTGGGCGGCGCCGGTTCCGCAGGCGACATCCACATTATTCATACCGGCGACATCACGACGTACGGCGACTACGCGGACGGCATTTTTGCGCAAAGCGCGGGCGGCACCAATACCGGCGGGTCGGTCGAAATCGACTATATCGGCAGCATCAACGTTTATGGCGCGAACGCCTCCGCCGTCTTCGTGCAAAGCCGCGGCGATCAAGGCGCCGACAACCTGACGCTTACGATCCACAATGGAGTCTTCGCGGGTGGCAGCGGCGCCAGCGCCGGCGTCTGGTTCGCCGACGGTGGGAACAACACGTTGTACAATTTCAACACCATCACCACGTTGAACGGGATCGCGGGCAACGCCATCATCGGCGGCACGGGCAACGAGACCATCAACAACGACGGCACGATTATCGGGTCCGTGGACCTGGGCAGCGGTTTGAACCAGTTCAACAATTACTCCGGTGGCCAGTTGGACGCCGGCGCAGTGATCAATCTGGGCGCCGGCAACCGGTTCCTCAGCAATGGTATCCTCGCTCCCGGCGGCCCGGGCGTCCTGGAAACCACGGCGCTCACGGGCAACTTCCTGCAGTTCAGCAATGGTGTCCTGGAAATCGAACTGGGCTCGACGTCAAGTTACGATCGCCTTGCGGTGAGCGGCACGGCTGAATTGGCCGGCACACTTTCGGTGGCCTTGTTCGGTGGCTTTGTGCCGGTGAAAGGCGACCAGTTTACCGTGTTGACCGCGGCGGATGGCGTAACCGGCGAGTTCACAAATCTGGACGACCCATTAAAAGGCAATTATGCGCTCCATCTGGGTACACTCTATGCGCCCAATCAGGTCAACCTGATTACGTTGCAGGACAGCTTCGTGCCGTTCGCGCTCACGCATAACCAGCGCGTCGTGGCGCGGGACCTTGACACCTTTTCCGGATACTTCAGCACGAATCAATTGCAGGGCGACCCGCGCGAGACGAATTTGATCGCCGCCCTGGATGCCGTTCCGGGAACGCAATTGCCGGCAGATTTCGACCTGATTGCGCCGGAGGAATTGGGAGCGCTGTTTGACATGAATTTTGGCGCGGTGGATTCCATGGTGGGAAATGTGCAACGCCGGATGAATGAGATTCGCAACGGATCCACGCTCGTCCACGGTCGCTTGTTCCCGTTCGAGCCGGGCGGTCCGGTGGCACAATTGGCTTACGCGGATCAGGGCTTGCCGCCGATGGGAAAAGGCGGCCTCGACGAGGAATGGGGCGGGTTCGCGACCGGTTTCGGCCAGTTCGTTGATGTGAACAGCGATGGCAACGCTGCGGGTTACTCCTACCACGACGCCGGCTTGACGCTGGGTTTGGATAAAAGCGCGAATCATTGTCTCGCGGGCGGTTTTACCGTGGATTACGCCAACGGCGGAGCCAGTCTGGTCAACGGCGGCAGTGCAAGTATGGAAGGTCTCCGGGGCGGCTTCTATGGAAGCTGGTTCAGCACCAACGCGTATTTGGAGGCCCAACTGGGCATGGGGACCTATCGTTATAACAGCGAGCGCGTGGCACTGGATGGCACGGCAAAAGGGAAAACCGCCGGTTACGAGGTGGATACCATGTTGGGCGGCGGCTACAACCTGAGATACAAAGACTTCATCCCCGGTATTCTGGGTGAACTCCACTACACCCATGTTGAAATCAATGGGTTCACGGAAAGCGGTTCTGCGTTGCCGTTGCAAGTGATGGAAAATGAAAGCGATTCGCTGTGGACCCTGCTCGGGACGCGTCTTGCCTACGAATTGCGCATTGCCAAGACCACGTTGCTGCCCGAGATCCGGCTCGGCTGGCGGCATGAATTTCTGGACGCGAACCAAACGATTGGCGCTCGCATGGCCAGCGGCGCCGGCGGCGTCTTCGAGGTGGAAGGCCCATCGCTGGGACGGGACAGCCTTTCCCTCGTCGTCGGTATGAGCACTCACTGCTCCCAGAACGTCTCCATCGGCGTTTACTATGACGGTGAATTGGCCAGCGACAGTAGCAGCAGCCACGCCGTCAGCGGAGGCATCAATTGGGACTTCTGACTTGAATCGTCCGGGCAGTTATGGGGCAAGCGCGGGTCAGAATCGAGCCGGCGTATTTTATATCGGTGTGTTTGAGGATCGTGTCTGACTGCAAACGTAAAAACTGCCGTCCGATCCGCTTGGATTCACGATTAGAGCCACCAAAAACCTGTCGGGTAAGGAGGCGGCGTTGCCGCCAGCCTCCTCCCCTCAGAACCGGACGTGAGGGTTTCCCCTCATCCGGCTCAAGCCGATGCAAAGCCCCGCTGAAGCGGAGCCGGTATCACGACGGTTTAATCCCGGCCTGTTGGCGAGTGATGCCAAATTTCTTCTGGAACTTGCGTTCCGCGAAGTAGGGCCACCAGTGCGGGTCGAACGGGTTGGCATTGCGCCGGATTTTAACATGGCGTTGGATTTGGGTCTCGCCCGCATACGTCAGGCGAGTCCAAATCGGTTGGCCGTCCGGCTTGTGTCTCCCCGTCTTGGCCGCGAACGAGCTCAGGCACGCGGGACCAACCAGCGTGAACCGCGAAGCGGAACTGGAACGGCTATCCCGCGTTGCCTGCAGCGATTTGAGTGCGCCTGACATGGGCGTGAACTGATGGGGTGCAAGTCCCCTACTTTGGGAAGCGAGGCATCGCAACACTCAACATGCAACATCGAACATCGAACATCGAACATCCAACGTCGAATGGGGACTCGTGTAACTCGCCCTTCCGGCGGGAAATTGTTTTGAGACAAGCGGGACGCGCTGTCCTACGGTGATTCGGGGTTGGCGATTTCGAGGCCGAGAACGAGGACGAAGCGGCTGGTTAGAACACTTCAGCTTTGAGACCAGACACGTGGCGCACGGTGTGCGCGATGTGGGAAAGCGTTTTCAACGGCAGATGTCCGCACTCGGCGTGAAACATCGGCCGCGTGGCGGAGTAAATCTGCACGAGGGGAATGTTCGCGCCCGCCGCCTTCAATTCCTTGAGCCGATGCGCGTATTCCTCGATTTCGCCGGACGCCGGTTCTTCGCCGTTGATGGCCGCGAACAGGCTTTGGATGATCACCGGGCGCTGGCGGGCCACCAGCAGGATGTTGGACAGCACTTTCTCCAGCGACACGCCCGACCGGTCCACCCGGTTGAAAAATGCCTGCGTGCCGCCGTCGAGCTTCGCCCAGATTTCGTCGGACTTCGTGAACTGTTTCAACCCCTGCTGCACCTGGGGCCGGTCCAGCCCGGTGGCATTCGTAATCAGCACGATTTTGAAGAACGGAAATTCGCCCAGCGCCCGGATGTGTACAATGGACTCGACGGCCTCGGCAAAATTCGGCGCGAGGGTCGGTTCGCCGTCGCCGCTCAAGGCCACGTGGCGCAGGGTGAACAATTCCTCCGGCAGCGCGGAACACCACGGACGTTCGTGCAATTTTCCCGCCAGCACGAACGCGAGCGTTTTGTGAAGTTCGGCGGCCATCGCGTCCACGTCCAGCTTCGCTTCGCGCGGCGGGGTCCGGCGGTCCACCTCGCAATAGAGGCAGTTGAAATTGCACAGCTTGTCCGGACTCATGTTCACGCCCAGCGACAAACCGTGGGCGCGGGCCGAAATCACCGCATACACAAAGCGGTTGTTGAGAAAATCGCGCGGGCAGCCGAAGGCCGTCTCCGGAATCGCAAGGCGTTCTTTCCCGTTCCCGTTGAATGATTTGGCGGCGGTCGCGTTCAAGTGTTTTTGACTGGCTGCTTCCACAATTCTCACCGGCACATTAATCCGACGGTGGAAACGTCACTACACGACTCTTGGCAAAATGCCCACATTCCTTGCCCGGCGGTTGAAAGGTGGGATAGGCCGGGTGAAAATCCCCCGTATTCATGCGGGGATTTCCCGTCAATCCGTGTTGGTCGGCTACGGGTGGCGCAGCTTGCCGCCCCGGGCGGAACTCATCGCCGTGAGGGTGCGCTGATAAATTTCCTCCGGCGTGCCCTCGGCCTCAATAGTCACCAGCAGGCCGCGTTGCCGGTAAAAATCCGTCAGCGGTTTGGTGCTTTTTTCATAAACCTCCATGCGCACGCGGACGGCCTCGGGCCGGTCATCTTCGCGCTGCTGGAGTTTGGTTCCGCAATGATCGCAAACGCCTTCCACGCGCGGCGGACGCCCGGTCACATGGAAAACCGCCTTGCATTTCGGGCAGGTGCGCCGGCCGCTCAGGCGGGCGACAACTTTTTCAAGGGGCAAATCGTAATTCAACACGGCGTCGAGCGGGATTTGCTCCTGCGCCATGATTTTGGCAAAAGCCTCCGCCTGCGCCACCGTGCGCGGAAACCCGTCGAGTAAAAACCCGCCGGGGCAGCGGAGGCAGGCGATGCGCTCGCGGACGAGGTCGAGCACGGTCTGGTCGGGGACGAGGTCGCCGCGTTTCATGTAGCCGAGCGCGGCTTCCAGCGCCGGGCTGCGTTCGCCCTCGGCGAGGCTCTTGGCGGCGCGGAAAATGTCGCCGGTGGAAAGGTGGCAGGTGCCCAGCCGTTCGCAGAGCAATTCGGCCTGGGTTCCTTTGCCGACACCCGGCGCGCCGAGGAGCACCAGACGAAAGACACGCGATGGCAGCGGCGGGAGAGTTTCACACTGGTCGGCGCCGCCCTTGATCCAGGCGGTTCGAACTTGTGGTGCATTCATATCATTGACATGGAAAATTTAATCCGACCCAAACAACATGTTACAACGTGTTGTGAAAACAATGCTGACTCAAGGGATATTTAAATCCAAGCCAATAAATACACTGTCTTTGCCAAAAAATGGGTGCAGAGAGGTTGGGATATGGCTTCGATGGGGAAATCCAGCCGTCAAATCGGGGAGTTGCGGCGGTGCGCAGCGCGGCAAAAATTGATGCAATAAAGCCAAACTTTCCTTTTCAGCAGGGTGGCGGGTCGGTTATAAAATGGCATATGCAAACCATCGGCGCCTGTCCCCGACGGGCTTTCGCAAAGTTGCATCTGGCTTTCAACGGGCCGCACTCCTTTGAGTCGCGGGCCGTTGCGGTTTCCATTGTTTCCAAATTGAAAGAAGTTCCTCTATGAAAAATTATGCTCCAGCAGACATCCGTAACTTCGCCGTCGTCGGTCACGCCTCGTCCGGCAAGACGATGCTCTGCGAGGCCATGCTCGCCTGCGGCGACGTCATCAACCGCATGGGCCGCATCGCCGACGGCTCCACCGTGTCGGATTATCACGTCAGCGAAAAGAACCGCCAGATTTCGGTCTCGGCGTCGCTGCTGCACACGGAATGGGCGGGCAAGAAGCTCAACATCATTGACACTCCGGGTTACCTCGACTTCATCAGCGAAGGATTGGGCGCGTTGCGCGTCGGCGATTTTGCGCTGGTGGTGATTCACGCCCAACACGGGGTCAGCGTGGGGACCGACCGGGTGTGGGATTACGCGACCCGTTACGGCATCCCGAAAATGATCGTGGTGAACGGGGTGGACAAGGAGAACGTGGATTTCGACGCGGTGGTGAAACAGGTGCAGGAACGATTTGGCCGGCACGTTTTTCCGTTGAGTGTGCCGGTGAACCCCGGCCCCGGCTTCAACCGCGCGCTCGACGTGTTGCGCAACGAGGTCGTGACCTATGCGACCGATTCCAGCGGCAAATTCAAGGAAGAGGCGGCCACCGGTGAACTGGAGACTCAGGTCAAGGAATTGCACCGCCAATTGATCGAGCACATCGCCGAGTCCGACGACGCGTTGATGAACAAGTTTTTCGAAAATGGCAGTTTGACAGAGGAGGAATTTCGCGCCGGCATCCACGCGGCGGTGCAAAGGGAATCGTTCATCCCGCTGTTTTGCACCTCGGCGGAAAATAACATCGGCGTCGCGCGACTGATGGATTTCATCGCCAAATACGGCTCCTCACCCGTGGACCGCAAGAAGGTCAAGGCGGTCAATGCCAATGACGCGGAAGTGGAGGTGAGTTTGGAGGATCCCGAACCGGTGCTTTATATTTTCAAGACCATGTCCGAGGCGCATTTCGGCGAACTGTCGTTCTTTCGCGTCTATTCGGGGTCGGTTTCCACCGGCATGGATTTATACAACAGTGACCGTAAAACCAACGAACGTGTCGGGCAGATTTACCTGCTCAACGGCCAGACCCGCGAGGCGGTCAACACCCTCGGCGCCGGCGACATCGCCGCAGCCGTCAAGCTCAGGGACACGCACACCGGCAACACGCTGTGCCACGCGAAAAAGGCCGTGACCTTGCCCAAGGTGGTTTATCCCAAGCCCAACATCCACGCGTCCCTGGTCGCCAAGGTGAAGGGCGAGGAGGACAAAATCGCCTCCGGCTTGGCCGCGTTGCACAATGAAGACCCCACGTTCCTTTACGTCGTGGACGCGGAATTGCATCAGACCGTCATCTCCGCGCAGGGCGAATTGCATCTGGAAGTCGTGGCCGACCGGTTGCGCCGCCGGTACAACGTCCACGTTGAACTGGCCGAGCCGCGCGTGCGGTATCGGGAAACCATCAAGTCCAAGGGCGATTCAAAATACCGCCACAAGAAGCAGACCGGCGGTTCCGGACAATTTGCCGAGGTCTGGATGCGCATCGAACCGAAACCACGCGACACGGGCCTGGAATTCACCAATTCGCTGGTCGGCCAGAACGTGGATCGCTCGTTCGTGCCGTCCGTCGAGAAGGGCGTCAACCAGGCCTGCACCGAGGGCATCCTCGCCGGCTGCCGCGTGGTGGACGTGAAGGTTGATTTTTACGACGGCAAGATGCACCCGGTGGATTCCAAGGACATCGCGTTCCAGATTGCCGGCTATTTCGCCTTCAAGGAGTCGTTCACGGCCGCCAAGCCGTGTCTGCTGGAGCCGATTAACAACGTCGAAATCCAGATTCCGGACGATTGCATGGGCAAGGTGATGGGCGATCTATCAAGCCGGCGCGGCCGGATCCAGGGCATTGAAACCGACGGCGGTTTCCAGGTGATCAAGGCGCAGGTTCCGGTGAAGGATCTTTATCATTATTCCAGCAATCTCCGTTCGCTGACCGGCGGCCGCGGCGTGCATAAGGAAGAATTCAGTCATTACGAGGAAATGCCGCGCGACGCGGCGGAAAAGGTGGTTGAAGAGGCGAAAAAACGGAAAGCCGCCGCCGAATCGCATTAAAGCGACCATCGGCGGCACCGGCAACAGCCGGCAAAAACCTGACGCTTATTGCACCGCGACCGTGGCGCGGCTGACTGCGGAATAGAGCGCGTCCTTGAGCTTGGCGCGTTTGAACTTCAGTTCGTCAATCTCCTGGTCGGTGGCGAACTCAATTTCCTCTTCGATCCGGCAGACGGCGTCATCCAAATGATGGTATTCCTCAAACATCTCGCGGAATTTATTATCGCTAAGGCGCAGATGCCGGGCGGTTTCGCGATGTTCGGGGAATTCACTCAGGAAGGGATGATGTATGTCCATAGACTGTTCAGTTTCAAGTTTGACAGTTTACTCACCACTGCGTTTAAACTTAGACAATAAATTCTAATTTTTTTCTGTCAAGTGCCTTGCCAAAGATTGGCAGGAATTTTTACGCGGATTGGCAATAATTACCCGTCCGATGCTCCGGGTGCCGGCTGCGGGCGGGAAAACAGGCGCCAATGCTGCGTTTTCGTTGGCTAAATGAATGGCGGATGCCGCCAACTGCGCCTGGCCCGGCGGTTCCTCGGCTGAAAACCGACGCCGCAGCCAAATTTTTTGGACTGCGGCGGGAAGCGAAGCGCCACGCCGCTTTGGAAGCTCTGTCCGCAGTCGAAAAGCGGTGTCGCCGCTGCGCTCTGCCACCGCAGTCCAAAGTCCTCGCGCCGCTTTCTTTTTCTTTTCCTCAAGTGACCATGCCGCATAATGACGCCGGCAATGGCATGATGACCAAAGTTCCACTCTCAGAGTTGACCAGCCGGATGAAGCGCTTCCGGGCGCGGATGGACGCGGAGATTCCCGGTTGGGAGCTGGCCGCGTTCTTTGGCCGGGTCAACCAATACTATTTCACCGGCACAATGCAGGACGGGTTGCTGCTGGTTCCCCGCGACGGCGAACCCGTGTTCTGGGTGCGCCGAAGTTTCGAGCGGGCCGGCACCGAATCGCTCTTTCCCGGCATCCGCCCCATGAAAAGCTTCCGCGATGCCGTGCCAACGGTTCCGGCGGCTGCGGCGCGGCAGGTCATTCACCTCGAAACCGAGCTGGTTCCGCTCGCGCTGGTACAGCGGTTCCGGAAACATTTCGCCTGCCAGGAGGTGGCGTCGCTCGATGCTCTGGTCGCCCGGGTGCGGGCGGTCAAAAGTCCGTATGAACTGGCCATCCTGGAACGGTGTGGCGCGATCCACCGGCGCATCATGGAAGAAAATGTACCGACGATGTTGCGCGAGGGAATGAGCGAGGCGGACCTTGCCTGTGAACTTTATTCGCTCCTGGTGCGCGAGGGGCATCAGGGAACCGTGCGCTTTGGCATGTTCAACGTGGACATCGCCGTGGCGCAGTTGGGCTTCGGGGAAAACTCGATTTATCCCACCAGCTTCGACGGGCCCGGCGGGTGTGTGGGCATCGGTCCCGCCGCGCCGGTGCTGGGCAGCCGCGACCGCAAACTTCAAAAGGGCGACCTCGTGTTTGTGGACGTCGGCTGTGCCATGGACGGCTATCACACCGACAAGACAATGACCTACATGTTTGGCCGGCCGTTGCCGGACGAGGTGATGGCGGTCCACCGGCGTTGCATGGAACTCGAACGCCGGCTGGCATCGTTGCTGAAACCCGGAGCGATACCTTCGGGGATTTATGCCCGGACCATGGCAAGTCTCGATGCGGAATTTCTGAAGAACTTCATGGGCTTTGGCAACCGGCGGGCGAATTTTCTCGGGCACGGGGTTGGATTGCAGATTGATGAACCGCCGGTGATAGCCGAGGGTTTTGACGAACCGCTGGCCGTGGGGATGGTGCTGGCACTCGAACCGAAGAAGGGTGTGCCGGGCGTGGGCATGGTGGGGACGGAAAACACTTATCTGGTCACGCCCGAGGGCGGTCGGAGCCTCACCGGCAGCCACCCCGGCCTGATCCTGGTTTGAAGAGCCGCTCGATTTCAGGCCGGCAAAGATTGAAATGATTCTGCCGCCGAGCGGCGATGAAATTAGCCGGCCACGAAGTGGCTGGAACAGTTCCGCGAAAATGATTTTGTGTTCCGCGAGGGACGCCGGACGAACGCGGGAATTTCCACCGTCCCGTCAGGACGAATTTCGTTTTGGGACGTGAATCCGGCAACGCTGTGCCGTGTGCTCCGCATGAATTGTCCCGGCGGGAACGGGGCGCGACCTTCAGGTCGCTTCACTGGACGGATTGACGAGAGCGTTGAAGACTTTCCACGTGTGCTGATATGCGTGAACTGAAGCGGCGTGAACGCGCTCCTCAACGCACCGGACGCGGCTAAAGCCTGCGCGGAATTCAGATGAAAACTGACATGGCGGCTATTTCTGGAATTGAAAAGATCCACAGTTATTGAAAGACTGCGAATATGTTTTGGGGCGCTCCTAAATTGCCGTTGGACGAAAAACAGAAGGAATGGATTGAAAAGTCTCTTCAATGGCTGCTTAAAGAGTTTGGTGAGGATTATTTTTTGAAACGTCGAACAATCTTGCCAGAAGCATCTTTCTTTCCCGACAAGTATCAAGGCACCGAAGCCTGTGTCACAAAACTCGTGGAACGCGTCTGTTCCTACATGGATGTGAACTCCAGTCTTGTTGATGTGGATTATTTCTTTGACCGGGATGAAATTGCATCCAAACATCGTCTCGGCGGTGAAGGGCACCATTCTGGAACTGCAGGATTATACTTCTCGAAAACATCTCAAGATATGCGGAAGAAAATTGCGATCAATGTGTCTGAGTTCAAAAACCCGACCAAACTCGTGGCAACCATCGCGCATGAACTTGGCCATGTTATTCTGCTCGGCGGGGGAAAAATCTCTCATGATGACAACGACCATGAGTATCTTACTGATTTGATAACCGTTTTCCTTGGTCTGGGAATTTTTACCGCAAATTCAGCTTTCCAATTTTCCCAATGGCAGGATCACAGTCACCAAGGATGGAGCGCATCACGGTTGGGATATATGTCGGAAGAGATGTTTGCCTATTCGCTGGCCGCGTATGCGTGGATGCGAGGCGAAAAGAATCCAAAATGGTCAGGTTCCTTGGCCATGAACGTGGGGCATTATTTCAAACAGAGCTTGAAATACCTGGAAAAAGGCGGCCAAACTTCGATTCGCCAGCTCGCTCAACCAAACCGTTAAGGCGTGCCGCACATCCCCAAAAACTCCGCCTCACTGATAATCTTCACGCCGAGCTTCTGCGCCTTGTCGAGCTTGGACCCGGCGTCTTCGCCGGCCAGAACATAATCCGTTTTCTTGCTCACGCTGCCGCTCACCTTGCCGCCGAGCGCTTCAATCTTGGCTATGGCTTCCTCGCGGGTCAGCGTCGGGAGCGTGCCGGTGAGTACAAAGGTCTTACCGGCAAACGGGCCGGCTTTTGCCGCCGGCTGGTAGAGTGACGATTTGAAGTCCAGCCCGGCCTGGGAAAGCCTTTCGATGAGCTTGCGGTTTTCCGGATTGCCATGCCAATCCACGATACTCCGCGCGATGACTTCGCCGATGTCCTCGGTTTCGGTCAATTGTTCCGCACTGGCGGCAAACACCTGGTCCAGCGTGGCGAAGTGGCGGGCGAGCGCCTTGGCGACACCCGCGCCAACGTGCAGGATGCCGAGTCCGAAAAGCAGCCGCCACAGGTCCCGCGATTTGCTGGCGGCAACAGCCTCAATAAAATTCTTCGCGGACTTTTCGCCCATGCGCTCCAGTGCAGCAATCTGTTCCATTGTAAGCGAATATATATCCGCCACGTCGCGCACGAGGCCGCTTTTGACGAGCTGGGCCGCGAGCACTTCGCCGCCACCTTCAATGTCCATCGCACCACGTGCACACCAGTGTTCCAGCCGCCCGCGGACCTGCGCCGGGCAATCGGGATTCACGCAGCGCCAGATGGCGTATTCTTCATCCCGGAGGGACGAGTTACACGAGTCCCCATCTTCTGTTTTGGTTTGGGGCTCGTTTAACTCGCCCCTCCGAATGGAACGGGAAACCTTCGAGCCGCATTCGGGACAGGTTTTGGGAAACGTGAATTTCTTCTCGCCACCGCCGCGTTTTTTCAAAACCACGCTCACGACGGCGGGAATCACTTCGCCGGCTTTTTCGATGACCACGGTGTCGCCGATGCGGATGTCCTTTTCGCGTATGTAGTCCTCGTTGTGCAGCGTGGCGCGGCTGATGGTGCTGCCGGCGAGGAAGACCGGTTCGAGTTCGGCCACCGGCGTGAGCGCGCCGGTGCGCCCGACCTGGATGGTGATGGCGTTGAGCCTCGTCTCGGCCTGTTCCGGCGCGTATTTGTAGGCAATGGCCCAGCGCGGCGCCTTGGCTGTCGCCCCAACGCGGCGTTGCTGCTCGAACGAATTCAGCTTGATGACCGCGCCGTCGGTTTCGTAGGCAAACTTTTTGCGGACCGTATCAAGTTCGGCAATGGCGGCGATGAGGTCGTCTTCCGACTTGCAAAACCAGGTGCGTTCGGGGGTTTTGAAGCCGAGGGATTTCAGGAAATCGAGCAGCTCATTTTGGGAGTTCGGAGTTCGGAGTTCGGAGTTCGGAGTTTGAATCTGGCCAATGCCGTAGAGGATAATGTCGAGCGGGCGCTTGGCGACAATTTTGGGGTCGAGCTGTTTGAGCGAACCAGCGGCGGCGTTGCGCGGATTGGCAAACATTTCCTCGCCGGCGGATTTGCGCTCGGCATTCAGCTTCTCAAATCCGGCCAGCGGCATGAACACCTCGCCGCGGACTTCGAGCACTTCCGACGTAGCGGCGTTCGGCAGAGCGCCGCCATCTTTTTGTCGCACGCGAGATTCGGAAGTTTGCGGCGCTCTGCCGAGCGCCGCTACGTGCAACAAATTTAGCGGCACGCTGCGGATGGTTTTGAGATTGGCGGTGATGTTGTCGCCGGTGGTGCCGTCGCCGCGGGTCGCGCCCACGGCAAGCACGCCGTTTTCGTAGCGCAAACTCACGGCCACGCCGTCCACCTTGGGTTCGACGACCCATCCCAGCGTTTCATCCGGTAAAAGTTTTTGGACGCGCTTCACGAAATCGCGCACTTCCTCCTGCGAATAGGTGTTGTCGAGGCTCATCATCGGCACGGCATGCCGGACGGATTGGAATTCCTTGAGTCGTTCTCCACCGACGTGTTGCGTAGGCGAATCAGCAAGCGGTAATTCTTCTTGAGCGCGGCGATAACGGGGCTTTTTTGTTTCACGCCTTTGTTCTAATTGTTCAAGACGCTTGACTAACTTGTCGTATTCTTGATCTAAAATTTCCGGAGAAGCTTCGATGTAATAAAGGTGATTGTGATGTTCAATTTCTGTGCGGAGCTTTTTGATTTCCTCAATCAAAGCTTCACTGGCGCGATGTGATTTGGCTTCGGCTTTTGTCACGGGGAAAGTCTAGCCATATGCGAATCAAAAGGAAAGCAGGGTGGAGCCGCGTTGAATTTTATGGACGAGCGGGTCTTTCAGCGCCGTAGGTGCGGTATATTTGTAGAAATATCACCCCGCTATATTTTTTAGCTCCAGCGGAGCGACATCTTCTGTAAGGAAAGGGAATATGTCGCCCCGACGGGGCTTTATGTTTTTGGTTTTACAACTACAAAGATGCCGCGCCTACGGCGCTTGACCACGCAGATTTGATTTGGCTTGCTCCCAATCCAAAACTTTCTCTTCGCCCCGCGCCACCCGCTCGGCGGTTTCACGCAAGGCATCCGCGTGCCAGGCGGGCGATTCCAATTCCGCCTCATCACGGCTCAAGTCCGCCCACAACGCTTCCATGAGCTTCAACTTTTCCTGCCGGGGCATCCGTTGGATTTCGAGCGCACTCATGCCTTAAAGATGAAACGGCCAGACCCAAAATGCAACCGCTCTTTAGGACCGGGCCTGGCCTGCCCTGGCTTTATGGACCATCATCACGGGAATTGTGTAGCGACGCGGCGATGAAAGGACAGTTTTTTGTGAGGCCGCCGGCGGCCATTTTTCAGGCCGCAGCAAGCACCTTCCGCGATCTCACCCCATCCCGAAGCCTTCAGGCCACGAGGAAGCAGATGAAGCCTGCGACACAGATGAGAAAGAAGACAATGACTGCGCCGTCAATCGGGCCGAACCGGGCCTCTTCCGAGTGGTTGGCCGGGACGAGCGCAGTATTGAAAATACGACTCTTCCTGCTCACGTTGTAAGCAATTTTAGTCATGCCCTGCAGTCGAGCATGGGCCGGGCCATCGGATGCCGGTGGAGAATGAACAAAAAGTTGACGCGGAAACGGCGCGCAAGACAGAATTTGTCCTGGGATTTGACAGCAAAAAAACGCGCCGGGGCGTCCGGTGTCAAGCCGGCTGTCCCAAAACCCGGCGGAGGCGGCCCAGCATGGCTGCCGCCAGGCGCTCGTAAGGCACGAGCACACGGCCGTACATTTTGATTTCGTCAATCGCCTCCAGCGCCATGCAAAAATCCAGATCATGAAACGCGCGGTCGCGTTTGACGCGCCGCAGCCAGCGGGTCAGATCGGTGACTTCCTCGATTTCATCCTTTGGGCCGGGATAAAACAAAACCCCCCATTCGTCGCGGCGCAAAAATCCGTCGGCATCGCTTCGGCGCTCAAACCACGAATCGCACAGCAAAGTGCAGACGGACCTGCCCGGACGTTCGCCGAGCCGGTAAAAAACCACCGGTTTGTCGGATTCAGAAAATTGGGCGAACGCAATGTCGAGCGCATCCTCGGGCGGCGGAGTGAACCGGGTCTGAAAACCAAAACGAAAGCCGCCTTGCCCGGCGCGCGATTTTTCAACGCAAAGATTTTCCGCGAAAATCCAGATGATGTCCGTTGCGAAACCGCGTTCGGCGAGCAGCTTTTTCCAAACGTCGAGAGCTTCCTCCAACGAGGGGCGTGTAAACGGTGCTTCCGATTTCATGGGGGGGATTCTAGCTGGTATTTTTCCGAAACCAATCTATAAATAATGGGATGCCCGCCTCGATTTTAACCTGCGGCTGATAGCCCAGCCGGGCGCGCGCTTTCGTAATGTCGGCGAACGTGACCGGCACGTCGCCGGGCGGCACCGGCTGGCGGTCAATCACGGCCTTTTTGCCCAGCGCGGCCTCAAGCAATTCTACCAAGCGGGCCAGCGTCACGGTTTGCGATTCGCCCAGGTTGAAAATTTCAAAGCCGAATTCCTTTTGCGTGGCGGCAATGATGCCGTCCACCGTGTCGGTGACGTAGGTGTAATCCCGCGCCATGCTGCCATCGCCAAAGACCGGAATCGGTGTGCCGGCGTGAATGAGCGTCGCAAACTTGCGGATGGCCAGGTCGGGCCGCTGGCGCGGACCATAGACAGTGAACAGGCGGAGCATCGCCACGTCCATGCCGTAAACGTGATGATAAACGTGGCCGAGCGACTCGCAGGCGAGCTTGCTGGCGGCATAGGGTGAAATGGCGGAAAAGATCGGGTCGCTCTCGCTGAACGGCACCTTGGAGTTCACGCCATAAACCGACGACGACGAAGCGATGATGATTTTTTTGACACCGCTTTTTCGGGCGGCTTCAAGCAGGTTGACCGTGCCCTCAACGTTGACGCGTTGGTAAAGCGCCGGTTCGGCAAGGCTGGGCCGCACGCCCGCGCGCGCGGCCAGGTGGATGACCTGGTCAAATTTAACGCCGCCGAACAATTCGTCGAGTGCGGAAGCATCGGTCAGATCGCCGTGGACGAATTCGAACGGTTTGGCTCGCCCCGTGGAATAGGCCGGGCTGCCTGCCGTTGCAGGGTCCTTGGCTGGGTTATTCCACGGGGCGAGCGACTGGATGTCGTGGAGGTTCCGGCGTTTGAGCTGCGGGTCGTAGAAATTATTGAGGTCATCGAACGCCCAGACGGCGTGGCCATCGCGCAGGAGCCGTTCGCAAACATGCGAACCGATGAACCCCGCGCCGCCGGTGACCAGAAAATTCATGGCCAAACGCTAGCAATCCGGATGCGTGCTGTCGAGTGTCAGGGTAAGGAACAATTTTCATTTCGGTGGGGCGAGCGTCCTCGCGAGCCGGCTCGTCGGTAGCCTCGCCTCACCAAACTATATCGCTACCAGCGTTAGGCTTTGGCCTTTTGTCGGGACTGGCCGTGATCGCCTTCGATCAGGCCACGGAATGACAGGTCCTCGTCCAGGTCCGGCCAGTGCAGGCCGAACGGCGAAATCTCGATGTGATTCAACTGCCGGTGCGTGCCGCGTGCCAGCCGCGGATTTTCCGCCGCAGGGAAGCGGATTTCCGCGCCGCTTTCCATGCGGACGATGATCTCACCACTCTCATGAGCAGCGGAACGGGCTTTGTCAACCAAGGTGTTCATGCCACTTCTCTATTATCAGCTTTTTATTTTCTTCTGCAAGTCTTTCAGCTTTGGACAATTCACGAAGTTTGAGTCCCTGTGACTCGCGCAATTCCACTTCACTCTCGACGTTGAAAACCGCCTCACCGCTGCCATAACGGACATGAACGTGAATCGGACGGTGATCGTTGCTGTAAAAGAAGAACCGATAGCCATCTTTTTCGAGAATTGTCGGCATGGCCAAACGCTAGCAACCGGAGGGCGGGCTGTCGAGCGCGCAGGGAAATGTCACAGGCGAATTGGGCGCTAATTTGATTTGCCATGAAAATGGCGCGCAATTTCATCGAATATTTCTGCGCCTTCACCATATCGCGATACGGTGAACGCAAATTTTCTTCCATCTATCGTGGTGAGTTTCAAGTTAGCAGTCTTTGGCTTGTTATATGACCGACTGGCTTCGGCCTTACGAACTTCATCCCAGCGGACAGAATTGTGCTCAAAACGGCAGAAGCCACCGATGCGGAAAACATTGGCAATATGCTGATTGTCCAACTCGGTATAAATGAAAGCCATAACAGTGACGACGCAGATAAATACAATACCCACAAGATAGGCAGCCCAGCGCATGGCCAAATCAGGCATCTCTGTAAATCCTTCCCTGATGAGAAATCCTCCAAAAACAAGCCCTCCTATAAAAAGAAAAAATCTGGAAAACGGATCAAAATCCCCCCCCGAATACGGCTTAATATTAAGTGGCAATGAGGGCGAATCCGCTTGGCCGATTGTATCTTCTTCCTGGTGTGGTTTCACGATTCGGACTTTATTTTGCGTTCCGATTTTTGTCCAGCGTTCTTAAGGCACAAAGTGCAACGCCGTAGGCGTGGCATCTCTATAGTTTGTCGGTCACAAATGAAATAGCTCCGTAGGAGCGGCATATCCAGAAGATGCCGCTCCTGACGGAGCTTGGAATTGATTGGGCGAAAATGGCTACAAATATGTCGCGCCTACGGCGCTTCTGCACTGCCGAGACTGCTTCGAATGACACAACGCACCGTCCCCACCTTCACAACCCGTTCAGCACATCAATCAATTGCCGCAGGCGGCCGTAATCGCGGCGGTTGAAGCCGAAGGCGATGCGCGCCAGGCCCAGGTTGTCGTTGTCCTCGGCCTCCTCCGGGGTCGGTTTAATGTTTTTGATGGGCGTGCCGTTAACGATGTCTGCGAAATCCTCGTTGATGGCAGCGAGGGCGGATTCTGACGGTGCGTTTTTAAGCCGGATGACCAGCAGATCCTTCACGAAGCGCGTGGATTGGAAATTCCGGTAAAAGCGCGTGATGATTTTTACCGCCTCGTCGGTGTTATGGGTGATCTGGTAAAAATTCAAGTCTTCGGGTGAAATCAACCCATCGCGGAGCAAATGTTCGCGGATATATTTGTCCCAGGCTTTCCAATACGTTCCGCCGGGAGGTTCGACAAGCACGAGCGGCATGAGCAGGCCTTTGCCGGTTTGCATGAGCGTGAGCGCCTCGTACCCCTCGTCGAGCGTGCCGAAGCCGCCGGGGAACAGCACGATGGCGTCCGAATGGCGGATGAAAATCAATTTGCGCGTGAAAAAGTATTTGAACGACATCAGTTTTTTGTCCTCGGCAATGACCGGATTCGCGCCTTGTTCCCACGGCAAACGGATGTTCACCCCGAAACTGTTGGCGGTTCCGGCGCCTTCGTGCCCGGCCTGCATGATGCCCGGTCCGGCGCCGGTGATGACCATGAAGCCGGCCTTCACAATCTTGCGCCCGAAATCCACGGCCTGTTGATATTCCACCTTGCCCGATTGCGTCCGGGCCGAGCCGAAAATGGTGACCTTGCGGACATGCGCATACGGCGCGAAAAGACGGAAGGCATAACGCAATTCGCGCAGCGCGGTCTGGATCACCCGCACGTCGCCGGTCTCCTCCACGTCGGCGAGCAGCTTGAGCGCGTTTTCGATGATGTCGGCGACCTCGTTTTCGTTGTGGCCGCCGCCCTTGAAGGCGATGAGTTCCTGGATGCGGCGTTGCAATTCCAAATCGGCGGGTTTGTCCGCCCGTTTTCCTTTGATCATGCGGTCAGCATAACTTTGCCGCAGCCAAAAGCAACCGCCGCTTTGGGTGCATCTTCGCACTGTTCTTGGTCGGGAAGTCTGGACCGGGTTCCCCGGGCGACTGGAAAGTCCCCAGTTAAGAATAGTGTCAACTTCCACCCGCCCGCTTTTGCGCATTGACAACGGCGGCGGAAAAACCATACTACGCGCCCATTTGCGAGCCCCGCCCGTGAGCGGATTTTCTCGCCCCCAGAAAGGAAGTGAGTTGCGTTGACCGAAATAAGATTAAAAAAAGGCGAACCAGTGGAACGTGCGTTGCGGCGACTGAAGAAAAAAGTTGACCGCGAAGGAACCCTCAAGGTCGTGCGCAATCACCGGCATTTTGAAAAGCCGAGTGAAAAGCGGCGCCGCAAGGAAAAAGCCGCGCGCTTTTCCGCGATGTTGACCGCGCGTTACGCCGACCTGTAATGGGATGGCTTTGTCGGGCCGGTCGCGGCTGAATATTCGCCGCGCCCGGCCTTTTTCAAGGGAGCATGGGCATGTGGCAGATTCCCAATGTTCCCTTGCTTCAACCGCCCAATCGGAACCATGTATTCACTTTCCACCTGCTGGAATTCCAAGCGCCACACGGACGGTCGCGCCATGCTGCGCGAAATCCGCGACCTCGGCTTTGCCTGCGCCGAACTGAGCCACGGCATCCGGCTCGGTCTCCTGCCCGGCATTCTGGAAGCCGTGGACGCGGGCGAGATCAAGATTTCCAGCCTCCATAATTTTTGTCCGCTGCCGCTGGGCGTGAATCATGCCTCGCCCAACCTCTACGAATTTTCCGACGAGCGGCCGCGCCAGCGCGAACTGGCGGTCAAATACACGCTCAAGACCTTTGAACTGGCCGAACGCGTCAAGGCGCCGGTCGTCGTGCTGCACCTCGGCAGCATGGACTTGAAGGATTACACCGGGAAACTGACCGGCCTGCTCGAACGCGACAGGGGAAAATCGCCCAAATACGAAAAGCTCCGCGCCGAAGCCGCCGCCAAACGCGAAGCCAACAAGGGAGCAGCCGTCGAACGAGTTTACGAAACGCTCCGCATCATTCTGCCCGAAGCTGAAAAGCGCGGCCTCAAGCTCGGCATCGAAAACCGGCAGGCGCTCGAGGAAATTCCGCTGGAGGGCGACTTCGAGTTTTTCTTCCGCGAGTTTGACAGCCCGAACGTGGTTTATTGGCACGACGTCGGCCACGCGCAAATCAAGGAAACCCTCGGCTTCCTTGACCACACCCGGCATCTTGAATCGCTCGCCGCGCGTCTGGCCGGGTTTCACATTCATGACGTTATTTTTCCAGCAGCCGACCATGCCACGCCCGGCTCCGGCACGGTCAACTTCGCCGCGCTCAAACCGTTTGTGAAACCGGACCACATCAAGGTCCTGGAACTCAGTCCGTCGTTGTCCATTGAAGCGGTCAAACTCGGCTTCATTCACGTCAAAATCTACTGGGGCAACGAGTGATGGTTGATTTCGGATTGGCGATTGCGGATTGCCGGGCACATTTGGGGCACCGCCCCCGATTGCAACCGGGCTGGAGCGCGGCGTTTACGCCGCTTCATCGCTCGGAAGCCCAAAGGTCAATCGTTTCGCCTATACCATTCGGACGCTGAAGCGGCCTGAAGGCCGCGCGCCGGGAGCAGTGCCCACGGCATGCGCCCTGATTGGCAGGCGGCATTGTTCCGGCAAGCTTGACAGGAAACCGGACAAAGCAAAAGATGTTGGTTGTGGAGACGCCAGCTTAGCTCAGCGGTAGAGCAACGGTTTTGTAAACCGTGGGTCGTCAGTTCAATCCTGACAGCTGGCTCCACTTTTAAACTGCGGGCGCAGCGATGGTTCACAAGTCAGGTGGCTCTCACGGAACTTTGGAAAACCGCACCTCCGGAGATTCAAGACCAGCGCGTCCGGCAAGTCATTGGCTTTGCAGGCGATGGCAGCCTCCGTGACGGGCGGGATTGCTTCCAAAGAATGCCGCGATTTTCTCGCGCTGGTTCCAGCCCCGGCGAGGTGGCATATTCCGTCAATCTCTCGATGATGCCGCTCCTTCCGCCTTCGCCTCCGGCTACGGCGCGACAGGTACGGAACTTGGTCCGTTTTCGAATACCGATCTATAAAGATGCCAGCTCCACTGGCTTTCGGAAAGCGCCAGCGTATTGGATCGTCCACCCTCCGCCGCTTTTTCGATACAGTTTACGGCGACACCACGCGATAGAAGCGCACGCGGTAGTTGGTGGCCGTGTGGTCGGTGAAGATGAGCGAGGAGTTGGTGGCGTTATAATTGGTCAGATCGGTCCACACGATGGGAGTGGCGGCCAGGTTGGTGGTGGCTTGAACGCGATAGGTGAAATTGGTCTGGAACGCCAGGGAAAGGACGAAGCCGTTGGTACGCCACGTCAACGGCGCGGTGAATTGGGCGGAAGGCGCCGGTGCGTTGGTGGCCAGCACGGCCAGGCTGAATTCGCTGGTGTCGCCCGTTGCCGCGGTGGCGGTGGCGGTAATGTATTGTCCCGCGTAATTGCCGCTGCTGTTGGTGCAGACGAATGTCGCGTTGCCGGAACCGTCAGTGGTCACGCTGACCGCGCCGAGGTAGAACTGGCCCTGGCCATAACCGCCGGTGTAGGAGTCAGGGCTGGTGCTGCGATAAACATCAATAAAAAAGCTGCGATTGGCCAGGCTGTTCAAGGTGCCGGAAATGATGGTCGTAGCGGCATAACCGCAGGCGTTGGTGATGACGGGAAAATTTTGCAGGTCGTTCGGGCCGGCGAGAAAACCGATATGGTTGGTCGTGACGTAGGGATAAAAATTATTGCCGACCAGGTGAATCCCCACGCCTTGATTGGGGTGGTTGAAAATGGAATTGCCGCGGATGGAATTATTGGTGGTGCCCGCGTCGTATAAAAGCACACCGGCAAAACCGGCATAAGCGATGACGTTTCCAGCCCCGGCGTTGATGCCTCCAATAAAATTGCCGGTCGCACCGTCCTGCAATTCCACATTGTCATAGTTGCCCACCCCATTGGTGCCGGTCCAGTCGGTGCCGATGTAATTGCCCTCGACAACGTTTCCGCTGGTGCCCGGATTGGCGATAAAAACGCCATAGAGGTTGTTGCCGGATATGAAGTTGGCTGTGCCAGCGCCGGTGCCGCCAATCAGGTTGTTCGTGGCCCCGTTGTAGCAGATGACCCCGCAATAGTTTGGCACCGCCGTCACCCCGCTCGCGTCGAGGCCGGCATAGTTTCCCTCCATCACGTTGCCGCTCGTGCCGGAATCTTTAACCATCATGCCGTAACTGAAATTTCCAGAAATGACATTGCGCGCGCCGGTCACAGTGCCGCCGAAGGTATTGCCCGTGGCCCCGCCGGAGCAGACCATGCCGAAATAATTTGAGACGGCCGTCACCCCGTTCGCGCCGAGGCCGATGTAGTTTCCCTCCACCACATTGCCGCTCGTGCCGAGACCCGTGATGATCACTCCGTAATCGGAGTTGAGGTTGTTTCCGGAAATGACATTCCGCGCACCCGCCACGGTGCCGCCGATGAAGTTGTCGGTTGCGTTGGAATCAACCGTCACGCCGGCGACGGTGTTCGGCAGCGCGTTCATCCCGGTGGCGTCTGTGCCGATGAAATTGCCCAGAACCGTGTTGTGGACCACATTTGAACCGCGAATCAGGATGCCGTTGCCCAAGTTTCCGGAGATGACATTGCGCGCGCCGGCATTCGTGCCGCCGATGATGTTGTGGCTGGTGCCGTCCGCCAGAAACACGCCGCCCAGGGCGTTGGAAACCATGAGACTCCCGCCCGCATCTGTGCCGATGTAATTGCCGAGAATCACATTGCCGGTCGTGTTCGTGCCGGAAATCAGCACGCCATATTGGGTGTTGCCGGAAAGGACATTGCGGGCGAGCGCATTGGTGCCACCGACAAAGTTGCCGCCGGCACCATCGAAAATGAGAATTCCCTGCAACGCGTTGGGTGCGGTATTGGTGCCGGTATCATCCAAACCCAGCCAGCAGCCGGCAATGGTGTTGTTCGTCGCGTCGGCGTATTCCAACGTCAAGCCATTCCAGTTGAATCCATGGAACGAAATGTTTTTCACCTGATTGCTCGCCGAGTAGATCAACAGGCCGCTGTTGGAGGTGAGGGTTTCGGGGATGATTTGCGAGCCGTCCACGACGATGAGCGGTTTGCTTGTGAAGCCGGGCTGGGTCGAGCCGTCAATCACCATTCCGTTCAGTGCGAGCACCGGCAGATGGCCGGTGAGGTGGATGTTATAGACCCCGTTGCTGTGACCCGGATCGGCCGGCGGAATATTGAATGTGACCACCGAGCCGGGATGATCGGTGACGTAATACATCGCCGCGCGCAAACTTCCGGGCCCGGAGTCGGCGGTGTTGGTGACGATATTGCTGAGCGGCACGGCGGGCGCGCCATAAAGAAATTTCAGCGCCGCGCGGTCGCCGGGACTGAGAGTCAGATTGCCCATGCGATACTGGTAGCGGGGAAAGTAAGGCGGCTTGGGTTGCTGGGTGGCGAGCACGCCGGGGTTGGTCGAGGCGAAGTCCCAGCCCAGATGCATGACCGACTCGAAATCATAGGGGCCGTTGGTGACCGTGGTCGGATCAATTTGAAAAAAGGACAGGTAGCCGGGCGTGACGTTATTGGAAAGAACGGTCAAATAATTGGTCCGGTCGAACCGGATGTTTTCGTGCGTGAAGCCGAACGAATGGCCCATCTCGTGGGCGACCTGCGCCCGGCTGAGGCTGGAGATGGTTACGACCTGTGGATTGGTGGTGCCGGAGACGTTGTCAATCCAGTTGGTGTTGTAGGTGAAAAGAATCCAGTGCGTTTGGGTGGTGTGCGGAACGAAGCTTACGTTCGCGGCCAGCTGCCATTCGCGCAGGCCGTCGAGGTAGGTATTGGTTTGCGCGGCGGTGAGCGTGTTGGTGAATTCATACGGCACGATGCCGCCGGGCCAGGGGACGGTTGCGGGCGAGATGCCGGCATAGAAATTGGCGGCCGGCACCGGGTACGCGGCCAACATCAATATCGTACTAAAAAACCTGACAAAAAATCCGGGTCCGCCACCGGATTCCGGCACGACAATGAGATTTCGCCTCCATACTCGAATCACAATCCATTTATAAATTATATGAATAATATTTGCAAGCAAAAGTTATACACTTTGGCGGCGGTCCGCGGCAGCGTGAGCAGGAAAACCGATTACGTTCTGGCCGGTGAAGAAGCCGGCTCAAAACTCGACCAGGCGCAAAAGCTCGGCGTGAAGATCATCAGTGAGACAGAGTTCCTAGCGATGATCTGAGCGCTGTGTGGTCCGCCGCTATGAAAGTTCTAGGGCGTGTTTTCAAAATCAAAAAATGAACACAAATGCGATCAGCGGCGTCTATGATGGGAGTTCTTTTTATGAAAACATCCTCGCGGTTTCAGGTGTCGGATCTGCTCTGGGAGCGGATAAAAAAATTAACTTAGCAAGCTGGATTTACGTTATCGTTTGCGCGCCGACGGCGGCGCGGTCGTCCACCCAAAGACGATCGGTTGATGTTCGAAGCCATGCTCTTCATCTTGCGTACGGGTATTCCGTGGCGCGACTTGCCCGCCCGTTACGGGCCTTGGAACTCGGTCTATACGCGCTGGCGTCGCTGGTGCCAGTGTGGACTGTGGCCACGGTTGTTGGCCGTACTGGCGCGCAACGCTCAAGGCCAGTTGCGCTTTCTCGACGCCAGCCATGTCAAAGTGCATCAAGACGCCAGCAATCCCGCCGGTGGCCAACAAAATCAAGCCATTGGACGCACCAAGGGCGGGCTGAACACCAAAATCAATGCGTGGGTGGACGGGCGCGGACGGGCGGTGAGTTTGAGCTTGGCCCCAGGACAGCACGCCGATGTGTGCGTCGCACAGACCGCCGCGCGTCCGCCATTGCGTGGCACGACCACGGTGGCCGACAAGGGTTACGACAGCGACGGTTTTCGCGCGCTGTTGCGGCGCTGGGGCAGCCACCCTTGCATTCCACCGCGCTGCAACCGGCTCAATCCGGTGGGCTGGCATCGCGGTCATTACAAGAAACGGCACAAGGTGGAAAACTTGTTTCAACGATTGAAACGCTATCGCAGAATTGGGACTCGTTATGAGAAACGTGATTTGTATTTCCTGGGCTTCGTTCAGATGGCTGCAATACTGGACTGGCTCAAAAACCCATTTTGAAAACACGCCCTAGGAACAATAGCAATTGCGCCAATAGCCAAGTCGGCTGTAACTCCACGTCAAATTGCGAGCGATACATTTCCATCTGTCGTGATGCTGGTAATGGAAGATGAAAGAAGCCAGCCGATTGCTCTCGGTAGTGGGTTTTTCGTGAAGACGAATGTAATCGCATCTAACTTTCATGTGATTGAAAATGCCTCACGCGGTTATGCAAAGCTCATAGGCCAAAAGTCAAAATATAATATTACAGGAGTTGTCGGCCTCGATTCCGAACATGATTTGGTTTTACTCGCTGTTGAAGGTGCAAATGCTCCAGTTCTGAAACTAGGTGAAAACTCGAAGGTGGCAGTCGGCGACACGGTTTTCGCGGAGGGCAATCCGGAGGGGTTGGAGGGAACATTTTCTCAAGGAATTGTAAGTGGCATTCGTCAGTTCGATACGAATTCGCTTTTGCAAATCACGGCTCCAATTTCTCCGGGCAGTAGCGGCGGTCCAGTCCTTGATTCAGAGGGCGCGGTAATAGGGGTGGCGGTCGCCACTTACAAAGAAGGTCAAAATCTTAATTTTGCCATTCCATCAAAGCAACTCGAGGAATTATTGAAAATAATGGGAAAGCCAGAACCATTATCCACAAAGGCAGTCAAACCGAAAAAGTCGTTTCTTGGAGAATTGGGAGGTAGCAAAAGCACTGACGGGGTCACTGTTACCAGTTTTTCTTACGATAGTGTAAGCATTCAAGCTGGAGAATTTTCCTTATCTCTAGCCAACCAATTAAGAGACTCCGTCAAAGATATCTATTGTCTTCTAGTTATTTATGACACCGCTGACAATCCCATTGATAGCTATGTTGTCAAATACCCCGACGTCATTCCTCCAGGCGGCGCAAAAAGAGTCACCGGCAGGGTGGATGTCAGTGTCGAGAGGCTTAATTCTCCCCAACCAGCTTTTCCATACGTGCCAGATCCACCAAGAAAACCCAAAGGGAAAATCGAGTTTCGCATACTGAATTTCAACATGACAGAATAATTGTTGGTAATTCAAGATTTTCTATGACCCGCCCTGAGCTAGATAATATCAAAGTATTCAACTACTATGTTTTGAAAATTCTGACAAAACTTTACGACAAGTTTCCAGAGCCAGTCGAAATCAACGGGGTTCGCTTCCTTGTCAAAACAGTGGTTGATAAAGGTTCAGGAGCTATAGAAGCGAAGTATTATTACTTGTTTCCACACACAATGTCTTGGCTGCGAGAGGAAGGCTTCATTAAGTTTGATCCAGGTTCAGCCATAGACCATTACAAAAACGCTACGCTCACCCTTCGGGGATTAACGGTTCTCGGATATTTGCCGCAATCTCTAGGGGCTGGCCGAAAGAAAACAATTATCGAGCAAGCGAAGGACGCCATTTCAAGGGGCATAACCGATGCCGGATCTGAAGCCATAAAAATGCTGGTGACGAACGCCTTAAAGTTAATGTTGCAGCAACACGGAATATGACATCCAACACTGGCAACGCCGGACCTATAGCTTTTCAGAAAGCAACCTCTGCCGGAATTCAGCGCAGGCCTTCGCAACATCCGCCGCGTTGAGGACCGCGGCGTTCACGCCGTTTCAGTTCACCCGTATCAGCACGCGCGAAAAGTTCCCAATGCTCTCGTCAATCCGTCCGGTGAAGCGACCTGAAGGTCGCGCCCCGTTCCCGTCTCGGAGAGACGAGCCGAAAATAGCCCGGCGTTTCAACGCCGGGAGCCAGGCGCAAATCCACCCAAGTCCCGCAGGGACGACCGATTTCTGCGGTGTGTTTTCAGCCGTCCCTCCGGGACTTGGACAATCGCGAAGACATCCCGGCGTTGAAACACCGGGCTATTTTCAAATGTCCCGCCGGGACAATTCATGCGAAGCCCGTCAGCGAGGGGGAATTCCATCCAGCGCCGGCGAGTTCCGAATCATCACATTGGTGACCGAATCGAACATGGCGGCAGATACGCCGGGAGCGAGCTGCGCCTTGAAATTATCCACCTCGAGCCCGTCCACATCCGAACAAACCATCGCTGGCCGAAAATCATCGGAATCAAAACCCACGTTGATGTTCGCCAGTTCCAGATTGCGAACGTGACGGGCAAAAACGCCGTAGGCAGGCATCACGCCAAGCTTGCCGGGTTCGGGATAACCGGTGCCGAGTTCCGGTGGAACGCGCGCGGCAGATTCCTTCTTCCCGCCGCCCTTGAAAACCAGCCGGATGTTGTCCAGCCGAACGTCTTCGATCGGTTGTCCGGGTATGCCGGTGATCTGGATGCCGCTCATCGGTTCAATCCCGGTTGCGATGACGTGGGAAATGAAAATGTTCCGGGCGCGGCTCGGGGTGGTCACGTTCGGACCGCGATTGCGGCTGCCGGTGGTGATGTAAATGGGATAACCGACAATGTCCATCATCGTGAGGTTGTTGATGGTGATGTTTTCCATGATGCCGCCGTCCACTTCCTCCAGCGCCAGGCCATGGCAACTGCGGAAGGTGCAGTTGGCCACGGTGATGTTGCGAAAACCGCCGCTGGCCTCGGTGCCGAATTTGATCCGGCCCGTTCCCCGGTTGGGGACCATGGTGCCATCCAGCAACGTGCCCTCCTTGAAACCGGAGACCTGGCAGTTCACAATGGTCAGGTTTTCGGTGATGACATTGGTGCCGAGCGCAAAACTGCTCTTGGGGCACAAGCCGTCGTCGCCCGGCGAATTGATGCGGCAGTTGGAAACCATCGTGTTGCGGCAGCAATCAAGGTCAATGCCGTCGCGGTCGGTGTCCATCGTCACATTGTCCACGGTCAGATTATCGCAGCCGGTGACGAGAATCGCGAAGTGGCCGCCGTGGAATATCGTGATGTCGCGAATCAGCACGTTGCGACAAAGTTTGAGCGCAATGGCCTTGTTGCCGAGCCGGGCGGGCGGAGAATTCGTTTCAATCTGCGGTGTGCGGTTGTTCGGACTCCACTTTGAAAACCCGCACATCTCGTCGAGCAACCGGTCGCCGCGCACCAGCCCGCCGCCGTTGATCATGCCCATGCCGGTGATGGAAACGTTCGTGAGATTTTCACCCCAGATGAGGCTGTTGTGAAAATAGACGTGCCCGCCATCCTGATACGCCTGCTCCTGCCAGGCTTCCGTCAGATCGTAAGCATTCATCGCCTGCGGCGCGCCGAGAATCACTGTGCCGGCGTCCAGATACAAATGAATGTTATTGGTCAGGTGGATGCTGCCGCACAAATACGTGCCCGCCGGAACAAAAACGGTTCCGCCGCCCGCAGCGGAGGCGGCTTGAATTGCCCTGTCAATGGCGGGGCTGTCCAGGTTTTTCCCGTCACCAACGGCGCCAAAGCTGCGAACATTGAAAGTTGTTTTGTCGTCCGGCAAGGCAAACGCCGAGAGGAACAAACAAAAGGAAATGAAAATGGCAAAAGTACGTGTCTTCATTTTTCAATTTTGGCCAATTCTTTCAACGTTGGCAACCATCGGCGCACAGGAGACTGCACGCCCTGCCACTCAATGCTCGCGGACAGGCTGTCCGCGCTCCTATGCCAGGCGCCGCCGGAATTCCGAGCAGGCCTTCATCACGTCCGTTGCGTTTAGAATTGCCGACACCACACAAATGCGCTTTGCGCCCGCAGCCAGCACATCGTCGAGATTTCTTAAAGAGATGCCGCCGATGGCAAACCACGGGATGTTCACGTTCACCACTGCCCAGCGGACGTATTCCAGCGTCACCGGTTTCGCCATCGGTTTCGTGCCCGTCGAATAGACCGGCCCAATGGCGATGTAATCCGGTCCGGCGGCCAGCGCGCGTTTCGCCTGTTCCGGCGAGTGGGTGGATAAACCAATCAGGGTCTTGGATTTGGCGTCTTGGATCTGGGAAACGAGCGTATGACCGGCGTCGAAGAAATCTTCCTGGCCCAGGTGGCAGAAATCCGCGCCGGTTTCGCGCGCAATGTTCGGATGGTCGTTGATGACCAGCCCGACGTTCGCGCGCCGCGTGACGGGCAGAATCGCCTCGGCCATGCGTCGAATTTCGTCGGGCGTGGATTTTTTGGCGCGGAGCTGGATCAAATCCGCGCCGCCATCGCAAAGCTGTTGCGCAAAGACTTCCGGCGCGCGGCCATGGAAGTAGGCCGTGTCAATAAAAGCGTAAAGCCGGCAGTCCGCGAGCGGTTTCATGGGAACAATTTAACCACGAAACACACGAAACACACGAAAGAGTTCACAGATTCCGGAGATCCCTTTCCAGCGGAGCGCGGCTTGTCCCGAGCCGCAACATTACCGGTAGCAACAACCAGCTTAACGCGCTTTTTGTTCGTGTATCACCGAATTGGATGGGATGTGTAAGGGACAAACTTGATCCCAATTTGTGCCTGCCTTGCCGGAGCCAAGCAACTCTTTGGCGTTCTGGATCGCTTCGTCGCGCTTTTCAATCGGTGCGAAAGGATTGAAGAAGGGAATATGCTTCCCGTTTGCCAATGACCAGGCAATCCAGTCACACCAGCGAAGTTCGACGCTGGTGTCGTTTGTGGGCTGGCTGTCTGCGGGCAAGGCAATGGCCCGGCTGCCGCTCAGGTAATTGGTAATTTGAAAACTTGCCATGTTCGTCGTTTGCCATTCGATGAGACCACAGACGGTTTTTTTGTCCAGTTCGCGCGACAGCAGACGCCGGAACGCGGGCACGGCAATAAATTCAGGTTCGATTGCGCTGCTGAGACCCGCGCTCCGCCAAGGAAGTTTGCCCCAGGCGGAATTCGTGTCGCCAAACAAACCATCTGCTGCGGATTGCAAAACAGCGTTGGTGGGAAATCGTTGCAGCGGTTCGAGACATTCTGAAAGAGAAAATCCCAGTTGTTCCGGAGTCGTGGTTTTCAGCCATGCCGCGTAATCTTCAAACGCTTGTGTATCCCCGGTCTGCGCGCACGCCAATGTCAATTTCGCCACGAATGTTCCCAGCCGCTGGTCCGGCCGCGAATTATATTGGTCGGAATATTCCATCACGGTGCGGCAGCGCTTGAGCAGCGTTTTGGCCACCGGTCCGGTTGCCGCCGCGTCCCAAGCCGCCAGACACAGTCCTATCTGGCAGGCTGCCGAAAGGTCATAAGCATTGGGATTGTTTGTCGGGACTTCGAGTGCGCGCCGTGCCATCAGTTCGGTGACGGAGGGATTGGATTTGGCCCGCAATATCCCGCCTCGCAGGCGGACCGGCTCATTGGTGGGCGCAGGTTTGGTCATGCTGAAACCGCGGGGAAATGTCGTCACGTTTTCCGGTTGCGTGATATGTGCTGCCGCCTCCAGCCACCGGCTGGCGGCCGAATCGTCATTGAGAATCGCGTAACAGCGTTCATCGAGATTCATGCCTTTGTATTTGTGCCAATACGCCCGGATTTCCGGCGCTCCACCTTGAAAACTTGCTTGAAGGATGGCTTGTAACGCATCCAAGGCGGCGCTGCTGACCGAAATCACCGTGCGATCGCGGAAGAAGTCGCGCCAAAAACCGACTGAGCGCGTCAGTCGTTTGTCAGTTTCCAGACAGTCCAGCAACGGCTCGACGGTCGCATCACCTTCCTGAATAAGAGCAGCCACGATGGGGTCTTCAGGCAGGTTCACTGATCCGGGTTGTCCCCATTGGCGGGCTTGGACCAAATCCAGGTCTCGAATGAGCGCGGCGATACGTTCAGTTTGGTTGGTGATATTTTGCAGACCGCTTTCAACCACGCTGACACGATGGCCTTCCTTTGCCCGGCGCTCCAGGTCGGCCAGCAGTTGGGGCAATTGGTCAAGGAAATCGAGATAAGGCTTTTGTTGGCCGTGTCGCGATGAATCATAGTATGACTGGCGTGGAAAACCGCGTCGGGCACACTCGGCTTCGATCTTCGGCTGAACTTCGGCGAGCTGGCGGGCCGTGGCCAGCGCGAGGGCTTCATCGCCGCGCATATGGGCGCAGATCGTCCGGTCAAACATCGCCCAGGCCCAATCGCCGGCAAATTCCAGATAAGGATCATAATTTTCAACCCCTCCGATTTCGGCGGATGGTTTTCTCATTTCCACCTGAGACTCTCTTATCAGCCGCCGATTCGGCACCCAATGTTTCAAAGCCGCCGCCGTTTCGCCGCAATGCAGGAGCAATAGCACGCGGGTGGAAGACGAATTGGCAAATAAAACTGTGTGCTCCTCTCCAATGGGATTGCGAATCCATTCTGACACCGGAACCGCGCTGGTAATTTCCGCGTGCAAGTCGGCCGGTGCGGAAATTTTGGCGACGGGATAAATCAGCCCGTTCCAGCAGATGGCAAACCGGTTTGTCTCCCTGGATTTTGCCGGCAGCACCCAGCCACGCGTTTTCACCAGCGCGCTCTTGCCCTTCCAAACGCTGCTGACTTCAACTTCGATTTCACGATATTCGCAGCCGCGCGGATCAGGAAAACCCTGGTCAAACATGGTTTCGACTGCCGACAGGATGTTGGTGGGAATGGTGGCATTGGGATGCCATGACTTGTGTTGCTGTGGCGGTTCCGGCAATTGCAAATTTCCCCGGCAGGTATAAACCGTAAGCAGCCCGAACACGAGACCGGCAAGTGATGGCTTCATGGCGGCACATTTAATGTCCTTCCCGGCGGGGTGACAACGGAAATCCATGACCAAAGCTTTTTTTGAACCTGGATTTTTGCGATTAAAATTATGCTGGCAGGTGGAATTGCTCCGACTATGCTGCGCCCATGAACACCACGGGAACCGGTTTTTCTGGCGCAGGCAGAATTGTCGTCGTCTGCCTGATTTTATTCCGCGCTCATTTCGGTGCTTTCGCGCAAGGCAGGCCGGATTATCAGATCGTGGCGGAATTTTTTTCTGCGATTCAGCGAAACGACACGAACACCGCCAGCCAGTTGCTGGAGAGCCACACCAATCTGATCTTTTCCGGGTACAGCGACAGCAGGCTGCCTTTGCTCGAAGCGGCGGCGGCGGGAAATGTTCCGCTCGTGAAACGCCTGCTCGAACTCGGCGCCGACATTAATGCGACGGGAGATACCATGATGAGTCTTGGGATGCGGAATACCGCCCTGCATTGTGCGATTGATCTCAACCATCCCGGCGTCTGCCAATTCTTGTTGGGGGCCGGAGCCAACCCGAACCGTGTGAACGCGCGTTTCTCAAGTCCGTTGGATCTGGCATTCAGCGAACATCGGGAGGACATGGCGGGTGCATTGTTGGACTACGGCGCGGATCCTTTTCTGGAGAAACTCTACACAACCGACAAAACCACGCCGTTTGAACTGGCGATCACCCGGGGCGATGGCAAGCTCGTTCCCCGGATGCTTGGCCAGGACTCGCAGCATCCGCTGGGAAACAAATCCCTGATAAAATCAACGCCCAAAAAACATCCGCGTCAGCCGGTCAAAACTTCCATCTACATTCTTGCCGAGCGCGGCGTGGCTTTGCTGGCTGCCGCCGCCCAACGAGGAGAACTGGAAGCCGTCCAAGCCCTGTTGAAAGCTGGCGTTTCAGCCAAAACAAATCCCGAAGAGAATTTGCCGCTGTTACAGACATTCGCCCTTTCCGAAACATCAGCGGCAAAAGCCAGGCCATCCGCCATTGAGCAGTGGCAACAAACGAGTAATACACTCAAAAATTTAGGCACCAATGCGAACCCGCAGTTCCTCGCATCTATTCGCTCCCAGGAAGCTGATCAGGCCGCCAAGGTTGAGGGTTTGTCTCCAGGGCGATGGCAGCAGATTCTTGTATTGCTGATTCAAAACGGCGCGGATTACGACGCCTTCGCCGCCACGGCCCTGGGCGACACCAATCAGGTGCAACAATTATTGTCGGCGGACAAAAATGTGATTCAAGCGCGGGATCGTGACGGACAAACTCCTTTGCACTGGGCCGTCCAGAATGATCAGCTTCCCTTGACGGCGTTCTGGTTGCAGGCCGGCGCGCCGCCGGCTGCGACCAATCTTGCCGGGCAAACCGCATTGCACATTGCCGCCGGGAAAAATTTGGTCGAACACATGAAACTGTTGCTGGCCGCCCACGCGCCAACGGACGTGTGCGACACGAACGGCTGGACGCCGCTGGATGCAGCGACGCATTCGCAAAACACCGAGGCGATTCGGCTGCTATTGAGCGACAAATCAGTCAGCCCACCTGCCGGCCGTGCCATTGCGACGTCCGTCCATGAGGTAGCGTCCGGCGGCAACCTCGCCGCGCTCGCGGCGTTGACGGAGACAACCAACAACCTCGAAGCCCGCAATGAACTTGGACTCACGCCGTTGCAGGTGGCCGTGTTGAACGGACATCTTGGCGAGGCGGCGTTGCTGTTGGATCGGGGGGCAAATGTGAACGTGCGCGATCCCGACGGCAACACCTTGCTGCACCAGATTCTTTTGCAGAACAGACAATTGACCGTGTATGACCGGCCACCCACCAACTGGCTCGCACGCATGGGCCAGGATCCACGCCGGGAAATGTATCTGAAATACCTGACGGTCGGACAAAACGAGCAAGGGCCCAATCCGGTGCTGCAGGCCGCCAGTTTTCTGCTGGCGTGCGGAGTAGATGCCCGGGCCACCAATCATGCCGGGCAAACCGCGGTCCAGTTGGTGACCGGAGAAAAATCATCACGCTACATTTTTTTCTTCAATGACGATCAGGCGGCGCTTTTGAAACTCCTCGGCACCGGCGGCGGCAACGTCGATGAGGCCGACGCGAACGGGGATACCGCGTTGCATCACGCCGGACAAGATACGACCGCCGACCGGGCAGCCAGTCTGATTGCGGCGGGTGCGGATGTGAACGCCACCAATCATCTGGGCCGGACGCCGCTGCACATGTTTGCCGAAAAAATATGGGGTTGGGATTTGAATGAAAACGGCACCAACGAACCATTCCAACTGCTCGTAAAATCCGGGGCGAATGTAAACGCGCAGGATAACGAGGGGTTGACTCCTTTGCATGTGCTGGCCACTGCCGACACCTCGTTCAAAGCAGAAGCGACAAAGTTGCTGCTGGATGCCGGGGCAAATCCCAATTTGCGAGACAAGCATGGTCGCACTCCGGCACATCTGTTCCTGTCCGGCAAATGGCCGGGTAGTGAAGTGGGGGCATGTCTTGAGATGCTCGCGAAGTCGGGGGCGGATCTTTCCGCAAAAGATGATCAGGGGAAAACTCCTCTTCATTACCTGGCGGGAATTGGCGGGCCAAACCAAAGTCCGTTGTTTTTTGTCCACAGTGTTGGCGATACTTTCACCGCAGCCAAGGTTGATGTTGAAGTGCGCGACAACGACGGCAACACACCGTTGCACATCTCGGCAAAAACGGGAACGTATGACGTGTTTAACTGGCTCTTAAAGCATGGGGCTGGCCTGGATGAAACCAACAACGCCGGCGAAACCCCGCGTCTGCTGATGGCGCGTGACCGGAATCCCTTTAAAAGTCTCCCGCCCAATGCTGACATCGATGTTTTCCAGGCTGTGCGTGAGGGAAAACTTGAAGCCCTGACGGCGCTGCTCAAGGCGGACCCCGGATTGGCAAATGAACCCGATGAATTTGGACATACCCCATTGCACATGGCGGTCATGGCGCACCGTACCAACGTGGTTGAGTTTCTCGTGCGGCACGGGGCCAAATAAGATGTAGTTTTGTGCCATCGTTGGTGTTTGAGACGCAACCACTGAAAAACAGGCGTTTTGTTGAAACAAAAAAGGCGTCGGAGAAATTTCTCCGACGCCGCGCGCGATGGCAAATTTTACTTCACGCCGACGAGATAGCCGAAGCGCTTGCGGAATTGTTCCGGCGTCATTTTCACCACGCCGGCGCATTTGGCGAGCTGTTTCGCATCCTCAAAATCCTCGCGTTCCAGCCGGATCATGTAGGCGCAGGCGCATTCGTAGGCCTCGCCGTCCACGTTGACCTTGCGGTTTTGCATGCGGCCAGTCTTCGGATCGAGCATTTTGTCGAACGGCAGCGGGTTCATTTTGCCGTTCACGAAGCTGATGATGGCGCCGTATTTTTTGGATTCGGGCGAGAGCAGGAACTTGACGGCGGCATAACCGAGGTCGCGGGTGTATTCGGCGTCGAACGGGATCGGGTCGGCGCAGCGGAGTTCGTAGCCGAGGTCCTTGTCAATGAAGGTCATCTTGATGCCGAGTTTTTCCAGGCGCTGGTTCAAAAGCTCCTTCATCAGGCGGCCGAATTCGATTTCGCCCAGGTGCAAATGGCCGTGCTCGTCGTAAACCACTTTGCCGAAACGCTCGATCTGGCCTTCCGGCAACGCCTTCACCAATCCTTTTTCGCCCATCGCCTCGATGAGGCCTTCGGCGAGGACGACAATGCCGTATTGCGAACCTTCGGCCCGGCGCTTGATGATGGAACCGATGATGATGTCGCACACTTCATCCACCGTGACCTGTCGTCCGTGGAATTCCTCCGGAATGACGGCGAGCGTGGCTGCGGCGGCCTTGGCGATGCCGAGCGCAAGATGTCCCGCCGCGCGGCCCATGCTGATGATGAGATACCAGCGCGACGTGGTGCGCGCGTCCTCGGCGAGATTGCGGACCAGGTGAACGCCGTAGTGCCGTGCCGTTTCAAATCCAAACGTCGGCGTCGAACCGGGCAGGGGCAGATCGTTGTCAATCGTCTTGGGCACGTGCGCGACGCGGATTTTCCCCTGGCTTTGTTTGGCCACGACGCTGGCGGAAAACGCCGTGTCGTCGCCGCCGATGGTGACCAGCGCGGTGATGCCAAGTTTTTCAAAAACGCTGAAGACGTTTTTCATCTGCTTCTCAGACTTGGTGGGGTTCGTGCGCGCGGTGCCGAGAATCGAACCGCCGCGCAGATGGATGTCCTTCACGTCGCGGATAGACAGCGGCTGGCAATGTTGTGCCTCACCCTGCGCCAGCCATTTGAAGCCGTCGCGGAAGCCGATGACTTCGTAACCTTGATTGATGCCTTCGATGGTGGCCGCCGCGATGACGCCGTTGATGCCCGGTGCCGGGCCGCCACCGACCAAAATTCCTAATTTGCCTTTGCTCATTTAATGCTTGATGGTTGGTTGTTTTGTAAAAACTGCAATCGCAGCAGGATGCCAAGCGCCGGAAAGAATTCAATTCCATTCTTGCCATAAACAAACCACAATTTGCCGGAATGAAGCCGGCTGTGTTTCTCGACCGCGACGGGGTGTTGATTGAGGAAAAGAATTATCTGCACCGTGTCGAGGACGTGGCCTTCCTCCCCGGAGTGGCGTCGGCGCTGAAACGCCTCGCGGACGCCGGACTCAAACTGTTCATCGTCTCCAACCAATCCGGCGTCGGGCGCGGTTACTTCACGCTTGCGGACGTGGAGCGCGTCAACGAGCATTTGCGCCGCGAACTGGCCCGGGCCGGCGTGCGCCTCGAAAAAATTTACATCGCGCCCGAGGGGCCCGATCAGCCCAGCCGGGGACGCAAGCCGTCACCGCAGTTTTTGTTCGACGCGCGCGACGAATTTAATTTGAACCTCGCGGAGAGTTTCATGGTCGGAGACAAGTTGATTGATTTGGAATGCGGCTGGAACGCCGGCGTGAAAAATAGCATACTCGTCCGCACCGGTTACGGCGCGAAACTGGAACGCGAGGAGCCGGAACCATTGAAACGCGCCGTGGTGGTGGACGATTTGTCCGGCGCGGCGGACTGGATATTGAAACAGCAACGGTAGGGACGCGCTGCCGCGCGTCCTGGCCGACCAGCAGGTCGGCCCTACCAGAGGATTTTAAATTTATGTGCGGCATCATTGGATACGTTGGTAAAAAGGCGGCCTCGCCCATCCTGCTCGAAGGATTGCGGCGGCTGGAATATCGCGGCTACGACAGCGCCGGTGTGGCTTTGGTGTGTGGCGGCGACCTGCTCATCCGCAAGAAAATGGGAAAAATCGGCGAGGGACTCGCCCGGCTTTTGAAATCCGAACCGGTCGAGGGAAATCTCGGCATCGGCCACACGCGCTGGGCCACGCATGGCCCGCCCTCGGACAAAAATTCCCATCCGCAGCTCGATCAATCCGGCAAAATTGCCATTGTTCACAATGGCGTCATCGAAAATTTCGACGCGCTCAAACAAAAACTGCTCGCCACCGGCCACAAATTCAAATCCGACACCGATACCGAGGTGCTCGCGCATCTGATTGGCGATTATTACGAAAAGCGGCGGCAAACCGTAGCGCAGGCGTCCCGCCTGCGAGTTCACGAGGCATCCGTGCCTCGTGAATCTGGCGGCAAGATGCCGCCCGAACCCGCAGGCGGGACGCCTGCGCTACTTACCCAGGCGGTCTGCGACGCGCTCCGCGAAGTCATCGGCACCTACGGCCTCGCGGTGATTTCCGCCGACGAGCCGGACACCATGGTCGGCGCGCGGCGCGGTTCGCCGCTCATCATCGGCATCGGCACCGGCGAGAATTTTCTCGCCAGCGACGCCAACGCCATTGTCGCCCACACCAAGAAGGTCGTTTATCTCAATGATTATGACGTGGCGACCATCACGCCCGAACGCTTTGACGTTTTGAACCTGGGCACGGACACCGCCAACGTCCAGGTCAGCAATCTGGAGTTCAGCCAGGAAGATGCCGTGCGCGGCAAACACGCGCACTTCATGCTCAAGGAGATATATGAGCAACCGCAAACGGTGGCCAACGCCCTGCGCGGCCGGGTGGACAACGAGGGCGCGACCGCCAGATTCGGCGGCCTGAATCTGACGTCCGCCGAGTTGCGTTCGATTGACCGCATCGTCATCGCCGCCAGCGGCACGAGCTGGCATGCGGCGCTGGTGGGCGAGTATCTGATTGAGGAACTGGCGCAGATTCCGGTCGAGGTCGAGTTCGCGCACGAGTTTTGTTATCGCAACGCGCCATTGGAAAAAAGCACCGTGCTGCTGGTTGTCTCGCAATCCGGCGAGACCGCCGACACGCTCGCCGCGCTGCGCGAGGCCAAGCGCCGCGGCCACCGTGCGCTCGCCATCATCAACGTCGTCGGCAGCACCATCGCGCGCGAATCCGACGGCGGCATTTACATGCACGCCGGCCCGGAAATCGGCGTTGCCTCGACCAAGGCCTTTGTCTCCACACTCACGATTCTGGCGCTGCTGGCCGTACACTTGGGCCGGCTGCGAAATCTTTCCGCCCGCCGGGCGCTGGAAATTTTGCACGCGCTCGAAGCCGTGCCCAAACAGCTTGAATCCATCCTCGCGCAAAACAACGCGTTCAAGAAACTCGCAAAGAAATATCACAAAGCCGACGATTTCTTTTTCCTCAGCCGGGGTTACAACTATCCGATTGCCCTGGAAGGCGCGCTCAAGCTGAAGGAAATTTCCTACATCCACGCCGAGGGCTATTCGGCGGCGGAGATGAAGCACGGCCCGATTGCGTTGATTGATCCCAAGACGCCGACGGTTTTTCTCGTGCCGCAGGATTCGATGTATGACAAGACGATGGCGAACCTGGCGATGATCCGCGCGCGCAAGGGTCCCATCATCGCGCTGGCCACCGAGGGCGACAAACAGGTCGGCAAAGTGGCCAACGACGTGATTTACCTGCCGAAGGCGCTGGAACCGATCAATCCCATTCTGGCGAGCGTGCCGCTGCAACTGTTCGCGTATCACATCGCCGTCGCGCGCGGCTGCGACGTGGACAAGCCCCGCAACCTGGCCAAGAGCGTGACGGTGGAGTGAAAAGGAAACCCTCTTGCTGCCTGTTGTTGTGGTAACCGTGTGATGTGCGATGCGTGAAGACCGAAGCTCGGCGGGCCAATGGGTACTTCGATGGCACGACGGGAAAATATTTGTATTCTTTCTTCATTCGGGGAATATGGGGACATTACAATGTTGGACTGGCGTTGGCAGTTCTGCCTGCCATTGAAGTCACAGCGTTGGAAAACTGGCGCAGATGAAAAACGTGCTTGTCACTGGATTCGAACCTTTCGGAGGAGAGACGCTGAATCCTTCAGCGCTTGCCGCGCAGGCGTTGGATGGCAGGCTGGTGGCCGGACGGCGCGTGGCGGGCGCCGTGTTGCCGTGTGTTTTCGGGAAGTCTCTGGCGGCACTCGGGCAGGAAATCCGGCACACAGAGCCCGAGTTGGTGATTTGTGCGGGTTTGGCCGGAGGGCGGGGAGATATCAGCGTGGAACGTGTGGCCATCAATATCGAGGACGCCAGCATTCCGGACAATGCCGGCAATCAGCCCGTGGATCGCCCCGTGGTCCGAGGCGGGCCGGCGGCGTATTGGTCAACACTGCCGATCAAAGCCGTCGTTGCGGCACTGTGGAAAGCAGATTTGCCGGCGGTGGTTTCGCAAAGCGCCGGAACTTTCGTTTGCAATCATGTTTTCTATGGCTTGATGCGGTCGCTGGCGCAGAAGCGGACGGTACGCGGAGGATTCATCCATGTTCCCTACCTGCCGGAACAGGCCCGACGCGTCGCGGACGGCTCACCGAGCCTGTCGCTGGATGAGATTGTGCGCGGGCTTGAAATTGCCATCGAGACCAGTCTCACGACCCCACACGACATTCGCGCCGTTGGAGGCGCCGTCTGGTGATGCCCACGCCCCGCATAGAACTTCCGTCAGGCCTGTGGGCCGGGCACTACGTGCAATTGTGGATCAAGCATTCCCAGCAGATGACCCTGGAGTTTGCCGACGGCTTGATACGGGGCGACGGCGCGGACGGCCTGGGCGCGTTCACCATTGACGGGGAATACCGGGTGGACGGAGGGGAAGTACGAATGGGTTGGATCAAAACGTACCAGGGGGCGCACAGCGTGCTTTATCTCGGCAAACTGGAGGCGGGGCAAATCGTTGGGAAATGGAAACTTTCCATGGGCTCGGGAGCATTTGCTCTCAGCCCGGCAGTCGCAGTCGGCAACTTACAAGAGAAAGGACGAATTCCATGATGAAGTCAAATCCAGCTCCCTTGCCGCGGCCAGCAACCAATTCGCCGGCGCCCGCCACGCAACTTTCCGTGCCGATCGGACCCCGAGTGATTGAGGTGCTGGATGCGGCCTACCGGGCGCGAAGGCCCGTGCTTTTGGAAGGCTCGACCGGCATCGGCAAAAGCCAGATCGTAAGCGAATTCGCCCGTGGCCGCGGACTCGGGGTGGTGGTGCTGGATTTGAGTCTGCTGGAGCCTCCGGATTTGGTGGGGCTGCCGGTGATCGAGGGCGGACGCACCCGTTATGCGAGCCCGGCGGAATTACCGAGCCAAGGCTGCGGAGTGTTGATGCTCGAGGAACTCAATCGCGCGGAGATTCCAGTGATGCAACCGGCGCTGCAACTTCTTTCAGCGCGGCGGTTGCACGCCTACGAACTGCCGGAGGGCTGGACGTGTGTGGCCGCAATCAATCCGGAGGACGGCGATTACCAGGTCAACCGGCTTGACCCGGCGTTGCGGTCGCGTTTTCTCCAGCTTTCCGTTTGCGCCGACCGGGACACGTGGCTGGGCTGGGCTGTCCGAACCAACGTGCATCCGGTGATTGCGCGAATTGCGCGCGACCATGCTGACGTTTTTGAGCAGGCGCCGCCGCGCTCATGGACTTATGCCTCCGACCTGCTCCATGTGCTGGACCCGGATGAGCGGGCAAATACAGAGTTCCTGCGCATTGCGCTGCGCGGCTATTTGCCGGCATCCTGGGCGACGCTTGTGGCGGAGGCGATGTCAAAATATCCGGCGTTGCCCGATCTGGACATGGACGCGATGCTCGGTGCCGGGGGCGAAGCGGTGTTGTCAAAGTTGATTGGTGAACTCGACAGTTCAAAGCACAGCGATACCGTGGCGATGATTGCTGCGGAACTGCGGCGCCAGTTCGCCGGAGCGGCCCTCCGCGCGCATGTGGAAACGGGTGCCGTTACGCTTGCGTCGCTTGAAAAACTGCTGGCGTCGCTGCCCGGAGACATGCGCGAGCAATGCCTCGAAAGCGCGGCGGAATCGGCATCGGGTCCGTTGCTGCTGCGGCAGCTTGGCTACGACCCGGCCAGCATTGCTGCGAATTATGGCAGTTCGCCGTTACGCAAGGAGACGTTAAATTGGCAGTCGGAAATGAAAATACATCGGGTGCGGCTGGTGACCGCCTCCGTGACGCGCTGGCTCGAGGAAACCCGCGGGGAACAGTTGTCCAAGGATGGCGCGGCACAACTGGCCCTGTTGGCTGCGGATGCGGGCCCGTTCGGCCAGGACTTGACCCGCTGGCTCCGCGTGCGCGGGCTGATTCCTGAAAAGAAGACCATATGAGCGAGCTGCGTCCTCCCGTCATCGCCAGCCGGTTGCGCCAGGGCTGGTTTGAGTTGATGCTCGATGAGACGCGTTTTTTGCAATGCTATCCCCATTACGCGGGTGTTTTGGCGCGCATGGATCCCATTGCTGCCAATACTGTGAAGGTGATGGCTGTCTGCCTCCGCCGCTGGGATGATCCAGATTCGGGGTTCCAGCTTCTGGTCAATCGAAATTACTTCGAGCGTTACCCGCAATACCGGACGGGCGTCCTGCTCCATGAGATTCAGCACGTTTTGCTCGGGCATTTGACAATGGCGAAATTTTATTGCGTCGATCGTCCGCAGGTCATGGAGCTGGCGATGGAAATTTCGGCGAACGAATTTGTCCGGGAACCGCTTCCGGAGCACGGGGTGGACATTCAACGGTTTTTACAGTACGGGATCAAGCCCGGCCAAAGCACCATGGAACGTTACGCGTTGTTGCAGACGGCCTGCCAGAGCGGTGGATTGAAGATGCAGGACTCGTGGTTTTCACAGATGCAGGATACACACCGACCCTGCCAGGCCGGAGCCAGCGGCGGGGCTGGCCTGGGCGACATGCTCGATGCGCGGAGTGATGGTGCCACCGAAAGGAACTGGAGCCGTGGATTGTTTGGCCTCGGAATGCGGACCTCGGAAGCGGGGCTTCGCCAGATGAAGGAAGCGATTGCTGCGCATCTTGCCGGCGAACACGGCGGGGCCGATGATCCACTTCAGGACGACAACGTATTGCGCCGCGGCAAAGAGTTGTCACGAGTGCTGCTGGATTCCGGGCCGCGCGGCGAACTCAACTGGGTGCGGATATTGCGCGAGGCGTTTCCGCAACGGCGGCAAGTTCAACCCGATTATTTGAGACCGAACCGGCGTTTTCCCATGCGGGTGGGTGAAATCCCGGGAAGACGGCGCCGGCCGCCAAAGCCGAAGCTTCTGGTGGGGATAGATACCTCGGGAAGCATGAGCAGCGAGGCGCTCGGCCGGGTGGCCCGGGAAATTCGGCGGCTGGCACGCCATGCAACCTTGACACTGGCCGAGTGCGATGCGGCGATACATCGCATCTATCCGTTGGTTGGACCGCTCGGGCCGTTCGTTGGCGGCGGGGACACCAATTTCGTGCCGGTCTTTGATGAGGCCCGGGCGGCGCGCCGGTTCGAGGGACTTGTTTATTTTACGGACGGCAAGGGCAATCTTCCCAAAACCGCGCCCTCGGTTCCCACATTGTGGGCGTTGACTCACAGTGATCCGTTCCATCCAACGTGGGGCAAGGTCGTGATGTTACCCGAGTGAAGCGGGGAAGATGGAGAATAGAATTTCGAGTCATTATTTTATGACAACACCCGGTGCCGATGGAACAATGGTGCGCCCTTTTCGGATCGAAGATTATGACACGGTCATCGCTTTGTGGCGGCGCACCGAGGGCGTGGGCTTGAACGAGTCCGACACGCGCCGCGCCATCGCCGCGTTTCTACGGCGCAACCCGCGTCTCAGTTTCGTTGCGGAAAAGGATGGGCGAATCATCGGCGCCGTGTTGTGCGGCCACGACGGACGGCGCGGTTACCTGCATCACCTGGCCGTGTCAAAACGCCACCGGTGTCGTGGGATCGGCCGGCAGCTTGT
This sequence comes from uncultured Verrucomicrobiae bacterium, assembly GCA_963804345.1. Lineage (GTDB taxonomy): Bacteria > Verrucomicrobiota > Verrucomicrobiia > Limisphaerales > UBA11358 > UBA11358. The sequence goes on along the minus strand of CAWDPX010000001.1, from coordinate 28,367 downwards.
GAACGCCTGTCTGGCGAAACTCCGCAAGGCCGGCATCCAAAAATGCAACATCTTCATCTTCGCCAACAACGCGGAAGGGATGAAGTTCTGGACGCACACCGGCTGGAGCCTGCGAACGGAATTGCGGCTGATGCAAATCCGCCTGGATGACGGAGGCGAAGCAAGAGGACACTGCCAGTGCTGAACGGTTCTGGCTGCTGCCCGGCACGAAAGTCCCGGCGTCACGTAAAACCTTTTTCAACTTTGGTTCGTCATTGACGCAGCCCGGTTAAGGCAGGAAATTTGAATTGTTTATGATTCCAGTTTGGAATTTAGAGTCATGAAAGCCGTTGCCATAAATGGAAGCCCGCGCAAGGGCGGGAACACTGAAATTCTTTTGAAAAAGGCGCTCGCGCCGCTGGTCGCAGCCGGCTGGGAAACCGAGTTCATCCAGCTCGGCGGAAAAACCATCCGCGGATGCCAGGCTTGTTACGTGTGTTTCAAAAAGAAAAATTCCCGGTGCAGCCAGAAAGATGATGTTTTCAACCAGTGCTTCGCGAAAATGGCCGCAGCCGACGCGATCCTCCTCGGATCACCGACGTATTTCACCGACGTGAGCGCCGAGATGAAGGCGCTGCTGGATCGCGCCGGGCTGGTGGCGCTGGCCAACGGCGGATTGTTCCGCGGAAAAATCGGGGCCGCTGTGGTGGCGGTCAGACGCGGCGGCGGCACGCACGCTTTTGACACGATGAACCACATGTTCCTCATGTCCGGCGCCATCGTGCCGGGGTCCACGTACTGGAACCTCGGATTTGGCCTGGACAAGGGCGACGTGGCCAAAGATGACGAGGCGGCACGCAACATGAATGATCTGGGCCAAACCATTGCCTGGCTGGGCGCGGCGATCCATCAACACGCCGGAAGCCGCCCGCCCGCCTTGGTTCGTGAATGAATTCCTCCGAAACCGTTGCCATGCAATCTCGCAAATTCGGCAGGCTGGATTGGGACGCTTCGGTTCTGGGCTTTGGCTGCATGCGCCTGCCCACCGTGGATGGAAATCCCAACGGCCCAAATATCAATGAAGCGGAGGCGGTGCGCATGATCCGCCACGCCTTGGACCGGGGCGTGAACTATTTCGACACCGCTTACATCTATCACGACGGCGCCAGCGAGACCGTTCTCGGCAAGGCGTTGCGCGGACATCGGGACCGGGTGAAAATAGCCACCAAGTCCGCGGTGTGGTTGATTGAGAAGGAAGCCGATTTTGACCGGATGTTGAACGAGCAACTCCGCAGGCTACAGACCGATCACATTGATTTCTATCTGCTCCACGCCCTGGATAAAAAGCGCTGGAGCGAAATCGTCCCGAAATACAAGCTCCTGGAAAAGTCCGAGGCGGCGATTCGCGACGGACGCATCCGCCACCTGGGTTTTTCGTTCCACGACAATTACGAGAGCTTCCCCGACATCGTCAACGGTTACGATGGCTGGACGTTCTGCCAGATTCAATACAACTACATGGACACGGAGAACCAGGCGGGCACCCGGGGGTTGAAGCTCGCCGCCGCCAGGGGCCTGGCCGTCGTGATCATGGAACCGCTGCTCGGCGGCAGGCTGGCCAATCCGCCATCGTCCATTCGCGAGGTGATTGAGCGCGCGAGCGTAAAACGTTCCCCGGCGGACTGGGCGTTGCAATGGCTTTGGGACCAGCCCGAAGTGTCGGTGGTGTTAAGCGGGATGAGCAATCTGGACCAGGTTAACGCCAACCTGGATTCGGCGGCTCACGCCCGGAGCCATTCGTTTCAGGAAGCGGATCTGAAACTGATCGCGGACTTGCGGCAAAAGTACCGGGAACGAACCGCCATTCCCTGCACCAAGTGCAACTATTGCATGCCCTGCCCAAACGGAGTGAACATCCCGGCCAATTTTGAAATCTACAACGAAGCGTTTCTCCACGAAGACATTCCCGGCGCACGCTTCAAGTATCAGATTTTCATTCCGGAAGCGGCGCGGGCCGGTGTTTGCGTTGCCTGCCACGACTGCGAAGACCATTGTCCCCAGAAAATCCCGATCAGTGAATGGATGCCCAAGGTTCACGCGCTGCTCGGCGCGGCGTGATTCATCGCAGTGGCGGAGAACCGGGCAATCGTGTCGCGCCCGGCGTCAACCCCATTCAATCAGACCGCCCTCGCCGTGGCTCAAGCAAACACGATTTTGGTCGTGGTGGCGTTTTCGTCCCAGCCGCGCGTTGGCTCGGCGGTGACTGAGGAGATGTCCTTGATGGAAATCTGCCGGCCCAGCGTCCGCGGCGATTTCACGTCCACTTCCGCCGGGTCGCAGGTCTGCTGGTTCACCTTCTGGTGCGGCGCGGGCTTGTAGCGGATGTACAGCAGCTTTGGCGTGTCGGTCGCGAAAAACAGGATGCGCGATTTCTCCTGGATGCAGCAATAGGCCTTGTCCAAAATCGTCCCGCCAAACGTGAACCGCTTGAGATAACTGGCATCCCGATTCGTGTAGGCGCACGTGAACACGCGCTCGCGGTCGGGCAGGCCGCAGAAAAACAGTTCCGGACCCACAAATAATTTCTCCGGCAGTTCGGTGACCTTGTAGGTGCCGTCCTTGAACACCAGCAGCACCTTGTCGAACTTCGTGCATTCGAGCTTGAACTCGTCGCCGTTCACCTTGTAGCCGACGTAACCGCTTTCGCGGTCGTAGGCGACCTTGAACGCCTTGAACGCCACCGCCTTCACATCCACTTCCTCGTGCCGGGCGGATTTCGTGGCCAATCGCGGATACAGCGGGCCGTACTTTTCCAGCAACGCCTCAAGATGACTGATGACGTACTTCGTCAGGTTCTTGAGATTTTTGCGCGTCTCGGCAAGGTCGGCCTTCACCTTTTCCATCTCCTCGTGGTGCTGGTTGATGTCGAACAGCGAAATGCGCCGGATGCGGACCTGCAACAGCCGTTCCACGTCCGGATCAGCGAGGTCGCGCACAAGCTGCCGCTTGAATGGCTTAAAGCCGTCAGTGACAGCCGCCATCACTGCCTCGTTCGTTTTGCTCTTTTCGATCAGCTTGTAGATGCGTTCCTCGATAAAGATGCGCTCCAGCGTGCGGTAATGCAGCTCGTCCTGAAGCTGCTGCTCGCGCAACTCCAGTTCGCGCTTGAGGACGGCGACCAGCTGGCTGGTGTTCTCCCGCAGGATTTCGGACACCGTCAGTTCCACCGGACGGCTGTCCTTGATGACCACGATGCGGCTGGCGATGGTGACTTCGCAGTCCGTGAACGCATACAGAGCGTCCACCAGCTTCTCCGCATCCACGCCGGCCGGGCACTTGATCTCGATCTCGACATTCTCGGACGTAAAGTCGTTGATGGATTTGACCTTGAGCTTGCCCTTTTGCACAGCGTCCTCGATGGATGCGATGAGTGAATCGGTCGTGGTGGTGGGCGGGATCTCCTTGACGGTGACCGTCTGCTCGTCCTTGACCTTGAGCTTGGCGCGGACTTTCACGCTACCCTTGCCGTCGTGGTAATCACGCGCGTCCATCAGTCCGCCGGTGGCAAAATCCGGCAGGCACTTGAACGGCTGTTTTTTGAGGATGGCAATCTGCGCTTCGAGCAGCTCGGGGAAATTATGCGGCAGAATGCGCGCCGCCAGGCCGACGGCGATGCCTTCCGTGCCGAGCATGAGCGTCACCGGCAATTTGGACGGCAAGGCGACCGGCTCCTTGTTGCGGCCGTCGTAGCTCGGCACGAAATCGGTGATCTCGTCGTTGAACAGTTCCATCCGGGCCAGTTCCGTGAGCCGGCACTCGATGTAACGCGGCGCGGCGGCGGGATCGCCGGTGAAAATGTTGCCGAAGTTGCCCTGGCCCTCGATGAGGTAACGCTTGTTGGCCAGCACCACGAGCGCGTCACCGATGGAGGCATCGCCGTGCGGATGATACTGCATCGTGTGACCGACCACGTTGGCGACCTTGATGAAGCGCCCGTCGTCCTTCTCGTGCAACGCCCAGAGAATGCGCCGCTGCACCGGTTTCAGGCCGTCGGAGAGATTCGGGATGGCGCGGTCGCGGATAACGTAGCTCGCGTATTCGAGAAAGTCCCGGTCCACACGGCGATGCAGGCCACCTTCTGATTTTCTCGGGTCAAAAGGTACATGCGCGATGGCGGCGGGTACGTCCTCCGCGAGCACGTGCGTTGCCCCGTTGCCGTTCGTAGCGGCGGATTTCTTCGCGGGTTTCTTCTCTGCCGGTGCGGGTTTCGTGTCTTCAATAGGCAATTCCGGCTGGTCTGATTCTTTTTTACGTTTGGCTGGCATGTTTTTAGATCAAATGCGACACGCATTAAGCCGGAAATCCATGGCGGCTGGCAAGACTCGCAAGAACAAATTGAACGGCTCTGACTGGAAAAGCTGCTAATCTTTGATCTTTACCGGCACAATTAATATACAATCTTTTGTCTCATATAAGACAAATGATTGTAGCACCATGTCAAGGACCGAACGTGTTTAGTTGCCGTCCTGCAACGCGGAGCACTTCCACCCGCCGCTGCCAGGCCTGTTGTCCCAGGTAATCGGATGGCAGAATTTTTTTCGGCAGGAGCGGATCGTTCGCCACCGCGTCCAGCCACGCTTCACGTTCCGCCGCAGCCCAGCGCAGCAATGCCTTGGCTGCCGCATGGTTTCTCAACTTGCCGTCCGGTCGCTCATTGAGGATTTTCAGATGCAGGTTATAGCGGCGGTTGATGTGCCCGAAGTCCCAGGCGCCCGCAACAATTTCCACGTCAGATTCGCCCGCACAAGGCCGCGCCTCCAGCAGGATGAGCGATTTTACGTTGATCTTCCCGCCGCCGAGGACTTGTCGTTCTTCCTCCAGTGAATCAGGCGTAATCCACACACTTTTTTGCAGGTAGCCGAAGCCTTTGTCACGCAGGTAGCGTCGTAGTCGGACGCGGTGAGAGTTTTGGGCTGTCGGGACATCGAACAACACAAGTCGCCAACGTCCATCCCACTCGCGCTCCCATCTGGCTTGCGGATCGCGTCCGCCCAACGCATGCAGCCGACCCTGCCAAGTCAGACGGTATATGCGGTCATCGGGTGATGCCAGGTCGCGTTCGAGCAATTGCTGAGTCTCCAGAGAAGCCATCTGCCGCATCAAGCCGTTGCGGAAAGCCCAACTCTCGTAGGAATCGGTCAGATTGCGAAAGGTGGGTCGCATCAACTTGTCGGTGGACCACAGCAAGAGGTTCAGGAACTCTTCAGTTCTTGGTTGCATATCGGCGATGATACTACAATCACCAGCTTTGTGTAAACAACCTTTTGTCTCATATGAGACAAAAGGTTGCAGTTATCGAACTTGCCGTTAGACTCGGAATTATCAGGTTATTCCTCCACCGGCACGACGAGGCGGTCCATGATGTAATCTTTCCGCTCGGGCGTGTTCTTGCCCATGTAGAAATTGAAGATGGGCGCGGCCTCCATTTTGGGCGCGTATTCCACCTGGCTCAGGCGCATTTCCTTGCCGATGAATTGCGCAAATTCCTTCGGGCTTATTTCACCCAAACCCTTGAACCGCGTGATTTCCGGCTTGCCACCGAGTTCCTTCACCGCGTTGTCGCGCTCGGTTTCACTGTAGCAGTAAATGGTTTTTCCCTTGTTGCGGACGCGGAACAGCGGCGTCTCCAGCACAAAAATGCGGCCGTCATGGACGAGCTGTTCGAAGAACCGGAAAAAGTACGTGATCATCAGGTTGCGGATGTGCATGCCGTCCACGTCCGCATCGGTGGCAAGGATGACCTTCTCGTAGCGCAAACCTTCAGTGTTGTCCTCGACGTTCAGCGACTGCATGAGGTTATACATCTCGTCGTTCTCGTACATGATGTCGCGCTTGAGGTCCCAGACGTTGAGCGGCTTGCCCTTGAGGACGAACACGGCCTGGTTGTTCACGTCGCGGCAGCTCGTGATGGAACCGGCGGCGGACTGGCCCTCGCAGATGAACACCATTGTGCCGCGGCCCTTTTCGCGCTTCGCGTCGAAGTGGTTCTTGCAGTCCTTGAGCTGCGGGATGCGGAGCGTGATGGACTTGGCGCGTTCGCGCGCGAGCTTCTTGACCGACTGCAGTTCCTTCCGCAACTGCTGTGTGTCCGCCACCTTCTCGATGATCTTGTCGGCGATGGCCTTGTTGCGCTGGAAAAAATGCAGCAGTTCCTCGCGCACCTTGTTGATGAGGTCAGCGCGGATTTCCGTGTTGCCGAGCTTGTTCTTGGTCTGCGATTCAAACACCGGGTCTTGAAGCCGGATGGCCACCGCGCCGACCATGCATTCGCGCACGTCGTCGCCCTCGTATTTGCCGTTGCAGTGCTCGTTCACCGCCTTGAGCAGGCCTTCGCGGAAGGCGCTCAGATGCGTGCCGCCGTCGCTGGTGTACTGGCCGTTGACGAACGAATAAAACGTCTCGCCGTAACGGCTGTTGCTGTGGGTGAAACAAAATTCCAGCGTCTTGCTGGCGTAATGCAGCGGCGGATAAATCGGCTCGCTGCCATCGGTGGCCAGATCCTCCATGACCAGGTCCATCAGGCCGTGGCGCGATTGGAAGGTCTTGCCGTTGTAAATCAACCTCAGCCCCGTGTTGAGGTAGCTGTAATGGCGCAACCGGCGTTCGACGTGTTCGTCGCGGAACTGGGTTTCCTTGAAAATCTCCGGGTCCGGCTCGAACTCGATGAACGTGCCGTCCGGTTCCTTGGATTTGCCCGAATTTTCCTTCTTCAGCCTGCCCACCTTGAACGCCGCCTCGGCAAATTCCCCGTCGCGATGGCTGCGCACGAGGAAGGTTTTCGACAGGGCATTGACCGCCTTGGTGCCGACACCGTTGAGGCCCACGCTGAATTGGAACACGTCGTCGTTGTATTTGGCGCCGGTGTTGATCTTGGAAACGCAGTCCACGACCTTGCCGAGCGGGATGCCGCGCCCGAAATCGCGCACGCTGACATGCGTGCCCTCGATCTTGATCTCGACCTCCTTGCCGTGGCCCATGATGTATTCGTCAATCGCGTTGTCCACAACCTCCTTGAGCAGGATGTAACAGCCGTCGTCGGGATGCGCGCCGGTGCCGATGCGCCCGATGTACATGCCCGTGCGCAGCCGGATGTGCTCCAGCGAGGACAGCGTCTTGATCTTGCTCTCGTCGTAAATGTGCTTTGCTTTTTCAGCCATACAAATTAGTGGTGAGAAAATGAATCAAAGCGGCGCAATTGAAAACATAAATTCATCCGGCGGAATGTTCTCAACCTGGTTGAAGCAGTGTAGCGTCGAGCCTGTGGCTCGAAAAAATCGGCGCACAGCGCCGACACTACAACCCCACGCCAGGAAATCTGGCCAAGGACGCGTTGGTGGAATAAGCTCAAACCTTTCGCATGAACAAACGCGCGCTTATCAGGAAGATCATTGCCCGGCTGACGGACGAACTGGAGGTTTATTTCCGGGCGGCCCAGGCCTCGCGCGCGGAAGCCACGCATGAGCAGAGCAAGGCCGAGAACAAATACGACACCCGCGGACTCGAAGCCTCCTATCTGGCCCGGGGACAATCCAAGCAGGCGGCGGAAATTCAAAGTGCCATTGCCGCATTCGAAAAGCTGGAGGCGCGCGAGTTCGGGGCTAGCGAACCCATTGATGTCGGGGCCTTCGTGGAACTGGCCTTTGACGGGGAAAAGACGGCTTATTTCATCGGCCCCGGGCGGGCGGCACGGAAGTGCTGCATGAAAAACGGGGAGTATTGGTCATTACGCCGCAATCGCCGCTGGGCGAACAGCTCCTGGGCTGGAAGCAGGGCGAGGGCCTCAAATTGAAACTTGCCAGACGCGCAAAACCGGTACCGGGCGACGGTGGTCGTTTAACGCTCCAGTTGACAAATGTAATCTCCGCGGTTACTTATTAAACATTCATTATGCGAACGAGTTGCCGTTTTGCCATGGCCGTGCATGTGCTCGCCGTCCTCGCTTACAAGGAGGGCGACCCGGTCACGTCGGCCAGGCTGGCGGCCAGCGTCAACACCAATCCCGTCATTATCCGGCGGCTGCTCCTGTCGTTGCAGCGGGCCAAGCTGGTGGAGACCCGCAAGGGAGCCGGATCCGGCTCCCGTTTAAGCCGTTCCCCGGGCCGCATTAATCTGGCTGAAGTTTATCGGGCGGTGGAAGCCCTTGAGCCTTTTGCCAGTCCCGCCCGAAAAGCCAACAGCGCCTGCCCGGTGGGCCATTGCATCCGGGAAACCTTGAACAAGGTCTTTGCGTCGGCGGAGAATGCCCTGGAACGCGACCTGGAGACAACCACGCTGGCCGGCGTGATTGGCATGATCAAAGCCTCGTGTCCGGGTGCCGCCCCAAAAGCCGTTTGACAGTCTCTTTTTTTGTGCGAATATGTAACTGTTGTTATTACATAAAGTTTGAAAGGAGTGAGAAATGATGAAGCAGACAAGCGCAGTTGAAAATCGGGGACAAGACGGTTTGATCCAAAACGTCTGCCGGGCATGCTGCCGGAAAATGCGGGCGCAGATTGCCGGTGCCAAAAATGCGATCTTCGCGGAATCGGCCCGCGCGTTTTCAGTGCCGGAACGGCTGGTCCGGCTCGCCTTGAATGAAGCCGAGGCGGCAGCCTGGCAAACGAATTATCCGCACCTGTTTTTCCCCACCCTCGCGGCGGAGAAAGTCCGGGAGGTGGCCCATTGGAATGCCCGTCAGCAATTCGTGCGGGAGAACAGCCCGGTTGTCACCCTGGCGGCGTAACCGGTTACCCGCGTTTTCCGAACATCGAAGCAACCGGTAAACGAATCGAATGAAAAGGCCAACATGAGAACCGCATTGAAACCAAACCGATTTGCGCGAGGCTTAACGATCAAATCCGTTCACATCCCCCTGACCGGGATGCGTCCGTCACGGCGATTACGATTCCCAGCGCCTGAAACCGCAGCTGCCGGCACGCTGGCATTATCGGCGTCCCCGAACGTCGCGCCCTCGGAACCCATGCCATCGGAATCACTTCATGGCGACACGTTGCAATTGTACCTGCGCGAAATCGGGCAGGTGAAATTGATCACGCCGCAGGATGAAATTGTTCTCGCCAAGCGGATTAAAAAAGGCGACCGGAAGGCGCGCGAGCAGATGATCACGGCCAATCTCCGGCTGGTGGTGAAGATCGCCCGCGATTACGAAGGCCTGGGGCTTCCGCTGCTTGACCTGATCAATGAGGGCAACATCGGCCTGATGAAGGGCGTCGAGCGGTTCAATCCCCGCAAGGGCGCGAAGCTTTCCACCTACGCCTCGTGGTGGATCAAGCAATGCATCATGCGGGCGCTGGCCAACCAGTCCAAAACCATCCGGCTGCCCGTGCACGTGGTGGACAAGGTGGCGCATATCCGCAAGGCGGAGGTGAAGTTGCGGGAGGCGTTCGACCGGGACCCGACGGACCAGGAGGTGGCGGACCATCTGGGACTCAATCCGCGCCGCATCCAGCAGTATCGCGACGCTTCCCGGGCGCCCATTTCACTCGACGCCCCGGTTGGAACCGACGAGCCGAAACAGATTTCCGAGGTGGTGGCGGACCCGGACGCCGCGGCGCCGTTCGACCGGCTGATCCAACAAAACGACACGGCGCTGGTCCGGAAAGTTCTGGCCACGCTCACGCCGCGGGAAAACAGGATCTTGGGCATGCGCTTCGGGCTGGATGATGGCCGGACCAAAACGCTGGAAGAAATCGGCGACCGGCTGGGCGTCACGCGCGAACGCATCCGGCAGATCCAAGAGGAAGCGTTGCACAAAATGCGCGTGAAAATCGCCGAACACGAGACACCCGCCGAAACGGAGGTTATGGTGGCGTGAATGGCGACAAATATTTTGTGTTCATCAATTCAAAGCTCCATCGGAGCGAAAGATAATAGCCCAGGGCAATCCCGCCGTGGCGGGAGCCGCCCTGGGTAAATCGTACCACAAAATAATTCTCCATCTTCTCGTCCCGTCCTGCGGGAAGGAGAGGCCGGGGTGAGGAGTCTAAATCATTTTCCCTCTTCGTTGCCAAGATTCAGAAAATCAGAGAATCCCATTTTGAGAAGCAAGTCTTTGCAGCCCTCTGCGAGTTTTCTTGTGTTTGGCTTATCGCTTGGCTGTTCATCGCCAATGGCAAATTCGCGCCCGCTAATTCCGGGCTGTTTTCTGGATTGTTATCCACAATAATTCACCCAAGACAAGTTTCTCTTCGCGCATCATCATGTTTTGAGGCTTCGTGGTCAATTCGACTCCTCACCCCGGCCCTCTCCTCGTTTGGCGAGGAGAGGGAGATTTTATTTTTATTTCGTTAACCCAGGGCGGCGCTCGTTTTCACTTCGCTTGCCCTGGGCTATTTTCTTTCGCCCGTTCCGGGCTTCGGGGTTTCAGTTTGAGCCTCGTTACCTCGACTCCTACGGTCGTTCAATTTCAGCCAATCCAGCCGTTTCACCGGCGGATGAAAGGGTCGCATCCACTGAAATCCTTTCATTTCACCGGCGTTATCGTGGTGGTGTCCGGATATTGGCAGATCAATCCTCCGGGCGCTCGCCGCTGGGAGCTGTTTATTACCCCTGAACGAAAAAACATTCAACATTCAACATTCAACACCCAACACCGAAGGGTGCCTTTCCTTGAATGTTCGACATTGAATGTTGAGCGTTGAATGTTCCCCGGTTCATCGCAGGTGAACTGAAACAGCGAAGAATCGATCTATTTCACAGGCGGTTCAGGCGGCTCGGTTCCAGGTGGCTGCGGCGGGGAATTTGTGGACGCAGCGGGCTTCACTGCCGGCACGGTGTCGGCTCCGGCGAGTTCATCCGGCAGAATGGTGATGGCAATGCGGCGGTTCCTGGCTCTGCCTTCGGCGGTCGCATTGTCGGCAAGAGGGCGATATTCACCGTAACCGACGGCCCCGACGCGGCGCGGGTCCACGCCCGCCTTTTCGGTGAGGAAATGCACGGCGGCCAGGGCGCGGGCGGTGGAAAGTTCCCAGTTGCTGGCGAACCGGTTGCGGGCTTCGGGCCGGATGGGCACGTTGTCGGTGTGGCCGATGACGTGAATCTTCAGTTGCGGATGTCCGGCGAGAATGGTTGCAACCTTGCGCATCACGGATTCTCCCGCCGGTTTCAAGATCGCCTCGCCGGAATCAAACATGACGCGGTCGAGGATGTTCACGGTGAGCTTGCCTTTCAGATTGGAGATGGTGACATCCTTGGATTCGAGGTCGGCGCGCATCTCATTTTCGAGGCCTTTGGCCATCTGGGCGGCGGCGTTCTTGTCCTGTTCCAGATCGGCAACCTTGGATTGCAAGGCCGCAATCTGGTCTTTGTCCTTCTGGTTTTCGGCCTGTGCGCCGGCAAGGCTGGCATTGGCGTCATCCAGTTTGGTTTGGAGCGATTCCAGTCCGCGCAGTTTGCCCACGGCCGAGGCCCAGAGCAGCAACGACACAACCAACAGCACGGCAAGGATGCCGGCGGCAATCCAGCCCCACCGGGCGGCATCCGGGCCGCGCTGGGCCTTGGTCGCATATTCTGTAAATGGTTGTTTTCCGTCGCTCATGTTGTGTCGGGTGGATTTAATCAGACCGTCCCGGACCGTCCAAGGAAGAATCCTTCCTTTCAGCTTGAGCCTCGTCACCGGTCTTCGCGCCGAACGCTACGACCCGGCAAGCCTCGTCTCCCACAGGTAAATCATTTCAGCCTTCAGCCTTTAGCCTTCAGCATTGCTTCACTGAATGGCGCTGCGAAGACGTCGAACATTTTTTGCCGGCGTCCGGGTTCAGCGGCTCTTTGTCCCTGGCGTCGGCGGATATTTATATCAGATGGCTGCTAGGGTTGCTGGAGACGAAAAAATCTTGTGACCGCGTCGGGCGACAAGGTCACAACATATTGCCCGCCGTTGGTCTGAACCGTTGCCGCCGCAATGGTCCAACTTCCCGGCGCGGTCAGGTCCGTTGAGGAATAAAGCGTGCAGCCGGTTCCGCCGGCAACCGGCCAGGCAAGAACAATGTTGGTGCCCGCAGATGCGATGGAAAGAGAGGGCGGCAAAAAGTAACCCGTCCCGATCAGTTCCAGGTCAAAGCCGAGGGAGGTTCTGTTGGTGAAGAACAAATGAACTTCCACCGCGACCAGGTTCGTTCCCGCGGGCAAATTCGACACCGCGATGTTTGTCGGGTAGAAAGTGTACGGCGTCTCCTGGATAATCGTATATTGCGACGCCAGGTTCGTATAGGTGATCGGTCCGGTCGGCATGTTGGTGCGAAAAGCTTCCCGGCCGTTGAGCCAGACCACGGCGCCGTCCACCCGCGCGAGGCGGAAATTGAGATTGGTGAAGGTTACGTTGCCCGGCACGACAAACGAGTCGCGGAAATAGGTTGTGATGTGTCGGTAGGATGCATTCGTCCCATAACTGACCGTGGTGAACACCGCCGGGTCACCGTAACCCAGCCGCGCCGCGCCGCCGGCCCAGCCGCTGTCGTCGTAACCGGGTTGTGACCAGTTCGTCCCCAGGTCCTGGCCCGTGTCGGAGTATTTCCAAATGTCTCCGCCAGGAATCAGCGTGGACGTCACCTGATGGGTTGTGATGGTGATGGCCTGAATGCGGGCAAACCATTCCTGCGCAACGGCCTGCAAGCCCGTCGTATTCGGATGCACATTATCGGAGTTGAACATCACGGCTCTTTTCACGGCGGAAAACATGTCGGCCAGGGACACGTTTTGTCCGAGGGCCCGCCGCTGATTGACCATCGCTTGCAGGGCGGCATTGTAAATGGGAACGTTGGTCGCGTAGACGCCGTAGTTGAGGCCGGATGTGTTTGCGTTGTAGAGTGAAGTGATCTTGGCGAGGATGACGTTGGCATTGGGAGCGTTTGAAAAAATAATGTCCAGCAGGTTCGGCATGTCATTCGTTGCGACCTGATAGGGATTGCGTCCACGGCCAATATCGTTTGCCCCGATCAGCACCAGCACCAGATCGGGGGTCGCATTGGTCAGGGCGTCAGCGGCGATTTTCAGGAGGTAAACATTTGTGCCGGCGTAGCCATTTACCGGACTGGTCATCACGCCGGGCGGGGCAATAACAGCTCCGCAATACCCTTCATGCTGCGTTTTGGTGAAACTCCCGGACGGCATTGACTGTACCCGGCCCACAAAAACGAAGGGATAACCATTGGCATCGAGCAGCGGTTGCAGATACTGACGCCAGGCGCCGTTGTAAACGCAGTCGTCGGTGATCGAATCGCCTATGGCCATGACCTTGATCGGCTGGGCGGCGCTGAAATTGGCCGGCACCAACTCCCCGCGTGCGGACAACAACACGCCCAATAGCAACAGGCAAAACAACACTCGTTGATGATTACGCAGCATCATGAATCAAAGTATCCGCCAAGATTGCTGTTATCACAATCCCAATTCCGGGTTTGAAATGAGATCCCGTGCGGGAATGGACTTTCCAAGACTCGCAAATTGGGTGCCCAAATCGGGTCGTCCGCTGTCGCGAATCAAACTCAGCATCTTCAATTAACGGCGCTGCGGAGGACCTCGAACATTTTCTTGCCGGCGTCCGGGTTCAGCGGCTCTTTGTCCCTGGCGTCGGCGTCTTCCACGAGTTCGGGCGGCAGTTCCTTGAGAAAGCGCGATGGGTGACAGGGCATCAACTGGCCGTAGCGCATCCGGCCCGCGCAATGGCTGAGGGTGAGCGATTGCATCGCGCGCGTCACGGCCACGTAAAACAGCCGCCGTTCCTCGTCGAGCGTGCCTTCCGCCGCCGACCGCGCATGCGGCATCAGGCCTTCCTCCAATCCCACGATATAGACGCGCGGAAATTCCAGCCCCTTGCAACTGTGCATGGTGATGAGCGTCACGGCGTCGCCGGTTTCCTTTTCCTCCTCGAGTTCGCTGTCGAGGGTGATGTCGTCCAAAAAGGTTTGCAGCCGGTCGGACGCCGGGTCGCCGGGCCGGCCAAAATTGTCGAGCGTGGCGGTCAGTTCGCGTAGGTTGCGGATGCGGTCCTCGGCGTTCTCGCGATTTTTTTCCAACCGCCGGAGTTCGGCAAAGTAGCCGGTCTCATCCAGAAAATGTTCGGCCCAGGATTGCAACGGCCGCGGTGACGAGGCGGCTTGATGCAGTTGCGCGCGGGTCTTTTCGATGAAGGCAACAAACGCCTCGATGCTCTGGCGCGCCTTGGCTTGAAACGTCACCTGCACCGCCGGATTTTTCATTGCGGCGAATACTGACCCCTTCCGCTCGTGGCTCGCGCCGAGCAGACGTTCCATGGTCACATCGCTCAGCCCGCGCGCCGGCACGTTCGCAATGCGCAGCAGGCTGACGTCGTCGTGTGGATTGATGAAAACCTTCAGGTAGGCGAGAAAATCGCGGATTTCCGCCCGGTCGAAAAAACTCTGGCCGCCGATGAGATGATAACGGACGCCGGCCGTGCGGAACGCGGTTTCGAGCGGACGCGACTGCACATTCGTCCGGAACAAAACGGCGTGGTGCAACCAGGGGACGCCGTGGGCGCGGCGCGCGAATTCAATCTGTTCGACCAGGTTGCGCGCCTCGTCGTCATCATTCGTGTAGGCGCGCAAAATAATCTTGTCGCCCCGGCCCTTGCCCGACCAGAGCTGTTTGGGCCGGCGGCGCGCGTTGTTTTTGATGATGGCGTTGGCGGCGTCCAGGATGGTGTTCGTCGAGCGGTAATTCTGTTCGAGCTTGATGATTTTCACTTCCGGGAAATGTTTTTCCAGGTCGAGCAGGTTCCCGATTTCCGCGCCGCGCCAGCCGTAAATGCTCTGGTCGTCGTCGCCCACCACGCAGAAATTCCGGTGTTTCATGGTCAGGGCGTGGATGAGCTGGAATTGCGTGGCGTTGGTGTCCTGGTATTCGTCCGCCATGACGTAGCGATATTTGGCGCGACAAGCTTCGAGCACGTCCGGATGCTCGTTGAACAGCCGCAGCGTGAGCAGGATGAGGTCGTCAAAGTCAACGGCATTGCAGGCGTGCAGGGCGGTTTCGTAGCGCGAGCGGATGTGCTGGGCCAGCGCGCGGACGCTTTCATCCGCAAAGACGGCGGCGCGTTCACCGCCATTTTTGAACCGGCTCAACAGGGCCAGGACCGCCGCCGCGTCGGCTTTCTCGCCCTTCGCGGAAATCTGCGCGAGGATTTTTTTGACGGCGCCGAGCTGTTCCGATTCGTTGTAGATGACAAAATTCCGTTTGTAGCCGAGCCGCTCAATGTGCTGGCGCAATATCCGGACGCAGAGCGAATGGAAGGTGCAAATCGTGGGACGAGTGTCGAGTGTCGAGTGTCGAGTGTCGCCGCCTTTGACCGGCTTCGGCAGAAGCCGCGTGACGCGTTCCTGCATTTCGCGGGCGGCCTTGTTGGTGAAGGTGACGGCGAGAATGTTTCCCGGAGCGACGCCCTTGGCGATGAGGTGCGCGATGCGGAACGTGATGACACGGGTCTTGCCGGTGCCGGCGCCGGCGAGGATCAGCACCGGGCCGTTCAACGTTTCGACGGCCTGGCGCTGCTGGGGATTGAGTGAATTCAGGTTCAACACGCGCGCGGAGTTTAATTTCCGTTCCGCTCAATGCAATGTTGTTGATGGATTTTTTGCTTCCTGAATCCGGCCAAGAGCGTAACGGTCAAATTGCCAGGAGTTATTTCAATTCCGGCAGCGTGTTTCTGTTTTCCTGCCACCATTTAAGCCATTGTTCCTTGTCTGGTCCCAGACTGTGGCCGGTGAGGGTGCGCAAGGAATCAGCGATGTTCTCTTGAAACATCTCCGGTTTATAAGCGCGTTTCCAATCAGTCTTCCCTTTGAAGTCGGCGTCAAAGCAGTCGATCAAGGAATCAACCGCCGATTTGTATTTAAAAACAGCCAGGACAGTTATCGCTTGGTTGACCACAGCTCCGCTCGGGTCCGTCTTGATAGCCTTTGCCAAATGAGGGACGGCCCGGACATCAGGCTGTTCACCAAGTCTCCAAACGACTGATCTTCGTTGATACTCATCGAATGACAGATCGGCAAGCAGATCGCACAAGCGGGTGGTTCGGTCACTGGGATCCAGGCTGGCTACGGCAATTCTGGCGGCGGCGAGACGCTCCTGTTCTTCTTTTGGATCATTGTCCACGCCCGCCTTGTCCACTCTTCCTTTTGCTGCAATCAGATCCTGCAACGGAGGGATCGCGCGCGAATCGCCAATATGTTCGAGAGCTTCAATGACGTCCGGATACTCAACATATTGTGCGAGCACAGGAACAGCTTCCTTCGCTTTCAAATTTGACAGGGCTTCGACCGGTCGCAAAAAGTCGTCTGACAGACCGATCCCTTTCACTTTTTTAACCGTTGGTCCGGTTTTCTTCACAAAACCAATCAGAACCGGTATCGCCCGTTGATCACCGATGAAGCCCAGAGCCATTATCGGTCCACGGTGGCCGCCCGTTTTTTTTGCCATCTCGATCAGGAAGGGAACGGCATTGGTACACTTCGAAAATCCCAACGCCCGGGTCAAATCGCTATGTTCATCGGCCAAATACGACATTGTAAAAAATGTGTCACTCGACCAGTTGGCTTTCTGCAATCCTGTCACGTATCTATCGTCCGACAAGGCGGCGATTGCCATTTCCACGAGCCAGTCTGGTGGATTACCCTCGTAATGCCTCAACGCCAGCCGGACAGCGTCTTGCGCGTTTTTGGCAGCCGGATAATCGGTGTTTTTCATGCATTCCAGCACAAACAAGGCTGCTTTCTCACTGCCAACCGTCATGGCCACCGAAGCCAGAAGCAGTTTCATCGGCAGGACTTTCTCGTCCTGCATCATCGCTTCGAGTTTCAGCCGGAGCTGATTCCGGTCATAGAGTTCCAAGGTGTCAAGATAATCCGAATTCGGTATGCTGAGCTGGACGACTTCCGATTCCTGGCCGCTCATGTTATCGCCCATGAAGAAGAAGTGACTCAGCTTTGGAAGATAATCTGGAACAGCCTGGGTGCGGGCATAACGCTTCAGCAACTGAGTGCTGGGTTGCTTTGGGTAGGGCGGAGTTTCCAACACACCGCGCCAGGCGGACCGGGTTGTGGATTCCTTTTGCCGGAGGATGACTTTAACCTCTGACGCCCGATCATTATTGTCGCCAGGCAGCCCACACGTATATGCAAGGGCGCTTTCCCCAGGACTTAAAATCAGCGGCGGGGTGTTCGTGTCGTCCTGGTCAAGGAACATTGCCAATTGCTGCGTTGTGTTTGTCGGATTGCCGGTGGGAATCAACAAAGGTTCATGGCCCATATTCTTGAGCCTCACGAACCCCAAATGCTCAATCCGTGCAGTCAACCCGTTGACCGGTTTGGACCACACAAGCAGGCCGTTTGACGGTGCGACCTCAGCCGCTGAATTTGTCACTTCTTTGCCAAGCGCTTCATGGATCAAAGCCTTGAGCCTGGCTTCATTCTGAGGTCCCCCAAACGGAGCAATGTCGTTGTTCAATTCCTCCACCGACGGCCGTTTGGGTGCTGTGCCGAGCGTAAAACCCATGTAATTACCATCGGCTCCGCAGTTTTCATCCGTTCGCAAGCCGAGTTCCGAGGGAATGAATTTGAAATGATACTGGTAATATCCGGGCCGATCGAGCGAGAACCAGTCACTGACATTGAAAAGGGTGCATCTTGACACTGTCCTTAAATTTTAGAGAAATTAGAGAATAACGGTTCCTCGACCGGCAGAAACATAAACCATGCAAGCCGTGTCATCACATGAAACCAACATCCAAGCCATTGCCAAGCCTGGCGGACATCGAACGTGAAGTCGTAGCTGAAAGCCGCGAATGGGGGCGCCAGCGATTGGAGGAACGCCTGCAAAAACTAGCCGAGGAACACGGCGAGGTTTCCCCCCTAAAGCAACGTCGGAGCAGGCCGCTGACGCTGCGCAGCGAGTTGGGCGAGGTAAAGCTCGTCGTTGATTACGGACAGGATCCCAGCACTGGTCAATGGGGTTGTCCGCTGCGGGCGGCGTGGCAGTTGGGTCCGCATCAGAAACTGACGCCTGGGTTTGCCGAGAAACTCTGTTTCACGGCCACGGCCACCGGTTCTTATGAGGAGGCCGCACAGGTGGCCAGCCGCTGGGCGCAAACCATCGATGACGCGACGCTCCATGCCTTGGTGCAGCGGATGGGCGCATGTGCCGAGGCGCAGGCGCAGCGCCGGTATGAGCAACCGCCAGTGGAACGCTTGCCCCAGCGCGGCCCCAGCGAGTTGGGAGTGTTGATGGCAGACGGTTGCCAATTGCGCTATCGGGGTCCGGGGTGGGGCAAGCAGAAAACCCAGCAAGACCGCGTGGAATGGCACGAATTGAAGCTGGGGGTGTTCTATCGCCAAGAGGCATCCGCCCCTACAGAAACGGGACGCGGCCTGCTGATCGACAAGCTCGTGGTCAACTGGCAGGACCAGTCAGGGGAATTGGGCCGGCGGCTTAACTGGGAAGCCTTGCGTGAAGGGTTGGGGCGTGCCGAGCAGTTGCTGTACTTGGGCGATGGTGCCGAATGGGTTTGGAACCTGAAGCAGGATCGCTGGAAGGAGGCGGTGGAACTGCTGGATTTTTTCCACGGCAGCGAACATCTGTGGAATTTGGGACGGGCGTTACACGGTGAAAAGGAACCGACGCTCGCGCAGTGGGTCGAACCTCTGCGGCATCAAGTGCGACATGGTCAGGAACGACGAGTCTTGCGCCAGATTGCTCAACTCAAGAAGCGACACGGTGAAGCGGGCAAGGTGATTCGGCGCGAACAGAACTACTTTGCTACCCATGCCGGTCGGATGCACTATCAGGCCATCGCAAAACGAGGCTGGCCCATCGGCTCCGGGGCCGTCGAATCGGCCTGCCGCCAAAAGCAATGCCGGTTCAAACGCTGCGGCCAGTTCTGGTCCAAAGCAGGCCTGCGTAACCTCTGCGCGCTCGATGAGGCCCGTCGCAATCACCACTGGGATGAACTTTGGAACTAAAACTAAGGACAGTGTTCAGATGCACTGCATTGAAAACGCCGATTCTGGCTTCTTCGGCCGTGCCAAGCGTCGGCCCTTCGGCGGCACCGCTGAAAAAATTTGTGCGAATGGAAGAGACCGGTCGGAAATCTCCTGTGCGAGGATAATTCGGATCCGGAGTTTTGGGATTGAATGGTGCCCACTCCAGAAACAGGGTTATTCCTTTGTGAAAGGCCGGTCCGCCATTCTTTTCGTCCCGATACACATTCCCCAAAACATTTTGGGCAATTCCCCGTCGATTTCGCGCATACAGCTTAACTAGGGCGTGTTTTCAAAATCAAAAAATGAACACAAATGCGATCAGCGGCGTCTATGATGGGAGTTCTTTTTATGAAAACATCCTCGCGGTTTCAGGTGTCGGATCTGCTCTGGGAGCGGATAAAAAAATTAACTTAGCAAGCTGGATTTACGTTATCGTTTGCGCGCCGACGGCGGCGCGGTCGTCCACCCAAAGACGATCGGTTGATGTTCGAAGCCATGCTCTTCATCTTGCGTACGGGTATTCCGTGGCGCGACTTGCCCGCCCGTTACGGGCCTTGGAACTCGGTCTATACGCGCTGGCGTCGCTGGTGCCAGTGTGGACTGTGGCCACGGTTGTTGGCCGTACTGGCGCGCAACGCTCAAGGCCAGTTGCGCTTTCTCGACGCCAGCCATGTCAAAGTGCATCAAGACGCCAGCAATCCCGCCGGTGGCCAACAAAATCAAGCCATTGGACGCACCAAGGGCGGGCTGAACACCAAAATCAATGCGTGGGTGGACGGGCGCGGACGGGCGGTGAGTTTGAGCTTGGCCCCAGGACAGCACGCCGATGTGTGCGTCGCACAGACCGCCGCGCGTCCGCCATTGCGTGGCACGACCACGGTGGCCGACAAGGGTTACGACAGCGACGGTTTTCGCGCGCTGTTGCGGCGCTGGGGCAGCCACCCTTGCATTCCACCGCGCTGCAACCGGCTCAATCCGGTGGGCTGGCATCGCGGTCATTACAAGAAACGGCACAAGGTGGAAAACTTGTTTCAACGATTGAAACGCTATCGCAGAATTGGGACTCGTTATGAGAAACGTGATTTGTATTTCCTGGGCTTCGTTCAGATGGCTGCAATACTGGACTGGCTCAAAAACCCATTTTGAAAACACGCCCTAGTGTAGTGTCCTCGAAGTGTCTGCCTTTATTTCTCCGAGTTTAGCGCGAGCGCGAGTGATTTTTTCCAGGATGGCAGCCCCCTCAGCACGCCACACATAACGCTGCGGTTGGCGGTTGCGTTCCGCCAGCCAGGCTTCGATGCTGCGCACCAATTCTCCCACGCTCCGGAAGCTGCCCTCTCGCACTACCTGCTCGGTCAGGTCGCGGAAAAAGCGTTCCACCAGATTGAGCCATGAACTGCTCGTGGGCGTGAAGTGCGACTGTACCCGGGGATGCCGGGCCAGCCACGCCTTGACCGCCGGGTGTTTGTGCGTCGCGTAGTTGTCCACGATCAGGTGCAGCGTGAGTTGCGGCGGCGTCTCCCGCTCGATCTGTCGCAGGAAGCGCAGCCATTCCACGTGGGTGTGGCGGGTCTCGGTGCGCGCAATCACCCGTCCATCCAAAGTACTCAGGGCGGCAAAGAGCGTCGTGGTGCCGTGGCGCACGTAGTCGTGGGTGCGCGTGCGAATGTGGCCCACGCCCAAGGGCAGCCCCGGTTGAGTGCGCTCCAGCGCCTGACACTGGCTCTTCTCATCGCAACACAGCACCAAAGCCTTCTGGGGCGGGTTCAAATACAGGCCGATGACGTCCCAGAACTTCACCTCAAACTGCGGATCCAAGGACAATTTGAAGGTGCGCACCTGATGGGGCTTGAGGTCATTGGCTTGCCAAAGTTGATGCACCCGGCTCTTGGACAGCCCGGCACTACGCGCCATGCTGCGCACACTCCAGCGAGTCCGTCCCTTGGGCGGGCGGGTCACCGTGGTGAGCACCTTGGCCACCGTGGCTGTCGCCAACGACACCGGACGACCGGAACGCGGGGTGTCCTCCAATCCCTCCAAACGCTCCCGGGCAAACCGCCGCCGCCATACCCCCACCGTGTGGGGAGTGGTGGACAGTTCGGTGGCAATCTCCTGGTTCTCCCAATGTTGGGCAGAGAGCAGAACAATGCGGACGCGCAAGACCGTCTGCTGAGTGGACCGGCGATCTCGAACACGGGCGGTCAACTGTTCCTCCTCCTCTTGGGTCAAAGTTAAGGACTGGGCGTGGCGTGGCATGTCCAAATCCTACCCCACACACCAATAATGTCAATCACTTATTGGACACTACACTAGTAACGGATCTCTTATGCTCAGACGGTTTGTGATGATTTTCGCATTTTGCATATCCTCATCGGGATCAAGTAATCCCAGGTCCATGCCACCCGGAAGCTCAAGCCACCTCACTTGTCGGGGCGCATCACAATCACAAGGGAGTGAAAGATAGACATCATCGGCGGGGACAACCGCCGCGCCGTGCTTGCAAAGGAATCCGAAATACCGCTTCCATTGGCCATTGACTTGGAGTCTCCTCTGCCTGACACACATCGCCGCAATTATCGAAGTTCGTTTTGAGAACACCGTTATCTTCGTAGGTTCCCAAGGAATAATCTTTGAGTGAAGACCACTCGCAAAAGTTCGGGCACTTCGGGAGTTTCCAGACGCGCGACGGTCCTAATCCCTCGAAGGTGAAAATTGCCTTGCCCTTTTCGACATCCTGTTGGGTGGCAGGCCGCGTAAGCTCGGTAAACGTCTTGTCATCCTCGTAGCGGATTGGGCTTGGTTTCAGCTTTTGGCTGTATCGTTGATAAACCAAATCATCGTGAGGGTCAGCCAACGCCACTGAGCCCATAAAAAAATAAAGAGCCAGGCCGTAAAGCCGGCCAGTTCCCACCGTAGTTTTGAAAGAGTTCACGTTTGCTGTTCAACCGGGAGTTTAATTTCCGTTCCGCTCAATGCAATGTTGTTGATGAATTTTTTTATCGAGGACGAGGACGAGAACGAGGACGAAGAGGCGCGTCACACAGCTTGTGAATAACTCGCACTGGAAATTTGGGAGCGGTGTGCTATAAGTTGAATTGCGCGACGAACAGCTCGCATCCAAATACCGGCTTTGAGATCTTGTGCCGGGGCGTGGATTGCTCTTCGGAGCAGGTTTCCGCTTGCGGAAAAGGCCCATCTCATTTGAGCGTTCGTCGCGCGTTTTTCTTTTCGCCCGATTCCATCACGTTTTCCTGTAGCGTCGAGCCTGCTTGCCACGCCGAAGCCTGGCGCAGGCGGGCGGCTCGAAATCGGCGCGCAGCGCCGACACTACAACCTCAATCTGAAACACCACATCACCCGAACGTGTCGCCATTCCAGCCCCAGTCGGCGGCGGGGACGTCGGTAAAGTTCAGGTAAATCCGGTCCGGCGGCACACCGAGGGATTCCTTCAACAAACCGCCAATTTTCTGCGCGAGCTGTTGATTCACACTGCCACCCAGGCCGCCGATGCTGCGGATGTCCACGAACGCGGCGGGACCGGGTTTGCCGGACATGAGAATGGCCGTGGGGCTGACGACGACCATGACGTATTGTTCGGGTTTGCCGATGGTGCCGGCCACGATTTTGGAGAGGGACGCGAGCAGCGCCTGCTTTTTGTCATCGGCGAGCGCAACGGTGGTTTCGAGTTTTAACAAGGGCATAAAAAATTTCCTTTGGTTCAGCGTTGGATTTCAGTCTAAGCCTTTCCGTTGGTTTTTCCAATCCCCGGTTCGGCCAGCCGATGTCACAGGGTGGAAAATAACGGGTACATGCCGCACACCGCCCCCAATTGAAAACGGGCCGGAGCGCGGCGTTTACGCCGCTTCATCGTTCGAAAGTCTACAGCCAATTGATTCGTCTATATCGGCTCGGACATTGAAGCGGCCTGAAGGCCGCGCTCCGGGGCAATGCGTGAATACGCCCAAGAACAACCGGACGCGGAAAAAACCCCTTGACCAAACTGGCATTTGCTGGGATAAGTAGAATTAAATAAAGGAGTTAGTTTTCCGATTTCCACGTTGGAACCGTTGTTTTGCTGAGGGCACATGATGATGGATTGCCAGATTAAACGGTTGAGTGCTTCCGGGTGCAATTTGAACCGGTGGCGGCCGGCTTTTCCGCCGTGCGGTGCACGGCCCGCCAACAGCCGGCGGTTTTTGGAGACGTTTCAGGTTCTGATCACCATCAATTCCTTTCACCTATGAAAAAAAATACCACCATTATCACAACCGTCCTGCTGGTTGTTGTGGGCGCATTGATTGTTTATCCCGTCTGGTCGAACCAGGCGCCACCGCCGGTGGGTTTCAAACCATTGACGCCGCAGGCTTTCGCCGGGTTGATCGGGTGGTTGTTCGTGGTGGCGCTGTTTGTCGAGCGCGCCGTGGAGGTCGTGGTGACGGTTTTTCGCGATCAGCAGGCCGACCAATTGGATGAGGCGGAGGAACACGCGGTCAGAGTTGTCAAAACCGCGATCAAAAAGGCCGCGGCCCTGGCCGGTGACAACACCGCGGCCCCGGCGGACAAAAAGGCGGCAACCGATGCGGTTGAGGCGGTGCGTCCGGCGCTGGTCGCGGCCCGCGAGAACAAACTCGTTTACCGGGCGGAAACCAAGGAGATCGCGCTCATGATCAGTTTTGTTTTCAGCGTGTTTGTGAGTCTGGCCGGTGTGCGGGCGTTGCATGGGCTCCTTTTGGATGCCACACCCACCGGGAATCTTTTCACGGTGGCCGACATCGTGGTGACCGGGGCGATGCTTGCGGGCGGCAGCGAAGGTGTTCACCGGATGGCCAATGCGTTCACCAGTTTCATGGATGGCGTGTCCGCCCGCGGCGATCAGGCCCAAAGAAAAGCGGACGAGGACACCAAAGTGAATCCATAGGAGTTTTCCCATGCCAGTTGATTTGAGCAAAATTAAAAACCTCGTGGTGGTGATGATGGAAAACCGTTCCTTCGACCACATGCTGGGCTATCTCAGCCTGCCGCCGTTCAATCGCAGCGATGTGGACGGCCTGCGCACCGACCCGGCGTGGCTGGCGCGTTTCACCAACAGCGACCAAGCCCAGGCCTATCAACCCTTCCTCAGCACCAATCCCTACACGCTGCCCGACGATTTCGATCCGCCACATGAGCGTCCCAACGTGGCGGGCAACCTCGGGCCATTGCAAAATAACGCCTATCCGATGAATGGGTTTGTCAGTTCCATTCCCGCCAGCGTGTCGGCTGATCCGGCAGTGCGAAAGCTGGTGATGAGCTATTTCGGCGCGGCCCAGGCGCCGATGAATGATTTCTTCGCCCGCAATTATGCCATTTGCGACCGCTGGTTTTCGTCGCTGCCGGCGGGCACCCAGCCCAACCGGCTCATGTCCATGAGCGGCTTCTCGATGATTGACGTGAACCACGACGTGCTGCCGGAGCAGGAACTGGTTTATGACTGGCTGACGGCGCGTGGCGTGAGCTGGCGGGTTTATCATCAGGGCATTCCGTTTTTCACCATGATGCTCAAATGGGTGGACGAAATTCTTTTGAGCGATCGTTTCCGCTCCTTCGATGATCTGGAAGGAGACCTGATGAACACGCCGCCGGACCAGTTGCCCCAGGTGATTTTCGTCGAGCCGACTTATCAGGACGCGCCGCATCTGGGATGGGCCACCGACGAACATGCGCCCTCCGGCATCAGCAACGGGCAGGAATTTCTCATGCAGGTCTATAACGCGGTGACCAACAGCCGCGCCTTCTGGCAGGGTGCGGTCATGATTGTTGACTACGATGAACACGGCGGGTTCTTCGATCACGTTTCGCCGCCGATGATTCCGACCCAGCCACCGCCCAATGCGACCTACACCACGCCATTTGTTTCGCTGGGCGTGCGCACGCCGGGTTATGTGATCTCCCCGTTTGTCCAGGCCGGGTCGGTGAACCACACGCTTTTGGATCACATATCCGTGCTGAAATTGATGGGTGAAAAATTCGGGACCAACGGGTTGTATTCGCCGGTGGTGGATGCCCGGGCCGTGCAAAGCCTTTCCGCCGTGCTCAATTTTGACAATCCCATCACCAATCCGCCGTCGGCGCCGGCGCTTAACAACTACCTTGCCAGCCGTCCGCCTGCACCAACCGGGGCGACGGTGCCGGCTCCGGATACAAATTTGCAGAAAGGCTTCCAACAGGCGGTGGCCAGCTTGAAGCAGAACGGAGCGGACCAAAACCACCCGAAGTTTGGTGAACTTTTGGCGGCGATGGATGGCCTGCCCGCGTAAGAGAAAAAATTGCTGACATGAAAACCAGATTTCACCCATCCATTTGGATTACCCGGCTCAGTGGGGCGCGGGCTTCAGCCCGCTTCATCTTTCATAGCAATGAGATGCTGAAAATGCCCGGTCTGCTTTCGTTGCGTACGTCGAAGCGGCGTGAACGCCGCGCTCCGGGTCCGGTGTCGATTCGTTGTGCCGCTGTGCGTCGCGATTGCGGCATTTCCACCGGGTTCAAATTTACACACTGCATTCTGACCGCGATGCTGGTTGTTGCCGGCACCGGGTGTTTTCACGCCACGCAGCACAGCGCCTACCGGGAAATCCACGCATCCGCCCGGGACGGCGATGTGGCGCAAGTGACCGGTGACCTGGCGCAAAATCCCGGCGACCTTAATCTGCCCGACGATGCCGGCCTAACCCCGTTGCATCTGGCGGCGTCGGCCTGTCACACGAACGTCGTGGCGGTGCTGCTGGACAAAGGCGCCAAAATTGATTGTCCGGCAAAAGACGGCGCCACGCCCTTGCATCTGGCCGCGCAGGAAGGTTGTGCGGACGCGGTCAATCTGCTCCTGGCCAGGGGCGCCAATGTGAATGCGCGCGACGACCAGAAGCGCACACCGCTGGTTCGCGCGGAACAATGGCATCAGGACATCGTGGTCCAGTTGCTCCAACAGCATGGCGGCACGGAATAAAAATCTGCGGAATTGATTATGATAAAACGACCGACAATATTCTTTGGACTGATCTGTGCCGCCATCCTGTTCAGCGGCTGCACCACGGTCAGCATTTATCAGGACCCGGTTTCCAAGTTTCAGACGGCGGTGAATGCCGCCAATGATTCGATCCGTCCCTATCTGCTGGGGGTGAATGACCTCAACGCCAGGGCGAATTTGTACGACAAGGTGCTGATGGACAAACCGTGGGGGACCGAGGATTTGACGAATGCCATTCCCGCCGCGGAAATTCAAGTCCGGCTCCAGGCGCTGTCAACGATTGCAAGCTACGCCAATGCCCTGGCGGCGGTGGCCAATTCCAAGGACGTTGAAAATCTCACGCAGGCGGCAAACGCCCTGGGGGATGATGTCAATGGCCTGAGCACAACCATTCAAGGCTTGGCGGCGATCCGCACCGGCGGCAACGCGCAAAATCCGCTGGCGAAACAGGCGGCCACTTTGGATCTCAGCGGGCCGGTGTCATCGCTGGTCACACTGGTTGGAACCCTGGCGATTGAACACAAGCAGAAGGCGGCGGTCGAGACGGCAATTCTCAACGGAAACCAGCCGATCAACCAGCTCATCGGTTTGCTCAAGGGCGATCTGCGGTCGCTCACCCTCATGGACAACGCCTCTTACGCATCCATCCAGGCCGGGATGGTGTTCCTTTACAACAACGCCCGGAACAAGACCGACCCCAAGGCCTTGAAAGATTTGATTGACCAGTTTGTGCAGGAGAACGACGGCATTCAGACACTCCGCGCCTTGCAGGTGGACTCCCTGCTTTCCGACATGCAAAGCGCCTACGCGGCGCTGGTCACGTTCGCCAAATCCAGCAAACAGCCAAAGGATCTGGCCGACCTGGCCGGTCAAATCAATGTCTTCACCGCCCACGTAAAACTATTTGATGACGCCATCGCGTCGGTCCAAACCGCCGTTCACCCAGCCAAATAAAGCCTATGCCCGACCAACCCTTGCCCAATCCCGCCGAACAACTGGGAGCCATTGTCAGTCAATTGTACGAGCTGGCTGGAAACAGCGCGGTTCCCACCGACCAACGCCAGGCGCTCTTTCTAAAGGCCCATAATCTCCGGGGCGATCTCAATGAGCTGGTGGCCATGCAATTCACGAATGAGACGGCCGCATACCAAAGTGTCATGGCGAGTCTCGACAAAGTGACGGCGGCCCTGAACCAGGCGGAGCAGAGCATCCAGAACATCACCGATGTGGTAAACGGCGCCGCCCAACTGGCCTCGTCCATTGACAATCTACTTCAGGAAGCCGTCCAGATTGCGGCCAAGGCCGGTTGAGGCAACTATTTTCGGGAGAAGTTTTTTTGGCAAACCGGAGGAAAACAGGTTAAGCAAGCTGGGTGATGCGGCAAAGATTGTGTTGGTTGCTCCTGCCCGTCGTGCTGGTTTGGGGTGCGACGGGTTGTGGCAGTTTCATGGCCCACCGGATGGCGCAGGCGCCGAACACATATCCCGAGTGGTTCGCGCCCAAGGCGCCCGTGGCGGTGGCATTCAGTCCGAAATTTCTTACAAACTTTCCCAAACAATTTGTCGAGGTGGGTCCGCCACCGGCGCGATTGTGCTATCGCGTCGTCGAGCCGGCGGATTATCACCTGGAAATTTCCCCGACCAATTGGCTGGAGCACGGCCGGAAACAGTTTGAGTTCACCTTTCATGCCGACCTGCCCGGCGGATCGAATGCCTGGACGTCGGCGCCGCGCGGCACGGTCGTGTTGCTGCATGGTTACGGGCTGGCCCAGTTTTCAATGGCGCCCTGGGCATTGCGGCTGGCGCAGGAAGGCTGGCGTTGTGTGCTGGTGGACCTGCGCGGACACGGCAAATCCACGGGCAAACGGATTTATTTTGGCGTCCAGGAGGCGCACGACCTGAGCCAGCTTCTGGACGAACTGGCGCATAATGGCCGGTTGAAAGAACCGGTGGCGGCGTTCGGTGAATCCTACGGCGCGGCACTGGCGTTGCGCTGGAAGACAGTCGAGCCGCGCGTCCGCACGGTAATGGCCATCACACCTTACGCGGGATTGTCCAATGCCGTCCTGAACCTCTGCCACGAATACGCCGGCTGGATGCCAACAACGTTTATCAAGGCCGGGTTGAGAAAATTGCCTTCCGTTTTGGAGATACCCGCCGGTGAACTCGATACCACCACCGAACTGGCCCGGCGTCCGGTCACCGCGCTTTTTGTGGCCGGGGCGGAGGACAAAATTACGCCGGCAACCGACGTGAAACAATTGCGCGCGCTGGCGGCGCCCGGAAGCGAACTGATCGTGGTGCCGGAGGCCACCCACGAGGCGGTGACGTATTTTT